>NZ_QAJG01000001.1:0-7500 GCF_003046425.1 Leptospira borgpetersenii serovar Javanica
CAGGCAATTGCCCAAACTTTTTTAAATCGAACTCACGTTATTTACCAGGATAAGGGAACACTTTTCGATTTCAATTTGCTTACGTTTTTGATGTCGGATTGGGTGAAAATAAAAGCTCAAATCTCTCCAAGCACAAATCGTTCAGTCAGCCGCATCTAGCAGAAATCCGATCGAAAGAGTTAGAATCCGAAGAAAAAAAGGAATTACTTATACAATCTTCCCACTTGAAGAATAAGAATTAACTCAGAGAATCTCATTTGGGATTGATGAAAAATACAACTGCATCTTTTAGGGAGAATTCTAGACATTTTTAATAGAGTTGTTGAAAAATTAATTCTTCATCTGTTTCCGTTTCATGAAAACGGTCGATTAAAGCAGTTTTGTTAATCTGAATTATGGAATTTTTCAACAACTCTAATCTATAAATTATTTAAATATCTCGAATTCATCCCAAAAGCCCCTTACTCTGATCCAGCCCTTACACAATGTAATCCGCAATAGTGAATTTTAAAAAAATATTATATTATAAGGATATTAGTAATCCCACTTATAACAAATTCCATTTTTATTAAAACATCTGTCTTTGTTATTTAACGCCAAACATTCATTTCTCCCTTGGAAATTTTCCAATCCAGTAAGAGCACTTTTAAGAGTTCTCACGGATCTTGTCTGAGCCGGAGCAACACGCTGACAAGTCGGACCATCTTGATTGAGTGGAAGGCATCCTACATCATTCGCCCCGATCGTACAAAACAAACTTCTTCCGTTGGAATAAACAATCTTTGTCTGCTTTTCATTCAAAACATTTCGATAATCTTCAAAGTCCACCGTTGAAAAAATGGGAGTAAATCCGAAATCGGCCCCTTTTGAAACACAGGAAAGTCTCATGGTTCTCCCTTGATTTCTAATTTCAGCAGCACAAAGAGAATAACCATCCTTCCTCATAAGACCTTTAGCTTCCATGAGTCGAGTTACGTAATTGAACCCACTTGATGATTTGTATTGTTTTTGACTTGGAAAATTGTAACATCGAACAGAACTATTGAGCCGATTTTTAGAAATGTAGCAAAAATCCTGTACCCAAGGATTCATAATTCTTGCACTGGTCATTACGTCGTTGTTAGCATCTCCGGTTAAATATTTTATCGGTAAATGATTAGAAAATTGCTGATTTCCCAAAGACCACCAGCAATCCAAATCAAATCCATTATATTTCTCGTTTTTAATATGGCACCAATCTGGAATGCCGTCTTGATTGGAATCCGTAAAAGTGCTGAATTGTTTAGCCAAAGTAGAATAATAATGTTTACCTTTCGTTATTCCGGATTGTCCTAAAGTAAAAGTGGAGCTGTTTCCGCTACGCTTTTGAATTAATTCCGTACAAGCTATCTCATATCCGTCTATAATCCTGCAAAAAAAAGACCTGCCGGAAATTCCTTTAATAATCATACGTTTGTTAGCCGCACCGCCGGACGCCCAGCCACCATCTAGAGATCCAAAACTAATTTCAGTAGGAAAGTATCCTTCGCCATCACCTAAATTACATTTTAATAAAGGGAATTTATTTGTCCCGACCACTAAACGACAAAAATCGTCTTTCTGATCATTATTAATATCCCCGAACATATGCGAATCCTCATAACCCGTATCGCTGATTGTAGTTTTTTTGATAGAGCCAAGTTTTCCGTTGCCTAGGATAGATCTGCATTCTACTTTATCTTTCGAAGTAACATAACATAACCCAGATATATAATCCGATAGTTTTATAAAAATTCCTTTACTAGATATAGCTTGGGAGATAGGAGTTTTAAAAAATGGAAGAGTTGGTAACCTACTTCTTTTTCTACTCGCATTGGAAATTTTTTGAACAGTACTTAACAATGCCTGCTGTAGATAACATCTTCCATTACTACGTTTACGCAAAGGGGCTTCACATTCCGCGACGTTTGCAAAAAATTCATTTCCCCATCTAGGATCCCCTTGGGGAAATCCAGCTAATTCTGGAAGCCCGGGCGAAGAAGTGGCATTCGCAAAGGTTTCTCGATCAAACATAAGATTATGTTCGAGTGGTTCGGGATCGTTTAAATTAAAAATGAAATTACTTGAAAAGCGAGTCCAACCATAAACTTGATTCCAATAGATTCGATTCAACGCAACGGCCTCTGCTGTCGAATTAGAAGGAGTATAAGGACCGAGAGAACCTTGTACATCCACAATATTAAATCCTCCAGCGATTTGATAAATATAATAAACTTGAGAAATGTTCGATTGTGCATAAATAAGTGCATGTATAAAATTCCGAAACAAGCTGATATAACCCGATCTTTCGCTGTTAACACTGGGAGTGACATGGTTCAACAGTGAAAAATCTAGATTTGTAGAATCCGCAGACGATGCCCCGGCAGACCAAAATCCATCCGAAGTGCTTACCTGCTCCGGAGTCAAAGTGGTAACCAGATAGAAAACTTCTAATGGAGGCGTAGCAATCTGATTTTCGTGATTTTCTTCAACAATATCGACCGGATTGGGAAGCAATCTTTCCCGATGTGCATATAGATTTTCTAAAGTCCCTAATAAAAAGAAGCCTATTACAATTATTAAAATTTTTTGCATAATTTTTCACCTCTTATCATTTTTGTAACTTCCTAATAAAAATGGAGATTCTTATTTATCTGGAGATGATAACATGCTTAAACCATAATCTACTTATTTTTAATATATACAAGGTTAAGATCAAATTTCTGCATAAAATCATCGTTCTCTGCCCTTCATTAAATCAAAAATTTATCTGGTAAATAAGAAATATATAGTAGAAGAGAAATTGCTAGGACGACGCGATTACGGAATTTTTCTTTGGTTCTCTAAAAAAAATGGAACGCGATTGCTTTATAGGATTCAAGAAACGGAAAAAATAATTTTTGCTCATATAAGTATATATTACTGAATTCGATCGCTTTGGAAAAAGCGGTGCACTATTCATTCAACACGAATTCGATGCAATAAAATTTGGGCGAATCCAGCCTTTGCAAACAAAGGCTGGACCGGGCTCTCAGCTCCGGTCAAGTTATTGTGAAACTCCGGGATCAGATTCAATTTTTATAAAATACCAATAACTTGACCTCGCATCGATCCCTTTCGCATTTTGGTTATACCGAACTCGCGTTAAATAGAAATTCTACAACTTTGGCTTCGGTGGAACAGTAAAAATATTTGCCATGCAAGAGAATTCTAAAATAACAAATACTGGTTTAGGAACTTTAATTTTCGCCACTCAAATAATTCAAATTATAGGATGAATCTATTTTAGAATCGTTTTTGAAAACTACGTAAAAACGATTCATACCAACAATATAGTGTTATTTAAATTCCAATTTCATCATTTTAATTTTCTTTCTCTTCAAAATCCCCACTCAGTCTAACTTTTTTCATAATTGATTTTGAGTCCTGAAATCAATTACATCTTTACAAAATACAGGGATTATTTCTAATGTGCCCTATGAGATATGAGCTTTTTGTTTCGCCCTGTTCCATAAGGAATAGAGTTGGATTTCTTTTTTCATCACTGAAACATAAAATTCAAAGTGGAATTCTTTATACATACTTCACAAACTTCGAAATCTTTTCCTGTCTTTGCAAATTCCCTATTAGAACTTTATTCTTAATAACAACATCGATCCTCTATGCACAAGAATCTTCACGTTCCACTCCTGCCAAAGCAAACAAGGAAACTTCGAACAAAAGAAGTGAAATTACCGTTCAAGGCAAAAAAGATCCAAGAGACTATGAAATATTCAAAACTCCAAGTAGTATTTCCAGATTGAATGAACAGGATATTTTAGATACCGGTATCTCCAGAGCAAACGATATAGACAAGCAGGTTCCAAACTTTGCAATTATAGATTCCGGTGCCCGTAATTTCACATATTATAATATTCGAGGAATGAGAAGCACGTTATTCAGCGATCCTTCCGTCGGAATGATTGTGGACGGAGTTCCTCTTGCAGATAATGTCGCATTAAATACTGAACTGTTTGCTTTGGAAAGCATCGAAGTATATAGAGGTTCCCAGGCCACTGTCTTTGGAAAAAACTTTCAAGGTGGTGTAATTGAAATTAACACTAAAAAACCGAATAACATGCCTCAAGGAAGGGTTACGGCCGATTTGGGAAACTATAAAAAGAAGGAATATTCTTTTTTTTATAACACACCTCTCGTCAAAAACAAATTTTACATAGGCATTTCCGGAAAATCGACCGAAAGAAGCGGATATTTAAATAATATAACTGGATTCAATTATCCGAATAATCTCACTTCAGACATACCCATCGAAATTCGTAAAACTCATCCCGATGGAAGAAGAGGAAAGTCCGGAAGACTCAGATTGTATTGGACGCCTACAGAAAGTCTTGAAATTGATCTACAAGCAAACGCCGAAAGTTTCGACGATGGTTCTTTGAATATAGTCAATTACCTCGCTTCTAAATCAGAAAGAAGAAAAAGTTTAATAAAAGGATGTGCTGTAAGCCCTGAGAGTTGCGAGAAAAATTTTCGAACTTATCTCAATCGTACAAAATCGGCTCGAAAAGTATATTGGGATTACGAAGGTGTTTCAAACACAACCGGAAAAACGTATTCCAGTAATATCAACTATAAATTACCTAAAGCCATTTTTAAAACAACATCTAGCGTTAGGAAAATGGAAATTGATCCTCTAATTGTAGACGGAGATTTTACTATAAGCGCATTTTCTAAATCTGAATATATTGAACATTCTACTACAAGAACTCATGAGACAAGTCTCGAATCTAAAAATCAAAGAGAACCGTTCCAATTTAAGATCGGAACATTATTGTATCATAAAATATCCGACAAGGAATTTACTCAAGAACATTTGACACAAACATACACGTATAGCGTTCTTAAAGGGCTAAACGCTCCTGCAAGAGAAACACACCATTCAAAAATTGAAGATAAATCCTTTAGTTTCTTCACTCACAATAGTTACACATTTTTGGAAAAATTTACAATTACATTAGGGGCCAGAATCGAAACCCAGAAAATTGGTATAGGCCATAGCCGAGACGCAAAGGGGGCTCTATTAGATAATCCTTATGGAGATATTCGGCTTTTGTCTCCACATTATGTTCGAAACAATTCCTATCGTTACAATGTTTCTAGACTCATTTTCGATTACAAGCCTATCGAATCATTAATGATTTTTACGGGCATAAGTCGCGGCTATAAAAACGCTGGATATAGTACAGTGGTGAATCAACCGTCCTTAGCGGCTTTTAAGCCAGAAATAAACGATACTATCGAAGTAGGAATCAAATCGAAATACTTCAAAGACTTCCTCGGAATCAACCTCACCTATTTTTATACGGAGGCGACTGATTTTCACGTGATCAGAGCTATTTCCATCGCCGAAGCCGTAAATTTGAATGCGGAGAAAGTTACAATTCGAGGTGCGGAAATCGAATCTTATATGAAGCCGTGGAAATATTTAAGACTCGGTTTTTCTGCCGGCTATACAGAAGGAAGATTCAATAAATTTTACGATCGAGTTCTAGATACAAACTTCGACGGAAAGCATGTACATTTTATACCACAATACGATGTCGTAAGTTATCTGCAATACCGTTCTTTATTTGGCCTGTTTTTCAGATGTGAATTTCAGGTCGTAGGGAAAATGTATTTTGCTGCGGACAATACGATCTACAGTGCCCCTTATACTGTAGCTAATTTGAAAATTGGATATGAAGAAGAACGTCTATCCGCTTACATATATTGCAATAACTTGAATAACGAATATTACTTTACTTCCTATATAGATGGAACCTTCCAAGCCGTTCCCGGAGCTCCAAGGACCTATGGATTTATTGTAAATTACAAAATATAAGGATCAGACATTAAGGAGACATGGATTCAATGAAGAAAATAATAAAAGTTATATTAATCGCCCTGGCGATCTTCAACTTAACTTTTTGTAAAAATGAAGAAAAACTGAATGTAAATGACATTCTTGGAATTTTATTATTGAAAAAAAATTCCGAAAGTGTCGGGGAAAGTTTAGGACTTACAATCGCCTTCAGTCATAGATTAAGAAAGCCCAATGGAGAGGTTTTCTTATGCAAGGAATACTCGACCGCTTATTTGGATAAAAAGGCAGAATGGAATCAAGGTCATGAAGAATTCATAACTTATATAAAAGCCGGAATCAATTTGGATTTAGTCATCGATCGCATCGATGGTCCCTGCATGATTCCAAATAAAGTAAGCGCTTGTATTTACGAAGGAGAAGGAGGGGTTAACTCTCGAATTCCTCATTCTTACTCGTATTCCGGAGAACGGGAATATTTAGTTCCAACAATGCATCTTTACAATCTACCCGTTAAAACCGCAAAAGAAGCCTGTTTGGACAGTAGAATCAATCGAGGAATTGCTGCAGAGTATAGATGTTACGCCCAAGGACAATGCTGGGAATAAAACCGTTCGATTGCAATTTCGATTCCGAAGCTTGGAACATTTCAGCTCTCATTCGATTCCGCTCAGATCCACACATGGGATTTTTCGAAATCAATGTTCAAACAAATAATACATTCAATAAATTAAATATTCCATTTATAAAATGTATTAAAATTGGACCGTTTGTTTCAGATTTCTATTGAAATAAAAAAATTGATTACAGAATGAGAAGCAGTTCCACGAACTTTCGGATTCATTGTGAATTACAAAATATAAGAATCAAATTTTAAGTATATGGAGAAGAAAATGAAAAAAATAATAAAAATGGGGCTGGTTACTTTGGTAATTTTCACCCTACTACCCTTTTGCAAAAACGAAGAAAAAGTGGATACGAACGAAATTCTTGGAATTTTGCTTTTGAAAAAAAATTCGGAAAGTGAAGGGGAAAGTTTAGGACTTAAGATTGCATTTAGCACCAGATTTAAAAAGTCAAGTGGAGAAATACTCTCTTGTCATGAATGGACAGCCGCCTTTTTGGATAAAAAAGCGCTTTGGAATCAATCGGGACAAATCTTTGTAGATAGAATGAAAGCAATATACGGGTATGATATGGCTTACGATCTTATCGATGGTCCTTGTGTGGTTCCGAATAAGGTTGCGGCTTGTAATTACGAAGGTTTTATGGGTATCAATGAGCCGGTACCAAACGTATATTCTTACGACGGAGAAAGAGATTATTTTGTTCCTATATGGCGTTCCTATGATGGTTTTGCAGATGTCAAAAATGGAAAAGATCTTTGTAATCAACTTGGTATATACGGACATGCGACTCAGTACAAATGTTTCGCTCCGGGACAGTGCTGGGAAAATTGAAGACTTGCCTTAAGTGATCTTGTCTTGAAACAAAATTTCATGATAAAAATGTATTTGAAGCGAGATCTGATTTTAGTTTAATTTTTTTAAGGGATCTTTATTAGAAATAAAAATACGGAATTATTGCAGATTTCTATACAATAGAACTCCCAAAATCCTTTC
>NZ_QAJG01000001.1:12500-62500 GCF_003046425.1 Leptospira borgpetersenii serovar Javanica
AGTTTGAAAAATTCGTATCGATGACGGAAGCGAAAATTGGAATATTAGAAATATCTAATTCTAAAATGAGGAATTTCCGCCGCAATTCCGAAGGCAAACATAATAGCTACAGAGAAGCCCCTTTCTCTATACTGTTTTTAGGGTTGGATATATCTATGCTGAATATAAAATGCGACTACCTGATTCTATCTGTTGGATCGAACTCGAATTGAGATTCCACGCAAGGTAATACTTTGCTATTTCATAATCAGAAGTAAATGAAAGGAACTAAGAGCCGGTCTCAAAACCTTAGGAATGTAAAAGCTATTACAATTTTAAAGGACGGGAGAAAACCGCCAATGTGACGGTTTCTGTAGGAACTCCCACGTTTTTTAAAAACTTGCAGGATCGTTTAAAGATATTTTTCTCTAGGTTTGAGACGGGTTTTTAGTTGTGTCGTAGATAAATTTTTGTTTCTCAGTCGGCGAAACATAGGACAGAATAGCATTCAACAATCCTGCTTTACGGATATAAGAAGGATCGCCGTTATATATTAACTTTGAAAAAAACCTTCAGTTAATATATTTTCTAATGTAATATTTTTTTGTTTATTATCCGCTCGATATAGAATCACAATCGAATCTCAAATCAATACGTTAAATTGAGAGAGGGAATCATTCGGTAAGCGGCGATTACGTTCGTTATTTGCTTTCAATTAATTCGACAATTTATACCAACATATTTATCTTGTGGATTTACGAAGTCAATGTGTGGACAACTAAAGGAATACCATGCAAAACGAAATATAACTTCGGGTTTGTCTTTAAAAAGTTTTCCTATCCATTGTTCTTTTGAGTTAGGAACCTCGGGATCGTTTATACCAAAGTTTAATGATGCTATAACTGTTCCCTCACGTTCGTTGAACATTCTCTCAAGAACCGCACTATCCTTTTTCTTATCTATAACAATCAAATGTCGGTCTTGAATCTGACGATCATTTGGTTCTGTATAATCTTTTATAAAAATTTGATAAGTATTTGTTTCGTATAAATATGTTTGTTCTTTTATCGCACTTTTATGTTTATATTGTTTTTCCTTTTCGGATAAATTACTTTTTCCTATTGGAAATTTTTTAGTTTTGATTTTTTGCCAAACAATAGGTTTCATTTGTCCTTGCGTAAAAGGATTTTCTTTACCAATAAAAACCAACGCGTCGGTAAAATCTCTCCCAAGTCCGTTTAAATAGTGTTCATTTATTTCGAACCCTATCAGATAGCCGCTTTGCCCACAAGGACCATTTCTATAGTTATATAAGGATGTAGAAAGGCGACTACCTTTAGTTTTTAACAGAAAAAGAATGTAGTACGTCTGTTGAATAATCGTAAACAAACACGTTGTCTGTTTCTGAAATTTTTGTTCTTGATAGAAATCTTTTTCTATCCGTTGAGCTTAATTTAAAATATCGAAAACTGTCCTTATTTAAATTTTTAAGATTTGAAATAGCGAACCAGTCTGGAACTTCGGGTAATGGTGGTAAACGCGGATCTATATCAGGCAGTGGTATAAAACCGACTTTTTTGTGTGCAAGTTGTTCTAAATCTTCTATCAAATGTAAGCCAAGCTCTTTAGTGTGTGTTCTTGTAGCGTTTAATTTAGAATAGTTATTAAAAGTAAGTTCGTCTGAAGTTACGATTTCCACTTTTTTTGTTTCGGTATTATTTTCGCCATCAGTCGCTATGACTTCTGCTTTTTTAACTCCTAATTTATTGTCACTACAAGAAATAAAAGTGAAAATTGATAACCCTAAAATTGTAAATATTCGTCTCGTCATCTTATCGCTGGTTGTGTTCTTACTTTTGGAAGTAAAATTCTCTCTTCCGAGAATCGTAGAAACTCCTACAAAACTTCAATTCTTTCAAATCAAAATCAACCGTCGATATAATCCTTCAACTTCTTAGAACGAGATGGGTGTCTGAGTCTTCTAAGCGCTTTTGCTTCGATCTGACGGATTCTCTCTCTCGTAACTTTAAATTGATAACCGACTTCTTCCAGAGTTTGAGGATAACCGTCGTCTAAGCCGAAACGCATACGGATCACTTTTTGTTCCCGTGCGGGCAAAGTATGAAGTACCTGACGGATCTGCTCCGCAAGGATACTAGACGCGGCGGCATTCACAGGAGTTTCCACTTCCGTATCCGGAATAAAATCACCGAGTTCTGAATCCTCTTCGGAACCGACGGGAATTTCAAGAGAAATCGGTTCTCTAGCAACATTTTTGACCATCTTTACTTTTTGAACGGGCCAACCGAGCCTTTCCGCAATTTCTTCATTGTTTGGATCGCGTCCGAACTCTTGAATGAATAATCTGGTTTCACGAATCACCTTATTGACTTGTTCGATCATATGGACTGGAACGCGGATCGTTCTAGCTTGATCGGAAATAGCTCTTGTGATCGCTTGACGGATCCACCAAGTTGCGTATGTGGAAAACTTATAACCTTTCTTATACTCAAACTTATCTACCGCTTTAATAAGGCCTATGTTTCCTTCCTGGATCAAATCAAAGAAGTGCATTCCACGGTTCGCATAACGTTTCGCTATGGAAACTACGAGTCGGAGATTTGCCTTAACGAGTTCCTTTTTAGCCTGGGAGATTTCCCTTTCACCTTTAATAATCTTTTCGCCCCAATCCTTGATCTCTTGAACTGTGGATCCCGCTTCCTGTTCCATACGACGAAGTTTTCTTTCGTTGTTTCGAATGTCTTTGATGACCTCTCGAACTTCATCGATGTTAACTCCCATCTTGACTTCAATGTCGTCTAACTTCTCGTTCTTTTCGATAAATCTGTTGAACGCCTTGATATCCCGAACGTCCTGGCCATACTGAGCCTTGATTTTCAAAAAGTGGCGATCGATTTCCTTGATTCTAAAAACCATGGACTTGATTTTTTGGGAAATTTTTTGAATCTCTTTTTGGGAAACTCCGAGTTCTTGGATCGCGTTATGAATGATTTCCGTAGAAGCGTCTATTTTCTCTTTAAACTCTTTGAATTTTTTGGAAGTTTCAGAATACTTTCGAATTTTGGAAACGGCTTCCTGAAGAACCTTTTCCTGTTCTTGGATTACTAGAATATTTTTGAAAAATAATTCCTCGAGCTTATGGGCTTCTTCCGCATTTAAAGCATACATTTTATCGACACGAATCAGATCGTAAACTTTGATCTTCTTGCTGCGGATCTTCGGTAAAAGTTTAATGTAGTTCGCTCTGAGAATGGAAGAACTCAAGATCGTCTCTTCGATGATCTTCTCGCCCTTCTCTATTCTTTTTGCAAGAAAGACCTCGGTTTCACCGGAGATCAGACTTACCTTTCCGATTTCTCTTAAATAAAGTTTGATCGGATCTTCGGAACCGCTCGCGGACGCGGAGGATTCTTTTTTCTTTCTCGCCGGTTTGGAATCGTCTTTAGGAACGAGAGTGGAAGCGGGTTCCAGAGTGTTTCTGGTGTATTCTTCCACGATTTCGATTCCCATTTCGTGTAATAGGGTAAAAAAATCGTCTATCTTTTCTGAGTTCAGAATTTTGTCGGGAAGTATCTCATTGATATCATCATAAGAAACTTCTCCGTTTGCCTTTCCAAGAGATATAATCTTCTGAACCTCAGGCATGCTTTGCAGATTTTCCATTCCATTCCCTCTAAATTATGTGGTAGCCGATTGATTCCGGATATGCTCCAGAATCTTTTCTTTTTCTTTACGATAGAAACTCAGTTCCGTAAAGATTTCGGGTGTAAAAAAACGTTCTCTTTTTTGATCGAGTTCCCGAATTCTTTCCTCAATCCGAAACTTCTTTTGTTGCAACAAAAGAAGTCGAAAAACCTTATGCAGTTCTCCCGGCTCTATCTTTTCGGAATCCTCTTCCAAAAGATAAGGAGCCAGGGTTTGTTTTAAATCCTCGGGAAGTTCCGAAGACAAAACCTGCACGGGAGAAATTTCACCTTCTCCCGTATAAATCGTGTATAAATAATCCCAAAGAAAGGAACTCGTAATATCCATGAATTCCATCGAAGAGATTTCTTCTGAATAAGAAAAAAGTCCCGTGTGTTTGACCAGCATAGAGATGATTTTTCTCTCACAATCCAACGCCGGAGCTGAGATCCCTTGGGTTTCCTTTACGTTAGAACTAGTATCGGCATTCAAGGGTCCATTCTTTCCCCCGGTCCCGCCTTTAAAATCACGAAGGACCGCATCCATGCTGATCCCCAGTTTGTTCGCGCCAAGCCCCAGAAAAAACTGTTTATCCGTTTCCCGATTTAAAGTTTGAGTAAAAGAATACAGATTTTGAAGAGATCTTCTTTTTTTCTCAGGTAAAGCCCTTGAATCCGCATTTTCGAGCAATTCTTCCACAACGAATTCGGAACCTTGAATTTGATTCGAAATGATTTCGTGAAGTTCGGGACGACTCAAAGATTTCGCTAGATCGAAAGGATCCTTTCCTTCGGGTAACAGTACGATGGAAGATTCCATTCCTTCTTTGAGGCAGATTTCTGTGGCTCTCAGTGCGCCTTTTTTACCAGCGATGTCTCCGTCTAAAACGAAGACCACTTTTTCGGCGAACTTCTTCAAAGTACGGATGTGGTTTTCCGTAATCGCAGTCCCCATTGAAGCGATCACGTTTTCGTAGCCTCTTCTCACAAGTCCGATGACGTCCAGATAACCTTCAACGAGCATCACTTCTCCGGTCTTACGTACTCCCTCTCTCGCTCTGAAAAAATTATAAAAAGTACGACTCTTATCGAAGACCACGGACGCGGGACTATTGATGTATTTTGCTTCCTTACCCGGACCTAAAATTCTCCCGGAGAATGCGATCGTTCTTCCGGATAAATCCAAGACCGGAAACATGATTCGATCGCGGAAGAAATCGTAAGGTCGATTGTTTCCGGGTTCTTTTTCACGGAGAAGTCCGAGCTGAATCGCACCCGCGATCTCCTCTTTGGTCCTGAGAACTTCTTTGGCGAGTGTATCAAAACCTTCGGGTGTGTAACCGAGACCGAAAAGACGGATTTCGGAATCTTCGATCTCCCTGGATCGTAAATAATCGAGCGCATTCTTTCCGACCGGAGTGTGCAACAGATGTTGATAATATTCGGAAACCTTTTGATTGAGTTTATAAAGAAAGTCTGATATTTCCGAGACCTTCGCGTTTTTTTCTTCGATCGGAATTCCGGAATACTCGGAAAGGATTTCGAGAGATCTTGAAAAATCGACCCTCTCGTAATCCATCACAAATCGGATGAGATCGCCGGAGGCCTTGCAGCCGAAACAGTAATAGAATTGTTTCTCCGCGGATACGTTGAAAGAAGGAGATTTTTCTTGGTGAAATGGACAAAGTCCTAAAAAATTCTTTCCTCGTTTTTTAAGCGGAACAAAACGAGAAATATAGGACTCAATGGGGACTTCCCGGTGAATTCGATCGATGAAATCCTTTTTGTTAGACAAAGGGGGCTCACTTAAGATTCAGGAAAGCTTGGATTTCACAATTGCCGAAACTTTAGTACCGTCGATGCTTTTTCCTTTGAATGCGGCCATGACTCGACCCATAACTTTTCCGATATCCTTTGCAGTCGGTTGTAATTCCGCAAAAATTTGATCAATCGTTGCAATGATTTCCGATTCTGGAAGCTCAGGTGGAAGATACTCTTTCAGAACGGAAGCCTCACCTTCTTCCTGAGCTAAAAGATCGTTCCTTCCCGCCTTTTGATACATTTGGATCGCATCCAGACGTCTTGCATAAGCCTTTTTGATGACGGAAACGACTTGGTCGTCCGCGAGTTCTTTAGCTCCGGTTTTGGTTAATTCGTACTGAATATCGGATTTGAGAAGGCGAAGCGTGGAAAGATGAGGTTCTTTTTTTGCTTTCATCGCCTCTTTCAGATCGTCATTGATTCTTCTCTGCAGGGACATATTTTTAAGATTTAAATAAGTGAAATGGAGAGATTCCGATTCAACAAGATCTAAACGTTAAGCCTTATCTTTTTTTGAGAAAAGACGTTTTTTCTTTTCTGCTTTTCTGCTTTTCTTTTTGCGGACTCGATCGCTTTTTTCTTTTTGATACTCGGTTTTTCAAAGTATTCTCTTCGTTTAATTTCGCTCATAATACCTGCATTCGCACAGTCACGTTTGAAACGTTTCAAAGCAGATTCGATCGATTCTCCGTCTTTTACAATGATTCCTACCATTCGATTTTTAGATTCCTTCGTTGAATTGGATTTCTCCAAACGATTTCATTTGAAGACTAAATTGTGTATAAAAGAACTATCTATTTTTGTATAAAATAAATAGATAGATTTACGATATCAGAAAAGAAGGGTATTATGTCAAGAGTTTTCCGACAAAATCTCAAAAAGAAGTCGTTTTTCCTACAATTTCGGTTCAAGCGGCAAAGAATTCTGCTTTTTGGATCTCGGAAATTTCGATTTGAGCAACAACACCGGACTTCCCATTTTTAATTACTACGTCTCCGTTCAATCTTCTATTTTTATCTAGCTCGATTACAGTTCCGTTTTTCAAATGAAGAATGATGTCGATTCCTCTGTAATCGATGTATCGTGCCAAGGTGTTCTTAAACTTTTCTGCTTGATCCATTTCTTCCTCCGAGGATTGTCCTCGTGAAAATTTACGGTACAAACGTTCATTCTCTGAAGAACTTTTTAAAAAAGATTAAACTTACAACGCGTCCCAAAACTTAATTCTGCTTTATCAGAAAGATCAAGTTGGTAACTCAGGCGTCTCGCTTCTATTGGCGCTCGAGAAACTCAGGCGTCTCGCTTCTATTGGCGCTCGAGAAACTCAACGTCTCGCTTCTATTGGCGCTCGAGAAACTCAACGTCTCGCTTCTATTGGCGCTCGACGGGTTTATATACATTTGTTTCATTCAATTCGCTTAACAAACGTCATGTACTTTTGGAAGAAACGAGTAAATGTTTCCAGATTGGTTCGATAGAATCGATAGGGGAATTTAGTTCCATAAATTGAATCTCATAATCCACAATAAGATGATTTACTTGAAAGACAACCTCATCAAATCTCGCTTCAACAACTTCCGTTTTACAGTCAGGAGATAGGGTAAGAACCGATCGTGGGTTCAGGACGTACAATTTATCGTAAGGGCGAAGATAAGCTTGAATGATCGATTTTAGCTCCTTCATAATTTCACCGGATCTCTGCTCCCCCAGTAATTTGAAATAAGAATACAAATCCTGAAAATGAAAATGTGTGATTACAATTTCGTTACTCAAAGAATTCCGAATGTCTTTTATAATCTGATCCGAAAATTCTTCGAAAGGATCTTCTGTAATTTTATACCTATACGCGATCGGTTTGACTACGGATTCCATGGGAGACTCCTTCTTCTCATAGTATCGGATGAGAATCTTCCGAAAAATCGCAAGATTCTTTTTTTCAAGTAAGAATGGACTTCTTAAAAAAGCTTTTCGCTTGAATTCGAAGGTGCTCGAAAAACTCTGTTGGAATCATTTTCCAAGAGGAATCTATGTCTGTTCACCCTACACAAACATTGAGTCTTTCCCAATACTTGATCGAGGAACAACTCAAATTACCCCAAGCAACCGGAGATTTTACGGCTTTGATGAGCCATTTGGTCTATGCAGCCAAGATTGTTTCCAGAGAGGTTCGAAAAGCGGGACTTTTAGAAAATATTCTTGGTTCTAACGAAACTGTAAACGTTCAGGGAGAAACCCAAATGAAATTGGACGAATATGCGGATAAGGTTTTCAATCATACCTTGACTCGTTCTGGCCATCTTTGTATCTTAGGAAGTGAAGAACATGAAGAAACCGTTTCTGTTCCGAGTGGGTATAAAATTGGAAAATATACGATCGCAATCGATCCACTCGACGGTTCTTCCAATATAGACGCAAATGTTTCCATCGGAACTATTTTCTCCGTTCATTTGAGAAAAAGCCCGGCCGACACTCCAGGAACATTGAGTGACCTTCTCCAACAAGGTTCCGGCCAAAGAGCCGCCGGTTACGTTTTGTACGGATCCTCCACGATGCTTGTGCTCTGTACGGGCAAAGGAGTTTCCGGATTTACGTTGGACCCCTCTTGTGGAGAATTTATCCTTTCGCATCCCGATATGCAAATGCCAGAGACTGGAGGCATTTACTCCATCAACGAAGGAAATTATAACTATTGGTCCGATGAAGTGAAAAACTATATCCGAGACATCAAATCGATCGAAGGTGGGAAAAAACCTCAGTCCGGTCGTTACATCGGTTCTTTAGTTGCTGACTTCCACAGAAATCTTTTGAAAGGTGGAATTTTCCTTTATCCAAATGACACCAAGTCCACAAAATATCCAAACGGTAAATTAAGGCTCCTTTATGAAGCGGCTCCTATGGCGTTTATCGCAGAACAAGCTGGTGGGATGGCTGTTACCGTTTATGGAGAAAGAATCCTGGATCTCACTCCAAAGGAACTCCACGAACGCACAACCTTGGTTGTTGGAAGTAAAAAAGAAGTGGAACACTTTTTAAAGTTTGCTCCGAAAAAACCTTAGAATCGTCCTAAATCTTATCGAGCGACCGTAAAAGCGAGACACTTTAGTTTTTTCGAGCGCCAATATGAATGGTTAGAACTTAACATACCAATTTGGAAACAAACTCTTAATTAAATCCTTTTCGATTTTTAATCGATAAATCGTTGAGGAATTTGATTTAGAATGAATTATTTTCATCTGTGTTTTTGAAACACAATCACTCTTGCCAGCAGTTGTTATAAAGTAGTGTAGATCTCTCACAGATTGAATCACCAAAGTGCGAGGAATACGCCCAACTTTAAGAAAAAGTTTTCCTTATCTAAGAAATACAGAATTATGTTTTGACAAAGTTTATTGGTTGTTCGGGTCAAAGATCGGAATTCTTAAATAGAAACGAGTATATCTGCCAGGTTCGCTTTCAAAGTCAAGATTTCCTCCGTGTTCCTTTGCAATCCCTAAACTGACTGACAAACCCAGACCAGTCCCTTTATCAGCCGCCTTCGTAGTAAAAAAGGTTTTAAAGACGGATTTTTGAATATCGATCGGGATTCCTGTGCCGAAATCCTGAACTGCAAATTCCGCATATCTCTTGTTATCTTCTTTTACAATGGAATTTTCTAAGATAATTCTCTTTTCTTCGTCATATTCCGGATATTTTTGATTCAGACTATCTACGGAATTATTCACAAGATTTACGAGGATTTGAAGGATTTGTCCTTCCCTACATTGAATCAAATGCCCCGGTTCAACGTTTTTCCAAGAAACGTCGATTCGATTCATTTTAAAAATTTGTTGTGTGATCGACTCCAGTTTCACAAGAATTTCGCCGACTTCCACGGGACGAAGAGAACCCTTATCGTCCCTGGAAAACCGAAGAAGATTTTTCATAATGGTGGAGATTCGTGCACTTTCGTCTCGAATCTTGGAAGCCAATTGTTTTGTTTTATCGGCGTCCACTTCCCCTTTTGCTATTATTGCCGCGTATTCCGAAATCGCGATCAAAGGATTGTTGATCTCATGTGCCATGGTTCCCGCCATCACACCCATTGCTTCTAATTTTTGGCTTTGTCTCAGTTGTTCTTCCAATTCGTATCTTTCTTTTTCCGCCTTGATTCGTAATTCATGATCTTCTAATTCGTGTAAGGCTCTTTACCGCGGGAAGAAGTTTTTCAATCCTGTCCTTGAGAACATAATCAGTCGCGCCCATGGTAAGCGTTTGTATAGCCGCATCTTCGCCATAAGTTCCCGAAACAAATATGAACGGCGTTGTAGGACAGATTTTTTTAGCCAATTTCAAAGCTGAAAACCCGTCGTATTTTGGAAGACTGAAATCGGACAGGATTAGATGAGGTTTTTGATCCAGGATCGCTTGTGAGAATCCTTCCGAATCACTGACATGAATCGGGTAGTAATCAATCTTAGCACGATTCAATTGTCTTTGAATTAATTCCAAATCAACTAAGGAATCTTCTAAAAAAAGGAATTTCCATCTATTCATGTTTAATACCGTTTTTCTATATTTTTATGATGCCTTCATAAATATTTTCGTTCTCCGAAAGTTTCGGAAGAGTAAATGAAAATTTGGAACCCTTATTCACCTCTCCTTCTGCAAATACCTGTCCACCATGACGCTGTACAATTCTCGCTACAATTGCCAAACCAACTCCAGTCCCTTCAAATTCTTCCTGTGTATGCAATCTTTGAAATACCTTGAATAATCTATTCGAATAAGTCTTATTAAAGCCGACCCCATTGTCTTCTACGAAGTAAACGTTGGATCCATCGACTTCCTCGAAACCGATTTTGATCATGGGACGTTCTTTCGTAGACGAATACTTGACCGCATTTGAAATCAAATTCATCCATACCTGTTTGAGAGCGCTCCCATTTGCAAGGGCGTTCGGCAATTCATTCAGTTGAAACGAATAACTCTTTTTCGGATAATTTTGAAGAACAGCTGCGATCACCTCCTCGACCATCCTATTCATATCGACGATTCTAGTATTCAGATCTATCTTAGAGATTTTATGAAAATTCAAAAGGTCTTGGATAAGATTATTCATATAAATCACATTTTTTTGTATGGTCTTAAGCAATCGTAACGCTTCTGAATCCATTTTTTCGGAAAAATCCTCTAAAACGATTTGGAGAAAACCTTCTATCCCTAAAATCGGAGCGCGAAGATCGTGCGATACGGAATAACTGAAAGATTCCATATCTCTATTCGCGTTTTCCAAAGCTTCAATCGTTTTTTTTAATACGGCAAAATTGTGAACTTTAATGCTCAGCTCTTCCGGAGTAAACGGCTTGATAAGATAATCTTGCGCCCCTTCCTGAAGAAGTTTAATCCTGAAATTTTGGTCGGACTTTGCGCTTAAAAAAAGAATATATGTACCGGAAAGTTCCGGGATCTTTCGGATCTCCTTTACCATCTGATCCCCGCTCATCACAGGCATCATAATATCGGTGACAATAACATCCGGCTTTTCAAGAATCGCTTTTTCTAAACCTTGTTTTCCGTTCGAAACAACCCAAAGATTAAAATCAGAGGATAACGTATTAAAAACGTACTCCCTCATTTCCGCGTTGTCTTCCACGATTAAAACCTTAGGACGATTATAAATAGTGGACGATCCCTTCGTTTCGACCTTGTTTTTCTTCAATTCATTGATATCACTCATCAAAGCGGGAATCAATTCTTCCGTTTCAATCGGTTGTTGAATTTCTTCGACATGAACCGGAGCATAAATCGGAATCTGGACCTTAAAAAGTGCTCCACCCAAAAAAGAGTCAAAAACTCCGATAGAACCAAGATGTAGATTCACAAATTCCCTCGCAATTGCAAGTCCAAGCCCCGTTCCTCCGAAAGAACGGGAATCTCCCTCTTCTCCCTGTCTGAATTTTTCGAAGATTTGATCCCTCAGATGAACCGGAACTCCTGGACCGTTATCGGCGACGTAAATGTAAGCCGTCGCACTTTCCATTTTCAAAGTACAATGGATCTTACCGGAATCGGGAACGAATTTAAACGCGTTTGAAATGAGATTCAAAATGATTCGTTCCATTTTAGGAACGTCTATCTGAATTGGAAAATTTTTAGGAAGATCCAATACAAAATCTATATTCCTTTCGTCGGCTACGGAATTAAAATGGGCAGCTATGTCCCGTATCATATCGGATAGATTTGCATTCGAATATCGTAATGTCATCTTACCGGCTTCCAATTTGGAAAGATCCAAAAGATCGTTTACATGTTTTAGAAGTGTATAGGAATTTCTCTCTATGGTTTCTAAAAATGCACGTTGAGTCGCGGAGATTTTTTGATCCTTCAGCAAAGTTCGAGTCGGACCTATGATTAAAGTCAAAGGTGTCCTTAACTCATGACTCACGTTGGCAAAGAATTGAGATTTCAATTGATCCATATCAAACAAACGTTTGTAAATCTCCTGAATTTCTTTTTCTCTCTGAGTCAGCTCTTCATTGAGTTTGAGGAGCTTTTTATTGTTATTCTGAATCTCCTGAGCTCTTTGATAGATCTCGGTTTCCATGGAGGCTGTCAGATTTTTAAGTTCCTCCGTGAGTTTATTTTGCTCTTTTCCCTTGTTCTTGAGTCGAACAAACTCGGTAACCTCCTCCGCTTTATGAACGATATAAATCACTCTTCCTTTTTCGTCTAAGATAGGAGAATTCATCGGACTCCAGTATTTTTCTTCAAATCCACCCCCTTCCGATTCTGGTCTCCTAACGTCGTATTTTTGAACTGCCATTGTGTTCGGAGCTTTATCTTTCAAAACGAGTAAAAGAGAAGCGTACAAATTACTTGCACCGTCCGCATTTGGATCCGAAGGATTATCCGGGAAAACATCAAAAATTCCCCGACCGAGAATCTCATCCCGTTTTGTATTTGTTGCTTTCAAATAGGATTCACTTACCGCGACAATTCGAAAATCGGGACTAAGGATTAAATAAAGCCCAGGAAGCGACTCAAAAATGAGCCGATATTCACCTTGTTTTAAATCGGTCGAATTCATCATAAATTTCTAATTCCATTTCGAAATCACTTCAAAGTCATACCCAACTTTATTTCGGGTCATGAGGACATAAAAGTATCAAAAATTAAATGGAATTTCAAACTTTTTTTACTGAAATTTATATTTAGATTCGTTTTAATAAAAAAGTGTAACATAATTATTTAAAAAGAAGTCAATTTTTCTAAAATAAAAATTTATTCCCAATAATCTTTCCATACTCGGATAGATGCATTTTTGGAAAGAAATTATCGTCGAAAGTTCAATATTTCATCCCATTTAAGACACAACGACGTTTTAAGGTAGGATGAAGTGTCTTACTCCGTCTTTTGAAAGAGACAAAAACGAAGAGCTTTTGCAGTATCCTAGTACACTTTTTTGAAAAAGTGTACACTTACGTTATTCAATCAATTTTTCCACAATCCAAACTTTATGATGAAACCCGCTCTGCGCTTAAGAACTATTTTAAACTCAGAAAATCCGAAAATGATAGAAATAAAAAAAGAATCTTTCTAAAATTCCCGAGTTTGTATTTAGAAACAATCTTGATAAATTTATAGATTCGTAAAAGTCATCGGGCTGAGATGAAAAACTAAAAAATACAAGGAAGATTTCGTCCGAATATCAAGAGCTTGTCCCAAATCTGTCGAGCGCCAATAGAAGCGAGACGCTGAGTTTCTTCGAGCGCCAATAGAAGCGAGACGCTGAGTTTCTTCGAGCGCCAATAGAAGCGAGACGCTGAGTTTCTTCGAGCGCCAATAGAAGCGAGACGCTGAGTTTCTTCGAGCGCCAATAGAAGCGAGACGCTGAGTTTCTTCGAGCGCCAATAGAAGCGAGACGCTGAGTTTCTTCGAGCGCCAATATAAGCAAGACGCTGAGTTTCTTCGAGCGTCAATAGAAGCGAGACGGCTTGAGTTTTAAAAAAATGTAGAGCTTTTTAGATATTAGAGTTTTAGAATTCTTTAAAATGCAACTTGAAAGAATTATTTCCTACGGATAACTTCCTTTTTTAGCTCTTCTTTGACTGCATCGCGTGTACTACCCGTTTTGTTTTTTAATTCCAAAGAATAGTGGATCTGAAATTTGGTAATGATCGGTTTTTCCTCGGAATGTTCCATAATCCAACGCGTCACGTCGTTTTGAACGATCTTAGCGAGGTCGTTGATTCTGGGCACCCTAGTATTAAAGCGAATCGTCTCAAAAGCCCCCGTATTTCCATTGAGCACAACGATGATAATTCCATCGTCTATAAAATTGATTTTGTTAAAACGGACCAACTCTTCGCTGATAAGGGCGTCTCCGCCCTTATCCACTTTTCTTCTGATAAATTTGGAACCCCTCAATTGACGAAGTTGATAGCTGTCGCTTGAAATATAGACTCGGAAATACTCCAGAGGATCCTTAGAGGGCCTTAAAAAAGAATCCGGATCGCCGGTGTTCAAACGAACTTCTTTTCCTTCTTCGTCTAATATAATCTCGTTTTCTCCAGCAGGATTTGGAACCGACGTATATTTTGCCTTTTCGTTTTCCGAAATTTCCGCACTGGAACAAGAAAAGACCAAAAATAAACCGAAACTCGTTCCCCCAAGTAGGATCATCTTTTTTAAAATAGACATTAATTTCTGTTTCTCCGAAACCGACTTCTGATGAAAAAATTCGAACATAACTAGGACAGACTCCGATTATTTTTATTTTAAAATATCATAATATTTGAATGAAAATTGTAGCCAATCCCAAAAAACAGAAAAAACCGAACACGTCCGTAAAGGTGGTTACAAAAATCGAGGAAGCAATTGCAGGATCGATTCCCAAAACGCGCAACAGCAGTGGAATCGAAGTCCCTATCACCGCCGCAACCGCTAAATTTGCCTGCAAAGCCATAAACATGACCATAGAAAGAGTGAAATTTCCGGTAAAAAAATAAACCATTAGACCCGCAACGATTCCAACCATAAATCCGTTGAGAATTCCTACAAGCCCTTCCTTTCTTATGGCAGATTTCCAATTTCCGGTGGTAAGATCCCCGGTCGCCAGATTCCGCACGATCAATGTGATCGATTGTGTTCCCGCGTTTCCTCCCATACCCGCGACAATCGGCATAAGAGAGGCCAGGAGCACGTATTTTTCGATCGTCCCTCCGAAAAAAGAAACGACCGATGCCGCAAGAGAAGCCGTTCCCAAATTGATCAAAAGCCAAACCATCCTCCTTCTCACCGAAGTAAGAACGGAAGAAGACAACCTCTCCTCTTCAGATACTCCTCCCAGACGAAGAATATCTTCCGAAGCCTCTTCATGAACGATATCCAAAATATCATCCACCGTAATTCTTCCCAAAATTCTTCCAAGATCGTCAAGTACCGCCACGGAGACCAAGTCGTATTTACGAAACATCTTTGCAACTTCCTCCTGGTCGGTATCGTAATGAATCGAAGTGAATCCGGTTTTCATCAGACGATTTACTTTTGTATTGAGCGGCGCCAAAAATAGGTTCTTTAGTTTTACGTAACCTTTCAGTATGTTATTCTCATCCGTGATGTATAAATGATAGATATCGTCCGTATCCCTTGCAATCTTTCTGAGCTTGATGATCGCCTTTCGAACCGTATCGGTTTCCACAGCCGAAGCGAACAAAGTGTTCATCAAACGTCCCGCGGAATATTCCCGAAACGTAAGTTGTTTTCTGACTTGGGAAGAATCCTCCGCGTCGATGGAATTCAATATTTCTTCGGCTTTGTCTTTTGGAAATTCGGAAATCAGACTTGATAATTCATCCGTTTCTAAATTTTCCAAAATCGGAGAAATTTCCTTCACTTGGAAACGAGAGATTAAGTCCGCTTGGAATTCCTCGTCGAATTCTACAAGAATCGAACTCTGCAACTCGGAATCACACCGTTTGAATACGGAAAATGCCTCGTCTTCCTCTAATTTTTCCAAAACCTCCGCTATGTCCGCAGGATGATTCCGTTTGAGAAAACGATCTAAAAAAGAATTTTCTCCGGCTTTGATTTTTTCCGAGAAAAATTCGATCCATTCTTGAGAGGAAGGATTCGCTTTTTCAGAAAATAATCCGTGTTCGATTCCTCTTTCTTCCATAAACTTCTCTCCAAGAAACGGTTTTTAGTGAACAGAATTGAAAACCGAACGACCCGATCAATGAATTTCCAAACAAGCCTCAAAAAAGGAGTGACCCGATCGTAAACCGCTCCATCTTAGAAAGAAAGTGTAATCACGATGAAGACGTTTTTGAAATTCCATTTCCTTTTTTTCTTCGGTTTGATTTTTTCCACAAACCCAGTTTCCGCGGATACGTTTTATTATCCTTGGGAATACAACAAAGTGTATAACGAAAAAATCGCCTTGGAAATCGAGTTAGATTCTTTGAGAACCAGATACAGAAATGAAACCGAAAATTCCAAAAAGGAACGTTTGGAATTCGATTCTAAAATCCGATCTTTGAACGAATTGCTTTCAAGAGAAAAGGAATTCAGAGAGAAGGACAACGACCTGAACGAGGAAAAACTTAAGGTATTAGAGAATCAAATCGCGGTTTTAAAATCGAAAAGTTCCAGTAAAGAAAAAGAGCTGATCGAAGAAAGTGAAAGACAAGGCAAAAAATTCAGAGACCTCCTGGATAACTTAAAGGATGAATTGGAACAAGAAAAAACCGCTTGTCAAAAAAAGGCCGAGGCCCTTCAAAAAGAATACGAGAAAAAAGTTGCGTATCTTGAAGCTAGAATTCTTGCATTAAACGATGAAATTTCCAGATTGAAAAATCTTTCGGAAAACCAGAAAAAAGAATTGGATCGTCTAGCAGATCAAGCGAACGAATTAGAGAACAAACTCGGCGACGAAATTAAAAAAGGCCAAATCCGCCTCAAACGATTTCACAATCGTCTCGTCATCAATATCGACGATAGAATTTCCTTCGATTCCGGCTCGGCCGACTTAAAAAAACAAATCCTCCCGGCTTTGGATAAGATCAAAGAAATCCTGGGCAACTATCCGGGAAATTTGATCATCATAGAAGGTCATACGGATAACGTTCCGATTCGAACCAGAAAATTCTCCGATAACTGGCAACTTTCCGGAGAAAGGGCTCTCTCTGTGCTTCATTACTTTTTAGAAAGTAAAATTTTAGATCCTAGAAACTTCTCTCTAGCAGGTTATGGAGAATTCCAACCAATCGTTTCCAACGACACTCCTGAAAATAGGGCTCTCAATCGTAGAGTGGACATTGTAGTCGTTCCACGTTGATGGATGATTTTTTTCAACTTCATCATGTAGAAAGAAGCCAGGAGAAAGGGCTGAAAAGATCGATCCTGCTAGCGATTTTAGTCTCTTTTTCCATCTTTCTAGTAGAGGTGTTCGGGGGGATCCAAAGTGGAAGTATCGCCCTTCTTGCCGATGCGGGTCATATCATTACAGATGTGATCGCATTGTCCTTATCTCTGATCGCCGTGCTGCTCGCTTCTCAAAAACCAAATCATCGATTTTCCTTTGGTTATTATCGAATCGAAATACTGACTTCTCTTCTCAATTCGATTTTAATTTTCGGGATTTCGTTTTATATTTTTTACGAAGCCACGGAAAGATTTCAAAATCAAAAAGAGGTTTTGAGTTTTCCTATGATCTTTTACAGTGTTTCCGGAATCGTTCTCAATCTAATCAACGCTTGGATCTTGTTTCGCTTTAGCGCCGAAAACATCAATATCAAATCGGCTTATATTCACGTTTTAAGCGATCTTCTTTCCACTGCGGGTGTTTTAATCGGTTCCATTTTGATTTATCTTACGAACTGGAACTGGCTTGATCCTTTGATCAGCATCTTGATTTCGATTTTGATTCTACGTTCCGCTTGGGGAATTTTTCAGGAAAGTATTTCCATTCTCTTGGAATCTTCGCCTCAAACATTCGAAATTTTGCATATTCTAGAACACATTCGTGAAATCGAAGGAATTCGTCAAATTTTGGACTATCATTTTTGGGCGATCACCAGAGGAGTTTACGCTTGTACTTTAAAAGTCTCGGTTGTCGATCTAAAACATACGGAAGGAGTCATTTTCAATTCCAATCGAATCTTAAAATCAAAATTCGGGATCGATTACATTACCATTCAATGCGAAACCCCGGCTCTAATTGAAAAAATCCAAGGGTTACCTCTCGCAGACTTTCACGGGACCCAGGAACACGGCCATGGACATTTCCACCCACATTGAAATTTATTCACTTAAAGAAACGCCGGTCTCCTACATTTCGAAATAAAACCAAAGCCGATTTTTCCAAGGATCTAAAACAGAAATATACTTTGAATCCTGAACCTCGATCGTAAATCCTCTGGAAAGCAAAAGAACCTTTAAATTCTCCCACTCTACCTTCCCTATTCGAAACGTTAATGTTCCGGGATTGACGGGACAATTTTGGGACTCTTTGCTGAAAATTAAAATTCCTTTTTCGTCCGGCCAGAGAAGTTCCGAGTGTGTTCCGGAACTGACTACTATTTTTAAACCGAAAAGCTCGGAGTAAAGATTTGCAGATACGGAGCAATCCGTGGATTGAAAGTTAGATGCGTAAAATTGAATCATTCTTTTAATAAATACGATCATTCTAAAAAAGGAGTCTCGATTTTCCAATTCGTTATTTCCATTTTAAAAGAATACAAATTCCATCCGTTTAATTAGTTGTCTAAAGAGTAAAAACCCAAAAAACTGGAAGAAGAATTTTTTTGCGAGAATCATAATGGCAACAGATCAAAAGGACTATGTTCGCATATTCGATACCACTCTCAGAGACGGAGAACAATGTCCCGGAGCCGCAATGACGGAAAACGAAAAATTGGAAATCGCCGCTCAACTCGCAGCGATGAAAGTGGACATCATAGAAGCCGGATTTCCAATTTCTTCTCCCGTTCAATTTCAAGCCGTGGAAAGAATTGCAAGAGAAACGGAAGGACCGACCATCGCTGCTCTTGCAAGAGCCATGAAAGCCGATATTGAAGCCGCATTTAAAGCCCTACAACCTGCAAAAAAAAGAAGAATTCATACGTTCGTTGCTTCCTCTCCGATCCACATGAAATACAAACTTGGAAAAGAACCTAAAGAAGTTTTAAAAATGGCCGTGGAGGCAGTGACTCTCTGTAAACAGTTCGTAGACGACGTCGAATTTTCCCCCGAAGACGCAACCAGAAGTGAACCGGAATTTTTAAGAGAACTCTGCGAAGCAGTAATCGCCGCCGGTGCAACTACAATCAACATTCCGGATACCGTCGGTTATACCACCCCATCCGAATATGGCGGTCTTTTTAAATTCTTGCTTACGAACGTGAGAGGAGCCGAAAAAGCGATTTTTTCCGCACATTGCCACAACGATTTAGGACTTGCCACCGCAAACTCTTTGGCAGCAGTTCAAAACGGCGCTCGCCAGATAGAATGCACAATCAATGGTATCGGAGAAAGAGCCGGCAATACCGCCATGGAAGAAATCGTCATGGCAATGCGAACTAGAAAAGACACGTTCGGAATTCAGACTCGGACCAAAACGGAAGAAATCGCAAGGGCTTCCTATCTCGTAAAGACGATTACGGGAATGCTAGTTCAACCGAACAAAGCGATCGTAGGAGCAAACGCTTTCGCACACGAGTCCGGAATCCATCAAGATGGAGTCATCAAACACAGAGAAACTTACGAGATTATGAAACCCGAAACCGTTGGACTTTCTTCCAACAGAATGGTTCTCGGAAGACATAGCGGTCGCGCAGGATTCAAGGATCGGATCGTAAAACTCGGCTTTTCTCCTCAAGCAGAAGAACTAGAGGCCGCTTACCAAAGGTTTTTGGAAATTGCGGACAGAAAAAAGGAAATCTATGACGAAGACATTCGCGCTCTTTTTTCCGAAGAAACCAGAAAGTCAACGGGAGATCGTTTTCAATTGGAAGGTTTTACCGTTTCCACAGGAACCAAAAGTACTCCAACCGCGGGTGTGAGAATTTTGATCGACGGACATGTCAGAGAAGAATCCTCTACTGGGGACGGCCCCGTAGACGCTATCTATAAAGCGATTCAGAAAACGACGGGAATGGACCCGGAAGTTTCCAGACTCGTTATTTCTCCCGTTACCGAAGGACAAGATGCAATGGCGGAAGCTTCCGTGACCTTGCAATACAAAGGAGATCGTGTCGTTGGCAAAGGAAGTTCCACAGACATTATCGAGGCTTGCTCCAGGGCTTATATTTCTGCACTGAATCGATTTTAATTTTTTAAAATATTCAAAAACTCACTTTTGGAATCCAAAACAAAACAATCTAATCGCGACCATGCGGCAAAGACTTATCCGCGCGAATTATTGTATTCTAATCCTTACGTTGTCTTTTTAATAGATCTTCCACTCTTTTTTTAAAGCCGATCCAGTCCTGCGGATGAGTGTTGTACCAGCGAGGACAATCTTTCCATCCGACTATACCTTGATGGGTCCACAGGTCGTTTACGTCTAAATTGTATTTAAAGCATAGCTGAGCGGTTAGTCTAGCCGCGCTATCTAGAGTTTTTTCAGTAAACTTTCCCGTCATATCCTGAACACACTGTTCAATCCCAATCGTATAAAAATTAGGACTATCCGGACCTAAACGTTTTTCTTTTTCAGGAGTGTAAGTTTTACTACCACAATGATATGCGATTTCATCTAGAGGAATACATTGTACAATCTCCCCAACGAGCCCTACTGCAAAATGTGCACTTGCAAAACGACCTTCCGGAGCTTTCAAACTTTCAAAATAATCGCGAATGTTCTGAGCCGTGGCATTCGGTAAAGCCGTCCAATGCAACACGATCCCTTTCACTTCCTTTATTTTATCCCCCGGTCTGCTATGTGGATTTGGAGTCAGAAAATCCTGTTTTATATGCAAGTCGGTTTGAATCATGCATAACCCCTCTATAATTGGAATTATAATAAATTATAGACCATAAACGAACCGACAACAAGTTTTATGTTTTGAATATTTTAACGAAAAATATTCCATAATAAATTACTTAAGTATCCATACACATCTCCAGATTTAATTAGAACATTAAATAGAGTTTTTGAAAAAGTTTAGGCTAACAAAGCTGCTTCAATCAACCGTTTTTATAAAACAGAAACGGATGGAGAATTTATTTTCAAAAATTATAATAAACTTCTTTTATTCATTTCTATAAATTTTTTAGCACCAAAACGAACACAACAAAAGAAATACAAATAGAAAGATTCAAAGAAACACAGCATTCTTTTTATGCTTCGAAGTAGTAATACAAAAGAATCAACTACAAGATCACAATTACCATAAAATTCAATATTCATAATATATAAGATTTACCTAAACTCGCTTGGATTCCATTGTCATCTGCATTAAAGGTTGGTTTTTGTTCTGATGTTAAGACTTGTTTCATCTCGGAGGATTTCCTCATCATAATTCTCAAAAAATTATCCGATACTTCGATAAGATAAATAATAAGAAACAAAGATTGGCCTCGTCCCTGATTTTCGCGCTTCGATCAGCCCCTGGTCCGGAAAATGCATCTCATCAAATAAGAATCGGTCAAGTTATGATATCAAATAAAATCGGCATAAAATATCGCGATGTATATCTGCGTAAAAATCGAAAACGATTTTTAAAGATGAAACATAATTCTCTTGCCCGTTTTCTAATCCGTTTTCAAGATAGAAAGGAAAGATTCTCCATAAAAAAGGTTTGTTATGAAATATTTAGAAATTTTCCAACCGATCCAAATCGGTTCGATCACTCTTCCGAACAGAGTTATCATGGGCTCTATGCATTTAGGATTGGAAGGAATGCCAATGCCTGTGGAAAGAATGATCGCCTTCTACGGTAGACGTTTTGATGGAGGTGCTTGTTTTATCACGACAGGAGGAATCGCCGTTAACCACGCGGGAAGGGGGGCCAATATTTTCTTTAATTTCCAGAAAGAAGAGGACTGTAAGGAACTATCCATCGTGGCAAACACACTCAAACCAAAAGGAATTTTTTGCGCTCAACTCTTTCACGCAGGAAGATACTCATATCATAGAGACCTAGTCGCTCCTTCTGCATTCAGGGCACCTATCAATCGCTTTATTCCAAAAGCCCTTTCTGAAGAAGAAGCCTGGAAAACCGTAGAAGATTTCGGAGACTCTGCGCTCAAAGCGAAAGAAATAGGTTTCGGTGCCGTAGAAGTGATGGGAAGCGAAGGTTACTTAATAAACCAATTTTTTTCTCCCGTTACAAATCATAGAGAGGATTTCTTTGGTGGAAGTCCCGAGAAAAGAATGAACTTTGCGGTCGAAGTCATGAAAAACGTACGCAAAAAGGTGGGAAAAGATTTTCCAGTAATTTATCGTATGTCTGGAATTGATTTGATCCCAGGCAATCCGACTTTTGAAGAAGTGATCCTTCTTGCTGAAAAACTAAAAGCAACAGGTGCCGATGCACTCAATATAGGAATCGGTTGGCACGAATCCAGAATCCCTACAATTTCCATGCTTGTTCCCAGAGGGGCCTGGGCAAAAATTTCCGGAAAAATCAAAGAAAAAATCAAGGATATTCCGATCATCGCATCGAATCGAGTCAATATGCCGGAAGTTATGACTCGGATTCTAAAAAACCACGAAGCAGACATATTAAGCATGGCAAGACCTTTTTTAGCGGATCCTGATATTGTTAACAAGATTCGAGCGGATCAAGAAGAAAGAATCAATACCTGCATCGCCTGCAACCAGGCTTGCTTAGACCATACATTCAAAGAACAATTGGTCTCCTGTTTGGTCAATCCTTCCGCCAATAGGGAACTTGAAATCGGTAAATTGAAAGTAGCAGACAAAAAGCATGTGGTAGTAGTCGGTTCCGGACCTGGAGGACTTGAATCGGCAAGGATCAGTGCGATCCGAGGCCATAAAGTAACCGTGTTAGAAGCAACCGATAAGATCGGAGGACAACTCAATCTCGCCGCACAAATACCGGGGAAATCGGAATTCTTTGAAACAATTCGTTATTTCAAAAACGAACTTAAAAACTTAGGAGTGGAAATTCAATTTGGTCATCATGCCACGTTAGACAGCATTCTGGCACTCAGACCGGACGCCGTCATTTTTGCGACCGGGGTCAAACCAAGAGAATTTTCACTTCCGGGAATGGAAAAAAAGAAAACGGCTTCTTACGCGGACTATCTTTCCGGAAAATTCAAGCCGGGTGATCAGGTGGCGATTATCGGAGGAGGAGGAATCGGTTGTGACGTAGCTCATAAACTTACGGAAGAAGATTCTCCTACGATTGATTCCTACTTCCATCGCTACAATGTGAAATCTTATACGAACGCGCAGATCCAAAAAGAAAAACCGAATCGCAAGGTTTCCATCTTTCGAAGATCCGGAAAAATCGGATCCGGCCTTGGAGCGACAACCGCCTGGGCCTTACTTCAAGAACTGGAATCGAAAGATGTCGGATTTTACACTTCTCTTAATTATAAAGAAGTCACGGATCAAGGATTGGTCGTTGAAACCAAAAAAGACGGACCGATCACGATCGAATGCGATTCTATCATTCTTTGCGCGGGACAACTCAGCGAGGTTTCCCTTTACGAAGAATTCAAGGCGAAATTCCCGGAAATTCCGTCGTATCTGATCGGAGGTGCAAAGGATGCTTCCGGAATCGATGCAAAACGTGCGATGTTGGAAGGATTTGAGGCGGCGCTTGGAATCGGAGTAAATTAAAATTGCCGGTTTTCGGCTTTTTTCGTTTCACTTGAGTTCTCCTCTTAGGTGGTACAAAAACCGTACCTGAGTAGGAGGAGAATTCCTTGTTTTATAAGCTTATCTTTGTCCTTTCCGTCTCAACCTTTGTCGAATGTATTTCCGATCTGCAATCCGCAAATCACGAGAAAGATTTTCAAAATCTTTCCGGTTCCTGGGAAATATATACCGGGTCCGCTCAAAGCATACTTAAAAACGAATTCAATTTGGGTCTTTGGAAAACCGTTCCCGTTCCATCCAATCTAAAAAATTTCGTAAACTTTCCAGCAAATTCGATCGTACTTCGAAAACATTTCGAACTGAAGACTTCCATCGATTTTCCGCTTTCCATTTCCTTAGGAAAAATTTCGGATCATGTGCAAGTCCGATGGAACGGACAAAAACTTTCAGAAGAATTGTTTGAGGACTATCAAAATTCAACGCCTCAAGGTTACGATCGAACCAGAATCTATTCAATTTCTGAAAAAAAAATCCTACAAAAAAACGAAATACTCGTTTTCATTCGGCCTTACTTCGACTATGAATACGGGATTCTTTCCGGACCGATTGAAATCGGCCCTTCGGGAACAATCTGGAAAAGATTTTATCTTCGCGAAATCGGCGGACTTTTGATGTCCGGTTCCTTTTTGCTAATCGGCGGATTTTTTCTATTTCTTTCCTTGAGAGAAAAAAAAAGGGGAGAAAATTTTTACTTCGGACTGTTTTTGATTTTATTCGCCCTATTTCAGATTTTCCTTTCGGATTTAAAATACCTCACCGGATGGAAAATACTTTACTTAAAGAAAATCGAATATTCTTTTCTTACGTTCTTATTTCCCCTTTTTTGCAGATTTCTGAACTCTCTTTTTAAAAAGGTGCGTACCAAATTTCATATTCTTTTGGAAATCGTAACCTTGGCGATATTCATCTGGATCCTGTTTGCACCAACCGTCTCACATTTAGATACAATCAATCGATATGTTCTTCAAGTTTCTTGGATCGGGTTCGTCTACTTTAGTTTTAAAATTCTTATTCCTAACCTGAAAACAAATTTCGAATCCAGGATGATTCTTGCCGGAATTCTATTTTTATTGACCTGTGTAGGAATCGACGTATTTTCCCAAAGGGGAATGTTCGAAATCGCCCGTCTTTCCGGATTAGGAGTTTCTGGATTTTTATTTTTTTTAACTTTGATTCTCGCGAACAAATTCGTAAAAATGAAAGAAAAATTAAGATCTTGGAATCGGGTCTTGGAAACTGCAATTCGAAACAGAACCCAAGAGCTTTCTTTGAGTCTGGAGGAAATTCGAAGTCTTAAAGAACAACAAGATGGAGACTATTTTTTAATCACCCTTCTGTTTCAACCCTTTCTATCCAAAAGTCTTAAAACGGATTTCGCACGGATCGATGTCCATAGAAAACAGTTTAAGAGTTTTCAATTTAAGAATCGGTCTTACGAAATCGGAGGGGATATTGTGTTAAACGAGCAGGTCCTCATATCAGGTGTTCCGTATCAAGTCTTAATCAATGCGGACGCGATGGGAAAATCGCTTCAAGGCGCAAGTGGGGCGTTAATTTTCTGTTCCATCGTAAAAAGTTTTTTACAAACTCAAGACTATGAATTCAGAAATCCGGAGAATTGGCTTTTTCTTCTCCATTCCAATCTTCAGGCCGTTTTCGAATCTTTTGACGGAAGTATGCTCGTTTCTGGAATTCTTTCCTTATACCAAATTGAAACCGGAGATTTATTCTTTATCAATTGCGAACATCCTCCGATTGTTCTTTCTCGAAACGGGAAAACAAGCTATGTTTTAGAAACAGCTATCCTACGAAAGATCGGCTTTCCTGATTCGAATGAGAAGGTAAAAATCGAATACTACAAACTTTTGCCGGAGGACACCATTCTTTACGGTTCGGATGGAAGAGAAGATTTATATATGCAAGATCCATTGTGTTCTTCTCGAAAACTAAAATTTTCGGTTCCGGATCTATTTTTCGAGTTGGTCCAATATTCCATACCAGAACCCAAAGATCTGGAGATTAAAATTACCGAAAAAGGTATTCTTTCAGACGACTTGAGTTTTTTAAGAATTGAAACCGGTTTCGAAACTGGTTTCAACAAAAGTCTTTCCGAATACAAAACATTGGTCCAAGAAGGAAACGAATTCCTTCAAAAGGGAGAATTTCAAAAAGCTTGCTTTCAATACGCAAGGGCTTCGATCCAAAATCCCGGAGATTTGAAGTTATCAAGGCTCGTTTTACTTTTAGCAAAAAAGTCCGGGAATTTAAGAATTGTTCGTCTATTTTCCGAAAAAATTGCCTTAAGAGCCAATGGACTTGAAATTCAAACACCTAAAAATTCTCCCCGAACAGAGATCCATCTAAAAGTTGAAAGTATACAGAACTCAAAAATAGACTCAAATTTTAAAAAAAATTAAATATTAGTAAAATTATAAGAAAATTTTGTTGAATTTATTTCAAAATAAACCAAAAAGACATACTTAATCCATTCTTTAACGAAGATTCGGGCAGCTTTGCAGGAAAGAATAATTCCGGAAAATCAGTTATTCCGCTCTTCCGGATATCTCTTAATGCCAGCTCGTTTGCTGGGATAGAATCCAATCTTTTTCTGTAAAAGGAGAAAGTTTGGATTCCATCCCGGAATTTTTAGCTTTTAGAATAAAGAGAATGCATGAAAATATATTCGGGCGCAATTAGCTCCTCGAAGTCCAATCATCCGTTTCTATTTGTAACGAAAAACGGATCCAAAAGAAAAATTCCATTGTACGAACCTCAGAAAGTCTTAGAAACCGCTTTGGCTTATGATTTTGAAAAAAATGTTTTAATCATTTCTTATAACCTACTTTTAGATCACACTGGAGATTCAAATCTTGCAGAAAGCGGTTATCTTCCATTTTCCGCCAGGTTTTATGAAATCTTCATTCAAGATTCTTGGTTCTTTTTATCCAATCGAATCGAAACCTTTCTCAGAGAAAGAGAACAAACGAATCTAATTTTTACCACGATTTCAAAATAAAATTCTGATTGAGTTAAACCACCCTGAATTTACCCTGAAAAGTACCTCTAGATTCCGGTATTTTTCTCAAACCGATTCCTGCCAGAATTTTGATTTTATCTCATTGGGAGCTATTTATGAAAACCAGAGTGATTACTTTTCATTACATCCTTCATGATACAGAAGGCAATTTAATCGATTCCTCCGAAGGCAAAGCTCCGCTTTCTTATCTGGAAGGAGTCGGGCATATCATTTCGGGTCTGGAAGAAGAAATGAAAAAAATGGAAACCGGCGAAAAGAGAAAAATCAACGTCTCCGCAGAGAATGCTTACGGCATAAAAGATCCCGATCTCATTTTTGACGTCCCCAGATCCCAGTTTCCACCCAATGAAGATTTACAAATAGGAATGATGTTTCAAACCGACGAACCGGATAAGGTTTTTACGATTACCGAACTTCAAGAAGAATCGGTTATCGTAGATGGAAATCATCCTCTTGCAGGAGTAAATCTAATCTTTGACGTAGAATTGACTGGAATTCGTGAAGCTACGGAAGAAGAAATCTCACACGGGCACGTTCACGGAGAAGGTGGTCACCACCACCATTGAAAGTTGTGTCCTGGAAAGAAGAATTAAATGCCGCTCAATTGGAAGCAGTCCTTACCCAGGAGGGACCGGTGCTTGTTTTAGCAGGTGCCGGAACCGGTAAAACAAAAACCATCGTCAGTCGATTGGCGCAATTAGTTTCCTCGGGCGTTCCTACCTCATCCATTCTACTTTTGACATTTACTCGCAAAGCCGCCAGAGAAATGCTTCTTAGAGCGTCTTCTATCGGAGACAAAAGGTGTACCGAGGTTCAAGGTGGAACTTTTCATTCTTTTTGTAGTGGAGTCCTACGAAAATTTGCCCCGGTTCTAGGATTATCCTCCGGTTTTACGATTTTGGACGAATCGGACACCTTAGACGTGTTCCAATTTCTAAGAAACGAAAAAGATTTCGGCAAAACCAAATCCCGTTTTCCTTCCAATGAAACTTTAATTTCAATTTACGGTGAAATTCAAAACACTGGAAGAGTTCTCCAAACTGTATTAGAAAAAGATTATCCTTTGTTTTTACAAAGAACGAAAGACATCTCCCAAATTTTTGAAGATTATAAATCGTATAAAACAGAACGATCCCTTTTGGATTACGACGACCTACTCTATTTTACTAGAGATCTTCTTACCAATCACCCGGGGGTCAGAAACTCACTTTCCGAAAAATACAAATTTATCATGGTGGATGAATTTCAAGATACGAATAAGGTCCAAGCACATATCGCCTGTCTCCTAGCTTCGGAGCATTCCAATTTGATGGTGGTCGGAGACGACGCTCAATGTATCTACACATTTCGCGGGGCTTCCGTGCGCGGCATTTTAGATTTTCCTAAAATATTTTCGAATACAAAAACGATTTTTTTGGAAAAAAATTATAGAAGTACAACCGCGATCTTAAACCTCGCAAACGCAGTCCTTCAAAACTTTTCCGAAAAATACGATAAATACCTTTTTACGGATAACGAAAACGGATCGATTCCGAATGTTCTACAATTCGAAGACGAATTAGAGGAAGCCGAAGGAATCACCGAAATTCTTCTACAAAAAAAAGAAGATGGGATTCCCTTTAAAAAAATGTGTGTCCTTTTCCGCGCCGGATGGAACTCGAATCAGCTCGAACTTGTTCTCGCCAAACGGAATGTTCCATTCGTAAAATTCGGTGGAAGGAAGTTTATAGAAACAGCTCACATCAAAGATCTGCTTTCCTTTTTAAAGGTGCTCGTCAATCCCTTGGACTCGGTTTCTTGGATTCGAGTTTTAAAATTGATCCCCGGAATTGGAAATTCTAAAGCGAACGGTATTTTAGATAAGATCCGGAAATCTTCCGGTTCTTTCGAAGTTCTTTTAGGAGAAAACGAAACCGCAATCGATAAATATATTTCCCCCCTTTATCATCTCTATCAAAAACACAGAGAAACCTATTCGGAAGTAAAAAAGGTCACTTCGGATTTTATCGATTACTACCGAGTTCTTTTGGAAAAGAATTACGACGATTCCAAACGAAGATCTGAAGATTTAGACTCTGTTCTAGGATTTTCTTTGAAATACACCTCGCTCGGGGATTTTTTATCGGACCTTACGATGGATCACGCGTCCCTAAGTTTGGACAAAATCAAACCGGATGATGCCGAAACCGATCTTCTTAATTTATCCACCGTACATTCCGCAAAGGGATTGGAGTTCGATCTCGTTTTCATTTTAAATGCAACCGAAGGAGTTTTTCCCTCGAGCAAAAACACCGACACCGAAGAAGAAAGAAGACTTTTTTATGTGGCGATTACAAGAGCCAGAAAAGAGTTATATTTTACAAGACCTTCCTTGGCTCATTCCAGATCCGGGCCATATTATACAAAACTATCCCGTTTTTTGAGCGAGATTCAATCTCCAGAAAAAGTCTACGAATTAAAACTTATACCTGGAAAATCAGTGCCGCAAAATTTCTTTTCGACGAAAGCCTCTTCCTCTAAAACCGCAAACGACTCTTTTTCCAGAATACAAGACTACTTCGGGAATTAAAATTCATGTCTTCCCTTTCCGAAAAATCAGAAGAAGAATCGATAAAGTCGACTGCACTGAATTTACTGGAAAAAAGAACATTCGAATTTCGTAAACTTCCCAGAGGGAAACTTTTAGTAGGAAAAAAAATCGAAGCTAAATTTTTTCCCTACTCTAACCTAGGAAGTTCCATCCGTATTTCGTCCGGAAAACTTGAATTCAAAATTCATTCGTTTTATTTGAAGTCGGAGCCGGGAAACTTGGAAGCTGTGATCGACCTTCTTCTCTATAAGTTACTAAAACAACCGATTCCGGATGAATTGGAATCCATGATTCGAAAATTTTATGAAAGTCATACGACACAAAATTGTACGAGCAAAAATAAAAAAAGAATCGAACGTTCTCCTATTCGGAATCAAAAACTAAGATTGATCTTGGAAAACATAAACGAATCCTATTTGAAAATCGACCTTTCCGACCTCGAAATTTTTTGGGGGAAATCCAAGTCGACCACAAGACTCGGCCACTATGATCCGACACATAAAATGATCGTAATTAATCCGATTTTATCCCTTGAGTCCGTTCCGAATTTCGTTTTAGAATACATTGTGTTCCATGAGTTACTGCACGTTCACTTTCCGATCATCCGAAAAAAGGGAAGAAACGTTATCCACAGTAGGGAATTCAAAACATTCGAAAAAAAATTTTCGGATTATATACGGGCAAATGCGTGGCTAAAATCCGAATTTTACCGAACGATGTTTTTACATCGAATTCTCTGATTTTATTATATTCTAAAAAAGAGGTGAACAATGCATCCTAAAGTATTTGAAACTCTTTATATACGTAAGAACTACGTTTACGAAGAGTTAAAGGGCCACCTAAAAGAAATGCAAAGCCTGAATTATCATTCTCTCGGAGAATACGACCGTGGGGTTTACGACGGTTATGTTCAGGCGATCACGGAGATCCTAAAAAAAATAGAAAGAAAGTTCTCGTAGACTTTGAGTAGATTGTTTCGAATTTTAGTTTTAGAGATCGGAGCCAAATCTAAGAGCCGGTCTCAAAACCTGAAGAAAAATATCTCTTAACGATCCGGCAAGTTTTTAAAAAACGTGAGAGTTCCCACAGAAACCGTCGTATTGAAGGTTTTTCCCGTCGTTTAAGATTGTAATAGCTCCTACATTCCTAAGGTTTTGAGACGGGCTCTAAGGCTCTAAGTAAGGCCGGAGTTCCGACCCAAAATACGAAAATGAATCCGGGAAGCTCGTAATTGAAATAACAAAAGAAGTTCAAAACTTTCCAAACTCGACGGAACCGAAATCCCGGTATTCAAATAGAAACCTTTTTTCAAATGATGAAACCATACCAGAACCCCTCTCAAAATTATCTTTTGTAAGAACGGCATTGCCCCGACACTGTCATTAGTTTTTTGAATGTGAGAGTTCCTACAAACTACGTCGTATTGGCGGCTTTTTCCTGTCATTTAAGACTGTAATAGTTCCTACATTTTTGTTAAACTCAAGCCGCATCACTCCTAGGGTCGCTTCGACGAGATTTAGACGGGCTCTAAGACGATACTTTTGATTTTTGATCTTTATTTTTATAGATCTTCATAATAATAAGGAAACACCTCTATAAAATCGATTTTAGAATGAATTGAGAAGTTTTTTAATCCCTTTTTCTAATCCGTCTAAGGATAAAAAGTACATTGGTATCTGGCTCCTGATTTCTCGAATCGTAGGTGCATCCCAGTATTTGATCGGTTCGGGATTCAACCATATCGAATCCCGAAAATGTCTTCGAATTCGTTTTAAGGAATCCAAGCCGGATTCCGGATTTTCGGGAAGTCGAAAATCCATCCGGAATCGACTGTGATAAAAGCCATATGTGGGATCGAGCAATTCATAAGGAGCCATGTACGCGTCACCGATCAAAATCAACTTCGTGTCATCACTATGTTTTTTAAAAATTCTCTGTAGAGAAATCGGGGTCCTCATATTTGCCTTCGGATAAACCGCGTCGTAGATAATATTGTGAAAGTAATAATAATGAAATTCTTTGAAATGATTTATCTGATGACTTGCTGAAAAGAGCTTATTAACCCTCTCCGCATGCGAAGTCATACTTCCTCCCGTATCCATCAGCAAAAGAACCTTAAGTCCGTTCTTTCTAGAACGTTCGAACTCGATCTGAATGTCACCCGCGTTTCTACAAGTGGAATCGATCGTTTTCGGAAGATGGAACTCGGATATGCCCTCTTTTCTTAAGTTTCTGAGTTTTTTGAGAGCGGTTTTGATCTGACGTACATCGAGCTGTTCGTCTGTCCTATATTCTTTATAACGTCTTTCTAATGCTTGAAAAACCGCGGAACGATTTCCCGCCTCCCCACCCACCCTAACTCCTTCCGGATTTTTTCCTCCGTGTCCAAAAGGTGACGATCCTCCTGTTCCAACCCACTTGCTTCCTCCGTGGTGTTCTCCCCTTTGTTCTTCAAGGCGTTTTTTAAATTCTTCCAAAAGTTGATCCGGTGGAATCAGGGAAGGAGGAAGTTTATTCGGATTATCAAATATCTGACTCAACCAATTCAATAAATCTTGTTTCAGTTCGGGTTTGAGTGCACCCTTTTCCCCGAAAATTTCGGAAAAAACGAGATCGAAAGAATCGAAATACTTGATGTCCTTTACCATACAAGCTCTGGAAAAGCGATAGAGTTCGTTCAGATCAATCCATACTTTCTGATAAGTCGTGTAATGATCCACGACTTTCAAAAAATCCAAGAATTCTCCCGTCGTAACCGGTATCCCTTCCGCCTTAAGCCTATAAAAAAACGGGATAAACATTTTAATTTCTGAATAACCTCAGATCCTCCTCGTTTTTTATCAGTGCACCGAGAAACGGGATTCGAACCTCGTCTTTCAAGACCGCTCCCTGGTGTACTAAAATCTGAATCCAATCCAAAAGTTCGCTCGTCCCCGGTTTCTTTTTCAAATCGTCCATTCTACGGATGAGATAAAACATCTCGAGAGCTTTGATGAGCAATGTATGACCCACCCCTGGATAATGAGAAAGAATGATCTTTTTCATAAATTCTGGATCCGGAAATTCTATATAATGAAAAATACATCTCCTTAAAAAAGCCGCAGGTAGTTCCTTTTCGTTATTGGAAGTGATAATAGTCAAAGGACGATGTTTTGCTTGAATACGTTTCGAAATTTCGGGAATGAAAAATTCCATTCGATCCAACTCTAAAAGTAGATCATTCGGAAATTCAATATCGGCCTTATCTATTTCGTCGATGAGAACGATCGATTTTTTATCCACACTAAACGCTTCTCCAAGCGCACCAAGCCGAATGTAATTTTCTATATTTTTTACTTTTTCGGAGTCCTCTGAAAAACGGGAATCGTTCAATCGAGAAACCGCGTCATAAAAATACAAACCCTCTTTTGCCTGGGTGATGGATTTTATATGCCAGGTATATAGGGAAAGTTTTCTTTGATCCGCGAGATACTCGGCTAAAAGAGATTTCCCGGTTCCGGGTTCTCCCTTTAAAAGTAAAGGACGGGATGTTACTTCGGCGAGAAGAATTGCCTCTTCCAATGCAGGAGATAAAAGATACGTTTCAGTGGATAGTTTCATGGAGTCTGAAATTGATTCTAACGCGAAGGTGGTTCCCTGCAAGAGAAAAACCTTTTCTCTATCTGACTTCGAAAACTACGCTGTCAATGATCTTTCCATCCTTATCTTGTAAGGAAAGAATATGAAATCCGCGCTCGGGCTTCCAAAATATATCCTTTTGTTTGGCTTCCTGAATTCTTTTTCCATCCAAAACCCATCGAAATCCGGACATAAACGCGGACGCAGAAAAATAGAGTTTCTGCCTTCCTTCAGGGATATCGGGATCCAATGCGTAAATTGTTTCGTTTCCAGGAATCAAAATCTTAGGAATGGAAAACGATTCCACAAGCCGACTTACGTGCGAATCACGAAAGGCCTCGAAGAGCGTGTTACCCGGTTGGTTTTCTCTTTCCTGAAGTAGGCCGATCACCGCATTCCAAATCGGAGCCGCTCCCGTAACTCCACTCACGTCCCACATAGGGCTTCCGTCCAAGTTACCGACCCAAACACCGACCGTATAATTTTTCGAATACCCCACACACCAATTGTCTCTCATATCCTGGGAGGTTCCCGTTTTTACCGCCGTAAAAAACCGAGTACTAAGATGATTGTTGAGACCGAAGGAAAGAAAACGGTATTCCCGATTGGATAAAATTTCTCCTAACGTTTCAGCGGCTTGTTTCGTATAAATTCTATTCCAACGATTTCCTTCTCGGAAATTTTCCTCAAGTGTTTGTTTTGCTTCGTAAGGAAAAAAAGTAGGCTTAGACCCCATCCCTCCGTTCGCAAGAGTTCTATAAGCGTTAGTCAATTCAAAAAGTGTAACGTCCGCACTTCCAAGAGCCAGTGAAGATCCATAAAAATCCGCTCGTTTCAATCCGCTCAAACCAAGGTCCTTCAATCTCTGAACAAAACTAGAAACACTTACAAGATCTAAAACGTGGATCGCGGGAATGTTCAAGGAAGAAGCAAGTGCATATTTTGCCTGCACGTTTCCATGATACATGTCACTGTAATTCGAAGGTCTGTAAATTCCGGAAACCGCATTCCATTCGGCAGGAGTATCTTCCAAAATGGAATTCGGCTTTAACACTTCCTTCTCAAATGCAAGTCCGTATAAAAACGGCTTCAACGTGGAACCTGCTTGTCTTTTAGAAGGAATCGAGTCTACATAAAAAGAAGAGCTATCTGGAAGATTTCCGACGTAAACCAAAATCGCACCGGATAAGTTGTCTAAAACGAGAATTCCGGTTTCAGCTACGTTTTGTTTTTTCAACCCGTCCATAACATTTTTTGCAAGTTCGGTAACCTTCCATTGAAGATCGAAGTCCAAAGTCGTTTTTACTTTCCCGTCTCTGGAAAGAAATTCCGGATTCTCTCTAAAAATTTTTTGAGCCGCATGAAACGCGATTCCTCCAACAGCAGGCAAAGCACTCATCTTTGTGGTCATCCGATCAACCACACTTTCAAACAAATAGCAAAGTTCCTCTCTTTGAATTTTTTTCGCAAGAGCACAACTTCGTTTGACTAAAACGGAAGGACTTGCTCCCGGAAACGGAAGCATCGCAACAAGAAGAACCGACTCCGCATCACTCAATGCGGAAGGCTCCTTTTGAAAAAGCCCTCGGCTCGCTGCTCTGAGCCCCTTGTGCTCCCCACGAAACTGAATCAGATTGAGATAGCCGATGAGAATTTCGTTCTTGCTCCAGGTCTGTTCTATTTTTTGAGCGAACCTCATCTGTTCCCATTTATCGAAAATGTTCCTACGCCCCGGTTTGGTTCCGAGAAAAATTCCTGCGAGTTGCATGGAAAGTGTACTCGCACCTCTCTTTGAATTCCCTAAGATTCTATCCTTCATTGCACCTAAAATCGCAAGTAGATCCACTCCGGAATGTTCAAAGAACCGTTTGTCTTCCTGCACAAATAAGGCAAGCAATAAGGTTTCCGGAATCTCTCCCTCTTCCGTCCAAGCTAATTTTCTTTCCCGAACGTTAAACCGAATCGTTTGTAAAAATCTTCCGTGAAGATCCAAAATCGTCCCGTCAGAAGGATGATACGAATCCCGAATTTCCCTGTAAGAAGGGACCCCTTCGGAAAAAACTACATTCGAACAAAAGAATATACTAATGAACAAAAATACCAATATATTCTTATCATACATGAGGCATTTATTCCTTCGTCACGATTTGATCCGAGTTTGGAATTTCCGCAAACTGATCCGGAAGATACATCGCTTCGGCTCTAGTCGGAGGTAAGACGAACTTTCCGGCATGATTGATTCTATATACGTATTCGAGAATAACAGAGCCCGCAGGCAAATGCTCAAAATACGCGGTATAACCTTCCCATTTTTTTTCCACAAAAGTAGGAGATGACCATCCGTTATCATCCTTTGCAAGTTCGGAACTGCTTGAATCGTTCCCAAGTCCGGTACCTAAAATGTTAGCCCCCGCTGGAATTGGATCTTTAACGGCAATCCAAGATAAATCGGACTCGGTATAAATTTTCAGACGAACACGTACCAAATCTCCTTCTCGAAATGAAGACTTCTTCTTTCCGGACTCATCCAACATCTCCTTTTCCATTTTCATCCCGCTTTCCAATTTTTCCTTCAATGGTAAGGCGGCTTTTGTATGAATTACGACATACGGTCTTCCGCTTCCGTTCTGAACGAATTTTAGATTTTGTGCATATTTCGGCATTGGAATCAAAACCGTGGGGGGATCTTTTTTATTCTTCCACTCCAAAGTGTTTGAATTATTTTCCAAAGTAATTGTAGTGTTCCCTTCTACGAAATCCCTTTCAAACTGTTTCGAATATGTTTGAAACGCAAGAATTCCGAGAGCGTTTGCAGGTGTGATATCCCAGTGTCCCTTGGATTGCCTTGTGATCGCTCCGCGGACCAATCGAGGAAGATCCTCTTTCCAACTTGGGTCTTTCACTACGGAAAGAATCATCTTCATCACGGTCGAATCGTTGGAAGACAAAAGCCACCAAAGACTAGATTCATCTACGAAATTATAGGAGGTTCCTTGGATTCTGAATCTAGATTTCAAAACGGCATCTAACCGGGAAATCTGATCTTTATATATTCCGGATTTCGAATATATATTTCTCAAACTGATCAGAATATCAGTAGGAAGGATTTTCGGATCCGTCCGAACAGATCGAATTACATCGTCTCCGATCGGCTGAAAACGAGATATCGCATCTAAGACAATGATCTTTTTTAAAAGAAAATCGGTATTCGAGATGTAACCGTTTCTATAAATCAAACCCTTAGTATATCGATTCAGAGCCTCTAAAAGAGTTTCCCGAATCGAATCTGGAATTTTATAACTGGATTCGGAGGAAAGGATCAGCACATAACTCGTTAAGATTTCGCTTCCGTACCAAGACATCGGAAAGAATTTCAAGAGCCCATCCCCGTCCAGATAAACATTCAATTGATTCATAATCCGATCCCAATCATTCTGAGATCCGACCGAAACTGCTTTGGAAAGTTTTTGCTCCAGGCAAGAATACGGATAACGACTCATATATTCGGTAGAAGAAAGGATCGCTCCGCCGGTAAGAGAGGATTTTAAACTGATCTCAAGTTCTCCGCTTCCCAAAATCGCTTCCTGATTTTCCTGAATCGGAAGACTGAGTGTTCCGTCTTCCAAACGTCGAAAAGTGGATTGTAAAATCCGAATGGGAACCGATTCTCCTACCCTCTGACGAAAACGAAGCGTATCCGTAAAAGGTCCGTTCCCCGCTTCCTTGGTTTGGAATTCATAGACGATTTCGTCTTTTTTTGTAGGAATTGAAAGATTCCAATGAACGTTTGCGGATTCCCCCGGCTTTAATTGAATATTCTTAATTTCTAATTTAAGATCAGGCAAAGTTTTTGGACTGATTTCAAGTTCCAAGGTTCTTTCCGTCGTATTTTTAAGAGAAATGCCACTCAGTACATTGTCTTTTTCCCTAACAAAAGGAGCGACCGAAGGATAAATAAGAACATCCTTTGTGGTTTGAATCTGAGTCGAACCGGAACCGAACTTATCTTTCCCCGAGTGAACGATCGCAACTACCTTAAACGAAGTCAAAGAATCGTTCAAAGGAACTTCCACTTCTAAAAACCCATTCCCATCCGGTTTCAAATCCGGTTTCCAGTAAAGAAGAGTATCAAACAACTCTCTGGTTGTCGCTCCTCCACCTCCGCCTCCCGACGGTAAACTTTTTAATCCGAAATGTCTTCTACCGACTACCTGAAGTTGAGCGGTGGAAGTTTCCACCGAGTTTCCTCGCTGGTGCATCATGGCTCGAAGTAAATCCCAAGTATCATTGGATTTTAATTCCAAAAGACCCTGATCGACAGCAACTAATGTGATTCTTGAATCTTTTTTTACCTGTAGCGAAGGATGGTCGATCTGAACTTTTATTTTCGCTTTTTGTCTAGCCTGATAAACGGTCTTATCCGTTTCCACACGAACAGGAATCTCGAAAGGTTTCCAACCGACTCGAATTTGAGCTACTCCCAATCGAAAAGAAGGCTTTGCTAAATCGACAAACGCGGTTTCTTTCGGATGACCCACTCTTCCCCGAACCGCCAAAACGGAAACGAACACATTCGGAGCAAACGAACTCTCCACAGGAATTTCGACGACCGGTTCTTTACCGCTGAGAGTTTTGATATACGAATTGAGAATTCCCTCCCTTTCGACGGTGATGAGAGCGGTTGCTTCTCGAAACGGCATTCTCACTTGAAACCGAGCTTTCTCACCCGCTTGGTATTCCTTTTTCTCAGGGAGAAGATCCATACGATCGTGATCACTCGCCGCAAACCAAAAATCTTCCTTACTGCTGCTGATCCAAACGGAAGAATTCGCTTTTACATCTTCTCCGGAAATGGAAGCTTCGAAATAGACTTCCCCCGTCGCATTTACAGGACCATTACAAAATAAAATCCCTTTCGCATTCGTTTTACCAGAACAGAATTCCCCCACTTCGTTCACTTCGTATTTATGTTCGTAACTATAAAAACCGCCGACTAAACGCTTTCGATTGGAATAATATTTTTTCGTAAACGCGATTACATTTATTTTCTTTCCTTCTATCGGAGTTCCTTTTAAATCAAGAACCGCAACCTTAAACCGAACCGAGTCTTGAACCGCGACCCAACTCTCAGGAGCGATTCCGATATGATATTCGGAAGGATAAATCGGAAAAGATCTGAACGCGCTTTGAATCTCTCCATTCGGATCTTTGTATTCAAGTTCCGCTTCGAGCTTTTGAATCGTATCGGATTTTGGAATCGACTTTACTGTCGTTTCGAAAAAGCCTTTTTCGTCCAACGTAAGTTGCGTTTTTGTAAAACCGACTATCGAAGTCGGCTCCTCATTTTCTTCGGATTTACGGTTCACCAAACCGTTGCTAAATGAAAAATCAAAGTAATCGGGAAAGTACACCCCGCCTCCGGTCGTAACCCGAGTTCTCAATAGAACCGGAAGTTTACCGGCTCCTCCGCCTGAAAGATAACGAACGTTTCCGGAAAGTTCCAACTTAGAAGGACCAACACTTGGGCCGGAAACTTGAAAATCCGCTTTCATGAGTGGAATTCTAAATTCTTCCACCCTGAATTCTCCGATGGGAATCAAACCACTATTTTTATTTGCAAATTCGCTTAATAAAATCCGATAAATACCCAAATTGGCTTCTTTCGGTATTTTGAATTGAAAAGAACTTGTTCCCTCTTGGTTCCACTTTAAGGAAATGGAATATTCTTTATCACTACCGGAATGAATGATTTTCGCAAATGCCGGATATTCGTTTCGTGTCGGAACCTCGAAACCGAACTGTCTTTTAGTTCTTGAAATAAGTTTTATGGAAACGGTTTCTCCGGCACGAAACAAGGTTCTATCCAAAATCGGGTGAAATAAAACGTTGTCGTCTCCGGAATCTCCCGGAAGATTGAATCTCCAATTTTCGATTCCATTCTGCCAACGAGTATGAGTAAAAGTAAAATCGTCTTCGAAAGCCGCGGTTAAAAGCAGACCATTTTCGTACGATTTCCAAGAACAATGCGGAACTTTATTTCGGGAAGGAATTCCTTTCACGAGTAGAGTTCCTCCAGGTCCCGTTTTACCTACAAAAATTTTTTCGTTCTTACAATTGAAAATCTGAATGTCGGCGCCCGGTACCGGCTTCGCATCACTGAGCGTTGTCACCCAAACGAGAGAGGATTCCTTTCCCCACTTAAAATGAAGAGAAAGGTTGGTTACCAAAGCGGCCGTACGGACATAAAACGGTTGATTGATTCCTAATAAAGAATTTCCTAATACGTCCGATTTCATTTCGACCACGTGGAAACCCGGTTTTTTCAAGGGAATTCCCACGACTTCAAAACGACGAACTCCCTGTTTGCTCTGGAGTTTGATCTCGTTCGTGAAAGACGGATTCTGAAAAGAATCAAAAATAGAATGGCGGTGTTCTAAATTTTCAATCGTTTTGAGGAATCGAACGATTTCCGCAATCTGTCCCGACCCAAGAATCAATTCTTTTCCGGTAAATTGTTTTGGGGGCTCTTCCTTTCCGGTAGCCCAGTTGAAAATTTCTTTTCCCTTTTCTTTCAATTTATCGAATTGTTCTTTGACAACGTTTTCCGTGTCGGGACTCGTTTTCACCTGATAGATACGCACCGGATTCTCCGCTTCCAGATTTCGAATCGTAACGGGGAGAATCGCCTCTGGAAATCTTTCTAAAATTCCGAACTTGGAAGAGAATTTCAAAAGAGGAGGATAATCGTCCGTGGAAACCGTGAGAGGAAACGAGGATTGATTGGCAAGAGATCTCCCCGCGTCGTCTTTTATACCTGATGGAAGGATGATTTGGAATTTAGAATTCGGAGCAATAGGAACTGGAAAACTGACCCCATAGTCATAATTTCCGTTCTCGGAAGCGACCTTGGAAGGAATCTTTTTCCCATCACTCGTTTGAAGCTGAATTTTTCGAAGAATTTCTACGGATACGGGAGAATTAAAATTCAATCTCAAGGGCAAAGTGGGAATACAAGCAGCCCTTGCATTGACTCGATCGCAGTTGAATTCCGCTCGGAAAGGTTGTCTTACGGTATATTCAATTTTTCTTGTAGAACTTCTCGGGATTCCCGATTTTGATTTCAGCCCTTGTTCCAAAATGAGATAGGCTTTTTTTCCACTTGGAAACTTCTGATCTGGTTTGATAAGAATCGTTTTTTCGGTTTTTCCTTCCCTATAATTCGCTTTCAAAATTTCACTTTCGATCGAACCTTTGATTCTACTAAAACCGACTTTATCCTTGAGTCCCTCGACCACGAAATAAATATGATCGCTTGCGGAAGAAAAATCCGGCTCAGAATCCAAATCCAAAATAAAAACCTGATCCTCGTCGATAATCCCTCCTTCATAGGGAGAGGAAGAATCTATTTCGGGACCTCCCGTATGAAAGGAAAATCTTTCCCCTTCATCCAAAGAATTTCCTGCGACCGACTTCAACTTCTTCGTTTCAAAAGTACATTCCACTCCGCCGGGTAGAAGTTCGGTAAATTCAAAAACCCAATTTTTATCATCCACCCAACGTTGTACACCCTGTAAAGGACATCGAATCTCAAATGGGTACAAAGAAAATTTTGGATTTCCCAAAGGAATCATCGATTCGGAAAAACGAGCTCTTACTTGGGAAGGTTTTTTGACTTCTCCAACCGGACTAAATTCGATCTTTACTTGAGCGTTTAAACTGGTGAACCCAAAAAAGAGAGACACAATTCCCCAAAAAAATACAAAGGTATTCGTCTTTAAGGATTGTTGAATCTGACACAAATCCCGACCGACTATAGGAGATAAAATTTCCCATAAGAAAGAACATAGAGAACTCAAAAGATTTTGTACCAAGTTTCGGAAATGAAACCGTTTTCGTTTTTTAACCTTAAAACGTTCGAAATTGAATCTCTGGGTTTGGATCGTCCTAGAATGGAAATTTAAAAAATAGACTTCAATTAAAAACCGAATCACAACCCCAATATGCAAAGAGTTTTTTCCACGAGCGCTCCCGGTCCGTAAAAAAAGAAATCGGGTTTGTAAAAGATGGGTCCAAAAGTTCAAAAGGTTTCTCCCGAAATAGAAAAGTTTGTTTCAAACAAAAAACCCTAATTCAAAAAGAGAAGCAAGCGAAAACTCAACCTGCAATGCTTGCTTCCCTAATGAGAATATCCGGAACCTTGATGGAAGAATAGGAATCATTGTATTCGTTCGAGATTCCCTCGATTCTAAAAAGAAGATCAAAAAAATTCAGATTCATCGTTATGCTATCCACTGGATGAACGGGGATTCCATTTTTATAATAGATCCCTTGTACACCGATCGAGATTTCTCCGGAAACCGCGCTACATCCCGAACCTCCTTCGAGCTTTAAAACGTAAATACATTCCGGAAAGCCACTCAATAATTCTTCGAGAGTTTTATCTCCCTTAGGTACAACGTAATTGTTAAACGAGGTGCCAACCCTACCTCCATATGAGCGAACCGCATTTCCGGTAGGAACAACTCCCTCCTTTTTAGCGGATTCCAGATTATAGAGATAAGTTTGCAAAATTCCATTCTCGATTACCGCTTTTTTACTCGTTAAAACCCCCTCCGCATCCAGAAGTCTCGAACCTGGATAATCCGAAATATGCGGATCACAAAACACGTTCCAATTTTGTGATGCGATTTGTGAACCGATTTTGCCTTCCAGTCTAGACAAACCTTTTTGTACACTATCAGCCGAGAACGGAGAAGAAAACATTCCAAAAATTTGAGGAGTGATTCGATTAGAAAGAACGATATTGTACAAACCACTTTTTACGGGTTTTGCTCCCAAAAGAGCCAAAGAACGTTCCGCCGCAGTGGACACGATCGACTTAGGATCAATACGATCTAAATCCAAACCGGAACGTGTATATCCCCCCATTTTTTTGGTCTTTCCGTCGGTCGCGACTAACGCGACTCCCGCCGAAATCAGGTTCGATTTTTCGCTATGATAAAGTCCATTCGAATTTGCTAATATGAATCGGCTCCAAGTTTTACCCGCATAAGAATATGGAACATTCTCGACTTTACCTCCGACCGACCAAGCAAGATCATCCAACTTCTCACCCGTGGATTTCAACCACTCAAAACCGAGAGATTCCAAAGATTCCTCGTAAGAACGAATATTGATTTTGGGAAGTTCGCATGGTCCCGGAAGATCGATATCAAGCGGATCCGAAATTTTAGATTGTGCAAGCGCGTCCTCCACCATCTGAGACAATGCTTCTTCGGATAATTTTTCACTGTACGAATAACCCGGTTTTCTGGACTGGATAAGACGGATTCCAATCCCTCTGGAATTGGAAAGTTCGGTATTACTCACTCTTTTTCGAAAGAGTTCGATTCCCACCTCTTTGGACTCGGAACCAACGAGATCGTATTGATCCAATCTTTTCTTTTTACAAATATCTAATACGTATTCAACGGAACTATCCAAATTCATGAACGACCTCCCACGAGAATCTCGTCCACTTTCAAGGAAGGTTGGCCCACTGTGACCGGAACCGAGCCAGAAGCCGCACCGCACATTCCGGCCGCGAGTTCCAAATCATTGCCTACCATACTGATCTTAGGAAGAATTTCGTCTCCTTTGCCGATGAGCGTCGCGCCTCTGACCGGCTCCGCAATCTTACCATTTCGGATAACGTATCCTTCTTCTACGGAAAAATTAAATTCTCCCGTAGACGGATTGACCGAACCGCCTCCCATCTTTTTAGCAAAAAGTCCGTATTCGATTCCGGACAACATGGAATCAAAGGAGTCTTTTCCCGCAGCGATGTATGTGTTTCTCATTCTAGAAACGGGAGCGTACATATAACTTTCTCTTCGAGCGCTTCCGGTTTTTGGAACTCCTACTTCTTCCGCTCCGATTCGATCGGCGAGATAACTTTTTAAAATTCCATTCTCTATCAAAACTGTTTTCTGAGGAACCGATCCTTCGTCATCCACAGAGATACTTCCCCAAGAATCCGGAATCGTTCCGTCATCGATAGCGGTCAAACAGGACTGAGCGATTCTTTTCCCGAGTTTATCCATAAAAGGAGAAGATTTTTTACGGATCGCCTCTGTTTCCAACGGATGTCCGCAGGCCTCGTGAAAAATGACTCCGCCGAAACCGTTCCCCATCACAACAGGCATTTTCTTTCCTTGAATATATCCAGCAGACAACATCAAAAGAGCTCTTTCAGCCGCAGTTTTGGAAAGTTGATCTACGGGAAGTTCGTTGAAAAATTCAAAACCCTTTCTAGCTCCTGGATTTTCGGAAGCAACGAATCGTTCTCCTTCTTTTTCCGCGGCGACGTTGATGTTAAAGCGACTTCTTACCCTCAAATCTTCAAGAAACAATCCTTCCGAATTGTAAATTCCGATTCTAGAAACGGAATCAAATGCGGAAACGCTGACTTGAACTATGTTTGAAGAGATGCTCCGGGCGTTTTGGTCCGCACGAAATAAAATTTCTAATTTTTCATGGGGAGAAACTTTGCGAGGATCTCTTACGTTTGCCGAAAACGAAGGGGATTTCAAATTGCCTTTTAGTACGAGCGTTTGTCCTTTTTCTTTCGCGGTTCCTCTGGAATCCGCTAAAAGATTTATGAGAGAAATCAAATGTTCCGAGTCTTCGTTGTTGGTATGTGCGTAGAGAACATCGGTTCCGTAAATAAGTCGGATTCCGATTCCGTAATCGATTCCCGCAAAACTTTGTTCTATTTTTTGATCTCTTAAACTTACGGAAGAAGATCTTGTCTCTTCCTCAAATATTTCTACGAAATCCGCTTTCCTGGAAAGTCCAGCTTCCAAGATGAGTTGGGCTTTGTTTGTCTGCATTCTATCCTTTTAGACTCCTAAAAAATTCAGAGTCCGTAATTCTTCTTTGATCAAGGTTTTTTGATTTTTTCTCTGTATTTGATCGCATGTGCGGTTGCTTTCCACTTGATTCGATTCCAGACGACCAGCAAAATACTCGTTTCTTCCACTTCAAAACGATAATTGATGATTTCGTCCCCTCCGAGCGCCTTGGATTTATCCAACAATTCTCTATAACCGGTTTCACCCGTCACCCAGAGCATGAGCCAGGAAGTATAAATTCCTTCGGTTTCCACGGTTCCTAAAATTTGAAAATCGTCCGAGTTTAAAACGTATTGAGTGAAATTGGTACTTAGCCCTGGAATACGTACATCTCTATAAACACAACCACCCAACAAAAAGGAAACGGAAAACAAAAATAGAATACCTTTAAATTTCAAAACGTCCATATACTTCCCTCAACACCTTAAAACGAATCCCATTATAAATTTCGAATATAACTTTGTTCCGACAATTTTCCTTGCAATGCTAGCCGAATATAATCAATCCCTTTTAAATCGTCAGAATACCTTGGGATCAAATGAAAGTGCATATGAGGAACCACCTCTGAAACCATCACAGTATAAACCTTAATCGGAACATGGTTTTTATAGATCCATTTTGTCGCAAATTCTAAGGCTTTTCCGAAATCGGAAAAAGAATCCTTAGTCCAATCCTGATACGAAGTCCAATGAGAACGGGGTTCTATATAAAGATAACCTTTGAGTTTTTTTTCTTCCTCACATTGGCGTACCGAAAATTCTCCGAATCTCATAAGAACTTCCGAGAGATCACCGGACTGATGAAATTTACAAAGTGGGCATTCGGACATTCCATAATAATTTCCAAGATTCTCCTCTTGTATAGGAGAAAATGATCGTTAGAAATATTTTAAAAGACACTTCTATAAAATGAATTTTTCATCGGACATCGCTTCGAAAACGGTGATTTCATCTAGAAATTTGATTTTAGAATCGCATCTTTGGATTTTATAAAGGTACCCTTAAGTTGTATAGACGTAAAAGAAATCAGAACGATTGAGACAAACGCCTCTCTATATCGGCCCCTTAGAAACAAGAACTATATATATCCATAGATGCAACAAATTCTTCTTTTCGCTCTTCCGACAAAACCAACCGACTGAAAATTACTTGAAATGAAACCTTAAATCTCAGAAAAATAAATTTGTACAAATCGATTTTACTGCGATCATTGATTCATCTTCATTTCCGTTCTTTAAGTTTTAGGAGAAACATTGAATTCTCATGTTTTAGACAAGAATTGAACTTATCGTAACATCATTCAGAGGCTCCTATGAAACATTTTTTTTTGTATCTACTTTCTTCCTGTTATTTTGGAACCAATCAATAGCGTCGGAAGCGTTTCCTATTGAGATGATAACGTTGTTAGGAGGAGATCCGACAGCCGTGGAAAAATCTTGGCTCGTCGAGTGGATTCCCATTTGGAAAAAAGAGGAAGAATCCAGACTAGAAACATATTTAAAAAAAATTCTTTCTATCCAATTGAAAAACCCTTCTTTCCCTCCCAAAGAAAAGCTTAAAACCGAACTCAAAAAAATCCCGAATTTAGGCGGAATACGAATTAGAAATCAAAAGTCCACTCTGTTTTATCAGGTTTCTTATGGAGCAGAATTTCCGAATCTTTCCCAGATTCGTAGTTTTACGATAAAAGGCTACTACGTCGATTTTTATCTCGGAAGGCAAACCGGAATTGTACCTGTGGAATTCCTAAAAACCGGTTTAACATGTGCATTTTATTATTTCTCGGAAAATGAAACCCTTCTCTACTCTCAAGAATCTTCTGAATGGAAAATTAAAACTGAAAAATCCTTAGGAGAATTGAACTCCTTTTTCAAAATTCGAAATACAAATTGTCAGGGTTGTGAAAAAATTCGATTGGTTGACGGCACGTTATTTTTCTTTCCCTCCCAGTCGGGAATTTCCTTTTGGTTTCGCTTGGGAATCAATTTTTTTCTTTTTGTCTGTGCCTTTATTCTTACTATTTTTTTCTTTCGAAATTTTTGGATTCGCAATAGGGAAACACTCCGAAAAGCAATCCAAACTAAAAAGAACTTGGATCAAGAAAAAAAATCGATTCTTTCTCAATAATACTCAAATTTTTGCTATACAAATAATTACATATATTTTACATTCGTTTTCAGAAAACCGGGTGACATAAACCCGAGCTTGTGAAAAAAATCGAAACAGGCTCGTTTTTTTGAGCCCAAAGTACATCTTTTTGTCCGGATCAGAAGCCATACTTAAAAAAGATAACCGTTATTTTGACGGTCTGTTTCCTCTCAGAACTGTATAAGGAGAGGAGGCAAAAACATGGGAGAAGGTATTATGAAGAAAAGTAAAGAAGAAGCTCAAAATGTAGATGATTCTAAAAAGTTAGCGATCGAACAAGCGATGAACCAAATTGAAAAACAATTTGGAAAAGGTTCGATTATGAAATTGGGTTCGGATACTTCCAAACAAACCGTTCAGGTGATTCCTTCCGGTTCTTTAGATTTGGACATTGCACTTGGAATCGGAGGTTATCCGATTGGAAGAATTGTGGAAATCTACGGACCCGAATCTTCCGGAAAAACGACCCTTACTCTTTCAGCAATCGCAGAAGCTCAAAAGAGGGGCGGGGTTGCAGCATTCATCGATGCGGAACATGCGTTGGATCCCTCCTACGCAAAAAAACTCGGAGTCAATATTGATGAACTTTTAGTTTCTCAACCGGACAATGGAGAAGAAGCCCTGGAAATCTGCGAATCCTTAGTGCGAAGTAATGCAATTGATTTGATTGTAATCGACTCCGTAGCGGCGCTTGTTCCGAAAGCTGAAATTGAAGGGGATATGGGAGATTCACACATGGGTTTACAAGCGAGACTCATGTCCCAGGCTCTTAGAAAACTCACAGGAACGATTGCGAAATCTAAAACCGTGGTTATATTTATCAATCAAATTCGAATGAAAATCGGAGTCATGTTCGGCTCTCCGGAAACGACCACAGGCGGAAACGCTCTGAAATTTTACTGTTCGGTTCGTTTGGACATTCGAAAAATCGAAACGATCAAAGAAAAAGAAGAATCGGTTGGGAACAGAGTCCGGGTCAAAGTAGTCAAAAATAAATGTGCCCCTCCATTTAAACAGGCAGAGTTTGATATAATCTTCAATGCAGGCATCAGTAGAGAAAGTTCTCTGGTTGACCTTGGTGTAAAGCATGATATCATTCACAAAGCTGGGGCATGGTATTCCTATAATACGGAAAAAATCGGACAGGGAAAAGAAGCCGCCAAGGAGTACCTGAAAAACAATCCCGAAATTGCTTTAACCATTGAAAATATGATCAGAGATTTAAATAGCCTGCCCTTGCAGGCTCAGGAAAACAAAAAGCCACGCAAAGAGAAAGAGGAAAAATTAGAACAGGCCGTTGGCTAAAATAAATGGCTTTCTTTTTAGGAACCCTTGACCGCCGAATGAGAAATCGTTCGGCGTTTTTTTTAATTACAGTATTTTCCAAAAATTAAAATCTTTCTATAAGAGGGTAAAAAACAACAAAGATCATGGCAGAGATTAGCATTTTAGGAGCAGGCGGTTTGACCGGAAAGGAACTACTTTTGCTTCTTTCCCGCCAAAAGGAACACGAAGTCGTTCATATCACGAGTGATAAGCTTGCGGGTAAAACACTTGCCGAAGTTTTTCCCGAAATTCCTTTTCCAAAAAATCTTACCTTCCACAACCATGAAGCCGCAATCCCGTCCCAATCCTTAGTCGTCCTAGCTGTGCCCAATAGTGTATCAATCGAGTCAGCTCCTAAATTTTTGGACTCCGGTCACAAAGTAATCGACCTTTCCGGAGTTTATAGACTTCACAATCAAGAAATATTTGAAAAAGCTTATCAATTAAAACACACCCAATTCTCCTATGTGGATAAAGCCGTTTTCGGGATTCCTGAGATTTTTAGGGACAAATTGAAAAATGCAGATTTCGTTTCCAACCCGGGTTGCTTTTCCACTTCCGTAATTCTTCCGGTATTTTTATTAAACGAACTTAGAAAAAATCTAAGACCTCGGATTATAGCCGATTCCAAATCGGGTGTTTCCGGCGCGGGTGGAAGAACCGAAGACGCAGGTTACTCCTATACAGGAGTCTACGAAAACTTTCGAGCTTATAAGATTCTTTCCCATCAACACGAACCGGAAATTAAAGAGTACATTTACGCGAATTCGGGACTTCCCGAACCGGAAGTCATTTTCACTCCCCATATATTACCGGTTTATAGAGGAATTCTTTCGACGATTGTATTAGAACTTGATACCGAATCTTTCTCTGACCCGATTTCCATTCTACAAAACTCTTGTAAAAACGAACCTTTCCTTAGAATCTTAAAAACTCCGGAAGAGATCGAACTGAAAAGAGTTCAACATACGAACTTTTTGGATATTTCGGTAAGAAAAAGAGGGAATACGTTAGTCATCGTTTCCGCTTTGGACAATCTCATAAAAGGCGCCGCCGGACAAGCACTGCAGAACATCAATCTCATGACCGGAACGAAGGAGGTTTTGGGATTACTCCCCTGACTTTTATGGAAAAAGTAAGTCTTTACCATCTACTCAGAGACGTAGCTTCCGTTTATGCGGATCGTCCCCTATATTGGGTTCGGCAAGAAGACGGCGATTTTCGTGGAATTTCTTATCAGGATTGGTATGAGAATCTCAAGAACCTTTCTGTATTCCTGATCGATCTTGGAATGCAAAAAGGAAACACGGCGGGACTCATTTGTGATAATAGATACGAATGGTCTCTTTGTTCTCTCTCCTTGGTCACGATCGGATGTGTGGATGTTCCTCGCGGTTGCGACGCCACGTTAGACGATCTGAAATATATTTTGGAACATTCCGAAGCCAAACTACTCTTTTTAGAGAATGAGAAAGTCCTAAAAAAGCTGCTGGAAGATAAATCGAGCCTCGCAAATGTAAAAATGATTCTTCTCATAGATCCTCCCACAAAATGGAAGGATGTGGAAAATGCCCGCACTACACTTCCCGGTGTAAAGTTCTTCTTTTTAGAAGATGCACTTTTAGAAGGGGAAAAATCCCGACTTAAAAAAGGAGACAAAGTATACACCCAAAGAGGTGAGATTCTAATCGGTAAAGATCTAGCAACCATCATATATACTTCCGGAACGACAGGTACGCCGAAAGGTGTGATGTTGAACCATAGAAGTTTTACCTGGGGAATTCATCAACTTCAAGAATTCGTTCCGTGTTCTTGCAACGATAGAACCATTATTTTCCTTCCACCATGGCATATTGCCGAAAGACTTTTGGAAACGGCCCTTATAGCCTGGGGAGCCTCTATGGCATGTTCTTCCATTCCCACAATTCCTGCAGATATGCAAAGGGTAAAGCCCACCGTACTCGTTTCAGTTCCGAGACTTTGGGAAGGACTTTATAAAAGAATCCACGACACAGTTCGAAAAGCGCCCCCACTCAGACAAAAGTTATTTCACATTGCAGTGAGAATGGCGGAAATCACAACGAGCCTTCAGGATACGATTCGAGATTCCTATACAACCATCGAAATCGAAAATCCAAGGCAAAAGACGATTGATCGTTTTGTAGCAAGCGCATTCCTTCTTTTTCTTTATCCGATTAAAATTCTTTCCTACAAAATTTTACAAAGGGTGAGAGATTTATTCGGAGGAAGAATTCGTTTCGCATTATGTGGTGCGGGAGCTATGCCCCCACATATTCAATTTTTCTTTCGAAGCGCAGGAATCCCAATCATCGAAACTTACGGAATGACGGAAACGACAGGAATCGGAGCAATCGGCGAATTTCCTCTTCCAAAAAACGGCGCCATCGGCGCTCCATTACCCGGAACTGCAATCAAACTTGTAGGAGAAGACGGTAAAATCGCAACGGCCCCCGGTGAAAAAGGGATCGCTTGGCATAAGGGGCCGCACGTAACCGTTGGTTATTATAAGGAACCCGAAAAAACCGCCAAAACTTTACAAGACGGATGGCTCGATTCCGGAGACATTCTTACTTGGACTCATACCGGAGAATTAAAATTCGCCGGAAGAGCGAAAGACACGATCGTTCTTTCCGGAGGGGAAAATTTAGAGCCTGCCCCGATCGAAGCAAAACTCACAGAATCGGAATTCATCAACCAAGTGATCGTCGTGGGACAGGATAAAAAGAATCTCGGAGTTTTGATCGTTCCCTTCTTCGATCGTGTCTACGAGGAATTTCAATCGCAAGGAAAAAAACTTCCAAAAGATCCGACCGAATGGAACTCTTCCAAAGAAGTAAGTTCATTTTTTAAAAACATCGTAAAGGATAAAATCTCCACAAAAGCCGGATTTAAATCTTTCGAAAAAATCGCCCATATTCACATTCTTCCCAAAGAATTTGAAAAAGGAAAAGAAATGACCGAAACAATGAAACTCAAACGTAACGTCATTTTTACCTTATATCACGACGTGATTCAATCTTTGTACGAAA
>NZ_QAJG01000001.1:67500-112500 GCF_003046425.1 Leptospira borgpetersenii serovar Javanica
CTCCTGTGAAAAAGTTATCCCGAATCAAAGGGAATGTGGAATCCCAGATAAAAGTTCTCCCAGAATCTGTATGTTTTTCTTTTCCAAAGAGAGGGTCTGTAATCTTTTGGCCGACTTGTGTAAACGAAAGTACGATTCCTAAAACAAGCAAAAGCATGAGAATACCACTGGCAAAGAGCAAAATTTTTGCAGAGGGTAATTCTTTACGAACAATTCCTAAAACAAGAAATGCGGTGATTGAGGAAAAAATCGCGCCCAACATAGAGGAGCGGGCGTTGTTTAAAAAAACTACATAAAGGAAACTTAAGAGTATGATTCCTTGAATTCCGGCTTTTTTAAAATTCCGATCGAATAAGGATCTCAAAAAAAGAAAAACGGGTACAGGAAAAAAAAACTGTAAAAGTCCCCCGAACGTTAGATGAGTGTTCATCAAACCGATTGGAAGGTAAAGAGACAATCCTCCAACATGACCCATGGGATGAGTGAATTTCCAATTAGAAGATTCCCTATATAAGTCACTGACAAGTCTAGAAAGACGGACCGGAGAGAAACTAGAAATAAATCCGGTTATGAGTAGAATCCAAAAGAGCACGTTTAGGGATTTTAAAATTACCGGAAATTCCTCTTTTTTTAGATTCCAAGCCAGAACGAATCCTATGAAGAGAAAAATGTCTTTGAGTTCTGCATTGAATGCGATTTTAGAATAAGTTCGAAAATTCTCTTCCTGAAAGGAATGAATGACAAAATCGCTCAGATACCAACCAAAAAATGAAATTCCGATGAGGGTCAAGGGCTCTTTCCAAAAACCGGAAGTTTTCGAAGAGAATAACGATGTTAGAAACGCAAGTACTAAGAATCCTTGGCTAAGGGATACGGATAAACCGATTGTCACAATACTTGCGCAAAATAAAAAAAGAGTGATTTTTCTAAGACGTTCGGGCATCTTCTCTAATCGATTGAAATCCAGATTCTATCAAACCTGGGAATTGTAAATTCGATATTTTCCTTCAATCGTATTTGAAACATAAGTTTGTGAATGAGGAGATCTTTGATGAGAGTTCTTTACTTTTCCGACACCTTCCTTCCTAAGGTAGACGGAGTTGCGATCTCCATGAAAAATTTCGCGGACCTTCTTGCAAAAAGAGGCCATACGTTTACGATCTGCTGTCCGAAATATGGCGAAGGGGATTTCCATCACATAGGTGATTCGATTCGAATTGAAAGATTCAGGAGCGGATACCTTCCGAGTTATCCCGATATTAAAGTTGTTCTTCCTTCCCCGACCAAGATCAAAAGAATCATCAAGGAATTCGAGCCCGACTTGGTTCATATTCATACTCCGGGCTTGTTGGGACTTTATGGAATTAATGCGACCGAGAAATATGGAATCCCTACGATAGGAACCTATCATACGTTGATGTCTGAACAAGACATGTATCTTTCTTTTTACAGACTTCTCAAACTGGACAAACTTTTTTTGAAAGTGAGTAAATCCGACAAGAAGTTGAAGATAAAGGATTTAAGTAAGATCGAAAAATTCGATAAATTCAACATTCGCAAAAAGGTCATTCTTAAGATTTCAAACAATATCTACGAACGTTGTGATCTTATCATTTCACCGTCTCATCTAATCGAAAAACAACTTCGTGAATTCGGATTAAAAACCAAAATTGCGGTCATATCGAACGGCCTTGATCTTACAAGTTTTAAAGGAAGTATCAAACAGTTAACTCCTGCTCCGAAACTTCTACATGTAGGGAGAATTTCCTATGAGAAGAATTGTGATGTGATATTAAATGCATTCAAGCTGATTCACGATGAAATTCCGGATTCCACTCTTACGATCATTGGGGATGGCCCAGCTCTCCCATCCTTGAAAGTTCAAGCTCGAAACTTAGGCGTGGAGAATGTCGTTACTTTTACCGGATTCATAAAGAGGGAACAGCTTCCGGAAGAATATCCGAAATACGATTTGTTTCTGACCGCATCCACGATGGAAACCCAAGGGCTTGTGATTTTGGAATCCATTGCTTGTGGACTTCCCGCCGTTGGAGTGGATTCTTTTGCGATTCCGGAACTCATTCACGATGGTAGAAACGGATACATCGCAAAACCTTTCGACGTAAAAGGAATCGCCGAAAAAGCAGTGACAATTTTGAAAGATTCTCCTCTTTACGAAACGTTCTCGAAAGAATCCATTAAAATCTCCAAAGCACATGAAATGACGGCCTGTGTCGATAAAATGGAAGAGGTTTATCAAACAGTTGCAAGCGTTAAGAATAAGAAGAAAAGAAATACGTTGATCAATATGCTTTTTTCCCTTCCTGATCCTCTGGATCAATTCTTAAGATATTTTGAATAGAATAAAGTTTGTATATTAGAGTTGTTGAAAAATTAATTCTTCACCTGCTTCTGCTTCATGGAAACAGTCACGATTAAAGCAGTTTTGTTAATCTGAATTATGGAATTTTTCAAAAATTCTATTGATTATTTCTATCGAAACCATTTCTCCAAATTGGCGGTAAGAATAAAAATTTCTTATCCGATCTTTTTTTAGCAGGCCTCAGGTTCGATTGGTTTTAAAGCGAATTCTGGGTCATTTGGATCAATATTTAACATAAGTTCGGCGCGAGAAGATTCGTCTTTCTAAAAAATTGGAATCCGAAGAACTTTGTAAATTTATTCTTAAAATGTTGGAACTACAGCAAATTACCATTTTACGAACAAATTCAAAAAGGTGTGTCTCAAAACTGTCTTCTGTGGGAAAGGCACATTGTCATCAGTTCTCTGAATGTAGGAACTCCTTCGCTTTGTGAAAAATTCACGATGATATTTCTATCGAGGTTTTGAGACAAGTTCCAAAGAAAATTCGATTCAATCGCTGTAATTTTAGCGAATCTCGATCTTTTTATTATTCGAATCTTAAACGATATCAGTTATTAGCGTGAACTTGGTATAAGAAAATTGCGGCGTATCGCTTTCGCATTTGTTATACACAACTCACGTTATCAGTACCGGTAACAGTACGTTCCAAATCTTTTTCTAACGTCGATTGAAACCTTTTCTGCTGAAAAACTCACCTCAGGCAAAAAAGCGTCTCCTCGATACGAAAGAATCTCCTGGATCAATTCTGTATATTCCATTCCTTTTTTTGAATATTCGTGAAAACAAAACGCAAGGAAAAAAGACTCATATTCCAAAAAAATCATTCCCTCAGTCGAATGAGAAACGACGTAAAAAGTATTCCCCGAAGTATTCCAAGGAATTGTGACCGGACCGTTCCCCTTTTGATAGAAGAAAATGGAAACCGGATTTTTAAATTCGATTAGGTCTTGTGGAAAAAACAAATTTCCCGATTGAACGGAATAAAACGTAGGAATAAATAAATATACAGGTTTGCGTTCAAAGTCCGCTTGAAAGTCGTTCGTCGTCGAAATGAAAAAAGGTTTTCCTCGTTTCGTCAGTAAAACCCCTTCTTCCCTAAAACTTTTCGTCTTGACCGGATGATTGGTTTTTTTCCCGGTAAAACCGCTACTGGGAGGCGTAAAATTCGAAACATCTTTGCAGGATTCCGTAGGAAGAAAAGTATATTCCAAAATTGATTTTAGAAAAGCGTTCCCGGATTCTAAATAAAAAGACTCTTCCTTGGCTGTATCGGTTCTACAGATCGTTTGTTCGACTCCGATCGGAATTGAATTTCCGGAATAGCCGAAGTAAATACCATTCGATCCATTTTCTGTTCCAAACGAAGTCGCTTTATAAACGATCGAATTTACTCGAATTCGTTCCCACTCTTCTACGTAAACAGCGACCAAATACGGATCAGTGGTTTTAAAAAGAATTTCTCGATTATTATCTCTGGCACTGATCGAAAAATTGTACGAACCAGAAATCAAAGTTTTACCGTCCACGATCATCGTTTTATGATGCAAAAGCCCGCCCTTACCGAAGGAACCCGACTCGATTACCTCTTCATTTCCATCTGCCGCAATCTCGGAACCGGGATTCTCAAATACATTGGCGAGATACTTGCCTTCTTCATCCACGGGGGAATCGTAAATACCTTTGACATTCACCCCTCTACGATCCGCCAAAGCCAATCTAGAGGTCAGGACGGAATCGAAATGATCGAAAATCAAATATCGAATGTCTCTTTGCGCACGATCGACTTCCCTTAGGATCAGATTTTGAATCAATCTTCCCTTTTCCGGAGAGATATAAAATTGAAACGGAGGAATGTTAAGCGAAGTAATTCCTGAATCTTCCTCCAAAAAAGCATAAAAGTTTTCTATTTCGGAATCAAATAAATCGAAGGAAACATAACCGTTTAGGTCGTTTTCAAGACCGTACCAAGTGAAATTCCCGGAGCCCAAAAATACCTTTTTACGATCCACGATGAGTATTTTAGAATGTTGTAAACCTGACCTTTCCCATTTTCGAAACACACCGAGATTTTTGAATTCGTCCATATATTCCCTTTCCGGATCGGCCACAATTCTGATCTGAACCCCTCTTGTATTCGCTTTCTTCAAAGCGTTCAAAATTTCGGGATCTTCGAAAGAATAGACCCAAAGATCGATCGCAAATCCTGCACTTTCAATCAATCGTAAAATCTTATCTCGTACATTCCTTCTTTTGAAAGTGTGAACATAACGTCCAGGATACGAAAAACTAGCTTCCACATTACGCGTTTTCGCCCACTCCAGCCAGAAAAAATCGGAATCGTGGCGGCTGGAACAAGTTGCCAAGGAAAGAAAAAACCAGATATAAAGAAAAATTAAAACGAAAGCGTTCGAAATTTTTCTCATAAAACGATACCTGAAACGATTTGAAAGAATGATTCTTTTCTTGCACTTTCAGGATCGCTCCACGAACCTCCCAAGGAAGCTTTCAGATACAAAAAATCGAACTTCGTATTTTCGGAAGGAAAATAAACCAGAGTTTCAATCAGCGCTTCTCTGAGATAATCCTTTCGAAAACCTTCCCTGGACATCGTAAGCGCTCCTTCATTTCCTTTCGTATCGGAAAGAAAAAAGTAAGAAGCAATATACAAGCGAAATCGAATTATAGATTCTTTATATTCTAAATTGATTCCTGTCCAGGCAGATTGACGTTTTCCGTTTTGAATTCCGGATTGTTTTTCCAAACCTCGATCCGTAATCCAAGCGGAAGGATAAAAATCCAAACTCTGATTCGTGCTGAATACCGGAGAAGGAGAGGAACCGATTCCGATAAAACCTAGTTCCAGAATTTCTCCGTTCTCGCTTCTTTTATCCCGATCGGGAAGAAAACCGAAAACATCAAACTTCCAAAAATTCCAAGTAACTCCGGTGGAAATCAAAACGGCTTCCCCCGTAATTGGAATCGCACTCGCTTTTCGGATTCGATTCCAACCGGTCTTATCCTGTCCTCTCGTCAAAATTCCTGCAAAAAAACAATGAAACCGAGAATATTTCAACTTCAGTTCTATCGTAGAATGTGTGAGATAATCCCGATCGCCTGAGGAAACGTTCCCCGTCTCCGAAATCAGATCATTCGCATATCTTCCCCAATTTTGGAGATTGAGATATTGAAAACGAAATCCGGTTTCCAAATAAGGCAGATCATAACGATAGCCCACTCCTCCTCTATAACGATTTTTGAATGTGTTGAAAATGGAATCCTGAACTTCAATTTCACCGGCCTGATCAAATTGAGTCTTTTTTGTATTAAGAATCGTATTCTTAAGTCCATTCTTTTCGAATAAGAAATAACCGGAATAAAAATCAAAGAGATCGAAACGAACGCGTCCCAATTCTTTGAAGTTTGCTTTGATTACGATTCCGTCCGTTCCGTCTATCCAATCCGTAAATGCGGATCCCTTCATCTCCTCTTGAGTTCTACCTACGACGAGAGAAACATGTTCTTTCTTAAATTCGAAAAATAAATTCTTTCCCGCAAAAAAGGCGAGTTTGGACTCGCTGGAAGCGATTAGATCCGCCTGTAATTTTATATTCACACGAGACGTTTCCAAACTTCGGTCAATCCCACCGTGAATCAAAGAGGAATTGATCCGCAGTTCCTTATAAATCCGATCTTCTTTTACTTGAGAAAGATCGGAAGTTTTTTGACTTCCCACAAGTCCCCATCCCATCCAAGAGATTTGAGCCCACCCTTTATTTTTCTCGGACGCGGAAATCTGGAAAAACATTATAAAATAGGAATATATGAAAAACTTTCTCATAAACTCCCCTTCCTTCTGATTTCATAATCGGAGTAAGAGTCGCCGGAGCGATTTTCCTTGAGAAGGATCAAATCGTCCGTATCAGCGTCGATGGAAAATGGAAATGGAGAAAATTGATTTCCATAACTGTGAATGTGAACGAAGTTCCCTTGAATTTCCTGAAAAAGATCCAGGCCTTCGTTTTTACCAATTCCGTTTCCGATCGTGGTCGTTTTATCGATCGTAAAAATTTTTCGAAACGTGGCGGAATGAAAGGGAACGGATTCATTTTTAAAATTGGGAGAAAGAACGTAACCACATTCTCCCGAATTTAGAAATTTATCCGAAAAAATCCAATCGAATGAAGTTGGATTATAATTTATCCAACCAAGCGGAGGATTAACTCCGAAACGAAAGGAATACTCCACCAAACGATCGGAAGAGGAACTGTCCCGAATTTCCAAACTGCGGACGTCCACAGACTCAAAACCTCGATTGCAAATCGACAGCCATTCGTTTGTAGATACGGTGGGATTCGGATATACGGCCGAAATCAAAATTCCGGAAGAACCGGGAATTCCGACGAGTTCTTCGCCTCCGACAGGGACGAGATAGTTAAGAACCTCTTTTCGAATATTCAAGGATCCTAAAATTCCAGATCGAAGATCGCTCCATAAATTTAAGAACCCTGACGTCGATAACCAAACGGAACCGTTGGGTTGAAACGTAAAGACCTGGATAGATCCGTCACTCGGACTATTCCGATCCAAATTAAAACTGATCCAAGGATCTAAAACAGAATTTAGGGTTTCCGAATATTCCTTTTGAAAAAACGGAAGACTCCTATTTTCAAGTTCCGGACTTGCTTCCGTTCCGATACAACTTGTTTTTCTTGAAGAAACCTCGGAAAGTGCACTGTTTTTCCAAACGCTTGCACCGGATAAAGTTCGGATCTTGGACGCGGATCTCCTCAACTTTTGGGAAGTGGAATTGATTCCCAGAGAGTCCCAACTTACCCAATCATTTTCTATCTTTCCGTCCACGGAAAGAAGTCGGATTTTTCCTTTACTTCCTAAACTTAATTCGGGAGCAATCCAAGTCTCGACTTTGGGAAAGCAGACCAACTTGCCGATAGATAACACGTTTTTTCCCGGCTTCAAAGGTAAAATAAACCGATAACTTTTATTTCCGGAAAGAATTTCCAGAATTCTAGACGTTAAAGAATTAGAATCGATCTCGATGAAACGATCCGCACTTACGGATGTAGTTCCGTCATACGACCCCATCCAGGAAATTTCGGAAATATCTACGGAAGTATTCAGATCCAAAGCCGTAAGATCCGTTTTTTTGCCCGGATTCATGGAATGGGAATTTTGAATTTCAAGGGAGAGGGTATCCGAAGAAGATATCGGATGTGGAATCCAAACGTTCTCCCTCCGTAAAAGAGAAACCACGGAACCGTCTGTTCTTGTCAAAATCGGGGTTTCCGAAAAATCGTTCAAAAGGATACTGACATTTTTTGAGATTCGATCTTTTAAAAAAACGGATTTTCCGAATTCAAAATCCTTTAGTTCGGACAAGGAAACAAAAACGTCTTTCTTCAAAAAATCCAGTTTCCCTAACGTGAGAACGCTCCCAGGTCGTATAACTTTCGAATCCAGCCAAATTGGGATTTCCGTTCCGTTACTTTCCAAAGACAAGGAATTCGGATTACATATATTATTTCCAGAATATTCCAAATCAATAAACTTTTGCTTCTGATCCACTTTTCCATCTAGATACAAACCCGTAAAATTCGCCTCTTCGATTTGGAACATATTCGAATCGCAAAAAGGAGGAATCCCGCTTTCTTGGATTTGATTCGAAACTCCAAATCCGGGATTCATACAAAATCTTTCTAAGACATTAGAGAGGAAAAAATTGGAGCAGATGGAATAGAAATTTTCATGCGAGGAATAATATCTTCCTCCCTCCAAAAAAGTTTTTTCGGAATTTTTATAAACACTCTCCGCATCCTTAGATTTTAAAACCCAATCCCCTTTTTTCTTTAAATCCGACCAAGGAAAAGAAACGGACTCGGTCCCAAAAAGGACACTGCCCGTTTCCACTTTGAGAATCGTTTCACCGGGAATTAAAAATTGCGGTCCCGCAAGAAGAGAATACGTTCCCGAACTCGTTTTCAACTCCAGATCTTGAAAACAGATCGGATCTTTCCGGGGATTGTTGAATTCCAAAAATCTTCCGATGGGGGATTCAGTTCCTCCAAAAATCTCGCTTAAAACGGGAAGGTCCGTTTTGCATAAACTCGTAATTTGAAGATTCTGTTTTTGAATTTCCAAAAAAAATTCGGAGAGAATCGAAACGTCACCCGGAATCTCCACAACGAGCGTATTCTTAGAAGAAATAAAATCTTCGGAAGAAAACAGGACCCGAATCTTTTCATTAGTAGCCAAAACGCTGAAACCGACAAACGCGTTCGTGGAATGCGGTTTTAAAATCGAATTTTCAGAAAAAACACTGATTCGATTCGGTTCCGGAAATTTTTCCTTTTGGAGCATTCGATCCAATTCCTTTGAACCGGAAAGAATCAACCAATCCTCGTTGATGCCGTCGAGAAGATCTCGATCCTGTTGGATCCTTATATTCGCCTGTCCATTGGATGAAAATTCGAAAAACTCCGGCTCCGTCCTGGAATTCGAATTCTCATTCCATAACTTTAGAATATTTTGTAATTCTAATTCAATGTTTCCTTTCCGGTCCGGAAAACAAATTGAAATTCCGAATACGGAAATCGTTCCACTGAATAAACAAACAATTCCGGGAGCCGTTTTGATTTTAACACCTGGATGTTTCCATTCTTCGAAAATTTCCCTCGGAATCTCCGAAACGACGGTGTTTATCGGTTCATAAAAGAGTTTGAATTCTCCCGCGTTTGTGATCGGAAAAAGAAACGCGGAGTTTTCTTTTCCACGACAAGAGTCGAGCCCGAAAAGAAGAAAAATCGCTGTAAACACGGATTTGAGTTTCATGTTTTCCTCCATCCGGTACGGTTTCGAAAACATTCGACTCGTTTTGAATTTTAGAGATTTTTTATTCTTTTTTTCTAATTCGTTTTAGGATTTTTTCGGCGAGATTTTCCCCAATTCCAGGAACAGCAAGAAGCTCCTCTTTGGTTGCGTCTTCGATTTTTTTTTCTCCCGAAAAGTGTCTGAGGAGTAGTTTACTTCTTTTCAAACCGATATCCGGAACATCTTGAATGAGAGAGCGCATCGTCTCCTTGTTCCTACGCGATCTATGATGTGAAACTCCGAATCGATGCGCCTCATCCCGAAGATGACGAAGTAGTTTCATTCCGGATGAATTCATATCAAAGATAAAAGGTTCGTTGTCTCCCGGAAAATAGATCTCTTCTCTCTTCTTTGCAAGACCGATCATAGGAATTCTTTCCGCTCCCGCTTCCACTGCGGCTTCGCAGGCCTTGGCCAGCTGGGTCGGTCCTCCGTCGATCACGATGAGATCCGGAAAAACACTTTCCTCGTTGGCGATTCTTTGTAGACGCCTAGAAATCACTTCGTGGATCATTCCGGGATCGTTGATTCCCTTATAACCCCTTATATTATACTTTCTGTATCCTTGTTTGAAAGGTTTTCCTTCCACAAACATCACACCACTTGCAACCGGCTCAGAACCTTGAAAGTGACTGATATCGTAGCATTCGATGATATGAGGAGGATGTTCTAAAGAAAACATCTCTTGAATTTCTTTCAAAGAAGCTGTTTGATCTCTGTAGTGAGTTGCAAGTAGTCTTTCGGTCAATCCAAGTTCCGCATTTTTCTCCGCAATTTTCAAAAGGGAACGTTTACCTCCACCGCGAGGGGATTTGAGTTTGGGTCTGAAACCCGTTTTCTCCTGAAGCACATCCATAACCGCGGCAGTTTCCTCTTGAATGTCCGCCGGAACAAAAATCAAAGGCGGAACCAAAGCCGCATTTAAATAATAATCCCTGAAAAAAGCTCCTAGAATTTCCGAATCTTCCGCATCCAAAACTCCTTGAATCGGAAAAGATTTTTTGGTTTCCAACCTTCCGCCCCGAACTTCAAGAAGAATAACCTGACCTTCGTCCTTCTTCCTGGCAAATCCGATCACGTCCTCGTCCCCGCCTTCCGCGCTGACCACAGTTTGTTTTTCTCGGAAGTTTTGAATTCGCTGGAGCATATCCCGATAACGAGCGGCTTTTTCAAAATCCATACGATTCGACGACGCATTCATTTTGATACTGAGATCCCCCACAAGAGATTCTTTTTTACCTTCTAAGAATTGAATCACTTGATCGATTACAATTTTATAATCTTCTACGGGAATATTTCCTTGGCAAGGGCCGAGACAACGCCCCATATCAAAGTTTAAACAGGGTCTTCTGGGTTTCGGTAACGGGAGCACTTGTCTCGTTTTACGAACCGGAAAGATTCTTAAAATGATGTCTAATGTTTCTCTTGTGGATTTTACGTCCGAATAAGGACCGAAATAACGATCCCCATTGTCTTTTAGTTTTCTTGTGATATAAACCATTGGAAAGGACTCCGAAAGAGAAACGCAGATATACGGATATTTCTTATCGTCTTTGAAACGGACATTAAAACGAGGATTGTGTTTTTTGATGAGAGTCGCTTCTAGAATCAAAGCCTCTTTTTCGGTTCCAGTTGCAATCCAATCTAAATCAAAGATTTCCTTTTGAAGCGCTCGTGTTTTTATATCGGGATGATTTTCTTTGAGATAATTACGGACTCTTTTGTCCAAATTTTTAGCCTTACCTACGTATAAAACCTCTCCCTTTCTGGATTTCCAAAGATAACAGCCCGGAGAAATGCCTAAGTTTTTGATTTTTTCCAGAATCAGAATATGATTTAAAATTTCAGGCATAATGAACCTTTTTGATGATTGCGATAGAACTCGGTTCTTACTCTATCGAAAATCGGCAGGTGATTTCGAGTTTAAACGACCATCTCCCTTAGTTAGACAAAATTCGAAATTCAAAACGATCGTTTCAATTTTCGACCTTGCTTTCATTCGAAACTTCCGAATCGTCCCACTCCGATTCAAAACTTTCTTTGAGCTCGGTGAGAATGGAAGAAGAATTCTGATCCTTTCTGGAATACTTTTCTTTCTTTCGTTTTGCGTCTTTTTGTTTGTTTCGAATCGTGTTTTTGCGTTCGTCGCTGACCGTGCCTTGTTTCTTTCGATTCTCTTCTTGGATTTTTTCACAAAGAATGGCACGCGCCTTATAACGATTGAGACCTTGGGTTCTGTAGAGAGAACATTTGACTTCAATTCCGGTAGGTTTATGTTTGAGATGAACCGCGGTGGAAACCTTATTTACATTTTGCCCGCCCTTGCCCCCGCTTCTCGTAAAACTCTCCTCTAGCTCGTTTTCTTTTACTTCCAGAACATCCATGAGTTCCAAAAGCTTAGATTCCTTTTCGACCGAAACGGGAAAACGAGAAGCCATAAAGATTATTTCAGATCCCGAAATTCGAAATGGTCTTTGAAATAAGGGAACGGTCTTCCATTTTCATCCAGACAAACATAAGTAACTTTGCAATCGATGATCTCTTTGAGTTCTTTTCTACTTTGGCTTTTTCCGATGGAAGTGTTTCGAATCGTGATAGAACTGTTTCCCATTCTTTCAATCTTAGAAAAGATCTGAATGATATCTCCCAAAAGTCCGGGACTTTTAAACACAACGTCTGCCATGCTCACGGTAACGATATTCGAATAGCGGATTTTCTCCATAACGTACATGGCACAACCCTCGTCGATCCAGGCAAGCATCTGCCCCCCGAAAAGAAATCCGTGTTGATTGAGATCCCTGGACATCACGATATGTTGAGTAGCAAGTTCCATTCCTTCCAATTTTTGATCGATAAATACTTCCATAAAAATCAAACTCCTTGGACAACCGAGGATGATGGGCAGTCCTTTTTAAGGATACATTCTCCACAAAATCGGCGATGCGCCTTACAACTTTTTCTCCCTAAAAAAATCAAATACAAGGAAATATCTCTCCAATATTTTTTGGGAAGAATCGACATAAGATCTTTCTCTACCTGAACCGGATCGTTTTTAGTGGTAAGTCCCAAAACCTTCGAAATTCGATTTACGTGCGTATCGACTACAATTCCTTCCACAAGTCCGTGAACTTCGGACAAAACCACGTTTGCGGTCTTACGACCAAATCCAGGAAGTGTGGTAAGCTCCGCGATCGTCTTCGGAATTTTCCCGTCAAAGTCGTTTAACAATTTTTTAGCAAATCCCCGAATTGATTTCGCTTTATTATGATAAAATCCGGTGGAAAAGATCAAAGCTTCGATATCTTTTAGATCCGCATTGGCAAAGGATTCCAGACTGGGAAAGGTTTTAAAAAGAGAGGGAGTAACTTGATTGACTCGTTCGTCCGTGCATTGAGCACTCAAAATGACGGCAATAGCAAGTTCGTAATTATGTTTAAAATGAAGAGGGGTTTGTACATCCCCGAATTCTTTTCTTAAAAGAGAAAAAATCCGGGAAAACCACTTTAAAAACGCAGGATCAGGCTTTTTTAAGTGCCTGTTTTGTGATTCCTGCGTATTTTTTCGGAGCAAGAACACCCAAGGACCCGCCATTATCTTTGATGACGGCCTTAATTCCTTTTTTTCTCAGAGTTCGAAGAGCTCTGGTAGAAAGACGAATCGTAACCCAGCGATTCTCATCCTCCAAAAAGATTCTTTTTTTGATCAGATTCACCTTCCAGGTTCTTCTTGTCTTGATATGGGAATGGGAAACATTGTTCCCAGAGACAGTGCCTCTTCCGGTTACTTCACATCTTCTGGCCATAGTAAGGACAGAATCGGCCTATACCTCTCCTTAGTCAACCTTTCTGCCGATTTTCTGGCGTTTAGAAAGAATTTTGAATGATTTTTTTCTTTTTTTAAGTAGAGAATCTTACAGCCTGTAAAAAGACTACCAATCAACTCGTGCTCAAACCTACCTTTACAAGTTTTCGACTTTGGCTGGACCGTATCTATAAGATCGACATTTTTCCATTCTTTCAAAGTAAACGAGTTCGAATTACACGCCGTTTTCAGTCGATCATTCATGAGGAATTCACCAAAGAGCAAATCGTGGATCCGAGACAATTTCACCATGTTTTATACGATACCAATCTTTCTTTAGAAAATGGAATCCCTTCCGAATTCGCATCGGCACTAGAAATCGATGCGAGTTCATTTGCGGGAGGAAAGAAAAAGCTCAGGATGAAACAGAAACTTCATTCGAGTTTTTCGAAACAGATAAAATATCGATTCTGGAAACTTCTTAAGAAATCTCTTTACACCCTCCGGGAAAAATCTTGGAAATCTTTTTTTCCCAAGAAAAAATCAGATTCGAAAAAATTACAAAGTTCTCCGGATTTACTAAGTGCGGCTTCTCCGAATCCGTATCGTTTGTATCTACGCTCTTTAATCTTTTGGGAGGAAATCTTTCCTTGGGAAGAATGGAAATCGTCACTTCCAATTTCCTGGATTCCGTTCGGCGGTTCCCAAAAAATCAAACTCAGATTCGTGGCGGCAAAAGCGGCCTCCTTTTCCAAACAAGAATTTTATGAGGAATCTTATTCTCCGGAACTCGCCTTCTGTGATCTTTACGCACTGGGGTATTTGAGAGAAACCTCGGATAAAAGTGTGGACTTGGAAAATCCGGAATTTTACTACTTAGGCACATTCCTTTCTTCCAGACTCAAAAGCAACAACTTGCCTCTTTGGTTGAAAGAACGAAATCTTTTTTCCAGCGATTTTCAATGGAAAAGTTCTTCCAAAGAACAGGTTTTTAAAATCTTAAATAAGGAAATTCGATTTAAAATCGAGACAGAGGTCGAGGATTCTTCCTATTCCGAATTCATTCAAGTCGGCGGAAAAAAACTCCTTCTTAAGAGCGATTTCTTAAAAGGAAAATTCTTTCAAAGAGCGATCTTTACCATTCATCCTATGGTTTTTGCGAATCGTGTTTTGAAAAGATTTTAGGACCTTACAGTTTCTGTGCCAAGCCTTTGCGTTATTTTTATTACATAAGATCATAAAGTTTAAGTTTATCGAGCGATTCATAAAGAGCGAGATAGTCGTAGCCAGCGGAGCGTTAGGCGAAGACTCTTAGCGCAGCTAAGAACCCGTCTTACAAAGCCTGAAAAAAAATATCTCTAAACAATCCGGTAAGTTTTTAAAAAACGTGGGAGTTCCCACATTCAGAGGACTTATCACAGTGTCGCGGCAATGCCGCTCCTACAGAAGACAATTTGTCGGACTTTAAGTTGGAAAATAACGATCCAGATCATCCCATAAGTTGAAAAGAATTTTGAAATAGTAAGAATTTAAACGCACATTTTTACAAGTGTTCCGACAAGAACGAGGCTTTTTACTTGCAAAAAGTATGATTTTCTGATAAAGAAAAACCACTGGAGTCTTCCCAACCACCTTACCCAAAGAAACTAAAGTGCAGAGCTTTCCTATCATAACGTTACCCACAAATTAAGAAGGCTTTTGGGATCATAAGGATCAAAAACTGATATTTTTCAAGTGTTCCGACAAGAATGAGGCTTTTTACTTGCAAGAAGTATGATTTTGTGGTAAAGAAAACCTCCCGAGTCTTCCCACCGCCTCTCCCCTCCACCCAAAATCAGGGTGGGGCGTAAGTTTCACAGAGGATTTGTAGTAATTCCGACAGATTTATCTTCAGATCCAAGTATTTGTGGGTAAGGTTATGGCTTTCCTATGGGTCGCTCTGCAGGGGCGAGGTTGTTTCACGGAGGATTGTCGGAAAAGATCGAAGTAATTGTGGAGATAAAAAACGTCATGCTTCAAGTTCAGAGAGCGAGGTTTTCAAACTAAAGTTCTGCTTGCTGTGGATCGCAATATAATAATTGCTTTCGCATTTGTTAACTCACGCTATTTTTAGATCTTTCTGCCGTCAAAATAATGAATATTGCCATTCGTCACAAGTTTAAATTCTCCCACCTTTTTATTCCGGCTTGAAATCGTTCGGGAGTTTCTCCGAAGCCGATTCGAATCCAACCTTCACACTCAAAATCCCGCCCCGGAAGTACAAAAACCCCGCATCGATTCAACAAAAGATCTGCATAACGAGAAGAATCGATTCCTTCTTTTAATTTAACAAAAGAAACGACTCCTCCCCCGGGTTTTATAAAATTTTCCAAACCTGGAAGTTCTTTCCAATAACTTTCAAAAAATTGAATATTCTTTAAAATAGATATTTTGATCGGGGCTATTAAACGTTCTCGATTTTGCAGAATGCGAAGAGTCAAAAATTCGGAAATAGGCGAAACGGTATGCGTCAAATAGTCTTTGAAAGATCTAGCCCTTTCAATCAGCTCTTTCGGTCCCGTCATCCATCCGATCCGAAGTCCCATCACTCCGAAACATTTCGTGATCGAACCGGTACTCACCGTATGCTCCGTAAGTCCTGCGCCGGTCCAACTGAGATCGTTCTGAAAATCCAAGAAGCGGTAGTGTTCGTCGAACAAGATCCAACCTTTATATTGAAAAGCCGCTTCTTGAATAGCCTTAATTGAATTTTTACCCAAGGATAATCCGCTAGGATTGTGAGGATGATTGAAAATTACGAGATCCTTTCCTCTTTCAAACAATTCATACACGGAACATTCCGACAAAAAGGAACTCGAGTTCTTTTCTAAATTCTGCAACAAGGGAATCGATTCGAGTACCGCACCGATCATCTTTGGTATTTCGTATAACGCTTGAAAGGCTGGATTCAAATAAGAAACGACGGAATCTTTTTTGCAAAGAAGGTGAAAAAGAATGTAAAGCGCTTCTCCGGTTCCCGTCGTAACTAATACCCGATCGGCATTTAAACCAGGATAAAGTTTTGCAATTTCTTCTCTTAAGACGAGATCGCCTCGATTGGGAGAGTCCTCTAAGGAAATAGAATTCAAAACCTCGGCGGAAAGATCCAAACTAGACAACAATTCACCAAGTGTGATATTTCGAATTCCACTTTCGCCTAGATTGCACAGAGAAATTTTTCTATATCTTTCAAGTCTTTCTTCGATCCAAAATTCCCGAGGTTCCATCAAGAGACAAGAGTAAGAATCGCCCCTCCTAAGAGAAATAGAATTGCAAAAAATCCAAAGGAAATCTGAACCCAAAAATGAATTCGCAAACTACGAAGACCAATCCGTAAAAAATCCAAGTCCTCTCCTTTTGTATCCGTGATTCTTTTAAAGGAAATCGCTGCGCTGTAACTCCAAATTCCCGTGAGCAAAAATAGAATTCCTGGCACAAGAAACAAAACGAGTTTGTCCATATCCCTCGAAACGAATGCGGAAAAGAAAGACACACCCGAAAGACAAAAAAAAGAGAAAGACGCAAGTTTCAAAACTCGACTCAACCTCAGAAATTCCCTGTTTTCATCCTGACCAAATTCATACGATTCCATACTTTAGGAATCGACCAAAATTAGGGTTGAACCTCAAAAGAAAGCCAATTTTTATGAATTTAATCCTCTTAAAAAATTAAATCGGAACCCTATGAATCATCCCGAATCCTTTATCCATTCCTGGACACAAGAGCCTTTCCCAAGTACGGTCCGTGAAGAAGCGAATCGAATACTTGAAAAATTTTCCAAGGGAGAATCCGGACCTGACGTGGAAGCTTTTTCGATTCCCCTTGAATTCGGAACCGGCGGAATGCGAGGAAAACTCGGAAACGGAATCGGAAGAATGAACGAATTTACCGTAGGTCGCGCCGCACTTGGATTCATAAGCTATCTATCCAAAAAAAACAAAAAGGCTTCCATTGTAATCGCCTACGATTCCAGAAGGAAGTCTAAAGAATTTGCGGAAGTCACAGCAGGAATTGCGGCATCTCTCGGAGTTAAAGTGATTTTATTCCAAGAAGTAACACCCACACCTCTTCTTTCTTACGCAATTCGTTACTACAAAGCGACGGGAGGAGTCGTCATCACCGCTTCTCACAATCCTCCCGAATATAACGGTTTTAAGGCGTATCTTTCCGACGGAGGACAACTCGTCCCCCCGGATGATCAAAAAATCATTTCGAAAATAGAGTCAATCCGGGACTGGAATACCATTTCTCTTCTTTCTCCCAAAGATCCTATTTATAAAAAGATGGTAAAACCCGCCGGAAAAGATTGTTTTTCTTCCTACAAAAAAGAACTTTCTAAAGCGGGAATTCTTTCCGTCACTCTAAAACCAAAAGACAGGGCTGCGATGAAAATCGTCTATTCTCCGTTACATGGAACAGGCGCCAAAAGTATGAAAGACCTCTTAAACGGATTCGGATACAAAAATGTATTTCTGGTTCCAGAACAAAAAGATCCGAATGGAGAATTCCCCACCGTAAAATATCCGAATCCGGAAGAACCGGAAGCAATGGAACTTTCCAAAAAATTTGCGATTCAAAAAAACGCTCACGCTTTTATCGCAACCGACCCGGACGCGGATAGGCTCGGGATCGGAGTCAAAAATGTCCAAGGAGAATATGTTTTATTAAACGGAAATCAGATCGGTTCTATCATGGCGGCTTATCTTTGCGAAAACTATGCAACGAGCAAAAAAAAGAAAAAAGCAATTCTCGTAAAAACGATCGTCACCACCGATCTCCAAGAAATCATCGCTAAAAAGAACAAGGTAAAGTATAAAAACGTTCTCACCGGATTTAAGTTCATCGCGCAAGTGATGGCAAAAATCGATAAGAATAAAACCGACTTTTTTTTGTTCGGAGGAGAAGAGTCCTTCGGTTATCTTCCCGTTTCTTTTGTGAGAGACAAAGATTCACTTTCTTCTGCGCTGTTACTTTTGGAAATTCTCACGGAAAAAAAAGATCTTTTAAACTACATGGATGAGATTTATCTCAAATACGGTCTCTTTCAAGAAAGTCTCAAATCACTTACGTTGGAAGGACGTGCAGGTAAAGAAAAAATCCGTAAATCCTTGGAATCTCTCCGAACCGCGGATCTGTTAGGAAAAAAAATTCATCAAAGAAAGATCATCGGGATTTTAGATTATAAAACTCGAGCTGCAAAGGGAAATACATCGAAATCCGCATTTTCGGGTTGTCCTTTTTCGGACGTGATTCAAGTCATTTTGGAAGGAAATGCAAAACTTACGATCCGCCCCTCCGGCACGGAACCGAAAATTAAAATCTATTCTTCCTTTCAAAGCTTAAAAGCTCCTAATTCCAAAGGAGAAATTCCAATCCTCATGAAAGATCTCCTTTCCGAAATCAAAGTATCCGAGGAAATATTTTTACGACTGGCGGAACTCTCATGAACGACACAGACATCCACAAAGAACTTTTCCAACATACTAAGGAATTAGCGGATCATTATCTACTCAATACGTATTCAAGATACGACGTAGCGTTTCGTTACGGAGTCAACGAACTTCTATTCGATTTTGATAATAAACAGTATATTGATTTTCACTGTGGAGTTGCAGTTACAAATCTAGGACACGCGGACCCAGATATCATCGAAACTGTTCGCTCTCAAGCGGATAAACTCTTTCACACCTCCAATCTTTTTTACTCTGAAGAAGCGGCAAAACTCGCAGAACTTCTGATCTTAAATTCTTTTCCGGGAAAAGTGTTTTTAACCAATTCCGGAACCGAAGCCATAGAAGGAGCATTTAAACTCGCGAGAAAATATGCATATTCGAAAAGTATCATGGACCCGATTATCCTTTCCTTAGAAAAAAGTTTTCATGGAAGATCCGTTTCCGGTATGAGTTTAACCGGACAAGATAAAATCAGAAAAGGTTACGGAGAACTTCTAAAAGGAATCGAGTTCATAGAACCGAACAACGACGAAGCCCTTGTCGCAGCTTTCGAAAGACACCAGGGAAGAATCATCGCATTGATCGAAGAACCGATCTTAGGTGAAAGCGGAATCATTCCCTTATCGAAGAGCTTTCTCACACTTTCCAGAGAACTGACCGAAGAAAACGACGCGCTTCTTATCTTCGACGAAATCCAAACCGGAATGGGGAGAACAGGAACATTATTCGCTTTTGAAACGATGGGATTTGCGCCCGATGCGATGACACTTGCCAAAGGACTCGGATCCGGTTTTCCAATCGGCGCCCTAATCGTGGGAGAAAAATACCAGAATCTTTTTACGCCAGGATCCCACGGCTCCACATTCGGAGGAAATCATCTTGCGGCAGCAATCGCTTACGAAACGATTCGAATCATTCAAACCAGAGAAATTTTAAACAACGTAAATCTTTGTTCCGATATAGCTTTTACGAGACTGAGAGAAATGCAGGAAAAATATCCGGTGATCTCCGAAGTCAGAGGGAAAGGACTTCATATCGGAGTCGAATTGAAAACTCCTTCCAGACCGGTGGTAGAGGCTTGTTTGTCTGCGGGGCTCATAATAAACGCAACGGCGGATAACGTGATTCGAATCATGCCCCCACTTACGATTTCCACAGACTTTTTAAATCAGGGATTGGACATTTTAGAATCCGTACTCAAACAAAATTAAAAGGATCCCAAAAAAGAATGAAGAATGTAGCAGTACTTTCCGGAGACGGAATCGGGCCGGAAGTCATGGAAGTAGCCCTCTCCGTTTTGAAAAAGGCTCTCAGTGCAAAAGCTTCCGAATTTTATTTTAAAGAAGGTTTAGTGGGCGGAATTGCAATCGATAAAACTGGACATCCCCTTCCTCCGGAAACTCTCAAACTCTGCGAAGAATCCTCTGCGATTCTTTTCGGAAGTGTAGGAGGACCGAAATGGGAAACTCTCCCTCCGGAAAAACAACCGGAACGAGGAGCGCTTCTACCTCTCCGAAAACATTTCGACTTATTTGCAAATCTCAGACCGGCAATCATTTATCCCGAACTCAAAAATGCTTCTCCTGTTCGAGCCGACATTATCGGAAACGGGCTGGATATTCTGATCCTAAGGGAATTGACCGGAGGAATTTATTTTGGTCAACCGAAAGGAAGGGAAGGCGTCGGCCAGGAAGAGTTCGCTTATGACACGATGAAATATTCTAGAAAAGAAATAGAAAGAATTACCAGAGTCGCATTCCAAGCGGCGAGGAAAAGAAACAACAAAGTCACGAGCATTGACAAAGCAAACGTCTTGACGACTTCCGTTTTTTGGAAAGAAGTTGTAATCGATTTGCATAAGAAAGAATTTTCTGACGTCCAATTGAATCATCTTTATGTGGACAATGCCGCGATGCAGCTCATCGTAAATCCGAAACAATTCGACGTGGTTCTTTGTGAGAATATGTTCGGGGACATACTTTCGGACGAAGCTTCCATCATTACCGGCTCGATCGGGATGCTTCCATCGGCTTCTCTTTCGGAATCAGGATTCGGTTTGTATGAACCTTCTGGCGGTTCCGCTCCGGACATCGCAGGAAAAGGTGTAGCCAATCCGATCGCTCAAGTCCTCAGCGCCGCGCTGATGTTACGGTATTCTTTCTCCATGGAAGAAGAAGCGACCAAAATAGAAGCCGCAGTCCGAAAAACGATCGCCTCCGGAAAAAGAACCAGAGACATCGCGGAAGCGGATTCTACAGTTGTCGGAACAAAAGAAATCGGTCAAGTAATCGAATCCTTTCTTTAAAAAGAGGTAAATATAAATGAAAGCAGGTGTAGCTCCCAACGGAAGACCATATCAGGTACTGATTGCCGAAAACTCCAGATTTCAAGCCAAACAGTTGGCTCAGATTTTGGAATCGGAGGGGTATCAGGTGATCGGATTTGCGGAAAACGGAAAGGAACTCGTAAAACTTTACGACGAGCACAGACGTATCGATCTGATCACTCTTGATCTCAATCTACCGGTGATGGACGGATATGCAACCTTCTTTGAGATTAAGGAAAGAGGGGTTCTTCCAAGAATCGTAATCGTTTCCGAAGAAAATACTCCCGCCGTGCTGAAAAATCTGATCGACGAAGGTGCAATGGATTACATTCCAAAACCTGTAAAACGCGAGAAAGTATTGGAAAAAATCAACGCAGCGGTCAAAAAAGTCCCCAAGGTTTAGGTTTAACCCTCTCTCCAAATCAGATTCAGATTTCTTCCGACGTCTTTTCTTCGATGACTGAAGAAGTCTGATCCCTCTTTCATCGTACAGATCTTTTCAGATCGAAGCAAAACTTGAATTCCATTTTTCTCCAAACGAAATTTCAGAAAGGATTCCAAATCAAGCAGAGTTTTATCTGCTCCTTTTTGTTTCAAACAATCCGGAAATTCCTTTCGAAACAAGTGAGCCACATCCTCGCCTACTTCATATCTCAATCCGCTCGCGTAAGGTCCGAGATAACCAAAAAGCGCTCCATTCGTAAGGATCGATTCATCAAACGCGAGCCGCAAGGTTTTCTCCGCAATTCCGGATAATGTTCCTTTCCAGCCGGAATGGACCGCGACAAACTTGGGGCTTTTTTCCGACCAAAAAAACAAAGGCATACAATCCGCCGTCTTGATACAGAGAACTTTATCGGATTCTTCTCCGACAAAAGCATCTCCTTTTGGAAAAGAAAAAGATCCCATGGTTGCAAGATCGATAATCTCGTCTCCGTGAATCTGGTTTAAAATATAAACATTCGATTCAGGGATTTCGGTAAGTCTTGAAATTTCCTTTCTTTGGGTCCGGACATCCAAAGAGGCAGAAGGAAGTTCCTTCTTACCCGCGATTAAAATTTTAATCTTTTTTCCTTCCGAGAGAGAAAAGGAATGAAATAAGGCCATCAAATCCGAAAGTATCTTTCCTGCAGAAACTGACCAGTGTTAAAGTACGTGATCTCAAGAAACCCTTCGGGAAGACTGGAAACCATGAACGAGAATACTTTCGAAAAGACAAAGATTAAAATCTGCGGAATTCGAGACCTCGAAATCGCAAAAATCTGCCGGGAAGAAGGAGCCGATTATATCGGACTGAATTTTGTTCCTTTCAGCCCCAGAAAGATCTCGCTTAAAGATGCTCAAAAGATAGTGGAATTTTACAGAGACACAAAAAATTCCCCCGAAATCGTATTGCTGTTCTATCAAAATTCGCCCGAAGAAATCCGAACGGTCACTTCCTCTTTATACCACGATCTTATTCAATGGGTTTGGGACGATCCGAAACTCACTTTCGTAGATCGGAAAAATCTTCTCGGAAAACGCCAGATTTGTTCTTATAGAGTCCACTCCCCCATTCACAACGAGGATCTCAAAAACATCCCCAGTGAACTTCTAATCTTGGATAGTTATTCCAAAGACGTCGGCGGGGGAACCGGAGAAACTTTCAACTGGAACTTCATTTCACGGATTGAAAGAAAGTTTCTTTTGGCCGGGGGACTTAATTCGTCTAACGTCTCAAATGCGATTCGAACCGTAAAGCCGTACGGCGTAGACGTTGCAAGCGGAGTCGAGTCCTCTCCCGGAATCAAAGATTCACAAAAAGTAATTCAATTTATCAGGAACGTAAGGTTGGGCTTATGAATTTAGAAATTACAGGAACATCCGCAGAGTACTGGAGCGATCTGGCAGAAGCGCTTAATACTCCAATGATGAAACAGTTTCTAACGATCAAAAAGGATTTTCCGGACACGATCTTATTCTTTCGTATGGGCGATTTTTACGAAATGTTTTTGGAAGACGCTAAGATAGCCTCTTCCATTTTGGACATCGCTCTCACTAAAAGACAAAATGCGGTTCCTATGTGTGGGATTCCGTATCATTCCAAAGACAATTACATCTCTCGACTTTTGAACGCAGGAAAAAAGATCGCAATCTGCGAGCAATCCAAACCCGAAGAAGCCGGCTCCAAATTGATGACAAGAGACGTGGTACGAATCATCACCCCCGGAACCGTAATCGAGGAAAATCTTCTTACCGGATTTCAAAATAACTATCTTGCCGTTTTACATCTCAAAAAAAGCTTAATTTATTTTGCAATGGCGGATTTTTCCACAGGGGAATTGTTCTATTCTTCCACGCCTATTACCAGTTTAGAGAAGCTCGTTGCAGAACTTGAAAAATTCAGACCTTCCGAAATCTGCGTACCTCAATCCGAACTTTCTTTCTTTCAAGAATTGGAATATTTCAGAGATAAGGAATTCACAGTTTTAAAGGATCAACCCGAAATTCCGGAAAAAGATCAGTTTCAAATCCTCTCCCGATATTTGGACGAATACATCCGGGAAACGTATCGAGACAACAAACTCGTATTGAGAGAACCGAGAATTTTAAGTTCCGGGAAGTTCCTCGAGATGGATCGGGAAACGATTCTCAACCTCGAGCTCGTAGAGAACGACAAGGAAAAAAATCACACACTCTATTCTATATTCAATTTTTGCAATACTGCAAAGGGAAAAAGACTCCTCAAACAAAGAATTCTATTTCCGGAATGCGACCCTATGGTCCTTTATTCCCGTTGGGAAAAGCAGGATATTCTTTTCAAGATAGTTCTTGCGCCGTTTATTGCCGCGCTCCGAGACGTAGGAGATATAGAAAGGATTCTCACTCGTTTCCGAGGAAATCACTCCTATCCGAGAGATTTTCGTTCCATCCTTAATTCTATTTCCACAGGAATCAAACTCAAAAAGGAACTAGAAGCCCTATCTTATCCGTTTCTCATTCCTTTGGAAGAATTAAAGGTTCTTTCCGAATTCATCGAAGAACGTTTACATCCGGGGGATGATCTGCCAGTAATTTTAGGAAACGGTCCTTTTTTAAAGACCGGATTCTCCACACGACTGGATAAAGCGAGAGAAGCGGGTTTTAAAGGTAAGGATTGGATCCTAAGCTTAGAAGCAGAAGAGAAAAAAAGGACGAACCTAAATACATTAAAGATTCGTTATAATAAGATCGTAGGTTATTTTATTGAAATTTCCAGAGCCCAAGCAGAACAAGCTCCGAAAGACTATCTTAAAAAACAGACTCTTGTGGGAAGCGAACGTTTTACTACTCCCAAATTGGAGGAGATAGAGCACACGATCTTGGAAGCGGACGAAATCATTCAAGAAATCGAAAGAGCGGAATTCAATCGTATGGTGGAAGAAGTTTTGAAATATTCTTCCGCGCTTCTTTCTTTTTCGGAAGAAATCGGGGACCTTGATTTTCAAATTTCGGTTTTAATTGCGAAAGACAAGTTCGGTTGGATTCGCCCCGAACTTTCCAAAGATCGTTCTCTGAATTTGGTGGACTCCAGACATCCGGTCGTGGAAGCAACTCTTCCCCCGGTCAAGAATTTGTTCCAAACTCTGTCTATTTAGATACGCAAAATCAAGCAATCGCCGTTTTGACAGGACCGAACATGGCCGGTAAATCTACGTTCATGAGACAAATCGCTCTCAATCAGATTTTGTTTCAGATGGGAGCTTTTGTTCCCGCAAAATCAGCGAGACTTCCAATTGTGGATAAACTTTTCACTCGAATCGGAGCGGGAGACAATCTTACTGCAGGAGAGTCCACATTTTACGTCGAGATGAAAGAAACTGCAAATATCCTCAACCACTACACGGAAGACTCTTTGATCCTTTTCGACGAGGTAGGACGTGGAACCTCCACTTATGATGGAATGAGTATCGCCTGGTCGATCTTGGAATATCTTTCCTCTTTGTCCGTAAAACCCAAAACAATCTTTGCAACTCATTACCATGAGCTTACGGAGCTTTCCCGTCTGAGTGGAATTTTTAATCTATATCTGGAAACTTTGGAAAAAGAAGACAAGGTCCTATTTTTACGAAAGGTAAAAGTCGGTAAGGCGAAAAAATCTTTCGGAATCTACGTGGCAAAAATCGCGGGAATTCCGGAACCAATCGTTAAAAGAGCGGCAGAGCTTCTGATCGATCTGGAATCCAAAAAGAAAGAAATTCGAATCCAAGAAGCCCAACCTACTTTATTTATCGAACCGGAACCCAAAAATCTCCCGTCTGAAACGGAAGAATCCATTCTAAAATTGAAATTGGAAGAAATGACTCCAATGGAAGCCTTAAAAAAACTAGAGGATTTTCAAAAAAAATTAAGAAAACAAAAATAGAAGAACATCTAACGGAGCAAAATCCACCCAATTGACGATGAGTTTTTTCAAACCCTCTTTTGCATGAAACCCGATTCCAATCCCCGCTTCGTTTAACATCAATGCATCGTTTGCTCCGTCTCCGACAGCAACCACTTGAGATCTGGAAATTCCCTCCCGATCCCGAATCATCTTTAAATATTCAAACTTTTTATTTTTATCAACGATATCACCGACCACATTCCCCGAAAATTGACCGTTTTGTCTTTCTAAAACGTTCGCGTGAATTTCATCGATTCCATACTGCTTCTGGAACATTTCCAAAATGTCTATAAAACCTCCCGAAAACACCGCGGTCTTACTATTTTTCTCTTTCAAACTTCTCAGAAGACTTTCGACCCCTGCATTCAATTTTAGTTTTGGATAAAGCTCCGTAAAAATGGAGGAGGAAAGCCCTTTTAAGTGAACACATCTTTTTTTAAGAGCCTCATGAAAGTCCAAATTTCCTTCCATTGCCTCCTTCGTGACAGAAGCGACTTCTTCGTAAACTCCCGTAAGCCTCGCTAACTCGTCGATGACTTCTTGCTGGATCAAAGTAGAGTCCATATCAAAAACGAAAAAACTTTTTTTCTTTGGATCTAAAAGATAATCTATCTGAAGAAGATCCGAATTTCTTTTTGCAAACATTGCTCTCAGTTCGATCAACTCCTGCAAATCCAAATTTCTGGAAATTTTCCATTCGATGCAGCTCCATTCTCCTCGAGTACGAACCGAGGCCGAAGAAAGTAAAAAAGTTTCTTCGGATTTGAGGGATACGAAATTTCCGATTCCCAGTAGAAGTTCTTTTCGAATTTCATAAGGTTTTTGAGTAAGAATGAGAAGCAAAGGGAAACCTTTTAGAGATAAGGTAAAAGGATCGGTTTTAATTTTTCAACCCAAACCTTGTATGCATTTTCGTTCAAGTGGATCTCGTCTCGTTCGAGCCAAAATTCCTGACGAAGGACAGAACGATCTTTTTCTCGGAACCATTGCCAGTTGTCTAAAAAAATTACATTTTTATAGGACTGAATGATGGAAATCCAAGCCAGATTGACCACGGGAGAAATATTATTTAAACTTCGAGCACGCACAGGAGGAATTCCCAGAATTATTATTTTTGTCTCAGGAAGAGATCGGGTAAGTTTATCCAAAATTTTAACCAAGTTATTTTCGATCAAATAGAGACATTTTCCCTGAATGAGATCGTTTCCACCAATTTCTAAAACAATTGCTTTCGGATTTAAAGAAATTACGTCCTCCTCCAATCTTTCCAGAAGAGTTTCCGTCATATCCCCGCCGATTCCTCGATTTACAGCGCCTGGAAATTCTTTTGTAAGAATTTCATTCGGAAATAGCTGAATCAGAGAGTTTCCTACAAAAACCGCACTTGCCGTTTTGATCTTCTGATTTTCTTCTCGATAAATACTTCTCATCTTGTGCCAAAGATTTCGATACTGTTCGAACTTTTCAGAGGAACGATATCCGATTCCCTCCCAACATTCGAAATTGGAACTGGTATAATCTGTGTATGATTTTTTAATCAGAACGGAGCAGGAAATAAAAAGAAAAAGCAAAGAAAGAATGGGAAGATACTTTGCCAAAGACCTATTATTGTTCCTGCGGTTCTTTCATATGAAAACGTTTGTGCCAATCCGCAATCTGTGCTTGCAGATAATCCTCTGAATCACAAATTCTGAATTCAATGGGATTATTGGAGGCGGTATCAATTAGCTTCGCTTCTATATAACCGTTTTTTAACTTATTGATTTCTATCTTATATTTCATCTATTAAACTCCAGTAATGCCAGATTCTTAGACCAATTCAGGCTTTCAATCGATTCTAAAAAACGAACGACTCTTTTTCAAATTCAAAAAGACTATCCCTGACATTTCCATATCGTTTTCAAATTTTTTCCAATCCAAAGTTCAAACGAAAAGCACATAACGTATCTCTCGTATAAAAATCGCATTTTTCCCTTTTTCGCTGAAACCTATTTTAAACCGAATTCTGATTCTCAAAATCCACTGGAAAATTTCAAATCCCGAATCGGCATATAACAATCTACATTGTTCTCAGACTCAATTTAATAAAAAAAAGTTGCCGGGAAAGCTTAAAAAATACTAAAAACAGCTTTTTTAAAGGATTTTTTAGACTTCAAGACTTCTTAAATTTGTAAAGTTCCGGGAAGTTTTTTTCCGAGTACAACATTTCCGTCCCAGATTCTTCCGGAAGAATTCCCCCATCTACAAGCTCCGGGACAAAACCCGCATCTCGAATCATCGTGACCGTCTCGACTATCTCTGAGCCCTTTACATTCAAATAACCGGAAGAAAATAAAGAATTAGCGGCAAACAAAGCCATTGCAGAAAGGCTTCTAAGATGCCCTTCCCTTCCCGCTGCAATTCTAATTTCCGAATCCGGATTCACTAAACGGAAAAGACAAAGTATTCTCACACAAAGTTCGGGAGTCAAAATGCCGGGATTTTTGATCGCGTGCCCTTTGACCGGAATGAAAAAATTCACCGGAATTGAAATCACTCGAAAAGACTTAAGTTCAAAAGCCACATCCACGATATCTTGGAACGATTCCCCCATTCCTACGATAACCCCGCTACACATTCCGATCCCTGCCTTAGAAACGGAATCCAAGGTTTGTGTTCTTTGTACGTAGGTATGAGTATCACAGATTTCAGGATAATGATTTTCAGAGGTATTGAGATTGTGATTGTAACGATCCAAACCGGCCGATTTTAAAACCTGCGCCTTTTCTTCATCTAACAGACCTGCAGAAAGACAAACTTTCATTCCAAGCTCGTTTGTAATCCTTCGAATTGTAGAAGCGAGTTTCTCAGTGGTAAGTCGGTTCGGGCCCGTCCCGGAAGTCACCATACAAAAACGATAGGCTCCGTTCTTTTTAGCCTGAACCGCGTCTTCGTAAATTTCGGCCTCGGACTTCATTGGATATTCTTTGATTCCCGAATTTGCATTCTTCCTTTGGGCGCAATAACCGCAATCTTCCGGACAATAACCGTTTTTGATGTTATCTAAAATATGAATCCTGACCTTATTGTAGAAGTATCGATTTCTTTCCTGAAACGCCTTGTCCAAACAAGCAGTCAATGGAATGGAACCGTTTAAAATTTCCAAGCCCTCTTGTTTGGTGATTACGCTTGAAATTTCGGAGAATATTTTTTCGGCTGTTTTAAGTGTTGCGTACATCTTTTCAGACAGATTGAAGAGAAGAAGCTTTCTTGAAAAGTCTAATTCCCATAGGAAATTTCCGAGAGTGTTTCCCGGATCGCAGAAAATACTTTTTCCAAGGAAGAATTTTTGATGTTATATGGAGGTGTGATATAAATCACGTTTCCCAAAGGACGAAGCAACACTCCCTTTTCTAAAAACTTCTTCTTGAGAATCTTATTCCCCGAATAATTGTAACCGCTTTCGTTTCCTACTTCCAATTCCAAAACACCAACCGCTCCCAAAATTCGACAGTCCCGAACCACTTTCGGATACTCTTCCGCAATTTTTTTTAGACCGACCCTGAGTTTGAATTCCAGTCTTGCGACTTGCTCTAGATAACCTTCCGTTAAAAGAAGTTCTATGGAAGCAAGTGCCGCCGAACAAGCAATCGGATTTCCAGTCATCGTATGCCCGTGATAAAACCCCTTTTCCGGTTCGGGAGTGACGAACGCGGAATGAATTTTATCCGTCGTAAGAGTCGCTGCGATCGCGGCCGCACCGGCGCTCAATCCCTTTGCCATCGCCACCAAATCGGGTCGGATTTTGGCTCTTTGATATGCGAAGAACGAACTGGTTCTCCCAAAACCGGTAAAAACTTCGTCCACCAAAAGTAAAGTCCCGTATTTTTTGGAGACCTTTTCGAGTCTTTGAAGAACTTCCTCTTTATAAATTATCATCCCCCCCGAACCCAAAATCAATGGTTCGATCACGATTCCCGCAACGGATTTAGGATTTTTTTGAAAAAACTCTTCGATTGGATCCACACATTCCACGTTGCAAGAGTCAGGCTTTTTTTTCATCGGACAAAAACTACAATTCGGAGTTAAAAATTCTTCCGTCGGAAACATCAACCCTTGAAAAACCCGATTGAACACAGAATTTCCGCCTACACTCATAGCCCCTATCGTATCTCCGTGATAGGAAGCATTAAACTTTATGAATGTTCTACGATCCGTTTCCCCCGTATTCTGAAAATATTGATACGCAAGTTTTATCATGATCTCTACGGCGGTGGAACCGTTGTCCGAGTAAAGAACCCTATGAAACAAACCATCCGTAATTTTTAAAAGTTCACTCGCGAGTTTTTCAGCCGGGTCGTGTGTAAATCCGGCGAGCAAAACGTGATCGAGTTTATTCAATTGATTTTTAACGGCTTGAATAATCTTAGGATGGTTATGTCCGTGAATACTCACCCACCAAGAAGAAACAGCGTCTATATAAGAGTTTCCGTTTTCGTCATACAAAAATTCTCCTTTTGCCCTCTTTATCTTTAAGGGGGGATCGGGTTCGAACTGAAGCGTAAACGGATACCAAATCATACGAACATTTTCTTGATTACTTCGCACTGATCGAATCGGGAAAGACATTCGATTTGAAAACGTTCCCGACTCATTTTCTCTTTTGAGTTCAGAAAAAAATTTCCAAGCAAAGTCACTCCACTCCATTCCGTGATCGTTCGAATATTATCTTCCGTGGTTTTATCGGGGACACCTATGAAATAAATTCCCTTTAAATCGATCTTTCGATTTTGGACAGCTTCGATTGCAAGAAGGGTTTGATTGATCGCGCCCAACGAAACAGGAGCCACTAAAATGAGAGGAATCTCGGATTGTCGGACCAATTCTAAAGTAAGAATTTTTCGAGTCAACGGAACGAGTAGACCACCGGCTCCTTCCACGATGATTTTTTCGTCGCGAATGCTGTAAAGATGTCTGGAAAGTTCATCCGAATCGATCTCAACCCCTTCCAATTCGGAAGCATAGTGAGGAGATCCGGCAAAAGACAAGGAATAATAGTTTTTGAGAAAATAACTTTCGTGAAGGCCCGTAAGGTTCATCAAAGTGACCCGATCGCTATCATTTCCGGTTTGAACGGGCTTAAAATACTTGAGTCCTAAGGACTTTCCGTATTTCCCCAAGATGAGGGAACTAAAAAGAGTTTTACCTATGTCCGTTCCAGTGGCTCCGATAAATACTGCCATCAAAACTCCGGCAAAAGAGAAATCAATTTTTCTAATATTGATTCCGTTGTATCGGAATGAATGCTGACTCGAAGTCTGGGAACGCTCACGGTTGGAGGACGGATCGCTTTAACATAAAGTCCGTTGTTTTTACAAATTTCTGCGGAATCCAAAACGGTTTTTTCGGAAGGAAATAAAATAGGAACAATCTGAGATTCGGAAGTCGTTTTCGGATAATTTTTCGCCTCAAGAGAAATACGAAAACGATCTGCTCGTTTTAAAAGATCCTCTCTTTCCTTTCTCATGGACCGCACGATTGAAATGGAAGTCGGAACCGCATGTGTGATCGCGGGCATAGGCGCCGTAGAATAAATAAAAGTCCGCATCTTATTGATCAGAAACTCTTTTCCGATCCGGGAAGTTCCAATCCAAGCGCCTTCCAAACCCAGAGACTTCCCGGCCGTATAAGTAATAAAGTCCACCTCTTCCATTCTTTCCGGGCCTAAAACCTGTGCCACTCTACCTTCTCCGCTTTGCCCAAAAATTCCGATCCCGTGAGCATCATCCAAAATCAAAACCGCATCGTATTTATTTTTGAGATAGAGAAGATCCAAAATCGGCGCAAAATCTCCATCCATGCTGAATACACTTTCGGATATGATAATTCTTTCCTTTCTTTTAGATTTTTGGAGAAGTTCCTCGAGATGATTTAAGTTCAGGTGTTTATAATATATTTTCTCTGCACCCGAAAGACGAATCCCGTCCAAAATCGAAGCATGATTGAGCCGATCTGTGAAAATTTCAGACTTTGCGTTTGCGATACAAGAAATCAATCCTAGATTAGCCGCATAACCATTGGCGACCCACACAGAAGTTTCCGTTCCAACCCATTCGGAGCAAGTTTGTTCCGCGATTTCAAAGGAATCTCTATGTCCACTGACCAGTCTGGAAGCTCCTGAACCGGCTCCGTAAAGAGCTAAACCTTCTTTCAAGCTTTCGATGAGTTTAGAATGGCGGGTAAGACCAAGGTAATCGTTGGAGGACAAATCAACCCCAGAAGGAACTTCCAGGGATCGAAAAAGAAAATTCTCTTTCAGAGATTCTAAAACAAAAGAGGCTTTCTGAAGGAATGTAGACGGATTCAGGTTCAAAAAACCTCTCTTTTGAATTCTAGAGCATGTCCTTCACTTCATTTCTTTCGGAAATGAGTTCATCATGAGTAATTTTGAATTTTTCCTTCGCAAAGTCGTTGAATGGAAGACCTTGGACGATCTCCACTTTCTTACCATCGGACTTCAAAGGAAATCCGAAGATGAGGCCTTTTTCAGTTCCGTAAGACCCGTCAGAAACGATGGCCGCTGAAAAGGCATCACCGGAAGCCGTCGGAGTAATGATTGCACGGACGGTATCTACAACTCCATTTGCCGCACTTGCCGCAGAAGAAGCTCCCCTCGCTTTGATGATCTCGGCTCCTCTTTGTTGAACGTTTTTAATGAAATCTCCCTTTAACCATTCATGGTCGGAAATTACGTCGGTTACCGGTTTACCGGAAATTTTTGCATTGTAAAAATCCGGATACTGAGTGGAGGAATGATTTCCCCAAATTCCCAAATGGGTTACCTCTTTTACGGGAACACCCGCTTTAGAAGCAAGCTGTGACTTCGCTCTGTTCTCATCTAGTTTAGTCATTGCAAACCAACGATCTGACGGTATTCCTTTTGCGTTGTTCATTGCGATCAGACAATTCGTATTACAAGGGTTACCAACCACGAGAACCCTTACATCGGAAGCCGCGTTCTTTTCGATCGCCTTTCCTTGATTTATAAAAATTCCTCCGTTAATTTTGAGAAGATCTCCTCTTTCCATTCCCGCTTTTCTAGGAACGGAACCGACTAACAACGCCCAATTGATGTCCTTAAAAGCAATATCCAAATCGGAAGAAACGATTACTTTTTGCAGAAGAGGAAATGCGCAGTCTTCCAATTCCATAATCACACCTTTTGCCGCGGGTATTGCCGCTTCCAACTCAAGCATCTGAATTTCCACCGCAGTATCGGTACCAAACATCTGCCCGGAAGCGATTCTAAAAAGAAGCGAATATCCAATTTGTCCCGCAGCGCCTGTAACAGCAACCTTCACCGTCTTACCCATATTTGACTAGCTCCTATTTTCCAATTTTAATTTTTAAGTTCCTGATCGATCACCTTCGTAAACACTTCGATAGGTTGTGCACCTTCCACCATAATCCCATTGATAAAAAAAGCGGGAGTTCCACTGACGCCGTATTTCTCACCTTCCGCTATATCCGCTTCCACTTCTTTACGAACGGAGGCATCGTTCACACACTGGTTGAACGTTTTCATGTCGAGACCCACGCCTCTTGCCAAATCCAAAACCCTTTCTTTTGAAAGGTTTCCGGAATTATCAAAAAGCACTTTGAAAAATTCCCAGTATTTGCCCTGAGACGTGGAACAATTTGCAGCGATATGCGCAAACATCGCGTTTGGGTGAAAAGAAAGCGGATAATCTCTAAATACCCAACGAATCTGATCCTTGTATTTTGCCCTTAACTGAGCATTCACATCCTGACTCCTTTTGCAAAAAGGACATTCAAAATCGGAAAACTCGATGACGGTAACTTTTGCATTTTCCGGTCCGATAGAAGGATTGTTACCCGCAGTAATCGTATCATCTCTGAGAGGAGGCAACTCTTTAACTTTTATGGAAATATTGTATCGATTGCGAAGTTCGGAAAAAAGGGCATTTCTCGCTTCCTCCTTTTTTTGGGAAACAAGATGATTTTCAATTTCGGTTTTAACCTGATCGAAAGACTTACCCTGAAGCGCTGGAGAATTTTTATATTGCTCATAAACGGCGCGCATTTCCTCGATGCTCGGAGATTGGATCGAAGGTTCTAAAAGATCTTTTTCGGAAACATTTCGCTCTTTTGCGGCGAGTGAAACTACCTTTTTACTCGCAAATTCGGAAAGTACACGATAGAGACGATCGTTCGTTTCCGCATAAAACTTACGGGCGATCCGGGGATTGTCTTTTTCGACATCTTTGATCGTGTAATTTTTACCGTTAATTTGAACAACCCCATCTGAAGAAAAATAAGTAACGAGCGGAAAAATTGTAAGCAGAATGTAGATAAAAAAAACGGCTGAGAGAATGAACAAAGGCCTGAATTCTCTTGCTTTTAATTTTTCGATTATGTCTTGCATGGAACCATTCCCCTCCAGAAGTTAGAAAACAGCAACTTAGTTTCCCTACTGCCAATTTAGAAATCCGAGGTAGAGTGGCAAACGATAAATTCAGGCTCTTTTTTTCACTCTTCTCTGAAATTTTCCTTTTTCCTGAACTTGGAAATTCTAGTGGAAAACGACTCTAAAGGAATAAAAAAATCCGAAAAAAGACTAAAGTGAATCCTCTATTACCGATAGTTTTAGTAGAGAGTTATACGCTCCCAATCCGGATTTCAAGGAGGTTCGGGTTTATGAATGTAACAGGGATTACGATCCAATCTTTTTCGTTGCCCCAATTTAGTAAAGAAGCAGAACCAGGAACACAACTCCAAGAAAAGGACGCAAAAATTTCAGAATCGATTTCGCGGACAAAACCCAAGTCGACGGTGAATGAAATCAAACCGGAAGAGCTTGTCATGAAACCTTCCCCTATATCTCTTGAAGAAAGAATGAATCAGGTGATCAGTCCCGAACAAATGAAAAACCTTCTTTCCATGATGGTACGTTCCAGAATGAGTGAAAATCCGGCCGACCATAAAATCGACGTAAAACGATAGAGAAAAAATTTGTTTTTTGTCCTCGGTCTTATCTATACAGTCGGTTTAGACGTTTTTTTGATCCTCATGGGTTTGACCGCGTTGACCGGTCTGACCTTTCTATTTTTCAAGGAAGTCATCTATCCCTCGATAAAAAAAGGAAGCGCCGGAGTCGGAACTCCTCCCGAAGAAGGAGATAGATTCTTACTCGTAGTTTCCGAAAGTCAGAGAAACGTTCGATTTAGTGTTGGCCAAACTTCCGGAAACATTCGAACCTACTGCAATGCAATCGCTGACAACCATCTGGTATTTAATCTTAAAAAAGCGAAAGACTCAGAAGATTATGAAATTCAAATATTACGGAATTCTTTCGTATTATTCAAACCTCCGGGAATGCCCACGTTCTCCAAAATGGAATCCACCGAAAAACTGGATAGCTACGAAGTGATCGGTAAAAATGCGGACTTTCGAATTTCAGACAAAGTGGTCAAAGAAAGAATGATTCAATATTTCGAAATCAGCCTTTCCTCTGAATTTTTTATCAATAATTTTGGAAAAGAAAGAATGCGATTCATTTTCACGATCACAAAAATACATCCCGGTCTCAACCGAAAAGTCCCGATCAAAAAGGGATTATTTGCTTTCGGAAAAGAAGAAAAAGAGGAATCGGAGGAATAGATTTCCCGATCCCGAAAAAATTTCCGACCGTTTTAATCCGAATAAAAGTGCCCATAAACCGTTTCCGGCCTTTTGAGGGAAAAGGCAGTACGAAATGGAAACGTAGAATTTTTCAGACGTCGTGTAATTGATTTTTAGTTCGTTCTTTTTTTAGAAGTAGATTTGACATAGTTAGGAATATTATAAAATTTGAATGCTTTTCCAGGATTCCAAAATCCCATCCTCCTCCACTTTTAAGGAAAGAAGCTGGCAATCGAAATGAGTTTTTTGAACGAACTCGGCGACCTTTTCTTTGAGAATTTTTTCTATCCGAACCGCTTTGTTTCTCTCGGAAAATAAAAGAACGGAAGGACCACTTCCAGAAAGAGAATGTCCGATTAAATTCTCACTTATCTCGGCCAAAAGTGGGTTTAATTCAAACCCGGAGTGCATTCGATACGGAGTATGAATTCGATCTTCCAAAGCAAGTTTCAAAAGAGAAATTTTACCCGAATCCAAAAATTCCATCCATGTAGCGATGCGGCCCATATTAAAAATTACGTCCTCGGTGGAATAAGAACCGGGGAGAGTTTTTCTAGATTGATGCGTGGAAGTTTCCAAATTCGGTACGATCAAAAAACAACGTATCTTCTTTGGAAATTTCTTTTTAACATATTCCAAACGGTTTCCATTGAAATAGGCAAATACAAAACCGCCCAAATAAGCAGGAATCGTATTATCCGGATGACCTTCGATCTGCCCGAGATGAAACAGAAATTCGTTTTCCTTAGGGAGAGGAATCATAGAATAAAAATTCTGATGTGCAAATCTCGCGGCACAGACTCCGGCTACGGCCGCACTCGCACTAGAACCGAGCCCTCCTTTTATCGGAAGTTCTAGATCCATAAGTAGGGAATAGGGACTCGGTTCAACACCAGGTAAAAATCTTCTAAAATAGGATTGGTACGAAAATAGAACAAGATCCTCATCGGGATCGAAAGGAAGAGTCTCCATCCCCTTTACAGAGGTTTTAAATCCCCTTTCGGGAATGAATTGAAATTGAAATCGGTTGTAGACTCGAAACGCAAGACCAAAAAGATCAAAACCCGACCCTAAATTGGCCGAGGTCCCCGGAACGCGAATGGAATATTGTCGAATCGAAGGCATAAAAAATGAAAGTAGATCAACAAAACGATCGTAAAAAACTACGACCACAATTTCTCTCCGAATCAAATCGTCATTTGATTTTCGTTTTCCAGAATCCAGATTTTCAAATCGGTTCACTTCGAATAACTTTTAAAAACGAGATACATTAGCGATGCTCAATTCCGAAATATTGAGAAACAGATTCTAAGGGAAAAAGAGTTTTCTTGATCTTACCGAAATACATTTTGACTGATTATGCACTTTTCAATTTTAGATCTAATCGTTCTACTTTTATACATAATATTGGTCCTTTTTTCCGGATGGCTCACTTCCAGAAAAAAAGACAAAGATTCTTCTTCTTATTTTCTCGCAGGAAGAGAAATTTCCTGGATCACGTTGAGTTTCTCGATTGTTGCCACAGAAACTTCAACTCTTACTTTTTTGAATATTCCTGGACTGAGTTATTCCGGTAATCTCACCTTTCTCGGACTCGGTTTGGGTTTTGTTTTAGGAAGAATCATCGTAGCCGAACTTTTTATTCCAATGTATTACAAATCGGGGTTTATTTCCGTGTACGAATGGGTAGGAATCCGTTATGGAAAAATTTCCCAAAAAACGGTTACCTTTCTTTTTAAACTCACCCGAATCTTAGGAGACGGAGTGAGAATGTACGCCTCCGCGATTCCGGTCTCGATCCTATTGGAAGTATTTTTAAAACAATATAGTGTAATGGAGATAGTGACTCATAACGTAGAAATTCTGAGTCTTCTTTTAATTTCGGGAATTACGATTCTTTATACGGTTCAAGGTGGATTTCGTTCCGTCGTTTGGGTGGATTCAATTCAATTTTTGATCTACGTTGCGGGAGGAATTTTCACATTTTTTTACTTAGGCAATTTACTTTTAGAAAAAGGCTTAAACGTTTCCGATCTGATTCAGAATGCGTTTCAGGTAAATAAGTTCAAAATTTTCGAATGGAATGATTTTACTTCCGCATATTTTGCACCGACAGCGATTTTGGGGGGAATTCTTTTAACGTTAGGAACCCACGGAGTGGATCAGATGCTCGTACAAAGAGTTCTTGCTTGCCGATCCGAACCGGATGCCAAGAAAGCGATGATCTCTTCGGGAGTTTTTGTTTTCTTTCAGTTCGTATTATTTTTAAGTATCGGAATTTTATTATATTTTTATTATGAAGGTTCCGCTATCTCCAAAGATAAGGTTTTTTCCAAATTCATTATGGAGGAAGTACCTTCTCCGATCACGGGATTTTTGTTGGCCGCTATTTTGGCTTCCGCGATGTCCACTTTATCGAGTTCGATTAATTCGCTTTCCTTAACGACCAAGGTAGACTTAGGAATTGACAGGTTCGGTTCGGGAACATTGAGTTTATTTTGGGGAACGATCCTCCTTTTGAGTTCCCTCTTTCCGCTCTTTTTAACGGCGGGAAAAACGGGCCTAGTAGAACTGGGTTTGTCGATCGCTTCCTATACGGTCGGTCCGATCATTGCGATTTTTTTAAGCGGTAAAATTCAAGGGCTTTCTTACATGCAGAATTTAAAAGATAGTTTTGCGTCCCTGTCCATAGGACTGACTCCGATTCTGACTTTGATCTTCGGAAAATGGACCGGTTTCGGCTTTACTCTGCTCGTTCCTTTTGGAATCGGAACTTGTTTCTTAGTTGGATTCAGTTTATTGCAAATTCAGAATCGTCCAACTTCTCAAAAATAGATTCTAAAACTCTTTTAAACTCGGACATTTTTGTGAAGTGGATATAATGATCCCCACCCGGAATCGTGTAAAATTGAGAATTCGGAAAAAAGTTTCGAGTAAGTCCAATATCTTCCTTACGAAAATATTCCGAAGCTCCGCCAGTTATAAAATACGTTTGTCCCGGGTATGGACTTTCTACATATCTACTGAAAAAATCCTGTAACAGTCTGGGAGAATTTGCAATCCCCTCTACGTTCAATTTCCAACGGTAACCGCCGTTTTCAAGCCGTTCCAAATTCATCTCTAAAAAGTTTCTAATAAACGAATTGGGAAGAATTTCCGTCAAAGCCGCATCAATCTCCTGCCGAGATTTAAAGTAGGAAACGTCAGTCCGAAGACAGGCAAGCTCGCTTTCGTAATGAAACGGATAGTCCTTAGGAGCGATATCCTCCACAAATAAGAAAGAAGGAATATTCGGATTTCTTAATGCAAAACCCATCGTCACGAGCCCGCCCATGGAATGACCCAAGATCACCGGTTTTTCGATTTCTTGCTTTGTAATCCATACTTCCACGTCTTCCACCATAGAAACAAGAGAATGTTCGTTCGAATGAGGAGAATCTCCGTGATTTCGAAGATCCATCAGATAAACGTCTGCGTATCGACTTAGGAAATCGCCCACACTGAACCAATTTTTAGAGGAGCCGAAAAGTCCGTGTAAAACTAAAATCGGGCCACAAATCGGAGAAAAAAACTTCCCCCTTTGAAAATCGATCTTACGAAAACTTAAATCTACGGCAGGCATTCTTTCTGAATTTTTTTGAGAAAACCGTGGTATTTTTTGCCGTATCGATAAGGAAGAGACTGCAAATCCCTGCGAAAAGATTCATAAATTTCTTTTCGCGCTTCTCCCTTGCCGCATTGAATAGTTTCGAGATCTTTTGTTAAAGTTTCGAATCTTTTGGAAATCTGATTGGCGAATACGTTCGCATAGTTTCCGTTCGGATTGAGTTGCAAATAACGAATTCTTCTTTTTCTTTCATCGCCGATAAAACAAAAAACGTCCCTTTTACAATCTGCCTCCGGAGTGTGTTTAACTCCTAAAAACGCGGCAAAATCTCCGGGGCCCTTACCCCTAAATTCCTCCGCAATCTTCCAGAATAAATTCGGGTTAATTTTTGCATGGGTTCCTTTTTCTCCGGGAATAATGTCTTCGGGGTTTTTGGAAAGATAACCGAGCAACTTGGATTCCATACGTTTGTTTTCGCCTTCTTGCAACATTTCTAATATTCTGACTAAAACGACCGCCCTTCTGATTTTTAGATAAAGATATTCGTCCGAATGATAAATCCCGTTTTCTTCCAGGGAATTTAAGTATTGAAAAACGGATTCGAATTCGTTGAGGCCGGTATTCGTAGAATATAACATACGATCGATGGAACGTAAAATCATTTTATACGCGCCCCTTCCCTCCAAATCGAAAAGGACTTGGGCTTCCACCCAACCACTCAATCCTGAAGAATCGGATACGAAACGAAAGTTACGATCGTTTTGTTTTTCGTTTTTGCTCTGAACGATTTCCCCAAACCCCAAACGGCGAAGGATTTCCGATTTTTTATCCGGAAATAAATAGAGGGGAGAACTCGGCTTAAGAACCAAACGATCACCCCCAAAAATGTACGGGACAGCCATAAAAAAGATGAGGACCAAAACGATCCGTCTCATTGTTTATTTGCTCAGATCCCGTATCATTTCCGCGATTCTTTCGACCCCGCGTCTTATATCCGCTTCACCCATCGCATAGGAAAGTCTAAGAGCTTTATCTTCTCCGAAAGCGATCCCGGGAACTCCTGCTACTTTATATTTTTCTAATAGAACACTGCAGAAGATTTTACTCAAGGACGTTTCAGAAGTTTCCTTTTTCAGTTTTTCAAAACCCGGAGTTTTATACACATCCGTGAGATATGGGAAAACGTAAAACGCACCCTGCGGACGATTACATTTCACACCAGGGATTGAATTTAAAAGGGAAACGATCAGATTTCTTCTCGCTTCAAACGCTTTTCTCATCTCTTCCACACAAACCTGATCCCCTGCAATCGCCGCTTCCGCTGCCGCTTGAGAAATCGAAGAAGGATTAGAAGTAGACTGACTTTGAATCGTTTCCATATTCTTAACGATTCCTATATCCCCGGCCCCATAACCGATTCTCCAACCGGTCATGGAATAGGTTTTAGAAACCCCGTTTACGATAAAAGTTCGTTTTTTAAGTTCGGGAGACAACATCGCAAGATTGGAAAACGTAAATCCGTCGTAGACGATCTTTTCATAGATATCGTCGCTCATCACCTGAATTCCGGCAGAAAGTACGATTTCCCCCAAAACTTCCAAATCCTTTTTAGAATAACCAGCTCCCGTCGGATTCGAAGGGGAATTTAAAATCAAACATTTTGTCTTAGGAGTGATCGCCTTCTTCAATTGTTCCGGAGTGATTTGAAAGTTATTTTCCGGGGTGGTGGTAACGATCACAGGAACACCCTCCGACAAACGAACGATATCCGCATAACTGACCCAATACGGTGCCGGAATAATGACTTCATCTCCCGCATTTAAAGTCGCCAGAAAATAATTGTAGATAACTTGTTTTCCACCCGTTCCGGCGATGACTTGGTTTTTTTCGTAATCAAGTCCGTTATCTCTTTTGAATTTGTGAACGATGGCCTCCTTAAGCTCAACCGTTCCAGAAACAGCCGTATAACGGGTCATCCCCTTATCAATCGCTTTCTTTGCGGCATCTCTGATATGGGACGGAGTTTCGAAATCGGGCTCTCCAGCTCCGAAACTGACAATATCTTCTCCCTTTTTTTTCAACTCGTTCGCCTTGGCGGTAATTACGAGCGTGGGAGAAGGTTCGATGACATTCAGCCTTTTTGCGCTGAGATCCATTCTGTTCCCCTTTTTATATTTTAACTTCGATCCGTTTTTTTCCGACCAATTCTAACAAAAAAGAATCAAACATTATTCAGTTGCAATTGAGCTAATTCTTCCTGAGCTTCTCTAAATTGATCCAAAGTATAAATTTCGTATTCGTAGCCTTGTTCGGTGAGAAACAACTGGCGATTCTGACCGAAACGTTCCTCATTCGTATCTCTTGATATGAGAGAATAAAATACGGCCGTGTTATCGTGTCCCTTAGGTCTTAGAATTCGGCCCAATCTCTGTGCTTCTTCCTGCCTAGAACCGAAGGTGCCCGAAACCTGAATCGCAATATTCGCATCCGGCAGGTCGATCGAAAAGTTTGCCACCTTACTGACTACGAGAGACTTGATCTTACCGGAACGAAAAGAATCGTACAAAGTCTGCCTCTCTGGAAGCGGAGTTTTACCCGTAATCAAAGGAATATTAAATTTCTTTGATATTTCTTCTAACTGATTGATGTATTGACCGATCACAAGCAAATGAGACTCGGAATGTTTTTTCATGATGAGATCGATCGCTTTCATCTTTTCCGGATTTTCGGAAGCAAGCCTAAATTTCTCCCGGTCGTCCGCAATGGAATACTTCAGACGTAGATCATCTTCCATATTCACTCGAATTTCCTTACACTTCGCCTCCGCAATCCAAGACTTACTTTCGAGTTCCTTCCAAGGAACGTCGTATTTTTTCGGCCCAATAAGAGAGAATACATCTTCTTCCAGACCATCTTCTCTTACGAGAGTCGCGGTCAGTCCGAGTCTTCTTTTTGCTTGAAGTTCGGAAGTCATTCGGAACACGGGAGCGGGAAGCAAATGGACCTCGTCGTAAACGATTAGTCCCCAGTTATTGGCGCTGAATAGATGAAAATGCGTAAAATCCCCACCTTTCTTTTTTCTATGGGTGAGAATGTTGTACGTCGCGATTGTAATTGGACGAATTTCTTTGACTTCACCGGAATATTCCCCAATGTCCTCGGGAGGAATATCGGTTTTATCCAAAATTTCGTTTCTCCACTGACGGATCGAAAGTGTATTCGTAACCAAAATCAAGGTTTCGGCCCCGACGATCTGCATTACGCCGATTCCTACAATGGTCTTACCGGCCCCACAAGGAAGCACCACAACACCGGAACCTCCCTCGTTACCACCTCCCGCATGGAATACTTCCACACAGGCTCTTTGGTAATCTCGCATTCCAAATTTTTTACCGTTGGTACTCGTAGGTCTCAGATTAAAACCGTACTTATTTCCCTCGTCGTAACCGGCAAGGTCTTCCACGGGAAAACCGATTTTGATCAACGCTTGTTTGATGTGACCGCGGTATTCTTTTTTGATATAAATTTTATCGGGAAAAACGGTTTCAATAAACGGTTGCACCGCTCTATGATTTCCGATCTCTTGAAGAAATCCCTTTTCATTCGATAGGATCGCAAGTTCTCCAGACTCTTCCTTGACGAGTTTTACCTTACCGTACCTGCTAATCTGTTCGCGGATTTCATTTACGATGTTTTTCGGAACGGAATATCTGGAAAACTTCTCCAAACATTCTACAATTTCATCCGCAGTCATTTTGATCGATGCTGCATTCCAAAGAGAAAGAGGAGAAATTCTGTATGTGTGAAGATACTCCGGACTTTTCTCCAACTCGGCAAATTTGGAAACTATACTTTGACAGGCTTCAAATTCCGGATTATCCACCTCCAAGAGCATAGTTCTATCACTCTGAACGATTAAGGGTTTACTCATTTGTGTCTGGTTTCCTGTTTGTTTAGACTGAAAATCAACCCCTTTCTGTCAAGAAGAATGCGAACATAAGAATCCTATCGGTAAGTTACTCCCGAGTTTTCTCAAATGAGCCATAACATCTTTTCGAGCAAAGAACCGAAGAATACAGAAAGCGATTTCCTTCGCGAGAGTTCTAAGAAAAGATCACAACATGGAAAGCAGAATTTGAAAACTTCCGCTCTTTTCTTCTTCCGGAAGAATAGTCGTCAAAGAAAAATCGTTTAGAAACGCATTTCCAGGAGCACTCATCGGTTCGATCGCAATTCGATTTCCCGCAAAGTCCGTATAAATTTGAAAATACGAAAGCCGTATATCGTTCCCCATCGAAACGTTCGACTGAATTCGAACTTGATAGGAATCATCCGGAACTTGCAATAACACCCACGCATCTTCTCCAAAAAATAAAGAATCCAACACAGGGATATTCTTCAAAGTAAATCGATCCGTTTTCGTTCCATCAATGGGATAGACCGGAGTTAAATCTTCTTGCAAAAGAATCTGTTTTCTAAGGTTGGATCGAAGAAGACATCGATCGGATTTCATTCTAAAATAAGGATGATAACCGTAACAAAATCGGAACGGATAAGAATTGAGATTTAAAAAGGAAGTTTCAAGAGTAAGAACCTCTTCGTCCAAAATTCTCCATAATGAATATGTTTCCCGAACGATTACCTTCCCTAAGAAAGAGCCCGATAAAACGTCTTCCGGACAAAGTTCGAATTCAATCGAATCATTCGTCTTTCGAACAATCCTGCGTTTCCAAGAATAGACAAGTCCATGAGAAGGATATCCGCTCTTATCTTTAGTTCCGATAGAAGAAAGCGAAATCCACTCTTGTCCTAAACGAATCCGATCGTCGGTGTGACGATTGACCCAAGGATACATCAAATATGAACCGGAGCAAAAGAACGGTTCTTTTTCGTCATACCCGGAAATAATCTCAAGCCGCTCGCCGCTTAAGGGATGTTTCCAGCTCCAAGAAAGGATTTGTTCTCCGTTATCCGTAAATTTTAATCGGGAACAATCGCTAAAAATTTCCGGCACTTCCACAAACTTCTTGGAAATTCCGAATCTTTTCCATCCATTTTTGAAAACTCCCACATTTTATGGCACGGAATTTTCTTTAACATCTAAACCTAACCACGAATCACTCGAAGCGTTCCCTTAAAATAGATGGAAAGGAATTGAAAGCTTGTTTAACTAGGGAAAATTGACGACAGGAGAATTTCTTTGAAACACTCGATTCTAACTTGGACCCATATTCTTTTTTTAAGTTTTTTTCTTTCCAATTGTTATATTCCAGTAAATGCAAATTTAGGCGCCCCCTCCTCGAAAACCGCAGAATTGAGGGAAAAACTTCTCTCCGGTAAAAACGAAGATAAAATTCTCATCATTCCCATAGACGGGGTAATCAGCGACGAAGGAGAAAAAACTTTTTTCGGGGGCCAAGAAGATTCGATCTTAGCTGGAGTCAAAAAACAACTCGAACTCGCCGAACTGGATCCTGAGATCAAAGCCGTGATTTTGAAAATCAATTCACCAGGAGGTTCTGTAACCGCAAGCGACATCCTTTACAAAGAGATTCTTCAATTTAAAGCGAAAAAGAAAATTCCCGTGGTCTCCTTGTTTATGGATACTGCGGCGAGCGGTGCGTATTATATTTCGATGGCGACCGATCTCATCATCGCACATCCTACTTCCGTAACCGGTTCCATCGGAGTGATTCTTTCCGGAATCAATGTAAAAGAGGGTTTGGACAAACTCGGAGTTAAGGATCAGTCGATCCGTTCTGGTGGAAATAAAACCATCGGCTCTCCCTTAGAAGATCTATCTCCCGAACAAAGAAAACTACTTCAGTCCATCGTGGACGATCTTTTTGAAAAATTTTTCGAAGTCGTAAAGAACGGAAGACCCGGAAAAAATCCCGCCGAACTTCGCAAAATTGCCGACGGAAGAATTTTCACGGCGTCCCAAGCCCTCGGGCACGGGCTAATTGATAAGATCGGTTATTTTGACAACGCGGTTCAAGAGACGATGGCCCTCCCGAACTACAGAAAAACTCCGGGAAGCAATAGCCCGAGAATCATCTACTATTCTCAGAGTACGGACAAAAGGGCGAACTTTTATCAGGTTCAATCTCCCGAGTTAAGACAGGATTCTACAATCTCGAAAATTCTCGGAATAAGAAGTCAGGTTCGTTTTCTATATATCTGGTCTTATTAAGTTCCATTAGAAATTTAGAATCTATTTTCCGGTATATCAATGTTATTCAATTCTTTACCCTTTCTTTTCTTATTTCTAATCACGTATTTAATCTACTGGAACGTAGACGGACCCGCGAAAAAAAGAGTACTCCTCGTTTCATCGATCCTGTTTTACGGATATTCCCATATTGCGTTTTTGATTCATTTTCTTCTCGTGATCGGAATGAATTATTGGTTCTCGCTC
>NZ_QAJG01000001.1:115000-155000 GCF_003046425.1 Leptospira borgpetersenii serovar Javanica
AAGCCGATAAACAAGGAAACGTAGAACATTCGGGTCTCCATCCGAGTTTCGTGATCTATAAAAAAAGAACCGGAGAAAACCGAATTGTGGAAACCGACGGAAAATTCATATCCACCACTATGAACGCGTGTTTGAAAAACGTACAAAGCAAAAACTGTTTTCATCTGGAATCCGGAGACATCGTATTTTGCTTTACAGACGGGCTCTACGAGCAGAAAAATAACGGAAACCTGTATTTCGGAGAAAGTCTGTTTCGTTTTTTGGAAGGGGTTCCCAAAAATCATCTCGGAAAAATCGCTGATGATCTTTTTACCGAAATTTTAAAACATACGAACGGAAGAATTCAAGATGATATGACCATCCTAATGATTCGCAAGAAGTGATAATGTTAGAACTTAACGAGCTTGAAATCAAAATTCTGAATCTGATCCCACTCGAAGAGAGGGATGTGCGCAAATTGGGAAGAATTCTCCACGACGTTACTTTGGTTACCGGAATGACTGAGGAAGAAATCGTAGAATTCATTCCGTTTGGTTTGGAGGATGAAATTCGCATTCTAAAAGTTGAATACAATTTCAATAATTTCAAAAAAGCGCTCGTATCCAAACTCACAAAAAGAAACTACTACTCCCCTGGACTTTCCACTCCCATTCCGGATACGTTACGCGAATCCTTTTAAAAATCTTTAAATCGATGACAAACCCTCGGCGAACTACGTGCCCTTAGAAGAAGGAACAAATTATATTTTCATTCTGGCAAATCCGGATTCGATTGTCCGATTGAAATCGAAAATAGATCCTTTTTACGATTTTCAATCCGAAGAAATCGAAGAACTTCCATGTTTATTTGCATCCCCTGCTCTCATTCCTCGATTTTTATATTCTTTAGATCAGATTTCGTTTTCCCACAAACCGATTCATTTTATGGCTTATCTAAATTTTGAAGAAGAAAAAATTTTTTCCAAAGGCGAACGTTTCCCCGAACCGTCCTTTGAAATCGTAAACGATACAAAATATCCGATTCAACAAAATCCATACCTTCCAATCGGATCCATTCCTTTCCAAATTGTCAGGGGAGAATCGAATCTTACTTCCATCGGCACCGTAAAAACCGGAAACTTCAACTTGTATCAACAAAAAAGAAACAAGATGGTTTCAACACGTTATCTGTCTTTGAAGGACATCGTAAATCCGGAGTTGTCCGAACTCGAAGTGGAGAAAAAAATAGAATCACTCTACTTCAATCCAAAACAAAAATCATACCTTTTTCGTTTGATCAAAATTCTTTTTGCGGGAACTCCCGTCGAAGAACAAATGATCGTATCCAATTTATTCAGTCACGAACCCGATTTCGCGTCATTCCTAAAGGACCAAATATTTCAGATTGAAATCCTTCCTTTGATTCACGGCCCTTTTTTAAACCGGATTTTGAATGCGATGGACGAAAGGATCATCCGATTCTCCTATCCCAAACTTTCCCCACCGGTCAAAACAATGATCGAAAAAAACATATCCAAGAATAAATTGAAGTCCATCCTCAATTCTCCGATTAAAAAACCAGAAGTTGGGGAATCTCTGGAAGAAACGATCGAAAAGGAAATTTTTAAGAATTTTTCAAGAAATATATATTATGAAAATGGAATATTTAAAATTTATCGAGAAAATATCGACGACTCCAAAATCAATCCTAATCAAAAAATAAAAATCGAATTTCAAAGTCTTCACCAAACGTCAAAATTTAATTTTCAAGTTTCGGGAATCCGCGCGATCAAACTTTACGCGGTTACCGAAAAAGGGATCTTTTTTCAAATTTTAGAATGGTTGGAAATAGTTCGAATGGATACGCTTATTTCCAAACGAGAAAGGGACGAACAATTCTTTTTAAAGACACCGCCTGGAAGAATCCTTGAAATTCCTTTTTTTCCTGAATTTCGAATTCTATGTGGAGCGGGAATTACTTTAGAAAAAAAGACATTCGAATTCTGTTTATTAGGATTCGATTATTGATCGGTGCGGATTCTTCGTACGGAATCCTTCCAAATCTGAATTTCCCTTTCTCTCTGTGCCACTTTCATCTGAGGGAAAAACTCTTTATTTACTTTGATTTTCTTTTTCAGATCCGCAACAGAGGGAAAAAATCCTCTTTCAAGCCCGGCCAAAAAAGCCGCACCCAATACGGTCGTATCTACATTCGAAGGACGAATTACGCGTTTTCCTAACACATCAGATTGATACTGCATCAGCCAGGAGTTTCCGGTGGCGCCCCCATCCACTTTGAGGACTTTTAGCTTTGAGCCGGTATCGTTCTCCATCGCTTCCACCAGTTCATACGATTGGAGTGCAATCGATTTCAACGCGGCTTTCGTAATTTGTTCCGGAGTTGTATCTCTCGTTAGACCCAAAATCGCACCTCTTGCATTCATATCCCAGTAAGGAGCACCTAATCCAGTGAATGCGGGAACAAATACAACTTCGTCTTCCTTCTTAACGGAGGAAGCGAATTTTTCGGAAATCTTGGACTCTTTGAAAAACTTAAGGTTGTCTCTCAAAAATTGAACGACGGCGCCTCCGATAAAAACGGAACCTTCCAAACAATAAACCGTCTTTCCTTCCGGACCACACCCAAGAGTTGTAAGGAGATTGTTTCTTGAAATCTGAAAATTATTTCCAGTGTTAAACAAAAGAAAACATCCGGTTCCGTAGGTATTTTTCGCTTCCCCCGGTTCTGTGCAGAGTTGACCGAATAAGGCTCCCTGCTGATCTCCAACGAGAGAAGAAATCGGGATTCCGTCCGGAAGCCCTTTCACCTTCTCCGTTCTTCCGAAAAGAGAACTAGAGTTATGCGCTTCGGGAAGAATAGAATCCGGAATTCCAAGAATCTGAGTCAATTCCTTGTCCCATTCCTTCTTTTCTATATTGTAGATTAGTGTCCTACTAGCATTCGTATGATCGGTTTTATGCGATTTTCCATTGGTCAACCGGTGGAGCAAATACGTATCGATGGTTCCAAAAAGTATTTTTCCCTTCTCAGCTCTCGCTTTCACGCCTTTCACATTTTCCAGAATCCATTGAATTTTTGTTCCGCTGAAGTATGCGTCCAAAACGAGCCCCGTTTTTTTACGGAAAAGCGGCTCCAAACCTTTCGACTTTAGATCCTTACAAATTCCGGCGGTTCTCCTACATTGCCATACAATTGCATTATAAACCGGCTTGCCCGTATCCTTATCGAACAAGACGGTGGTTTCTCTTTGATTTGTGATTCCGATCGCGACCGCCTTGGAAGGACTTAATTTTCCATTACGAATCGCTTTGATGATCAGTTTTTCAGTTTTTGCCCAGATCTCTTCCGCGTCATGCTCCACCCAACCCGATTTCGGATAGTATTGTTTGAATTCGGAATAGGAACTCGAAATCACGTTCCCGGATCTGTTAAAACAAAAAATTCGAATCCCAGTGGTTCCAGCATCAATCCCAATGATATAATCGCTCATGAAAGATTCTCCCAAAAGTTTTGAATCCGAATCTCAATATTAGAGTTATACTTCTAGTTCCAGGCCTTCGTAGGCCATGATGATTTCAAGCCGGTTGTGCGGATCAAACATCTCTTTGTATTTTAAGGCTCTCAAATAAACCGCGTCCAACTTTTCGTCGTCATAGGAAGGGTCGTGATGAAACATCACAAGCCTTTTCACATTTGCACGCAAAGCGATATCTGTAGCCATAGAAGCGGAACTATGACCCCAATCGATTTTTTGTAAGGATTCTTCGAACGTATATTGGGTGTCGAAAACGAGAACGTCCGCCCCCCGGAAATAATTCAAATAGTCCTGGATATTCTCCATTTCATCTAAATTAAACTCCGCATCCGAAGCGAAGATGAGAGACTTTCCTTCTTCCTCAAAACGATAGGAAAAACTTCCTCCAGGATGACGAACCGACTTGGAAATTGCGGAGATGGATTCGGTTACCGGAAACGCTTTTCCTTCCGGAATAAACTTAAAATTTTTCGTGGCTCGAAATCCGTCATAAGGAACCGGAAAATGGGTAAAACTATGCTGATACTTAAGTCGCTCTTCCAAATTGTCTACGGAACTTAAAATATCGAACGTATTTCCCGGAGCATACAAAGGAACAAAAAAAGGAACTCCTTGAATATGATCCCAATGCGTGTGAGTGAAAATCCACTTTGCCTTTCCCTTTCCTTCTAAGAAACCTTCGTGTAAAATGGAATTCCCTAATTCCCTGATTCCAGTACCACCGTCTATGATAACTAAGTTATCTTTCTTGTCTCGAATTTCGATACAAGTCGTATTACCTCCGTAAGTGCTCCAACTGGAAAGAGAAAGAGAATCGAGGAAGGTATCGATCGCATCAGGACTTTGTATATCTGCGGGAGTCGCGAGCCCGAGGATCTTCTGTACCTTATTTCGAATTGATTCTCCACGAACAGAAGAGGAAATCGAACCGCGTACACCCCAAAATTTTATGCGCATAATTTAAAAGACAATTCCGATAAACGGATGATTCTTAGGAAAATGTTGTCTAAAATTATCGATTCTATCAGGATTTCCAGCGAATTCTTCTTTATTTATGAAAAATTTCTTATGAGACTAGGAAAAATTTTGTTTACCGAGTACATCGATCGAATAGGATTTATAACAGATTCTGGGTAATACAAACGTGGAAAGCTTTAATACAGAAATTCTCACAGAAGGCACAACTTGCACGATTCGAATTCAAGGAAGTATCAGCCTTAAAAACGCATTCGCTCTCAAAGAGCTCATCATTAAAAAGCACGGGGAAGGTTTTATCGATATTGTCCTTGATTTTTCGGGAGACGCGTATTTGGATTCTTCTGGAATTGGTGCCATTTTCAACTCCCAAAAATACGTGACGGAACGGAACGGTTCTCTCAAGCTCAAAAACATCAGCAGAGATGTGATGACAATTTTGAAAATCGCGAATCTGGACAAACACTTAGATATCATTCACTAAGGTAGTTTTCTGGAAGTCTTTCGAATCTATACGAACAGTCCCCTCCGAAACTTCACCTATATTCTTAGAAACTCCGAAACCTCCGAAACTCTTTCCATCGATCCTTACGATTCCGAACAGATCGAAAAATTTCTGGATTCAAAAGGTTGGACATTAGACTTTCTTCTGAATACACACGAACACGAAGACCATACGTCCGGTAATACGGGGCTTGTTCAAAGATACGGGTGCACGGTATATTCTCATCCCGAAGGTATCGGCAAAATTCCACACGCGACTCATCCTCTAAAGAAAGGAGATCTCCTTCTTCGTTCTTCTAAAGAATACTTGGAAATTCTAGATACTCCCGGTCATACATTTTGTCACGTGTGTTTACTTCTCGTTGAAAATCAAAAACCGAAGGCAATTTTTACAGGGGATACAATCTTTAACGCGGGAGTCGGAAACTGTCATCACGGCGGCGACCCGGAAGTTCTTGCAAAAACGATTTTGGAACAATTCTATCCTTTGGAAGAAGAAATTCTTCTTTATCCCGGCCATGATTATCTCGAAACGAATTTAAAATTTACACTCTCCCTTGACCCTTCCAATCAAGATGCAATCCGTACCTTGGAAGAATGTTCCCGCTTATCCAAAAACGTGGAATTTCTCACTACCGACCTTAGAAAAGAAAGAAAAATCAACACGTTTTTCCAGTGTGATAAACCTTCTCTTGAACTTCGAAAAAACGTCTCAAAAAAGATCCCTTTTAAACAGCTTCTCGATAATGATCCAACTTCCTTTTTTATTTCTCTCCGTTCTTTACGAGATCAATGGTAAATAGTTTGCTCTCTTGACCACAGGATTTAGAATCTGTAACCAAGGCGATTCTTTTTATGAAAGAATATGATATCATCGTAATTGGTACGGGAGGAGGAACTAAACTGATCACTCCTCCTTCTAAAATCGGTTATAAAGTCGCGGTAATCGAAAAAGAATCTCCCGGAGGAACCTGCCTCAATCGGGGATGTATTCCTTCCAAGATGTTGATTTATCCGGCTGAAATTCTTTCTCTTGCTAAGAATTCGGAGAAATTTCAAATCTCATTTCCCGGCAAACCTAAAGTCGATTTTAAATCTCTTGTAGAAAGAGTTTCAAAGACGGTGGACGAGGAATCCGCATCAATTCGTCCGGCATACGATAAAAATCCGAATATCAACTACATTCAAGGAACCGCAAGTTTTGTTTCAGATAAGGTGATCGTCGTAAACGGAGAACAACTGACTGCAAAAAAAATTTTTATCGCGTCAGGGGCAAGACCCTCAATCCCGAATATTCCGGGTCTTGTCGGAACTCCTTATATGACGAGTAGAGAAGCCCTTCGCAGGACCGATCTCCCAAAATCATTGATCGTAATCGGAGGCGGTTTTATTGCTTTGGAATTAGGCTTTGCCTACTCTGCATTTGGAAGCGAGGTTACTTTTTTAGTTCGAAGTAGGATGCTCAAAAACGAAGACGGGGATATCGTAAACGAATTTGAACGGGTTTTTACCAAAGAACACAATGTACTACTCCACACAGATATTCATAAATTAGAATATAAAGAAAAAATGTTTCATGTAGAAGTCGAAACGGCTGGAAAAAAATTACAACTCCGATCGGAAGCGCTCTTGGTCGCAACCGGAATCCGGCCCAATACCGATCTTTTAAATTTGTCGAATACGAAAATCCAAACCGATACAAACGGTTACATTATCGTAAACGAATATTTAGAAACCACTTCTCCCGAAGTTTACGCATTAGGCGATATCACCGGAAAATATTTTTACAGACATTCCGCAAATTTCGAAGGGGAATTTTTATTCCGCACCTTATACTTGGAAAAGAAAAGAACTCCGATCGATTATCCTCCGGTTCCACACGCCGTTTTTACACATCCTCAGGTGGCCAGAGTAGGAAAAACGGAAGAACAACTCGTTCAAGAAGGAATCGATTATATCGCCGCTAAAAATCCGTACAGTGCCAGCGCTACCGGAATGGCGCGGCTTTCCGATTCCGGATTCGTAAAAATTCTAGTGGATAAAAAATCGAGAAAGGTTTTAGGAGCACACGCAATCGGAGACGAAGCTTCCAATGTGATTCATCTTTTTATCCTCTTGATGACTATCGGGGGAAATTTGGACGATCTTTTAAGAATGATATATATACATCCTGCGTTACCCGAAATTGCACGTAATGCGGCCAGAAAAGCCGGTGAACTTTTGCAAATAAAAGAATAATGGGAAAATTTAGAATTTATGAAATTTGCTCTGCAAATTGAGAATTTAGTCAAAACGTACGCAGGTGGAGTCACCGCCCTTAAAGGAATCAGCCTTAACGTGGAAAAAGGGGATTTTTTCGCGCTTCTTGGCCCGAACGGAGCCGGAAAATCCACAACGATTGGAATCTTGAGTTCTTTAGTGAACAAAACTTCGGGGAAGATTCAAATTTTCGACGCCAATATCGATACCAATCTTGCCAAAGCGAAAGCATACATCGGAGTCGTCCCTCAAGAATTCAACTTCAACGTTTTTGAAAGAGTGGATCAGATCGTAATCAATCAGGGCGGTTACTACGGTATGGATCGTAAAATCGCCACCGAAAGCGCATTGAAGTATCTACAACAACTCGGACTCTACGAAAAAAGAAAAGAATCAGCAGGCAAACTTTCCGGTGGAATGAAACGAAGACTCATGATCGCAAGAGCACTCATTCATAGTCCGAAAATTTTGATCCTGGACGAACCGACCGCAGGCGTGGATATCGAACTTAGGAGGTCTCTTTGGGAATTCCTTCAAAAACTCAACGCATCCGGAATCACGGTTATTCTCACGACCCATTATTTAGAAGAAGCGGAAAACCTTTGTAGAAATATAGCGATCATCGACGAAGGAAAGATCGTGGAAAATACTTCTATGAAAGACCTTCTTCAAAAATTAGATCATGAGACTTTTATTTTGGATTTTACAGGCCGTCTTAATTCGTTCAAAACGATTGAAGGTATAGATATCAAACAAACGGATAGTTCCACGCTCGAAGCCTCCATCTATGGAGACGCTTCTCTCAACGACTTATTTAAGCTCCTTGAGCAAAATGGAATCAAGATCAGCAGTATGAGAAATAAATCCAACCGATTGGAAGAGCTCTTTCTCAAATTGGTGGAGAAAAAATCATGAATTTAATCGAAAAATACAACGCATTCAAGACCATCATCATCAAGGAAACGATTCGAATTCTACGCATTTGGATTCAAACAATCATTCCTCCGGGAATCACAATCACACTTTATTTTATCATTTTTGGAAAATTGATCGGTTCTCAAATCGGGAGTATTGGAAATCACACCTATATCCAATTTATTGTTCCGGGTCTTGTAATGATGTCCGTAATTATCAATTCGTATAACAACGCGGTTTCTTCCTTTTTCGGGGCAAAATTTCAAAAGAACATAGAAGAGATTTTGGTTTCACCCACTCCCCCTTCTTTGATCGTACTTGGTTTTACAATCGGCGGGGTAATTCGAGGAATGTCAGTCGGAATTCTCGTGATTGCGATTTCACTTTTTTTCACAGAATTGGAAGTATATCATTTTACTATGTTAATCGCTACCGTGTTTTTAAGTTCTCTTTTGTTTTCCCTTGGAGGATTGTTAAACGCACTTTATGCAAAAAAGTTCGACGATGTAACGATTATCCCAACTTTCATTTTAACTCCTTTGACGTATTTAGGGGGAGTTTTCTATTCGATCCAAATGCTTCCTCCATTTTGGCAGAACGTTTCCAAATTGAATCCGATTTTGTATATGGTGAATGCGTTTCGTTACGGATTTTTAGGTGTGAGCGATATTGAACCGTGGTTCGCTCTTTCTATGATTGGAGCAGCAACCTTATCGTTGTATGTTCTTTCCGTGCACTTATTGAAAAAAGGGATCGGAATCCGAAATTAACCTATCTCCAGTTTATGAGCGTCTCCGAAGAAATCCGTTCCCTTTTAAATTCTTCCTTGAATCCTTACAGATTGGAAGTAGAAGATTTGAGTGCGGAACACGCAGGCCATACCGGAAATCCGGAAAACAAACCGGAAGGAACTCATATAAAAATCATATTGGTCTCTTCGAAATTTTCGGGAAAATCAAAAGTAGAACAACATAGAATGGTATATTCCGTTCTCAAACCATGGATCGATCGGGGTTTACACGCGATTATTCTCGAAACAAAGGAACGAGACTAAATTCCGGATTGTAACAAAAAAGGGGTACAAAATCCTAAAACTAAAATCCGCTGAAAAAAAGGTCACTTAAAATTTAAGTCTAAAGAAAGAGCGATGACAATCGACGAAATTAAAAATAAAATAGAATCCGGTCTTCCCGATTCCAAGGTAACGATTTTAGATCCTTATCGGGACGGAGTGCATATCAAAGCAGTTGTGATTTACAAAGGATTCGAAGGAAAGTCCATTTTAGAACAACACAGAATGGTCTATGAAACCCTGAAAGAGGAATTAAAACAAGAAGTGCACGCGTTGGCACTAGAAACAAGGATACAAGAATGAACGAAGAAGTAAAACAAAAGATAAACGATTTAATAGGAACTAGTAAGGTCTTTCTCTTTATGAAAGGAACTCCGGAAGCGCCTATGTGCGGTTTTTCCGCCGGTGTGTCTAACGTTTTAAGAAGTTTAGGAATCTCGTTCGGATCCTTTAACGTTCTTTCGGACGAAACGATGCGCCAAGGCATCAAAGACTACGCAAACTGGCCGACCATTCCACAACTTTATATCGACGGGGAATTTATCGGCGGTCACGATATCGTGGTGGAAATGGCAAAGTCCGGAGATCTCCAGAAAAAAGCGGGAATCCTAAACTCATGATGAAGTTGTATCAGTTTCAATCCTGCCCTTACTGCTCCTATGTAAGGGACGAGTTTCAAAATATGGGACTCGTCCCAGGAAAGGACTACGAACTCGTGGAAGCCAGCCGGGGAACACCCGGCAGAGAAGAAGTAGTGAAACTCGGTGGACGTAGTCAAGTTCCATTTCTGGTCGATGATGATATTAAGATGTACGAATCGAGAGAAATCGTAAATTACACAAAACTAAAGAAGAAAATTTCCTAAAAACCAAGTAAATCTAAAATTTTATTTCCCACGTCCCTGTTTTTACCTTCATAAGGATAGTTGTGAATATATAAAACGGGATTAAAGTTCAACTCCAGAATTCGATAATCTTCTTGTTTTTCCAAATCCTTTAAGATTATATCCACGCCGCAAATTTTCGCACCGACCAACTGCGCCGCTTTGACCGCCAGTTTCTTATAAAACGGATGAGCCAAATCCGTCACGTCGATCGAGTCTCCTCCCGTACTGATATTTGAATTTTTTCTTAAAAAAACCTTTTGATCCTTGGAAGGGATAGAATCTTTCGTAAAGCCGGATTGTTGCAGCACGTCCAGTTCCGTATCACCCAATTGAATTTTTTCCAATGGAGTCACGTGCCCCACTCCCCGCCTTTTATCCTCGTTTTTTAAAGCAACAAGTTCTTCAATCGTATGAATTCCATCGCCGGTTACGTTAGCCGGAACTCGATTACAAACGGCAATGGTTTCCGCACCAATCACCAAAAAACGGTATTCATTCCCTTCTGCAAATTCCTCCACAATTACCGATTCAGAATGATTGAATGCAATCTTAATCGCTTTTTTTGCGTCTTCCTCGGAGGCATTCGGAACCAAAATCGTAATCCCAATTCCAAAATTGGTGGTCACCGGTTTTACGACTATCTTTCGATTAGAATTTTTTCTCCAGAATATCAAAGCCGATTCCGGATCACCGAAACTATCTCCTTCGGGAACCAAAAGTCCCGACTCATGCATTACAATTTTTGAAATCGTTTTGTTTTCCATTACAAGAAAAGACATATAGGAATCTAAGGCGGTTTTAGAGGCTTCTTTTATGTATTGAACGAACCCATTTGAATTTTTAAGTCTTAAAAAATGATTCTTACGATCCAAAACCTCCACTTCCAAACCCCGATTGAGTGCGTCTCGAATCACAATCTGCGTGGAAATTTCCAGGTCCTCGAATCCTTTCAAAGTAAAAATTTCCGGGGAAAAAAACTCACCCGGCTTTAATTTCAGTGATTGCATAGTTTAACGGTGGGATATTGAGTTTGGATTTCTTCTTTTTCCAATTGTTCTTTTTCTTGAAAGGAACGAACCGCTTCTTTTTCTATCTTCATCAAAGTTCCGGGAGAATATTCCAAATAAGAAAGAGCGCGTCGATTTTCACGAGCAAGTTCCATTCCCCTATCTCTGAATTCAATATTACGTTTTAGAATTTCGGAAAGTAATTTTCCGGAAGGGGTTTTATCCGGATTCTTCCATTTTTTAATCTGAAAGTCGATTGCTTCCTGATACATACATCTTTTGGTATGAAGATCCAAAATTTTTGCGTAGTGTCTCAGGGACTCCGAGTATTCCGCTCCGGCTGTTTGAAAGTTTTTCTTGGTTCCGTTCGAATTGATTTCCAATTCCGGATTTCTTCCTTCCCAAATCACGGAGTTTAAATTTTCTTTTAAAATCATATTCTCTTCTTCGGAAATCAATGGAGAAGGGCTAAGCAAAGAGTCCAAAAGAATCAACTGGGTAAAGGCGAGATTAAGCCTACAAACTCCAACAGGAGAATAAGGATCGATGTCCAAAGAACGAATCTCTATGTATTCGATTCCCCTTCGAAGAAGAGCATCTAACGGTCTTTCATCCCCCTTAGGAACCTGTTTCGGACGAATCGGAGAATAAAATTCGTTTTCGATCTGAAGATAATTCGGATTGAGTTGAGCGTCCGCATTTTGAGAAAAAGAAACATAACTAGGATACGGGGTATGAACCGCGTAACACATCCGTTCCGCATATTCTTCCAAGGAATTATAATGAATTCCTAATGTATCCTGAACCTTACTCGTATACCCGATCTCGCTCATCCTGAGCGAAGTAGCATAAGGAGAGTATAACGTAAAATTCTTATGTTTTTTAAATTTGAGGTTTCCCGGATTCGGCAAAAAAGTGGAATCGAAAACGGCGGAAGACCCGGTGAGATACGTTAAATAATGAACCCTTCTCATAAAATTTCGAATCACATGCAGATAAAGAGAAGAGATTTCCTCTTTCGTAAAGTTTGAAATTTCTTTTCCTAAAAATTGACGAAGGAAAATTTTCGAGAAAGAAAAGTTATAGTGAACTCCGGAGATAGTCTGCATTCTCCTTCCGTAACGAAGCCCCAATCCGTGACGATAAATCGTTTTCCATCTCCCGGAATGGGAAGTCCCGTATTGCCCAAGAGGAATTTCGTTTTCATCCTTCGGTAGAATCGGAGGCATACTGAAAGGCCAGATGAGTTCGTTGTCCAATCGACGAAACGTATATATATGCAAATCTTGTAATTCACGAATATTCGCTTCAATCTTAGGACGAGGATGAGTCGCGTATTCGAGCTGAGGCTCCGCAAAATCGGTTTTGATATAGTGGTTGGTTAAACTCGAACCCAAATGCGCCGGATGCGGAGTTTTCGCGAGCATTCCGTCGGGTCCCACCCTCATACTTTCCTTTTCCAAGCCGTGTTTCGCCTTTACGGCATGTCTCAAAAGAATTTCGAGGGATACTTCTTCTATCTTCGATTGAGTGAGTTCCTTAGTTTTCAAAGTCCGCCCGTGGCTCCTTCCCCACGTGGATCGGAAGCTCCATAGAGCATTCCGTTCTCTCTTTTGACCGAGAACAGTTTTGCAAAGTTCGGAGCAATTCGGATATCGTGTTTTTTCGACGAAAGACCATCGAATACGTTTCTTTCATTCACGGATTTTTCGATAAACACTGCGTCAGGAAAAAGCTGATGATGAATTCTTCCCCTTGCGACGGATTCATACAAGGTTAAATTGAAATCCAAATTGTAGACAAGAGATTGCAAAACCGCATTGATGATGTAAGCTCCTCCCGGTGCCCCTGTAGTTAAAAAGGGCTCTTTTCCCTTAAAAACGATGGTCGGAGACATACTGCTCAAAGGCGTTTTTTTAGGAAGAATAGAATTTGCCTCCGCACCAATCAAACCGTATACGTTCGGTTCTCCGGGAGCCCTGCTAAAATCATCCATTGTATCGTTCAAAACAATTCCGGTTCCGGGAGCCACAACCGAGGCCCCAAAACGAAAATTGATGGACTGAGTCGTAGATACGGAGTTTCCCTCTCGATCCATTACCGAAATATGAGTAGTCTGCGGAGATTCCACACCGAAGTTAAGAGTTTTTAGAAAAGAAGAACTACTAGAGGCGATTTTCGGATCGAAGTCGGAAATCTTTTCCTCTGCATATTTCTTAGAAAGAAGACGGTCCACGGGTATTCTCGTAAACGCGGAATTACCGCCAAAAACCGCACGGTCCGCATACCCCCTCCTCATCACCTCCGTAACGAAATGATAATACAAAGCCGGATCTTTTTCATACATTTCTTTGAGAGGTTCTTTTTCCAACATCGATAACATCGTGAGGAGATGAATTCCGGAAGAAGGCGGAGGCATCGTATAAATCGTATAATCGCGATACTTCGTCTTTAAAGTTTTCTTTTCAATCACCTTAAAATCGCTTAAATCTTGAGAAGTTATCAACCCACCGTTGGCTTTCATCGCGGTCGTGATCGCATCCGCGATTTTTCCATGATAAAATTCCTTCTCGCCCGTTTCGGAAATCAACTTCAAAGAATTCGCCAAATCCTTTTGAACCAGAATACTTTTTAATTCGGGAACCCTTCCCCCTGGAAGAAAAATCCCTTTCATTTCCTGATCCATATCCTTCGAAGACTTCTGAATCGCGGACTGTAAATCAGGATACATCGGAAATCCCTTTTCTGCCAATCGAATCGCGGGAGAAATTACCGTTTTGAGAGAAAGTTTTCCGTAACGTTTTTGGATCTGAACAAGACCCGCTACATTACCCGGAACACCTACAGCCCGGAACCCAAGCAAAGAATCTTCTTTCGGTTTTTTCTTATACATGTCCCTAGATGCCGCGTTAGGAGCCCTTTCCCGAAAATCAAAAGCGATCGGTTCCGAAAATTCTTTCAAGTAAAGAATAAGAAAACCTCCTCCACCCAGTCCGGTCGAATGTGGTCTTGTAACCGAAATCGCAAACGAAGTTGCAACGGCTACGTCCACTACGTTTCCACCTAACAACCCAACTTCGATCCCCACTTGAGTGGCCTCGGGAGAATCAGTTGCGATCATAAGATTCTTACTTTCGCTGAAGTAATCGACGTGTGTTTTTCCATGAGAAGGAGTTACGAGTAAATCCGTCGAAATCCTTTTTCCCTCGATGGTAAGAGAAGTTTCCCTACACGAGAAGAGTAAAAGTATCAGAATGATACGAATTGTGATTTGTTTCATTGGATCCTGGTATTTGAGTTTCAGGATTTTTTTCCGGACGTGAATTTCATTTCAATTCCCTCTTGGCCGGAAATTAGTTTCACTTTACCTCCGGACTTCAGCGCTCCGAAAAGAATTTCTTCGGAGATCCGTTTTGATATATGAGTATCGATCCATCTTTGAACGGGTCTTGCGCCGAACTCGGGTGTATAGGCTTTGTCCGCAATGTAGACAAGCACATCGTCCTGAAACTCTAGTTCAATTTGTTTAAAATTCAATCTTTCCTGTAATAGAGCAAGCTGTTTTGCAACCACTTTAGCCACATGTTCCTGGTTTAGAGAAGAGAATTCAATCACTGCAGTCAAACGGTTTCTGAACTCGGGAGAAAACTGCTTTTCGATCGCTTTCAGACTTCGGTCTTCCAAAAGATCATTGGCAAATCCTACCGGATTAGTAGAACGCTCACGCGCTCCCGTATTGGTCGTCATCACAAGTATCACCTGGCGGAAATCTGATTTTCTTCCGTTGTTATCCGTAAGTGTAGCGTGATCCATAATCTGTAATAGAATATTATAAATATCCTCGTGCGCTTTTTCAATTTCATCGAGCAAAAGTACACAATGTGGGTTTCTATAAATCGCATCCGTAAGTTGCCCTCCCTGTTCAAAGCCGACATAACCCGGAGGAGAACCTATTAAACGAGACACAGTATGTTTTTCCATATACTCGCTCATATCAAAGCGAATAAGTTCCACACCCAGGATTTCTGCCAACTTTCGAGTAAGTTCGGTTTTGCCTACGCCGGTCGGCCCTGCAAAAAGAAAACACCCGACGGGTTTCCCAGGCTCGGAAAGTCCACTTCTAGAAAGCCGAATCGACTGAACCAACTGTTCAATCGCAGCGTCTTGTCCGTAGATTTTAGTTTTTAATTCTTCATCCAAGTTCTTTAGTTTTTCGCGATCGTCAGCCTTTACCGTAACCGAAGGAACTTTTGCGATCTTGGAAACGAGGTCCTCGATCTCTCGAACAGTAACCGTTTTTTTACCACCTTCTCTGAGCCGAACCCTCGCCCCCGCCTCGTCCAAAAGATCGATCGCCTTATCCGGAAGTTTTCGATCCAGAATATAACGAGCGGACAACTCCGCCGCTTGTTCTACGGCGGAAGAAGAGTATTTCACCTTATGGAAAGATTCGTATTTTTTCAAAAGACCCTTTAAGATTTCTATCGTCTCGAAAACGGAAGGTTCGCCTACCTCCACTTTTTGAAATCTTCTGGAAAGCGCATGATCTTTTTCGAATATGGATTTGAATTCCTTGTAAGTCGTGGTTCCTATACAACGAAGTTCTCCGCTAGAAAGCGCAGGTTTTAAAAGATTAGAAGCGTCCAAAGAACCGCCGGAAACCGCTCCTGCACCTATAATTGTATGAATCTCGTCGATAAATAGGACATGATCATCCTGTGCCGTAATTTGAGTGACTACGTTTTTCAATCTCTCTTCAAATTCTCCCCTAAACTTGGTTCCAGCAAGTAAGAGTCCCATATCGAGAGAATATACTTTCAAATTCTTTAATGGTTCAGGAACTTTTCCATCCACAACTCTTTGGGCAAGTCCTTCCACGATTGAGGTTTTACCGACGCCTGCCTCGCCTACAAAGATAGGATTGTTCTTTCTTCTTCTACAAAGAATATGAATGGTACGATCAAGTTCTTCTTCCCTTCCAACCATAGGATCGAGCTTTCCTTCTTTGGCTCTCGCAGTGAGATCTACACAAAAAGTTTGTAAAGGATCTGAAATTTTTTCATTTTCTTCTCCCTGAATTTCCTTGTTGGGATTTTTAGAATCCTTTCGGATTCCGTGCGAGATATAACGAACGATGTCGAGTCTGGAAATATCCTGTAATCCTAAAAAATAAACCGCATTCGATTGATCTTCCCGAAAAAGAGCGGCAAGAACGTCTCCTCCGTCCATTTTTTTATTTCTTGTGGACTGAACGTGAAACTCCGCGAGTTGAAGAACATGTTGCACTCCGATTGTATAAATCGGATCGTCGGAGGATTCCGGAAGAGTCTCCAACTCACTTTCTAAATAACCGATCAAATCCTTTCGCAGACGTTCTATGTCTGCTCCGCAGGCTTCCAGAACCTCCTTTCCTACCGTATCATAAGTAAGAGCGAAAAGGATGTGCTCTAAAGTGATAAATTCGTTTCTTCTTCTTTTGGCTTCTTCCCAAGCCTTTTTTAGGGTACGTTCCATTTCTTCCGTGAGTATCATGATTCTTCCTCCACTTCCATCGTACAGTGAAGCGGATATCCATGTTGTTCCGCCAATTGTTGAACTTGTATAACTTTAGTCCTTGCGACATCGTGCGAGTAAACGCCGCACAGTGCTTTTCCAGTTATATGAGCCTTCAACATGATCTGCTGACTTTCCGCTCTACTTCTGTGAAAGACAAATTGTAAAATCCAAACGACGAACTCCATCGGAGTAAAATCGTCGTTGAGTATGATGACTCTGTATTTGGAAGGACGTTTGAGTTTTACCTTCTCTTTAGTGAGAGTTTGTTCTTCGGTATCAAATCGAAAGATATCACTCACGGTTCGTAACTCCCTAAGTTCGAAGTTGTTTCCGTTTTGAAGTAGACATTCGTTTGCGTTTTTTTCAACGGAGAATGTTCATTGGTTTTTTGGATCATTTCCTGCATTTGCAATTTTTCTTCCTTTAAAAAACGTTCAATCGCATTTCTAGCTCCAGCATGAAAAATCCGATGAGAACTATACGTAGGAACCGCCGGAAAACCTCTTAAAAATTTATGCTCACCTTGCGCACCCGCTTCGAAAACTTTGATGTTTTCTCGAATCGCATACTCGATCAATTGATAAAAACAACATTCAAAGTGAAGATGAGGGTAGTATTCCGTACAACCCCAATATCTTCCGTAGAGAAAGTCGTCCTTTCTAAAATTGAAAGTACCCGCGACCGGTTTTCCTTCTCTATATGCAAGAACAAGAACAATCCTATCCAAAAAATTTTCAAAAGAAGAATCGAAGAACTTTCGATTTAAATACGCAGAACCCCATTTGCGAGAATGGGTGTCCGAATAAAAATTCCAGATCGCATCCATGTCCGAACGAGAAATTCCATCTCCTTCCAGAACCCGAATCTTAAGTCCATAACTACGAACGATCTCTCTTTCCCGTTTGATCTGCATTCTCTTCTTGGATTTCATCGCCTGGAGATAATCGTCAAAACTCGAATACCCTCCATTGATCCAATGATACTGGTGGGAAAGCCTCGTTGCAAATCCGTATTCGGAAAGAATCTCGGATTCTTCTTTCTCTAGAAATAAAAAATGAACCCCGGATAAACCCTCTTTTTCACAAAACTGAAGGAGTTCCGGAATCAGATAAGAACAGACTTCTTTTAAACTCAAACGAGCATCGTATAAGATCCTTTTTCCGTTAGCAGGAGTAAATGGAATTGCAACAAGACCTTTCGGATAGTATTTGAGTCCAGCTTGTAAGAAAAACTGAGCCCATTGAAAATCAAAGATGTATTCACCGTACGAATCGAATTTCAGAAAGAGAGGAATTACGGCCGAAAGACGGTCTTCTATCCAAAGTACACAATATCTCTGAATCCAAGAAGTGGAAGGTCCGATACAACAAGAAACTTCCAAAGATTTGAGAAAATCATACTCTAAAAAAGGACTTTTGGGATCGGAAATAAAATTCCACTCTTGTTTAGAAATTAAGGAAATAGAATCTAAGAACTCTACTCGAATGCCGCTCGGAAGATGGGAAATCATGTTAATTCTTGGACGATCTTGACCGCTATTTTGTCAGAGATCGAGTGAAAAATGCTTTCTAATCTTTTGAATCGCTCGATGAGTAATGACTTTGATATTGGATTCGGAAAGGCCCGTTCGTTCGGAAACTTCTCGCACACTCATCCCTTCAAGTTTGAGATGAGTGAGAATTTGTTTCTGCCTTTCATCCAAAACGTTCAGCCATTTTTTGAGGATCTCTCTGACGTTCTCTGGTTCTTCTTGAACTGGTTCTGGAGAAGCGAAAATTTCCAGATGATCCATATTGAAAGTCCGATCTCCTACTTTCTTCTTTCTCAGATAATCAATCGTTTTGTATCTTGCAATCGCAAAAACCCAAGGCGCCGGATGACGATCCTCGCGATAAGAATCCCTAGCCTTATGAAGTCCGATTAAAATTTCCTGAACCAAATCTTCCCTGTCTTCTGGATTGCTAATTCGTGGAATCAGATACGATCTGAGAATTCCGGTTACGAGTTGGAGAAATTTTTCATAGGAACTTTGATCTCCGGTCTTACGGATTAATACCGAACATTCTTCCCAGATTTCTTTTTTAGCTGACATGTAACGAACCGCTTGGAACCTTCGAAAAGATAAGAGCCCGGCCAAAATTTACAATATTACTTTCTACGGATCGTAACATTTGAAACGAAAATTGCCGAGCGGACTCAAGTAACTTAAGAGGAATACCTATCGGCATCGGAAAACAAGGTATCAAGTTTAAAAAGTTGACGATTTTAGTTTCATCGTTTCGAGTTTTTTCTCAAACAAAAATTTGAATTTTGAGACGAGTGATAAGAAACTTTCCTTTGATTATATACACATTTAAAAAAAACGAAAACCGATTCCCTCCAGATTGAATTGGGAAGAAGTTATTGTCCAACCATTCTCCAAAATTGGGAAATTTCCTCTGTAAAGAGCACAAAACAATGTCTCATCAAGAACAAACAACCGAATCCTTAATCCGAAAAATGGCCAAAGAACCTCCGATTCGAAAAAATAGTTGGAATTGGTTCGTGATTTTAGGTGCGGTGACTCTCACATCGCTTTACCTTCTTCATTTACACCCGATTTCGAGCCGTTTCATTCATTTACCAACTTTATTGCCTGATTTTTTTTGGATTTCTCTCATCACTCTTTATTCGTTTTGGACCTTATCCCAATTGCGTTTTCCGGAAGAATCCTTTACCCAAACCGCACGTTTTCCACTACCTCTCGCATTTCTTTGGATCTTTTATTCGATATGTATGTTCGTCTGGGATTTGATCGGAGACAACAAAATCGATATTCATATCGGGAGATGTTGGATCATCCTTTCTCTTTCCAGCATTCTTTTAGCGGGAAGTGGGATTCTGATCCTAAAAAACGGAAAACCAGGAAATCCCGTTTTAGCGGCTGCGGTTCTTTCCGTTTCTAACTTAGCTTTTGCAAACTTCTGTTTGAAGTTCGTTTGTTCGGATCAATCTTCGTTCCATATTCTCGTTTCGCACGTTTCTACCAGTTTGCTCCTTTTTTTATTCGGTTTTTTCGTATTTAAGAACATTTTAAAATGGTAGCCGAGTTCCGACAAAATCTCCCGTGAAAGGGGCAGCCCCGGATTGGGTGGTGTGGCGGGTTCGTAGGGAAACTCGGGAAATTTTTCTCTATCAGAAAATTCTATTTTTTTAAAGTAAAACGTAAACTTCCTGTCAGAACTTTTCCTTTTTTGATTGAGAAGGAGTTACTCCAAAGTCTCTATGGATCGCGACAAGGTTGGTTTCAACTAACGTTGAAAGCCGCTCACTAAACTCAACCTCGCTCTCTAGGGATCGCTTGGTAATGCTTCGCTGTTCGCTGGCAATTTCGCTCTCTATGGATCGCGACAAGGTTGGTTTCAACTAACGTTGAAAGCCGCTCACAACGCTCCGCTGTTCGCTGGCAATTTCGCTCTCTATGGATCGCGAAATTCCCAGGCAGTCCGAAAGAATTTTTTCTCTTCCATAAATCGAATGAACCTAGAGAGAAAAGGATCCTCCAAAAGAGTGGAGCTATCGCCGATACAAAGCAAAAGGTCCTTGGCTCTCGTCATGCCGACGTTGATTCTTCTGGATTCCTTTAAAAAACCGGAACGACCTTCCGAATTGGAACGGACAAACCCGAGAAAAATACAACGATTCTCTCTTCCTTGAAACGAGTCTATCGTAGAGACTTGGATTTTAGAAAGCCCTGCTTCCTGTAATTTTTCCGAAAGCAATCGCACCTGAGCACGATACGGAGAAAGAATCGTAATCTCTTCTTCGGGCCAATTGTTCTCTTGAAGTAAAGTACAAAGACGAACCTGAAGATCCGCTTCGAAAGGATTAGTAAGACTATCGTCAACAGCGACTTCCTCGCTGTCGGTCCCGGCTGTATCGATCCATTGGAGTGCATCCCCGAAAGGGAAAGTTTTCGGAAAGTTGGAAATTTTTTCCGGTCCCGGACGACCTGACTTCAGTCGATTCGAATAAAATTCCATGGAAGGGAAAGAGGCGATCTCGTCCCTCATTCTATACTGAGTATCAAGCATAAAAACCCGCCCGGACGTTTCCAATCTTTCCGCGGCTTTTTCAAAAAGTGTAAACTCCAGAGAATTTTTTTCTGAAAATAAAGTAGGCGGCAACTGCTTATGATCCCCCGCAAGAATCACTCGATCCGATTTCAAAATTGGAATCCAGGTCGCTGGTTCGAGAGCCTGAGACGATTCGTCTAACACGCAAAAGTCGAACCTTCTTCCCTCCAAAACGGAACGAGCGGAAGCGACGGGAGTGGAAACGATCACGGAATGAGAGGAAATCAAACTATCTATCAGTCCCTTTTCCATGGATCGGATCGTCTTTTTGAGTTCTTTGACTTCCTGAAAAAGATTCTTACGATCTTCCTTCTCTTTTTCTCCGAAGTTACGTTTATATTTTTTAGCTTGTTTCGAGATTTCGATCACGTCTCTTCTGTATTCGTTTAACAATTTTCCGTCGGAATGATGAAAAAGTTTGTAGTCGAGGGTTGTATGAAGCGCCGTATCACTAATACGCGCGGGATGTCCCAGACGTAAAACCGAAATTCCTTTCGCTGAGATCGATTCGACCAAAAGATCGCAAGCGGAATGTGTGGGAGCGGACACAAGAACCTTTTTTTCTTCCGCTACGATCTGACTAATTATTTCGGTTAATGTGGTTGTTTTTCCTGTACCGGGAGGTCCGTGAATTACAGCAATATCTTCGGAAAGAACACAACGCAAAACCGCATTCTTCTGCGATGGATTCAACGAAGAATTCAATCTTTGCAATATTCGAGTTTCATCAGATTTTCGAATCGCGATCGGATCCGGTTTCCCGTAGCCTAATAAAAGCTCGCGATTGATATACAACCTCGTTCCTTTGGGAGCAGATGAAACTGCATCTAACGCGTATAACATTTCTTTGTAGGAGGTTTCATCGGGAAGAAGATCTAAAAAACATTTTCCGTCTTCGATCCATTCCGGGACTTCCTCGATCGCAATCCTAATTCTTTCTTTATGAAGAGAAACTAATATGGCCCGAACCCTATCTTCGTTCTTTCCTATTTGAACCGGAGCGCCGGGCTGAAATTTGGATGGATATTCCTCTTGATTCGGAAAACGAAAGGTAAGGATCCAACTTCCTTCTCTGCCGAAAGACTGTTCTTCGTAGACAAGAGGGTATAACGCGATTCCGAGCTTAATCCGGTCTTGGAGAGAACGGGAAAGCCAGTCTTTGGAAAAGAGGAAACCCTCTTCTTTCTTTTCCCTTTCGAGTTCAGCCCGAACAAATTCCAACTCCTCGATCGAGCTGGAAAATTTTCTTTCTTTCAAAACCGATCGGGAGAAAGGACTACGATTCTGTAGACCTGGGATTTTTGATCGTCTCTTATGGGGAGTCCTTCCGCAAATCGAATCGCGCTCGCAAGAGTAGTTCCGGTTGTCTGTCCCGCAAAAATTCCCTCTTTTTGATAAAGATCGGATTGATATAAAAGCGCCTGTTCCCGATCGACTCCGACATATTCGTCTACGATCTTCGGATCAAAGGATTCAGGAAGATGAATGGAACTTTCCTTTTGAACCATCTTACGGATGAATCTGGATTTTTGACTGACTCCCATGATGATTCGAACCGAAGATTTTTTGGATTTTAAAAATCTACCCACACCGGAAAGAGTTCCTCCAGAGCCTCCTCCGGCTACAAACGCATCCACACTTCCACCGAGATCTCTCCAGATTTCAGGTCCAGTAAAAAGATAATGTGCATTCGTGTTCGCCATATCTTTGTATTCGTTTAGAATCACTACGTTTTTTTCTTTTTCTTTGATTTCCTTCGCTTTCCTTAAGAAGGTTTCGTCCCAATTTCCTTTCGCTTCGGGAACGACCTCTACTTGAGCTCCGAAGGTTTGCAGGTCTTTGATCTTTTGCGGATCGGTATCACCGGCAACCAAACAACGAAATTTATATTGTCGAATTGTACAAATCCAAGCAAGACTGATCGCGGTCGTGTTGTAACCGGGTTGAACAACCTGTCCCTTGGGTTTTAATTCTCCCCTTCTTTCGGAAGAAAGAAGCATGGATAATGCGGTCCTATCTTTTACAGAACCGGTAGGATTACAAAATTCCGCTTTGAGATAGAATTCTACGTTGGGAATATGAGAACCGATTTGATTCAGGCGAATAAGCGGAGTATTTCCGATCATCTGTAGGATCGTCTCTTTAACGGGTTTTGCTACGCTAAGTTCCCGCCCAAAAGATTTCTGAATGTTGTTCAGAGCACCAAGAAAACTATTTCCAAATTCGTCAATCGAACGGGATATTTCATCAAACATAAATTTTCGGCAGAATTATATAACGTACAACCAAGGTTCAACCTCTTTCTGTTTTTTTTCAAATTCTCCGATTTTACTTTCCTGCTTGAGAGTAAGACCGATGTCGTCAAGCCCGTTGTAAAGACAGTATTTCCGGAAAGAATCCACTTCGAACGTATATACCTTTCCAGTCGGACTGGTTACGGTTTGTTTGCCCAGATCGATCTGAAGTTTTGCTCCTACATTACCCGAAACGGATCGGAACAATTCCTCCACTTCTTCAGACTTTAAAACAACGGGAAGCATTCCGTTTTTAAAGCAGTTGTTGAAAAAGATATCCGCATAAGAGGGAGCAATGATCGATCTGAATCCGTAATCCTCCAAGGCCCAAGGCGCATGTTCTCTGGAAGATCCACAACCAAAGTTATCTCTCGTTAAAAGAATGGAAGCTCCCTTATATCTTTCTTGATTGAGGGAAAATTCCGGATTGAGCTTAGTTCCGGCATCGTCCAAATATCTCCAGTCGTGAAAAAGGTGAACTCCAAATCCGGTTCTTTCGATTTTTCGAAGGAATTGTTTCGGAATGATCTGATCCGTGTCGACGTTCGGTCTATCGAGTAACGCGGCAATCCCGTTCAATACAGTAAATGGTTTCATAATATTCTAATTTACCTCTTGATTATTTCCAACTTCGGATATCCACAAAATGCCCTTCCACCGCTGCCGCTGCCGCCATTTCCGGCCCGACGAGATGAGTTCTTCCACCCTTTCCTTGGCGGCCTTCAAAGTTTCTATTGGAAGTGGAAGCGCAACGATCTCCCGGTTCGAGAACGTCGTCGTTCATTGCAAGACACATGGAACAACCTGGGTTTCTCCACTCAAAGCCGGCCGCGATAAAGATCTTATCCAGACCTTCTTGTTCCGCTTGGCGTTTGACTCTTCCCGAACCTGGAACCACGATCGCCTGAACCTTGGAAGAAACTTTTTTTCCTTGGATAGTTGTAGCCGCAGCTCTCAGATCTTCGATTCTGGAATTGGTGCAGGAACCGATAAAAACTTTGTTGATTTTGATTTCTTCGATCTTTTCCCCGGGTTTCAAGTCCATATATTTAAGAGCGGATTCGATTCCGATCTTATCGATTGGATCTGTTGCATCCTCCGGACTTGGAACGGTTCCTTTTACGGAAACAACTTGACTGGGAGAAGTTCCCCAAGTCACCATCGGGGTAATTTCATCTGCATGAAGAATTACGGTGGTGTCAAATTTTGCACCTTCGTCGGTTACATAGTGTTTCCACTTTTTAACGGCAAGATCCCATTGAGCGCCTTTCGGTGCAAAATCTTTTCCTTTGATATAATTGAACGTGATTTCGTCCGGAGCAATCAGTCCCGCTCTCGCTCCCGCTTCGATCGACATATTACAAACGGTCATTCTCGCTTCCATGCTGAGCGCTTGAATCGCAGAACCTCGGTACTCGATTACGTAACCGGTTGCCCCCGCAGTGCCGATTTTACCGATAATCGCAAGTATAATGTCTTTCGCGGTCACCTTGTCGGAAAGTTTTCCGTCGACTCGAATTTCCATAGTCTTCGCTTTTTTTTGAACGAGAGTTTGAGTCGCGAGAACATGTTCCACTTCGCTGGTTCCAATCCCGAACGCAAGCGCACCAAATGCACCGTGAGTAGAAGTATGAGAATCCCCGCAGACGATCGTCATTCCAGGATGGGTCAGACCCATTTCGGGAGCAATTACGTGGATAATCCCTTGATCGGGATTTTGAAAGTCATAAAGGCGAATTCCGTTTTCATCGCAATTCTTCTTCAAAGTCTGCATCTGAATCGCCGAAATCGGATCGGCGAGACTGAGATCCCGAGTGCGAGTGGAAACGTTATGATCCATAGTGGCAAACGTCGCTTCGGGACGACGGACCTTTCTACCCGCGAGTTTGAGTCCTTCGAAAGCCTGGGGGCTTGTAACTTCGTGAATGAGATGACGATCGATATAAATTAAATACGATCCCGCATCCAGTTCTCCAACCAGATGGTCTTCCCAGATTTTTTCGAACATTGTCTTCATTGGATTCTAGTACTCCCCGAAAGAAATTCTTTCGGAATTTGTGGATTGGATTTGTTTCTCGAAAAGAGAAAAGATATCCGCCTGAATTTCCATCGTCAGGATATCGGGTCTTTTCGTCCACCCGGATCTATTCTAAGGGATCGGGAATGAATTGGGAAGATTGAAAATCCTAACGAGCCCGAAAAACGTACACCGTTTTTCCGAGGCTGATCTCGTCGAAATCATACAGGACCCGGGGCCTAAGAATTTTTTTACCGTTTAAATAGGTTCCTTCGTCGGAAATCAAATCGTATAAAACGAAACGGTTTTTGATCTTACGAATTCTGGCATGGAATTTACTGACCCCCGGATCGGAAATCATAACGTCGGAAAGTTCTCCATTTCCGAGGGTGATTTCGGGCTTACGAATCGGAACTTGTTTACCGGGAGATTTACCTTCTTTTTGAATCAGGGTGGCAAGATCATAGGCTTCCGCAGTTTCAAACTCAGACTCATTCACTGGAAGAGAACGAGAAACATAAATTCCTTCCGAACTTGCATACGGAGAAAGCTGATCTCCGTACATTCTCTGATAGACTTCTCTTTCCTCTCCTCTTGCGTGAAATCTTTTCTCAGCTTCCCCGAGCGGCGCGGAAGATTCCTTCATGTCTCTCTCTCTCCGAAATAAAAGGAGCAATGCAATCAAAGTGAGAATGAGTAAAAAGCCTATTGTAGGAAGAAATACTCCAGGACTTAGAAAAATGAATCGAAGTTGTTTTACGATTCCGGGTTTGTATGTGTAAGTAAATTTTCCACCTTGGGAAGATTGCCAGTCTCCTCGAATGAAATCTCCTTCTGCTCTCCAAAAATCGTTTCGAAAGGGAGAATCATATCGGATCTCCGCTGGATGTTTGTGAAAGTATTCCAGATCGGTTAAAAACTTAGAAAGAAAATCCGCAGAATTTACTTCGTAAAATTCCCCCCCATAAATTCGAACGAGTTCAAGGTTTGAGAAGTTACGTTTACCGATTACATGAATCGGAAGGCCAGATGTAGACAAACCTTGCCTGAGTCCCGGAGGCAATTTATAATCATTGTCGGAAACAAATAGAGAAAGATAAGAATCCCTCGTCAAAATCGAATTCACTTTTTGGAATACAAGATCCAAGTTTGTTCCCGTATTGCGATTACTGAGCGAACCCGGAACTCTAGCTTTGGAAAGAGCAGTCCGCTTGTCCAAGTCCTTTTCAACCACAAGCAGATCGTCCGAAAAAAAGATAAAACTGAAATGATCCTCTTCTCCGGAAGACTGAACCGCTTTCTGTAAAAATCTTGTGTTGAAATTATTCTCTTCAAGAGATGTCCCGGACTGAACTAAAAAAACGGAATGAACCGACCTGCTTCCTTCTTTACGAAGAACTTTCTGTTGCACTACCGTTCGGGTTTCCGATCCTTTGGATTCCCGAATGAGAAAATTCTCTCTTTCAAGGGGAAATTGTTTTTTGTCTCGAATAAAAAGTTGAACGGAGGGGAAAGAAGAAGAGTCCGCGTCCTCCAAGATAAACGGTGACTTTTGTGAAAAAAGCGGAAAGGAAAATAAAATCAGTGTTAGGAGAACCGCATAACCCATCATTCGCACCCGACTATCTTAGATCAACTTCCTTGTTCAAACAGTTTTTTTCCATACTCCGAGCTCGGAATCAATTTGCCCTTGCTGGACCTCGTGAAAGTTTCGGCCCAATTTCCCCGATAGAGGATACTTATAGTATCGGCCAAAGCTTTGACGATAGAGATTTCGTGTGTAATAAAAATGAGAGAAAGTCCCTTTTCCCTCCTAAATTTCATGAGAAGTCTGAGTACTTCCGCCTCGCTGATCGAATCCAAAGCCGCAGTGGGTTCGTCCGCAACTACAATCTGAGCACCGGAATAAACGGCTAATAGAATGAGAATCCTCTGTCTTTCTCCCCCAGAAAGATGGCCCGGCAAAGAATCGAACGCTTTTTCCGGCTCCGCTATATGAATAGATTCTAATAAAGAAAGAATTTTCTTTTTTTCCGCAATTTCTCGATTGGAAATAGAAAACGCTTCTACGATCTGAGAACCCGTTTTACGGTAGGGATGGAAACCCCAAATTGGATTTTGAGGAACCAGGGAGATCCTCTTGCCCCGAAAAATTCTCCATTCTTTTTCCGTAAGATATCGAACATCCTGACCTAAAAGTAAAAACCGATCGGATCTCTGAAAAAATTCCTTGTCCGTCATTCCTAGAAGGCAGGATGCAAACGTAGATTTGCCGCTTCCCGATTCTCCCACGATACAATGTATTTCCCCGGAACGAAGAGTGAAGTCGATTCCTTTGAGAATGGAACGACCGGGTACGGAAACCTTGAGACCCGTGATTTCGACTAGGGGAGAATCCACGAAAAAGCGATCATTCCATTTTGAAAAGATTATATTCCACGATACTACAAAGGATATGTCCGATTAAAATGTGAGACTCTTGAATTCTAGCGGTTACTTTGCTCGGAACAATTATGTCAAGGTCGGAAAGATTTTTTATTCTACCTCCATCTCCGCCCAACAAGGATATGGTTTTGACTCCTCTGGTTTTCGCTTTTTCCAAAGCCAACAAAACATTCTTCGAATTTCCACTCGTGGAAAGTCCGATGAGAAGATCTCCCTTTCTACCGAAGGCTTCTATCTGTCTGGCAAAAATTTCTTCGTAGCCGTAGTCATTCGAACAAGCCGTCAATACCGCAGAGTCTCCGGAAAGAGAAAGGGCAGATAAAGCTTTTCTTTCGTTTCCGGATTTATATCTTACCACGAGTTCCGCAGCAATATGAGAAGCATCGCAAGAAGAGCCTCCGTTCCCACAAAGATACACCGTGTTACCACTTTGTAAAACCTTGGAAACCATTTCCCCCGCTTTGGTTATATCACCCAAAATCGAATCGATACATTTCTGTTTGGTGGCAATGGAATCCCGAATCTGACCGAGCGCGATTTCCTTTATATCCATCTTAGTTTGCTCCTCTTTTTTTTCGAATCTGTTCGATCACTTGAAAAAATTCTGCCTTCGCTTTTTCGAAATCCTGAAGGGAAAGATTTTCCGTATACGGAGAATTCTCTTTTTGATTTCCACTCACATTTAAAAAATAGAGTTCGTCCGAAACGATACTTTTGAGTCGTTTTGTAGAGTTAGACTGAAAAAACTGTTCGAACTCGGTTCCCATATACACAAGGAGAATACAGAGAACGCTCGGTTTTAAACGCATGAAAATTTGTTGTTTCCAAAATGGCTCCCAATCGTAAAAATTTTTCCAACTTTCCTGAGAAAAATTCGGACCTCCGTATAAAACTTTCAAGTCTTCTTCGATTCCTTCGGGTTGAAATCTGGAAAATACGCTTTTAAGATCGGAGTGTTCGTAGGAAAGAATTCGGTTCAACTCCGCTTCCGGAATAAAAACGACACCGGAAATTTTATTTCCCTGTTGACTTAAAAAATTTCCGGTCGAGACGACAAGAGAATATTCTCTTCCGGATTTTTCCTTTCCCTCCAACCTAAAAAGCTTAGGGCCATTCTTTAGAATTTTATAATATTTTGATTCATGAATCAATCCGCTGTTTTTTTTTCGAGTCACAAAAAAACGATCCGCTTTTTCCCGAAGTTCGGCTAATTCTTTTCTATAGCCAAAACTTTTACGGACCGGAGGGAACTCCTCTCCTGAATCTTTTTTTGTCTTTTTTCTTTTAAAAAAGGAAAAGATTTTTCCGAAAAAAGATCTAACGCCCATAATCCTCTTTCACGTTGGAAGGACGCTCTATCATTTTTTTCTCCAATTCATACTGTTTTGCGTCCTTTAAAAATGTGGAATAGGCCGAAGAGACCGCGATCACCCAACCCGGAAAACCGTCCAAAAATCCAAACTTGAAAAAATAAGTCTCTATAAATTTAGAAAAAGGTTTGTATATGGTTCTGAAAAATGAGAATCTCCTTCCCTTCCTCTGCCTCGTATAAGCAACAATAGAAGAGAATTGATTGATCGTATTCACTTGGTGCGTTAGATCCCGAAAACTATAATGAATGATATCGCCGTGAATCTTACTGCCGTTCCCTTCAATGCTGATGGTATCATGCGGATTCTCTCCTACCCAAACGGCTTTTCCTTTTCGAAAAATACGATAGCGATATTGAGGATACCAACCGGAATAACGAATAAATCTTCCCAGATGACAGGTTAGTCGGGAAACTTGAAGACCGTTCAGAGTATTCTCGTCTGGTTTTTGTTTAAACGCAAGAATGGAATTTTCAAGCTCGGAAGAAATCCTTTCATCCGCATCTAAAGAAAGAATCCACTCGTGTCTACAAAGAGAGATTACATCATTTTTTTGTTCGACATGACCCTTAAATCTTTGTTTATAAAATCTTACGGAGGAAAAAGATTTAGAAATTCTTTCGGTTTTATCCGTACTGATCGAGTCAAGAATTACGATTTCATCCGCTACGTTCAGACAAGACTCGATACAATCTCTTATGTTTCTTTCTTCGTTGTAAGTGATGATTGCGACGGATAACTTTTTTCCCGTCGTTTGCGGGAGAGTTTTCCGTTTTTCAGGCGCCTTCTTTTTCTTGACTGGAATTGATTTTCCCATTGATTCTCGGTTCTTTTTTCTAATGGTAGAATGAATTCGTTCTCTGTCATTGGTTTTTTAAGGGAATTTTTAAGAACTTAGGAGAAGAATCAATTGAAAGAACGGCTCGTCAAGAAACTCAAAACCGTATCCTTATTTTCTCTCGGTTTCTTCTTTCTCAGTTTTCCCCAATCAGTGAGCGTGTCTCAATTCTTCGGAGGACTTACAATCGCGACCTCCTTCCCGCTTTTCATTCTCGACCAAGAAGCCCAAAAAACTTGGAAGAGAATTCAAAATCCATTTCTATTTTTTTTCGGAATTTATATCCTTCTTTTTTTGTCTTCTTTGTTTTACGCGGAAAACTATTCCTCTTTTTTCAAGAAATTTCTGAAACAATCCGAGTTCGGAGACTTTTGGATGTTACTTTTATTTCCCGCGTCCTTCCTCATAGCCTCTCAGGAAAAAAATCAAACCATCTTAAAAAGATTTCTGTTCGTGTCCGCTTCAATCGCGATTTTGTTCGGTTGTATCAGTTTATTTTCGGAAGTCCGGATCGGCAAGTTCGTCGCAAACGGATTCAAATACGCTCCCGGAGATAGACTTCAACACTTTTCCGGAAATATAGGCCCGGTCAAACTCTATCTCCCGATCGGAATGATGAATACACACCTAACGTTTGGAGGACTTTTAGGTTTATTCCTACCGGGACTTTTTGTGGATTGGTTTCAGTCGGTAAAGAAAAAAAAGGGGTTTATTTTCGTTTTAAAGACGTTTTTTGTACTTGCAGGATTTATCATACTCTTTTTCAACCAGAGTCGATCGATTTGGCTGGGAATATTTGTAGTTCTTTTACTGCTCCTTTTAAAAGGAACGTTTTCGATTCGAAAAAATCCTATTTCTATTTCCATAAAGGCAAAGATTTTGGCGGGATTTTTTTTCTTAGGACTACTTTTGTCCTCAGGTTATTTATTGAAAAACAGCTGGCTGATCCAAAGATCCATTTCTCAAATATTCGAAGTTCATAATACGGAAAACCAAAGATATTATATTTATAAAAACACGATTCCCTTGATCCGAAAACATTGGTTTATTGGAATCGGAGGCGGAAACTACAAGGAATTCCACTGGAAAGAATCCTCCGAAATGATCGAAAAAGAAGAACAACTCTGGTACGAACTTTATATCACACCGAGGGGGCACGCTCATAACGATCTTCTCCACTTTTTAGTTACAGGAGGAGTGATGGCGGGAATTCTTTTTATCCTTTTTTGGGGAAAGTTATTCGATTTCTTTTTTCAAAACGATTTCCATTCTTTAACAGGAATTCCGATTCTTACGATCGGAATTTTGAGTTTATTTCCGGCCGGATTTTTTCAATGTTATCTTTTGGACGACGAGGTAGTCCTTCCTTTTTTCGCGTTCTGCGGGATTTTTCTAGGAGGGAAATTAGAACCTATCCCCCAATCTCAAATCAAAGAAAGAATAAACTTATTGCAGAAAAAATCCAACAACTTTTGGGACAAACTTTTACCGTTTTTAAAGCAGATCTCTTCGACTGAATTCGCACACAATTTCTTTTCCAAAACAAAAGAAGCTCAATCAAACGTTTCTTCCAATTTCAAAACTATTCCAATTTCTTATGTCCGCGGGCTTTTCGCAAAATTCAAAAATTCTCTCCTGCAATACCCAAAAAAGACCCGGAAAGATTCTTGCCCTGAAAGAACACGTTTCCGCTTTTTAGAAAAGCGCGCTCGATTCTTTAAAACATTCTGCGCAATCGCAATTCCAATTTTACTCTATTGGCTTTTCTGGATTCCGAGGCTCAATTTAGAACCTTTAAAAGTTTACAATCGAAGAGTCAGATCTTCGGATCTCGCACTCACTAAAGAAGTACAAAAGAATATTTTAAAGTACGAAATCGTTTCCTATGAATCTGCACCGTTCCATAAAAGTTCGCCGCAGACTCGGGACAGCGGAGACATTTTATCCCAAACACAACTCTCCAAAATTCAATCTTCCCAACTTAACGTAGAACAAGCTTCTCTTCCTTTTCAAGTGGAAGGTTGTCTCACACACCGTTATTCAAGTCCTCCACAACCGAGGAGAATCCCGTTCAGCTTTACGATTTATATCCCGGAAAATTCCTCCTATCCTCCTAAGAAAGCGACGATTACGATCGTTTCCAGAGATTCTTTCGATCAAGACCAACTCTACTGGGCTCATGGAGAAACCGATTTAGGAACGATTCAAGTCGATCTACGAAGAGGAACAAATCCGATTCTCATTCCGAATTTTCTTTTAGAGACGACCCCGAACGCATTTCCAGAAGGAGTGTTCTTTCGAGATTTTAGAATCAGTTATTCCGATTTTGGAGGGGGGGAAAAAATCGATTTTCCAAAATTGTATTTTGGAAAGATTTGCGACACGGTGATTCGTCTAACGCAGTAGAACGTCAAAGAATCAATTGGTACCTGGAGCGAGACTCGAACTCGCACGAGATTGCTCTCACAGGATTTTAAGTCCTGGGTGTCTACCATTCCACCATCCAGGCATTTTAGATGCCAGCGAATAGAAATTTAGCGATTAGTTCCTTTTTAGGACAAAAAAATCAGACTTAAGTAGAAGTACGATTTTTCCATTCTGCAGGTCACCTAACCATCAGCTTCTAAAACCTATCCACGAATATATAGGCGTCGCCCGGATTCGAACCGGGGATCAAGCTTTTGCAGAGCCATGCCTTACCACTTGGCCACGACGCCGTTATAAGGTATAATTTTAAGAGAAAGATCAGTGTCAATAGAAAAGTCTTTACAACGCACCTTGGAACTTAGTTTTACTTTATCAAATAGATCGGTTGCAGGTTTGTGTCCCGATCGGGGCAAATTCTTATGAAACAAAGAAGAATCTATTTTTATCAATTGGACGGAAGAGGAAAACTTTACCATGATTTTTCGGAGCTGAAAGACTCGGATTTTTTGGATTTTTTCATTTCAAGGATTCGTAAGAACGACACCGGAGAACATCCCGAGTTTCCTTATCTTGCAGTCTGTAATGGAGAATGGAATTTCATTCAACCTACGACTACGATTTTTATCTTTCGCAAATTAGAAAACGAGAAACTATTTTACTCTCCCAAGCTGACCGTTCCGTTTCAGCCTGAAAATCTAACAATCTTTCGAGAATCCTTAGCTCATCCGGCACCTCTTGGAGAACTGGGTTCTTTTTCCAGCGAACTCCTTTTGGATTTTTCTAAGAACGTTTTTCAAAGAGAAAATCAACTCATCTTTGAATACCTTGGAAAGGAATTCCTGATTTCGAAAGAGAAGTAAAGATCCATTCTAAAACCTCCACCTTACGTCTGAAATGCGGGATACTCAATCCGACTTTTTAGAAAAAAGTCTGAATTATCGATTATGGTAACCAAAATCTATACGTAAAATCACCATACAATCAAATTGGAATATTCTAATTTGATTATTCCCACTCGATCGTACCCGGCGGCTTGTTCGTAAGATCGAAAAATACGTAACGAATCCCGCTGATCTTAGAAACTACGTCTTTGATTTCCTGCAACAGAAAGCGTTCCATCGGAAAAAAGTTAGCTGTCATCGCCTCCTGAGATTCAACCGGACGAAGAACGATACTCTTTTCATTCTTCTTTTCCCCGATGGGCAAAAGAACGACGGGCATCTGCCAAATCTTATCGTAAAGACCGGCTTTGCGAATCACGGACTCAACCGCATAATCCGCTTCCCGAAGCAAATCGGAATAATTCTTATCCAACTGCATTCCAGTAAATTGAAAATTCAATTTTTTGACGTCGGTCTCGAAAGGTAAGAGAACTACACGATTGATAAAGGAAAACTGATTGGAAAGATGTGTAGCGACCCGATCCAAAGTTTTCCAATTCGTTCCGATGTCGCTTAACACTACACAGTTTGCATAGGATCTTCGATCTCCTTTAACACCTACGCTGGCGACGGGAAGGATTTTGCCGGATAATCCCCCTTGAGTCGCAAGATAAGAATCGATCTCCTTTTGGTCCTCGCTCGTTCCTTTTTTTTCAACCGCTAGCATGCGTACCACAAGTCCGGGTCCTGGAAACGGATGGCGGCCTACCCATTCCGCTTCCAACCCAAGAAGAACTCCCAGATCTCTGACCTCGTCTTTATAAAGATCTCGGATCGGTTCAATGATCTTTCCCTCTTCGATCAATTTTTGAATCGCTTCGACTCGATTATGATGCGTTTTAATAGTATGAGAATGTTTCGTCCCACCGGATTCAATCGTGTCCGGATAGATAGTGCCCTGACCTAGAAGCCAATCCCCGTGTTCCAGATCTAAATCTTTTATGGCGCGGTCCCTAACTTCTAGAAATAAGTTTCCTACGATTTTTCTTTTTTCTTCGGGATCGGATTTCCCTTTTAAACTTTCATAAAAAAGATTCGATTCGTCTCTTACCGTTAGACGGATATCCTGAAGAGCCAGTCTTTCTTGAAGATGAAGAACTTCTCCTTTTCTCATAAAACCGGTGTCGACTAAAAATCCGAAAACTCTTTCCGCACCCAGAGCTTTACACAGAAGAAGATAAGAAACGGTGGAATCCACTCCACCCGAAACGAGCATAAAAATCTTTTGTTCCGGCTTTACGGTTTTTTGAATCTCTTCGATCTTTTTTTTTAAGAACCGATCGATTCCCCAGGTTCTAGAAGCTCCGCAAATTTGAATAAAATTATCAAGAAGAAGAGAACCATTTTCGCTATGACTTACTTCCGCATGAAATTGAATTCCGAAAATTTTCTTGGAAGTATTCTCCACAACCGCATAACCACAATCTTTCGAAGAAGCGGTCCTCGTAAAACCCTCCGGAAGTTTTACGACTTCGTCGGCGTGATTCATCCAAACTCGTTCCCCTCCTATAAAATTCTTCAAAAGAAATTTTTCGCCGGAATCATGAATTTGTAAAGAAGTAGGACCGTATTCTCCCGTTCCGGAACGTTCCACAACTCCGCCGAGAAGCTTCATAATCAACTGATGGCCATAACAAATTCCGAGGACCGGAATTCCTAGTTCGAAAATCCGAGTTGTAATCGTTGGAGAATCGGGTTCGTAAACACTTTCCGGCCCGCCGGAAAGAATAATACCCGTATATTTTTGATAATTGGAAAGAGGTTCTTCGTTAGAAAGAATTTCCGTATAAGCACCTAATCTTCGAATTCTGGATGCTATCAAGTGAGCATATTGCCCACCAAAATCAACCACGGCAATTTTCTTCCGGACTTCCATTCCACCCCTCTTTGGGACTTTGATACGAATTCAATTCGGGAAAAAGAATTTTCGAGGAGAAAAGATCGAAAAATCTGGTCATCATGAAAACGAATCATCCAGAGTCCTACGATGGAAGACAAGATCACATCCCTTCTCTGAAAACTCCCGAAATCGAATCTTTCACCAATGTTTACGAAGGAAAGGATTATACAATCGATTTTACGGTTCCGGAGTTTACGGCGGTTTGTCCGAAGACCGGGCTTCCCGATTTCGGAGTCATTTACGTTTCCTACATCCCCACAAAACGTTGTATCGAGCTTAAGTCCTTTAAAGAATACATTCTAAGTTATAGAAACGTCGGTGTTTTTCACGAATTTTTAGTCAATAAGATCATGGAAGATCTTATCGCAGCGATCGATCCGAAATACTTGAAAGTGATCGGAGATTACAACGCCAGAGGCGGAATCAAAACCGTCGTCACTCGAGAATATAATAAGATTTAATCCGACATGGACTCTATTACATTTTTAGGTTATATCGCATCTTTACTGACGACTGTCTCTTTTTTACCCCAACTGATCCGTATCGCTATGGATGGAAATACAAAAGACATTTCCAGAAACATGTACATCGTGTTGGTTACGGGTGTGGCTCTTTGGTTTATCTATGGATGCCTAAAACAGGATCTACCGATCATTCTCGCAAACGCAGTCACGTTCATTTTTACTTTGAGCATTCTTTATTTTAAGTTGAAGAACGACGCGAAAGGTGAATGAGGTTTAGCATTTCGTATATTCTTTATTAGAGTTACCCAAAAATTAATTCTCCATCCGTTTTTGTTTCATGAAAGTGGTCGATTGAAGTAGTTTTGTAAAACTAAACTATGGAATTTTTCAATAACTCTATCGTATTCTTGGAAAAAAAGTTGTAAATGGATTGAATTCGATTACCCCAACTTCGGACAGAAAGATATAAAAATAAAATTAGAATCGAGTGCAGAAAAAGCCGCACTTGAATTTAGAAAATTATAAACAGATTATACAACTTAGGAAATTATCCCCTTTTTCAGAGAGGATACGTTAAAGACGAGTTAAGAAGTTGTGCGGGAACCCCCGATTTCGCTTAACAAATAACGAAATCGGGTTAAAAAAGAAGAGCCTGTCGATTATCTTCTTTACTGAGGTTTCACCTGATCTTTGAGAGATTTTCTAGAATTTTCTATAGCTTCCCTATCCTTGTCGATGCCGGACTTGATGTTTTTTCTTTCTTCATCGGCGGCGCTTTTGATGGCTTCCTTCTCAGCCTTTCCGGATTCTTTGACTTCATCGATCATTCTACGATTTTCCTCTTTCGTAGCATTGATGAGTTCTTGATTCCTTTGTTTTTGTTCCTCCAAACCTTGAAGAATTCTTTCCTTGTTTTCTTTAAAATCTTTCAGTATTTCTTCGATTCTTTGCCTTTGTTCTTCCGTAACGGATTGAATGGTAGCCGCGTCTTCTTGCAATTCCTTCAATTCGTCTTCGGAAAGTTTTTCTTCCTTCTGACTTTTACCGTCGGAAACAATTTTCCCACCTGCATCCACTACATTACTCAAATCCGGATTATCGTTATCTACAACTTCTACGGATCCCTCGGAAACGAGAGTTTCGGTTTTGTTTCCCTCCACTTCGACTTGAAAGTCAGTTCCACGAACCGCCGCAGTTGAAGTAGGCGTAGTGATTTTGAATCCGGAAGATTTGGTAAGTTTTGTACCGATTCTAGAAAATATTTTTCCTTTATTGAGGTTAATATCCGAATATATCTCCGAATTTTTAGAATCCACATAAATCCTATTCAAGGTAAGACTTGTGCTCTCTTTTACGCGAATGATTACTCCATCCATCAGTTGAATATCTGCGTATGAATCTTTTGTCGTTTCGATTTTATCTTCCGGAAGGATAAATTCCGAAAGCCCTACTTTCTTTTCTTTTCCGGCTTTATCTGAAAGTTTTATGCTTCCTTTGATAAAAGTAAAAACTCCGCCTTGTAGGTCTTCCTTTTTGGACTTTCCACAATCAATAGCGAATAAGACAATCAATACGAGGTATGAACCTTTTCGAAACATTCTAGTCTCCCATTTAAATTCTTTCCGGGCAAAATAGCACAAAATTTATTTCAAGTCCACAGTTTTCTCTATTTTTGCCTCCACCTAAGTTGTTTCTGCTCTGTTCCAAACCGGTCTTGGGTAAGATCTTTGTCGTGCAAGAACCCTAGAAAAGGACTTGCTGTCTAACAAATGGTTAGAAAATTGATCTTGGAACCTGTTTTTAAGCGACCGGGAGAACCGACCCAGGAGAATCGAAGCCTATGCCGACTAAAATTGCGTATGTAGATAAAGACAACTGCACGTCCTGCAATCAATGTGCAGACAATCTTCCGAAATATTTTCAAATGGATGATAATGACACTTCGGAAACTCATATCGGAGGAGAAATGGTAAATCAAGCTCCGATCCCCGAGGAAGACTGGAAAATCGTTCAAAAAGAAATGGATGAATGCCCTGGCGAATGTATCCAATGGAAAAAATAATTTTCTAAACATAAACTCGAGCGTTACGGTTTTTTAAACAGAACATAACGCGTTCCACAGTTCGTGTTGTAGACAATCTTCACCGAAGGCGGTTTTTGAGCCGCCTTTTTTATTGGAATTCGTCTCTAAATTTTTTTACCTGCATTCGAAAGATCATTATACAAAAGAAACTGTCATCAGTTCTCTGAATGTAGGAACTCACACGTTTTTTTAGAAACTTGCCGGATCGTTTAGGGATATTTTTCTCCAGGTTTTAAGAAGAGCCTAAATTCAAATTCTAATATTCCTGTTCAGAACGTGTAGAACCCAGAAGTTCATCCGGAATATCTTCGACCCTATCTCCAATTTGAATCGCAAGCCTGCTCCCCACTCTTCCAGGAAGGCATTTGAATTTTTTTCTTTCCCCAACTTTTACGATCATCTCGGATCTCGTGGAAGTGTTTTCCAGTTTCACAACATCACCCACGGAAAGATTCATAAAATCATTGATGGAAACGTCTACAGATCCCACTTCCGCGATCAAAGGAATTGCAACCTGATCCAGTCGCTCTTGAATTACGGCGCGGTTCTCATCCAATTCCCCTTTTCGAATAGACGAATACCAATATTGTGCGGATAATTTATTGATGATCGGTTCGATGGTGATATAGGGAATACAAAGGTTTGTCATCCCTTCCACTTCTCCGATTTTGGTTTCGAGAGTGATCAAAACCACCATGTCGTTCGGTGGAACGACCTGCGCAAATTGAGGATTCGTTTCGATATTCCCAAGCCTCGGTCTTAAATCGATTACGGTAGACCAAGATTCCCTCATGTTCCCGAGAATTCGAACGATAATCCCTTCCATTACACTCATCTCTATCTCGGAAAGTTCTCTGGAGATTTTTGCCTGCTCTCCCTTACCGCCAAACAGGCGATCGATGATCGTAAACGAAATCGAAGGATCAATCTCTAAAATCGCGGAACCGCGAAGCGGATCCATATTAATTACGGCAAGAGTGGTCGGATTCGGAATCGAACGAATGAATTCTTCATAAGTCAACTGATCCACGGAAGCGACGTGAACGGATACGAGTGCTCTAAGTTGTGCCGAAAGACCCGTAGTCGCCAAACGAGCAAAGGTTTCGTGCATCATTTGCAAAGTACGAATTTGGTCCTTTGGAAATTTATCAGGGCGTTTGAAGTCGTAGATCTTTACTTTCTTTTGCTCGGAAACGGAAGTATAATCCGATTCGCTTACTTCACCGGAACTGATAGCGCTTAGTAGCGCGTCAATTTCATCTTGCGATAGAATCTCCGTCATTTCTTTACCTTCGCCACTAAGTTAGACACTTTCCAGAAACCTCCCTGTTCGTCGGGAACCCTTCTGAGAGTATAAATATATTCGTATTTGGAGCGCAAGCGGTTCAACTTTCTCTCCACAAAAACCGTCACTCTCGCCAAGCCGGGAGAAACAGATTCCGCATTCAAAATTCTGTAAGAATGAAGAATCCCCGCTCTAGATTCGGTAAGATACCGTTTAAAATTCTCTAGTAGAAAATCTCTTTCCGATTCTTCCGCACGATTGTATTCTTCCGAGTACTGATCGTAAGCCTGTATATATTCCGGAAAATAGATCCACTTGAAATGATGCGCCCAATTTTTTTTCTTTTCGGAACCCAAAAATAAATGAATCACCTCTTCCGGTTCAAGTCCGTCCACAGTCGGATCTTTTTCGGGAATGGACAAGAGGACCGGTTCACCGTGTTTTTCCTCGTAAAAGAAATAAGGTTGGTTGCGAGAACGGATAAAAAGCGCGGGCATTTCCTGTATATTTGGATGAAAATACGCGGTCACAAAATACTTCTTTCCCGGCTCCAAATCAAAACGAGAATTCAGATCGATCTCTTTAGAAAATACTTCGTCTTTATGTAGAATGATTTCTTTGATCTCTTTTCCTTCTAGAGATTCGATCGTATTTCTTCGTTTTAACACGGGATCGATTCTTTTTTCCTCGTCCCTTTCCGAAATCTGACTTCCATTCTCGTCCCGAACTACAACCCGGTACGATTCCAAATCTCTTCCGGACGGAAAAATTCTTATTACCTCGTTTCCGGTATTCGTGATGGACATCTTTACTGGAATTTTATCGTTCTCACGATAATGAATTTTTTTCAAATCCAACGTGATGATTCCCTGTTGTTTGAGATAATTTTCCGAAACAGAACCCCGTGCATCCCGTTTTGGAAACGCAAGAAGAAACGAAGGGGTTAGTAAAATTGCGAGAAAAATCCGAATCATTCTAATTTATTTTCGGCAAATTCCCTCAAAACCAACAAAAAAATAAGGGCTTTTAGATCAACGCGGAACCTTGGCATCCTCTATGATCATCTCTGCGATTCGGACGAGTCGTTTGAGAATAACCTCTATTTTATCGTA
>NZ_QAJG01000001.1:160000-162500 GCF_003046425.1 Leptospira borgpetersenii serovar Javanica
CAGGTCTTCATCTTCTTTGGCCTTTCCTTGAAAAGGATGCATACTATCATACGTTGAAAGAACAAGCCACGGACGTTCCTCCTCAGACTTGTATTACAAAAGACAACGTGAAAGTGGAGATGGATGGAATTCTTTATCTTAAAGTCCTGGATCCATACAAAGCGAGTTATGGAATCAACGACTATCAATTTGCGGCTTCTCAACTCGCCCAAACTACGATGCGCGCCATCATAGGAACGATGGATTTGGATGTTACGTTTGAGACCAGAGACGCGATCAACAGTAAGATTCTGGAAGTTTTAGACTTAGCCGCCGAATCTTGGGGAATCAAGGTCAATCGATACGAAATCGTAAACATCACTCCTCCTAAGTCCATTTTAGAAGCGATGGAAAAAGAAAAAAAAGCGCAGATCTCAAAAAAGGCGCAGATCTCTCTTTCGGAAGGAGATAGGGACGCGAGAATCAACCGATCTCTCGGTTTTAAAGAAGAAGCCATCAACAAGTCTGAAGGCGAAAAACAAAAAAGAATCAACGAAGCCGAAGGAGTCGCTAAAGAAGTGGAAGCCATTGCAATTGCAACCGCAAAAGGGATCGAACTACTCGCTCAGTCGATCAACGCAAAAGGTGGACAGGACGCAGTTAAACTCAGAATCGGTCAAAAATTTATCAAAGAATTTGAGAAGATTTCCGACAAAAAAACGGAAATCGTTTTACCTCTCAATTTGACGAATTTCCGTTCGATCTTAAAATCGGTTTTAGGAAATACAGATCAAAAAAATTGAATGTTATTTTCAAAGCAGAAACGACTTTTTCGTTGGAGTTTCTACCACGAACTTGTTCCTAAAACATTTCAACAAAGCTTATAAGTAGAAGTTCATTCGGAATCAATCGAAAGGCCTTGAATCCGAGGCCCAAAAAGGATAAGGCTTTTTCGAATTATTTAACACTGTAAACTCCGCTACTTTTTTACTTAATATTGGTATTCAACGTGAGTTCGGCCGTTGGAAATGAGAAAAAATTTTCCAATATAAAATGAATTTTTCATTAGAGTTGTTGAAAAATTAATTCTTCATCTGTTTCTGTTTCATGAAAACGGTCGATTAAAGCAGTTTTGTTAAGCTTGAACTACGAAATTTTTCAACGACTCTATTCTTTAAATTTTACAGCTCTTTGTCGTAATGAAAGAATATGGTTGATTAGACGACCATATTGAAGTTTATGAAAAAGGACTCTGCTTCATAGGTAAAATGGATTCCACGTTTTTCCAGTTGCCCTCGTTTAAGGTATTTTGATTATATAATCATGTCGTTTCTTTTCCCAATGGAATCGCAATTGGTTAAAAGTCCGCTAAAAGGACAACTTTTAAAATGGATTGGAAACAAGCAAAAATATGCGGATACGATCATCTCTTATTTTCCTAAAAAAATAAAAGCCTACCACGAACCTTTTTTAGGTAGTGGTGCAGTTATAGCAACCTTATCTCCTCAAAAAGGTATTGGATCCGATATATTCAAACCGCTGATTGATATTTTTCAGAAGTTGAAATCAAACCCTGATGAGTTGATTCTAGACTATACCGAAAATTATGCGCTGATAGAAGAATTTGGAAAAGAAAAAGCTTATGAAATCATAAAGAGTTCGTATAATCTCAATCCGAATCCTAAAGACTTATTGTTTTTATCCCGTTCCTGTTATGGCGGCGTAGTAAGATTCCGTAAAGTAGACGGTTACATGTCAACTCCTTGTGGAATTCACAATCCACTTTCTCCGAAATCCTTTGCTGAAAGAGTTTATTCCTGGAGTAATCGCGTCGCAGATTGTGAATTTTTAAACTTAAATTACAAAGACGCTTTCGATGCCGCAGAAGCGGATGATTTGATATATTGTGATCCTCCCTATAAGGATTCACAACCTATATTGTACGGGGCTCAATCCTTTTCTCTTAAAGATTTATATGACAGTATTGAAAACGCAAAATTACGAGGGGTAAAAATCGCCCTTAGCATCGATGGCAGTAAAAAATCAGGTTCCAAAATTATCGATATTCAATATCCCAAAGGACTTTTCTCTTCGGAAATTCCCATATTAAACGGACGTTCCATGCTGAAGCGTTTTCAAATGGCGGGACAAACTTTAGAGGAAGAAGTTGTTACGGAAAGATTGTTGCTCACTTATAAAATTTAGAAATTATCTTTACAAATGTCGAAAACAACTTGAAACGAAAATATGCGATTTCGAATTTAAAGTCTTCTGCTTTGATCCACAATTTCCGTAATTTGAATTCCGTAGAAATCATCCATTGCCACAAGTTTACCTCTTCCAACTAAACGACCGTTCGCGAGAATGTCCAAGTCTTCACCCACATTCTTATCCAATTCTACAACAATACCTTCGTTCAAACCGTTGACATCTTTGATGAACATATTCGTTCTACCTAGCTCTACTGTAAGCGCTAGATTTACATCCATCAGCAGATTTAAGTTTGTGGATTGGGTCGAGG
>NZ_QAJG01000001.1:165000-170000 GCF_003046425.1 Leptospira borgpetersenii serovar Javanica
ATTCTATATCAAACACTTAGATCAGTTTGACAGACTCTTTACCAAAATTTTCGATTACAACGATCAGTTAGGAAACGAAAATTACAAAGAGAATGTGGATGCTTTGAAAGAGTCTCTCCGCTATTAAAGAAGAGTGCGTTACATTCTCCCCTGTCCCCGATGCCGGACGGACCTCAGAATTCCCACCGATTTGGGAAAACTGACCGTTCGGTGTCCGCGGTGTTACGAATCGTTTTCATTCGATCCGGAAACAGCCTACCAAAACGGTAGCGGTTACCTTGAAAAGGATTCTGAAAAATACAATCGTAAAAGTTTCTTTCGTTCGTTTTGGGAAAATCTCAAACAGAACGTTTCGAGTCTTAAGTATAGATTTCAAAATCCCCGTCCCCGACTTTTCGATCAAACTCCGGGTAAAAAACTCGCAAAAAATTTTTTATTGATTCTTTTAGCGATCGGAATCGTTCGAACCTGTTTTTTTTCTCCGTTTCAGGATTTACAAAACTCAAACCCGTTTCCGAACACAACTACTTCTCCCCCAAAAACTCGACCTCGGGAAATCATTCCGGAAGAGCCTTCCCCACCACCTCAGGAACAGCCGGAACCCAAATTTGAAATCTAATCCCGCTTTTGCCTCTTGAATCTGCTGATTTGCAAAGAAGAATGGAGAATCGCGAAATCGAACCGATTTTCCATTCAGGATCCACAAAAGATCCAACACATATGCAATATTTTGAATAAACGAGAAGGAGCCCGTTTAAAAGCGGGGCTCATAGACGCTAGCCTCGGAAAATTTATCCTAGAAAAAATCGAGTCGAATCGAATCGTCGGAATCTACAAACCGATTTTGGTTCCGATCCCTCGTTTCCCTGAAGTTCATATTCTACTCGCGATCAATCGACCTCCCACCGTGAGAAAAATTCTTCAGTTGGCCGGAACCTGGGGAGTTAGTTCCATTCATTTTTTTGTCAGTAGAAATTCCAGGAGAGAATATCTTACTTCTCCCGTTTGGAATTCGACCGAAATCGAATCGGAGCTTCTGGAAGGAATGGAACAAGGGAAAAATATCTTTCTTCCAAAAATCCATTTCGATTTTAAAAATCGATCGGAAACAATTCTTCTGGAGAAATTTAAAAAGGTAGATTTTACATTTCGTTTCGTTTTGGATCGACGAGGAGCTACACTTCCACAAATTATCGAAGAAAAAAAATCGGATTCAAATTTCGGAATGCCTTCTAAAACACCGCAAGTCTTGGTAGCAATCGGTCCGGAAAGCGGCTTTGTTCGAAACGAAATCGATTTTTGGAAACATTTCGGCTTTAAAGAGTTAAACCTTTCCAGCCGTGTCTTACGCACCGAAACAGCCGTTGCGTTCCTTCTTTCAAGACTCGAAGAAAAAAATCTTTTCCTAAAAACTTAAACCGCCCGAGAACATTACCTTCTGTTCATCCTGAGCTTCGTATTGTCCGGATGCGGTATCATAAACCCATTTACGAGTATTCTGAAGCCTTACGGTGATAATTCCTAAATTGATCGCCAATTCAAGGGCTCCCTGAGAACGATCATCCAACTTAAAAGCTTCTTTACTCTTACCAAAACCCTTTTTTATATAATATCCGTTTAGAATAAACATGCTTCCAAGCGGAATATATACCCCTAGGAATACCCTTGAGTTATCGGGTCCGGAATAATTTTCGTAATTCGATTCGACCGCAAATTTGTAAAAACTAAATAAGACCGTAGTAAAATGTCCCTTGATTTTAGGGCCGTCGGGATCGGCCAACTTTGCCACTTCGAGTTTTGTCTGCGGAATATGACTCTGCAAATTACTCTGATATCTTTCCAGTTCATAAAAACTGTCAAAATACATCGGAATATACGTAGACGTCATATTTCTATATTCCGGCTTTACCCGAACATATATATCCTTTCCGCCCAATCGTAAAATCGCTCCGTAATGTGTCCCTTTAGCGTTCTCTATTTGTTTGATTTTGTTCACGTCGTAATAAGGAGTCAGTTCTATATATTTAGCGGCCAGTAGTTTGTATTCCAAGTCAAAACCGGTAACCGTTAGTTTTTCCGTGGACTTGACGAGTGGGTTATTACTTTCGTTCACCCTAAGTTCTCCTGTCGAATCGAACTTGAGTTCAAGTGGAGCTTTATTGTCAAAAGCAGTCGTATAACCGATCGCAAATCGATTGGCAAAATTATCCTGATTGAAAAGTTCCTTCAGATTTTGCGGCTTTTCCGGTTTTTTATCCGCAGGAATCATTTCCTCTTTTTTTTCCTGTGTCTTCTGATCCTCAATCAAAGCGCGATACGATTCTTTTTCTTCTGCACCCACTTCTTCGTAGACTTTTCTTCTTCCCGCTTCATCCGCTACGTTTCCTTGCGCGATCGTGAGCATCGTTAAGAATTTAGAACGACCGGTGATGATATCGAAAAGTTTGAATCCTACAGCAAAAGGCCGAATGTAAACACGTGCCGAACTGACTTCCCTCGTATAAACCGAATTTGAAAATACCTGTACCCCGCCATAATCGCTGTTCATGTCAGTTTGAAGTCCTACGTTATACACATCCAAACGCTGGTTATTTACGTATCGATTCACGATGGTTCCGTGACCGATATAACCGTCGAACAACTTCCCAAGATACGCAGAATACGTAATTTCCCCAGGAGTGTATTTGCCGAACTGACCGAACCAAATATTATTGATCAATCGAAGATAATCGCTCTTTTCATTGTAATCGAAGGACCGTAACTTACCGATCCTGGAATTTTCCTGTTTCGGGTCCACGTCGTATATCAAAAAGTTCAAAGGTACGGTCAAGGATGCTCCGAAATCTCCTCCGAAATTTAAATTCACGGTCGGAGCGACGTAGAGATAATAATCCTTCTGGTATTTATTTATCCCGAGATCGTAAGTGAACGGATCGGTGGGATGCAGATACTGCCTCCCCGGCGGCGTCCAAAGCTGTGCCTGAATTCCTGTTTGTATCGTAAAAAAAAGAAATAGAAATGTGAAATAATATTTCAGACGCTTGAACATATCGGATCTGTCACCGAAGATTCTTTAGAAAATCCCGCTATCGTAAAGTCTTGCTTTATTATCGGAACGAACAAGAGCCAAACCTAAAATTCTAACCCAACTTTCATTCGGAATAAACAATCTAAACCTTTGGGGGTAATAGAATCAGAAACCTTTAGAATTGCAAAGGAAATTTTTGGCAATTCCATCCGCATGAACGGAATTTAATTTCAACATAACGGATTCTTGTTTGACTTTCGCACAAAAATTCTCAGAATACGAAAAAAGGAAAAATTGACCGAATGCTAAAAGACCCTTCGAGCGCAAGCAAGACGCTTGAGCTTAACAAAAATGTAAGAACTATTACAATTTTAAACGAGAGGAAAGAACGCCAATGCAACGGTTCCTGTGGGAACTCTTACATTCAGAAGACAGTTTTGAGAACGGGCTCTAAGAAAAAAGATACGTCCGAGCAATTCGATTCTACAAGCCTCTACACATATCCAAAGTTGGTCCATTCACCGAATTGCTCCTTACAACATCGCGTCCCGAAACAGCATTCCCTAGAGTATGGAAGTAACTTAGCATTTCAAACGATCACTTTTTCTCATTTAAGAAAGTAACTGGAAAGTTAACCAGTGAGAAAGAAAGTGACAACCAAATCTTATGAATGAATCTGGATCGATCGGAATCATTGAAACCAAATACGCAGAGTTCAAAGAACTCCCTTTAAAGAACGGCTCCATTTTATCTCCAGTCGTCATTGCCTATGAAACCTACGGCACTCTTTCGCCTTCTAAAAACAATGCGATCTTAATCTGCCACGCTTTATCGGGAGACGCACACGCCGCTGGTTATCACTCCGAGTCGGATAAAAAACCCGGCTGGTGGGACGACTACATTGGCCCCGGTAAATCCTTCGATACAAATCAATACTTCATCATTTGTTCAAACGTAATCGGTGGCTGTAAAGGTTCTTCGGGGCCCCTCTCGATTCATCCGGAAACCGGAACTCCTTACGGTTCTCGTTTTCCTTTCGTTTCGATCCAAGATATGGTGAAAGCTCAAAAACTTTTGGTAGAATTTTTGGGAATCGATAAACTTTTTTGTGTAGCGGGTGGTTCTATGGGTGGAATGCAAGCCTTGGAATGGAGCATCGCCTACCCCGATTCCCTTTTGAACTGCATCGTAATGGCTTCCACCGCGGAACATTCCGCGATGCAAATCGCATTCAACGAAGTCGGAAGACAAGCAATCCTGTCCGATCCGAATTGGAACAATGGGCTCTACGATGAAAATTCTCCCCGCAAAGGGCTGGCCCTCGCCAGAATGGTCGGTCATATCACATATCTTTCGGATGACAAGATGAGAGAAAAATTCGGCAGAAACCCTCCCCGAGGAAACATCTTAACCACAGACTTTGCCGTCGGAAGTTATCTCATCTATCAAGGAGAAAGTTTTGTGGATCGATTCGACGCAAATTCTTATATCTACGTTACGAAAGCCTTAGATCACTATAGTCTTGGCAAAGGGAAAGAATTGACGGCGGCTCTTTCTACCGCAACTTGCAGATTTTTAATCGTGTCTTACAGTTCGGATTGGTTATATCCTCCGGCTCAATCAAGGGAAATCGTAAAGTCTCTAGAAGCCGCCGATAAACGAGTGTTCTATTTGGAACTTCAATCCGGAGAAGGCCATGATTCTTTTCTCTTGAAAAATCCGAAACAAATCGAAATACTAAAGGGATTTTTAGAAAACCAATCCAGTCCATGACCCCTCTTGAAAAAAAAACATCCATTGATCTGGCTCTGAAAGAAAGACCGGACTTTGCATATATTCTCGATCTGATTCCCGCAGGTTCCAGAGTTTTGGATCTCGGCTGTGGAAACGGAACGTTACTCTATCTTTTAAAAGAAAAAGGAATCCGGGGTCAAGGAATCGAAAAAGACGAAGACTGTATTGTGGAATGTAT
>NZ_QAJG01000001.1:175000-260000 GCF_003046425.1 Leptospira borgpetersenii serovar Javanica
TCCGAAAACAGAGGAGATATTCGTAAGACATTTTCAAATATCGCGGACATTACGACTAAAATAAACACAGGTGACGGAAGTTTGGGTCGACTTATCAACAATGACGACGTTCATAAAAACGTAAACACGGTTCTAACGGACGCACAAATCGTACTTCGCGAACTTAGGGAAGGACTCGAGGACACAAGGGAACAAGCCCCTGTCACAAGCTTTATTCGAGCTGCCTTAAGCGCTTTTTAATATTATAAATTACTTTTATACCAATGAAGAAACATACGATATCCATCATCGGAACCGGAATCATGGGCAGAGGCATAGCATCCAATCTTGCAAAAGTGGATCAAAATCTCAGACTCTACGCAAGAAACAAACTCAAAATCGCCGATTTGATAAGCGACAACGTTCAGATCTTCGATTCTCCCATGGAAGCGGTTAAAAATGCGGATCTAGTCATATTATGTCTGACCGAAGACACAGTCATCGAAAAAGAAGTGATCACATCCGGACTTTTAGAGACAAAACCTCCGATTATCCTAGACTGCGGAACCACATCCCTCTCCATGACTTTCAGACTCGCGAAACTATGTTCGGCAAAACAGATTCGCTTTTACGATTCTCCGATGACCGGTTCTAAAAACGCTGCGAGAGACGGACAGATTTTATTTATGATCGGCGCAGATCAGGCGGATGTTTCCGACATCGGCTTCTTTTTCGAGATTTGCGGTAAGAACACGGTGTATTGCGGTCAGGTTGGCGGAGGACAGAAGGCGAAACTCGCTCTCAATATGATTCAAGCGGGAATTTTTCAAATTTATATGGAAGGCTTCGAACTCGCAAAAAATTCAGGGGTGGAACCGGAAATCCTAAAAGACATTCTTCTGGGGTCCGCTGCAAAATCAGGGATCGCCGAATTTAAGTTTCCCTTTGTATTCTCCGGAAACTATGAAACTCATTTTTCTTTGAAGAATATGAGAAAGGACGTCTATCACGCGATGGAACTCGCGAAAGAAAACAAGACGAACCTTTCCCTTTGTCAAAATCTTCCCGAGATTTACGACGCGGGAATGAATGCCGGTTTTGGAGAAAACGACTTCTGTAGTCTAAACGAGGTCACAGCGAAGATCCGTCCTCCCAAATCAGAGAATCCGTAATCGCCTTTCCTTCGGAGTCAACTTTTAAACGAATATGAACTTTCTCTTCCCGAAGACGTTTTTCGTAGTCGAGAGCCTTGGTTTCGTTCACATAAAAACGTTCATTGCCGATTTTGAATCTTCCATATCGACAGGTCCCACGTAAATACAACCTACAAATTCTTTGATCCTTCAGTATATCCGGATTACAATCACTTATAAAAGCACCTTCTCCTTCTTTTATCTTTCCGGAATGAGGATAACAAACACAGTGTCGTTGATTTAAGTCGGTTTTATTATGGGAATTTGTATTGGGATTTTGGCAGATGGAATCCGATTGATACAAGATGTCATAACGCAGATAATGTCCTGCAAGAAGATCTCTCGGATCGTATCCAGTAATGGGAAGAACCACTTCTTTTCCCGAACTCTTTGAAAATTCGAGAGTCACAATCTCCCAACTGAAGAACAAAACCGGAAGGATTAATGCGACCGGAAGGATCGGTTTTAGAAGTTTCATTCTTCACCTCCCAATAAAATTCTCACCTTGGATTTGTATTTCAAGTATCCGATCGTAAGTCCTATGATAAGTAGTCCGGAAATGATAAGCCCGAATCCTGTGTAAGTCAAAGTTCCGAGTAGATCAAAATAAAAATATAAGAATCGAATTCCCACAATCGCCAAAGAAAGATCGAATATTTTTTTGTGATTTCGAAACGAGGACGCGATTCCCAGCCAAAAAAGAATAAACAAAAAGGAAGGCAATAACCTCACGGAATAATTCCAAATATGAGATCCAATCGACTCGGCCAAAACGTATCGAAACGGATGTGGAAAATACAATAAAAATAGTAGGAATAAACTTACACTCAAAGATTTCTTCTGATTAGAGGAAATGTCTCTATTGTAGAATAGAAGATAAAAGAGAGGGACCAAAACAAATAACCTAAGCCCCACAATCAGCCAAGGAAAATCCGTCGTATAACCGAAATACTTTACGTTTTCCGAAAGGTTATCATAATCATTACTCCAATTCTGGAAAAATCCCCGGAAAAAAGTTCCGGCGATCAAAAACAATACGGCCCAAAAAAACAAAGTAGCTCTTCTGGATTCTAAAGTGAATTTTTCCGCAGCCAACCAAATTCCCGTAAAACCTACGATCGAATAATAATAGTAGGTATTCCAATAATACCCCCACTCGTGCCCCCCTCGATTCTGGATTTGCTCAAAGATCCATCCCGTAACCGCAATCTGAAATCCGATCAACCAAAGGTGTATTAGAGTTTTGGAATCGGTTGCAATCAAAAATAAAAAAGTAAGAATACACCAAAGTTTTGCCGCTTCGTAATATTTCCCTTCCAAGTGATAAACCTGCGATACAAGTCCGATCATCCCTAGGATCAAAATCGATTCGAGGACGATAAAAGCAGTCAGCAAATTAGGATTTTCTCGTTTCCAAAACGCAAGTCCGGCAGTAAATGCAAGGATACTCAGACCGACGCCTAACTTTACGAAATCATGGATTTCTTCCCAATTGGCGGCAATGATTGCGATGATACCGATGCCGATGACGATCACGCCTAAAATGATAAACGAATAATGAAGATAAGAAGTTTTTCGGGTCTCTTCAAAATTTAGAATCGCATCCGATTGTTCCGAATCGATGAGACCCACCCCCACCCATCTTTTTAGTTTTTGTTCCAAACGCATAGATGGAAAGACTTTAGGGAAAATCGAACCGATTGCAAGAAGTTTTTAGAGTGACATAGAGTTGCACTTCAATCCTACTCATAACCGTAGTCCATCCGATTTCGAGAGAAAACGGAAAAACACAAACCGAAATCTATTTTATAGAGCCGCCCTTGAAATCTTTTTCCACGTTATTTTCTTCCAATCCGATTTTAGAATATGCCTTTGAGTTCGTATAAACGAGTCAGTCCTCCTCTCCAAACGTACGTTTCATAACAGCTTGATAACGTTCTGTATACAGATTTTCCCGAGTAGCTTTCGGATTTCCGATACTCTTGAGCCTTTTGGCATTTTCTGCAATTCTCTCGTCGTTCAAAGGATGTGTGGATAAAAATTTTATAATTCTCTTATCCGGACTTCTTTCCCCTTCTTCCTTTTCCTTTTTTTCAATGAGTATAAAAAATGATTCGAGAGCGCCGGGATAGTATTTCGTGGATTTCAAATATTCAAAACTCATCGTGTCCGCCTCAGCCTCCGAAGAACGGCTGTTGGCCAGGGTGAGAATTTCCCCTCCGATTCTGGAACCCAGATTGATGAGATTAGCCGCGTCCGACCCCAGAAAAATCGTCAGACCGATATAGATCGTAAAATAGATTCCTAAAGAACTGATGATTTGTTTTACAGAATGCCTTTTTTCCGCGTGCGCAATTTCGTGTGCAAGGATTGCCGCTAATGTAGCTTCGTTCTGGATGAGTTTCAATAAGCCTGTGTAAACAAAGATATAACCGCCGGGAGTGCAAACGGCATTGATCGTATCATCGTCGTCCAAAATAGAGATCTTATAGGGGAATTCTTTTTTGTATTTGATCTGATCCGATTTTAGAATTCGGTCCGCGACGGACTTTACGTATTTTTCAAGGACAACGTTCTTTAGAATATGCATTCCTTCCTTTCCGTCTTTTGCGTTTTCTAAAAACGATTTTCCAATCTGTAGATCCAATTCGATAGGGACCACGGAATCGATGACTGCGTCACATGCGGAAAACAAAAAGAAGGTGGAAAGTAGAAATATCTTCGAAAAAAACCTTTTCATCGAAAGTATTTATTTTTAAAAGAACGAAAGATTCATAGCAGAATTTTGAGTTATTTCTTTTTAAAATGGGTCCGTGTCGGCCATAAAAGAATAACTCTCTTTGGAAACAATTCTCGAAATTGTTTCTAAAAACCGAAAAATTGTCGGAGTTCGGAAAATCTTTATTTTAAAATCGATATTTTTCAGGTATCAATCATCCATTTTGTAGGAGTTCTCACGTTTCAACTCCTGAGAATGGGATACTCGAGACTTTAAAAACGACTATCTTACTCCGCACTCAGAACGGTTTCATAACCGCCGTATGCGCGGATATTGATCACGCCCGATTGAAACAAAAGATACTGTCCTTTGATTCCTGTGAGAACGTCTTCGATGAGTGGATTTTTTTCAGGCGCGAGCGATTGTATTTTTTGCGGATAAGACCGAATCGGATAACGGATATTAGTCGGAGTTTCTTGGGTAGAAATCTTATAATCCAGATCAAAATCAAACTCTTCGATTTTTTGGATGAATTCTTTTTTTCGTTCGATAAGATCAACCGGCTCAGGATCACCTGCCACCATTTTTTGCCAAGTCGTCCTATCGGACAAAACCTTGGAAAGTTCTTTTTCTATAATCCCAGCGTCCCTTCTCGAAACGACTTCCACAAGAGGAATTCCTTGAACGGCCCCCTGATCCACCCATCGATTCGATACCGGATTTTCTTTGGTGATTCCGACCTTAATCGCGGAACTGTTTGCAAGATACACCGTGTGGGAAATAAAACAGTGAGATTCCCCCCAATCCGGCTCTCTGCAAGTCCCGAGATGAAAATGACAAGTATCGGGCCTTAAGATACAAAGATCGTTTTCCGCAAGAGTTTGAAAACAAGTGAAACAATTTCCCTGATTGAAACTTTTTTTAGTGATTCTTCCGCAAGAAACGCAGCGTATCTTTCCGGTAAATTCCAACCGAATCTTTTTATTCAAATAATTTAGAATAGTAGAATTTTCTTGAATACGGGCTTCTTGTTTTTCGGAAGAATCCAAATCGTACATCGCTGTGACCCAGATATACTGAACAGGATCGATCCCCTGATGATCCATCATCCTCAAAAAACCGGAAGCAATTTGTTTCATGGAAACGAAATTTCTCTTCCGCCAAGCGGTCTGCGGATCGGATCGGTTTTCACTTCCAAAATCGCGTTCAATTTGGAGCCAACCCAGTCAAAAATGAGAATCCTGTCCTGAAACTCGTAATGACTGAGTTGCCCGGTGTTTAGATAAAATGCGCGTAAAAATTCTCCCGGATTTTCTTCCGAATCGATTTTCACCACGTTTTTTCCGGAAATCGTGGTTCCGGAGTACAATTGAATATTCTTATATACTTTCAAACTCGGATTGAATCCGCGAGAAAGAGTTTCAGAGGCGGATGTAGGGAGTTTTTCGGAGATTGGAGAAGAGGACATCGTTTCAGGCAACTTTTGAGACTCGGAAGGAACCTGCTGTTTTAAGAGCCCGCAGAAAAAAGGACCGGGAAGTGGAGGAACGGGAATCGTACAAACTCCGTCTTCCCACACCTGCTCTTGATCGATCGTGTATTCTTTTTTTAAACTCTGCGCGACCTTCGCATACGTGTAATACTTGAGTCGCCCTACCAATTCTCTGAGTGAATATTCCTTCCAATCCGAATTTTGTGCAAAGACAGAAATATTCAAAAATGAGAATAGACCACAAAACACGATCGTACTTAAAAAAACGCCGTATTTGATATCCATCTTAATAAAGATAATACTTCTTGATCTTCTCATTGTATTCTTTCTCGGCAAAACTTAAATATTTCGAATACTGATCGTAGCTTTTTCCGGAGTCGACCGCTTTTCGAAAGGATTCCGTTCCCCAAAGGAAATCGATATTATAAGTTCCATCCGGATACGATCTCCATTTAAATTCCTTATAATTCGATTTTAAGACGACGATCAATTGAAACACCATTTTGAGAGGATCGTATTTTCGATTCACAACCGTTAGTCGCAATCCCCTACAGATTTCATTTTTATACGGACCGAATACCGGTTTGAAGAATACGGTTTGATAATAATAGTCTCCTCCGGAATTTTGATTTAATTCTTCCGCTAATTTTTCAGGTTCGATCATCCAAGGCGCTCCGAAATATACGAAAGGAGCCGTCGTTCCTCTTCCCACAGAAACATTCACTCCTTCCAATAAAACGAGCCCTAGATAATTGATCGCGGAATCTACCGTCGGCAAATTCGGAGAAGGTGTAATCCAAGGAATTCCTTCCTTATCCCAATCGAAAGAACGTTTTGCGTTTTTAGGCGATATGATTTCCAACTGAATTCTATTTTCCAAGTATTCCGCGTTGTAATAAGCGGCCGACTCTCCTAAAGTTAAACCTCCGAAGAAAAGGGAAGGAAATTCTCCCGCAAAGTTAAGAAATCTTTTATCGATCATCTCTCCCCTTCCTTTTAAATAAAGAGCGGGGTTGACATGATCCAAAACGATCAATTTTGTATTCTTCGAGTCCGGAATTCCATCCATGATTCTTTTTAAAACCGTTAAGTAAGTATAACATCTCATTCCCATATCTTGAACGTCGAAAAGAATCACATCAGTGCCTTTCAAAATCGCGGGAAGTTCCGCATTTTTCACCCGATAGATATGATAGATCGGAAGATTGAAAAATTCATCCACTGTAACCGGAGATTTGCTGAAATCTTCTTCCAACCCCAAAAATCCGTGTTCGAGCCCGATCAGATGTTTGATTTTTACGTTATGCTTTTTAAATTCTCTCAGAATTCTTTCGGGACTTCTGCCGATTCCGGATGGATTTGTGATTAGAATCACGTTCTTTCCGGAAAGGCCGGGAAGAACATTGGTATAAAATTCGATTTCGGAAGGAACGTATTTCGAATCCGAGATATGTTTGCGAAAACTTTTTTCCGCACACGCAATCGAAGGGAACAAAAGAAAAAAAATAACCGAAAGAAAGAATTTTTTATTTATTTTTGTGTTGAGCATCTGAGACTTCCTTCCTATTCTGTTTAAGAAAATTTCTCAAACCTTATTCTTCAAGGAGAAAAACGACAAATGAATCGTTTCCTTACTACCAGGCTTATCTCAACATTAGCAATTATTTCGTTTGCAGTGAACTGCGGTTCCTCCGGATCCACTCGCGGTAAAAAGAAAGAATTCTACGAAAAAGAAGGTAACAAAGTTACCGTGATTGGAGAAGCTCCCATCTATAACGGCGACAAACAAATCGCAAAACAAAGGGCTTTAAAAGATGCTAAAATCAACGCAGTTCGTAAAGTGATCGGTGAAGAAATCAGTAATAAAAGTAAGGCGTCCGACGGAGAAAGTTTAGGTTCCAGCCTTCTTTCTAAAACGGATGCATTCGTTAAAAGTTATGAGATCATCGACGAAGCCGAAGGTAAAATCGATACTCAACCTATGTTGAAACTTACCGTTCGATGCGAAGTAGAAGAATCCAAAATTTCCACTGCGGTCGACAATCTGCTCGCCGACGTCGGCAATCCGAGAGTTGCCGTTTTAGTTCTCGGTAAAGTAGGTGGCATGCCGGTCGCACCCGCAAGTGCGAATAATTTCGGGGAAGCCGAAATCATCAAAGCTTTGAAAAAAAACGGAAACAAAATCATCGATCCTGCTCTTACTGCCAAGAAAGTAAGTAAAACTCAAGTGGATGCGGAAAACGTAGAAGGCTCTCCTTTGATTAAAATTCTGGCGGAAGCGCTTCAGGCCGAGGTGTTGGTTCTTGGAACCGTAGAAACCGAAGACCAACAACCCTTAGATTCCGTAAACGGAAAAGCATTGGAAAGAACCATCTATAACACAGCAGCGACCGGTACTTATAAAGTGGTTCTTCTTTGGGGAGACGGAAAAATCGTTGATAGTGGTAGCGCGGATGGTCGAGGAGCCGACATCACTCAAAAAGTTTCCAGAGAGAAAGCGATTTCCGAGTGGGCCACTTCCGTTTCTAAGAAAGTAAACGCTCAATTGAAAGAAGAATGGTTCAACCTTACGGAAAATAATCCAATCGTCCTGAAGTTCACCGGATTGAGTGCCGACGAAGCGACTAAGTTCAAAGATGATCTTACCGAGTTTACCGCCGCGAAAGAAGTAAACGTTAGAACCTCCGATACGAACGGTTCCGAATGGGAAGTAATTTATCCCGGTAAGGATTCTCTCTTTCAAGAGGAATTGGTTTATAAAAAAGACAGAGGCTTCTCCTTTTTAGCGACTAAAACCTTGGAAGTAAAATCCGCAAGTCGTGGTGTGGTGAACTTAGAATTCAAACCTTTGAAATAAGCTTTTCATTTCATTCCAAGAGAAATCAAAAATACCCGAGGAAGTTTTTTCTCGGGTATTTTTTATACTTAAAACTTATCCCCAAACCTTGGAATCGTAAGAACTCCGACAAAAGTACACGAACAAATAAAATCTGTTCGAAAGCCCGTAAATTATTAAAGAGCCATGATCCGTGGGAACTCCTACGTTTTCGCTTTATTACGAGCCTTGGGAGCCGATTTCTCTTCTCAGGTTTTGGGACAAGTTCTTAGACAAAATGGCGCCCTTCTGGGCTTGAAAACCGTGGTTTAGATGCGCATTTACCACAAAACAAGAAAACCGACAGAAAGAACGAAGAGCCGGTCTCAAAATCTTAGGAATGTAGGAACTATTACAATTTTAAACGACGAGAGAAAACCGCCAATGCGACGGTTTCTGTGAGAACTTTCACGTTTTTTAAAAACTTGCCGGATCGTTTAGAGATATTTTTCTTCAGGTTTTGAGGCCGGCTCTAAGAGTTTGTCCCAAAAATTGTCTTCTGTAGCAGTGGCATTTCCACGACACTGTCATGAGTCCTCTAAATGTAGGAGCTCCCACTTCTTGAAGGGTGAAAAACGATTTAAAAATATATAAACTCCCCAAAACGGCATAATCTTGTGGAAACGACTCGCTCTATTAGTAACGACTTAACAATTAACATGAACTCGATATAAGAAAGCTCTGCGGCTTGAGTTCCCCTACGCTTCATCGCTTTCGCATTAGTTAGTTCACGTTAACAATTATGATTGCGATCGTGATCGTGATTTTTCTTAAAACTTTGGGGACAGACTTTAAATTTCAATCTTTCGGAAAATAACCAAGAACGCAGTCTTTGAATAAGTTAATGACACAGCGTCATATTTTGTTTGATCCGACATTTTACTTCTTTCTTGCATCTTTTCTCTCTAAAAACAACAAAGGCGGGATTGTATTTTTCAACCCGCCTTCATGATTATAAATCCATCTGAAGAAACAATTCAATTCATCATAACGAAGTTATGATGAATTGAGCGAAGTTTCAACGCAAAGTTTTCAACTAAACTCTCTCTCGATTGTTTTTCTGACGATTACCACAACCAATAAGCTTCTAAGAAATCCGAATTCAATCCTAAAGCGGAAGGTTGTCTCACGACACATCTTCTATAAGGAGAAAACTCCCACTTATTGTAAGGCTTTCTATCAAAAAGTCCTAATATATCTGAAAAAGTTTGATCTACTAAACAATGATAATTGTAAAGAGGAAATCCACCTTTATCTTTTACGTGTATTTTAGAAGTCTGAAAAAAATAAATATCCATGGAATCCGCGAGTTCATGACCTTGATCATTTACGGCATTGATTAAATTTTTTAATCCATTTTGCAACGGATATCCCATATGGACTAAAACACCAATTCCTTTGAGAAGCATGTAGTGGTTGAAAAAATTGGCATCTTCGGACTGAACCACTATTCCTATGACGGAGGAGCCAAGAGTTATAATTTCTCTCCAAACCCCCAAATTCGTCATCTGTCCCTGGGCAATGTATTTCAAGATCACTTCGTTGATTTTAGCCACCGGATTGACTGCAGGGTTATGATTACCATATCGAAGTTCTACGTTACGAGAATCTCGAACTCGGTAATCCCTAGCTGCTTCATAATATCGCAAAAGACCTTCACAAATTTGGACAATATCCGGTTTCAATTCATCGACAAATACATAAGTCCAGTAAAGCCCTACGAGAGAATGAACCACAGCGTCCAGAGAAAAATCGTATCTAAATTTATAGTGTTGACCTTCAAACACATAATCGGTATATCTCATGGTCCCACAAGACGCATTGTCAGCACGAGCGCCTTCCGTTCCATTTTTGTTACAAGATAAAAATTGGTCATACGCCTCTATATTGACAAAATTTCGACCGAACCCTCCGTTATTCAGAGACTGCATTAGTTTATAATAATTTACATATCTCTTTATAAGAGAGAGCGTATCCGGATCATGAGTATTTTTATACCTCCAGGCCATCGCGCCTAGGGTTACCCCAACATTAAAAGTTGCATCCCCGGCTTCCTGCCAATTATACTTTCCGATCCCGTTGAAGGCAAAATTATCAAAAAAATCCAAACCTCGGTACTCGACTTGCCCCAGAGGTCCGGTTAAATGTTTAGCGTTTTGATATACTTGACCCTCTTTATACGAATTCATCTCCCCGACTAACCATGCCAGAAGCATAACCTTACTGTTCGAAGTCTTTTTTCCGGGAATACAAAACAACATCGTCGAAAAAACAAAAACGAGTAGAAAAAACCTACTCCCTACTCGAGTCATTCTTGATAAATATAATTTTGAAAACTTTGCTTTCAAAGTTTCTTGTTCTTTTTTCATCCTAACACCATGCCCTTGCTTAATTCATTTTCAGTCTAAGCCATCTAACTTCGCTTCTATTTTACAAAACACAAATACTCGCAAGGTGCGGTTTTCTAAATTCAGACGCACCGAACATTTCATAAAATCGAATTTCGCTTTATCGCCTTTACACTAAAATAATCAACCTCCCGATCACATTCTCTCTCCTCATAAAGACATCTCGCTCCTAAAAATTCGAAAAACATAATGCCATAGAGCCAAATCAAGCCTCATTGTACTACCACAGAACCATAAGCCCGAATTTATACAGTAAATCCGAATAACGTCACACAAGGAATACACAGGAAATCGATTACATAAAACGTAATATAATTTCACATAACGTTAACTTTTATAAAAATTATAAACTTCTGTCAAATAAAAAATATTTATAAATATAATATTAAATTTTAATAATATATATATTAATCATCAGACCATCCTTTGAGGGGTGATGCACGGATAGAAACTCAATAAGTTCGCAAAAAACCTAAGGCTAAAACCCAATTCACCTTCAACGAACTTGGACAAATACGATTAATACAAAACTAAACAGAAATTGCCTAACGTAAAAAATGAGAATAAAACCCACACTATAGTAACAAAAACACCAAGAACCAGAGCAAAGAGATATAACTCTAATTCAAACAAAGCGATAAGTCCGAAATAAAAAGTGGGTTTTTGCTCCCTTACGTCAAAATACTTGGGGTTGTCCCAAAAACTCAAAAGAAATCAGCACAACTATTTCATAACTTCGTAATAAAATATAGCAATTCCCGCAGATTACGTCCCTACGAGCTTTCGAACATATTTTATAATTGTTAAATTCCCGTTTGGAGTTCCTACATCCCGAGATTTTGGGACGGACTTTTTACCGTTGTTAACTCCCGTAGGTCTGCTTTTTCGGGAGAATTTAGTTTTAGAAAACACTTAAAGGATATGGAATGTCTTTAGCTATCAAAACGAATAAACTGAAATCCGTTTGTATAGAGAGCAATTGGGAATCTCAGTAAGTCATTTGTTTGGTGTTGAAATTAAGAATTGGACCTGAACGAATCAACCGAGCAAACCTCGACAAAATGATCGGCATGAAAGAATGCATGAAAACTTGAGATAAGAGACGGGTTATCGGCCCGGTCTTCTATTACTAATTTCTATATAATAGAGCTCCCAAGTTTCCATCCTTAAACGGGGATTTGTGTCAAAATGAACGGTATTTATTCATGCAGGGATCAGTAAAACCTGGAAAGAAATATCATCGTGAATTTTTCGCAAAACGCAGGAATTACCATAAATTCCGTCGTCGCATTATCTTTGCCGTTTTAAACCGCTTTTTCGCGAAAAATCTCCGCAAGATACGGCATCGGACGATTCCGGAACCGGCCTTAATTTTTTAAATTCAAAAATTAGAATATTCTTAAAAATGATTATGAACTATCTACGGAGGTTTTTCTAAAACTTTATAATTCGAAATTCTTATAAAAAATCCACCGGAAGAGATGCCTCCCGGTGGAACCTTTTTGTCTACCTTCCCTCCTGGAAGGCTTCCTTTAGATATGCTGCAGAAGCTTGAGAACCGAATTCGGTTTCATATTTGCCTGCGCTAACATTGCCGTACCACTCTGAACGAGTATTTGTTTTGTGGTCAGCGAGACAACTTCCTCCGCCATATCGGCGTCCCGAATTCTGGATTCCGATGCTTGCATATTTTCATATGCACCCATCAGCCCTTTTGCGGTATACTCGAGCCTATTGTAATAAGCCCCCATATCCGCCCTCTGCTTCATGATCCTCGTAAGAGCTGCATCCGCTAAACCGATAACATCGTTGGCTTCTCCCGGAGAAGAAATCGCGATCGGTCTCCCGTCCGCCTTTACAAGCTTCAGGGCTTTCGAAGTCATCGTGCCGATGTAAAATCTCTCTCGCTGATTTTGGTTCGGTCCCATATGAAACCACATGGACGCGACCCGTGAACCTCTTGCGAATTGCCCCTCGAAAAGCTTGAACTTATTAAATTCAGCTTGAGAAGCGATTCGGTCGACTTCGTCCACCAGCGCAGATACTTCCACCTGCACAAGCTGCCTATCTTCGTTGCTGTAGATACCATTCGAGGTCTGGATGGCAAGCACCCGGATTCTCTGAATGATGTTCGACGTCTGTTCGAGGAAACCCTCGGCAGTTTGAATGAAGCTCATCCCGTCTTCGGTGTTTCTTTCGGCCTGACGCAGACCGTTGATCTGCGTTCTTAGCTTTTCAGAAACCGCGAGTCCGGAAGCGTCGTCCGCCGCGGAATTGATCCGCATACCGGAAGACAAAGCCTTCATCGTCTTGTCCACAGCAAGCTCGTTGAACTTTAGAGAACGGTGAGAATTCACCGCGCTCAGGTTGTGATTGATAATCATTCTACACTCCTTTGTAGAGATGAACCGGCAAATCTCCCTATCTGCCGGCCGGACATGGTCTGTCCGGTGCTCCGGGATGGACAGTATTCAGACCACCTGACAGACCAGGCGTCCTCCTATCACGGAGTAACAATGAATTATCAATCGCGAATTTGTTATTTCAACGAACCCTCTGGCCCCCAAAAGGACCACGGAAAGCGAATATTCTAAAATAAGAATGTTCTTTAGCCGAACTTTCCGTCGTACTTCGGGAATTCTCAAACACAAAGAGCCGCTCAAAGCGGCTTTCTTAAATAAGGTCGGATCGAAACAGACCGGATGGAATTTAGGAATCAATTCCGGAAGGAAACACATTCCGAAGAAATGTATTCCTCTTCCGGTCAGTTATTCACCTGCCCTTACGGCCGCCAAAACTTTCGGCGACCGTAAGACCTTAACCGTTGAGGTTAAAATCTTATCTAAGAAGCTGGAGAACCGACTGAGGTCTTACGTTAGCCCGAGCAAGCATTGCTGTTCCCGATTGAACCAGAATTTGGTTCTTCGTGAATGCAACGGTTTCCTCCGCCATATCTGTGTCCCTGATTCTCGACTCTGAAGCCTGGATATTTTCGTAAGCAACCATCAGACCTTTGGAAGCATGTTCCAGTCTGTTGAAGTATGCTCCGAGGTTCGCTCTTTGTTTGTTGATTTTCATCAGAGCGTCGTCCAGAACCCCGATAGAGTCATTGGCAAATTCAGCCGTAGACAGAGTCAGGAGAGAACCGTCAGCCTTGATGAGGTTGAGAGACTTCGCGGTCATAGTCGCGATGTACACTCTTTCTCTCTGGTGCTGGTTCGGTCCGATATGGAACCACATGGAAGAAGTTCTAGAACCTCTTGCAAAGTCCCCCTGAAGGAGAGCCATCTTGTTGAATTCAGCCTGAGAAGCGATACGATCGATCTCGTCCACGAGCTGAGAAACTTCAACTTGAATCATCTGGCGATCTTCCGCACTGTAGATTCCGTTGGAAGACTGAATAGCAAGAACCCTGATTCTTTGGATGATATCGTTGGTTTCCTGCAGATATCCTTCCGTAGTCTGGATCAGAGACATACCGTCTTCGGTGTTTCTCTCAGCTTGTCTGAGACCTTTTACCTGCGTTCTCATTTTTTCAGAAACGGCGAGGCCGGAAGCATCGTCACCGGCACGGTTGATACGCATACCGGAAGATAGAGTTTCCATATTCTTCGCTACTTCGTTATTCTGAAATTTCAGAACGCGATGGGAATTGATCGCGGCTAAGTTGTGATTGATGATCATGGGTTTCCTCCTTGAAACTGATCATGACTCCGGCATCCGTGCCCGAGCCCCTTGTGAGTTTGGTTTTGGCCTAATTGATTTCTTTATTTTGGAAGGAAACGAACGGGAAATCGCACCCGAGTCCTTTTTCTTCCTACTCTATCTTCGGTGATTCGCCAGGGAGGATTAAGTTTTGCAGAAACTGATATTTTTTTTCAAAAACGGATATTTTTACCCATTTTCGGAGAATTTTAGCGTTTTTTAAGAATTTTAATTTTATACTTTTTTTTAAAAAAATTGATTCTTATTAGGCTTATCTCTTAAATTCGATCGATTTCAAAATTCTCGTAAGTATTTTTTATTTTCAAATGGGCTTTTTTCCAAAAAGGGAAAGCCTCTAAAAAATCTATTTATGAAATATTTCTCCCAATTCAAATTTTTGTACGATATACAATGGTGTGGGACGATCCTAAATTCGAACTTTACAGCTAAATTTTGAAAACGGGAGGCTCCTACAAAAACAGATACACCATTTTTGTAATAGTTCCTACATTCCTAGAATTTCACCGCGGAATATGATAAGTGGGAGTTTCCACAGAAACCGTCGCATTGGCGGTTTTCTCCCGTCGTTTAAAATTGTAATACCCCTACATTCCTAAGGTTTTGAGACCGGCTCTAAGTCCATCAGTTCATACAACTACAACGTATTGAACTTCCCCGGAAAAAACGAACACAGTTACAGTTATGCGAATTTTTTTGCACGTCCGTGTCCAGCAACTCGGGGAAGATTCACTTTCTATCAAGCTATCTTTCTGTCTCCCCTGAAGATCCAAAAGAATACCAATTGATCTTTCGGGTCAGATGCATGAAAAACGCTAAAGATGCGAACACCACAACGGAACCGATGAGTAAGGCATAGTCCTCGGAAGATAAAATCACATACAAGAAAGAATATAAACCGAAATAAAATCCTCCGGCAATAAATCCCCTCTTTTTACTTTGTAAAATGGAAGTCGCATAATAAAATATGAGACCGGAAACGGCAAGAGATGCAATCGCATAAGAAAATATAAAACCTAAATGTTCGGACAAAGATAGGTTTAAAACGTAAAATACAACCATAACGAATCCGATCATCAGATATTGAAATGGATGAAGAATTTTTCCTCCGAAAATTTCCAATAAAAAGAAAAGAGCAAAACTAGCCGCGATCAATAAAATCGCGTATTTGATAGATCTATCTAATTTTAAATAATGGTCCACAGGAACGATCAAACGAACTCCAAGTCCGGAAGATAAGATAGTGCCCAAAGTGGAACGTTCCTCGGAAGAAATTACTTGCGGATAATTTCTAGAGAAATAAGAAGATTCCCAAGTTGCTTGAAATCCGTTTTCAGAAATACTTCTTTCTTTTGGTAAAAGACTTCCTTCAAAAGACGGATCTTTCCAATTCGAAGAAATCTGGATCTTAGTTTCTTTACCCAGAGGGATTAAACCTATAGAATCGGAACCTTGAATCGGAATTTGAATTTGAAACGTAAGAGGAAACTTAAAATCCAAAAGATTCATCTTAGAATGTAAACCGGATGTAAAATGTTCGGAAGAAGAACCCGGTTGAAACGTTTTTTCCTTTTCAGCTAAAAACAATTTAACGTCATTTCCAATTCCCTTGGCGTCATTGACAACAACGACCATCGTTGCTTCCGCCCAGAAAATCTTTTTTGTATTCATTGGAAAATCGGAAACCGACGGTTGTTTAAAATTCCCTTGGAACTTTACATTTCCATGATATAGAACCGCTTCATAAATTCCTCTCTTTCGCTTTTCTGCTTTTAAATCCGTCTCTAACTGGAGTTTTTCCGGAAGAAAATACATTTTTTTGAATACGTCTACTTGAGCACGAGTTTCCTTTCCGTGCTCATCTTCTCTTTTTTCTTCTTCGAGCGCTTGATAAGGGATCACTAAAAAAGGGCCGGCCATCTCCTGTTTACCACCCCATTTGGAACTCATTTCCCCTACCGCTTCTCCGGCTCTTTCCTGTCTTTCAAAAACCAACGAACCGACCAAGTTGATCGGAATCAACAATAAACCAAGCATTATTCCTAAAATTAAAACCCTAAAACTTACAGACGATTGAATTTTAAACATATTATTTTCTCCAATGATCAATCCGCGCATCCATCATCTTCGTGCGTCCGGTATGATTGTTCCCACCATTTCATTTTTTCTTCCCTGCTCAAAATGTCACTCTTACTCAAATGGGCTTTTTCCACTAAGATTCTTCCTCGACTTTCCCAGACCATATAAGTCGGAATTAAAAGTCCGATCAAAAATACGGAAAAGAACAACATCCTGATACTTACAAAAGATTGAATTTTAATCATACTACCTACCCTTGCCTTAAGAGTATGTAACGTAAGAATGAGAAACTGATGGGCGAATTGTGAGGATTGTGTGAGAATTTTAGGACTCGCACTTAGAGCCGGTCTCAATACCTCAGATGTCGGAACGTAAGCGGGAGTGTAACAACAATAAAGTCTACTCAAAAGCCAATAAATAGCCGAAGAGACTTAATCTGTGGGAACTCCTTCGTTTTGTGAAAAATTCGAGATGATACTCCACCGAAGTTTTGAGACCGATTCTTATTAGAAACTATCTCAAAAACATCTTAGAATGATCGGCATCCGCATTTCAAGCAAAGATAAAGTATTTTTGAGATAACTTCCAATCCTCATTAAACAACCTGAATTTTGAAAGAAATTCTATATTGGGACAAAGAATTTGCCGTTAAAATCCGTAGTTAAAAACCGGTTCTATTGTTGAAATTTTTTTTTGAAACAAATCCGAGCGACTACACCCATTGAAGTTCCGTTTTTTATTTGCAAATCCGCATCGTGTAATTTTGCGATTTCTCTTACAAATGCCAAACCCAATCCGGAACTTTTACGTCCAGTGTCAGGACGAGGCAAAGAATAGAATTTCTCAAAAATTCTTTCCAAAGCATACGATGGAATTCCAGAACCGGAGTCTTCCACTTCTAAAAAGGGAAATCCGTTTTTTTTACCGCAACGAACCGTAATTTCAGACCCCGAGTTTGAAAAATCCAATGCGTTCTGAACTAAATTCCGAAGAGCCATTCCTAAAAAGAAAGAATTTCCTTCCACCCATACGGCCTCGGTTAACTCTTTTAGTTTTATTTTTTTTCGAACGGCTTCCGAAATAGAAGAAACAACCGTCTCTCGAACCAAGTCTTGTAAATTGAGATTCGAAGTTTTTTCCAACTGAGATTGATTTTCCAAAGAACTGAGTTCTAAAAGTTTCTCTAAAATCGTTTGGATTCTTTTTCCTTCCAATTGAATATTAGAAATTAAAAATTCCAATCGATCCGGGTTTTCGATAATCAACTCCGAAGAAGCAAGTAAAGAGGACAAAGGACTCTTGATCTCGTGAGTCATGGATTGTACATAATTTTCCACGTATTCCTTTCCCGCAAGTTCCCGAAACAATCTGTCCATTTCCTCTCCCAATCCTCGTATTTCGGGCACGCTGATTTTCGGAAAAGGAACCCGCTTTTGAAACCTTAGAGCCGAAACATATTCGGATAATTTTCGAATCGGTGAAAACAAAAAATATAAAATGCTAATAAACAAAACAATTATAGAAAGAGCCACATACAAACTCAGATTCCAAAATTTTTTTCGGGTTGATTCGATAAAAGGAATCAGACTTTTTTTGGGTTTGATTACCGTAACCGCGCCGATGATTTTTCCGTTTTTTCGGATCGGGGCTGCGATAAACAATCCTTTATCGGATTCTGAAATCGTTAAGGGACTAGACCTAGCTCCGTATTTCCCTTGTAAGGTGAGATATACGTCGTTCTTTTTGGAATAATCGAGTCCCTTTCTAATTCCTTCCGAATCGTAGATTACAATTCCACGCTCATCAACCACATACAATTGTAAATCCATCTTTTTCTTGGTGATTTCGAAAATTTTAGAATTTAATTTTTTTTCTTTAGAGATTCTTAATATAGGAGAAAACACACGCTCGCTCGTTTTTTCCAAGGAAACGTTTTTTTGAAATAGCTCACTTTCCAATAAAGAGACTAAAAGATACGCCGTATCGTTTAAAGATTCCTCCACGGTTTCCATATAACGCGGTCGAATCGAATCCTCGATTTTATCCACGAAGTAATAATAACCCGCAAAAAAGGCAAAAAAAAAACCGATTACAATTCGTATCCAAAGACTCATAATATTTCCTTCAATCCGTAACCTTGGGCTCGTCTAGTTTCTATCGGATCCGTATCCGGTCGAATTTCCTTCAACCTGGATCGAATGTTTTTGATTACAGTATCCACGGCCCGATCAAAACTCTCTTCTGGTTCCGTCCAAACACTGTCCATAATTTCTTCCCGAGTGAAAATTTTTCCGGGTCGCTTTAAAAATAAAAGAAGTGTTTTGTATTCGTAAGGAGTCAAAGTTAAAGATTTTCCGTAATAATAAATAATCTTACGATCCTCGTCCGTTAAAAACTCGATTTGTTTCTTTTCGGAGCTTCCGTCGTATCTTCTCAAAACGGCTTTGATTCTAGCAACCAACTCTCTAGGACTAAACGGTTTTACCATATAATCGTCCGCGCCTAGTTCCAAACCGAGAACCCGGTCCAGTTCCGATTCCCTGGCAGTCAGTAAAATGACCGGGATGGAGTTTTTCTTTCTCAGCTCTTTCAAAATTTCAAAACCGTTTCCATCCGGAAGTCCTACATCCAATACCAACAGATCGGGAGATTCTTTTAAAAGTGAAAGACATTCCTTACCGGTCATCGCGGAGATCATTTTAAAACCTTCCGATTCTAAAACGACTCGAATCGTATCTCGAATCCCCGGTTCGTCTTCCGTGAGTAAAATCGTACGCATACAATAAATGAAAATTCGACTCTTCTTTTACGAAAAGAAGTTTTTGTCTAGAAGCTATCTCGAAAATATCTTAGAATGACTGACATCCGAATTTCAAGCAAAGATAAAGTATTTTTGAGATAACTTCCAATCCAAATCTTCGGATTTTTTTTTAAGTGGAAACGAAATCGGTTTGCATAAGTCGCTTCTGGAAAGATACTTTGCGATTGTTTTCAAAATCTAATTTTATGAACAACCATCCCAAAACCAAAAAAGAAACCCTGGATCTTTTCGAACTCTACAAACAAATGCTCCTCATCCGAAGATTCGAGGAAGGCGCCGCAAAATCCTACAGCACCGGGAAGATCGGCGGATTCTGCCACCTCTACATAGGTCAAGAAGCGGTCGGAGTCGGATCGATCGCGGCTCTTCAAAAACAAGACTACATCGTTTCCACGTACAGAGACCACGGTCACGCACTTGCAAGAGGTTTGGACCCGAAGGCTTTGATGGCGGAACTCTTCGGAAAAAAAACGGGAATCTCCAGTGGCTATGGAGGTTCCATGCACTTCTTTGATAAGAGCAAACGGTTTATGGGCGGACATGGAATTGTGGGGGGTCATATCTCTCTCGCCGCCGGAATTGCGTATGCGTCCAAATTTAAAAACGAGAACTCGGTCACGATTTGTTTTTTCGGAGAAGGTGCGGCCAACATCGGTTCCTTTCACGAAGGAATGAATCTCGCCGCAATCTGGAAACTTCCCCTCGTGATGATCTGCGAAAACAATCACTACGCAATGGGAACTCCCGAATATCGCGCGTTATCCGTAAAAGACGTTTCGATTCGTGCAGGCGCATATGACATTGCAAGAGATCACATCGAGGGAGACGAAGTTCGTAAAGTCCGAGATCACGTCAGTGTTGCCGTCGAACGAGCGCGCAGAGGAGAAGGCCCTACTCTTATGGAAATTTCCACATATCGATTTCGAGGTCATTCCATGTCCGATCCCGCGAAATACAGAACCAAGGAAGAATTGGATCGTTACAAACAAAGCGATCCTTTGCTCCGAGCCAAACAGGATCTTCTCCATTCGGAATGGACGGAAGAAGAATTAGAAAAACTTGATATAGATCTATTGGCTCAGGTGGAAGACTCGATAACGTTTGCGGATCAGAGCGAAGAACCGCCGTTAGGTTGGTTGTATAAAAACGTCTACGCGGAGAATGTGTGATGGCTATCTTAACATACAGAGAAGCTCTCAACCGCGCGATGTGCGAAGAGATGGATAAGGATCCGAACATCTTTCTCATGGGAGAAGAAGTCGGTCACTACGACGGAGCCTACAAGGTTTCGCAAGGAATGCTCGCGAAATACGGAGAAAAAAGAGTCATCGATACTCCTATCTCCGAAAACGGTTTTGCCGGAGTGGGAATCGGCGCCGCAATGGTCGGCCTTCGCCCCATCATCGAATTTATGACCTGGAACTTTTCACTCGTGGCGATCGATCAGATCATCAACTCGGCCGCCAAGATGAACTACATGAGCGCGGGTCAGTTTCCGATTCCGATCGTATTTCGGGGCGCGGGTGGCGCGGGTGGAAGATTGGCGGCTCAACATTCTCAATCGTTTGAAAGTTGGTATGCGCATATCCCCGGTTTGAAAGTGATCGCGCCTTATACTCCCGCGGACGCTTGCGGACTTTTAAAAACCGCGATCCGGGACAACAACCCTACGATCTTTATCGAAAGCGAAGTGTTATACGGAAGCAGAGGGGAAGTTCCCGATCAGGAATATTCGATTCCCTTCGGAAAGGCGGATCTCAAACGAGAAGGTTCGGATATAACGATTGTTAGCTGGTCGAGAGCCTTGCAATACGTTCTTCCCGCGGCCGAACGGCTTTCGCAGGAAGGAATTTCAGTGGAAGTTTTGGATCTCAGATCCATTCGCCCCTTGGACGAGGAAACGATCTACGCTTCCGTTCGTAAAACGAATCGAGCTTTGATCGTGGAAGAAGGCTGGGAAGTGGCCGGTTTCGGATCGCAAGTCGCTTATCTCATTCAAAAGAATTCCTTCGACGATCTCGACGCACCGGTAGAGCGCATAACGCAAGAAGATGTTCCGATGCCGTATGCCGCAAATTTGGAAAAGGCCTCTCTTCCGAGTGAAGAAAAAATCATCGCGAAAGTCCGAGAGATGCTCGAATAACGGAGCAAGGAAGATTCAAAATGGCTAAAATTGCAGAAATGACCCAGCTCAGTCCCACGATGTCGGAAGGGAAGATCGTCCGTTGGCTCAAACAAAAAGGAGACGCGGTTTCTCCCGGAGAAATCATCGCGGAGGTGGAAACGGACAAAGCCGTCATGGAAATGGAAGCGTTTGAAACCGGAGTTCTTTTGGAAGTTTTGGCTCCGGAAGGAAGCCTTCTCCCCGTCGGAGCCCCCGTCGCAATCATCGGGAAATCAGGAGAAGATGTTTCCGCGTTAGTCGAAACCGCAAAGAAATCCATTTCCACTAAAAAGGAAGGTTCCGCCGCGCCTAGCCAAACTTCAACCTCAACACAAAGCACGTCATCCTCAACAGCTCCGACTTCTTCCGCACAAAGTGGAACTTCTGCCTCAACGTCCAGCGCAGGGAAAAATCTCGAAACAAAAACAAGCGTTTCTCTTTCGCAGAATACCGGAAACAGCGGCATAACCGCAAACGAAGAACGAACTTACGGATTCAAAACGTCGCCCTCATTCGGCCCGGGAGAATCGGAACATTCTCCTGTTCGATCCACACGCGGCGGACGTCCGATCAAAGCCTCCCCTTTGGCAAAAAATCTCGCCCTTCAAAAAGGAATCAATCTCACAGAAGTGATCGGCTCCGGTCCCGGAGGAAGGATCATCAAACGAGACATTCTCTCCTATCAGTCAGGTGGCGGAAATACTTTTGTTAAGCGACAAGACCGTAAGTTGGAAATCACGGGAATGAGAAAGACAATCGCTTCCCGTCTTGCACATTCCACTTCGACCATCCCTCATTTTTATCTTACGACGGAATTGGATGCGGGTCCGATCGACGATCTCAGAAACTCCATCAATAGGGATCTCGGACTCAGCGGCCAGGGAAAAGTCAGCGTAAACGATCTCATTCTCAAAGCGTGTTCTTATACTTTGTTGCAAGTCCCGGAAGTGAATTCTTCCTGGAGAGAAGATCATATCTTAGAGCACGGAAGAGTCGATATCGGAGTCGCAGTTTCTATCGAAGGAGGTCTCATTACTCCTTATATTCGAAACGCAGAAGAGAAATCCGTCCTCGAAATCAGTCGAGAGATAAAAGAACTTGCATCCCGGGCAAGAGACAGAAAACTCAAACCGGGGGAATACACGGACGGCACCTTTACCGTCTCCAACCTCGGAATGTTTGGAGTCTCTTCCTTCACCGCGGTCATCAACGAACCCGAAGCGGCAATTCTTGCGGTAGGCGCTCTCGTTGAAAAACCGGTGCTCAAGGCTGGAAACATCGTTCCGGGAAAAATCTTGAACGTTACGCTTTCTTGTGATCACAGAGTCATAGATGGAGCGACGGGATCTAGATTTCTTTCCTTATTCCGAGAGCTTATGGAGCATCCCCTTCGCCTACTTACAGGCTAAGGATTTTATTTTAGTGGAAAAAGAATCGGCTCGAAAAGAAAAAATCAGAAAATCAGCCCTGCTCCTTCTCTCTTTAAATAAAGAAGACGCCGCCAAAGTTCTATCGAAACTCGACGATTCCATGATCGAAGAGATCATCCTGGAAATGGCACAGATTAAAACGGTTTCCAAAAAGGAAAAAGAAGAAGTTCTCTTAGAGTTTAAGAATTCAGTTCTTCCCGGCGACGGAGAAATCAAAGGTGGTATGGACGCGGCTCGGGAAATTCTACAACAATCTCTAGGAAAAGAAAAAGCGGAAAATATTCTCGGTAAACTTTCCCGAAAAGATATAGAAGATGATTTTTCATTCTTAAGCGAAGCCGAACCGGGAACCCTTGCAAGCCTGCTTCAACACGAATCTCCCCAAACAGTCGCGGTTACTCTCGCGTTCATGAGTCCCAAAAAAGCCGCCGACATTCTAAAATTTTTTCCTAGCGAACTGCAAGCAAGTGTCGCCTATCGTCTTGCAAATACGACGAAAACCCATCCTGATGCGATCAAAGAAATTGCAAGGGTCTTAAAGAAAAAATACGAACAAAGAGATCGTTCCGAATACAGCGAGGCGGGAGGAGCGGAAGCACTTGCAAACATTCTCAATCATATGGATAAATCCCAAGAAGAGAACATTCTCAAAGAGTTAGAAGCGAATTCTCCGGAGCTCGCAAAACAGGTCAAAGAGAAGTTATACACCTTTGAAGACGTTCTCGCTTTGGATCAGAAGGAAATGAGAATTCTAATCAACCGTTTAAATGACGACGACTGCCTCAGTATGGCTCTGCGTGGAGCCGGAGACGAACTCAGAAATCATTTCCTGAACGCCATGTCCCGAAACCGGGCTGCGGAAATTTTGGACATGATGGAAATCAGAGGCAAACTCACCTTACGGGAAATCAACGACGCAAGAAACGTCATCTTAAATCTCATCCGGGAATTGGAAGAAGAAGGAACCATCTTCGTTAAAAAGGACGGAGAGGAATATATTTAAACATTTGCGGGAATTAGATTTTTATTTTTCCCAGAAATTAGTTCGTATGTCGCTTCGAAATCCATGATTGAATTTGCGACATGAAACGTTACGCTAAACCGATTCTAAACGAAGCCCACTTTCAGTTGATTCGTATAGATTGAATCCGATCCCGTCATATGAATCAGGAGAAATAGACATGAACCATTCCACCCATAACAATTTAGAAAAATCGCTTCAAAACCCATCGGAAGTTCGAATTTTAGATTTAAGCTCGCAAGAACTCGAAACTCTTCCAGAAGAAATCGGAACATTTCAGAATTTAGAAAAGTTGATTTTATTTAGAAATCGACTTACAGCTATTCCAAAAGAAATAGGAAAACTCCGGAATCTAGAAACTTTGATATTAGCCGAAAATAGACTTAAAACCATTCCGAATGAAATTGAACAACTCCAAAATCTGAAAACTTTAGACCTATACGAAAATAAACTCTCGAATCTCCCGAATGGAATCGGAAAACTTGAAAATTTAAAAGAATTGAATTTAAGCGGAAATCAATTGTCGGTTCTCCCAATCGCACAACTACAGAATTTGGAAATTTTAGAATTGTTTAGAAACCAATTCACAACTCTTCCGAAAGAAATAACTGAACTTAAGAATCTACAAATTCTTAATTTATTTGAAAACAAAATCAAAATTCTTCCTAAGGAAATCTCGCAGCTATCGAATTTAATCTGGTTGGACTTAGGCAAGAATAAGATTGAACGTTTATCATTGGATTTTAAAGGATTTCAGAATTTGAAATCCTTAAACCTGCTCGACAACAAACTCGAACATTTATCCGCAGATATCGCGCAATTAAAATCATTAGAATTTTTGAATTTAAATTACAATCGTTTTAAGATTCTTCCGGAAGAAATTTTACAATTGGAGAATTTGCAAGTTCTGGAATTGACCGGCAATCAGCTTACATCCCTTCCGGAAGAAATCGGAAAATTGGAAAAACTCGAATCTCTGTTTGTAGAAGGGAATCGACTCACAACTCTTCCGAACGGAATCGGACATCTTAGAAATCTGAAAATTTTACATTTAGAACAAAACCGGCTTACCACGCTTCCTGAAGAAATGAGAGCTCTTCAGAATCTAAAGGAGTTATATTTACAAAATTCTAATTCTTTTCCTGAAAAAGAAAGAATTCGGAAACTCCTTCCGAAATGTGAAATTTTTTTTGAACCTGCGTAGAAATTATCTGAGTCTTTTAAAATTTTCGTTTATTCAAGATTTCTATCAAAGATTATTAGCTTCCTGTTCGTAAATACTCGCTTCTTTTTCACAATGTTCCGCTAATTTTTTATATTTTTTGTGTTCTTCAATAGAAGAAATCGCTTTTCCACCCTTACTCAGATTGGATAGGCTTTTATACCTTTCCGCAAGATCCTTATGGTCCTTCGCTTTCTTAATTAAATATTCCTTTGCGATCTTTTTTAATTCCGGATTCGTTGCCTCTTTGATTAACAATTCTTCTATTTCCGAAATTGCAAAGATTCCACTGGAAAATCCAAATAGGAAAAGTATTAAAATTATAATCTTTTTCATGATTTCCTCTCCAAATACGTTTATAACCTCATATTTTCCACGAAAAAAGCCTCGAGTCTATTCAAAAACAAACAAAGTTTTCTATTTCATAGGTGAATCATATACGTAAGCTCGGTCTAATCTCGCCTATACAATAAAATGTCAGTGAGTAATCAAAGAGAGTTAAGATAAAATGCGATCCTTGCATGTGTATTCTGCTTGAGTTTCCCGCAGAGCATGCATAAGTTAGTCGTCTCGTCAGAAGCAACAGAAGACAAACACCATACAGCTTAGCTGTGCCGATCCCCTTTGGGTTTGGGTTAGAACCTATCTAAAAGAGTAAGCTCCACGGCGTCTTAGTCGCGGTTCGTCCATCCATGGGTTCGCTTCGCGTTTTTACGCTTTTTACGAAAGCGAAAAACTCTCTCGCTTCTAAGCTTCGAGTCCTTAAATATTTGTAGACGTTAAATGGAATTTTAAAAAGGAAAATCTCGGAGCTGACGGGACTCGCCATTACGCACTCTTTCATCATGAAAGAGTAAGCTCCACGGCGTCTTAGTCGCGGTTCGTCCATCCATGGGTTCGCTTCGCGTTTTTACGCTTTTTACGAAAGCGAAAAACTCTCTCGCTTCTAAGCTTCGAGTCCTTAAATATTTGTAGACGTTAAATGGAATTTTAAAAAGGAAAATCTCGGAGCTGACGGGACTCGCCATTACGCACTCTTTCATCATGAAAGAGTAAGCTCCACGGCGTCTTAGTCGCGGCTCGTCCATCCATGGGTTCGCTTCGCGTTTTTACGCTTTTTACGAAAGCGAAAAACTCTCTCGCTTCTAAGCTTCGAGTCCTTAAACACTTGTGACGTTAAATGGAATTTTAAAGAGGAAAATCTCGGAGCTGACGGGACTCGAACCCGCGACATCCTGCGTGACAGGCAGGCACTCTAACCAGCTGAGCTACAGCTCCTTATTCTCTCGATACTTTTTCAAAAGAATATCTCCGGTCAATCGATTTCACTTAAATTAATTCGAAAAATTCTATTCCTGAAATTCATTCTTTCATTTACTGGAATACAGAATTCTCTCCATAAAAATATTGGAACGAAAATAAAAATGATCGTTCAGGAAAAAAAACCCCAGGAACTTTTAGAAGACAGAATCTTCACCATTTCCAATTTGCTTTCGATCAGTAGAGTTTTTCTTTTACCTTTTTTCATCACTTTCACAAAAACTTATATGGCTTCGTCGGAAAAAACTGAATTCCTAGTTTATGCCGTACTTACATGTCTTTTAGCGGTCCTTACCGATTATCTCGATGGATTTCTTGCAAGGCTCCTCCATCAAGAATCCGTTCTTGGTAGATACTTAGATCCTATCTGCGACAAGATTGTGACAATCGGAGGACTTTTAGTCATCGTTCATTATTTTCGGTTTCCACTTTGGATCCTAATCGCTTACATCATCCGCGAAATTTTAGGAATCTGGCTGGGAAGCTTTCTTTATCTGAAACGGGGAATTCAAGGAAAACCGAATTGGTGGGGAAAATTCGGAGTCGGGCTCGTAGCGCTCACAGTTCTATGGTATATGTGTATTCCTCTTATTGAATTTCAAATTCCAGGAGAAAGTATTCTGAAACACCCCGAAATCTCCGGTTATATTCTCGTTCTAATCCTTTGTACGGGAATCTTCGCTTATTCCAAACGTTACTGGGATATCGTATTTCATCCGGAAAAAATTCAAATCGACCCAGCGGATAAAAAGACTCGAAAGAAATACGAATTGGTTTGATCGTAAGTTCCTTGACTCCCAAAACTCTTTTCTCATTCTGTCATTGCAACTCCGCTCGGGTGGTGGAATTGGTAGACACGCAAGCTTGAGGTGCTTGTGCCGTTTAGGTGTAGGGGTTCGAGTCCCCTCTCGAGCAAAAATTCTTCTCTTTTTAAACAAACTTACTATTAATAATATCGGGACTCGAAGCGAACTTTGGTAAATCGTTTCGAGCTGTATTGCGCCCCATAGAAAGCAATACATCAGTATCGTATTTTTTCCTGATCCTTTCTATTCTTCAAAAAAGCTAAGGCTGTTCATTTCAAAAAGTTTCAATGGATAAAATTTCAGTAAACAAATGAAACTCGAAAATTTGAAAATAATTCACGCAACAACAAAATAACCCAAATAACCCAAATAACCCAAATAACCCAAATAACCCAAATAACCCAAATAACCCAAATAACCCAAATAACCCAAATAACCCAAATAACCCAAATAACCCAAATAACCCAAATAACCCAAATAACATAAAATCAAAATATAATAAATTATTTTCGTCTTATATTTTATTATTTGACATATATAACAATTAACCAGTCCTATGTTGCCATATATGTCAAATTTGTTTAGAAAATTTACATTGATTGTGTTTTTGTCAACAATCATTCATTGCAAGAATCAAAAAGGGGATCAAGACACCCCGGCCATTTCACTTCAAATAATGAGCCTCTTTTCTCAAAATAGTTCTCCAATAAGTCATTCCGGTGAGGGAAACGGTGAATCAACAAACCTCCAGGGTTCTCGGTTAGTTTCAAAATTCCAACTTAATCCGGAAATTTTCGAGAACGTAGGTTTCCTTTACACCCGAAACTTGAATTTCCCCGAATTACGTAGAATTCAGGATTTTTCGGTGGTTCATTTAAACGATTCTGTTCGCGATACGAGTCTTCTACAGGCCGATGTGAATCTTTTCATCCTAGATTCGCCAAAAGGAAACGTTATTTATTCCAATTCAAATCAAAGTATTCGGTATTTTCATGACGATCGTATCGAAAACTATAAACAAATTTACGTTCTTCCCAACGGAAAAATCCTCTTCATTTCCTCTGATAACCTTTTAGATCTGTGTTACACATACAATGCAACTGGTAACATTACCTTTACTCCAAATTGTACCAAAACGAATATAAGTGCCTATTCAATTTTTGAATTTAAGCCGGATAACGGAGAAGTGATTTTATTGGATCACCAGAAGCGTTTAAAAAAATTCAATATAACCGACAATTCTTTAACCGCTTTGAACATAAATCCGCAACCGGCAGAAATTTTTTCTTTAGCCTATAATAACGGTTTCCTAGGTATTTTAGAAAACAAAGGGACTAAATTAACTTTATTCTCCGAAGGAAACGGACGATTCAATTTTACAAACTCCCTAGAAGACTTTTCCTTCGTTACACAAAAAGGAATCAGGTACAACTCCCCTCAATTTTTAAGCATCGCAGTCAATTCAAGCGGCGTCATCTACACAACTTGCCCTTCCGAAGATGCGATCTATTCATTCGACGAAGATTTAAGAATCACCGACGTTTACGAATTTCTTCCAGAGATAAGGCCTTATAAAAAAATTATCAATCCCCATAAGATCTTAATCTCAAAAAGGAACGAATACCTTTATGTTTCCAATCGATCTGCCTTAGAAATTTTGAAAGACTCTGCAAATAATCCAAGCGAAGACTTTCAATGGATTTTACCGGTTCAATCGGATTCCATTGAAAACGCATTTAAGAATTTAGTGAACTCAGGCGGATATGATCCGAACAAAAGTATCTTCGATCAGCCCGGCATAAAAGAAATCGTTCAATCTTGGAAGGGGAATTTGTGAAAAAAAACTATTTTCCGAAACTATTAGTAATCGTCGCAGTTATTGGTTTAGGCTACAGTTATTACAATTGTAAAATCAGCAAAGAACAATTAAAAAACATTTTAATTGGAACGTGTACATTTTGGCCCGCAGATTGGGGAGCCAAACCTCCAGTGTGTGCATTTGTAAGTCAAGCGACTACAAGCTTGCGTAGCCCAGCTTGCAAAGGATGTGAATATGGATTTGCATTCGGTTCTTGCAAACAGGATGAAATCGGATATGGTTCTCCTTATGGTTATTCATCCCACTGGGAAACAAATCCTAACGGAAAATATTGTGGAAAAACGGTCGAGCTTCCTAACGGTTCGACGGGCTGTATGGATGTAAGTACTTGTGTTAAATCTGATGGTGGAATAGCCCAAAATTACCATAACTCTGAATATATCAATGATACTAATTTTATTCCTCTACCTCCAATCCTAAAAGCTCTAAGTCCTTCCAATACCGCGAGAATTTACCAAAGTTCTCCGATTCAAATTCAATTTGATAAATCCACTCAATCGGATTCCTTTACATTTTCCGGCCCGATTGGCTCCAGTATCGGGAATCAATTTCAGATCAATCGAGTTGATCTTTTTAACGATAGACTTGTCATCCCAGGCCAATCGAACCGAGCCGTGGGCGTAGGAAGAACGTTAAGCGTAAAAGGCTTAGATATCGACGGTAAAGAAATCAATGTAACGCTCGTGTATTCGGTTCAACAAGATGGTGTTCCAATGGATCCAACAACTTCGACATGCCAACCGGAATGCCAAGTGAATTGGTTGAACTCTTATTCCATACAATTCAGTGCTTCGGGAGGATTTCCACCTTATCAATGGTACATTGCCGGAGATCCGAATGTGTATCCGCCCGGAGTGAATTTATCGACTTCCGGCCTACTGACCGGACCTGCAACCGCAAATTTTTTAGGTTTGTACCCGTTCTCCGTGATCGTTATCGATGCAACCGGAAATATACAAGCTTTTCCGGTCGTAATCAATTCCATTGATGAAATTGCGGCTTGTTTCTTTGCCGGGATTTGCGGATAAAAAAGAAAACAATAAATATCCATTCAAGTAGAGTGAGTAAAAAACCATGAATATCAATAAGAATTTAATACTTTCCGTTCTGTTTTTATCCTTCGTTTCATGCGAAAACTTTAATAAACCGAAAGAGAACAAAATTACAATGAATAATTTTGAGGATCTCTTTTTACTCGGCTCTACTTTAAAAATGAACACCCTCATACGAGTCGACAACCAAAGAGACATTCCCGTTACGGCGGCGATCTACGATAATTCCGCTTGTGACCCGAATACTACCCCGAAGTATCCTGGACTTCCAGTTGTTTACGATTTTGGAACTATTTCCCCTCGTTCCCAATCCTCTGTCAAAATTCTTCCGTTGGCGAGTTATCCAACCAACCCCAACGATTGGACCGGCGGAAGATTAGTTGAATTATTTGCCAGAATTAACCTCACTTACTGTGAGAGAAACAGCTTTTTAGTAAGCACCTCTTCCGATCAAATCGGTTACATCTGGCAGGTAATTCGGGATTCTCCGACCGCGTTTCATAATAATTTTGAAATCAGGAGGGCCGTTTTTGTCCCTCCTAATATGGAATAAGAAAATTTTGTTTATCCTATGGATTGAATTCCTTTACTTCCGGAAAACTCATTTTTCCCCCGCTTCCGAAGACTTGCGAATCATTTAAAATGCCATTTTTCAAGAAACATTTTGGTCGGAATTCAATGATTGTATTTGTGATCTGCTTCTCGAATCTGAGCGCGGCGGAATTGCTTTTAAAGAACGGAGATTCCTTTATCGGATCCGTAATTGAAGAGACGGAAGTAAAAACGAGGTTTTTATGGAAAGGAGAAGAATATGAAATTCCCAAATCCGATATTTCTTCGATTGACAGAAAGAAAAAAGGAGCAGACGCCTCTTACCGCTATTCTTCCCTCAAGTTAAAAGACGGAAGTGTAATTGTAGGCGTTGTAGTCGAAGAATCGGTAGAGCTAATCGTCATAAAAACGAATTTAGGTTTTATTAATATTGAAAAACAGAAACTCGCAGAAGCATATTCAAACATAGAACCCCACCCGAAATTAGATCGAAAATACCTATCTTATCTTAGTAAAATTTGGAACAATCGATTCGGATTCAGTATGAACGTTTTAGCAAACCATTCTCCAATTTCCCGATCAAACCCTGCATCCTACGGAGGTTCTCTTTTTATCGAACCTTCCGCTTTCGATTTTTCCGGTTACCGGTTATCTTTTCGAATGGATTATTTTCAATCTAAGACCTCGGAATCGAATTACTTATTTCTAAATCAGTTTGTCTATTTCAACAAAGGAAAAATGTTCTTCGACAATCCCAGATTGAATTTTTATTTTAATATCGGATTAGGCGCCTCGATTACAAGTTTTTCAGGAAATGGAGAACAACGTAACGGAGTAAGCCCTTCTACAATTTTAGGTTTCGGATGGCAGGGAATTAATTTTCGTTCGATTCAACTTCGAATCGGAATCAACTCGTTTTGTACATTGGAAAGGGCCGGTACATTTTGCGCGACAGGAATCGAATTGGGGGCGATGTATTTGTTATGAGATACTTAACCCTTATATTCACATTATTTTGGTCGTGTGGAGATTCCACTTTATTCGAGGGGAGTAAGGCCCGCAAAAACAATGTCGAAAGTATTTTCTTTCTAAACATAGGACCGAATTCGGCAACTTTAGCCTGGAATTGCGAAGAAGAAATGGACGCTTACGTTACTTATGGAAGAGAAACTTTGGATAAAATAATTCCTAGTTTAAATTTCGGAAAATCGCATATAGTCACCCTAAACGGACTCATTCCACAAACGGATTACGTCTATACCGTTTCTTGCGGAAAGAATCTCGACGATATAACTTGGATTAACAGCTTTCAATCCTCAGTGAGCGACGATCCGATCAAAACCAGAGGTATTTGGCTTATAGGCGGTATAGGAATGGACGGGAATCCGATTTCACAAATCGATTTGTATGATCCGGTGGAAAACCGATGGTATCCTAATATTACGCAAATGCCAACTCCGAGAGCTTTCGCAAATATTACTGCGCATAAAAATAAAATCTATGTCATGGGCGGTTTGACAAAGTCCGGAACTTCTTTCAACGCTACCGATCGAGTGGATGAATATGATCCATTTTTAAATTTATGGAGAACCCTTTCTCCGATGCCAGATACTCACCAAAGTGGCAATTCCTTATCGATTGAAAATTCAATCGTAATCATAGCCGGAACCACATCCGAGGCGATGCAAACAGGCACATTGATAAATACTGTTTACGAATTCTCCCCTTCCTTAGGAACGTGGACAAAATACGTTTCCAATAGTGCAATCTTCCAGAGAATCGACATGACTTCCTGTAATGCAGGGAGTTCACTCTTTTTTGCCGGAGGTAGAAGGACGTCGGACGGAAGCCCTTTCGCTACTTCCGACGGATATATTCCGGGCATAAGTTCCACAACCTTTATCGTCGAAAGTCCGTTGAACGTAGCCCGACACGGATCAGCTGTTGCTTGTTATATTCCCAATTCAAAAGATCCTTTTCCATCGGATCCCCCGGCAATCTTAATAGCGGGAGGATCTACTTCATCAAATTTAATCCAACCTTCCTCTGGGATTTTGCCGACAAATTCATTCGAATATAGCCGAATCAATCCCTCCGCTTTCAATTCTTATGCTACCCTTCCATACAACCTTTATTACCCTTCCATGGAAATTTCATACGACCGTCGAAGTGCATTTGTTTTTGGCGGCGAAACATCCTTAGGTAGCTTAAGCGACGAGGTTTTCAGCCTAGATCTTTCCGCTCCCACTACCTCTCAATGGCAATTCGTACATTCTAAAATGCCACTTCCAAGATACGGCCACAAATCGATTCTATTGAGTCATTAACATGAAAGGAACTTTTATCTATTTACTCATTCTACTTTTCGCCTTTGATCTCATCGGAGAAGAATTTAGCAAACCGTATCAAAGTATAAAATCTTATATTGAAAGAGGAAATCTAAAAACTGCACAGGAAAGTTTATCGGATTTTTTAAAAATTTATCCAGACGACGCGGTTTTACAATTATATCAGAACAAATTGTGGATTGCTTATGCGGACAGTTTTTTTCAAAAAGGATCCATCGACTTAGCTTTGAGTTACTATTCGAAAGTTGATAAGGAATGGGCAAACAATCCTCACGTTAAAAGTCAGATTCGAAAATGCCTTAACAACTTAAACAGTATTCCAAAAGGAAAAAATTTAAGACTGCCCGCAAGAATTATCGAAAATACGGAAAGAGTCTCTCCTGTTTCAATAATTCCTACTAATGAAGGAATATCAAGTGGTTTAGAAGAGATTAAAGATCAAATTAGTAACGTTCAATGGATTACTTTTTTAAATTTGGGAATTCTTTTGACACTCCTAGGTTATTCCGTGTTTTTTAGAAAAAGATAAGAAGATTTCAGACGAGTGAGGTTGTTGCCGCTCGAACGCATGAAAAGAATACCGTAATCAAATCAGTTTGTTTCAAAAGTTAGAATGTAGGACCTTCTTAAAAAACCAACAATTCCGGATTCGGTACAATTTTGTAAGAACTTCTCTATTTGAACGTGAATTCGCGGAGAAAATGAGAAAAAATTTTCTAGAACTATTTCAAAAATATCTTAGAATGATTGGAATCGACGTTTTAAGCAAAGATAAAGTGTTTTGAGAAGCTTCTAATATAAAATGAATTTTTCATAGGACGATCGCTTTGAAAACGGTGATTTCATCTAGATTTGACCTTAGAATCTAAATTTTTGGATTTTTATAGAGACGCCCTAAAAGTATGAGTTCCTACAATTTTAGAATTTGTTCGTAAAATGATGATTACAGTAGTTCTCGTATTTCAGGAATCGATCTGTAAAGTTTAGATTCCAACTTTTTTAGAAAAATGAATTTCCAACCACCGAACTTACGTTAACTAAAATAGCTCGTGACCTGAAACACTTTCGTAAAAAGCGTTTCACCTTAGAGCCGGTCTCAAAACCTGAAGAAAAATATCTCTAAACGATCCGGCAAATTTTTAAAAAACGTGAGAGTTCCCACAGAAACCGTCGTATTGAAGGTTTTTTCCCGTCGTTTAAAATTAGAGTTGTTGAAAAATTAATTCTTCATCTGTTTCCGTTTCATAAAAACGGTCGATTCAAGCAGTTTCGTTAATCTGAATTATGGAATTTTTCAACAACTCTATTGTAATAGCTCCTACATTCCTAAGGTTTTGAGACGGGTTCTAAGTTTTTTCAAACGAAAGTGTTGTTCCTGCGAATTGTAGCATAATAATCGCTTTCGCATTAGTTATACCGAATTGACGTTAAAAAACTACAAAAGTTCCAATACGCAACTCGTCATCTTATCGAAAAATTCTATCTCGATGGAAGCCTTTCCAAAAAATGAGAAAAATGATAAGCGACAAAGCTTATGTTCTATGAAATCACGATTTTTCAATTTTCCAAAATGCTCAAAAATCTAAAACTTATCCTGAAACACGCAGAACCTAAAAAGTTCAATACCCAAGTCCTACCGAACTTTAGGTCGGCCCCCGATCAGTTCCATCTATCAAACAGATTCAAACCGTCTGCGATACGGCAAAACCGGATCGATATCGGAAAGAAAAATTACCTCGGCAAAATGCCGCTTAAAAGTAAACCACACTCACAGAGGACTTCTTGAAACAGTCTTTCGTAATTCTAAGATGGCCGATTTTTTGGATCGGAACGTTTTGGATCACATTCAATGTTTGTAATTCTCCTTTTCGGGAACCCAAAACCTCCTCAAAAACAAATCCGAACGGAATCCCGATTCTTATCTATCACGAGATCGTAACCGATCCCAAAAAAGAATCCGGAGAAACCGTGATTTCTCTGCAAAAGTTCGAAGAACAGATGAAATATCTTTTTTCCAAAGGTTATAACCCGATTACGATGAAAGACCTTCTTTCTTATATACGGAAAGAAAAAGTTTTACCGGACAAGTCCGTGGTTTTAAACTTCGACGACGGTTGGAAAAACGTCTTAAACGCAGTTCCAGTACTCAATCGATACTCCTTTCCGGCTTCTTTTTGGATCATAGCCGGCCCGAAGGGTATTGGAAACGGAGAATATCTGGAATGGTCCGACATCCAAGAACTTGCCAAGAATCCTCGATTTGAAATCGGATCTCATACCTACAGCCACCCCTGGAATCCAAATGATAACTTGGTGACTTGGGTCGACAACCGTGTCGATGGAAAAAGTGAAAAAGATGCCCTCTTTGAACTGAAAGAATCCAAAAGAATTCTAGAATCCAAGTTAGACATCCTTGTCGACTATATAGCTTGGCCCTGCGGCTGGTATAATGATAAACTCGTACAGTTAGCGGTGCAGTCAGGTTATAAAGCGATACTTACGACGGAGGATGGAACCAATCTACCGGGGGGAGATCCTTTGAGAATCAAACGTGTCTTCATAGATGGAAAATGTGATCTTACTTCTTTTATTAAACAATTGGAAAATCCAAGATACATCGTATGCCAAAAGTCTAAAAAACCCACACAGGGAAATTCTCCCTATTCCTATTAAAATTTTTTAAATTTATCTCCCAAAATAAATTTTTCTTTCTTGGAGAATTATTATGATTTCATCGTGGAAGTATAGTTTTGTTTATTGTAAATCTAAGTAAATTTGAATGAGCATCACTGCAACGGAATCCACACATTTGAAGAACAGCCGATATTACCGGAACCAAATCTGGATCACAAAAATTTTTCTTCTCTTAACAATCGTCGCCTGCTCTTTCGCGGGTTTCGAGATGTTTGGAATTTTCTGGGAACAGCTTCTTGATCATAGACCGTTCGCGGCTATAGGACAAGTCGCGTTTTTCATCACCATCACCCTTCTGACTTACGGTAACTTCGTTTATCAATTTACCCGAATCGGCTACTTCAAAAGACTTTTGAAACATTCCCCCATAAGCCGGGCAGAGTTAGAAAAAATCTATAAACAGGATTGTCCTCCCTTGGTGGTATTGGTCCCTTCCTACAAGGAAGAGTTAGATGTCGTTCGCGAAACTCTTCTTTCTGCGGCACTTCAAGATTATCCGAATCGGAGAGTCGTATTACTCATCGACGATCCTCCAAAACCAAAAAGTTATGCGGATTTTGAATCTCTACAAAATATGAGAGCGTTACCGAATTCTCTCCAAAGGAAATTCAACGATACTGCTTATCCTTTCATTCAAGCCCGGAAGGAATATCTGGAACGTAAGTTTGCCCACAAATCGAAACCTTTGAAAGAAACGGAACGTTTGATTCAACTTTATAAGGACGTCACTTTTTGGTTTCAAAATCAAGTGAACTCATACGACGATCCTGCGATCCAAAAGGAACTACCGGAACATATCCGCGCTTTTATGAGGGATTTCTTTTTTAAGGAATGGAGCATACTTCATTTAGAGAGAGTTTCCGAACTGGAGTCGCTTTGGGCGAAAGGCGGAGCCGATTCGAAAAGAATCGAAAAAGAATACAATCGTCTTGCGTCTTTATTTTGCGTAAATTTTTCCACTTTTGAAAGAAAGAAATACCTGAACCTTTCCCATCTTCCCAACAAAGCAATGAACCTGAACAGCTACATAGCCCTCTTGGGAAAAAGATGGAAAGAACGAGAAGATTCTCACGGAATTTTTTTGGAAGAATCCAACAATACCGATTTTTCTTTTGAAATTCCCGAGGCGGATTTGCTCGTTACCTTAGACGCAGACAGTGTTCTTCTCCCCGATTACATTCTGAAATTGTCCCACGTCCTGTCCTCTCCCAAAAATGAAAAAATCGCCGTGGCACAGACTCCTTACAGTTCTTTTTCAGGATCGCTTAACGTTTTAGAAAACATGGCCGGAGCGACCACAGACATTCAGTATCAGATTCATCAAGGGTTCACTCATTTCGGAGCCACGTTCTGGGTAGGTGCAAACGCGATGCTTCGCTACAAAGCCCTTCTGGATATCAGGACCGTTTACGAAGAACGCGGTTTTCAAATTCATAAATACATTCAAGATAACACGGTCATCGAAGACACGGAATCAAGCATCGATCTTTTAGATGTAAATTGGAATCTCTATAACTATCCGGAAAGGCTCGCTTACAGTGCAACTCCTCCTGACTTCGGATCACTTTTAATTCAAAGAAGAAGATGGGCTAATGGAGGTCTCATCATTCTTCCAAAACTTCTTCGTTACGTATTTCGACGACCCTGGAGTTTTGTAAAATTCATGGAAGCTTTTTTTCGAGTCCACTATCTCGGATCGATCGCGGCAGTGAACATAGGCCTTGTCATTCTTATGGGCAGTCCTCTGGGAGAAGGAATGGAAACGTATTGGATAGCGGTCTCTTCTCTTCCATATTTCATCTTATACGGGATGGACTTAGTAAGAATCGGATATAAGTGGATAGATCTAATTCAGGTCTATTCTCTCAACTTACTCTTGATTCCCGTAAACTTAGCTGGTGTTTTCATGTCGATCAACCAGGCAATTACGGGAAAGCAAATCCCATTCAGTAGAACTCCGAAAGTGATCGGCAGGACTGCGATTCCCGCCCTTTACGTAGTCGCCGAATATTCTCTTTTAGCCCAATTGCTTTTCGGATTTATCACGAACTATCTGCACAAAAACTGGATTTATTCGATCTACAACTTAGGAAACGCTTTCCTCCTAGGTTATGGAATCATTAAGTTTATAGGGCTCCGATTCTGTTGGGAAGACATTCTGCTTTCCATAAATAAACCTCCGGTGGAGATCTCTGAAAAGGTCGCTCATTTGGTAGAACCCAGGGTTACAATCGATCTGGAAGGAGAACCATAATCTACAAACAAAAAATAGGGAAGGGGTATCTCCTAATTTCCTCTTGTAATTTGATTCCTGGAAAAAACTCTCGTTTTATATGTCTGCACATCCAGGACCGATATCCGTACAGGAAGTTTTACACAAAGCGCGGTTATTTTTTTCCGGATTCTTTCTCAGTTTACTTTTAATCTTCGGATTGATCGCCTTAAGCCCTCTCTTTTTGATCCTAGACCGTCCCTTTCCGAAAAGCGATGTCCTAGTACTGGAGGCGAAGGAAACAATCCCGCAAGACATACTCAAGAATGCAGCCGACGGATTCAAAAAAGGATACGCGGGAATACTCATCGTTCTTTATTCCCCCGCCACAACAAACTCCAACTTAGGTGTGATTCAAGATTTAACGGCCGAAATCCAAAATTCACTAGTGGCCTTAGGCGTTGAAGAATCGAAAATTCTAATCTATAAACTCGAATCGTATCCGATCGGCGCGAGGAATTTCCCTAAATCTCTTCTAAAAATCTGTCTGGATAGACAATTTAAGAATATTCTTATCCTCTCCAAAAGATTCGAATCATCTCTAAATCAAAAGCTCTATGAATCCGTATTGGGTCCGGCGGGTTTAAAAATTCATGTGGTCCCTTTGTCGGATAAAATCGGACTTGGAAATTGGTTCTTAAGCGAAGAAGGATTCGAAATTGTCTTTTTAAATATAGCCAGAATGTTTTATCAAATACTCTTAGGAAAATAAAATCTAAAATGTTAGACTCAAACGAACTCATCCAACAAAGAATTCAAAAGATCGAAGACTTAAAAAAACAGGGAATCAATCCGTACCCGGTTCGTTTTTTTCCGGACTCAAAATCGAAAGACATCGTTGAGAAGTTCGAAAAAGATCCTACCGGACCGGAAACCAAATTCAAATTAGGCGGAAGATTACATTCTAAAAGAGTGATGGGAAAAGCGAGTTTCGCCCATCTCAAAGACAGCACAGGAATCATTCAACTTTATGCAACCCGCGACGATTTAGGGGAAATTTCCTACTCAATTTTTAAATCTCTCGACCTGGGAGATATCATCGGACTGGAAGGTTATCTTTTTAAAACCCAAAAAGGAGAAGTCACGTTACACGTCACATCTGTGGAACTTCTCGCCAAATGTATTCGCCCTCTTCCCGTGGTAAAAGAGAAAGACGGAGTAATATACGACGCATTTGCCGACGTAGAACAGAGATATAGAATGCGGTACGTGGATCTTGTGGTAAACGATCATGTCAGAGATACGTTCATCACGAGAAGCCGGATCGTTTCTGAAATCAGAAATTTTCTCACCAACGAAGGTTTTTTAGAGGTGGAAACTCCGATGATGCAACCGATCGCAGGAGGTGCTGCGGCAAGACCTTTCGTAACCCATCATAACACACTGGACATGCAGTTGTTTTTAAGAATCGCTCCCGAACTTTATCTTAAACGTTTGATCGTGGGAGGTATGGATCGAGTTTTCGAACTCAATCGAAATTTTAGAAACGAAGGAACCTCGACAAAACATAACCCTGAATTTACGATGATGGAAGCATACATCGCATTCGCGGACATGAATACGATGCTTGACCTTACCGAAAGACTTATCACACACTTAGCGCAAAAAATCCACGGAGCATTAAAAATTCAATACGGCAAAGATCTGATCGATCTTTCTCCTCCTTGGAGAAAAATAACTTATACGGATATCATCAAAGAATATAGCGGAATCGATTTCAGTCTGATCACTTCTTTGGAAGAAGCGAAGAAAAAAGCCTCCGAATTGAATGTGGACGTTTCCAAATGTAATACAATCTGGAAAGTGGCGGACGAGGTCTTTTCCGAAAAAGCGGAACCGAATCTAATCCAGCCCGTTTTTATCATCGATTATCCGAAAGAACTCTCTCCTCTCGCAAAATCCAATCCGGATAAGCCGGGTTATGTGGAACGATTTGAACCTTACGTAGCCGGAAGGGAAATCGGAAACGCATTCACGGAGTTAAACGATCCTTTCGATCAGAAAGAAAGATTCGAAGATCAGGTTCAACAAAGAGAAGCTGGAGACGATGAGGCATTTATGATGGATGAGGATTATATACGCGCGTTGGAATACGGAATGCCTCCGACGGGAGGACTCGGAATCGGAATAGACCGTTTGGTAATGCTTTTGACCAATTCCCATTCTATTCGGGATACCATTCTGTTTCCATTGATGAGACCGGAATAACTCCATAACCTTACCCACAAGTACTTGGATCCGAAGATAAATCTGTCGGAATTACGACAGTGAAACTTACCTCCTCCCTAATTTTGGGTGGTGGGACGAATAAACTCTATTTCGCTCTCTACGGGTCGCGAAATAGGTGGAAGACTCGGGAAATTTTTCTCTATTAAAAAATCATACTTCTTGCAAGTAAAAAGTATCATTCTTGTCGGAACACTTGAAAAATATCAGTTTTTGATCCTTATTATCTCAAAAGCCTTTTTAATTTGTGGGTAAGGTTATGGAATAACTCCGGTCACGAAAAAACTGTCCGTTTGAATCATCAAGATTTCGTAGCTCATTCTAAGATGCGCAAAACCGGATCAGGAAATTTGCAACCAATTCACTCCATGAAAACCGAGTGGAAAGGTTTTGAGGCTGCAATGAATCAATTATCCCGGAAGACGTTTCTTTTTGCGAGGCAGATCTTCTATAAATCGGATCGCCAACGTATCGACTAAAACGTCGATTCGATCTCTCAGCGCGGAATTTGCAGTCTCAAAACGAACTTCGAAACGGTGAAAGTCCTTTTTGACCTCGGATCGGAAGCTTGCCATTTCCGTCTTCAACTCATGAATTTCCGTTTTTGTTTCTTTTCTCAAATCCTGGATATTCGTTTTCGTTTCCTTTCTCAATTCCTGAATTTCCGTTTTCAATTCCAACTTCAATTCCTGAGTTTGAGAGAATAATTGTTTCCAGATTACATGAAGAAATCTGAAAAGGGAACCGAAACCGACCAGGGTTGTGGCGATCAACGCAAGAAAAGAAATATCCGTCATGCTCAGAAGAATCCATGTGAAAAAGATCGAAATCAATTCTTTTTCCTATAATAGGAGGTATATTTAGGAAAAAGAATATACTCTTTTAGAATATTTTCCGACAAACCAAAAAGGGAAAATCGCTTTTTAAGATTTTTTTTGAAAGAGAGATTTAAAAAATACGACCGTAAAAAACTGAAACATTCTAAAAAAGCGGAATAATCTCCAAGGTTTGCTCAAAATTCTCCACAGCCAAACCAATCCTCTGAGTTTGAAAAAGTTAGGAGCTTTTCTTACCTTACCGGAAAGAATATCTAAGGAGCCGCTGACTCCGATGATTACGGAATGACCGAAAAAAGCCGTATTATTTTCGATCCAGATTTCCTGTTCCGGAAAATCCATAGCAAGAAAAATGAGATTCGGACTCGTCTTACGAATCGATTCCTTTACCATCAACTCCCTTTGGGGATTCATATATCCTGCGTGTCTTCCAACAATTCTCACCCCGGGAAAATGTCTGGAAAGAGTAAAATAAACCTTTTCAATAACATCCTCTTTACCACCGAGCATGAAAATGGAATAATTTCTGAGTTCACAAAGGCGAACCAGATCCATCATCAAAGCAATCGTAGAAATCCGTTCTTTCAGAACCCTGCCTAGACGGGCTGCAGCCCACTGCAGTCCTGCTCCTTCCGCAAGAATCATAGTCGCCTTTTCCGTGATTCTATGGAGTTTTTTCCCCTTTCGAACCGACATGATTTTGACCGGATCCAAAAAAAGAATGTGATGAAACTTTTCTTTTTCCTCTAAGAGCCTATAAATCTTGGCAACAGACTCATCCTGGGTCACATTATCAAATGGAACCCCGAGAATATCGGTTTTTCCTAATGTTTCCGTTTGAATGACCTGATAATCTAAAAGATAATCCCTATCGTCTTTGGCGGAGAGATGTACGATTTCATCCGGCTTCTTCATCTAAAGGCATCCTATAAGACATAAGTTCAAAGTCAATTGAAACTTAGCGATTTTACTTTCGTATTTTCGTTGCAGCCGCTCTAAATTCTCTTTCTAAACAAGCCATAGAGATACTTGAAAGTAAAAACGCCCCCTTTTTCAAAATCAGATCCAAATTTCCAACTTGGATTCCACCGATTAAAGTTACAGGTAATAGGGATTCCCTTGTAACTTTCCCTAAAATTTCCGTCCCGATTGCGGGCTTTGCATCTTCTTTATTATCGGTAGGAAAAATCGGCCCAAGCCCGGTATAATTCCAAAGGGAAGAATCCAATCCGTTCACTTCCTCCAACGTATGAGACGAGGTTCCGAGATAGAGCTTCGAGTTGAATAAAACTTTCTTTTCTTCGGAATTCAAAGCCTCATAATCTTCTTTTCCAACATGAGCGCCAAAACAATTCCATTCGATCGCTTGTTCCCAAAAATCGTTTAAAATCAAAAGTAAGCGAGGATATCGATCCTGAAGGGACTTAACAAGAAATTCCAATTCGAGAATAGAAGCCGACTTGGCGCGGATCTGAACAAAAGGAACGAGATCCGGATATTCCAACCAAATCCTGGGGAGAGTTAAAAGATCGAGGTTTTTCCTTTTACAAAAATCCCAATCAAGAATCGGATAAATTCCAGGCAACGGCCAAACAGGAGTTTGAATTTGTAGCGACAAGTTTTACTACCCCAAACAATCTCTCATTGACCTAACTTCAAATTTTTTCCCAAAAGAATCCCCAACTTATTTTGAATGGCAAACACGCCGGAAATAAGTTTCAAATATTCTAATAGAGAAAAAATTCTAATAGATTCCAATTCAAAGGAAGTAAATAATTTTACCTTTACTTTCATAAATAGGCTCTCTAGAAAGTTTTACTTAAGAATCTTTAACGTCCAATCTTTTTTGATTTACGCGGAATTCCAGAACGAACAACCATACATTTATGAGGAAATTATCTTCGATTTTACTTTTCTTATCCTTTTTTTTCGTCTTGATGTGTAACTCAAGAAAGGACGAAACAAAGGAAAAAGCTCTTTTTAACTATATTTTATATTGTGGCCCCGGTGGAACGATCGATTCCTGTAACGCAGCTTGTGGAGCGACTTACGGAACAAACGCAACAAATGCGAATTTACAAGCGCTTGTACAACAAACTGCAACGTTCTCGGTTTGTATCTTCAATTGAGCAACCTCAATCGTTAAAATAGCGAAACAACGAGGCCGCAAAAATTCCCGCGGTCTCGATTTTTAAAATAGCGTTTCCCGCTTTAACCCCGAGTATATTCTTTTCTCGTAATAAACGAATTTCCTTTTCACGAAATCCGCCTTCCGGTCCCACAATCCAAATCGAATTTTGAAAAAATTCCGGTTTCGGTTCCGATTTTCCCTTCGGATCGAATTGATAAATGGAAAGATTTAGGTTTTCCTGCAAATTTAAAAATTCGTTTAAGGAAACCGGAACAAATACTTCGGGAAGAAAAATTCTTTTCGATTGGATCGACGCCTCCTCCACGATCTTTTGAGCTCGACTCAAATTAAAATCCCTTCGATCCGATTGTTCAAAGTTTAAAAAATAAAAACGACTTAAACCCAGCTCGGTTCCTTTTTGTAAAAGCCATTCCAAACGATTCCCTTTAGGAATCGCCGTCGCGATCGCGGAAATAGATTCCGGTTTTACGTGAACCTCGGTTTTTTTGAGAATTCCTTGTCGTGAATTTCCCTTTACTTCGTAGATCCATTCCGATCCAATTCCGTTTAATATTCTAAGATTTTTATCCTCGGAAAAAATCCGAAGAGCCTTTAAATGAGAAACCTCCTCTTTATTCAAACAAAACTGCGGTTCGCAGAGAAATTCTCTTCTGAAAAGAATCGCTTCTTCCAAAATAAGTCCTTATCGATTCAAGTTCGCAAGTTCGAACAAAGAAGAATCCGGTTTTACTTCCTTATCTATTTCCGTATATTCCAATACACTAATAGATCCGGTATTCAAGTCCAACATCTCGAGTCGGCTTGCGTATTCTTCCTTTGTAGTCTTTTGATTTTGTTTCACTTTTATGAGTCCGTATTTGATGTTCATCGTTTTGAACAATACCCCGTCCCGATCGTGAAAATCCAATCGTGTGGGTTTTAAAGAATCCAAATTCAAAAGCAGAATCAATTTGGAATAAAAATACGGTATGATCGGCTTGAGCGTAATCCTTTTGAAAGTTTGATCGGCAATTTTTAGATCGCTTTGAACGATCGGATTATAATTGGCTTGATAGGAAGCGCCGGATAAATCGATGAAACTGAATCCGGTCGCTAAGTGGGACTCGTATTTTTCCTCGTCCACTTTTCGAAATATCTTTTTGGAAAGCACGTTGAATGTATAGATCAGTTCTCCCTCGTCCTTAATCAATATCTTGTATTCAAGTCCCCTTCCCCTACTTTCAAATAAATAGAGCGTGTCTTCTTCTTTCCGGAACATGTTTACGTCCCAACTCCAGGTTTCTCCGCTGCGTCGAATGAGAATTAGGTTTCCTTTGATCAAACCTTGGTTGGATTTTACGAGAGCCTGATCAAGTCTGGCCACTAACTCTTGGGCGATCCTCACATTGGATCCTTGCGAATTTGTCTCTTTGCTTAGCACAGTGAGAGCAAAAAGACCTACCATAAACGCAAGAATCCGATCCAATTTATTCCGCCCTCATCGTCGGCGCGCTGAAAGAATAAAGACCATGAACAGAACCTTGAGCCTGTGCGGATTCGGATCTTCTTTCAAAACGAAGCTTCCCCTCCCGAAGAGCTTTATGAATTTCAGGTATCGATTTATAACCCATATCTTGAAAGGACAACCTAAGACCTTGGGATAAATACGGAATAAAGTTCAAAATCGATCCTCTATCCACGACCGACCCGCTGACACCTTGAGCGACCTTTACCTTTTGACCTTCATTAAAGTAACGTTTATCACCGCCTGCTTTCATCGCTTCGATCGACGCCATTCCCCTATATTTCTTAAGACGAATTCCGTTCTCATAAAAATACTCTCCGGGAGCTTCCGTGGTCCCGGCGAACATAAATCCCATCATACAAGTAGAAGCGCCGATTGCGAGAGAATTCGCGATATCACCGATATTAGAAATTCCCCCGTCCGCCATGACGGGAACATCGTATTTTGCGGCATGTTTTGCGGTTTGATAGACCGCAGTCGCCTGAGCTCGTCCGACGGCCATCGTATCCTGTGTGATACAAATGGATCCCGGCCCCATTCCGATTCGAAGTCCATCTGCGCCGGCTCGAATCAAATTCTCCGCTTGTGCACGAGTCACCACATTCCCCGCAACTATATCCAAATTCTTAAATTCCTTTTTGATGAACTGAATCATTTCGATCTGATAATTCGAGTTCCCTTGCGCGGAATCGATGATGATTACATCGACTCCCGCTTCATAAAGTGCCGCCACCCTATCTCTAGATTCCAGAAGAGTGGAAACTGCAGCGCCGCAACGAAGTCTTTTTCCTTCGTCTTTTGAAGCATCCGGAAATTCTTTATTCTTCTTTAAGTCGGAACGGCTCACAAGAGACACCAATTTTCCATCGGAATCCACAATCGGAAGCTTTCCGATCTTAGATTTCTTTATGATGTCGTTCGCATCCTGCAAAGTAATTCCCTCTTTACCGGTGATCACATTCTTAGTCATCACTTCGTCGAGAGTGATTTCTCGATTCCTCTCAAAATCAATGTCCCTATTCGTAACGATTCCGATCAGTTTAGAATTTCTTGTGCCGTCTTCGGTTACCGGAATTCCCGTAAATCCTTTGTGTTCTTTAATCCGATCCAAATCACGGATAATGTTCTTCGGTCCTAAAACTACGGGATCCGTAATGAATCCATTTTCAAAACGTTTTACCTTTTCCACAAGAGCGACTTGCTCTTCGATCGTGTTGTTGTAATGAATGATTCCGATTCCTCCCATGAGAGCCTGCGCAATCGCCATTTGGGATTCTGTTACCGTGTCCATCGGAGAGCTTATAAAAGGTCTCTTGAGTCTTATATTTCGAGTTAGTCTGGTTTCAAGCTCAACTTCGGACGGATGAAAGTCGATAAATCCAGGGAGGACGAGAAAATCTCTGTACGTTAGACCGATCTGAAGACTAAATAATTCATCCCCGGATAGTCCGTCTAAATATTCGGAGTCGCGGTAAGTTTGGTTTGACATTACCTAGTACATAAAAGGTAAACTGAGAACTAAGATCAAGAGAATTTCCCCTCGTTCGCTTTGAAAAACTATGGAAACGATTCAGAGAAAAAAAAGGGAGAAGGAAACAATCTCCGACCCCACTAAAAAGTTTCACATTATCTCGAAATTTCTCGTACAAACAGATATCATCGCACGTGTTCCGGGCTCCACAATTCAGATCATTAAAATCCTACAAGTTTCTAAAGACGCCACAAAAATCCTGATTCAAACGGAAATACCAAATGCATTTCCGTTAAACAGTCATATCACCCTTACAAAACTTCTTGCAAAATACGTAGAGCTCAATTGCGAAGTTATAGACGAAAGACCGAACAACCAATTGATTCTTTCCGTTTCGGATATTTCGATTGCAAGTAAAGAAAGAAGTCTCAGCCGAATCTCGCCTCCCGAAGGAGCCGTTTGGATTACGAACATCCGTACGAGCAGAACTACAATCGACGCGAATCTTTTTAACATTCCCACCTCCGTAAAGGTAAACTTTGCGGACTACGAAACGAAACTAAAATCAAAGTACGACTTCCTAAAGATCGACGTGTTCGGAACGATCGGGGACAAGTTAGATCTCGTCAAAAAAACACGTAAAATTCTTTTCATTCCGAATACTCAAAAGGAAGAAAGTTATGCGGCCTATGATCAGGAAGGTTTTATCGACTACGCTTCCGAACTAGGGGACTCGGAAGACATTCGTAAAAAAATCATAGAATATGCAAATCAAAAGATCAAGTCCGAACTGATTGTTCCCGTTATTTATTTGAGTCACGAGGAACAGGCAATCCCAATCGGATTCGTTCACGCCCAAAATCGAAACAGAGAAATCGACATTTTGGAAGTGATGGAAATTAAAACCCTCACTTTCGAAATGGTGGATCGAATCCGAGAATCCAACACAATCTTAGTGAAAGAAAGATTTCCAATTGTGAATATTTCCACGGGAGGTCTAAAGGTTAAAATCAATCACCCGGACTTAAATCAAGATCTTACAAAAAGGGCAGGATTTACGTTTGATATCTTTTTTAAGATGCAGGCTCCTCTCACCGCTTTTGGACTCATTCGTTCCATTACCAAGGATGTGGAGGGAAATCTTTACGTAGGCCTTTCGATCGAAGGTAATTCCTCAAGGCCGGGGGAAAGAAAAAAATATATAGATAACGTCAACCGACTTCTCGCGGAAAGCGGCCAAATTCAACCCTGATTTCGGATTAAAATCCGGCATCCAAAACATTCAAGAGTTTGAATATATCTAAATAATACGTTTTTATAGGTCATAAACAGAGTCATTACATTCAAAAAGAATGAATTTTTCCGGATTGATTCCGAAGCCTTCTCGGAGTTTTATAACCGAAAATAGAATCTCTTTTCACCACAGAATCGGTTGAAAAAAGGAAATAATCTTCCCGGATTGGAGCCAAACATCCCGTTTCGTTTTCGAAAATATTTTTGTAAATTGAATCATTCAGTTGCAAGTTTGTGGACGAAAACCCGATCTACGACAAGGAAACCGTAAAAAACAACGTATCTCTCCAACATTACTTTATGGGCAAAGGAACTCGATTTTGAAGCGTATCTTTTATTTCATTTTTATGATTCTACTGATTTTATTCGGCATTATATCCGCTTATCGGATGCGTTGGATTTCGGACGACGCGTTTATTAGTTTACGATATGCCAAAAATTTTGCCGACGGTAAAGGATTAGTCTTTAATGAAGGGGAATTTGTGGAGGGTTATACGAATTTTCTTTGGACAATTCTATTCATTCCATTTCATCTTTCCGATCATATCGATCCCGTAAACGCAAGTTACTTTTTCGGAATCCTTTCTTTTTTGGGAACCTGCATCTATTTGGTTCTCTTTCGCAAGGAATTCTCAAGAACGGAATTCCCTTTTGCACTTTCCTGCTTCGTTTTACTCCACCACAATCGGGTTTTTGCAACCGGAGGCTTGGAAACGTCATTGCACGGATTTCTATTCTTAGCCGCTTCTTATTATTTTACAAATTCCGGAGCCGTCACTTTTTGCAAGATGTTACCCGGAATCGTTTTTTCCTCATTGAGCTGTCTTAACCGACCGGACGGGCTTTTATTCCACTTACTCGTCGGAATTTTTCTAATCCTAAAATTTTTCCAAGAAGTAAGACCAAATAACGCACGCTCGATACTTTTAAAACCTTCTTTCGGAATTTTTTGCATTACCTATCTATCCCCAGTCTTTTTCTATATTTGGAAATTGGAATATTATGGAAACCTACTTCCCAATACTTTCTATGCGAAGTCGGGAGGAAACGTCAATCTTCTACAAGGCCTCGTTTATCTCCGTTCTTTTTTGACGATGTACTACGGAATGATCCCGATCGTCGGATTTCTTTTCTTTTCTTTATTTCAAACGATCCGAAAATATTCCTTTCCAACTCAGAAAAAAAAGGACTTTCGCTGGATTTTATTTGTTTTATTTCCAATTCTTTATTCGGGTTATTACACTTGGATCGGAGGGGATTTTATGTTCTCCCGGTTTTATCTTCCAATTCTTCCTATCGTTTTCATTTGGACAGAGCAAGAAATTCTTTCGCTTCGAGAATCTCTTTCTAAAGGGAAAAAAAACCTGAACATAATTTTTTATTCGATTCCGATTTTGATTCTATTACGTTGGGATATTTATAAAGGACTTCCATTACCGGTCGTGTCCGGAATCGCGGACGAAAATCAAATCTATAAAAGGGAATCGGTGGAACAAATCCGAAATCGAATTCTTCCCTGGAAAAAACATTTTGAGAATTCCAAAGTTCGAGTCGCCTTTACCGGTTCGGAATGTATTTTGATTTATTATTTAAATCCGATTTTGGCAATTGAAACGGAAGCAGGCCTCACCGATCCGGTAATCGCAAGGATGGAATTTGAGAATCGAGAAAGAGTCGGACATGGAAAGCCCGCTCCGTTACAGTATCTTCGGGACAGAAACGTTCATCTTCTTCTCTATTCGAGTGGACTTCCGATTAAAACGGAATACGACGAATTTCTCACAGGAGATTTTTCCGCACCTTGGAGGATTTTAATGTATTCACCTTCCGTAATGAAAGAACTTCTTAAAATTCCTTCGTTTCGAGCGGTGGATTTCGAATCTTATTTGGATGCTTACAAACAAGAATATAAAAGACTTGATCCGATTCTCCGAAAGAAAAAATTTTCCGAATTCGATTCTTATTACTTCCGAAGCGGAGAAGATAAAAATAGACGGGAATGGTATCTAAAAAATTTATAATTTTTTCAAAACGACCTCCTCTTTCTTTCGGAAGAATCTTGATTGCTAAAATTGGGTAGCGAAGACACCCTGCATTTATTTATCATTTACAAAACCAAATAAAACAATAAATGAGTCTACTTCTCAACTTAAAAACGGTTCCACTTATAGTACTTACTTTTTCTCTCGCTTTGCTGTTTTTTTTCGATCCTTTGAATCCCTCTCTTTCCAGAGATTCGGTGGTATTTAGTTTTTTTGTTTGGTTCGTTTCTTTAGGAATTTCGTTTCGGAAAAAGAAATTCAGAATTCATCCCCTTTTCCTATTGGCATGTTTATTATTAATCGGACTTTCTACGGTCAACGGAATTAACCGGGCTCCGGTCGTCTATTTTTCCCAAAAGTTGAATTTAAAACTTCTCTATGTAGCAGCTTTGTGTCTTGCAATTTATTTATTCCTTAAAAACATCCATCCGATTTTCCTATTCGTTCACACAGTTGCGTTTGCATGCTCCCCTCCTCTTTTTTCAAGTATCAAATCGGTTCCGCTTTTACTCTTCGTAGCCGCTTCCTTGTTTTATCTTTCTCCGAAAAAAATTCGACTTCGTAAATTGTATGTCGTCGTTTCCATTTCCTTTTTTGTGCTACTGATTTCATCCTTACTTTCCTATAAATCCCAAGCGGCCCTCTTGCAACTTTGTCTTTTATTTTCCGGAATTCTGATTTTCTTTTTGGTTTCTTCTTATCCAAGTCGGTTCATTAAAAAAGGGCTTCTTTTGATCCTTTCCTCAAATCTTCTTTTGAATACCATAAACTTGTTTTCCGCGATCCATACGATCTGGCCCTTTGATCTTTTGCAACCTTCTCTTTTGCTTACATACGCGGGTTTCCCCGTGTCGTCGATCGCGGTAATTTCCGCATTTTCCGCGTTAGTCGCCTTTTATACTGCCTATCAGTATGGTCGATATTCCTGGTTTTTAATTCCAGGAGGTCTTATCGCTATTTATCTTACGTATTTCAATCACTCGCGCGCAAGTTTATTGGCTTTTGGTCTCGCAACCCTTTGCATTTTTCTTTTTCGTTGGAGTAAAAAGAAAATTTTCTTCCGGATTTTCATTCCGTCATTCTGTCTAATAGTTCTACTCTCGGTCGGAAGCGTGTTTTTCTTTCCTCAAGAAACCGTTTCCCAATATTTCGATCCAAAAACCCTTCTCATTCGATTTTCCCTGTGGAACTTTCACTTTCAATCGGTACTTCAAAATGCTCCGATCTTCGGAATCGGATTGGATGCAGATTCTCTTTTGGCTCATCTGCCTGGAACACATTCACAAAAAATCGGCTACGACGATTTCTATAAATTTCTGCATTCTTTCAGATCCTATCCGCAAGCTCATAATCTCTACGTGGAAACGTTTACGAGTCTCGGGATCTTAGGTTCCCTCTTTTTTCTTTGGATCGCCCTTTATCTTTCTCTTCTCTCCTACCGAATGTTAGTTTCCAAAAGTAAGAAGATTTCCGATATAGGGATATTCATTTCAGGAGTTCTTGTGTTTGTGGCTGTTCACGAGTTCTTCGATTACAATTTGGGAGAACAACATTTCTTCATTCCGGTAACGCTTGCATTATCTTTGATTCGGACCCGATCCAGTTCTACGATGAAAACGTTCGGTCAAAACAGTTCGTTTAAAGCCGTTTACGCAATCTCATTGATTCTTTTAGGATATCTTTCTTTTCAGTTGGTCTGGGAACAAAGACTCAGAAATCTGATCATAATTTCCATTCAAGACGAAATAGAACTTGATAATTTCCTAATATACAAAGAAAAAAAAGTTTCCGGGAACCGTAAAAAATTTTCTCATCCGATCGAAGAAATCACCAGCAATCAAATCTGGATCCGTTCCGAGGAAAATTTAGTTTTGGCCTCCCTAATTCTTCGCAAAAGTCCGGGTCATTCGGATTTGATGGAATCCTTCTTAGATCGTTGTGTCCGAAAAAATCCGTATTCTTCCGTTTGTTGGAAAGAAAAAGTCGATGTTCTTAGAAAAAAAGATCCGAATTTAGATATCCGAAAAGAATTGGAAGAAGGAAAAAAAACGGATCCGTTTCATATCATTTTTACGGAATAAACAATAATGTTCAATCGATTGATTTTTTCTACCTATTCTCGTTATTTCATCTACTTGTTCGCGGTATTATTCCTGATCTTCAATCGTTTCAAACTCGACGATAAAGTTCCATTCGTTTCCAGCGACTCAGAGATTAAGTATTATCAAACCATAATGTTCTTTGAAAAAGGATTCAAGGCTGTCGCGGAATCAGAATGCCTCTATCCCGGAAAGATTTACGATCCTGAATTTAGGTATTTTCCCTTCGACTATCCCTGGGCTTTTCTAAAAGAAAACGAGAACCGAAAATGTATCTTTCAGTATCCTCCTCTATTTGCACTTTTAAACGGAATTCCGGCATATTTTTTCGGAGCAAAAATCATTACACTACTACCTCTTCTCTATTTATTCGGATGTCTTTTGATCTTTGATAAAATTCTTTCCTTATTTATTGATAAAACCTGGGTCATTTTGATCGGCACTCTAGTTCCGTTCACTCTCAGTTTTCCGGCCCTATCCTCGGTCGAGTTTTCCGAAGTTCCTCTCAATAATTTTCTTCTATTGTCTTTCGGATATTTTTTGATTCGTTCCCTTTTTGCGGATAAAATCACGGTTCAAAACAAAAATCTAAATTCGAATTTTAGAATATTCTCGTTTATTTCCGGTTTTTTGGCGGTAACTGCGTTCTTTCTAAGAACCGAATCCGCATTTCCTATCTTCTTATTCGGTTTTCTTGCCTTTTTTTCCCAAAAAACGAGAAACAACCTTAAAGAATATTTGATCTTTTCGGTTCCTGGTGGAGTCCTTTCTTTCGGATTTATAGGCGTCTTGAATTTCTTTTATTCCGGTCATCCGATGGGAATTCGTTTTCTCGTCAGTTCACAAGACGCGATGAGTCAGTTTTCCATCGGAAAACAAATCGTAATTCTTGAAGGATATCTTTTGGGCGACGCGACCAAATCCGGATTCCTAAAAGCGTCTCCTTACGCAATTTTAATCTTCGGTATTTTTTCCGATCTTATTCGTAAGAAAGAACTTTCCGGTGGGTCGATTCTCGGCCTTGTAGGAATTGGAACTCTCTTCTCAATTTCCTTTTTCAGCCCTTATACGGCAGGAGTTCACCATTTCGGGCTCCGTTATTTGGAATCCGGTTTTATCTTTTTATCCGCGGGAATCCTGATCTTTTTGTACCAAAGAAACATCGAATTCCCAAACATCGGAAGGATTTTGATTTTGTTGACTTTTTTAAGTTTATATTATAACTACAAATTCACGAGAGAAGGTTTCAAAATTTTATTCGGATCGATCGCACCTTATTTGCAAATACAAAATGAGTTTCAATCCAAGAGAATCATCGTTCACAAGGGACAATTTACGAATTATTTAATCGGTTTTTCTTACCTAAATTCCCTCCATTTCACGGTATACACGGAAAAAGATGCGATTCAATTGGAACAAACTTTCAAAAAGAATCGAGTCGACTCGTATTCCATCTTAGAATATGAGCCGGAACCTCCTAAAGATCCGAATCTTCCCGAAAAACAATTTAAAGAAAAAATCGCAGTTCGTTTTCCGGATCCGAATCGTTATTACAGAGTAAAAGACCAAAAGAAGATTCTGAACTTTTCCCTAAGAACTTATCAACTATATAAGAATTAATGATTTTGAATATTCTAAAATCATTCCTCTGTTGAATCATTTAAAAAACCGTTTAGACAAAATGGCGCCCCCTTCCGGGCTTGAAAAACGAAGGTTAGATGCGAACATCAACCACAAAACAAAAAAAGGAATTAAGAGCCGGTCTCAAAACCTGAAGAAAAATATCTCTAGACGATCCGGCAAGTTTTTAAAAAACGTGAAGGTTCCCACAGAAACCGTCGTATTGAAGGTTTTCTCTCGTCGTTTAAAATTGTAATAGCTCCTACATTCCTAAGGTTTTGAGACCGGCTCTAAGAATTTATCTCAAAACTGTCTTCTGTAAGAGCGGCATTGCCGCAACACTTTCATCAGTCTTTTGAATGTAGGAGCTCCAACGTTTCAGTGGATTAGGAATGAAGCATTAGGACTTTTTACCCCTCATTTCATTCAACAAAAGTCTGATTTCTGTAAATCTAACTTTAGGACTTTATATACATCAATCCCACGCATGTGGAAAAAAAGTGAGAGTCCACTATTCACTAACATCTAAAAAATTCTTACATCTCTATATTTTGGGACAAACTTTTACTCAGAACTACATAAAAGAGTACCTAATATATTGCACTGTAACAGGGCTTTGGAATCAAAATTTACGGTACTCAATTTTATAGTATCTTTCAATACAAACTTCTCTAAAGAACAATCGTATTTGAATCATTTTCTTTTTAAAAGAAGAAGAAGAAGAAGACGTTTTTTAGAAAAACGCCTCTGAATATCTCTCATTCCAATTTTAGAATTTTGCGACAGCTCCCAAGGTTATGCCATATTGATGATCCGTTTTATCGCCTTTTTGATCCACAAATTGTTTACCGGTCGCCCAATCTCTTCGGAGGTCAAGTTTGATCAGTAGATTTTCGGTAAAATTCCAAACGGGAGTAACGGTAAAGGTTTTGTATTGTCCCGCGTTTCTGACTCCTGAGTAGTTTTTGTAATCGTCACTCATCACTTCGAGAATTTGTTCTTTGGTAATTCCTAAAGATCCTAAATTAGCGTCTGCCGCAAAAGCCGTCGCCACCGTGTCCGCGATCGCAAGATCCGTAGTTTTTTTATATGTGCTTATGTAAGCGTTAGGTCCCATAAAAGGATTGAAAGTAGTTAAAGCACCGTTATTATGTTTATCGTCTATGTATTCGAAGCGAACGTTCACACCCCAAGTTTCGTTGATTTTGAACTTCGCAAAAATACCGTAAGCTTTGTAAGTGGTTTTAGAATCGCGCTTGTTATTCAACCCCCAAAAAAGAGTGTCTTTGTTGAAAACTTCCGCGCCAGTTGCATCCACATTATAACGTTTTTGATCCAAATTGTTGTTTGCAAGTGCTCCGGATTTTTCACTCCAAGTGTAATCCAAGTCGATCGTAATTCTGTCCGAAGGAGTGATGGAAAGAATAACGTGGTTCATAAACCAGTAATCTTTGTTATACTTCGCTCTCCGAGGATTGGCAACATTATACATTCCTATATTCGGATCTCCGGATATGTTCGCCAGTTCCGTAGCCATAGCCGCTTTGGAAGGATCGACACGAGCATAAGCTCCGTCGCTGGAATAGAGAGTATTCCAAGTAACGGAAAGTCTGTCTTCAATCAACTGGCCTTTGATCTGAGTTCCGATCGCTTTTCTTTCAGTCTGACCTTCCACAAAGTAGCTTTTCCCCGCCGCATTACCGCTGTAAGTTGGATCCGTAATTACGTTCAATGGTGCGATAGTCGTAGCTGCAGGAGAATTATAGCCGGTACCGCCGCCACTGTTGTAGAGATAAAATGTTCCTGCCCATTTATCCGTGAACTGAGTGGTAAGTCGAACACCGGTATGAATAAAGGGAATCGTATTCTGGAAGATTGCACCTATCGAGTAATTCGGATTGCTCATAGATTCAAGAACCTCGTAACCGATATGGGTAGCCATCTTACCGGCGTCTAAGGTCATTCCTTTTAAAACGGGGAAATATAAACTTAAATATGCCTGTTTGAGCATGTTGTAATTGTAAATGCCATTACTTTGAGAATAAGGAGCTTCTTGAAATGCGTTGTTCTGGCCGTTTTGGAGATCGATCCGAAACCCCCAAGGAGAACTTTTTTCAGCAGCTTTTTGGATCGTAAGCGCCACCGCGTTAACCGCAAAGTTCTTATTGCTTGTTTCGAAAGCACGGGTCGCATCAATGTCTCCTCCTTGTTTTGGATTGAGATTGTACATGTAATACACATCAGCAAACCCGGAAAATTCAACTTGATCATACCATTTTTTATCTTCTTGTTCCATCATTTGGGAAGTAGGCGCCGGAGCGACTGAAGCATCTGCTCCTGATTTTTTTCCAGCCTGAGCAAAGACCTGAGAAAAAACCAGGAAGCAAAGAACAGGACCAATAAGGTTTATTGTTTTTATTCTCATCATTCTTCTAAATCTCCTATGTTTCCCCATCATGCAAAATACATGCCAATGCTATAAATAAAGCATTTAACTAAAAAAATAGACGTAACTTAATTATTAAAAGCATATATTATGTCTAAAAAATAGAATAAATCTTCAAACAATTTCATTTTTTAAATTATATGCCTAATTTTTATACAAAAATTAACATGAATTAACAAGTAGGAAAGCGATGGTTATACTGCAATCCATAGATTCATATGATTCTTGAAAATACAGTTCCGAATACGGTATTCTTGATCGACGGAGCCAAGAATACCGGTGGAGGAAATGAAAGCATCTCGCTCCCAACCATAACCTAACCCACAAATACTTGAATCTGAAGATAAATCTGTCGGAATTACGACAATCCTCCGTGAAACTATACCCCGCAGAGCGACCCGTAGGAAGCGATGCATTGAGTTCAGGAAAGCTCTGCGTTGAGTTTTTCAGAGCGACCTGCAGAGCGACCCGTAGGAAGCGATGCATTGAGTTCAGGAAAGCTCTGCGTTGAGTTTCCCCTGCGTTTTAGGGCGGTGGGAAGACTCGGGAGATTTTTTATATCAGAAAATCATACTTTTCGCAAGTAAAAAGCCTTACTCTTGTCGGAATACTTCAAAAAATGTGCGTTTTGATTCTTACTATTCCAAAATCCTTCTTAACTTGTGGGTAAGGTTATGGCTCTTTATGAATCGCTTATCTTAGCTACGCTAAGAGTCTTCGAATAACTCAACCTCGCTTCTAGGGTCGCTCGGTAATGCTTTCGCTGGCTACGACTATCTCGCTCTTTATGAATCGCTCGATAGGAATAAAATGAGTTACTTGAAAAGAAGAGGAAAAAGGAAATCTTTTCGATTTTCATCCGGATTTTCCAGAACATGAAACAGTAGTTTCTCAAGGACGGATCCTATTTGTTTAGGAGGAAGATTCGGACAAGCCTTTAGGATATCCTCTCCTCGAAGCGCCAATTCAGTCACAACAAGAGTTTGAGATCGTTCGGTCAGATCCAGAATTCTCCGAAAATCAAAAATATCCTTGAGAATGGGCTCGTAAGTATATGCAAGATTAAGAATATATTCCGTCAAAATCCTTAGATTTTCTCTTCCTGCATACACACAAATCGGATGCAAAACAGCCTTTCGAATTTCCGCATCGGTCAAAGACACATCATCCTTCCGGTTCAACATCATAAAAAGCATATCCGAGAAAAACAGTGAATCCTTCGTGTTTTGATTGGAATATCGGAGGTCTTTCATAAACTGTTTTGCCGAATTTCTATCTTGAAAACTTCCGAACAACCAAGCATGTAAAAAAGAAAGCCTAAGGCTCAAAGGAACTACAGGAACTTCCCGGATTTTTTTTTCTACGTTCGTATTTTCCGTCGGATACAATTTGAGATTCGTAAATAATTCTAAAATTCGAAACTCCTTGAATAACTTCAAAGAAGGAGCCGGATTTTTGCTTTTGAGGGTTTTGTTTAATTCGTCGTGAACCCTTTCTTTAGAAATTTTCGCGGTTATATTTCTACATTGGATAATCGCCTTTGCGGTTTCCGACTCCAAAGTGAAACCGAGACTACTTACGAAACGAATCGCACGGATTGGACGAAGACCGTCTTCGGTAAATCTTTCGATCGGATCTCCGATCGTTCGAATGATCTTATTTTGAATGTCCTCAAGTCCAGAATGCTCGTCGATCAGGCGTTTCGCTTCCAAGTCCAACGCCAAAGCATTCATAGTAAAATCTCTTCGTTTTAAATCCTCGCTTAACGAAACTCCGAATTCAACGGCCTCCGGTCTTCTCCCGTCTATATAGTCCACGTCCTTTCGGAAGGTAGTGATCTCGTAAGAACGGTCTTGTATTAAAACGGTAACTGTGCCGTGTTTGATCCCGGTCGGAACCGTTCTTTTGAATAAGGTAAGAATTTTGTCTGGCAACAGTGAAGTGGTCAAATCGAATTCGTCCGGTATTTTTGAAAGCAACAAATCGCGCACGGATCCGCCGATCAGATAACATTCTCCGCCCTCTTTGCGGATGTTTTGTGTGATCCGAATTATATCTTCCCGAAAGTTTTCGGGAATTTTTTTGATTAATTCGTCCGGATCCACGTTAGTCATTTTGAATCATTTTTTTCCAGAGATTCCCGTATCGATTTTTGAGAGTTCGGTTATTTTCAAGAATGATATCGATTTTCTTTTTCCATTCCGGATCCACCGTAATTTGACTGTAAGGTAGTTCCGCTTTTTCGGATAGAATTCTATCAATTCCTGCCTCCGTCTTTTCCATAGCGAGACGACAGAGTTCCTTCGTGTCTTGAGTTTCCTTTTCAGAAAGACAAAGTAGAAGCATTTCTTCGAACTTTTCTTCTTTTTGAAGAACAACCAACTTGTCCTTCAAAGATCGACCGCAATTCGACGCCGTATAAAACAAAAAGACGTAGAACGAAATTCTCCACAAAAGAGAAAATAGTCGGCTCTTATTTTTGAAAGGCTTCGTTTGCGAGCTTATCTGCGACCGAATTTTTTTCACGAGGAACATGGGTGATTTGAAAATTCTGTAAGGAAGAAACGAGCTTGTCCACTTCCTTTTTATATTCCAAAAGATTGGGATGTTTTACCTTATACTTTCCGCTGACCTGCTTGACCACAAGCTCCGAGTCCATATACGCATGAATTGTATCGAATTTCCTTCGAATACACTCCTCCAAGCCCTTTTTGAGAGAAGTCCATTCCGCCACGTTGTTGGTGGTTTCTCCGATACGCTCGGAGATTCTGAATTCTTCCTTGTCACCCTTATACGCCACGACTCCGATCGAGGAAGGTCCCGGATTTCCCTTGGATGCCCCATCGCAAAAAATGGAGATCAAGATTTTTTTTCCCCGAGAAAAAGGCCAATCATAAACCGAATCGGCTTAAAGACAATCAGATAGATAAGTAATAAGCCGACTTTTACAATTCCACTTAGAAAGACCAAAACGAATTCCAAAGAGCAGTTTGTAAAAGAATAAAAAATCTCCGGTTGAACCAAAGTGAACACGAAAGAAACGAATCCTAGTCCCAAAAAAATAAATTGAAGGATCGTGTTTTCGGTTAAAAAACAAATCAGACTGACAATCGTAAAAAATAAGGCGACACGAAGGCCGCGTTTTTTTACTTCGAAGTTCGTAAAGAGGTTATGCATCTGAAAATTCCGAATCTTGTACGTAATTCGTATTAAAAGCCATACTGAAAAGAACCGTCTCTTTCGTCGAGTTTTCCCTAAAAAACTTTACGAGTCCGACGCAGTTTGTCATCATTTCCTAGATGATCCGGCATAAACTCCAAAACTTCGTGAATTCTCTTCCAATCAGTCCGGAAAGAAGCTGCTCTTACTATCCGGATCGTTTGAGTCAGATTCAATATCTTCCACTTCAGGGAAAAATTGAAAAAGATAGTTTACAGTTTTTTTTCGATTCCGGTTTTCGAAGAACCGGTAATATTCTCTATCGAACTTCTTGTAACGCTTGCCGCGAATGTTTGAGTTATCGGGTTCCTTTAAACCAATTTGTTCCCAGCCGAAACCGGAAGAGACTTTTAAAAAAGAACTCGGACCTTGTGGTTCGTTTCGGATCTCCCCATTTGACCGTAGAGAAAGAAATTCTCTACTTACGTTATCAAAGATCTCGTTACCAAAGTTTTGTAATCGGAGAATCGGATCAGGAACTTTTAGAAGGAATGCGTTGGAATCTTTTCGGATATCCGGAAAATTCTTTAGAGATGACCCTTAGTTTAGATGAAAAAATTCTCGGTTTTATGATCTTAGACTCCGCATCCGATTCTCTTTCCGCGGTTTATTCCGTTTATGACCCGGATTATCCGGATCGAAGCCTTGGAAGTTTTGCAATTCTTTATTCCATCCTTTACGCAAAAGAACTGGGAATGAAATACTATCACCTCGGTTATTTTCTTCCGGGACATCCGGATATGGACTATAAAAAGTATTGGGTTCCATCGGAGATTCGCGAACTTGATACGAATGATTGGATCTCCTTCGAAGAATTCCAAAAAAAATACGCCGACTTTTCCTGGTAAGTCCTCAAAACCGGCTTTCTATTTTCATAAAACCTAACTTCAAGACGAGAGAAGATTACTGAAAATACATGGAACTTATCCCAAAATCCGAAGAGAAATTTATGATTTTAAAATCGCAAATAATAAAACGCGATTCATTATTACGTCTCCTCGAGAGTTTCTAAGTTTGTAAATCGTCTTTTCACAGTTAAGCTAGTAGTTCCTGCAACTCTAAAGTTTTGGGGTAAGTTCATTCTATCTTCCTTTAAATCATACTTGTCAGTTCCGTTTCTTTCCATAGAACGGATGAATATGGCAAAAAAAATCGTCGTCGGTGCATCTAGCGGTATCGGAAAAGAATTAGCGATTCTCCTTTTGGAGCAAGGACATACGGTCACTCTCGTAGCCCGTCGTGATAAGGAATTGAAGGCAATCGCGGCTCCGTTTAATTCTCCCGGTAAAACAAACGCATTCGTTATCAAACAAGACGTCACCAATTTTGATCAAGTCGACTCCGCGTTTCAAAAAGCGGTCAAATCTATGAAAGGTGTCGACGAGATTTATTATGCTTCCGGAATTATGTACGACGTGAAACCGGATGAGTTCGATGTTACAAAAGACATCGCTATGTTAAATACAAATCTTCTGGGTTGTGTGGCATGGCTCAATCCCGCAGCAGTCCTTTTTCAAAAACAAAAAAGCGGAAAGATCATCGGGATCTCTTCGATCGCAGGAGATCGTGGAAGAAGAGGCAATCCCGTTTATAATACTTCCAAAGCGGGAATGAACACGTATCTCGAAGCTCTTCGAAATCGTCTTTCGACGTTAGGTGTTCAAGTTCTCACCGTAAAACCCGGCTTTATCGATACTGCCATGACCCGAGGTATGAAAGGTCTTTTCTGGCTTATCTCGGCCAAAGAAGCGGCGACTATCATCGTCAAGGCGGCCGATTCGGGCAAAGAATGTGTCTACGTTCCGGCCCGCTGGGGACTCGTGGGTTTGATTATCCGTTTGATTCCATCTTTTCTTTTTAAACGTCTTTCTATTTGAACGAACCTGAATCGATCAAAGGTAATACTATGGCAAGGGCATCCAAAGTTTCTCCGAAAAAGAAAACTTCCGCAAAAACTTCAAAAACGGCAAAAGTAAAAAAGTCTCCAATTGAAATAACCCTTCCGCTTCCAAGTAAAGTGGAAACTTGGGGGATGAACCATTATTCGCTTTCTCCCGTCTTCTTTCCGGAAAAGGAAGAAGACTTTAGGGATCTTTTCTCCTATGCAAACAATAAAGGACTGAAATTGACACTTCGCGGAGGAGGTTGCAGTTACGGAGACGCGGCCACAAATACGAAGGGCGTGGTGATCGATATTTCGAGGTACAATCGAATTTTGGAATTTAATTCAAAAACGGGGATCATCAAAGCGGAATCCGGAGTTACGATCAAACAACTTTGGGAATTCGGAATCGAAAAAGGTTACTGGCCTCCGGTCGTAAGCGGAACGATGTTTCCTACTTTAGGTGGCGCCTTATCGATGAACATCCATGGAAAGAATAACTTTGCGGTGGGTTCGATCGGCGATCACGTCCTTGAATTTACATTTATGACTCCGAACAGAAAAGTCTTCGTCTGTTCCCGTAAAAAGAATCAGGAACTTTTTTTTGCCGCAATCTCCGGTTTTGGAATGCTCGGAGTTTTTTTGAACGTAACGATCCAACTGAAAGCTATCTACGCGGGAAAAATGAAGGTATGGCCCGTGGTCAGCAAAAATCTGCAGGATATGTTCGACTATTTTGAAAGGGAATATAAAAGCGCGGACTATCTCGTAGGTTGGATCGATGCATTTGCATCCGGAAATTCTTTAGGAAGAGGACAAATCCACAAAGCAGTACATTTGAAAAAAGGAGAGGATCCGGACTTTCCTGAAAATTGTAAATTAGAAAGACAGAATTTACCAAGCACATTTCTCGGAATTATTCCTAAATCTTGGATGTGGTTATTCATGATTCCTTTCGCCAACAACTTGGGGATGAGGCTCGTCAATTTTGCAAAATTCGTTTCCGGTTATTTGACGAATAACAAACCGTATTTTCAAGGTCACGCAGAATATGCGTTTTTATTGGATTACGTTCCAAACTGGAAGTTCATGTATAAGCCCGGTTCCATGATTCAATACCAGAGTTTCATTCCCAAGGAGAATGCGGTGGATGCTTTTTGTGAAATTCTAAAGATTTGCCAGAAAAGGAGAATCGTTACCTGGCTTGCCGTATTCAAAAAACATAAATCTGATCCTTTTCTTCTCACACACGCATTGGACGGTTATTCGATGGCTATGGATTTTCCAGTGACTTTCGGAAATAGAAAAAGACTTTGGGAACTCGCGGGTGAGTTAGACGAAATCGTGTTGAAGTTCGGAGGAAAATTCTATTTTGCGAAAGACAGCACTCTCAGACCGGAAACCGTTCAAAGAGCATTTCCGAAAAAAAATTTGGAGAAGTTTTATTCCTTAAAAAGGAAATTCGATCCGAAAGGGATTTTAGAAACCGATCTCTACAGAAGAATTACAGGAACCTGGTGATTTGTTTTATGAATCGGCTGAATGCACTTTTGATAGAAATCAAAAAGGATAAGGTTTTCCTATTCCTTTTGGGATTAGGAGCCTTCTTCCGATTTTTTCGTTTAGATCTACAAAGTCCCTGGGAAGACGAGCTTTTTTCAATCCGAGCTTCTTCCGAAACTTCGTTCGGCAATCTTTGGGATTGGATGAAGAATGATCCGCATCCTCCGTTGTACCAAACGCTTTTGTATTTTTGGTTTCAACTTTTTCAACCGACGGTTTTTGTCGGAAGATTGTTCAGTGCGATCGTGGGTATTCTTGTTCCCTTTTCGTTTTACCTTCTTTCACCGCATAATCTAAGCGGAAGAATCAAAACTTCCGTCGTGGTTTTCCTAAGTTTATCTACGGGGCTCATCTATTATTCCCAGGAACTCAGATCCTATAGTCTTTTGGTTTTGTTTAGCACGATTCAGCTTGCGATTCTTCTAAAATCCGTCTACGAAAACCGAAAGGAAAAAAATTTCCGTATATACTGGAGTTTATTAGGAATTTCTTTATTAGCATCCTATACTCATTTTTTCGGATTTATCTGGTCCGCTTCCATTTTTCTCGGAATTTTTATAACGAAGTGGATTTTTACGAAAAAATTTCCTAAAGTGGAATTCTATTTCGGGATCTTATTCGGAATTTTATTCATTCCGGTTCTTTATCTATTGTTCAACTCGGATAAGATCGGAATCGCTTCGTGGATTCCGGAGGCGGGTTTCACCGCGTTTCTTGTTTTTTTCGATCTGATCTTTCATTCCGGAATTCTAAAAAAGTTTATTCCCGGAATTGTGGCTTCTTTAGCCTTACTCGCAGGTTTCGTTTCTATTTATTTTCCGAAAAATCAAATGAAGACTCTTGCTTTAGAACCAGATCATAAAAAATTCGTGATTTTACTTGGAATTGTCTTTTTGATTTTTTCTGTCGTCCTCGGAATTCTTTCCCTGATTCAACCTTTGATTACCGCTAGAAATCTTTTAGTCACCGCCCCCGCTTTGTATTTTCTAATCACCACCGGTTTTTCTCTGTTTCCGATCTACAAAGGAAAAAGACTCGAATTAATCCTAATTCTAATTTCCATCGTTTCCCTCTATTATTTTACCCGGTTTTACTACAAACCTTTTAAGGAACAATGGAGAGAAAGTTCTCAATACATCATCTCTACGATTCAGGATCGTCCCCTGGAATTTACTCTTCTTTGCTCTTCTCATACGTACAACATGGAATATTTTTTGAAAACGGCAAAAATTCAGGGAATAGTTCCAAAGATTTATACGAAGAAAGAAGCCAATCTTTTCGTTCAGGATCCAACAAGAAAGGATTTAGTGATTTTGGAAACTTCTTGGAAATATCTGAACTCGGAAGACTTGGATTCGTTATTCGCTCAAAAAATATTCGATCGAAAAGATCAGTTGTTCTACGGAATGAGAGTCATCACCATCCGCAAAAGGTAATTTTCTAAATCTAAAACTATGAAAAAAAAGAACGTCACTTACGTAATCCCTTGTTTGAACGAGGAAAAAACTCTTCCTCTCGTTTTGGAAAAACTCGCGCGGCTCAAAAAGGAATTAAAACAATACAATGTGGAAATTCTTGTCTCCGATAACGGAAGCGAAGATAAATCGATATCAATCGCTAAAAAATACGGCGCAAAAGTCGTTCATTGCGAAGAAAGAGGATACGGGGCAGCGCTCAATTTCGGAATCAAAAACGCAAGTGGAGAAATCGTTCTGTTTGCGGACGCGGACGACACTTATGACTTCCTGGAATCTCCAGCGCTTCTTGCAGAGATGGAAAAGGGCGCGGAGTTCGTAATCGGTTCCCGTCTAGACGGATCGATTCATAAAGGGGCAATGCCGTTCTTACACCGTTATCTGGGCACTCCGGTGATCAATTGGATTATCAATTTATTATATTCTAAAAAGGGAAATCGTGTTAAAGACGCAAATTCCGGTTTTCGATGCTTTTTGAAAAAAAAATTTCTGGAATGGGAAATTGAAAGTACCGGAATGGAATTCGCATCCGAGATGCTCGTGAAAGCGCTTCGAAGCGGAGTCAAACTTTCCCATGTCCCGATCAGTTTGTATCCGGACGTGGAAGGAAGAGTTCCTCATTTGAGAACTTGGAGAGACGGCATGAGGCATCTTCTGCAGATTCTCATTCATTCTCAACAGCTTTTTTATTACACGGGCCTTATACTTTTCTGGATCGGCTGGGCGTTTACGATTTTGGGTTATTTTACGGGAATCGTTGCAATCGGCCCCTTCCATATCTTCGGGATCCACTCTCTCACCGTTTTCCTTCTGGTAGCGACATTCGGACAGACGATCTGGGCGATCGGCTTGTTTCTCGCGGCTCGTAAAACACCCGAGTTAAGTTTTTATTCCAGATTAAATCTCTTATCCGAGGATCTTCTTTTCTGGTATTCAGCGAGGATGATTTTATTCGTAATTTTACTTTTCGCGTTCATCTTGTTCCGATGGTGGAAAAATTCCTTTCAAGTTCTCGATTTGGAAAAAGAAATTTTAATGATAAGTTTCCTTAGCGTTCAAATCCTGAATTTAATCGGACAAACGATTACGGCTCACTTATTAAAAAGAACATAACGAGCGATCCATAGTGAGCGAGTTAGACAAATTTACGCGGAGCGTTTCAAATTTGTCTTTCAACGTTAGTTGAAAAATAGAGCGACACGAAATGCTTTCACAAAAAATATCCGGCCTGATTACGCGGAGCGTTTGAAATTTGATCTTCACTTAATTGCACATTTAGAATTACAGCATTATACATAGATACCGGTAATTTTTCTCTATCAGAAGATCATACTTTTTGCAAGTAAAAAACCTCATTCTTGTCGGAACACTTAAAAAAATGTGTTTTAGATTTTACGATTCCAAAATCCTCCTTAGACAAAATGGCGCCCCTTCTGGACTTGAAAAACCGTAGGTTAGAGATCCGAAGCATTTACCACAAAGCAAGATAAGCAATAGAAGGAACTAAAAGCTTGTCCCAAAACGGTCTTCTGTCAGAGCAACATTACCGCGACACTGTCACCAATCCTCCTGAATGTGGGAGTTCCTACAGAAACCGTCTCAGGTTGACGGTTTTTTCCTGTCGTTTAAAAAATTGTAATAGCTCCTACATTCTAAGGTTTTGAGACGAGTTCTTAGCTTCACTAAGAATCTTCATGCAACTCAAGCCTCGCTCTTTATGAATCGCTCGAGGAAACTCAGCATCTCGCTCTTTATGAATCGCTCGAGGAAACTCAGCATCTCGCTCTTTATGAATCGCTCGATAGGAAAGGGCAGCATTTTAGTTTGAAAAACTCAGTTGAAACGCTTTTTATGAAAGCGTTTCAACTATGAGATTTGCGACGATTCGGCCAAACTTGTTTACATCAAATTCACGTTAATCTATATTCAAACTAAGTTACGCATAGTTAGAACATAAATGCCTATTTTTTTTCGGTATAGACTGGAACTTCTTTTTCACTTATAGAATCGCGCAAGCTTTATACTTTCTGAACCGGAGAGATTGCTTTAAAAAGGAAAATTTCCTCATTTTCAGAGACGAAGGATAATACTCTTGTACCAGACTTTAAAAATCAACCTACACTTCTTTTAAATTCGAATTGAATTTTATAGGGAAAGCAAAAACTTGAACTTTCGGAAGGGTTTACTTTTTAAACCGAATTACAAATTGCTTTTCGCTTTAGTAAATTGAAATCCATTCTATAAGTTTACAATTGCGCCATTCTATAATCTTAAAAGTTTCAAAGAGAATCAATCCGGCACAGAACCGTGTGTTTGCCATAAAAATATCCCGTTTTGGCATATTCCATTCCGGGATGTAGAATTATCTCGTTTTGTTTAAGTCCTTACATTCACGAGAAGCGAAGATCTTTTGTAAAAATCTAATCGCCGCTAGAAAAAACGCAGACCTCACTCAACTTGAGATTGCAAAACGTTTGGGTGAACCTCAATCTTATATCTCCAAAATCGAATCCGGTGAAAGACGACTCGACGTCATTGAATTCTGGAGAATCTATAAAATTCTCGGAAAATCCTTCGAGTTTTACTTTCAATTCGATGAAAAGCCGGAAGGTTCCGAGAAAAAATCCAAAACTCTCAAAGCAGCAAGCGGTAAACGCAAAAAAAAGCGTTCTAAATTTTAAATTTACGTCATCTTTATACGATTTATTCTTTCTTCTTTTTCTTTGAACCGAAGATTTTTATTTCCTTTTCTCTTTCAAAATCGTCTTTTTTGTTTCCGTTGATAAATCAGCCCACTTTTTATTCCTTCAGCGGATACTGATTCAGTGCAGAACACCTTCGAGTAAACTACGTATCGTTATTACATTCCTTATTTCCGACAAAGCGGCTTAAAAAATTTTTGGAAGTCGAAAAACTCACCATTTTTTGAAGATGAGATTTGCAAACAATCGATCGGACTCGAACATAAGAACTTATGGAAGGAATCCAAGAAAAATCTTGTCGATTCCAAAAACAAAATGCAAACAAGATCCGTTACGAAGTAGTAAATAGAAGCAATTTATTGAGCAATCGAATTTCTCAAGAGAAAATTTCACTGGGAAATCCTTCTTCATTCTCTGGATATTACTATTCAAACTACTTGAAGGTTGTGGATTTTACGAGAACCGCAGCCTCGTTTATTCGAAATCCACATCGCTTAATTTTTAAGAGCTTACCGGATAAATTCCCGTTTTAGGACAAATCGAAATGGGGAACATTAGGCGAGAATTTAAAACCACATAAAATCACCACTCAGTTCGAAATACAACGAACAGGTGGCGACTTGCAGATTGTATTGGCTTGGGGTATCGTTTAAAATTAGAGTTGTTGAAAAATTAATTCTCCGTCCGTTTCTGTTTTATGAAAACGGTCGATCGAAGCAGTTTCGTTCCTCTGAACTATGGAATTTTCAAAAACTCTATTGTAGTAGTTTCTACTTTCTAAGGTTTTGAGACGCACCTAAGCCCGACCCTTCTTCGTTTTTTTTACTTTGACGGACTTTTGTTTTTTTCCGCTCTTTTCATTATCGACGGAAATTTCGGGCTCATCATCGTAATCAATCGTGGAATAAATTTCAGACTCCGGATGAGGTGAAGCATAATCCCCGCTGCTTGAGCCCTTGGAAACGGAATGCGAACCTTTTTTCAGATCCTCTTCGGTTCCCATGATGAGAATATAAAGACTCGGCATCACGGTTAAAACCAAAAACAACGCAGATGCCAAACCTCCTACCATCACCGTCGCAAGAGGTCTTTGCACGTCGGAACCTACACCCGATGCCATCGTCGCGGGAATTAGTCCCAATAACGCAAGTAACATCGTCATCAATCGAGGTCGAAGCTGAGTGACCGCGGAAAGAATCGCGGATTCTCTGACAGACATCATAATATCGTCGTGCCGCAGGTGATTCGCCTTAGAGACAAACAAAATTCCCGCCATCGTTGCGATTCCAAAGAGGGAAATAAAACCCACACCAGCGGAAACGTTGAAGTAATATCCTCGAGCAAGAAGCGCGTAGATTCCTCCCAAAAGAGAAAGAGGAATACAAGAAAGCGCAACAATCACGGATCTGAGATCTCGATACAACATAAAGAGAAGTCCGAAAATGATTCCGATCGTGACTGGAATCACGATCGCGAGCTGCTTACCAACCCGTGCGAGGTTTTCGTACTGTCCTCCATAGCGAACTTCAAACCCTTCCGGGATCTTCACTTCCTTCTTTACTCTTTCCTGAAGTTCGGAAACAAAACCGCCTTGATCTCGTCCGCGCACATTCAAACGAACCGTAATCGTTCTTTTTCCGTCCTGTCGAAAGATCATCGTCGGAGAATCTTCCTGCGTTATATCCGCTAGCTCGGAAAGAGGGATCCTTTCCCCCTTGGGAGAAATAATCGGAATGTTTGCGATCTCTCTTGCAGATTGACGATAGTCTTTTGCAAAACGAACAGCAATTCCGAATAACGCTCTTTCTTTGGGAGGAGTGTCCATAGGACCTTCGTACAAATAGCTGATTGGTTCCATCCCGACCGCCGCCTCGATCACGTCCTGAATATCGCTGATATTGATTCCGTAACGTGCCGCTATGGCCCGTTTGAGACGGATCACAAGTTGAGGAGCCGGACCTTCCTGTTCGATTCCGTATTCGCTTGCTCCTTTCATCTTGGAAACGATATCCAGAATCTGCTGCGCGATATGACGCATCTCCGTTAAGTCCTGTCCCGATACGAAAACCGCAAGATCGGCGATCGTTCCCATGATCGCCTCGGAAAGGTTGTCCATAATCGGCTGAGAAAAGCTCACCTTCACACCGGGCAATCCTTCCTCAAGATCGTTCCGCATTCGGATGAGAAGTTGTTCTTTGGTGATCTTTTCGTGCCAATTTTTATAATCCTTTAAACCGACATAGACTTCCAACCGGTTCGGAGGAAGCGGGTCCGTTCCGTCGTCATTCCTTCCATACTGGGAAAGAATCATATTGACTTGTTCGTTTTTGTAGATCATCCCTCGAATCTTAGGAATGAACTTTTTCGCTTCGGGAAGAGAAATCCCTACGGGAAAATACAGACGCAGAGTAAATCCCCCCCTCGTCTAGAGAAGGAAGAAATTCCGTTCCGAGAGACATCATACCGACGATCAAAAGCCCAGTAACTCCCGTGAACGCGATCGTAACGACCCGTTTGGAACGTTCTACGAGAAAATGTACGATCTTTTCGTATTTTCGTTCCACCCATTCGTAAACGGGGTTATGCCATTCAATCGGTCCCGGATTTTTCGACTCGAAGTATCTTCTGTAAAAATACGACATCAAAACCGGAACGACCGTCATCGTAAATAATAAGGCTCCGAAGATCGCAAAGGACAACGTGAACGCCATTGGTTTAAAGAGACGTCCTTCGATTCTTTCAAAAGAGAAGATCGGAAGATAGGCAAGAATGATAATGAGAATCGCGAACAAAACTTCCGTTCCCACCTCGGTCGCGCAGTCGTATGTGAAACGAATGATTCCTTTTTGTTTTTCGGCGGGGGTCGCATTTTTATAACGGCGCATGATGTTTTCCACCATCACCACCGCACTATCCACGACGATCCCGAAGTCCACAGCGCCGAGTGACAAAAGACTCGCTGAAATTCCGGAAGCGTTCATCATCGTAAACGAAAACAAAAGTGCAAACGGAATCGTTGCTACGACCACAATCGAGGCCCGCAAACTTCCGATAAAAAAGATCACCACCAAACTCACAACCGCGATCCCTTCGAGCAAGGTGGTTCCCACCGTTCTTAGAGTGTATTTTACGAGATCTCCTCGGTCGTATGTATTCCGAAGTCTTGTGCCGTCCGGCATATAACGATCGTTGATCTCTTGGACTTTGGCACGGACTCGATCCCCGAAGGCGTTCGGTTCCACCCATCTTCTCATCGCGACCAGTCCCTGCACCGCAGAATCGACGTCGATCAAACCTTCTTGATCGTTTTGGACCGTATAACCCAAAACACCGCTCGGAATCGGATGTGAAATTTCCACGGAGCCGATGTCTCTTACGAAAACCGGAACCCCGTTTACTGTTTTGACGACGATGTCCTCGATGTCCTCGGGAGTTCTAATCGCTCCCAAAGAACGGATCGGCAATGATTGTTCCCCTTGTAAGAGGAAGTTACCGCCCGTGTTCAAGTTATTACTTTTGATCGCGTCGATCACGTCCCCAACGGTCACGCTATACCGAATCAGTTTTTCGGGAGAAGTCACGACATGGAATTGTTTCGGCAAACCTCCGAACGTCACGACATCCGCGATCCCGGAAACCTGAAGCAGCTTCGGAATCACGATCCAGTCTTGGATGGTTCTGAGTTCCATCGGAGTATGATTTCCCGTAGTAGACTCGACCACGTAACGATACACCTCGCCCACAGGAGAACTCATCGGTGCGAGAGTTGGAGTGACTTCTTCGGGAATGACCGCGTCGCGGACTTTCTCCATCAAACGCATACGGGCAAAGTAGTCGTCCGTTCCTTCCTCGAAAACGAACTGAAACACCACAAGACCGTTGATGGTTCTGGATCTTCTTACGATCAAGTTCGGAGTGGAATGAAGAACGCGCTCGATCGGCATCGTTACCCTTTCTTCCACTTCCAGCGTGGCCTTACCCGGAAACTTTGCGACGAGACGAACCTGAGTGTCTGCGATATCCGAATATGCTTCTTTTCTAATATCAAGCCAGGACCAAACCCCGACCGCCAATAATAATGTAGCCGCGGCTAACGTGAAAAATCTGTAACGAAGCGCCGTTTCAATGAGTAAATTTAAAACTTTCATGGATGTTATCTCGTATCGAATAAGTAGCCGACTTGGATGAGCAGCTGAGGATTTTTATAATCCCCCTTGCCGATTCCGCCTCCGACCTGGAGGAAAAAATTACCGAGCAAAAAATCGTAGGTAAGTCCCACGTATTGCTGATTCAAATGTACTTTTTGTCTGTCACGGCTTTCGTATTCGAGATATAAGGCCAAATCGGAAGACTGTTCCGTTACATACGAACGAATGATCAAATCCTCGTAGGTGGGATCTCTATGAGTATAACCGGGAAAGGAAGAGCCGGACGGATAAGAATTCTGCCCACCCCGGCCGATTTCCGACTCGAACGGATCTACCTGAAACTTTCCGAATACAAGAGAAATACTATGTGCAATCACGGGAGTTTTCCAAAAACTATAACCGATATCCACCTGACCTCCCCACCAATGAGAGTTCCATTTCCCTCCGGAAACGCGCAGAACAACATCCTTGTAATAGTAGCCAAGATTGAGGTTGATACTTCCCGGAGAGCCGATGCTCGCACCGTAAACCAGAAAGTTGGTCGATTTCGGAAGAGGTTTTCCTTTGAGAATATCCTCACCCGATTCTTCTTTACCGATTCTGGTCTTTTTATCCGGATCTTCCATCCACTCGGGGGAAGGATCATCAGACTTAGGATCGGAGTTGTATTTTTGAGTTTGGGCCAGAATAGATACATTCAAAAACCCTAATGCTATAAGTAGGACTAAGAATTTCAATTTTCTCATATTAAAAACCGAAACTCAGCCCTTTCAAAAGGATCGAACCTTGAACGACAACTCTGTCACCTTTGGACAATCCTTCGATTACGTTTACACGATCTATGGTAGAAATACCTAAAGTCACTTCACGTCTGACAAACTCGTGCGGAGATTCCTCCACAAAAACGTAATTTTGTCCTTCCACGGTCACGATCGCATTAAAAGGAACAACAACCGTATCTCCGGCGGTGTCTTCTGGAAATTTCACGTTGGCGAACATTCCCGGTTTGAGTTTATATCCCGTGTTGGAAATCACGATACGAACTTTAACCGTTCTCGTCATAGGATCCACGTTGTCTCCAAGGGCCTCGGCGGTCCCGGTCCATTCTTCGCTCGGGAAAGAGGAAAATCGGACTTTGACCCGTTTTCCTTTTTTGAGTTTGGAAAGTTGGGATTCGGGAACGTCGCTGATGATCCAAGCGCTCTGCGCGCCCGATTTTCCGAGCAAAGCCGGATTCAAACCGACCGCACGAAGTTTTCCTTCGTATTCCGCGAGTTCCGCCTGATCGTTGTTCTGCTGTGTTTCGGCCTCTATCAGATCCTTTTCGGTCGCCACTCTATGTTTGAACATGTCCTTGATCCGTTCGTAATTTTTTATCGAACGGGCAAAACTGTTTCGAGAGTGAACATAACCAACGTAAAGATCGTTCAGATCAGAGGATTCAAAAAGAATGATTCTTTCATCTCCGCTTACCGAGGGAGAAGTGGAAGCGATCAGACGGGCAGGAGCGTCTACATTGATGAATTCTCCGTCCTTTCCGATCTCCTTCGTTTTGATAATTTCAAGACCCGGACTGTTTTCCTTAAACTCGATCTTTTCCCCGTTTTCCGAAACGATCGGCTTGCTCGGAGGTAGTTTCGTTTTCTTATCTCCCTTATTCGATAAGGCTAAGATAGCAATGGAAACGATTGCAATGACTGCGGCCGCTCCGGCGATTAAAAGTGTTCTTCTAGTAAAATGTATCTTCATATCGGCTTCCTCACTTTTCTTCCGTAACAGGATCAGAGAATTTCGGAATAAGAACTCCCTGCCCTACGGAGAAATTAACTCCTTCTATCGCGTCCATTCGATCGGTTTGCAGTTTTAGCATTTCCACAACGCTGGAACGGTAGGTTTCGAAAAAATCCGTAAATTCCAATATCGTAATATAACGTTTTTCGTAACTGAGAATCATGTCCTTGGAAAGATCCGTGTATTCCTTCGTATACGTGTTTCTGAACTTTTTGTAAAGTTCGTCCTTGAGTCTCGCGGTTTCGATGGAAACGGCGACTTCGTTCTCCACTTCCAAAAGAGTGTTTTTGAGTTCCTGTTTTCTGGAAAGAATGGCTTTTTCCGACGCTTTGATGTTTCCCTGGTTTCTATCAAAGATCGGAATATTCAACTGAGCAGTGATTCCCCAATAGTTTTGGAAGGCCGTTCCCCCTCTATTGTACATCGGACCGAAAGCAAGATCAGGAATCGCATTTGCGTGTTGTAATTCCAAGTTGGCTTCTTCGTATCGAAGAGCCTGAATCGCTTTTTTAAGATCCGGCCTTTTATTACGGGCAAGTTCCAAGAGTTCGTCCCTTTTCAACTTTCCCGGTTCCAGATTGTCGAGCTGATTTTCAACGATCATCGGAACGATTTTCACGTCCGCGCTTCGGAAAGAATCGTCATTTAACAAAACACGAAGATCAGCTTCTCTTTCCAAAATTCGAATATTCAATTCTTCTCTTTCTTTTTTGAGAAAGAAATAAAGAGCCTTTAGACGAAGTACTTCCGCTTGAAGAATCGCCCTTCTTTTATAACCCATTTCCGCGGAAGTAACCGTTCTTCCCAAGGCTTCCAAACTCTGATCGTAAAAGGAAATCGCTTGTCTATAGTAGTAGATCGCATAGAAAAGTTTTCTGAGTTTCGTTACGAGTTCCCGCGCAAGATCATAAAACTCCTGTTCCCCCATTCTCGCGTTGAGTTCGGCGACTCGAACTCTTTTCCCGATCTTACCTCCGAGCAAAAATAACTGTTGGATCTGAACGACGGTTTGCCCCGAGCGGGTAAAATCGAAATAACGTTGCGTCGGCTCCGCATAAATACTCTGATCGATGAAGATGTTCGGATTCGCATAAAGTCCGGCTTGTTCGATTCCGGCCTTGCGGGCGTCTATGTTAAAGCGTGAAGCAAGGAGAAGTAAGTTGTTTTTCCAGAGTTTCTCCTCCGCGGTTTTCAAATCCAAAGTTCTTTCTTTGTCCGGTGTTGCAACCACCTCGCGTTGGATCGGATTTGGAGATTGGTTCGGAGATTCGGGAATTCCCAATCCCGGATCGGCTCCGGTCTTGCCCCCTTCCGATAGAATCGGAACCATCCATAAAAGAAGTAAAAACGTAAAAATCTTTCTCATAGGCTTCTCAAGAATGATTGTTTGCTGGTCCAGTGTACAATTCTACGCGTTTGCATTTATTTTCCCTTTTCCTTGCGTACGAATCCAATTCGTGACGAAAGAATTATCTACATTTGAATTCCGGAAAGTATGTAATCCGGAAGAAGAAAATCAAGCTGTTGGAGGTGGTAAATTCAGAAGGAGAGAAGATAATAAATAACTAAAATGAGTCTTAGGTGCGCTGAACTTTCCGGAAAAGAAGTGAACTTCCGTCTTGGAAAGTTCGAAAAAACCGGAGAATACGAGATCTAAAAAGTCGTAACGTCCTCTTAGACAAACTACAAGATCTTTAGCTTCGATACCGGATTGAATTTCGGAACGCGTTTTACGATGCGATTGATTTTGAATCTTTTTCGCAAGAGCGAAATGAATTTCTCCACCTCGAACGTCTAGAAATGCAAGATCAAAGGTTCCATCTTCCTCGCACGGCAATACGATTACCGTGGTCAGAACAAGAATCAGGAATCGATGGATCCAACGGACCTTCATTAAGTCCCACAATTCTAAAGTAGGTTTAGGCTTACAAACGTTTTTCGATTTTTAATATTTAAAAAGATAATACTATTACTGGGATTTATAGGGTCCTTTCTCGAAAATCCATCACTTTGTCTTGGAACGAGGTTCGTGGCATGATAAGTTATTTTTGAAATAGATTCTAATAAGTCATGGGGCTACGTGCTCTACACGCACTACCGTTCCATTTCGCATTAAAACCCTAATTTCCAAATCCGGTTTTGCACCAGGCTTGTAACGACTGATCGGTCTCGTATAAACAAAGGCTTCGATGCTGTTGGTTCTAAATTGAATCCGATCGGGATTTCCTAAAAATTCCTTCACAAAAATTCTATTTTGTCCCTGTAAGGTATTTTTGATCTCGGATCTCAATCTAAGGCTCTTTTCGATTTCCGGATCCAAAGCGACAAGTTCAGAGGCCCGGTTCGTTTGAGAAGATTCCTCCGTTTTTTCAGGACCGATCAGTTGCTTGAGAACAAGTTTCTCACACTTTTCCCGATCTCCGAAAGTTTCCATACAATCGGCGTAGATCTGTTTCACCGATTCCTTTTGGGGCGCAGTGGTACAGGAACTCAGAATTCCCAATTCACAAACCAAAATAAACGTAATAATACGAAGCTTCAGCGCTTTCGTCTCCGACTTGTCTTTCTTTCGGTCCCTCCTCCCGAACTGGTCGTAACAGTTACCGTAGGACTGGGAGTTCCACTCGAAAGCTCTTGAAATCCTCCAGTAACTTCTTGCCCTACTTTTTTATATTCCCGCCTTTCTTCCGGTAGTTTGGAATTTTCCGATACTTCCACACGAAAAAGAAAGTTTACGACTTCGTTTTTCAAATTCTCGATCGCCACATCGAACATTCTAAAACCTTGAAGTTTATATTCCACGAGAGGATTTCTTTCGCTATAACCTACGGTCCAGATTCCTTCTCTCAAATGATCCATGGAATAAAGATGCTCTTTCCAACGATGATCTAGGATGTCCAAAAAAATATTTCTTTCCAGAAGTTTCCAAATATCCTTACCGATCCTTTCGGCTCTATCTTCGTATTTCTGTTTCGCAGCCGCATTCACTTTTTCAAAAAGAGCGAGTTGAGGGTTTTTGGTTTTTTTGAAATCTTCTTCGTTGATTTCTAAGTTCAGCTCAAGACCTTCCAGCCATTCTTTTAAAGAATCCAAATTCCAACTGGAAGGATTATTCCCCTCGCAGTGAGCAACAATCTGATTCTCCACCGCCTCTTCTATAAAACTCAAAATCAAAGAAGAGATATCCTCGTTTTCGAGAACTTCGTTTCTCATTTTGTAGATTACGATTCGCTGGCGATTCATTACATCATCGTATTCGAGAAGATGTTTCCGGATATCGAAGTTATGCCCTTCCACTCTCTTCTGAGCGCGCGCGATCGCGTTACTCACCATTTTACTTTCTATCTCTTGTCCTTCCGGCATATTCGCCCATTTCATAAGTCCGGAGATTCGATCCGATCCGAAAATTCTCATAAGATCGTCTTGAAGAGATAAGTAAAAACGACTGGAGCCAGGATCCCCCTGACGGCCGGAACGGCCTCGGAGCTGATTATCGATCCGTCTCGCCTCATGCCTCTCGGTTCCGAGGATATGAAGACCTCCCGCAGCCAAAACGTCTTCGTGATTTTTTTTCCAGATCTTGACAGACTCGAGAATTTCAGATGCACGTTTTTGTTTAACAGAAGAATCCATTTCCCGAATCAGCAACTCCGCATTGTCCAATTCCTGTTTTAAAATCGACTCCTTAAACCGCCTGACAAGATCGTCGTCGTCCTTCCAGGTTTCTAGATTCTCTTTATAAAGCTGCGCGCCGCCGAGAACGATATCAGTCCCCCTTCCCGCCATATTCGTTGCAATCGTAACTGCTCCCGGTTTTCCCGCATTGGCGACGATCTCCGCTTCCCGCTCGTGAAATTTCGCATTCAACACGTTATGCTGAATTCCCGCGGATGAAAGCATTTTAGAAAGCATCTCCGATTTTTCAATGGAGATCGTTCCCACGAGAACCGGTTGTTTTTTGGATTGGAGTTCCCGAATTTCGGCAAGAATTGCGTCGAACTTTTCCTTTTCAGTTCTATATACACGATCGGGGGAATCCTTTCTCCGAACCGAAACGTTAGGCGGAATTACAATCACATCCAGATCGTAGATTTTCCTAAATTCCTCCGCTTCCGTGTCTGCGGTTCCCGTCATACCGGCAAGTTTGTCGTACATTCTAAAATAATTCTGGAACGTAATCGAAGCGAGAGTCTGGGACTCTTTTGCAATTGTAACACTTTCCTTGGCTTCAAGAGCTTGATGAAGTCCGTCGGAATATCTTCTTCCCGCCATCAAACGTCCGGTAAATTCGTCCACTATGATAACCTCTCCGTTTTGAACGACGTAGTCCACGTCCTTCTGAAAGATTTTATGCGCTTTTAGAGCCTGGTGAACGTGATGCACAAGGTCCACGTTTTCCGGAGCATATAGATTTTCGATCCCTAGAATTTCCTCCACGTGGGAAACCCCTTTTTCGGAAAGAAGAACGTTACGCGCCTTTTCATCCACCTCGAAATCTTCGATTGCGACCAACTTAGGTATAATCTTATTGATACGAACATATTTATCGGTGGTCTCGTCGGAAGAACCCGAAATGATCAGAGGGGTCCTTGCTTCGTCGATCAGAATCGAATCGACCTCGTCCACGATTGCGAAAAAATGGGATCTCTGAACTTTGTGATCCTTGTGGGAAACCATGTTATCCCTCAGATAATCAAAACCGAATTCGTTGTTAGTTCCGTACGTAATATCCGCGGAATAAGCAATCTTCCTTTGTTCGTGGTCCATATCGTGTTGAATCACTCCCACGGAAATCCCGAGGAAGTCGTAGATCGGCTTCATCCAATTCGCGTCCCTCTTTGCGAGATAGTCGTTTACTGTGACTACATGAACCCCCTTGCCCGCGAGGGAATTGAGATAAACCGCGAGAGTGGAAGTCAAAGTCTTACCTTCCCCGGTTTTCATTTCGGCGATATTTCCTCTGTGAAGAGCGATTCCTCCCATCATTTGAACGTCGAAATGTCTCATTCCCATCGTGCGCAAGGAAACTTCCCGTACCGTCGCAAAGGCTTCGGGAAGAATTGAATCCAAAGATTCTCCCCGAGCGATCCTCTCGCGAAACTTTTGCGTTTGAGAGGAAAGTAGAGAATCGCTCATCTCTTTCATTTCTTTTTCCAAAGAATTGATCTGTCCGACAATCGGGATGAGTTTCTTTAAGTCTCGTTCGAATTTACTTCCGAGGATCACCCGGAGAATGTTCTGAATCATATTCATTTTTCCGTATATTCTATCATTTGAATCATTTCTTTTAAGATTATCAAGTCCAAACCCGATCCGAAAGAAGTCCGCAAAGGACCTTTCGTGATTCCCAAACTCCTCTAAGTTTGATCATCCGTTTTCGGCCGCAACAAAGTCGGGGCTTTGCGGAATGAAAGCGGACCGATCCACTGTAGAATCGGGTGTAAGATCGAGGATCGCTGCGAAAACTCTTCGCCCGACGTTTTCCATTTGAGACCTCAAAATCTCCGTGTCAGGTCCGGGAACCCAACTTCGGATAAAATCTGAATGTACCACTCGCCACACCTTGAGCATAGAAGCCGTAACTTCCATATGACACTGAATTCCGAAAATTCGATCCTGAAAGGAAAACATCTGATTGGAATACATTTCGCTCTTTAAAAGATGTTTTGCCCCTTGTGGAATCGAAAAGATATCTTCGTGAAGATGAAACGCGGGAAAAGAAGTGATTCCGTCGAATACAAGATGAGTAGGCTCCTGAACCTGAACATCGTAAAAACCTACTTCCGGTCCTTTCTCACCCCGTCGGACTTCCCCACCAAGCGCTTTGGAAATAATTTGCGCACCGAGACAAATTCCGATCACTTTGCGATTAGGCATCGATGCCGTGTAACGTACTAAATTTAACCAAGGCTCGAAGAAAGGAACGAGTGCCGGATCCGTAACGGACTGAGGTCCTCCGAGAAGAACGATCAAATCGAAAACCAAATGTGCGTCGGGAAACGGCCTTACCCTCGAATCGTATGCATTGTGATAGGTGATTTTATAATTTCTTTCCTTTAAGGAATCGAGTAGAATACCAGGCCCCTCACAATCCTTAAATCGAACGATCAAACTCCTCATGAAGATCCCGCCATTCTTTTGAAAAAAAGGACTTTTTGATCCACGCTTAACCTTTGCGGGTTCGCCTCTTCACTGATCGGTCCGATAAAATTATAATAGAGTACAAAAGGTTTCGTTTTAAAAAGAAGCGTTTCAGGAGTCCCCGTAACGATAGAACCCGTTCTACTTACCCGAAACGGTTTTTTCATAAGAAGCGTCGGAACTTGGATTCCGTACTTACGAATTTCTTCCTTGACCAAAAAAATCCCCTTGGTCAATAATTCCTCTTCCGACATCGTCTCCGCTTCATCAAAAAACAAAGTCGGATCCACTGCCATATAAAATTGAATCTTAGGATCTTTTTGCATATCCTGATAAAGGTAGTTGAGAGCGGGAATTTCTTTGATACAAGGAACGCAATTCGGCCCATAAACGTTTAAGACCAACCGAGGCGCCTCGACTTCTGAAAGCCGAACCAGTGTTCCGTCCAAAGTAATTCCTTGGAACTCATGAATCCCCAGATTGGGTTGTTCCGACAATGTACAATGAACCGTCAATATGCAGAAAACAAAACAGAGAAGAATCCGATTCATCAAGTAGATATAACTTCCTAAGAAAAAAGAAGAAATGATACGGAAATGGGGTTCCGAGTTCATGGATAATACCAAAAGAAAGCCTAACAGATGGAAATTCAAGGAATAAAATCGAAGGTATCCTTTCTATCGAATTATCTTTTTTTACTCCCCTTTGCGAAAACCGGTTTAATCGAAAGACGCTCGCCTATTCTCTAAATAGACCTTCAACTTTCAAAATGAAAAACAAAGATAATTTTTTTCCATCACTTTTCCGGAGGAAGTACAATATAGCTTAAATTGATCTTTGTCTTTTCTCCTCCTTCAAAAAGAGAGGAATTGAACTTGAACTCCACTTCCGCGGGAAAAATCATATTTGTATAAGGATAAGAACCGAGACGGTTTTCTTTTTTCAATTTGTTCTTAATGATAGAACCTAAATATTGAAACGAGCCGATCCAATCTTCCCCTATTTCAAACCCTTCCATCCGTTCCACGGTCCCTGAAAAACTCATAGTCGCATAGTAAGAATCCTGAATCGCCCTGGACTCGGAAGGAGTCAACTTTCGATTGAACCGAATGAGAAAACCGGGAGTTTCTCTCGCATGAAAGTAAAGGTAGTTCGCAAACTTTTCCCAAGTATCCGGCTTTTTGATGTGGGGAATTTCCACCTTGTAATGATGATCCTTTTCCACAGGTTCGAGACACTCCCCCGAACGATTGAAATGATCGCAGAGAGTGACGGAAGTTATTTCCAGTTGTACGGGAACACAGGCCCCCGAAAAAGACAACAAGTGAAATAAGAATGCAAAAGGAACAATATTATGTTTTACTGATATTCTGAACATAGGATTCTCTTAAACTCGTAAAAAAGTAAACCGCTTCCGTCGTTTTGAAAAAGGAAGGCGCCGTTTCACGATAGACCATTTTTTGTTTTTGATAGTTGTAAACCGTTTCGGCATACACTCCGTTGAATAGATAAATCCTATGGAAATCGTCTTGGATACTCGAAATCACGACGGAATGGTTGCAAAGATATCCCGGAAAAATACGAACGCCCCTATCTCTTTCAATTGCAGCGTTTTGAATCGAGAGACATTCTTTCTGAATGGAAGGAAGTTCTTCCCTATGAATTCTTCTTTTGAAGGAAAGGATTTTAGTGTGTCTTCCAGGAGACTGATTCCAAAGTTCCTCTTCCGGATCCTTCCAAGCAGGCATTGAGTTACTTTCATACAAAGTTGCGGAAAATTTTTTTTCGGTCTTTGTTTTGATAGAATAGAAGATTTCCGCATTCTCGTAAACGACCACGATAAAAAAAGAAGCTCCAGGTGGTTTGGCCAATTTTCCCTTGATAGGCGTATTCTTCTTTGAGGAATCCAAATCAACTCCCAGAATTCGTTTTCGAATCGAAATAATCCAGAATTATTTTATTCAACCACCTTCCATCCGGAATTTCCGGGGTGGGATCCGTCAAAAATCCCACATGTCCGCCTTTGGGACTGAGAATGGTTTGGATTTGAGGAAGTTTATCCCAACAAATCGTTTCCCAATCGAATGGAGGAACGACAGGATCGTCTTCCGAATGGATTACGATTCCCGGATGACGGATGTTAGGAATGTATCGAATGCTCGAACAGTCTTGATAATACTCAACTGCCCCTTTGTATCCGAAAAACGGAGCGGTAACCTGATCGTCAAATTCGAAGAACGTTTTTACCCGAAACGCGTTTTTTTCTAGTTCGGGTGGAAGTTGAATGACTTTGTTTTTGATTTTTTTACGAAATCCCGACACGAAACGATTCCTATAAAATCTTGCCTTCCTCGAATCAATAAATTTACAACCTTTGAAAAGATCCAAAGGAGGATTTGTGGAAGAAAAAGCTTCCACTTTGTGATTTCTTTTTTCTCCGAGATACTTTAAGACGAGACTCGCCGAAAGGGAAAAACCGGAAAGAAAAATCCTATGAGATAACTTCTTCCAAACGAAATCGATCACGTCCTGAACGTCTTTCGTTTGACCGATGTTATACGTTCCCTTGGAAAATCCCTGACCTCGCCCACAGTTTCTGAGATTCATTCGAACACACCCGTAACCTCTCAGTAAAGCGCTCTGCGCGAGGCTCACTAGATATGCACTGTCGGAAGTTCCCTCCATTCCGTGAATCATTACGAGATAAATTCCGTTCCAAACCGGACCTGAAGAAGAATAATGAGCGATCGGAGGATTGTGTTCCAACCAGAGAGCATCTCCCGAATTATCCGAAAGTTGCAGGAGAATATCCTCAAAATAAAACTTACTTCTGAGGTGATTTTCGGGAGGAAAGAAAGTACTGTAAACGGTCTGAAGATGTCCGCTTTTAAAGAATCGTTTCGGTTTGAAGGATTGGAAACTCATAAAAGACATCTAACGTTCCGATTAGATTCCCTGAAAAAATTCGTCCCAATCTTCCATCTGTTCTTTGTCGATACGAGAGGTTTTCTTCGCGAACTTATGAAGCCTTCTTAGAAAATCAACTCCCCGTTTTACGATGGCCGGGTCGTCCGGGTGCATATCGGAAAGATAAAAATTTACGAACTCGTCGAGTTCAAAGGAGCCGATGTCCTTGATGAGAACTTCTTCCTGAGTCTCTTTTTCTCCTTCTAAAAATAAAAGGGAAGAAAATTCCAGAAAGAGTTCGCTTAAGTTTTGATCCTCTTTCGGATTTCTTCCTTTCTGATACGGAGAAGTTAAAAATTCTTTTAAGAATTCCTCTAAGGATAACGTCTTAGACAAGGGAAAAAATTCCGATTAATTAAAATCGATTTTTGTAGCGAGTTTGTCTACGATCCCGTATTGGATCGCTTCTTCCGCATCCATGTAGTAGTCACGGTCCGTGTCTTCTTCCAATTTAGAAACTGGATGTCCACAAGCGTCCGCAAGAATCTGATTCAACTTCGCTTTTGTCTTGAGAATTTCTTCGGCGTGGATTTTTAAATCGGTAGCAGGGGCTACGATCTGTCCTCCAATACTCGGTTGGTGAATCATCACTTTTCCGTTCGGCCAAATGGAACGTTCTCCCTTTGTTCCCGCCGCAAGCAGAACCGAACCCATAGAAGCCGCCATTCCCATACAAACTGTGTGAACGGGAGAAGAAATCATTTTGATCGTATCGAATACGGTCATTCCAGAAGTGACGACACCGCCGGGGCTATTGATATAAAACGTAATGGGTTTACCCGGGTCTTTCATTTCCAGGTAGAGAAGTTTTCCGACCAAGTCTTTGGATGATTCGTCGGTTACCGGACCCCAAAGAAAAATCTTTCTGTGGTCGAGGAATTTTTTGGAAATTTTACTTCCTGTGAGTTCTTCGAATACTTCCGTGATTTTTTCTATTTCTGGCATTCCTGAACCTTTCCTTTATTAGTTGGTAAAGTCCAGTTTCTTCTTCCTCATTTTTATGAAAACTCCAATACAAGTAAAACTAGAGAAGATTGCGTAGAAAATCCGAATAAAATGGATGGGAGGAAGCGGAAATTGTTTTCCGGGACGAAATGCATTCAATCTGGAAGCCAGAACGGGTTTCAGTTCGTTATTGTTCGAAGTTTCCCGAAATTTCACGATATGAGCGTTTTCGCTCAAAAGATAAAACCTTCTAGCTTCTCTTTCCAAAGCCACTTGATCGTTTTTTAAAATCTTCTGCTTCTCTTCCAATTGTCGATTTTCGTAGGTAAGTCTTTCCACATCCAGCCGTAGGGATGCAAGAGATTCCTCAAGTTGGGACCTTACTACGATTCCGGATTCACCCAGAACGACAAAATAGAAGAGTCCGCCAAGAAAGCAAGAGAACCAAAAGACTTTTGTCGAAAGAGTAGTCATCATTGATCCCGTTTCCTAAATTCCTTTTTCCCGAAATCGATTCTCACACAAAAATTCGAACCGAATTCTTAGTTTTTATGGACTCTTAGAACTTCCAGTCCAAATGATCGGAAAACATTCTTATAGATTATAAAAAGTTTCCTTACCTTTGTAAACCGCGGATTTTCCGAGTTCTTCTTCGATTCTCAGAAGTTCGTTATATTTCGCGATTCGATCCGTTCTAGAAAGAGAACCTGTCTTGATCTGCCCCGCATTAGTCGCAACCGCAATGTGAGAAATCGTAACATCCTCCGTTTCTCCACTTCTATGGCTCACGACATTCGTGTATTTCGCCTTTTTCGCCATTTCGATCGACGCAAGAGTTTCCGAGAGGGAACCGATCTGATTCACCTTGATGAGAATCGAATTCCCGACTCCGGAAGTTATTCCCTTGGAGAGTTTCTCGATGTTCGTCACAAAAAGATCGTCTCCCACGAGCTGAATTTTTTTTCCCAACTTTTCGGAAAGAAGTTTCCAGCCGTCCCAATCATTCTCGTCCAGTCCGTCTTCGATCGTAATGATCGGATATTTGGAGACGAGATTCGCATAATAATCCACCAGTTCTGCACTGGAGAACTCCTTATTATTTTCGGCACCGAGTACGTATTTCTTTTTGCTTTTGTCATAAAACTCGGAAGAAGCCGCATCTAAACCCAATAAAACGTCTTTTTCCGGTTTATACCCTGCTTTTTCGATCGCCTGGAGAATAACTTCGATCGCTTCCACGTTGCTCGTAAGATCAGGAGCAAAGCCGCCTTCGTCACCAACCGCGGTGTTCAATTTCTTACCTTTGAGGACCGACTTTAAAGAATGGAACACTTCGGCCCCCATTCTAAGTCCCTCACGAAAATTTTTGGCCCCCACAGGAAGAATCATAAACTCCTGAAAATCCACATTGTTGTCCGCGTGCGCTCCTCCGTTAATAATGTTCATCATAGGAACCGGAAGTTCACGGGCAAAGTTTCCGCCGATATAACGATATAAAGGAAGTTTAGAATGAAAAGCAGCCGCTTTTGCTACCGCAAGAGAAGTGCCGAGAATCGCGTTGGCTCCGAGTTTACCTTTGTTTTTGGTCCCGTCTGCGTCGAGCATCAGTTGATCTACCCGGTTTTGATCCAGGGCGTCTTGACCCTTTAGTATTTCTTGAATTTTTACGTTTACATGCTCTACCGCTTTGAGAACTCCTTTCCCGAGATAACGCTGTTTATCACCGTCTCTAAGTTCGACGGCTTCGTATTCTCCGGTAGATGCTCCGGAAGGAACGGCCGCCCTACCAAAAGAACCATCCATAAGTGTTACATCCACTTCTACTGTTGGATTTCCTCGAGAGTCGATAATTTCCCTGGCTTGAATTTTCTGAATTTGAGAGTTATGAGACATTTTGTTTCCTGAGATCTATGTATGTTTTCCGTTGAATGTTCGCGATTGGCGATTTTGTTCGGAGTTAGGATTATGAAACGGTCCATATCCAAAGAAATCAAGCGGGAAACAAAAGACGACCAAACTTTGGAGACTTAAGTATATAAATCAATATGATTCCCCATTCCATTCACAAACGAGAGGATCAGGTTTCTTGATAGACAAAAGGAAACAATTTATCAAAATCAAGCTTTCCACAAATCCAATCAAGAAAGAGATTGACATCCCTCTGTTGCCTGATTTCGTAGTGTTTTTAAGCTTCTTTCCAATCTATTCAGGGAATCCGAATGAACCAAAATTCAGAATTTGACATCGTAACTCTCATCGAATTAGCAAAGCGTAACAAATATGAAAAAGCAGTTGCCGGATTCCATACGTTGGATCGGATTGAAAGACTCGAATTACCTAAAAAAATCAAAAGTAGAAAATTAGCCGTTCAGGCAATGTTTGCGCTCGCCAGCGAAGAAGTCCAATACCAATACTTTACGAAAGAAGAA
>NZ_QAJG01000001.1:265000-267500 GCF_003046425.1 Leptospira borgpetersenii serovar Javanica
AAACAGAAAACTAAAGTACCGCTTTCGAAGGATCGCTTCCGCAGTTTTTGGAACGCGCTGTAAGAAAGTTTGGACGAATCCAGCCTTTGCAAGCAAAGGCTGAACCGCGCTTTAACTCAATGTTGCTGCCTACGGTCGCAACATAATGCTCCAATTCCTTCGGAATTTCCACTACAATCGCTTTCGCATTTGTTAAGCCGAACTCACGTTAAATAAAGCCAAACGTTCTTTAAGCGGCGCTCTTCCAGCGTTGTATTTTTAATTTTTCGTTAAAACGAACACCTCTCTTAATCGTAAATGATCTATGAAATCTCTTAGAAACGTGACGACGAAAAATAGAAAGTAATTTTCCCACTTTCTAAAAATATCTTCGGAAAACTTTTCGGAGAAAAAGATTACATCAGTCGATCTTTATTGGAAAGTATTTTCAAAAATGGAATTCAAACTCATTACAAAATTAAAGAAGAATATGAAAAATAAGCTAACGCCTTTAAATTTGAAATTAAGAACTTGTCTCAATGACAATCTACAACATTCACTTTCCACTTAGAGCGAACTTACGTTAAAACAAGCTCAAACTTCTTGATCGTCCGAGTAGCCACGCCAACACCACATACATTTTTTTTAATTTATCATTTTATAATTCAATTATTTTACCACTTGGACACATAAAAAATACCATGATGATCTTATTTCAAAAATTAGAATATAAAATCTTCTCCAAAAAAAATGAAATTACGAATCGGATGTAATTCTTAAACGCTTCTGTGCGTTGCAAAATTACTCCTTAATTTTGGAGCCACTTCCATGCGTCCGAGTAGTAATTTTTTAATTCAAATCCACCCAAAAACTTAAAAAAATCGACCGTCAATCGCAATAAAACGTACAGTTTTCACAAATTACGTTTTTTTGTTAGTTTACGGCTTTTTAACGAACGTTGTCATCATTTAAATTCGGTAGGAATTCTTACATATCATAGACGATATTTCTACATTTTGCGAAGCGACAGCGATTGTTTAAACCAACTTTTGAAAAAAGAAAAACATGATTCCGAACGAGGAATACTAAATACTACGTTCACAAATGTATTTTCTTTTGAATGAAAAATCATTTCCGGAGAACGTTTTTAATTTTTACCGATCTATGAGAATTTTTAATCAAGCTATAATTCACACGTTCCGTCAAAACCTCTATAAACAGAAATTTTCGCCGCAACGTCTAAATCCAGGTTGGCAGAGAAGTTTTCACTTAAAATTCTGGTCGTAAATGCCTGAACTTCTCGAAAAAAAACTGGGACTCGTAAAAAAAGAGGAAAGAGCGGACTTAACGTAGCGGCCGACGACATTTTCCTATTTCCAATCCCGGATCCTACCTATAAGTTTTTGGAAAAAGTTTGGTCTTCTTTCGTAAATAAAATCGTCGCCTTAACGTTTACGAACAATCAACCTATGTTCAACTATGCGGTCTTTGAAGCGATTCAAGACAAGAATTTAAAAATCGTGGCCTCCTCCACACATTTTAAAATGAAAGAAGTCGCGACTCGAATCGGACTCAAAGATATTCAAGAATTTATAAACCGAACTCTTCCCGTATCGATCCAGGACCAGGATAATCTTTCCGCGAATTTTATCCGAGAAGCGATCATATCAGTCGAAACCAAAAAACGTCCCGAAGTCGTTTTCAGTAGTCTCAAAGACGAAAAAATTCACCCGAATTTAAGACATCTTCTTTCAGGGACCATGAACTACGCAGCCGGAATTCCACTTTTCGTAAAAGGAAATCCGATCGGTATGATCTGGGGAATTAGAAGAGATAGGATGAGCGACGAACAAAGAGAAGAAGTTCGAGAACAATTGAGTTCCTTTTACGACGTAGTGGATTTTGTAGTCGCCCGTGAAATGGACAACAAAGCGGATCCTTATATCGCAAAAAAGAATATAGAAAAAGCGGATCTTCATTCCTACGCGAAACACCTTTATTACACGAGAACCGGAGGACAACAACATCCGGTCACTTCGATCATCTTCGATTGTCATACTTACAATTGTTCCTATCGTTTGGACGCGAGTTATATTATTCCGTCTAACAACGGTTTTTCGGTTAGTCTAAAACGATTCGAACCGGAAAAAACGAACGAAACCGGAAAAATCCTTCTTTTGATCCCCGGCTTTTTCTGTAGAAGATCGGTGATGGACAAGGTTGCACGAGAGATGGCTCTCAAATACGGTTACCGAGTCTTTTCCATGGATATGCGCGGTCGCTCCAGACAAACTCTTCCCTACAACGGAATTAAAGAAGGATGGACGATCGACGATTTCATTCAGGAAGATTTTCCCGCGGTTCTCAATTGGATACGAGAAAGTTTTCCAAAAGAAAAAATCGTAGTGATGGGGCACAGTATGGGGGGAATGATTCCTAGATACTATGTATCCGCCTACGAAACCTTCATCTCCAAATATCCTCAAAACAAGGTCCCACTTCCCGATCCCAAAGAGGCGAT
>NZ_QAJG01000001.1:280000-317500 GCF_003046425.1 Leptospira borgpetersenii serovar Javanica
AAATAAAGGTCGAATTCGAAAAAATCGCCACGATAGAAAACTCTTGCAAAACGAAACTCCTGAATCGCAAGTTCCATCTCTCCTTTACGTAAAGCCTTAGACCCACCTTTATAGTGTCGTTCAAAAAGTTGAAAGTCGGTCTGAACCAAGTCTTGTCTAAAAAATAAACGATTTTCCGAAAAAGCAAGAGCCTCCGGATTTCCGATAATCTTTCTCAGACGAAAACAAAGAGCGTGTAAACTATTAAGAGCATTTTTATCCACCATCCCCGGCCAAAGAAACTCCAATAATTCCTCTCGATGAATTCCTTTTTCAAAACGAATAAGAAGAATCTTCACAAGTTTCAACATCTTTCTTTTACTGGAAATCTCCGTTTGAGGAATCCGAACTCCTCCTCTTTCAAATTCCAAATCGCCCAAAGTACGGATAAAAATCCGATCTTTTTTAGGTCCGGAAGAATCAACTTCCGAATCTGCTCCTGGGTGAAATTCCGCTTTCTCATTTTCTTTTTCTATCTTTTCAATTTGTTTTTCAGAAAGGGCAGCGGCAGCAAATTCCCTGGTAGAGATCCGAACTTGTTCTAATCCTTTTTGGATTTTGTTTCCGGATTGATTCAAGGTAAGAACCGAATCTACGGAAAACATAAGAATCAAAAAACTGAAATGAGAAGTATATGGTAACGGTACAAAATCCATAGCGGTAAGAATGTCCAAAAATACGTTTGCACAAAACAAAATGAGTCCTATGGGAAGAAATAAATTGCTCAATAAATTGTGAACGAATTGTAAAATTACCTTAAATGAAATCCAAATGCTCATCAAAATTCCTGAAAGATACAGATAGTGAACCAAAGAAGATTGTTCGGTTTCGTAAACCACAATTCCGAGCAAAGGAAACTTCTTTTGACTTGTAAGTTTGGTATTATACGAATTCGGATCCATCAAGATGACAATGGATAATAACACACTGAGAAGTATGTACAAATAGACAAAGTCTTTACTGAAAATTCTATGATAACTATTTACAAACAGGATCAGGAACATTCCAAATATAGGAAGAACCGTATTCTCCAGCCTCTCCCAGACTAAGGCTTCCTCCGCATTAGCTACGTTGATAGTTTTCGTAAAACATAAAAGATACAATCCATAAGAAATCTGTAAAAAAGCAAAATGTAGGAGGTATATCTGTTTTCTATTTTTATAATACAGAAATAAATTATGCAGAGTCCCATAAGCAAGCACAGTAGTCACTAAGTAACAAGAGGCTTGATAGAATGTTATTCCCATTGATTTTCAAATCCCTTTCGTTATCTTGTAGCCTTTACAGTACATTTGGTGAATAAAAGTAGATAATTTTTTATCAACGAAAATTCTTTGGCACGGCACGAAATTAGAATGCAGCGAAGGAACAAGCTCGGATCGTTTACAGCCGCTCCTATGAATCTAATTCCACCTAACAGATTTTACTCGGAAGTGTTCGCTGTAGAAAGAGCAAGCGTGAAGAATCGTATTACATCACTTTTCACAAAGCATGTTCTTTTTCTCGGCCTTGGATAACGCAATACTTTGGTGAAAACGATGAAAGTTCGGAAGGATAATTCGGATCTCTGTAGGCCTTCGATTTAGGAAAAATCGCAAACGACTTCCTACATAAAACTTTTCTTAAAGAACAGTATCCGAAGATTTGAAATGTTGATACCCGCTTTCGTTGGGATGCATTTTCGATATCGACAGGCAAATCGATTACCTGATTTTTCAGAATTCGATCCACATTCTCGATTATCCCATTTTCACTCTAACTTTGAAAAAAAGATATTTAGGTTTCTTATCTCAGGCTATTAAATGCAAAAAATAACAAAACCCACCACTGAACTCTTAAATATATCGATCGGTATGTGATCTAAGAGCCGGTCTCAAAACCTTAGGAATGTAGGAGCTATTACAATTTTAAACGACGAGAGAAAACCGCCAATGCGACGGTTTCTGCGGAAACTCTCACGTTTTTTAAAAACTTGCCGGATCGTCTAGAGATATTTTTCTTCAGGTTTTGAGACCGGCTCTAAGGTGATTGAACCACATTCTGCTCTTGAAAAATCCACTCCTTTCTAATTTCAAATCGGTTTTTGTATACAAGGACACGTTTTTTCTAGTTGAGAGAATCAGAAAATTCTTATGTTCAAAAAGCATTTTTTCGTTCCTTCTCTCTTGTCGAAAAAAGAGTTTAGAGGTTGTCCCAAAACTCCGGTAGGAATATCATAGCGAATTTTTTACAAAAATCTAGAAGTTCCCACATTCAGAAGACTATGACAGTGTCGCGGCAATGCCGCTCCTACAGAAGACAGTTTTGGGACAAGTTCTTAAACAGTTTTCCTCAAAAAGAGTCCATAAGAGAGACATAAATCTGATTTCAAGATATCAATTGAAAAGTCCAAAACATGATTCGGTTTTTTAGAAAGGATAAATTCGCAAAATGTGAGATTTTCTTGACAATTTTTTGACCATGCTTACCGTAAGCGCGACTGGAATTTTTAGCTGCCTTTTCCCGGGTCAGTTGAGAACTTTTAAACGATAGAGCACCAGGAAAGGTCATTTCTCTTTCGAATCCCGCTGATTGATTGGTCTCGCCCTGCATTCTATTCGGATTTAGAAGCCAGTAATTTTTTGTAAGGACCCTTTCTCATGAACATTTATATAGGCAATCTCGCCTATCAGGCAACCGAAGACGATCTCCGCAAAGCATTCGAATCCTTTGGAGAAGTAACCTCAGTACGCATCATTACTGATAAACTTTCCGGCAAATCCCGGGGACTAGCATTTGTGGAAATGGCGAATAAAGAAGAAGGCAATGCAGCAATTGACGGCTTAAACGGAACCCAAATCCGTGGAAGAGAAATTAAAGTCAACGAAGCTCTTCCTAAAAAACCTTTTCCGGAAAAATCCAGATCCAGATATTGATTTTTTCGAAGGGGGAAAGGCATTTGTTTTTCTCCCTTCGAAACGGCTATATCGTATCGTACTCGGGATAGAATTTTTTCTTTTTAAAATTCGGGCTCTTTTACCGTTTAGGATCATTTCTATTTCCATTGAACGAAGGCTCTTGATTCAAGCTTTGTTATTCGATTTTTTCGAATGACACGATTCCCTTGAACTAAATTAACGTAAGAAAACCGGGGCGACTCTAACCTTTGCAAGCAAAGACTGGGACGAACTCTCAGCTCTGGTCAATAAATTGCGTACAGGAAAGATAATACAACGATCGTCTTTAGTTTCAATTTAGAACGCGCCCCGTAGGAAAGCGTTTTGTTGAGTTTCCCCCGCTCGATCCCTTTCACGTTATGCCGAACTCACATACAATAGAGTTGTTGAAAAATTCCATGATTCGGATTAACAAAACCGCTTCAAACATCCATTTCAACGAAGCAGAAACGGACAAAGAATTAATTTTTCAACAACTCTAATATTCATTTTTCGTAGTTTGGGTTTGTAAGAGTTCCCACGTTTTACTTTTTGCAGAAAAATCGGATATACTATACTGCTCGGGCGCATGAAAATAGTACAGAAAATGAATAAGTGATTTTACAAAGATTCGGAAATTCTCAAAAAATTATATTTAACTCGAAATTGTTGGCTTTTTTGTGGTAGTTCCCACATTTAAAATTTTGAAATGGACTCGAAATAGGATCTTTATGCGTTCGAGTAGTAATCAAATAAATCTCTTACATCGAATTTAGGTTGGTTTCAAATTTGGAACAAGAAAATTGACAATCTGAAAGATATTCAAAAAGGATAAGGAAAAAAATTGTGGACTCAGCAAAAATTCAATCTATCAAAATACTCAATTCACTCAAAGACGGAACCGACGAGCCGGATATTCAAGCTTGTAAGGTCTCAAAGGAAAAAGACTTTTTTATCGTTTTACATGGTGGGCGTTAAGTACCAAAGCAGTGTCTGTTTGGAGAATTTCCTCCGATCAGGTGCAAAAAGTTTCGACCATCCCAATTACAGAAAAAAATATCCGGAATCCCCGTATCCATATTTCTGAAAATCAAGATATTCTAATTTATCATGAAGAAGGTTATTTCAAATTCAAACTTTCTGTAGAAGGGATTTTATCTCTCGAAAACTCTTATCAAGGTGGAAAAGGATGGGCCTTGGCAGTTCTTAAAGAAGATCTTATATTTTATTATTCCAACTATTATGATAATACGGAATATAAGAACAAAAAACAATTCCGTTTGCATAATATTCTATCGCATGAAGAAGATAAGGTTGTAGTGAACGATGGATTTAATAGTACCTGGATTGTGGATGCGGCCGTTCATAACGATTTCGTAATTTTTACCGGAGACGAAGAACTGTTCGTCTTTAACGTTTCGGATTTTAAATCTCCCAGAGGTATATTCAAACAAAAGATTAAAAATTCAAAATGGAAATTCGTTTCCTATGCTCCAAAGATCGTCTGTGAAACTGAATATCACGTGTCTTCGGCTTTTCATTTGTTAAACGAAGTGGGAAAAAAGTTCGAAATATCCAATTCTGTGTTGAAGAATCATTTTGTCAGAGCATTTGACGTGGACGATTCCAACCGAATTTGGGCGATTGTATCTAACAAAAGTTTTGAACAAAGTTTGGTGTGCGTATTTGAGGAAAACGGAGAATTAAAATCAGGTCCGGTTCTTGTATTCCCAGATATAGAAGGTCATCCCAATTTTTCGAATCAAATCATTCATCACGTTTTAGAAATGGTCGTTCAAAAGGATGTTATACTCGTTGTTTTTCATTCGGGTACAATTGCCAGAATCACCTGGTCCTAACGTTTGACAATCGGCTTCTCATAAAGTATATTAGTAGTTCCTAAAATAACAATCCACTAATTCGGATTAACAAAACTGCTTCGATCGATCCTTTTCATGAAATACAAAAACAGATGGAGAATTGATTTTTCAACGATTCCAATTAGTATTTCCTGTATTTGGAAAAATAGAATTTCCTAAGACGCTACATATAATAAAATTGTGGTAGGGCTTGACACAAGATACATAAGAGAAGCGAGGCAGCTTGAGTTCCTACAAAAATGTAGGAACTATTACAATCTTAAACGACAAGAAAAAACGCCAATACGACGGTTTCTGTGGGAGTTCCTACGTTCAGAGGACTGATGACAGTGTCGCGGAATGCCGCTCCCACAGAAGACAGTTTTGAAACGGGCCCTTATGTCTAAAGTAATCACAAAATGATTTATCCAAAACGAAAAAATAGGAAACTGTTCAACAGAATCCGCTTTTATTGCGTTATCTCTACTTATTCTTAGAAACAAAATTCGATCAGAATTCCTTTTTGAATCAACCTAATGATACTCGTTTTCAGAACTCCCAAGCCTATCCCAAAAGTAACCCATAATGTCATTTAACGAAGGTATAGTGCAAAGTAAGAAGTTTTCCAGATAGAAATATAACGAGAATTGAGTTTGACATATTCCACCTCGACAAATAAAATCTTGACTATGTTTGTTAGTACAAACGTTTTTATTTCGTATTCAAAAAATATGATTCTCTTGAAACAAATTCAGAATTCAATTCCGAATAGGATCTATTCTTCTTTTTTGATGAGAATTTTGCGCAATTCTCTTTTAGGAGTTATGTTCCTTATTTTTGTGATACAATGTTCTTACGGAAACAAAAAGATTTCGCCTAATGGGTCTACAAGCGACATCGAAAATTCAGATTCTTACAATAACGAAACCGTGGAACAAGAAGAACAAACCTCAACGACTTCCGATCGGTCGATCAGTACGGAAGCAGGTCCAATCCGAGGTTGTATCCAAGGAAATTGTATTTCCGGAACAGGAACCTATATTTACGATAACGATGACGAATATAAAGGTTCCTTTTTAAACGATCTTAGAAACGGTCCGGGAAGAATGATATACAAGAACGGGGACAGATTCGAAGGAAACTTCAAAGACGACTTAAAAGACGGGAAGGGTACGTATATCTTTAAGAACGGTGCAATTTTGGAAGGGACGTTTCAAATGGGAAAAATGATCGGTCCCGGTAAGGTTCGTTTCCCTGATACGAGTATATACGAAGGGGAGTTTCAAGATGAAAAGAATTCGGCCGAAGGAGTTATGTATTCTTCCTTCGATCATTCCAAAAGGCACTGCAAAATCGAAAACAAAATAGTTCTCTGTGGAGGACCTGTTCTCGAATCCGGAAATATCAAACCTCTGCATTAAATCGAACGATTTACTCGATTGACATTTCCGAAACTATGGGAAGGACTCTTTTAATTCGGTTATTATATTCCTCATCTATAGATTCCGTTTCAGCAAACGAGATATCAACATAATTCTTACGATAAAGAAACGATTTATCAAATCGGTTTCAAAAGGATTTGAAATCCGGTTTCGAATATTTTTTCGGCTCGAACGTTTACTATAACCGGCAAAAGTAAGGTTTTGTGAAACCGAGATCGGGAATTCGCCGCAAAGCAGTTTTAATCTTCGCCCGTAATCCCCTTTTGGTAAAGACGAAGTCTATCTTCGTCCATCCCAACAAGTGTATGAGAAATTTTTAATTCTTTTCCCGACACCTCTCCTCCCACCCTTAACTCCACGACCCTGAACCAAATTTCACGAGGAGGAATATAAAAGGCGTGATTGATACAAAGACATTTGAACTTAAACCCTAAGGAATTTTCCGCAGGCTCCATAGAATGGGGGGCGGCAAAAAAATAAAAATCCTGTTCGGTGGTATTTTTTACAACCAATACGAATCTTTTTTTAGAACCTGGTTTGAGATAAAGTTCGGATCCTTCTATCCTAGAAGAAACCGGAGCCTCCGACAAATCTCTGGCGTTTCCCGTGGCCCAGAGTTCCACAGGTCTCTGAGAAGCTCCTTCGTAGAGTTCCATTTCCAAAGGAAATCTTTTTTTCTCCCAAAGAATCCGAACCTCAATCTGCCGATTTGGATCGGAATAGATCGGTTTCAGATCTTCAGAATTGGAAATTTCTTTCTTACAACCAAGTAGATGTAAAAAAAGAATCAAAATTAGAATTTTATAAATTAACTGTTTCAATTGAAAATAGCCTTAAATTTTAAAATAGAGTTGTCGAAAAATCAATTCTCCATCCGTTTCTGTTTAATGAAAATGATCGATGGAAGCATTTTGTTGATCGGAACTTTTCAACAACTCTAATGTACAATTCCTTTGGAAACTTACTCAAGATTCATTTTTAAGATCCGAAAATCCAACTTACGACTCGGACTTGTATTTTGGACGTAAATGTTTCCATTCAAATTTTTTATCGTTATGAAGTCTTGAAAAATAACTTCCTTTTTATTCGGATCTTGATTTCCCATATTACAATCCCGACCACAACCGTTACAATCCATGTCCTTATCCGTTTCAAAAGAAGATGAATATTTTCGCATATATCCGAACACTCTTAATTTTAAACCTTCCGAAGTAGCTTCCTTTACTTCGTAGTTTCCGATTGCATAAAACTTACTCGTTTTATGAAGTATCTTTCCAGGGATAAAGTCTGTCAAAAGTATGGAACTAGTCGGAAATACTTTTTGTCCAAGGTCGTTTTGATCTCTCGTATTCCCTTCCATAAAAAAAGAACCGTCAGAACGTATGCGGAGGGACCAGTCTGATCCTACTCTTCTTTCTGGATCCAATTCCTCCGTCTCGGCGCTTTCGATCGTTTGAGTATTTTGGTCTTCAAAAGGCGCACGAGAAATTTCCGATCCGATCAGTCCTCGATTTAAAATTTTGTCCAAATTGGAAGCGGTAAATTGAAGATGATTCGATTCTGCAATGCTTTGAGATCTTTTGATTGGATCGATTAGAATCCAATTTTTCTTTTCTCCGAAACGAATTTCGCTGAGCACAATTCCCTTGTACATTTTTCCCGCATAAATATCGGTTACTGTCAGACGAAGATTTTTACCTTCGAACAGTTTCTCCAATTGAATCTCTTGAGGTCCGAGTATGTCCTGAACTTGGATCTTCTGATTATATCCGTTGTCTCCGGTAAGAGTCGCCTCTTTCAACCTCCCGTTCGAATAACAGTGTTGATCCGATCTTTGATATCCGTTCCAAATTTTGATTTTTGTGATTGTTTGCCGCTCGCTGAATTGAAAATCCAAAGTGACACCGACCCCTTTTCCTTTCCTATCGTCGGAAGCCCAAGCATATTCGTAACGAGAATCAAAAAGGTTCATTGCATCATAAGACTGAACGGGGCTTAATGTTTCGGAAGCGATCACCGAACCTTCCACGATTTTAGGAAGTTTTAAAGAGAATTGCTTGTCTTTTTCGTCGTAAAAGCGTATCTGCCCGATACAGAGATCTTTGTTCTTTCTGAAATTGATCGTTACGGATCTCGCAAATACCGCCTTTTCAAAACTCACGACCCCCTTCTTATTGGAAAGGTTCGCTGTAGCACTTAACTCGTCAAAGTTGATATAGACCGTCACCTCATCCGTGAATTCTCCTTTGCAGGAATCCACTTCCATCCTTTTCAATTGGAATCCTTCATCCGGATAAAAATGAAGTTTTACGAATTCGGCACCCTCTTCTGGTTTCCAACCGCCTTCTCCGAGTGCGGCGAACGCGAGCTTATCACTCAAGGAGGTGGATGTGGCCATAGAAACACTCAGTTCTTTTTTACAACTTCCTGAGGCGAAGACTAGAAAAAAAACGTAAGCAAAAAATGGATTTTAAGATTCATGAACGGGATTCTCCCGGGAAAAATTTTACGAGCCTTCACACAAAATTCTACCTCTAAAAATTCAAAGGAGAATTCGGAGTACCAACGAATAAAATCCGGAAATTCTTGACTTCAAATTGCGCAGTGTTTCTTTTGGAATAATAATGATATTAAGACTCATTATCAATAAGCAGAAGAGGCACCCTTGAAACGAAAAGTTACGTTTATTCTGTCTATCATCTTGGCTCTTTGTTGTAAGCCGAATTCACGCCTCGATTTGATTCCCTTCTTTCTGTTAGGAATCGGTGCCAATCAAACCGAGTCTGACCAAAGTTCTTTCCAAATTCTTTTTCCCAAAGAGGGAGAAATCATTACTGTTTACCAATTGGAAGCGACGATCCAAACTGATATATCAGGGGAATTCGAGATCTATGATGAAGAACAAAAACTTTTTTCCGTTCCGATCCATTCCCCCACTTCTCAAACATTCCCTCCTTTCAAACCCAAAAACGGAGAGAATACGATCCAAGTTCGTTTTAAAAAACCGGACGGAACGATTCTTCAAAAAGAAGTAAACTTCTATTTCGGAACCAAACTCAGTGCAGGCGGAGCTCACTCGGGTTTTTTGAAAAATGGAGAAGTTTATACGGTCGGTAGAAACAATTTTGGCCAACTCGGAACCGGCAATTCCACGGGAGATGAGAATAATGACGTAATCGTAAAACTCAATTCGATCAGTAATATTTTTAGCATTCATTTCAATCAAAATAATTCTATGGCGATTGCAAAAAATGGAAGAGTCTATACCTGGGGAAATAACGCGAAAGGACAATTAGGTATCGGAAATAACAACACGAACCCGGCGAATCCTCGAGCAGCGGGAAATAGACAACCCCCTACTTTAGTTCCAGGAATCAACGACGCGGTTATGGGAGCTTACGGCTTCAATCATGCTCTGATCTTGAAATCGGATGGAACCGTTGTCGCTTTCGGTCAAAACAACGTGGGGCAACTGGGAAACGGAGCGAACGATTTGAACGCTGATTCGTTTTCTATGGACCCGGTAGCAGTCGTGGGTCTGAGTGACGTCATTCAAGTAATTGCCGGCTCGGAACATTCAGCAGCGCTTACCGAAAACGGAGAAGTTTATGTCTGGGGCAGAAACCAATACGGGAACCTCGGTAACGGAAGACTTTCAGCCGCCAACGCGATCCAGTCTACCCCCGTAAAAGTCGAGGGACTTTCCGGAATCAAACAGATCGCAAACGGAAGGGATCATATTCTCGCATTGGCGTCTAACGGAAGAATTTATTCCTGGGGACTAAACGCAAGCGGCCAGTTGGGAATCGGAGGGAACGGCTCTCCAAACCCGACGCCCAATCCAACACAAATTTTGAATATTACAAATGCATCATCCGTTTGGGCGGGAGGAACTCAAAGTTTTTCGATCTTAAAAAACGGAGAAGTGAAAGGTTGGGGAGCAAACGGCAACACCGCAAATTTAGCGATTGGAGAAACGAACACCCTAAAAGTCTACGAACCGAACAAAGCGGTGGTCGGGATCGACAATGTCATTCATTTTGGTTGTGGAGCGACTCATAACTTCGCCTTACTCGGAGACGGAGAAATCTACGGCTGGGGCTGGAATTTCAAAGGCTCTCTAGGAAGGCAGGATCTGCAGGCAAATTGGGGCGCCCCGAATCCCGTATCAATTAAACTTCCTTAATATTCAAGATTTAAAATGAGTTTAAATTCTCGTTTTGTTTTACCTACTCGGATCTTTTTCGACTTTTTATCGGGAAAGATCTTTCGGGTCATTTTATTTCTTGTTTTTTTATCGACACAAACCTGCACTCCCAAGGAAAAATTCTGTTCTTCTAAAAATTGCCAAATCGGAGCCGTTCTGATGGCAATCCTTTCGGAATCCACGGATATGGAATGGGGATACGAAGACGGAGAAGAATACCAAGGTGGTAGGGCCATGACGAGTTTCGAGTTCGGAAACATGGCATTCCGGCAATTTGCCCGAAATGCCCCTTTGAGATCTATTTCTGAATATACGGTTGGACAAACCGTATTCGAAGTTCCTTGGATTCCCGGCTTTTCCGCCGCAATTCCGGATAGGGACGGACTCGGTCCTCTCTTCCATACGAACGCATGCTCCGCTTGTCATGCCGCAAACGGAAGAACTCTTGAAGAAGATCAAGAGAACTTAACCTTCAGTCTCGTTCGACTCAGCGTCGGAAACGATTCAAACCGGGAAGAACCCAGCTACGGAGGACAATTCCAGCCTAACTCCGTCCAAGGAGTGGTCAAGGAAGGAGACGCCACTCTCACATATAGGGAATTTGCCGGAGAATTTGAAGACGGCACAAAATATACATTACGTTATCCTTTATTAGAATTTTCAAATTTAGGATATGGTCCTTTTTCAAACGACACAAGAACCTCCGTTCGAGTCCCACCTCAGGTCATAGGACTCGGGCTTTTGGAAACAATTCCCGAAGATACGGTTCTCGCTCTCGCCGATCCGGATGACAGGGACGGAAACGGAATTTCGGGTCGACCGAACTATGTCCGAAATCTAAACGGAATCGGAACGACCCTGGGAAGGTTCGGTTGGAAAGCAAATAACACCGATTTGATGAGACAAAGCTCTGCGGCCTTTTTAGGAGATTTGGGAATCACCTCTCCTATGTTTCGAAACGAGAACTGTACGAACGCCCAGGCCCAGTGTCGGGCTTCCAGAAACGGCGGTTCTCCCGAGATTGCTCAAAACAAAATCACCGCAATCACGAACTACCTGAAACTCATCGCAGTTCCGGCAAGAAGAAAGGCCGATAATGCAAGCGTCCTCTTGGGTAAGAAAATCTTTTTCCAAGCAGGATGCAAAAATTGTCATCTTCCAAAGACTCAAACCGGTCTGAACGAAAACTTCCCCGAGCTATCTTTTCAAACCATCCGACCTTATACAGATCTTTTGTTACACGACATGGGAGACGGACTCGCGGATAATAGACCAGATGAAGAAGCAAACGGAAGAGAATGGAGAACCCCTCCCCTCTGGGGAATCGGTTTATTCGAAGTCGTAAACGGTCATACGAGATATCTTCACGACGGAAGAGCAAGAAATCTAATGGAAGCGATCCTCTGGCACGGAGGAGAAGCAGAGTCGAGCAAAGATTACATTCTCAAATTGAATATTCGGGATCGAACCCATCTCCTTAATTTTTTGAAGTCGCTTTAAAAAATTCGGGCTCGCAACAAAACGTCTCAATATCCTATAGAAGTAATGTAATAGACAACTCAATTCGTGAACTTGGACTTGTCGCACAGTAATGACGATATAGAATTCTTTCATTCAAAACTACATAATAGAGTATCTAGGATTCTATTTCTAAATAGGAACTCGTTTCAAAATTCACGACACCCTATTATGTAGGAAGTGGGAACTAGGGACAGGTTTTTATATCTTCTAAGGAAATTTCTACTTTTTCGGCCAGTTTGGTTCCGTATTCCGGGTCGCAGAGGTAGAAATGTTTGAGATTCGCAACGATTACACTTTTAGGAAGACTACGCATCGTGGAAGCGATCGCAGAAGTGAGCCTTTCTCGTTCCTCCACACTCATGATTCGATACAAATCCCCTGCTTGAGAATAATCGTCGTTTCCTTTGTGGGAATCGTAACGATCTGCATCTCCAGAGATTTTTAAAGGAGGTTCCCCGTACGAAGAATCTTGTACAGGCCCCTCAAAACCGTTCGGTTCATAATTATCGTAGTTTCCATCATATTGAAACTTTGTATTTCCATCCCTATGATAAACGTTCACTAAGTTCTTAGGCCTATTTACTGGAAGTTGTTGATATCGTATCCCTAAACGATATCTCTGAGCATCCGGATATGCAAATAACCTTCCTTGCAACATTTTATCCGGAGAAGCGCCTATTCCCGGAGGCATGTTGGAAGGCGAAAAGGCCGCCTGCTCTACTTCTTCAAAATAATTCTTAGGATTGGCGTTCAATTCCAACACCCCTGCTTCGATCAAAGGATAATCTTTGTGAGACCAGACCTTTGTGAGATCGAACGGATCGAATCGATATGTTTCAGCCTCCTTCTCGGGCATGATCTGTAGACAAAACTTCCACTTAGGAAATTCCTTCCTTTCAATCGCCTCAAACAAATCCCTAGCCGCGTAATCCGGATCAGTTCCGGCTAACGCAGATGCCCTTTCCGAAGTCAGATTTTTGATTCCTTGCATGGTCTTAAAGTGGAATTTTACCCAAAAACGTTGTCCTTGAGAATTCCAAAGCCCAAAAGTGTGACTTCCGTAGCCGTTCATAAAACGATAACCGTCCGGAATTCCCCTATCTCCGAAAAGAATCGTAACTTGGTGCAGTGCTTCGGGAGCCTTTGCCCAATAATCCCACATACGAAACGGATTCTTATAACCCGTAATCGGATCTCTTTTTTGTGAATGGATAAAATCCGGAAATTTCAACGGATCTCTTTCAAAGAATACAGGTGTATTATTTCCCACAAGATCCCAAATCCCTTCGTCCGTATAAAACTTGATCGCAAAACCTCTTGGATCTCTTTCCGTATCCGCAGAACCTTTTTCACCCGCAACTGTTGAAAAACGTAGAAAGAGAGAAGTTTGTTTTCCCACCTTTGAAAAAACGGAGGCTCTAGAATACTTCGTAAGATCGCGCGTGATTGTCAGAGTTCCATAAGCCCCCGCTCCCTTTGCGTGGACGACCCTTTCTGGAATTCTTTCCCGATTGAAGTGGGCAAGTTTTTCAATGAGATGAGTATCCTGAATAAGGACTGGACCTCTGGGTCCAGCCGTGATGGAATGTTGATTTTGTGCGACCGGATGGCCTCCAGCCGTAGTAAGGGTCTTTTTGTTCATCGTTGTTCTCCTTTTGTAATTTGAATGATGTATAAAATCCAAGATTTAAAAAAAGTTAATAATCTCTGAAACCGAGTTGATTCGGATTCACTTAGAAGTTTGCAGACTTCCGTTCGACCAAACATATTAGAAAATTGAAATGCATTTTGTCCCTTAGGATTTCGATAATTTTTATTGGCCCCGGCACTTAAAAGGATTTCCACGATCCTTGTATGTCCTTTAAATGCCGCTCCCATCAATATAGAATTACCTTCAAAATCCGTGGAATTCGGGTCCGCACCTTGGGAGATTAGAAAAAGACTCGCTTCTTCTTGTCCGTTGTAAGCGGCTAACATCAATAATGTGTAACCCTTTCGGTTTTTTTCATCTACGTGCCTCAGCGTCCCGATCTGTGCCTTTAAGGCTTCTATGTCTCCTCGCCTTGCCGAATCAAAACAAGGGTTTTCCGACTTTATACTTTTTTGATATTCGATCCAAGCTTTAGAAGTCACTGCTCTCGTTTCTTTGGGAATTTTTACATCCGAATTGTGTTTTAAATCGGCTTGAAATTCAAAATTCACCCAAAATCCCATTAAATTGAAAAATAAATGTATAATTTTTCAATTTTAATTTATAATTAAATCAAAATTATACATTTTTAAACTAATTTTAAAATTATATCAGTTTGAAAATAGTAAAAAATTAGTTCAAGTCTTTTTTTAGAATAAGTCTAAATTATAGACAAAAATGATCTCTCCTAGAAAATTGTCGCATGAAAGATTCTTACGAAAGAAGCAAAAAGATTCTAGAAGACGCCAGAATCAATGTCACGGTTCAAAGATTACAGATGGCCAACCTACTGCTTTCAAAACCGCAACATCTAACTGCCGACCAAGTGTTTCAATTGATAAACGAACATATTCCAAATGCCTCTCGCGCAACCATATTCAATAATTTGAAACTATTTGCAGAAAAAGGAATCGTGAAGCTTTTGGAACTCAAATCCGGAATTACTTTGTATGATTCGAACGTGAATCATCACCATCATGCGATCGATGAAAAAACCGGGGAAATCTACGACGTAAATCTGGATTCCAAACTTCAGGAAAGAATTCTTTCGGAACTTAAGAAAGACTTCGAGGCAAAAACGGGCAGTTCTTTAGAAGACTGTAGTTTATTGATCACATTGAAAGGGAAGTTTAAAAAAGACAAAAATACTCGAAATTGATCCCTCTTTTCCTGCGTTCTAAACTTACCTGAGAAATAAACCAATGACTGAAGCGTTTCCCATGATGGCTTATACGAACCAATAATGTTCAATTTCTCCTAAACCTGAGATGCTACAGAAATCTCGATAATCCTATCCGTGTTGTTGGAACGAGCGGGTGCATTTTTGTTCAATGACAACCCATAAAATCACGTGAGTTCGGCGTAACAAATGCAAAAGCGATTATTACGACACTGCTGTTCATAGCAACAGCACTTTAGTTTGAAAAATTCCGAAGGAATTGAAATGAACAAACAACGCGCTCCAGCCTTTGCAAGTAAAGGCTGGATTCGCCCAAACTTTCTTACAGCGCGTCCCAAAACCCCAGTTTACTTTGTCAGAAAGATCAAGCTGTAAGGTTTTGCCCCTGTTTTGGGACAAAACCTTATATCGAACTCACGTTAAAATAATATCCAACAACGTTTTGAATAAGAAATAAAATTTCATCTAGAATCAGATCTTTCTATTCCCCTAAATCAACACGGAAAATAGAAAAGTTCTCTATCCTTTTCCAATTTATGTCCTCAAAATCGTTATGGAATTTTGAAAATTCTCCGATCTTAAAAACGGATCAGGAGAAAAAATATGCTCAGAGGAATGTATACAGGCGCAAACGGGATGATCATCCAGCAAACTCGGATGGATGTGATTTCCAACAATCTTGCAAATGTGGATAAGACCGCGTTTAAAAGAGACACCACCATTTTTAAAACATTCCCCGAACTCCTTCTCCATCGTTTCGACGAAGACGGAGTCGGTAAAGTGCCGATGGGTTCTTTCGATACGGCACCCGTTGTCGGCAAACTCGGATTAGGCGGTGAAGTCAACGAAGTCTATACACGTTTTGAACAAGGCGCGGTTAAAAAAACCGAAAATCCGTTTGATATCATGCTGCAAGACAAACCCGGTAACGAACACCCGGCATTTTTTTCCGTTATGACAAACAGAGGTGAACGTCTATCCAGAAGCGGCGCTTTCGTTATGGACACGAACGGCTATCTTGTCACTCCGCAAGGATTTCCTCTGATGGGCGAGAACGGGCCGATCCGTGTTGCCAGAGGAAATTTTTTGATTAAGGAAAACGGCGAAGTTTGGATCAACGGTGAAATCGGAAACGATCCCGTCAACGGAACTTCACTCGATAAGAACCGCTTTGAAACTCCGGTTCTTTTGGATAAACTTAAAATTAGGACCGTGGAAAATCCACGCCACCTGGATAAAGAAGGCGATTCCTTTTATGCAGATACCCCCGAGTCCGGAGAACCGGTTCCCTTTGATCTAAAGGACGAGCCCTCCATTCTACAAGGTTATCTTGAAGCGTCTAACGTTAGCGTCGTTACAGAAATGGTAGAGATGATCGAAGTCAACCGCTCTTACGAAGCGAACCAAAAGACTGTTCAAACCCAAGACAGCTTGTTGGGAAAATTGATAAACGAAGTATTGAGATAATTATCCCTTCGCGCCAATCCCAACCGCTGGCCTTGACAGGCCCTCGGTTGGCGCTCGAAAAGATCCCCACCTCATCCCTCCTTGAACACCATCCTTCCCCACTCCATCACGTACATCCACACTACGACACTCACCCACATACTCTCGATATACTTCTTCCCGAATCACATCCAAACCAAAGACTGTTGTATTCCCCAGAAAGGAAAACTCATTCAAGTAACGAGTAGAGTTCTCAGGACGGATGTAACAGTAAGAAGCAAAGGCTGACTTGAGGAGTCTGTGATTTCCTTCCGCTACTTGGTTGTGGACTCCATTCTTACTCCATCTGTTTCTTGCCCAACGGTAACGAGCGTCCTTGGAGTGTGCGCTGTGATTGACGGAACGATGGTTCTTGTAAATACCCCAAAGCCAGGGATAACCTTGATCTGTAAAGACTGGAGTTTGTAAAGGTAGATGATCTTTAATGATGGGTCCGAGAGTATTCGCTTTCTGATTTGGAACTGAATGAAAGAATACCGGACCTTTCTTGATAGCGATCGTATGAACTAAGGTTCCAACTTGTTTTCCACCCAATTTATCGGAGAGATAGATGGAGGCTGTGGCTCCACCATGACGATAACGTTTCCGTCCCTGATTGGCTCTTTCGCTTGCAGAATACAATACTGCGGTGTCTGCACAGACATAAGGTTTGTTCTCCATCTTCTTCGTTACGTCCGCTTCCTCATCTGCTGGTAAAGAGAAGTTCTTGAATTCATGATTTAAGGCGTCAAAGGTAAGTTGTTTGTATTTCGGTAACTGATCGGAAGCGAAACACTGAAACCTCTTCTTCAAGAGTGCTGCGGCTTTGTAGGAGATTCTCAGTCGTTTGCTGAGTTCTGTTGAAGTTACTACTTTCGGGTGTTGGATCAGGCTTTCGTAAAGGACATATCCAAACATCCACATCGGAAGTTTGAAGTGATGCAAGGGTGTGTAACTTAATCTCGAAGTCAGGTAACGACAGTCGTCACAGCGGATCAATTCAGGACGAGTCGAGATTTCCTTCGTCAGTAGTTTGTCTTCACAATTAGGGCAGTATTTTGGGTAGAAGTCGTTCAGGATCTTCTTCGTTACATTTGTAAAGAAAGGGAGATTCAGAGCGGGATTGTTGCGTTTGTCTTTAAGCTGTGCTGATGTTAGTGGTTTAGAATGTGATGGGGATTTGGAAGGTGACTTCGTGGATGTTGAGGAAGGGAAAGCATTTGTCCTACTTAAATTCAGATCTTGAGAAATCTTCAATTCAGTATGACTCTCACTTTGTGTTTCAGGAACCATTGGAAATAACTTGTTTCCATTTCGACTGTCTTTTCACTGATGAGATAGATAATTATTATCCCTTCCTTCCGATCCCAACCCTGGACCCGATAGTCTCTTCTTGGGGATCGGAACCAGTTAAAATACGCTCCCAAATAGATCCCAATTGAGATTGGTTGAAAACGGACATTCTGAATTTTACGAAACTGCACGTTACTGCTTTGAAAGGATCTACGCAAAAAATCTGCTATTTTTGCACAGAGATGTTACATTTTTTGACAGAAGCCCAAAATAACAGATCTAAATCCGTTATTTTGGTTAAAATTTTTCATTTTGAGAAACGTTTAACCAATCTTTCCTTAGGATATTATTATGGTTTCAAAAAATGGAATATGGGCCCGGGTTTTGTCTACAGGCGTTCCGGTATTACTCGGTCTCGGCACGGCGGATTGATTCTCTCTTGGCCGTGGACGGCTTGACCCGGAATGCAATCAACACGAGATACGAGGCTTTAGCCGGAACAAACACTGCCTTGGGCGACTCTCCGGTTGATGTCGCTTTAAATTCGGCCAACCTTTCCTTGACAAAAGGGAAAAAAATCGAATTCGGTTTGGGTAATTCTACGATCTTCAATCGGTACTAGGATCAGTTTCTGGATTCCAATCCGGATTACGTTTACGCCAACGATAAAAAGAGCAAGGTCAACGCCCCGCTCCTTACATCGCTCTCAAACTTCCGGTCACCGAATCCATTGATTACGATGTCGCTCTTTATATTCCCGGCGGTGCGATCGGGGGTGCGGATCAAATCACTCGAAACACTCCGAACGGCCAGTCCTTCAATCAATGGGCGGGAATCAACATTCCAGGTCCGATCGGCGATTTCAAACAAATCAAAGAAACTAATTCCAATCAGTTTGCAGTCGTAAAGCTCGTGAACGGAATCTCGGTTCGTTTCGGTAATCTTTCCTTGGGTGCGAGCATCGAAGCTATATACGGAACTCAAAAGCTCAATCAGAAATATTGCGATATCACGGGCTCTTTAGAAACTCCCAGGCAAGGATACTATCACGAAAGCAGTAAAAAAGCATTTTCCATCGGTGGTGTCGTGGGCGCGAACCATACAGTTACCGATCGTTTTAGAATCGGCTATTCATATCAGGCCCATTCTTCCATTCCTCTCAACGGAAGTTATCAAATCGGTTTGAACGACCCCTACTATTACAGAAAATCCGACGTTTCCCATAACTTCGATCTTCCTGAAAAACATTCATTATGTTTTTCTTATGTTCCTGAAAATTTCAAAATAGCGGTGGATCTGATCCATACGAATTACGGCTCTTATCTTCGGAAAGCGAATCAGAAATTCGAAGAACCTTGCTGCCTACTCCTCTCGGAAATATCGCAGACGCGGACGTTGTTTTCGATCGGATCATTAGAAATATCTAAAATATTTGCAAAACTCAGTTTTTAAAATTTAGTCTATGGATTTCGATCCTGAAAAATTTCGAGTTTTATTATCCGTAAAAAACCTCCCCCAAGCAAGCAACCGAAATTAAAAGGGGACTTTAAGTCCCCTTTTACTAATCTCTAAAAAATTGAATACCGTTAATTTTCAACACAAAACACTTTTTCGTGCAAAGAATTCAGGAATTCACGCTCCTTTATTTTTCAAAAGCAGTAAAGTCATATCGTCGCTCTGGACCTTTTCAAAATCGGCTACCTTTGAAAAAATTTCAGTTCCGAGTTGTCTAAGCGGGAGTTTCGCGTTTGACTCAAGCAATTTGATCAATCTTTCTTCTCCGAACAGCTCATCGGATTGATTGCGAGCTTCCGTGATTCCGTCAGTGTACAAAAGTACAATATCTCCAGCGGACATAGGAACTCTATGGTCTTCCAGAACGTCTCCTAAGTTGTCGACAATCCCAAGCCAAGAACCGGTCGTGGGAATCATTTCAACTTTCTTTTCTTGGGCGCGATAGATCATCAGATCCATGTGTTTACCGGACACCACTAAATAATTGTCTTCCAGTCGAAAGAGCATCATCGTCATATAACGATCCGTCCCCAAACGCGCGATATTCTCCTTAATAACTCGATTGGCCTCATTCAATACTTCGGAAGGATTGAGCATTTTCTTTTGTTGAACGATCGCTTGGATCGCGGTTTGAGCCATCATCATGATCAATCCGGATTCCACTCCGTGACCGGAAACATCTCCGATTCCCACCCACTTTTCTCCGTTAGACGCGTCGATGATGTCGTAATAATCTCCCCCCACCGAATCTGTGGGAACCATAAGAGCTGCCACCTCGTAACGCCCTATGCTCGTCTTACGTGGAAGAAGAGCCGTTTGTATCATTTTGGCTAACTGCATTTCACCCCAGAGAGCATCTCTGGCTCGAAGCACTTCCGCGCGAGAATTGTCCAAATTTTGATTGGCCCCCACGAGTTCGGCTCTCAAAAGATATTCAGATCGAACGAGTTTGAATCTCACCCAAGAGATCGCGGCGGTGATGATGATGGTGGATCCAAGAAAGAAAAGGTTGTTTACGATGATTCTCGGATCGAAGGGTTGATCCTCTACAATATTAAATCCGAGGTAAATGGACAACACAAGAAATCCGTTGACCACGGAATGGATCGGACGCCAGGAAAGCAAAATGTTCACAGCCATAAGCACGAGCATCAGACCTGCATAGTAACTCGAATTGAACCCTCCCAAGTCCACAGTCATTAAAACGATCATCAGACTGATCATAGAAGAAATGATATATCCGTGCATAGGATAGGAACGATTGGGGGGTGTAAAACGGATCAGAAGGTATTCGATGATGACAAGGACAGTCGTCGCACCTCTGTAAATTGCGAATCGAAGATGCAAATGCGGAGGTTGTGTATAATAATCCAAAAGCAGAAAGAACGGAATGAGAATCATACAAAGCAGCGTAAGTACCTGCATCCATTCGCGGACGATGCCCTGAAGGTATATTTCAAAATCATCATTTACCTTCGGATCCATAATTATTTTGTCTTTGAGTGTGAACTGCATACTTTTAAACCATTTTAACCGTTAGGCGCCCGCATCTCCAGAAACATTTGGCATCCAGTTTTTTCGAAAAAGATGCGACTATGTCCCGGAAAAGTGGAAGCCAATTCTAACATTTCTTCTTCCGTTCTATGATACAGAACCCAGTCCAACCAATACTCCATAAACGCTTTATCAGGATTACTGACGTGAAAGTTTCCTACAATCAACTTACCTCCGGGCCTAAGCATCTCGAAAAGTCTCGCGAGTACCGCCCTTGCAACCGGAGGAGTTAGATAATCGAAAAGTCCCATCGAATAGATAAAGTCGAATCTTCCCCAAGCTCCGGGAAGGTCTCGGATACGAAGCATGGAGCGTACGGAATCGTTGATGTATCTAACGTGAATCGAAATTCCTTTTTCAAGTTCGAGCTGGTTCACCGTATTCATCGCAACTCGAAGCGCTTCCATATCCTGATCAAGCAAGGTAAAATGAATTTTTTTCAACTCGACCATATCGCTGAAAGCCTCTCCGATTTCATCCGCAGGGCCGCAAGCGACGGACATAGCCCGAAAATCTGAGTTGTCGTGATTTTCTACAGCCTCCCGAATTTGATCCGCGATCATCCTACGTCGATTGCGTACCGCATTTGCGGCCGGAATTTGTAGAGGATAACTGTGCAACAACCTTGCGAAAAGAGATTTACCCATGATTTCATTTTCATAAATCATCTTCATCATTTCGTAGTCTCCCGCGTATCCGCGAGGTTTTAAATTCGTCCGCAACATAAACGCGGAATGAAGAATAAAATCCCAGACCTGTTTTCTGAAAAAAAATCCGTGCGCTTCGTTTTCGTCCTTTGAGAAATTTTTTGTTTGTTCCTGGAGTTCCAGTACTTTGGATTCGAAAAACTCCATAAACGTCTGACCTTCCCGCTCCAGAATCATCTGATGCAAATGTTCCTGAACCGGACCCGGTTCTTTTAAAAATTTCCGATCCAAATCGTCGAAGAATTGTTTATATACGTTCAATTCGAACGTGAGGTTGGCGCTATATTCTTTAAAACGTTGATTCACTTTTTCTTTTTGATTGAGTATCAATTGCAAATTAAAAAGTCCGGTGTCATATACGGTGAATCTCTTTTTGCCGATCAAATCGACCACGTCTACGGTATCGTCGAGAAACAATACCAAATACTGAGGAAGAGCGGTGGAAGTAGCCGCATGTTTAACGGGAAGCATTCTACATCTGCCGAGTTCGATTCTCTTTCCATCCAATTCGATGATAAAACCGTCGGCATTGAATGGGACAATGTATGGCGGCGCCTTTGGAAGCCGAATTTGGAAAGAATAGCGCGAATGTCCGCATACTTCTACGTTCGTAATGCTCCCATTCGTTTGGAGTAAACCGACGATGGTATGTTCAACGATCATATAAACTATTGTCCTATGACCTGAATCCTTCCGTCTTTAGTCTCGAAGATCCGTAGAGCGGAAAAACTCAAGTCCTGCCATTTCTTTGTCTTGTTGTAGATGAGTTTTACCTTGCCATTTCCTTTTTTAATCATTTCCAAAGTTTTAATCACGGGAGTGATCGTGGAAGAATTCATATATTCAAGCTCCCTAAAATCCCAGATTACCGCTTTGTGTTGATCGCTACCTCGTTTCATTACATTCGACAACGTGGGTATGATGAACTGACTTGGGTTTCTCTGAACGCTTTTTCCGAGCCAACGAATTAGAATCTCGTTGCCGTCCACAACTTCCAGTTGAAGTTGGTCTTCCGAAAAGATCTGATTGTTCAAGCTCATGTTAAACCACCTGCTCCCTATCTATTTTCGGTTGTAGGGCCGATACATAGAGAATGTCATCTTCGTTTACATAAAAATCAAGAATCGCTTCACCTTCATAAGCGATACGAATGAGTCCTAGTCCGCTTTCATTGTCTTCTAAGGGTTGTCCTGCCACAAGTTTCAGTCTTTCTAAATAAGCTTGAAATGGAGATTGAAAACTTCGAATCCATTGAACGATTGAATCGAGGCGACGTAGATTTTCTACGATTCCCGCGGAAGGAAGAGGACTCCAAGCTTGCACAAGCATTCCATCCTTACCGGATTCTAATTTAAAAGTAAACTCTTGGCTTTCGCTTGTGAAGTGGCCGTATTTGATCGCGTTTTCAAGAATCTCGGATGCGATCATACAGAGCGCGTCTCTGGTTTCGTCCGATGAACCCAGTTCTTCCAAAAAATTACGACACTCTTCTCTCGCCCGTTCTATCTCCGCCCAAATAGGACGAAGTCTCATTTCAAGCAATTTGCCTTCGTTGCTATTTTGCATCTGCACCCTCCGCCCTATTAGGCCAACAACATCTCTTACCAGCGTTGGACGAAGCGCGACGATCTTTCATAACATACCAACCGGGAAGAATATTTCTTGCGGTTCCTTTTTACCTCGTAACAAAAATGTACCGATTGGTTCGACGTTGATTTCATGACGAATAAAATCGGAAGTAAAAGAATCCAAAAGTATATCATGACCCGTCGTTTTTGTAAGAGCTTCCAGTCTGCTCGCGGTATTGACCGCATCGCCTAACACGGTGTATTCCATGTGTCGCGACGAACCGACGTTTCCCGCAAACACATTCCCGGTCGAAATTCCAATTCCCATCGCCACGGGAGTGAGAATTTTTGGATTTCGGTTATCATTGAACGCGCGTAGATACTCTCGAATTTGCAGAGCCAATCGAACGCAATTGATTGTATCCTCTTCTTCTGGGAAAGGACAGCCAAAAGTGATCAAGAGTCCGTCTCCGAGTAATTTATTTACCGAGCCTCCATTCGCGTACGTGATATCCATAAGCCCCGTAAACAGCTCGCTCAAAAAAGCCGCAAACTCATCCGGATTTAACCTTTCGGCGATCCCCGTGGAATTTCGAACGTCGCAAAATAACATCGTAGCTTGAACATTCTTCCCTTCAAGTTCCATTTGCCGTTTTTCATCGACGAGGTAATCCACCAAGTTTTCAGGAAAGTATTTCTCCAACAGACGTTTTGCCTGTTCCACGTCCTCCATTCGTTTGCTGAGTTCTTGCGATTTAGCATACAGTTCGCTTATATCCCGTAAGGTGAAAACACAACCGTGAGAAGTTCCATTCGTATCATGAATCGGAGCTACCGTACAAATAACGGGAGTACTTCGTCCATTGGAATCGGAAAGAATCACGTGTTCAAAAACGGCGGGCGACTGATTGATCGTAGCATAAGAAACTAAATTTTGAATGATTGCACCTTTCATGTCTCTTAAATGCATTACATCATCCACTATCCTACCTCGAACCGCTTTTTCATTCATTCCCAAAAGGGCTTCCGCAACCGGATTTAAAAACTTAACTCTGGAAATCGAATCGGTAGCGATCACTCCGTCTCCTATCGAACTCAAAGTGGTAGTCAACCAGCTTGCATCTTCACGAAAACGTTTCTCCATCTTATGCCGATAGAGGCACATCTCAACCGTGATCTCAAGTTCTCGAACATTTACCGGTTTGAGAATATATCCGAACGGTTCCGTTACACGCGCCCTTTTCAGAGTAGCTTCGTCGCTATCTGCGGTCACATAGATTACCGGAACATCCAGTATCTCTTTTAACTTGACGACGGTTTCAACTCCGTCTATAAACCCGGTACCGAGAACAATATCGATCAACACAAGATCCGGGCGAATTTCCCGAGCCATCTGGATCGCCTTTTCTCCGTTAGTCGCAATACCTATCGAAGTGTAGCCGAATTTCTGTAAAATCTCTTGAATATCACGCGCTACGATCCTTTCGTCCTCGACGACAAGAATCCGTGAAGTCTGTGATGCCCGATTCGCAAATTCTAACATCTTAGCACCGATAAAAAATAAGAATCGATTCGAAAGAAGGATTCTTATTCAGGCTTTGACGATAAATAAAGTGAAATTGCCGCTTGGACGTTCTCAATCCTGTTCTGTTACGCATAATCAAAACCTAAGTGTTCGTTCGTTAAAAACTGAAGATGTTTATTTATGTTTTTAAAATCATCTCAGTCGCCTGGAACCCTATATTGGCAGCTTTGATACGAAAGGCTCGGATGGTCTCTTTCATATAGGAATTGAGAGTGATCCGCTCCGACTAAGTTTACAGCGAATCCCAAAACTCTATTATACTTTATCATAAAGATCAAGCTGCAAGAACCTGTTCCCATCGAACGCCCCTTAGGAAGTGAAATACTTGAGTTTCTTTTGAGACAGGTTCTTATAATTAGAACGAGTTCAGGCTTAGATATCTCTCTCCAGAAGAGACTATCTAAAAACTTCTGATTGAGATCGGCTATCTCCGAACTAATTTTGTGAGAAGTGAACATAGTACTCCTTACACCGTAATTTTCATACGTCGAACCGTTTTGAAACGGATTTCGATCCGGACAGCAAAAGACCTTCCTAAAGCCTCCATTGGTTTTTGCGGTAAATCGTCAGTACGGACTAACAGATTTTTTGACTTTAGTCAACTAGTTATTTCCGACATTCAAAAAACGGAAAGCAGTTCAAAGATGGGAGGCATAGGCAAGGCGGCGGCTTGACTTGAACGCCACGCCAATATCGTAGCTTGGCAAAGGCTCTATGCGGAAAAAGGAACAAGATTGAAAGTCATTCCGAGAGACGTTTGGAAACGATCGCGAATATGAAAGACCTCTCAGTCCAAAAACCAAACTCATATCGATTACACAAGCGTCCAACATGTTAGGTACATTGCACCGATGATCGAACGAGCGCATCAATTTAGACCCAAGGTTCTTATGGACGGGGATCGGACCCACCCGCCCTTTTTCCTCATCACTTCCCCAGCAAACACCTCACAGATCATATCCAAGCCAAACATATGAGCAGATTGAAACTTCTCCCGAAAAAACGGACATGGTTATGCAGTAATTCTTTCTCTGAACTCGACGGGGCTCAGGTAGCCTAAAGCCGAGTGTCTTCTCTTTTTGTTGTAATATCTTTTAATCATCCCTATAAAAATAAGTACCTAAATACCGGCTTGTCTCCAACAGCTTTCAAAACAAAACGTGGTAGATTTCAATTTTCTTAAAGTGTATTTGGTTCTATTGAACAAGGAACTCAAATTAACCGGACAAAAATTCGCCATGTCGTTTCTTTTCCAACGACGCCAGATATATTCTTGGGGATTTAACTCAGGCGCATAAGGAGGTAAAAATTCAACTCGAAGCCGCTTTGTATGTTCTTGTAAAAATACATTTACGGTTTTACTTTTATCGGCAGATAGATTATCCCAAACTAATAAAATCTTTTTACGATTTTCCTTTAAAAGCATCTTTAAAAAATGAATGAGATTCTGACTTTTAGCGGAGCCTTCTATAACCTGAAAGTAAAAATCCTTTTGGGATATAGCCCCTATTACCGATAATTTTTTCCAAGACATCTTGTGGCGAATGATCGGTGTCTTACCTATCAATCCCCATGTTTTTGCAGGATACGGATTTTGACTGATTCCACTTTCATCCAGAAATATGATCTCAAATCCCTCTTTCTGCGCTTTTTTTTATATCCGGCCACCTTTCCCTTTTCCAACTTTGAATCGCCTTTTCATCTCTTTCCAACGCGATTCTCTTTGGTTTTTGATACGAAAATCCTAATTGGTGTAACAGAATCCCTACGTAATCTTGATGAAACTTCACTTTGAATTCTTTTCGAATTATCTCCGTTATACGAAATGTTGTCCATAGTTCATTCGGGTATCCATAACTTGTCGCTCCTTTCAAGATGATGCGTTTTAATGCCTTCTTCTGCGACTTTGTTAATTTTGACGGTCGACCCCTTTGACCATTCCACTTTACCCCTTCTATTCCGTCCTCTTCGTATCTTTCACGCCAACGCATTACCGATTGTTTACTGACCCAAAGTTCTTTTCCTACTCTATAACAAGTATGACTTTGCTTTAAAAGTTGGATTCCTTTCAATCGACGTTTTTCTAATCCCTTTAATTTCGTTCTTTCTATATTCTTCATTTTGCATATCTTTAGTCTTTCTATTCTTTTGGGTACTTTTTTTATAGGGATGAGTAATACAAGATCTGTCGGACTCAGAACCTACTTGTTTATCGTATAAAAAAAATTAGGTACAAATCAACGCCGTTTGCGAAATAGCAACTCTACAAGGAGTAATCGAATCAAAGTATTCCACAACCCTAAACGAGGACAGCTAAGAGGGCGTCTCAAAACCTTAAAAAGACATCTCAAAACGACCCGGCAAGTTTCTAAAAAAGTGGAAGTTCTCACAGATTACATCGTATTGCCGGTTTTCCTGTCGTTTAAGATTGTAGTAGTTTCTACATTTTGATGTTTTGAGACGGGTTCTACGTTCCACAATAAACAATCGGCCCCAGTTTAAACTACGATCACTTTTCCCTGTTTATAATCCACAGCCACTTTTTGTCCGTCCGAAAAATTACCGTTTAAAATGAAACGACTGAGAGAGTTGCCGACCTCTCTTTGGATCAAACGTTTCAGAGGTCTAGCTCCGTATTCGGCATCAAAACCTGCTCTAGAAACATAGTCCTTCAATTCGTCTGTAAACTGAACATCCAAACCGTTCTCCTTCGCCTTTTGTTTCAACGCCTCCAACTGAATGTCTGCAATTTTGTGAATCACGGAATTTGAAATTGAATGAAATAGAATCACTTCGTCGATTCGGTTTAAGAATTCGGGTTTGAATTGTTTTTTCAAACGTTCTTCGACTAATCTTTCTTTTTCTTCGGCGCTATATTCGGAAGAACCCAAAATGTCCGATCCGATATTGGAAGTGAGAATGATCACCGTGTTCTTGAAATCAACGTTACGCCCCTTTCCATCGGTCAATCTTCCTTCATCTAAAATTTGAAGAAAAATGTTGAATACATCTGGGTTCGCTTTTTCAACTTCGTCGAATAGAATCAGAGAATATGGTCTTCTTCTCACCGCCTCGGTGAGTTGGCCTCCTTCGTCGTATCCCACGTAACCGGGCGGCGCTCCGATAAGTCGCGCAACAGAATGCGCTTCCATATACTCACTCATATCGATTCGATGCATCGCATTTGCATCGTCGAACAAGAATTCAGCGAGAGCCTTTGCGGTTTCCGTTTTTCCAACTCCCGTAGGTCCCAGGAATAAGAAAGTTCCAATCGGTCGATTCGGATCCGCAATCCCAGCCCTTGATCTTTGTACCGCTTCAGATACAAGTTTGAGAGCGTGATCCTGGCCGATAACCCTTGTCTTCAAAGCGTCTTCCATCAAAAGAAGTTTTGCTCTTTCCCCTTGAAGCATTTTGGATACGGGAATCCCGGTCCAACGAGAGACGATGTTCGCAATGTCTTCTTCGGAGACTTCTTCTTTCAAAAGCCGAGAGGCCCCTTCTTGTTTTTTTAATTCTTCGTTTGCGGCTTCGAATTCTTTTTGTAAATCGACTAGTTTTCCGTAGCGGATTTCGGCGACTCGATTGATTTCTCCTTTTCTTTCCGCGTCCGCTTCTAAGTTTTTATACTTTTCGATCTCTTCCTTAATTTGTTTCAATCGTAAGATTTTGGATTTTTCCAAATCCCATCTCGCCTTCAAAGTCTGAAAATTCTGCTCTTGTTCCGCAAGATCCTTTTCGAGTGATTTCAATCTTTCTTTCGAAGCGGGATCCTGTTCTTTTTTCAACGCCTCTCTTTCGATTTTTAAGGATTGAATCCGTTTACTCGCGCGATCCAATTCTTCCGGCATGGAGTCGATCTCGATTCTCATCTTAGAAGACGCCTCGTCGATCAAATCCACCGCTTTATCGGGAAGGAAACGGTCAGCGATATACCGATTGGAAAGGGTAGCCGCCGCGATCAACGCGGAATCAAGAATTCGAATTCCATGATGGAGCTCGTAACGTCCTTTGAGTCCTCTTAAGATCGTAACCGTTTCCTCGACGGAAGGTTCTTTAACGTAAACGGGTTGAAACCTTCTTTCCAATGCGGCGTCCTTTTCAATATATTTCTGATATTCTTTCAGAGTGGTAGCACCGATACATCGGAGTTCTCCTCTGGCAAGCATCGGCTTCAGCATATTAGAAGCGTCTAATGCACCTTCCGTTGCGCCGGCGCCTACAAGAGTATGAATTTCGTCTATAAATAAAATAACCTCGCCGTCCGAAGCCTTAACCTCGTCGAGAAGGGCTTTCAATCTGTCTTCAAACTCCCCTCTGTATTTGGCTCCAGCGATCATGGAACCTAGGTCCAGGGTATAAAGAGTTTTATTCCTGATTCCTTCCGGAACCTCCCCTTGTACGATCTTGTTCGCAAGTCCTTCTACGATCGCAGTCTTACCTACTCCGGGTTCTCCGATAAGAACCGGGTTATTTTTCGTTCTTCTGGAGAGGACTTGAATCGTCCTTCTTATCTCTTCGTCTCTTCCGATAACGGGATCAAGTTTTCCCTGTTTGGCGAGGTCGTTAAGATTTTTTGCATACTTTGCAAGAGCGTCCATTTTTCCTTCCGGTGAATCGTCCATGATTGCCTTTCCCTTTCTATTCTCCAAAGTAATATTAAGTAATTTAGAATATTCTAATCCTAGTTTTAAAAATTCCTCCTTCAACGGTCCGACTCCGTTTTTCATAAGCCCGAGAATTACATGGTCCGTTGATAAATACTCGTCTTTTAGTTCCCTACGGATTTCATCCGCAGTTTTCAAAAGAGAAACTGCGGAACGTGAGAATCCCACATCAGCGGAAGAAGTGCCTCCGACTTTCGGAAGCCGCCTCAGTGCGTCTTCGGTTTTTCCGAGAAAGGATTTCGGATTTAGGTTGAGTTTTGAAATCAAAAGTGGAACAAGTCCGTCGGTCTGGACCAAAACTTCTCTAAGAATGTGTTCTTCACTGATTTCCGGATTTCCCGACTTCTCGGCAGAAACTTGTGCGTTATGCAACGCTTCATTTAATTTTGTAGTGAGTTTATCTAGTTTCATTCCCTAATTCTCCAACTTTTCATTTAGAATTTAGACTCTCTGATTCTAAAAAATCTCAAATTTATCTGCCATATTGACACCCTCATTTTAATAGGCAACCCATATTCATTTCTAGAATGTGGGAACTATTACGGAAATAAATTCGTGATCAGGCAAATTTCTACATCTATACAGCGAGACTACAACACCTAGTTTCCACATTCCATCAACAGTAAATCGAAAGGAAACCCCCAACCTCCTAAGATTCCGAACTCTAAAGTTGAAAAAGTATCTCATCCATTTTATGTCCCGTTTTTTGTAAAACCATCTACTTTTCCTTTGACAACAAGGGGTTTAACGTGCGTTTTACAAGAAGGCATCATGAGTAAAGAACCCCCAAAAGAAAACTGGAAATCCAGAACTGGACTCATCCTCACCGTGGCAAGTGGGGCGATTGGTCTCGGAAATTTCATCCGATTCCCCGGACAAGCCGTTGCAAACGGCGGTGGAGCCTTCATGGTTCCCTACATCATCAGCTTCATTCTGGTCGGAATCCCGGTTTGTATTACGGAATGGATCATGGGAAGAATGGGAGGTCGCACCGGCCACAGCGCTCCCTTTTTGTTCAAAAGTTTTCTTTCCGGATTTCCTCTCCGAATTGTCGGAGCTATCGGGATCACAATTCCCATTCTCATTTATATATATTACGTTTTTATTGAAGCTTGGTGTCTCGCCTATTCCTTCGAATTCCTAACCGGCCAGATCCGACTGAACCCGAACGGAAACGCTTACCAATCACAGATCATCGAAGCCGCAGGAAATTATTATTTGGACATTACCGGAGCGCGCGCAAACGGAGACGCGATTTCGGGTAAAATTTTCTACACTACTCTCACTTGTTTTATCCTCAACTTCGCGCTCGTTTACCGAGGAATTTCCAAAGGAATCGAAACCTTTGCGAAAATCGCGGTCCCTCTTATGCTCGTTTGCTCCGCCGTGATTTTAGTTCGAGTTCTTACGTTAGACAACATCGAGATTGGTCTCGGTAAGATGTGGAACCCAGATTGGTCGGCTCTTTTGAAATCCGAGGTCTGGATCGCCGCGGCGGGTCAGATTTTTTTCACTTTGTCCGCCGGTTTCGGAATTGCACTCGTCTTCTCAAGTTATCTCAAACGGGACAACGACGTAGTCCTTTCTTCCCTTTCTGCCGCTTCTTTAAACGAATTCGTGGAAGTTGCAATCGGCGGTATGATTACGATCCCGGTCTCCTTTCTTTTCTTAGGCGCTTCGATTAATGATTTCGGCACGTTCGGTATGGGATTCATCGCACTTCCTTCCGTTTTTTCTTTGATGCCCGGAGGAGAATGGTTCGGTGCAATTTGGTTCTTCGTTCTCTTTCTTGCGGCAATCACGTCTTCCGTTACGATGTTACAACCGGGAATCATCTTTTTGGAGGAATCCTTCGGAATTCGCAGACATACTTCCACATTTATCCTGTTCGTATTCACCGGATGTCTATGTTTTCCGATTCTTTACTTCAATCAAAACTTTCAAGCCCTCGAACTCGCGGACTTTTGGGTCGGGACCATTCTGATCTTCATACTTGCAAGTATTCAAATTTTTTTATTCGGTTGGAAAATCGGAGCCAAAAAAGGTATAGAAGACGGAAACGAAGGTTCTCATTTTGAACTTCCAAGATTTTTTTGGTTCGTGATTCAATACATAACTCCGGTGTTTTTAATCGTCGTATTTATCGCCTTTCTCATCCAAAATCTTCCCGGTCATTTTGAAAGAATGAGTGTGGACGCTATGATTTCACAGGCAATCGCTCGGGGAACTTCCGTAGAAGCGGCCCGTATGAAAGCGCTCGTCTCAAAATCCGTTTTTTTCGGAATTCTGATCGTCTTCAGTTTGATTGTGCTTCTCGTACACTACGCCCTGAAATATAAAGAAAAAAGAGTAAATTTAAGATGATATTCTTAGCACAAGAAGGTTTGACTTGGCAAGGTGTTTCGATCATGACTATTTCTCTGCTTTTGGTGAGTAGCCTTACTATATTCTGCATTTTTAAACTTTTTAAAACCAGAAACCATTGAATCGTTCATTAGAATACTTTGATAAACTTTCCGCGACCTGGAACGATTTCGAACCCAGAAAAGGCCAGATTCAACTTTCCCAAAAGATAGAAGATTCCCTCTTTCAAGGAACCCATTTGATTGCAGAAGCGGGAACGGGAGTCGGTAAGTCTCTCGCGTATCTGATTCCCGCAGCACTTGCCTCGATCGAAACAGAAGAACCCGTCGTCATTTCCACAGAAACTAAATCCCTTCAACAGCAACTCCTTTTAAAAGACATTCCGCTGGTTTCCAAAATCTTAGGAACGGATCTAAAAGCGGAAATCGCAATGGGCTCCTCCAACTATGTGTGCAAAAGAAAGATGAATCATGTGTTGCGGGACGGAACCTTCGGCCCGGAGATGATTCCTCATTTGGATTCTTTCAACCGATGGATTAAAACCACAGAGTCCGGAAGAAAACAGGAATTTATGGGAACGGCTTCCTACGATTTTTGGAACAAAATCACGAGAGAGGCGGATAATTGCCTCGGAAGAAATTGTCCCAACTTTTCTCATTCCTATTATTTTTTAGAAAGGGAGAAATGGAAACGTTGTAACATTCTAATTGTAAACCATCACCTTTTGGCGGCGCATATCGCGAGTGACTTCAATATTCTTCCCGAATTTAATCGAGTGATTTTGGACGAAGCGCATAACTTTCCTGACATCATCGGTTCTTCTTTTCGCCGAGAAGTTCGTTCTCAGGAAATCCAAAAACTTCTACAACAGATCTGGCTTCCGAATAAAAACACGGGGGTTGCAGTTTCGATTTCCTCGAACATTCTCAAGGATTTAGTGACAAAGGCGGGTGAAACTCTAACCGTTTTTTTCAACGCACTTTCCGGGGAAGTCCCTCTGAATTTTTATAGTCCTCAAAGGATCAAACGACCTCTAAAGTTGGATCGAGGCGAATTTGCCGCGGTACTTGCCGAGATCGCCGAAATTCTTCAGAAACATCTTTCCAAATTATCCAAGGATAACGAAGATATCGCGGAAAGAGAATCCGCCCTCGCCTTAGAGATGTTAGCCGGAAGGATCAACGAAATTGCAACCGGTCTCGAAACTTTTCGCCAAGTGGATGATCCGAATCTTGTGTATTGGATCGAACCTCCTGATCAAAGTTCAAAAGAGATCTATTATAAAATTTGCATGGAACCTTTAAGTCCGAGCGAGATTATTCGCGACCTATTCGCCTCTCGGATGGAGTCGATCGTGTTTACGTCGGCAACCCTTTCCACATCCGGAAACGATTTTAAATACTTTCAAAAAAAAATCGGGGACTTACAGGCTTCTAATCTTACGGTTCCTTCTCCTTTTCCGTATCAAAAGAATGCTCTTTTGTACGTACCGAAGGAAATTCGGGATCCGGTAGGAGATCCGGACGGCTATCATGCGGATCTTGCTAAACAAATCCTTTGGCTCATCGAACTGACGCGGGGGAATACATTTGTTCTGTTTACTTCTTTTAAGTCCTTGAAACTGGTTTACGAAGCGATTTGTCCCCATACCACTCTTCCACTATTCTCCCAATCCGATCTGGGACCGGACGGAGCCAAACAAATGTATCTCGAAACCCCCAACAGTGTACTTTTCGGAGTTTCTACGTTTTGGCAGGGAATCGACATCCGAGGAGACAAACTCAAATCCGTCATCATCGCCAAACTTCCGTTTCAGGTTCCGAACGATCCGGTCTTGGAAACCAAAAGCGAACGACTAAAAGAATTCGGCGGGAATCCCTTTGCGGAGTTACAACTTCCATACGCTTGCACAGTTCTCAAACAAGGATTCGGACGTTTGATCCGTTCCGGTACGGACACAGGGATCGTTTCTATTTTGGATCCTAGAATGTTCACAAAATCTTATGGAAAGGATCTTTTGAAATCCCTTCCTCCCGCTAAATTGATTCAGAACCGGGAAGATTTAAAGAGAGAATTCGCTAATCTGCCGAAATAAATAGAAGACGTACTTCCGTTTCTTGAGAATCTAAATGAATTCCATAGTCCGATTTTTCCTACTCCTTCTTTTTTGGGTCCCAATTCAAAACCCGTTCTCTTTTGAGAATAAAGATTATACGAATACGGTGATTGATTGGAAAAAAGGAGAGATTCAGAAAACTCTCTCTTTCAAACTTCCAAAGCTTACCTATTCCGTAGAGGATCCGAATTGGGGTGCAGAAAACACCGCAAAAAACCTGACCGAAGCAAGAAAAAACGCTTCCTTAAACGCGGAGGAAGAACTCAAAAAATTTCTTTTTCGAAAAATAGATACTCTGAAATTGGATTCGGAATTTACTCTTCGAGAAAAAATCAAAGAAGATTCTCTATTTCGAGAAATCTTCAACCAAATCTTCGAGATCGAACCGATGTTTACAACGGTCAACTTTGTGGAAAATCGAGTGATCGCAAAAGGCCTCATTCAATTCAAAGGAAAACGAGGCATTTTGAATTACGTTTTTCTTCCCTACGATACGGAAAGTTTTCCAGAATATCCGGCCCCTACACTGGCCGCGGAATTCACTTCTCTCATCGTAGACGCCAGACACCTGGAATTGGATACCGCTTTGTTTCCGGAAATTCTTTCGGAAGAAGGAAACAGCCTTTATTCTCCTTATTTCGTTTCCAAGGAAAATGTGGTTCGAAACGGTTATGTAAGTTATATGAAAACTCCGGAAGAAGCCTTCCGTTCTCGGATTGCCGGTATCAAACCCTACTACGTAACTGCGTTAAGTGTTACAGGCCATTATCCCGTGAACCCGGTGATCGCGGCAGAAGACGCAAGAAAACTCCTCGCCTCCCCTAAAACTAAATCGGCTCTGAAGAATTGTAGGGTCATTATTCTGAAAGATAAATGATTTCGTAGGAACTACGACGAGCATTTTCTGCAAATGAGGTTGTTTATTTAGGGCTTAGAAAGAATGATTCTCTCCAAATCCGCAAGAGCCTGATTCAGATCGTCATTTACGATCTTATAATCGAATTCATTCTGACGTTCCAATTCGGACTTACCGTTTCGGATTCTTTTCAAGATACTTTCTTCCGAATCGGTTCCCCTATCTCGAAGACGTCTTTCCCATTCCTTTTCGCTCGGTGGAAGAATAAAGATCGTCACAATCCTTCCCGGAAACTTTTCTTTGATGATTTTCGCACCCTGGACGTCTATATCCATAATCACGGAAGAACCTTTTTGAAAAGCCTCTTCAATAAATTTCAAAGGAGTGCCATAGTACTGATCGTGAACGAGAGCCCATTCTAAAAACATAGAATCCTTTATTCCCTTCTTAAACTCTTCCCTTGTTAGAAAGAAATACGTGACTCCTTCCTTATCTCCCGGGCGAGGAGCTCGGGTAGTACACGAAATCGAGAAAAGAATATCGGGATGTTTTTCTCTGAGCTTTTGAATGAGTGTGGATTTTCCCCCTCCCGCAACGGAAGAAAGAACAAAAAGTTTGGGAGAATTCAGTCTAGATCTTCCTCTTCGGAAGCGATCGAGTTATCGCTGGATTCGATTCTTTTGGCAAGAGATTCCACTCTTAGATTGGAAAGAATAAGATGATTGCTATCGGTCACAATGATCGAACGGGTCTTTTTGCCTTGAGTCGCATCGATCAAACTGTTATTGCTCTTAGCCTCGTTCCGAATCCTTTTAGCGGACGCAGAATCCGAATGAATGATACTAACGATCTTAGAAACCAGAACGATATTCCCGAATCCTACATTGAGTACGCTAAACTGGGACATCAGAACCTCCTATTTCTGTCCAACCTAAATCTTTCAATGATATCCACCTCGCCGAGCGCCAGATCTAAAACTTCCGAAATTTCTTCATGAGTATATTTTCTTTTTAAAAGGAAAACAACTTTCTCTATTTTTGTGGAATCTTCTCCGATCTCAAGCAGCGCCGCTTCCGCTGAAATTCGAGTGGAATCCGGTTTGATAGGTTTGTAACCGGCTTTATTTTCCTGGAGAATTCTACCGAAATCCGCGGGTTTGAGATTATCCTTAAAAACCGGAGTTTCACTTAACGTGGAATCCGGAATAGTAGAAAAAGGGTCTTCATCCAGGGAAATATCCAAAGTGGAATTTCGAGTTCCCGGAAAAAAATCGTTCCCGGAGGAATCCTCTTTCTGGATCGTTTTGATTTCTTGGATTCCAAAAAACTTACGAACGCCTCTGCCGATCGTCTCCAAAACGAGATTGGAAGTAGAACCCTGCCCCGTCTGCGTTTCGTTTTGATTGCGAGATTGCGTTTGCGCCGCGGTCGGATTTTGAGTTTTCGTCTTTTGACCCGATACAATAATTTTCTGTTTTTGAATATAATAATTCTCTGATGCAAAAATGCGCGAATTCGTTGCAGCCGCGGATTCGTTCGAAGAGGCGCTCGCGGTCAATGGGTTTTGAAGCGGAGTCGACTGTGGAGTGGAACGAACTTCACCTTCTTCTTTTACAAGGTCCAAATTTTCCTTGTAGATATAACCGATTCCTTGTTGGACGGAATCGGGAATTTTTGCCAGATTCGTATTTCTTAAAGTAGGTTTTTCCTCCTCACCAACTTTGGAAAAGGAAGGATTTTTTCCCGGAGAACCGCTTTCGGAAGCAAAGGAAGAAGTTTCCATAAAATGATTCACGTTTTCTGGATTCGAAGTACCCGGACTTTCTAACCGGATTTTATCCAAAATACCTGGAGTGGTAGCTTGTTCGATCCTTTTGACAAGCTCTTCCACCTTAAAAGTCATCTCTTTAAAAGTGAGAATCCTAGAGCCGATTAAATCCACTTGTCTAAGCGACTCCGTTTCCAACTCATCCACGAAGTCTCGAATTTCTTCGTTGATCCGCTTCAACATATGAGTACGAATTTTTTCGGTTACTTTCGAAGTGATCGTATAATATAAAACTACAGAAACGACCGCGTTGATCGCTAAAACTGCAAATAACTCCATACCTTTTTCTCCCGGTATCGTCTCCAACAACATCCCTTCAGAAAAAGTTTAGGCGAAAAATTCAATTCTACCTCGATTGGTCGGTGCGTTAGACTCCTTTTGGCCGTCGGCGGAATAAGTCTCGCTCCTATCTCCTGAGGCCGGCTTGTATGTTTTTAACCGGTCCTTAATTTGGTCTATTTTTTGACTTCTGGCAAAGGACATTCTTTCCCTGGATTCAGGAGAAAGAGAAAAAACATCGGTATACAATTCGACCGCATATTTTCGGGTATCATTGTATTCCTTAACCATTCGAGCGGTTTCGGAAATCATATGAGGCATGGTGAAAGGATTTTCCACCTGTTGCCTCCGAATCATATCCGGAGCCTGACCATAGCCTAAAAAAGTATCGCTTAGCCTCATCTAAGATTTAATTACTACGATTTCGCTTTTTTCTCCAGTCTTTTTTATCCGGTTCCGGATCCTCGTAAGGTACCTGGCGAATCATTCCGTTTTCTTCTACAAAAGTTTTATTCTTAATCTCGTTTCTCGTTTTGAAATCCGAGTTACGGATTCTCATTGTTACTCCGCCGTAGAGAACTTTTTCGATACTGATCCTGCCGTACGAGGACTTTTCTTCCATGTAGTTTTTGAGATTGTTGATCTCAGTCTCAAATTCTTGAATTCGAGAATCGAGCTTTTCCACCGCTTTTTGCATTTTACCGAGTTGATTTTCATGTTCCTCCGTAAAAGAGGCAGGATCGGATTCCTTTCTGGCTTGAAGAGTTTTAAGACTTTTAAACACCTGTTCGTGTTTCGCCTGACTTTCGTGCATTTTGGACTCGTAATCCG
>NZ_QAJG01000001.1:320000-344761 GCF_003046425.1 Leptospira borgpetersenii serovar Javanica
TCATTCGATTTCTAAAACCGAATGGCAAGAATTTAAAAAGAAATAACTATTTTTCACCCATATCATCCCGAGCCAACATCGTACGAATTGCTTCCGCCATTAATTTGGGCTCGTTTTTGATCGCTATATTTTCGACCATAATATGATCGCCGAAATTACCGTTTTTCTGAGGTTTCGAAGCCGCTGACGCAAATACTTCCGTATTGGAAGACGACTCATCACCCGATGAAAGTTCAGTATCACTTGCATGACTTGTATAATCATGCCCCCCTCCGATGCTTTCCGAATTGGAAGCGGCAGGAGAGACCCCTTCCCCAAGATTGGAAAGAAAATCCAAAAACTCGGGGACTTTTTTTTCCAAAAACGCGTGCACTCCGAATCCGAAAACAGCAAACGCAATCATGGAAGGAATAGTTACAAGAATAATATGCCCGAAATTATTTCCGATAAAAAATCCGCAAAACGAACTTACGATCAAAGCAATAATGGCAAAAACGCCTATAAATAGGATCTGAAGATTCAAGGACTATTCTTCGTCACTTTTATCAAATTCTTTATTTCGGACATCCATAAAGTTAAAAAACTTTTTAAAGAACCCGCTGATACCGGCGTCTTCCAAAGGTTCTATTTCCTGATTTAAAAGGGAATACGTTATACGATTCAGGCACGCCGCCGCTTTACTTTTTGGTGAACTGATGATATACGGCTTTTGTTCCCGAATACTTCTTTCCACTTCCTCATCTTGAAAGATAAATCCCAGATTTTCGACTTTTACTTCAAGGAATTGCCCGCTGATATCGATCACTCTGTCCGCGACTTTTTTCCCTTCGATCGCGCTTCTTACTCGATTTACGACCATCTTCAAATTTTTATCCCTACTTTGAGATACGATCGCTTTGATCAGTCCGTAAGAATCGGTGATCGCCGTAGGCTCCGGAGTCGTAATCACGATCACATCATCCGCGGGAAGAGTCAAACCGATGACGTTCGAGCTGATCCCAGCACCGGTATCGATGATCATAACATCATAATTGTCTAATTCGGAGAAACCTTTGATCAGAGAATTTCTCTGAGTGTCGTTTAAGTTCGCAAGTTGAGAATAACCGGAAGCCCCTGCAATGATATCCACTCCTTCCGGAGTTTGAATGACGATATCCTTCAGGCTTTTATGACCTTTGACGACATGATAAAGATTGTATTTTGGAATGATCCCGAGAATTACATTTACGTTAGCAAGTCCCAAATCCCCGTCGAACACGAGGACTTTTTGTCCGGCTCTTGCCATAGAGATGGCGAGGTTTACAGAGACGGTACTCTTCCCAACCCCTCCCTTCCCGGACGCGATCGCTATGATCTTTGTCCTGAGCTTTCTGGATGACAGAACTTTTAGACTCGTATTTCCCTCGGTGAGTTTCCGTAAATGAGCCGCCTGATCCATTCTTTACCTCTTCCAGAGCTTCGGATCAGCTCCCCGTGACGGTGAAAACTTCTCCTCTCAGCTCAGCAATTTTCTCCGAAGCTACCACACACTCAGCCATCAAATTTTTATCGGCAGGAAGAATGTCAAAGGGAACCTCCTGACCTACGCTGAAGTATGTGAAACTCTTAGAGTATGTATCGGCCAATTCGAGAAAACTACCTAAAAAATCCGCCTCATCTAATTTTGTGAGAAGAATTCTTCGATAGTTTAAAGACTCGTAGGCTTTCAATACTGTGTTCGTATGATGGTAGGAAGAAATAGCAGAAAGGACAAGAAGATTTTCCACCGAATCCCTTTCTCCGAAACAAGAATGAAACGAATGCATTCTTTCCAGTTGTTCGAGATTTCTATGACTGTAACCCGCGGTGTCGATAAGGATCAATTCCGAACCGTCCCGGGCCAGAGTTTCCTTGAATTTTTTTATGTCTTTAACTGGATAAAACGGCATTCCCATTGTGTCTGCGTAACGTTTGAGCTGTTCGATCGCGGCGATTCTATAATTATCCGTCGTATAAAGCGACACGGATCTCCCCATGTGTAGGAAATATTTTGCGGCGAGTTTTGCGATACTTGTCGTTTTACCGGAGCCTGTAGGTCCTACGAGAAAAACCACTTTTCTTTGATTTTTCCCGGTCCCTTGAAAAAGGTCCGGATCCACACTGACCCTTTCGACAAGCACTTGAGTTGCCCTTTCGGAAACAGAGTGATTACGTCCTTGATCAATCGGAGAAAGCCTTTCTTCGATCTTAGAAAGAACTTCTTCCACATAACCCTGGCTCATTCCTTCCCGAACCAATCGTTCTCCCAATCTGCTCAAAGGAGAATCTTTTTTCCCTCGAACAATGAAAGTCTCTTTTTTAGAGAGGGGATTCCTTTCAAAAAGTTCCTTTTCAAAGGAAAGACCGATGACTCTTTCCGGTTCAGTTATGACTTCTTCAAGTTCCCAAGAATCCTCAGGGGTAGTCGTCGTTTCCTTTTCTTCCAAAGCCCTGGAAAGAGGTTTTAAAGTTTGGAGTGTTTTCTTTTTCTCCGGAGCAACATAAGACTTTTGTTTTAAAAGATCCTTTAGATCCTGAAGTTTACGTTCTATCTTTTCACGAGAAGCCTGTTTTTCCGGAATCCCAATCTGAATTTCGATCATCTTCTTAGCAAGAAGCCCCGTTCCCATCACTCCACCTTCGGTAACTACGGTTTGAGAGATCACGGTCGCTTCCGAACCGTATTTCATTTTCATTTCCATCAAACAGTCTTGGTAACTTTTACCACGGATTTTAGCGAATTCCATTTTCAACTCCCCGATCCTTTCCCTTTAGAAAGATCGAATATTCCAATAATTTCATACTTCTTCCTCTACTCCCACGGTTTGTGTTTGAGGAAGTTTGAGTTCGGCTTCTATCACCGAATCTACGGAAGAATGTATTTCTTCATACGCAAGGACTCCAAAATTGCGAGGCGGAAACTCCTTTGCGAGTAGATATGAAAACGGTAAACGTACTTCCCGGTTCACCACAAAAATCGGAAACTTTCCTTCCATTCGAAAATTTCGATAGAGTTCGGCGACACTATCGATTAATTTTCTGTAAAAATCAGGAGCCAGAGAAAGAACGTCCCTGTTTTCGATTCTGTCCTGAGTGATCGATTTATTGAGCCGATCAAGAATTCTACTTTCAAGTGTAATCACACGCAGTTTACCGTCTATGGAAAGATAATCCTTCACCACGGTTCTTGCAACGGACTGTCGTACCAATTCCGTGAGTATATAAGGATTTTGATACTTAGACAAATTGTTCGCAATCGATTCAAGTATAGGCACGAGGTTTCTGATTCCAAGACCTTCCCTGAGAAGATTCTGTAACACTTGTTGGATGATTCCCAAGTTACCCGGTTTGTCCGCGTCCAATTCTCCGATGAGCGTCGGATAACTCGTTTTGTAATGATCCAGAAGTTTTTTGACTTCTTCTCTTCCGAGCAAGGTAGATGCGTGTGTAGCCAAAAGTTCTTTTAAATGTGTAACAACCACGGTAGACGCGTCGACCACGGTGTAACCTTTCGCTTCGGCCTCCGACTTATCTTCGGAGGAAATCCACTTCGCCTTTTGACCGAAAGAAGGTTCGAGAAAATCCTCTCCTTGAATCGATTCCGCCGTTCCCGGACTTGTATTGAGAGCCATCAACTTGTCCGGCTTTACCGTGGAAGTTCCCACCTCAGTTCCGTTAATCTTAATCGAATACGTATCCGGATTTAAATCCAAGTTGTCTAAAATTCTTACGGGAGGAATTACAACTCCGTTGTCCTGGGCAAACTTTTTTCTGAGATTGCTGATTTGATCCAGCAACGCTCCACCTTGAGAAGTATCGACTAACGGAATTAAATGATAACCGACTTCGATTTCGATTGGATCGGTCCTGAGTTCTTCGTAAAAATCCTTCGGTTTACGATCCTGACCTGATTCTTTCTCTTTTTTCTCGATCGATTCAAGTTGCTCTTTAACGGTTTGTTCAAGCGAATACCCCAAGTAAGCAATTCCCGCCGAAAGAATAACTAAAGGAATAAACGGTAGTCCCGGAATAAATGCGGAAAATCCCAAACTTCCCGCAACCACATAAAGAACCTTGGAATTGCTGAAGAGTTGGCTTTTGAACTGAGTAGCAAGATCCGATTCGGAACCGGAACGAGTGACGATAATACCGGTTGCCACTGTTGTCAACAGTGCGGGAATCTGAGACACGAGTCCGTCCCCTATGGTGAACTTTCCGTAGGTTTCGATGGCCTGGGTGAAAGATTCTCCTCGAATCGAAGAACCGATGATCACTCCGCCTAACAAATTAATGGCGGTGATGATAAGCCCGGCTCGTACGTCTCCTTGAACGAATTTACTCGCTCCATCCATGGAACCGTAAAAGTCCACTTCGGCTTCTATCCTCTTTCTCCTTTTTTTGGCTTCCTCCTCGTTGATATTTCCGGAAGAAAGTTCCATATCGATGGCCATCTGTTTTCCGGGCAAGGCGTCCAAAGTAAAACGGGCCGCAACTTCCGAAATCCGAGTCGCACCTTTTGTGATCACCAGAATCTGAACAAGAACGAGAATGATAAATATGATAAATCCCACCACATATTTAGAAAGTCCGGACTCGCTTCCTATGATAAAAGATCCGAAAGCGTCAATGACGTGGCTGTTCATTGCAGGACCTTTGGAAAGAATTTGTCTCGTAGTCGATACATTGAGTGCAAGTCGATACAACGTAGTAATCAGAAGTAAACTCGGAAAGATCGAAAAATCCGCGGGCTCGTTGACCGAAAGCGAAGTAAGAAGAACCAAAAGCCCGATTGCCAAACTAACGATAATCAAAATATCCAATATAAGCCCGGGAAGCGGAATTACGAGCATCGCGACGATCGCAACGGCTCCGACTCCTAAAATCACGTCGGATTGATTCCACCATTTCTTTTCCATAATTTCCTCTTATACGGCTCTCCGAAAAGATTCCAAACGAGAGAGAATGGTTGCGATCGCACGATAGAATTGCTGTGGAACTTCCGCCCCAAGTTCCACTTCCTCATAAAGTCCTCGTGCTTGAATACGATCTTCCACCGTGGGAACTCCATTTTCTCTTGCGATTCGAATGATAAGAAGCGCAAAATCGTCCACACCCTTTGCAATTACGATCGGCGCCTTGTGAATTCCGGGTTTGTATTCCAGAGCCACTGCAAAGTGAGTCGGGTTTGTGATGACAACGTCCGCTTCCGGGACCTTCGCGAGCATTTTTCGCTTATTCATCATATCACGGGCGAGTTGTCTTCTTCTTGCTTGAAGGGAGCGGTCCCCGTCGGATTCTTTGGCTTCTCTCTTCGCTTCGGAAGGAGTCATCTTTAAAGACTCTTCGTATTCGTATCTTTGATATAAATAGTCCACGATGCTGATCGCGAGAAGAATAATCCCTACGACCAAAAAGATCTTAAAAGAACTACTCATCACAAGAGCGACTGCCTGTTCAAGTCCCATCTCTCCGGAAATAAGGATCGAAAAAAAATCCTTACTAATGATTATATAAGAAACCCACGCGATCAATCCTACCTTTGCGAGGGATTTTCCCAAGTTAAAGAGCGTCTGACGTGTCGGAAGGACTTTCTTAAAGTTGGGTCTGATCCTACTGAAATTAAAACTCAAAGCGCGGGGCGTGAAAATAAATCCCACTTGTGCGACGTTTCCGATCACAGCACCGACAAATGTAATTCCGAGCAAAGGCCATAGGAGTGTGAACAAATCCGTGGAGGCGTTTTTTAAAAGTTCGGTCACGGACTCGGAACTAATATCGGTTCTCTGTCCTACTCCGTGAATATATTTACGGAGAATGTAAAATGTTCTCATGAAGAAATATTCTCCCATGAGATATATGAGGATGACTCCCGCGAGAAGCACCACTGCTGCGGGGAGTTCGGGAGATTTGGGAACGTTTCCTTTTTCGCGTTCTTCTCTTCTTCTTCGTTCGGATCCGGGTTCGGTTCGGCCTTCATCTTCAGCGGCGAAGAGTTGTAAGTCGATTTTGAAATCGGTCGCGAGCGCCGACATCGTATAACACGTGTTTGTTGGACAAAGCAGGGAAAGCGGGATCCGAACAGCCTCTTTGTCTTGCCCAAACCGGCGGAAGAAAAACTTCTCGAACCTTTCGAAAATTTTCAGAGTTCCGACAGGATTTAAAAATTCTTTTTGCAATCCGAGAATTTTCGTGATAGAGAAAAATTTCGCAATTCTCCCCGCCAGCCCACCTCCTCCACCCAACAAGGGAGGGGCGCCGCTCGTATCACGGAGGACGTCGGAGGTACTACATTTTTCAGAAACGTTAGATCCCGGGAGAATACGATTTGATTTCTCGGGGAGGAAGTAACAAAAGACACGTTGCTCAGCTTTAAAAAACGCAGCATGACGTTTTCTAAGAGGCGCGTCATAAGAGGCACTTTCCTCCCTGAGCCATTTTTTCAACCAACGCGTCCCTTTCATTTCGGCCATCCTTGAAGCATCAGATCGACTTTATCAAAGGACAAATCAAAAGCCGCCCCCATCTGTGAAATCAAATAAGGGGTAATAAAGATCATCACGATCAAGCCGATCGTAACCTTGATCGGAAAGGATAACTGCAAGATATTAAGTTGTGGAGCGGCCTTCCCCATTAAAGCTTCGGAAACAGTCACAAGCAAAATGATTCCAAGAACGGGAAGGGACAACTTAAACGCGACGAGAAACATCGCTCCGACCGCGTCTTCCATCGCTCTGTAAATTCCGTTTTGAATTTCGGGAACAAATCTTAAAACCTGAATCTTCTCGAAAGAATATGCAAGGCTTTCAAACATGATTCGATAAGCGCCTAAAGTTAAAAAGAGAAGCATTCCCAGAAGATTTTTAAGAGTACTGATCACAGGCAAACTAGTCTGGGTTACAGGATCCAAAATCTCCGCATAACCAAAACCCAATTGAACGTTAAAGAATTCTCCTGCCATTTGAAATGCCGCAAAGATCAAACTAATCAAAAAACCGAGAAGCATTCCGATCAGAACTTCCGCGAGAACCACAAGTCCATAGTTTCCCATATCCCCGGGAACAGGAGGTAAAAAACCGGCGGTCACCGGAAATAAAATCACGGAAACCAAAAACGAAAAAATCATCTTTTGAGGGACGCTGATGGACGGATAGGAGAATACGGGAGCAACGGACAACAACCCCATCAATCTCGAAAGGATCAAAAGAAATGTTTGAAAATGATTGATAAAGTATTCCATAATATTCTAAAATTTCTCGATCATCAGAAATAAATTCCGAGTATAATCCGTCATCGTCTGAATCATCCAAGAGGAAAAGATCACAATCACGACAAAAACAGCCACGAGTTTGGGAACGAAAGCGATCGTAGGTTCCTGGATCGAGGTAGTAGTCTGTAAAATCCCGATGATCAAACCCACAACCAAAGCGGTAAGTAGAATCGGAGACGAAATTTTCAGAGTGATATAAAGCGAATCCCGTATAAGAGTCATCGCATCGAGCTCCGTCATTTATAACTCCGAACCAATTCGTAAACAATTAGATTCCAGCCGTCCACAAGAACGAACAGAATCAACTTAAACGGAAGGCTGACCATCACAGGAGGTAACATCATGAGGCCCATGGAAAGAAGCGCCGATGCGACCACGAGATCGATCACAATGAACGGAATGAAAATAATGATCCCGATCCAAAAGGCCTTTTTGATTTCGCTCAACATAAATGCCGGAATCAAAACGTAAGAAGGAACGTCGTCGAAGGATTCCACCTCTTCAACTTTTCCAATTTTTAAAAATAGAGCCACGTCTTTGGCGCCGGAAGTTCCGATTTGGCGCATCATGAACTCGCGAATCGGAACCATTCCTTTTTCAAAGAAGGAATTCGTATCGATTTTACCTTCCAAATACGGAGCCAAAGCTCTTTCGTTAACCGTATTCAACGTAGGGGCCATGATAAAAAAAGTCATAAAAAGAGCGAGACCCATCATCACCTGATTTGGCGGAAGATTCTGAATCGAAAGAGCTCTTCTCACAAAATCAAGAACGATCACTATTTTCGTAAAGGAAGTCAGGGACATCACGATCGCAGGAGCCAGGGAAAGAATCGTAACTAGAAACAAAACCATCAAAGAAAGGCTCGTTTCTCTCGGGCTCTTCGCCTCGTTCACGTTGATGTTCAAATTAGGAATTGGAATTCGAGATTGAGCTTCCAAAAAAGAAGAACTTAGGGACAAACTCGCCGCAAGTAGCAATATCCACGTTATGTTCTTGATAAACTTTTTATGTCTCATTTTCACTTGAAGAATCTTTCCTTAAATCCCCGACTCTTTCACATCATTTCAAATCAAAAAGCCCGCTTTCAAGCGAGCTTGTTTTCTCTTTAAGCTCATCCAACTTCTTACGAGCCTGCCTTCGTTTCTCTTCCCGGGCGGTTTTCATTTTTTCGCTCGAATCGACCGATCCCTCTCCGGAAATCCGAGAATTCAAGTCCTTGATCTGTTCGAGAACCGTAACTAAAAACCCTCCTTCGGGGGGCTGAAAGTTTTCTTTCTTTTGCAGAATCCTATGTTTGACTTCCGTATCCGTAATCTCCGTAATCAGGTTGATTCCGTTGTCCGCAACTCCGAGGACCAATAACTTTCCCGAAACGTCCACGATCTGAAGTTGTTTGTTCGGCCCGAGCATCATACTCGAAAGAAGACTCATCTCGCCTCGAACCGGAAGGCGACCTTCTCGATTCCTAGATACATATTTTAGAATATAGTAAAGTGCCACACAAAGCAACCCAAGAATGAAAACAACTCGAAACAAAGTCCCGGCAATTCCGGGTCCTTCGTCTTGAGTTTTATAACGTTCCGCGACCGGGTTTGTCTCCGTTTCAGCAGTATTATTCGGAGTAGATTTTACTCCGGCAGAAGGAACTTCCGTTTTGGAAGAGTCGTTTTTTTTCACGTCGGAATTTGTGCCTAAACTCTTATTTTCATCTTTGGCAGAAGAGCGACCCAACTCTTTTTTGAGAGCTTCATCCATAAGTTCCCTTTCGGATTGAGCACTCAAAGAAACAACAGTAAAATTGAATATAACTAGAACAGCAAGGATAAAAGGGACATTCCCTCCGTCCATTCGAAGAGCGCCTAAAAATCTCACTTACCCTCCGGCTTGATCCGATCGATAGGACTTACTATATCCGTTACCCGCACACCAAAGTTTTCATCGATAACGACAACCTCGCCTTTTGCAATCAGTTTTCCGTTTACCAAAAGATCCACGGGCTCGCCCGCGAGTTTATCCAACTCGATGATGGAACCCTCGCCCAAACCTAAGATATCTTTAATATACATCTTGGTTCTTCCTAATTCCACCGTTACACTCATCTGAACGTCCATGAGAAGATTTAGGTTCGGAGTGTTTGATGCACCACTCGCGGTTCCTAAATTCGGAAATGCGACCGATTTAACCGACATGGAGCCTGGGGAGGCTCCCATTCCCATCCCTCCCATTCCCATATTGCTCATATCGCCGCCGACACTTCCGGAACGGCGATAAAGATTCAACAAATCCGAGGCAGTGGATAGAGAAAGCAGGAACTGAACTCGAAAGGAAGGAATACTTTCGATAGTAAGATTAAAAAAAACACGCACCATAGTTTCTCCGTCTGGTAGAACTAGTGCGGCAGGAGAAGTTACATTTCTAGTTTCAGAGGGAGAGCCATTTATCCCGCCTCCGGTTTTCGTGCTGATTTGAGAAATTAAGGCTCCCATTACAGGAGTAAGGGAATCTCGAAGTGTCTGTATTTGAGCTTCATCCAGCTCTCCCGATTCAAAGCCACCCATCATAGAATTTGCGATTTTCACCGCATTTTCCGCAGACATCGCTAGAACGATTCTCCCGTTCACACTTCCAGATAGAGTCGAATATAAAAGAAAAGACCCCGATTTAAGTTCAGATTCCACATCCTTTCGAGACTTGGTTTCCACGTTCGGGTTTAAAAATGCAGAAGAACGGGAAAGAACCGCGCCTAATGTGTTCCCAGCGACTTGAAAACAGGAAGAAAGAAGATCCGACAGAATATCCCGATCCACAGGAGACATTCCTGGAACTTCTTTTTGTGTGGCACTAGATGCCACAGCACCCGAGTCAAATGAATCACTTGCTCCGGCGAGTAATGCGTCAATCTCTTCCTGTGAAAGGGAACCTTCACCCATTTTGGGAACTCTCCCGGGAATTTTAGTTTATGGGACATAAGAAAAGGATTTTTGTCACCCCTTTTTTTCTTCCCAACCTGATTCCACCTAATTTTCGGGTAAAAACAACCTTTTTTCAGAAAAACAAACCGGGACGATCTTCGACTGAGTGAGTTCCCACAAATTTTATCTTTGACCGCATCCGCAAAATGGCAAATCGCAGGCTTTGAATCTAGAATTCGAGTGAATGAATCAACCCTTTTCCACAAGCTCCCCTCCCAAACCATCCGCAAACATTCTCAGAGAATCATAAGAATAAATCCCCGTTTGATGATTGTCACTCCAGATTGGATTGATCGCGTATCTTCCGACTTTATTGACGGAATAAAGCCGAATCGACTGGATCGCCCCTGTAGTAGCTCCTACTTTTCCTCCGTGACCTCCTTTACAAACGACACAAGGACAACGTTTTCTAAGGTCCAACAAATCGAAGACCGAAGTCACTCCGTCTTTCCAGGTGATCTTCAGATAGTTCTCATCAAAATCAATCTGATCGGGTGTAGTCGCTTTTAAACTCAGCTGCATCATTTTTATCCATAATTACACTTTTTCTCATACGAGTAATTTCAAAATTGCATTTGGCATTTTTAGGAAACCATCTCAAAAGTTTTCCTACTATTTCCGAAAAAATCGCTCTATACCGTTGAAATCTCATCTTCGATATAATTTCCGACAGAGATCTCAAGTGATTGGAAGCAACATTTTACTACTCGAACGCATGAAAAGAATACTATAATAAGTTTGCTTCAAAAGTTAGAATTCTTCTTCAAAAAAGCCGAATTCGGCGCAATTTTATGAGGACTTCACCTTTGCAAAAATCACCCGGTTAATTTTTGGTATCACCTTCATACGCCCGAATAGTAAACAAAGATATTGATTTTTGAGATTAGGGACCTCTATAAAATCAAAAAACAACAGAAACGTTATCAAGAATTCCCATAAGAAACCACTGTTTTACGATATTCGAGAATTCTAAAATCTATTTTATAGAGGTTCCCATAAGCTTTTAGTTCATATCACTTCAGCATAAAGTTGTTTTCCAAAAATAAAATCCGAACTTCGCCTTACAAACCCTATTGTAACACTATCCCCATTTTGATTTCACTTGTGATTTTCCAAAAGCGAATGGAAGTCTTTGAAATAAGACCCCACTACCTAGGAAGTTTACACTTTTTCCCTCCGAATCTTCCGATCGTGGTCCCATAAGTAATTTTCTCATTCATGGTCAGTGCATCGAACTGAAACGTATCTTTTTCCATGAGAAGAATCACCGTTGATCCCATCTCGAACCGCCCTAGTTCGGCTCCCTTGTCGATCATGATCGAAACTTCCTTATATTCTACGGTTCTCGCAGTTCGAATGAGACTGTTCGTCACGATCTTATTGTCGTAAGTCACTCGAATTCTTCCTACATTCGAAGCACCCACCTTGATGACGGCCACCTTTCCGTATTCAGTCTGTAGGTAGGTGATCAATCTTTCATTCTTCGGAAAAAGCCCTCGAATGCCAAAAACTGCAAGCTCATTTACCGGAAATAACTTTCCGGGTTCGTAGTAATAACCTAAAATTTTTCCGTAGGCGGGAGAATGAATCCTATGATAGTCCTGGGGTGAAAGATAAAATGTGATGTATTTTCCGTTCGTAAAATCGTCTATATACTTCGACCCGCCTCCCCCTAAAAGCTCCTTCAGGTTATAATCGACCCCCTTGGCTTGAATGATAATTCTTTGATTGATATCCCCATAACCGGTAATCCTTGCATCCACGGGAGATACCATTTCATTATCTGCGGAATCGATGATCCTGGCTTCCGCCTTTAAGGCTCTTGTGAAAAATGCATTGAGAGAATTATATTCTTGGATTTCAAATTCCGCCTCATCAACGTTGATTTTATACGCTCTTGCAAATGCCTTCAGAATCGGAATCAAAAGAAAACGTGGAAGCCTGAAAGAAGCCAGAAGTCCGAATAAGAGAGAAAGCAAATTCTTAGGAACGACGGACAATATTAAAAGATAAAAATCCTTTAAAACTTCGTATCTCGCTCCGCTTTCTGCTAAAAATCGTTTTAACTCCATTCTCGCAATTTTTTCAAGCAAAACCAAAGAAATTAAAACCGGAACGGCGGTAACGATTGAGAGAGAATACCCCAAACCGAAAACTTCGAAAAGAATCCAGTCTCCATTCTTCACATAAAGATAAGCTGCCGAAAGAATCGTAACCAAAAAGAGCATTCTAAAAAAGTTCGCAAACCTTTCCCCGAACATATAAAGCGCATTCTGCTCTCCCGTGTAAAACCAACCAGTGATTGAAAGAACCCCGAATGATAAAAAAGATCCGAAAAAGGCGAGTTTTACAGGACCGGTATGTCCTTGAAACAAAGCGTTTAAGAATACAACTTGCTCTTCCGCCCTAAATGCGCCATAAGAAGAAAGCACGTAGATCACGAGTGTGGAAATGATAAAACCTTCGAAAAAGGTAGCAAGCATACTCACGAGACCTTGTTTCGCTGGATAATCCGTTCTTACGACTCCGGATAATCCGGCGCTTTTACCGATCCCGGTTTCCGTGGAAACGAAAAACATTCCGGAAGCCATACCGAAAATTCTAGCTATAACAAAACTTCCTCCCGTAACGGCAGCCGTAGGTTGAAACGCTTCTTGAAACGACAAACGAAGAAAATCCTCGAAGTTCATCAGGGAATTTTTAAACAAAAAGAAACATCCGGAAAAAAACAAAAGAATTCCGATCGGAGCCAGATACGCCGAAACTTTTCCGACTCTTCTCACCCCGCCTAATACGATAAATACGAGAATCACGGACAACAAAAAGGGAACCGTCATTCCCGTTATCTCGAAAGCTCGATTTGTGATATGAGTCACATACAACATCGGTACCGCTCCACCCATCACAAGTACAGTCAAAAGCCCTACAATCGCAAAACTCATAGCGAGCCATTTCGCTTTCAACGCCCTTTCAATGAAATACATCGGACCGGAAAGATATCTTCCGGATGCAGTTTTGGTTCTAAAGCGAATCGCGAGCGTGGAAGAGACAAATCGAAGAGGCATAACGAAAAAGGAAGAAATCCAAATCCAAAATAAAACTCCCGGCCCCCCGATCATCAGAGCCAAAGCCGAGCCGATCACCGAACCCGGAACGAGCGAAGATGCGGTTCCGGAAAAGAACGCTTGTGAGTGAACCAACCTTCCACGAGAACCCTTATGATCCATATTACCCGAGAAAATTTTTACTGCGAGAAAGAAGAACCGGAGTTGTGGGAAACGAAGTCTAAACGTTAGGAAAATCCCGATAAAACTTAAGAAGTAGAAAAAGAATCTGACTAAGTCCCAATCGAAAAACTGAAAAAAATGAAATTGCAACATGATCCTACCCGATAGGAAGAAAATCCGCTTTGTATGGAAGTCCTTGCTAGAAATCCTGTAATAATGAGGGCTACCAGCAAAATTTTCAGGATCTTCTTGAGTGTTTTATTTTTTTTTCTGTTTCCCGAATCCATTTTAAAGGCGGAAGGCGAATTTCCCAAAACAAAAGCTCATTCTTCCAAACCCGCATTGGAACGACCAAGCCTGGAAGAACATTACTGGGAACTTGGGCTCAGGGCAGGAATCGGATATAAAGGAGAAGATAGACTCAATTCTTTCTTGAGAGGTTTCACCGATACCTACGATCCTAGAATTGCTTCCAAAACCGTGCTCGATCCTCCAAACCGTATTGCTCAGGGAGAACTATTCCTTCGTAAAAAGATCTCTTCCGAAAGTTGGGCCGGACTCATCGGCGGTTACAGAGAATGGCAAAAGTTCGGATTGAAACAATTTTCTTCGGAACCTTTTTACACGGATTTAAGTTTTAAACTTTCGAATCCTTATTTTCTTCTTATGTATTGGTACGAATGGAACTATAAACGCTGGATCTTTCAAAGCGGTCTTGGAATCGGAATGTCTCAAGTATATTGGGATTCCAAAGGGTATGCAACTTCGGTAAAAGAAACCTTTCGCCATGAAGGCTCTTTGACCGGAACTGGAATCGAATTCCGTTTGGAAGGAGTCGTCAGCAGAAAGATCACCGAATCCACTAACCTTCAACTAGGTGTTGCATTTTCCTGGATCAACATTCCTTCCTTATCCGGAACCTTTAACGGGGAATCTGCGAGTTTTTATTTGAGCGAAAATGGAAATGTGACTCTTCTTACCGAATCCACAAACCAAACCGCGATGTTAGCGACCCGCCAATTCTCTCGCAAATTGGAATTTCAAGTTTTGACAACTATCCTTTTCTTAGGAGTCTCTCAGAAATTTTAAAATTTATTTTTTGAATATACTCTTCACAAATCGACCATCCAATTACTATCCTCAACCGAGACAACATCATCTACGAGTCGTCACCTCAATACGGCTTTTAAAGGGTATAATTCAAAAATATATTGCATGAAAACTTCATGAATAGGCATATCGAAACAAACAAACGATAAAAAAGTTTCAATCCGCTCACATTTTCGCTTAAACGTCGAAAGCAGTTTGTTCCCGTTTATAACGAAGAGGCTTTTTCAAATACTTAATCAAAAGCACCCTATTTCCCTTCTCGTTAAACCGAACAATATCGAAAACGGACCGGGTCATCAAGATTCCCCGACCGTGAGTCAAACTTGTTTCGTTCAACTTCTCGATGTCTAAATTTAAAATTTTCTTATAATCGAAACCTTCCCCCTCGTCACTGATTAGAAAGCCAATTCTACGAGCGTTCAAAGAATACGAGACTTTGACCGTTCTGCGGCCGTAGAACGGTTCTTTCTGACGTCCTTGAATGAGTTCAAGATAACGTCCCTCATCCAAAGCCTCCGTTTTTTCGTCAAAACTGATCGCAAGATTTCCGTGTTCGATCGAATTGATAATGATTTCTCGGATACAAGTCCGAATCGCAATCACAACTTCCGTCCCTATAAAACGGGCAAGATTCACCGTCAAAAGACGACTCAAAAGATCCGCGTTCCTAAGATAATTATTCAAGGTGAAATGCATGGATTCACTTACGATGAATTTCGCAAAAACATCCTCGTTTAGTTCATAAGCTTTTCCTAAAATACATTTTTCATTCCCGAGATCCAAAAGCTGAAGTCGAACTCGAATTTGACGCGGTTCCAAAACGAATTTCTGTCTGAATTCCGCGGTGAATTCCGAACTTTTTTCCGTCGTCAAAAGTTCTTCTATTTTATCTCGAACTAAAATTTTGGCATAAGAAGCGTTTTTAACTCCAGATACAAAGATCAGGTCCAAAAAATCCCAACCTATCACTTCTTCCGGATCAAATCCCAAAAGCCTTCCGAGGGCCTTATTCGCATTGCGGATTTTTCCGTTCGTATCCATCGTAAAAAGAAATTCTTCCGATTCCTCAAAAAGGTTTTTAAAACGTTTTTCAGAACGTTCCGCGACTCGTTTTGCAAAACGAAGCTCTCTGATTTTTACAGATAAAGTTCTGGATAATATCTTTACGCGATCGGCAAGACCAAGCCCCATAAAAACCACATGAAACAAGGAAGAGATTTCTATCACCCAAAACCGCAAAGAAAAATTTTTGAACCAACCGCTTTGTAGAAATAAAAACAAAATCGTGCCGGAAAATAAAATTCCCCAGGCAAAAAGAAAATAAAAAATACCTCCCTGAGTAAAACTCCGGATTCCGCCGATAAAAAGAAAAATCATATAGCAGAAAGCCACAAACAACCCAATCCAAATTCCGAATCGTTCCGGTACAAACGGAGAACCCAGAGCAAAAAGTAGAAGTAAAACTTGAGAATATCGAAATAAACGAAACGACGTCTTAGATCGATTTTCCAGATCCAAATAGGCGTTCACGAATGAACACATCAAAAAAAGAGAAATCAGAAAAAAGAATGGAACACTCGAATTTGTCCAAAATATGGCGTCGGGCCAAAGGATTTGAAATCCAAATCCTTCTAAAACGAACTGGAAAAAAGAAAACCCGGAAATATACGAGGCAAAGTAGAAATAACTTTTTTCCTTTGTATAAAAGTACAAAAGAAGATAATAAAACGCCAGTATCAACATAGAGCCGAAAAAAAGTCCGAATAAGAACTGTTCGAAAATTACTTTTTTGTAAAACGTATCAGACGAATAGTAACGGAAAGAAAGTTGAATCCTGGAATCCGATTTGATTCTTAAAAAAACGAACTTGTTCGTTTTAGGAAGAGCTACAGAAGGAAAGACCGGATTTCGGTACTGAACCGGACGAAACGCAAATGGAATTCCATCCCCAGCTCGATAAAAAGGGGATTCTCCCATTTTGAAATCGTAATATTCCACAAGATCCACGTCGGGAAACTGATATTCGAGAATCCAACGAATGGACCGATCCGAAGAATTCTTAACGTTCAACCGAATCCAAATTACAGAATTTGTATATCCTAATGAACTTATATTCCCGGAGCTGAATTTTCCTTCTTCCGACAAAGTCCTAATCTGGGAAAAACGCAAATTCCCGGAAGAGTCCTCAAAATATTCGAAAGAATCCTCCAATCCGAAAGGAGAATCATCGAGATGAACAAAGTCGATCCCGAACAATGGACGCGAAACAAAGTAAACACAAAAAAGGAATGCAGGGAGCATTGTTTTTCGCATAGATAGGACCTATCATTTTCAGGTCATAATTTTAAATCGGACCTTTGCTCGAACTCAAACGAAAAACAAAATCCAGGAAAGAACAATTCCCCCCAAAAGAAGAAAAACGATTCGAAATTTTCCTCCGGGGCTTCCGTCTAACACAAACCCGGTATGTTTGAATCCGTAAAAGATATATACGATTACGGGAAAAATTTTCCAGAGAGCCAAATTCCCAGATTTAAAAAATTTCAACAACAACAGCGAAAAAACAGCCCAAAGAAGAAATTCCAAAACTCCTAGAACGGTCTTTTGTTCGGATACAACCGGATCGAATTTTTGATATCGGCTTCGATCAATTTCTTGAGGGAAAACGGAAGGCCCGAGACTCGTCGGTCTCCACCCGGGTGGTTTGAGAAGAACGAGTATTTTCTCCTTGAAACTTTTCGTCTTTTGTATCAATGAAAAAATCTCTTCGTAAACGTGAAGGTTCGTATACACAGGATCGAACGTCGTCACCGGTTTTGTGAGCCCGTAAATCGGCTCCTCTTCCTCTCTAACAAAAGAACCGAAAATCCGATCCCAAAAAATCAAAATTCCTCCGTGATTCTTATCGATGTATTTGGGATCCCTTCCATGATGCACCCGATGGTGTGCCGGAGTAACCAAAATTTCCTCCAAAAATCCGAGCTTTCCAATCAACCTCGTATGCACCCAAAATTGGTAGATCTTTAATACCCCGTGAACCAATAAAAATGCCTGCCAAGGAACTCCACAAAATGCAATCGAAAGATTAAAGATATATTCGAAAACTCTCTGGAAACTGGACTGCCGCAAAGCGACGGCAAGATTGAATTCTTCGCTGGAATGATGCGTTACGTGACAAGCCCAGAGAAAGTTAATTTCATGAGTAGCCCTGTGAAACCAATAATAAACGAAATCCACCGCTAAAAATACGAACATCCAGCCCGCCAAATTCCGAAATCGGATTTGAAAGTTTCCGTCCTCCCAAAAAACCGGAGACCCCAAAGGGATTTCCGGAATCCCGAACAAAACTTGCAAAGAACAAAACATTCTAAATTTCTCATAAATCCAAAGAGAACCAACCGTTACAAGGATCCCTGTCAAAGAAAATAAAATGCCCGTACTTAAATCGGCAACCGTATCGTTCCACCGATACACTTTCTTTCCGACTGTCCGGGAATAAAAAATCTCTAATCCAATTAAAACCAGAAAAAAGGGAACCGCTAAATCTAAAATTGATCCTTGCATTTTTGTTCAATTGTTTTGATTTAGAAACTTTGCGATCTTTCGGATAATAAACCGGGGTGTGATCCTTACGCTTTGGGCCAATATTTTGTTTAAAGTTCCCGAGACTACGACCGGTTTTCCTTTTTTCAGAGCGTCGTATCCGATTTCGGCGACTTCTTTCGCGCTCATCATCGGAGCAATCGGATTGTTCAAAAATTTCGACTTGGTTATCTCCGCTCTTTCGAAAAATTCGGTTTTCGTGGGTCCGGGGCAAAGAGCGGTTATCGTTACTCCATGCTTATAAACGTCTTCGTAGACTGCTTCCGAAAAAGACAACACATAGGCTTTCGTCGCATAATAATTCGCCATATTCGGCCCGGGTTGAAACGCCGCAGTGGACGCTACATTCAGGATTTTTCCGTTCTTCCGTTCCACCATACCCTGTAAAAATAGATGTGTCAACTCGACTAAAGAGGCCACGTTCACTTGAATCATCTGCAGTTCTTTCTGCAAATCCATTCGATCAAATCTTCCGTTCGTTCCAAAACCTGCGTTGTTCACAAGAATCTCCACAACCGCTTTCGATTTTTTCGCGAAATCAAAGATCTTTTTGGAAGCCTTCGGATCCGTAAGATCGACAGAAAGCGTTTCCACCTTTACCTTGTTTGACGATTCGATTTCCTTCTTTACCTTTTTTAAAGTTTTTTCGTTTCTTGCTATGAGAATCAAATCGTAACCATCCGCCGCGATAAGTTTACTGAGTTCATAGCCGATTCCGACTGTACCACCCGTAATGATTGCCGTTTTTGTCATTTATAGATTCCCCTTGCGGTCGAAATTAATCTCAGGAAAAAAGAGAGAAAGACTTTTTTTGGAAAGAATTGAAAACGACGTTCGGTGTTAACTGTGTAAGAATTTGAAAACTTTCCAATCATGAATCCACATTCATTCGATCTTTAAGACAAACCGCCCAATCATCCGGAAAAAGTGTTTGCCAATGAACATCGGTCCTTATTTTTCCTTTCCATGATCAAACTGTACGGCTCAAATATCAGTAACTATGTAAACAAAGTAAAGCTGGGGCTTTTGGAAAAAGGATTAGAATACGAACAAATTAGGGTTTCTCCTTCTCAAGACGAAGAATTTCTAAAGATCAGCCCGATGGGAAAAATTCCTGTTCTAGAACTAGACGGAAAATTCATATCCGAGTCGGGAGCTATTTTAGAATTCTTAGATACGATTTTTCCCCAAACACCAAAACTAATCCCGGAAGATCCCTGGAAAGCCGCAAGAGTCAGGGAAATTACGACGATCATAGAGATCTATCTGGACATTCCCGCGAGAAGAATCTATCTTCTGAGCATGAAAGGAAAAGCCGTTTCTCCCGAACTGATCGAAGAAGTTCATCCAATTCTGGTCAAAGGAGTAAAAGCGCTTCAAAGAGTGGTTCGATTTTCTCCTTATATCGCAGGAAACGTTTTTACGATGGCGGATTGCTCCGCTTTTGCAAACCTCTCTATGATCGACGAAGAACTGCGCCCTATTTATCCGAACAATCATCCCCTGGATTTGCTAAATGGCTGGAAAGAATATCTCGCATTTATGAAAACAGAAGAGGGTCCGGCGCTCGTAGAGAAAGAAAAACAAACTCTTAAAAAAATCATTGCAAGAGCTAAAGCGAGAATCGAATGAACGTCGAAATTCCGAGCAGTAGTTTAAAATTGATTTGACTCTCTCAGTATGCAAAATAGCCTACTGTGGTTTCTATGGAACCAGAAAAAGTAATTTCGATCCCGATCCGAGAACTGTCTCATCTCAAAATTCTTTTGGCAGGTTGGTATAATTTTTTAAAGGAAAACTACGATCAAAAACAGATCGACCAGAATGAGTTCAAAGACGCACTTCGTAGCAATGTCGTTTACAACATCGATCAGGATCAGGTCGAAGTTCTCCTGGCAGGAAAGGAAACTCTCCTTCAAAATTTCAGGAAAAGCCTTTCTTAATAGCTTTCTTTTAATTCGTAAAGTTTGAGAAGAGATCCGACTTCCGGATCTCGCCCTAAAAGTCGTTTGAAGAGAATCATCGCGTTTTCGCTCCCTCCCTTTTCCAAAATTTCCGTAAAATATGCGTTACAAAGTTCCGGATCAAAGAACCCTTTGTCGACAAACGCGAAAAAGGCGTCCGCGCTCATCACTTCGGCCCATTTATAACTATAATATCCCGCGGCATAACCTCCAGAGAAGATATGAGAAAATCCGTTTTGAAAACGATTGTATTCGGGCGGAATCACTACCGCAACCTCTTTGCGAACATTCTGAAGAATGGAATGCACTTCTTCTTCGGTATAATTTTTTTCGTGAATGAGAATGTCGAAAAGTGAGAACTCAAGTTGTCTTACGATCCCCATTGCGGAAAGAAAGTTTTTAGTCTCCTTAAGTTTTACGATCATGGAATCCGGAATCGTTTCTCCAGTTTTATGATGTTTTCCGAATATCTTTAGAACTTCCGCTTCAGTCGCGAAGTTCTCCAAAAACTGGGAAGGAAATTCCACTGCATCCCACTCGACACCGTTGATTCCACTGACCGGAGGTTCTTCGATTTTCGTACAAAGATGATGTAGCGCATGCCCCATCTCATGGAAGAAAGTGACCACGTCCCTGTGTTTTAAAAGAGAAGGGGAATCCTTCGTAGAAACCGGAAAGTTACAGACTACGAACGCAGTCGGAAGAACTTCCTTATCTGAGATTCGATTTCTAGAATGCCAATTGTGCATCCAAGCCCCGCCTTGTTTATCTTTGCGGGATTCCAAATCCAAATACAGCCGGGAAAGTAGTTTTCCCGATCGATAGATGTCGTATACCTGAACTTTTTCTTCCCAAACCTGAGCGAACGTTTTACGAAATTCCAATCCGAAAAGTTTATTCAAAAATTGGAATGTTCCCGAAACGACGCTCTCTTTCTCAAAATAAGGACGGGTTTTCTCTTCGTCGAAATCGAATCTGGATTTCATCAATTTTTCACTCACGAATGCGGTATCGTAAGCCTGAAGTGTATCTATCCCCAAAGTCTTCGCAAAATTCGAAAGATCGACAAATTCCCTTTCTGCGATCGACTTCACCTGTTTTGCAAGATCCCTCAAAAATTTCAAAACCACCTTCCCCGAATCGGCCACCTTGGTCGCCAAAGAAAGTTCTACGTAATTGCGATAACCGAGGAGTTTTGCAAGTTCGTTCCTTAGCCGGAGTATGTCCTCGATCAGTTTTCCGTTCTGAGGCGCCCTCGTAGTATAAGCCTTATATAAGGATTCTCGAATAGATCGATTCGGGCCGTATGTCATATACGCCATGTAACTCGGCATATGAAGTGTGAAACGATACTTTCCGTCCTCCGTTTTAGCCGCATTCAAATCCGATTCGGGTATTCCTTCCACATCCTCAATACGATCCAAAACGAGTTCGAAGGAATTAGTCGCATCAAGCAAATTCTGAGAGAACTGATTGTCCAGATCGGAAATACGAACCTGGATTTCCTGAATTCTTTTTTTTATTTCTGGTGGAAGTCCGATTCCACTCAATTTAAACTGCGTGATGGCATCCTGTAATACCTTTTTTTGGGGAACATTCAATGTATCGTTTTCATTCTTTAAAATCTCCTGATATACAAGATTCAATTCCTCGTTCTGACCTAAGTCTGAATAAAAAGCAGTGATCTCGGGAAGTATTTCGGTGTAAAGAGCCTGAATTTGTTCGGAATTTTTTACACTGTTGAGATGGGCGAGAACCGTGAACTCAATCTGCATCTCTTGCACTAGATCATTCAAAGGACGAATGACGCGATCATAAGTTCTTTCCTTTTTTCGAAGGAGAATCGGAAGTTCCTCCCTAATTTTTTCAATCTTTTTTAAGATCGAATTTTTAGTTCCTTCAGGATCATCTGTTTTAAATTCCGGTAACATCTCCGCCAATTTCCCTCCACCCTTCGAAACTTCATCCATTTTTTCAGGTTTGACCGGAAACCTACCGATTGTAAAACACGAATCTATGTTTTCAAATCGACTTTTGCGTTTCGGATTTTCCTTTTTCTTTTCAGTCGGATGTTCTTATGTAAAAAACGAACTTCCTACTTTTTCTCCAAACGTGGAATGTTCACAAAAAGATCTTCCTCTCTTTATCCAACCGGCCCTCGACATCGAAAACGGAAATAGATTGGAAATTATTTATTGTAGCCGAAGAGAAACCCCTTCCGGAAAAAAAATCGAACTGAATCTAGTCTTTCAAGACGAACAACATCCTTCCCCTTGGAAAGATACAATGTATAGTTTCAAATACGGTAGATATAAAGACATCGAAACAATTCGTCTTCAATTTTCAAAAACGGGAGAACTATCGACGGTTCATCTCAAAAACGTCTATTCGGGAAAACAAAAATTCGCCGAAAACTATCATTTTGATTCTGTTTTGAAATCGGAACAACTCATGAAAGAAAATCAAAAATACATTCTGTTTATCAACACCTGGAATCATATGCTTTCGGAAAAGGATTCGAACCCAGGACTTTCCAAGAAAAAATTAGACTCTGTAGAACTCCGAACCGGAAGTAGAGAAGAACTCGACTTATTTTATTCGGAAAAATGAAATAATCGACTCTCTTTGCTACACTAAGATGGGCGGATTCATAAAGAGCAAGATACTTTTGTTTCCTTAGTGCGGTAGTCTTTGTTTTGTCGCCACGCGTGAGTTTGCCGCGGCCGATTTTGATTCATCTATGTGTCATTCGGCAGGGAGTGAAATTGAGTTTCACGTTAAGAGTAGCTTGTAACGAAATTGAAAAAGAAAGATCCAGAGCACCTCACAAGTTGAGTTGGAATAATAAGAATCTATGGATCGCTTATCTTAGCTACGCTAAGAGCCTTCGATCTCGCTCCGCTATCTACGGCTATCTCGCTCTCTATGGATCGCTTATCTTAGCTACGCTAAGAGCCTTCGATCTCGCTCCGCTATCTACGGCTATCTCGCTCTCTATGGATCGCTTATCTTAGCTACGCTAAGAGCCTTCGATCTCGCTCCGCTATCTACGGCTATCTCGCTCTCTATGGATCGCTTATCTTAGCTACGCTAAGAGCCTTCGATCTCGCTCCGCTATCTACGGCTATCTCGCTCTCTATGGATCGCTCGATAAGAAAAAACTTTTCTGTATGATCGTAAACAAAATACTGGAAAAAATCGAAAACACAAGAGGGCCCTATATGACCAAAATTCCAAACAAACCTTTTGCGGAGTTAGCTACAAGCACTGCGGTTTCTAAAGATCAAGTAAAACGGAATATTTATGGAAGATATCTGGAAGAATTTACAGAAGGGGAAATTTTTGAACACCCAAGAGAAATCACAATCGATAGGGCATTTGCTCAAGAATTTGCGACTACTTTCATGGATGCAAATCCTCTGTTTTTATCCGCGGCTTATGCAAAAGCACACGGCTTTCAAGATATGTTGGTTTCTTCACTTCAGGTTTTTAACATCGCTCTCTCCCTTGGAGTTCAAAATGATTCCGAAAAAGCACTCGCAAATCTTGGTTATTACAATGTTCAATTCCTTAAACCCGTTTATCCGGAAGACTCTCTCTCCGCAAAAACCAAAATCCTCAAGGTAGACGATAAAGGCACGGATAAACCCGGAATCGTCAGCGTCCGCACAATTTGTCTGAATCAAAAGAAAGAATTGGTCCTTCAATATGAAAGAAAAATCATGATTTATCGTTCCAACGGAAATCCGAAAGGAAATCCGAAACCGGTTATCAAAGACGCATTCTTTCCTGAAACCGACACTCCCGTAATCGAACTACCGTCTCTCAAATTTCCTACCGAATATAATTCCGCAACTTGGCCGGACACATACTTCGAAAACTTTAAACCGGGCCAGATTTATATTCATCAAAATGGAAGAACAATCACAGACGAACATTTTCCTTGGACTTATAGAGTCGGAAACACGCACCCACTTCACTACGACAAATTGTATTCTTCCGGAATTTCAGGTCCAATGGGCGGAGAGCCTGTCGTCTATGGAGGGCTCGTCTTCGCATGGTTATGCGGAATGACTTCTAGAGATATCACCGAAAATATGATTTGGGATCTCGGATTCACCGAAGGTTACCATACCCAACCTTCTTTCAGCGGCGACACAGTGACCGCAATCACCCGAATTCTGGCCGTCGAAGACCGCGGAAACGATTTCGGCATTCCCACCGGCGCAGTCCATCTTCAGATCATCGGTCTGAAAAATATCAAAGCGAACGACGCTTTCGATAAATTCGGCGAGGACCTTTTCCTAAAAGAAAACGATAAGAAAAAACACGGAAAAGAAAAACTTTCGGAAAAAATTTTTGAAATCGAAAGGAAGGTTTTGATTAAAAAAAGAGGTTAATTTGCAAACGGATTTCAATTTCATGTTTTGCGAATTCGTTTGGAACATCCTGACAAGTCGCTTCCGTTTCTAAAAATGGGAGCTTTTATTTTCACCCAATCGGACATCAAAAACGTAAGCAAATTGAAATCGAAAAGTGTTCCCTTATCCTGGTAAATAACGTGAGTTCGATTTAAAAAAGTTTGGGCAATTGCCTG
>NZ_QAJG01000002.1:0-202500 GCF_003046425.1 Leptospira borgpetersenii serovar Javanica
TCCAATGTTTAGCATCCATTATACGTCCCTTTACTATTTTGGAGAAGTTCATTTAAAAATCTAATTCTTTCCGATATTTGTGGGTAACGTTATGGTAGGGAGCCATAACGTTACCCACAAGTTAAGAAGGCTTTTGGGATCATAAGGATCAAAAACTGATATTTTTCAAGTGTTCCGACAAGAATGAGGCTTTTTACTTGCAAGAAGTATGATTTTGTGGTAAAGAAAACCTCCCGAGTCTTCCCACCGCCTCTCCCCTCCACCCAAAATCAGGGTGGGGCGTAAGTTTCACAGAGGATTTGTAGTAATTCCGACAGATTTATCTTCAGATCCAAGTATTTGTGGCTAAGGTTATGTTAGGGAACGAGATGCTTTAGTTTCCTCCATCGGCCTTCTTTGAACTCCGTGAATCAAAAATATCACACTTTAAACTATCTTCGTTCAAAAATTATACTAATCTATTGACGTCAGCGAATTCTTATAAAATTTCTTATAAAGGCAAAAGAAAAATAAATGAAACCTAAAGTAGTAATCCAAATATTTAAAAATCGGCTGGTATTATCCAAAGAGGATCGCGGCTTTCAAAATAGACCCGTTTCGATATGGCCGGATCACCTTCAGTCTAAGACTGCTAAGATAGAAAACCGAAGTACACATTATCTCGGCTTGGATCTAAGCAACAACAAATCCTTCTCCGATTCCGAGTTTTTCGTTATTCTAGATCACCATCCGTCCACGAAGGTTCCTGAGAATAGTTTTTACGACGATAGGGACGAAATTACATTCAATTATTCGAAAGTAACTAGATTCGAATTTGATATCTTTGAATTTGAGAAAATAAATCCAGAGGAAGTAAATTTATATTTTAACGGGAAAAACATCGGCGTTCCTAAAAGGCACAACTTCCAAATAGCCCGCTTAAAACCCAATTTGCCTATTAGAGTAAGAATCAACTGGAAAAGCGATTTTTCCTTTTCTCGGGGTCTTGAAAGACGATTTTACGAGTTGGACTATATAATAGAATTTAAAGGCATCTTCGAAATTTTCCTGAATGAACATGCTAAAGATCGGACCTTCCCGAAATTTCTTCAAGTGTCAAATTGCAGAGAAGTAGATCTTAGGAAAATACTTAATTAAAATATAATATTATTTAAGTACCCAAATTCAAGACTAAACCTGAAATTTTTCGCAGTAGTTTTGCACAAGGATCCAAACGAGTTACTACTTTCTATGATACTCCGATCCAAAATATTAAGTTAACGTGAGTTCGATATAACAAATACAAAAACGATTATTATGCTGTAATTCATAGCAAGCAGCCCTTTAGTTTGAAAAATTTTGGGGGAATGGGAAGATTCCATCGTAATCGGCATCTGGGCAGCAACACTCAATTCAAAGAGTTATATTTCAGTTTTTATTCGCCTAAGTTTTCTCCACGAATTCACGTTATTCTAAAAGGAAAATGTCCTCATCTCGGTAAAGCAAAATAAAATGTGGCTCCCTGATCCACTTCTCCCTCCGCCCAAACTCTACCTCCGTGACGTAATACGATTCTTTGAACGATTGCGAGTCCAATCCCGATTCCTTCGAATTCACTATTTTCATGTAATCTCTGGAATACTCCGAAGAGCTTGTTCACATATTGCATGCTAAAACCGGCGCCGTTGTCTTTTACATAATACGTAATTTCCTTTTCCTCCTCCAAACACCCAATTTCAACTTTTGGATTTTCCTTCTTAGAGGAATACTTGATCGCATTGGATATAAGATTGATCAAAACTTGCTTTAACAATTCCGCGTCACCCATAATAGGAAGAAGATTCTTCACTTCCAATTCCAACTTTCCCTTTTTTAAATCCTCCTGAAACTCCTCCAAAATCCTATTCACCAACTCATTCATATTGATCGGATTTTTCCTCATATCCTTTTTTCCCAACTTGGATAAAAGTAGAAGACTATCAATTAAGGTACTCATTTTCAGGGAGTTTTCGATGACTAATCCGAGTATCCTTTCTCCCTCTTCGTCTAATTTATCTTTATAATCCTCTTTTAATATCTTTGTGTAGCCCCTTATCCCGCGCAGAGGAGCCTTTAAATCGTGAGAAACCGAATAACAAAAAGCATCTAACTCTCGGTTCGAATATTCCAATTCTAGATTTTTCTGTTTGAGACTTTCGTTCAACTCGCGCAACGTAATATCCTGAATATATTTATCTATAAAGAATTGAACCTTATTGATCAAAATCTCAGGTTGAAACGGTTTTGTGATAAAGCTGAACGCCCCTTTTTCATAACCCTTAAATACGTTCAGGTTATCCGTATAAACCGCGGAAATAAAAATGAACGGTAAATGTGCAGTTTTACTTTCTTCTCTTATGATACCTGCCAGTTCGTATCCGTCCATCTCCGGCATTTGTATATCCAACAAAGCCAAGGCGAACTCATGATGTAAAATCGCCTTCAGAGCATCGTTTCCGCTAAGAGCTTTAACGAGTTCTACATCCAAATTCTTAAGTACGACTTCCAAAGCGATCAAGTTTTCAGACTTATCGTCTACAATCAATATTTTCGGTTTTAATTTCATGATTTTTAACACAACCCGCTATCTACTTAACCAAACTCTCATCAAGGAAAACAATCGCTCCACATCTACCGGCTTAGATATATAATCATTTGCACCTGCATCGATGCACTTTTGTCGATCATCATTCATTGCTTTCGCCGTAAGAGCGATAATAACAGTATCTTTATACTTTAAATTTGAGCGGATCCTCCTCATCGCCTCGTATCCGTCCATCTCCGGCATCATAACATCCATAAGAATCATATCAACATTCTCGCTTTTGGAAAGAAGTTCCAAAGCATTATTTCCGTTTTCAGCTTTTAAGACTTCCATCCCCTTTTCGCTCAATATTTTCGATAACGCAAAAACGTTTCTCATATCGTCGTCGACCAGCATAATTCTCTTTTGAAAAAAAACGGAATCCTTATCATATAACCTGTTGATAATATTCTGTTTCGATTCGGGAAGATTGTTGATCATTCTATGGAGAACTAAAGCGGTTTCGTCCAATAGTCTTTCCTCGGATTTGATTCCTTTTATGATGATACTTTCCGAATATTCCTGGAGTTCCTTGCTTTCCTCCTTTGTAAGCTCCCTTCCCGTATAAATGATGATCGGAGGAATCTGTTTTTCTTTGATTTTTTCCATCTCGCGTATCAAATCGAAACCACTCATATCAGGAAGGCCAATATCCAAAACGATACAATCGAAATGATTCTCACTATAAACCGACAATGCTTCCTTACCGGAGCTGGCTTCGAAACATTTCACGTCATCGTTTCCGATCAATTTTCGCGTCGTCCTTCTCGAATTTTCGTCGTCCTCGATGATCAAGAGATTCTTCATCTTTCTGCTAATAAAATGTTCGATACGATTGAAGGCTTCGTCCAACTGTTTCTTATTTACAGGTTTCTTAATATACTCCACCGCCCCATCCCGAATGAGCTTGAGGGAATATTCTTTTGCGGAAATTATATGAACGGGAATATGTCTAACCGACTGATCCGCTTTTAATTCGTTCAATACAGCATGCCCATCCATTCCGGGTAGATCCAGATCCAAAAGAATCGCGTGTGGTTTATGCTTTCGGGCCAGAACTAATCCATCTTCTCCGGTCGCTGCGGAAATTCCTCTAAATCCTTTTTCATTGGCTTGTTTAAGCAGAATCGATGCAAATTTTAAATCGTCTTCGACGATCAAAAGAATTTTGTCTCCTTCAACAATTTCATTTCTATCGTCCTTCAAGGCCGGATAATTTACGAATTCGCTTTGATCTTGCTTTACAAAAGTTTCGAAATTGGCAACAACTCCTATTTCTTCTTCTGGAATCGAAGTCTCATTCTTTTTGCCCTCGATCGGAAGTAATAAAGAGAATGTTGAGCCTTTGTTTATTTTACTTTTGAGATAAATTTCTCCTCCTAATAACCCGGCAAGTTCTCTGGAGATCGATAAACCGAGCCCGGTTCCCCCGTATTTTCTACTCGTACTTCCGTCCACCTGTTGAAATGCTTCAAAGATCGCCGAGTATTTTTCCTCCGGGATTCCGATTCCGGAATCGATTACGGAAAAAAGAATTTTATCGGAATTTTGTCTTTTGACTTCTAATTGAATCCCTCCTCGTTCCGTAAATTTTAACGCGTTTGAGATTAAATTTTTCAAAATTTGATCCAACCGTTGGGGATCAGTACGGATCTTTTCCGGTAAATCCTCGTAATAAATCAGATCCAAATCCAGTTTCTTTTTCGTTGCCTGGAGTTTAAATCCGCTTATAAGATCTTTTACAAACGTCCTAAGTACGACTCTTTCCAGGTTAACCGACATTTTACCCGATTCTATTTTGGATAAATCCAGCACTTCGTTTATCAAAACTAGGAGATCATGCCCGCTTTTATAAATGATGTTCGCACTTTCCACCTGATCCTCGTCTAGATTTTTCTTTTTATTGTCCGCAAGATCTTTAGAAAGAATCAATAGACTGTTTAAAGGAGTCCGCAATTCGTGAGACATGTTCGCCAAAAATTCGGATTTGTATTTCCCCGAAAGTTCCAGCTGTTCCGTTTTTTGCTCAATATTATTTTTTGCTAATTCCAGTTCCTTATTCCTCATTTCTAAAACTCGAGTCTGTTCTTCCAGTTCTTCGTTAGAAACTTTTAACTCCTCCTGTTGTTGCCTTAAAATCTGCGTCTGCTCTTCCAATTCCTCGTTCATCTGTTTTAGCTCTTCCTGTTGCGTCTGAAGTTCCTCACTCTGAATCCGGGTTTGCTCCAGAAGTTCTTGAACACGTCTTCTCACCCTGGAAGAATTGAAACTGATTCCTATACTCTGGACGGCTGCACTGACGAATTCGATTTCGGAAGATGAAAAGGAATCAAGCTTCCCTAGTTCGATCACACCTTCCGTTTTCCCTTCGAACATAAACGGCACGATCAGGATTTCTTTCGGTTTTGTGTCTATTACAGCGGATATGATACGAATCGATTCTTCCTCTACATTCGTCAAAAGAACCTGTTTTTGGTCGGCTGCCGCCTGACCGATCAAACCTTCATTTAAAATAAACTTTTCGGAAGAACAATCGGTAGAAGTAAAACCATATCTCCCGAAAATCGATAAGGAATATTTCTGGTCGTCGCAAAGATAGATCGCGCCTACGTTAGCTTTCAAATAACTAGATAAAAAAATGATGACATCGTTTGAAAGAACCGACTCTGCTTTGTCCCCTCTTAATTTTTCATTGAGAAGATTTTGACCGCTCATTATCCAATTGTGTTTTTCATTTTCTTGAGTCTTCTTTCTGAGAGAGGAAGTCATCGTACGTAAAGAATTTCCCAAAACGTCCTTTTCCGATTTGGGTACAAAGTCTATGAGATAATTTCCGGAAGCTACGTTATTTGCACTATCTGTTATTTCCTTGAAACTTTGGCGAATCCTACTTAAGGATTCGTACACGGCTCGGAGTTCATCATTTGCAAAGTCCACCAATCGATTATCCGAAAGTTCCCGGTTGGCGATCCTTTCCGCTTTCTTTGCAATAAACTGAATCCTTAGACTAATCGTTCTTATAATCCAATAAGAAATTGCAATCTCGATGAGAAAACTCGTCAGAACCAACAGAACTAAAAAAAGAAGAGTAAAATAGTATCTTTTCTCATTTTCCTGCTTATCTGTTTGGATTTCTTTCTCGCTTTTTTTTACGAGATAATCCAATGTTTTTATAATAGAGTCTCGTATAGTAAGACCTTTTCGAATGGAAATTTCAAATGCCCGATTTTCATTATTTTTCAAAGCGAAAAATACGATTTGAGCCACATCGGACTTATAAGTGACCCACAAAGACTTGAAATCATCCAGCGCCTTTGATCCGTCCTTGTCGGCGTACATCTCCAACTCGATCATCTTTTGATCGGCCGAATCTACCGCCTTATAAAGTCGATCCTTATAATAAAGCTTCTTTATATAATCTCTTTCTAGGATGATATTTTTTTCGTGGCGAGACGCTTCCAAAACATAGATTAAAATCTCGTGAGACAAACTTACTTTTTTTGCGGATAGATCCACGATGCGTTTCAGTCTCTCGTTTGAATCAGAAAGCATCTCAATAACGAATAAAACACTGATAAACAATATCGTTAGAATAATAGAAAATCCGATGATCAGTTTTCTTCGAATGGTCATGTATATCCTCGATTTAGATTATTTTAATCCAATCTTATCAGTAGTTCCGCAATCTTTTCCAAAGAAAGTATATAATCCACCGGCCCCGCCCTGATAGCCGACTCCGGCATCAAAGAAACCTCGGAGTATAATGGATCTTGAACGATCGCCAAACCGCCGTTTTCTTTTATCTTTTTTAAACCCTTTGCACCGTCCGAATTTGCACCCGTTAAAACGATTCCGATCAATCCGTCACCGTAAGCATCAGAAGCGGATTCAAATAAAACGTCTATAGAAGGCCTCGAAAAATTCACTCGCTCGCTAGTTGAAAGGGAAATCGTTTTATCTTTTTCAATCAATAAATGATAATTAGGCGGAGCTACATAAACCGTTCCCGGTTCGATCTTTTCCTTTTCCTCCGCCTCTTTGATTTTGATCTTAGAAAAATCCCGGAGAACCCGAATCCACGTCCCGTCGGAACGGGGACCGATATGCTGAACGAGGATCAACGGAATTCCGTATTCCGCGGGTAAAGATGACAATATCGTTTTCATCGCATTCATCCCCCCTGCGGAAACTCCGATCACAATCGCCTCGTATTTCATACAAATTTTATAATATAACTTATCTAATATCTTTTCTTGTATATCTTTTGTTTCAAATCCAATGTATCGTATTTCTCCCATAAATTCCCATAAGAAATTCCTTCTTTAGAACCCAGACAAAGAAGTCCTCCGTTTACGAGACTTTCAAAAAAAAGGCGATGCACTTTGCTCTGCAGATCTCCCTTAAAATAAATCAAAACATTTCTACATAACACAAGATTAACTTCCGCAAAAACACGATCCGTTACTAAATTATGATTAGCCCATACGATATTCTTTTTCAGCATTTGATTCATAATTACCATCTCCTGATCGGAGGTATAATAATCCGAAAAGAACCCTTTTCCCCCCGAAAGTTGATAATTGATCGTGTATTCCTTCATTGCCGCATTTCTAAAAATGCCCTCCCTTGCCGTATTCAAAGCGAGTTCATTAAAATCGGTGGCGTAAATAACCGACCTTTCATACAAACCCTCTTCTTTAAGAACGATCGCCATAGAATACGCCTCTTCTCCGGTAGAACAACCCGCATGCCAAATTTTCACAAATGGATGCGTTTTTAAAATAGGAATGACCTTTTCTCTCAAACACGCGTAAAAGTCAGGATCACGAAACATCTCTGTAACGGTGATCGATAAATCCTGCAACAACTTCGTAGCAAAAGTTTCGTCGTGTAATACCTGATCCCGCATTTCGGAAATATTACTGAAACCTGAAAGCACAAGCCGACTCATCAATCGTCTTCGTATATGAGCTTCGGAATATTGCCTGAAATCATAACCATATCTTTGAAAAATCGCCTTCAAAAGAAGATCGATTTCCATGTCCTGAGTATCCTTAGACGTCATAAACATTTCTTTCGATTCAGAAGATCTCGTGATTTTCAAACCGTAACAGAGTTTCCTCCTCTTTTTAAAACTTGTCCCAAAAACTTTGGTAGAAATATCATCGCGAATTTTTCACAAAACGAAGGAATTTCCATAGAAACCGTCCCTTTTAGAAGTTCCCACATTGTACGGTTTTGGGATAAACTCTTAATAAAAAGAACTCTTCCGGAATAAGATTAACCTCGTAAAAAATTCGACCGACTTTATTTGAAAAGAATGACTTTATTGAACCGTCAAAATATATTTTGATCAACAATTTATTTCAAACCGGTTCAATTTTTAGGAAATCCCGTTTTAAAAAAGATAAATTCCTTATTATTTATATACTAATTTTCTCATTTAAAATCATACCCATAATAATATTCACGAATTTTAATTTTAGGAAATATAGAGGGCACAACCACGTTTTTCATGAAAATCCCCCAAACCTTTATCGCAAATCCTTTTCCGAAAGCCATATCAGAACCGGCATCAAAACAACCCATCGAAAAAATTAAAAATAACGATTGAACTTACGAGTAATTTTCTAATCTTTACGTGACTTCGATATAAAAAAGTTTAGGCGAATCGCTTTCAAATTTTATAATTGGAAACACTTTCGTAAAAAGCGTTTCACCTGAATTTTTCAAACTAAAGCGCCATCTCTCTATGGATCGCAGCTTAATAAGCGCTTTCGCATTTGTTACCCCGAACTCACGTTTCTTAACGAATTAAAATTACTCTGAATCCATTGTGTCGGTTATTACTGATACCTATAAAAATTGAGTATCGTAAATTTTATTCCAAAGTCCTGTTTCAGCGCAAAATATTAGGTATTCTTTTATGTAGTTCTGAGTAGCTTTTTCGACAATTCTGATGTATAAACTTTCTTAACGTTGGTTTTTGAGATGGTCTATAGAATTGAAAGTTTCTTTTACATGGTGTCACCATGAACGTTGGCCCATTGCACAATTGACTTACATCCAGGAATACGCCGTCTTATGCATAATTTGACATGATTTCGTAGAATTTTTCCCGGCCGAACTTCGTAAGCGATCACCAATACCCACAGATCATTTCACATATTATAATATTTTAAAATAAATCTACAAGAACCCGTCGAGCGCCAATAGAAGCGAGACGTTGAGTTTCCCGAGCGCCAATAGAAGCGAGACGTTGAGTTTCCCGAGCGCCAATAGAAGCGAGACGCTTTAGTTACCAGCTTGATCTTTCTGATAAAGTAGAAAACTAAAGTGCCGCTCTCTAAGAATCGCTTCCGCAGGTTTTGGGACGCGCTGTAAATATTTTTAAAAACATCTACACGTTCCTATTCTTGAAATCTTCTGCGACAGATTTAACCGGCCCCATACTTTTGGGAATTGCACCCCACTGGCAGTCTGTTTTCATTCAATAGAATGTAGCATTGCTCTTTAAGAAACCGATCTTACGCGTTTTTTGCGACGAAAAATAAATTCATCCTCAAAATTGCAAATTATTTTTGTAACAAAATGAGACGTAAATTTCCAAATTCAAAAAAAGAATTTCTTTTTTTTGTAACCTGTCCGTTTATTCTGACTCAGATAAGATATATGAATTCTCAAAAGACTCGTGTGAATAAAAAACAAAATAGAATCGCTAAAAAGCAAGATGTTTCCGGCGACGTGGAGCCGGGCATACATCCGGGCAGTTCGCTTCGAGCACGAAAAATTCTCCGCTGGTTTGGAAGAATTTACGGAAGCCTTTTTTATAAAACTGACGTCAGCGGACTTGAAAACGTTCCGAAAGAAGGAACCGTTCTTGTGCTTGTAAAACACCAAAGAAACGACGACATTCCGGTCGGCCTTGCAAAAGGTTTGTACAAAGCCCGTTGGGACATCTGGGCGATTATGAAAGATTCTATGGCCGCTCCAATGTTTTTTAATTTCTTTTTAAAATGCGGAGGGATTCCACTCAATCGACTCGAACCCCGCAAAAGTAAAAGAGATCTTCTTTTTGCAAGGAAGGTATTATACAATGGTAATATGCTGGTCATCTTTCCCGAACAAACCACGATTCCTTACAAGATGGGAAGGGGGAAACCAGGAGCATTTCGTTTTATTGTAGGAAAACCCGAAACCCCTCTTCCGGTTTTATGTTTAGGTTTAGACTATCAGCCTCGAGGTTTTTTACGGAGAACGAAATTATCGATTCGAATCGGAGAATTAAAATATTTGAATCCGAACGAGAATCCGGAGGAATTTCTACACGAACGTATGCACGAAATCGCAAGTCTCACCAACCTTACTTATCCATTCGAATTCAAAAAATCTAAATTAGAAAGTTTTGAAGAAATAGATTCCACAAAGGTTGAATCAATCATATGAAAATCCCGATAGCAAAAGGAAGCAAACGCGCCCTTCTCGTAGAAGGCGGCGGGATGAAAGGGGCATTTGCCGGCGGCGCGTTACATGCTTTGCATACCCTAGTTTCCCCGAAACATTACGATTTGGTCGTAGCGGTTTCCTCAGGTGCATGTTCGGCCGCTTATTACGTAACAATGCCCAAGCCAGAGCCTGAAAAAAGCTTAAAAACTCTTGCAATTTGGTACATTGAACTCGCCGGAAGAAAACTTATATCTCCCTTTCACCCCTTTCAGGGAAAAACTTTTTTAGACCAAGAATATCTCGTAGATGATCTGTTCGGACACAAATATCCCTTACCGGCAGAGAATTTTGAAAAATTCGGTCTACCCGAATTAAGAGTCGCGGTCAGCAATCTTCAGACTCGAACAATCGAATACGTGCGTGCAACTTCCTCGAATATATTCGATCTCTTGAAAGCCGCAACGTCTCTTCCGATCGCAACTAGAGGGAAACATAAAGTGGACGGGAAATTATATTCAGACGCGGCAATACTCAACCCTCTTCCGCTAGGAGATTTGATTGAGGCAGGTTATAAAGATATTACCGTTGTCTTAAATTCTCCCGTGGAAAGGATTTCTCCTCCGTTCGGAATGCTGACCAGTCTTCTATCTTTTCCAAAAGACTGGAAAATGGCAAAACTGATGAATAGATGGCATCATCACCATTTCAATCTTGCACGAGCAGTTGCACAAAAACCTCCGGAAGGAGTTCTAATCCATACGATATCTCCCGAAAATCCTTTACCGGTAACTCTCGTTACTACAAATGCGAATAAACTGAAAGAGGCGGTAAATTTAGGAATTTCTAAAGGAGAAGAAATTGGAAAACTCCTTTCGAAACTTTTTACGAAAGATAAAGCTGGACAAAAGAAATCCATCTCCAGAAGAAAAAAGACAAAATAATTCCCACCTATAGACGAAACATAAGCCTGATCGCAATCAGGTAGGAACGGGATAAGAAAAATAGCTTCTTATCCCGGACAACATCAACCGAGAGTGTAGTAGAACCTTTCGTGAATGATCTTTCCATCTTGCCAAGTTTGAACACTCGCTTGTGTCGCTTTAACGTGCCCCCATTCTTTATGAATATAATCAACTACCCACTCGACAACACTTCTATTTTTTTCTTCGTCCACGATTGTGCCTAAAACTTCCGCGTGATTCCATTTCGCTTTGGATACAAAGTCCTTTTCTCTCGCAAGATTTGCTTCAAAGCCGACAGTAGGATTCTGCGTATTTTCCTGCATTACTACGTTTGGGTGATAGAACTCCTCAAAGGCTTTGATCACATCGCCTGCGAGAATCATTTCGTTTAATTTAGAAACGTTTTTTTTGATACTTTGTGTTTGTATGTTCATCTTCTTACTCCTTTTAGATTCTCACCGTGTAAAATTCGGAAAGAACTTAGTTGCAATTGCAACTATTCCATTTGCCCAAATAATGATTGCAAATGCAACTAAAAAATTAAACTTTGGCTTTAATGAAGGAAAAATTATCGAAACAGTCGATCGACGCGTGGGCCGCCGGATTGAAATTTTATACGTCTGCTTCCTCCAAAATCGAATCCGATCTTACGAAAATGAAGGCAATTTCCCTCACTTGGTACGACGTACTTTATGCAGTTTATACAAAACCTAAAAAACGATCCAGAATGTCCGATATAGCTCAAGAAATTATTCTCAGTAAAAGCGCGTTGACCCGTTCCGTTGATAAATTGGTCGCCGAAGGTTTCTTAAAACGAGAAAGAAGCGAAGAAGACGCAAGAGAGTTCATTATAGAAATCACTTCTTCAGGAATTCAAGCCTTAAGAAACTCTTGGCCGATTTATGAAGAAGGTATTCGGGAAATTTTCGTGTCCAAACTGACTCCCAAGGAAACAAGCGAACTTTTAAGAATTTTTAGAAAACTGAATAAATATTAAAAAATATAAACTCATACTTTTAGAAAAAATCTTTTCAACTTTATTTTGCGGAAACTTTAATCATTTTCATCAAACCATAAAGAAGGAGAAATCCCAAAGTAACTGTTCCAAGTTTTACCCTTATAAGTAGTCCGACTAAAAACGAATTTTAAAAAGGACATTTTTTGGAAACCGGTCTCTTCTTCTAGTTCGTAATTCCAAAGTAATCCTCCGATAAAAGGTGCGCCTAAAACTCCGTAATTTTGAAAACCTCTAAGCGCCTTTTTTTCGGAGAAGTACAAAAGTCCTCCTAAAATTTTGGTGGATTCTTCTTTCTCCATTTTGGAACGATTCTGGTAATAAATAAGACCAAGACCGCCTAACGTTATCAAACCTTCCGAATCCTCTGAATGATACGTCAAAATCGGAGGCGCCAAAAACGAATAACCTTCTTGGGTTTCGCCGTATCTATAAATAGGTAAAAAGTTTTGGATTTTTTCCTGAGGAGAATTTAAATACCGAATCCATAAAAAATTCCAATCAGTCATCTGAGGAGTAGATTCGTAACCTAACAGAATCCCTCCGAAAACACCCCATCGTGTTCTGTTCCTTTCAAACTCCGCGTTAAATACTCCCAAAAAAAGACTAAGCTCTTTTCTTTGATCGGACACGTAGGATTCCAAATCGAATAAGTATAAAAAGTTATAACGATTGGACCATTCACTATTACGTTGATAATAACCTAGGATAAAAAAATTGGATTCTGAATCTCCATACAACCGAGTATAAAAGAAAGGAAGAAAGAAAAAAATTTTATCTTTGTTTTTTTGATCGTTAGAATAGTAAATCGAAGGAAAGAAAAAGACACTATTCTTTTTCATTACGTCGTCTCTTTGATAGTCAAATAAAATTCCAAGTAAATTGGTATGAGAAATCACGGCTCCGTCCTGATTTCCTTGAAAACTTCTATAAACTAAAATCGGAACCATCCACCTATAAGTAGATGAATCATCTTTCAAATCGGTGCTTTTATAAAAAAACAATGGAAAAAAGTAAGTACTGATCTGTCGTTTTAAAACTGTGGTACGGTTTGAAAATTTTTCACTCTTTTCATAACCATAAAGAGCAAATAACGTCTTGAGTGAAACTGATTCTGTTTCAGTTGTAATTCGAGTTTTATTTTCTGAAACCGTTTGTGTTTCAATTGTAAAAAGAATTTTATTCTCCTTTTTATAATTGATAAAAAGCAACCAATCAAAACCCCATTCATCTTCTACAACTAAATCACGAGAAGCATTCAAATCACGTTTGATTTTAGATTCAAACGTATAAAACATTGGAAGTGGAAGAATTGTATAGAGCCTAGAAATTTTGGAACTTTTTTCTCCGTTTGCCAAATTTTCAGAAGTTTCTGTTTGAAAAAAAACTGGGGTAAAAGTTTTAAAATTCTTATAATCATTTCCAGAGGTCTTATCTATGTTCTCACTCTGATACCAAAAAGGAAGAATCATTGTACGTTTGATGCCCGATTCCGGATCAGATTTAAATCCAGAAAATAATAAAATTGTAATATCATAAGAGATAGGAGTTGTTTGGTTGGAATATAAAATCGGAATTTTATGAGATCGATACGTCCAATTTCCACCTTCCGTGATTTCTTCTCCAAAATAGAACGGGAATAAATAAAAACGGGTCGTTTCCTGCGCTCCTAAAGAAGAATAAGAATCGTCTATATATTTTTCTCCACCCGTAAATAAAAGAAAATTCCAAGAAGATTTTCGAAAGGTAGCGTTCACTGATCTCTGAAAAAAAGAAGAGGTATAATAACCTAAGATAAAACGAAATCGTTTGTCCCCATCCTCTCCTTTTTTGTCCCTTCCCCAAACGATAAAAGGAATCGGCAAAATCAAATTTAGGTCGGAAATAGACAAAATATCTGATTCTTCATACGAAAAATAATAAAACGGACTTAGGAAAGAAGATTCTCTTCTTTTTAAAAGCAGATCCTCTTTATAAGAATATAAGAATAAAATAGAATATAAATTTCTTTCTTGAAAAATCTTTTTTTCACTTTCAAAACGATCCGAGTAGCTTCGGAAATAAAAAGGAATCAAAGTATTATATCCAGAACCGGATCTAAAATCTTTTTTTGTAAAAATTTCCTCGGAAGCCTGGTAAAAAGGAAATAAAATTCCGTGAAAAGAAGAAGTTTCGTAACTTACGGTTTTTTCTTTATAACGATAATAGAATATACTTTTCGTTTCCAAACGTTCGACTGTTTCACGATGGGTAAAAATAGGAAAAAAACGATACGAAATTTCTTCTTTAGATTTCGCATAATGTATTAAAGGCCAAAGAACGGAATATTCCCTACGATCTTTTTCTTTTTCCATTAAAAATAGAAAAATTCCTAAAGAAAGAACAAAGTCTGTTCCTTTCTTTTGTTCCGCGTAAAAAGGAAACACAACCCGATACGATTCGTTTCCCACCTTTCCAAAAAAAACGGGCGGCAAAGGCCAAAAAAATATGTAATCTTTGCTTTTTGTCCCCCAAGTAAACCAAGTCAAGGGAAGAATTCGAAAATGTTTTTTATAGTCTCCGGATTGATAACTGACAATTCCAAACAAAGCCTCCCAGCCGAAATAATTTTTAGAAGTTTCCCTAGCCAATTTTTTATAAGAAGCGAAATTGGAATTTTCATTCGACGTGAGTGTCTTAGATTCCTCACTCGTCTTTTCGATGCTAAAACTTTTTTTAACTTCATTACTTTTTGGGTTTTGAACTTGTACTAAAGCTAACTCTTCTTCTTTTTTTTCATCCGTAAAAAAAGTAAGTGGGTTGGAAACTTCTTTTCGCAAAGAAATGCTAAATAAATTATAAATAAAAGAATAATCTAAATCTATATAGTATTCTTTTCCGAAAGCGTTCGATTTGAAAGAAGCGTCGAACCTTCCAACTGTTTGAGAAACGGAAAAACCTCCAAAATACAATTCTAAGTTTTTGTTCTTTTCATAATATTTGAGATACGCGGGAAGTAAAATATCTCCTCTAGACTCAGGACTTTTCCACTCAAAGTAAAAAGGCGCCACAAAAAGCGAACTCGTTTTTTCTTTCCTATCTTCCGAAGAATAATAAAACCAAACCCAATCTCTATCTACGTTTTTTGATCTAAGTTTATAATGAAACGGACTAAAGGAAACGTAATCCATATCATCTCTTCCAAATCTAAAATAGAAAGGAAGCAAAAGATTATATTCGTTTTTTTGATAATAATGAAAGGGTAAAATAGTCCTAGTAACGGTTTCGTCTTCAGAATCTTTCCAACGATAAAATAAACCCGCCAGCCCTAAAAAAGACGAACCGTCTTGTTTGTAGGAGGAATAATAAAACGGATAAAAACGAGTAAAACTGTCAAAATTAGAAGAACCAGGTCTAACGTAACGAGAATGGTAACCTAAAAGAAAGAATTCTTTCTCATCCGATGTGTTATACTTATAAAAAAATGGGGCAACCGTTTCACTCTGAACATCTGAAAATACATTAAAAAAGAATAATATAGGAATATGAAAATAAGAATTTGTTTTATAAAGCCAAAAAGGGAAAAAAGTTAAAACGTCATCCGATTGATCTTTCGTTTTGGACCAATAGAAAAAAGGAAGAATCCTAAAATAACTCCAGTCGTTTTCTTTTCCCCATTGAAACACTAGAAGGTTTCGAATTTTATAATTTTCTCCATCTTCTTTAAGATACAGAGCCAATGGAGCAAAAAATAAACGAGTGGTTTCTTTTCCGGAAACGAATAACTTTGATTTATAAAACAAAAGCAAAGGTAAAAAGGAAGATTCCCATTCCGAATCCAAAAACTTTTCTTTTTCCCAAAATAAAAAAGGTGAATAATGAGAAAACATTTGAGAGTTTAAGCCAGTCGACCTGGATTGATGATACAATGGAAAAAAAGTAAACGAATAATCTTCTTTGATTTTATAATTGGTATAATATATAAACGGTAGAAAATTAAAAAATTTCTTTTCTGTATCATGCCCCCATCTTAGTAAAGTAAACCAAGTGTCTGATTCTTCCAAAGAACTTTTATGAAAATAAAATAAGGGAAGAACCATCATAGAATTGGATCTGATTCCGTTATTTAAATCGGATTTTAAAATCAACAAAGGCAAAAAACCCGGAAACATAGAAAAATTCTTTTCAAATCCAGGACCGGAAGAATTAGAATTGTAACCTAACCAATAAAATTTAGAAGACTCCCTATAACCAACTCCACCGCCTATCGGCTCTACGTTATTACTATAAAAAAGAGGAGATAAAAAAGTCTTCTCCTGAAATCCGTTTTTCTCTACCCTACGATAACTAAAAAATGGAAAAACAGAATCCAAGCTTGCCTTTCCAGACTTCGCCTCAATAGAATTATAAAATGGGAATATTCTAAATTGCTTAAATTTTGGATAATCGGTTTTTCTAATCAACCAAAACGCGTGCCAAGATAAATGTCCTGGCCATTTTTCAACGTCTACAAAAAGCATCCGGACCGGATACTTTTCTTCTTTTTCACTTCCGAAAATTTCTTTTTTTTCTCTAATCAATTCTTCAAAAGGATCTTCGACTTGCGACCGGACCTGCGTTTGTGCGGTTAATACTCCGGAACAAAACAATAGAATCGTAAAAAGGATTTGATTTCGCATTTTTGGTTTGAGGCAGAATTTAAGGATCAATTTCGATCGTCTTCTTCTTTCCTTTTTCACCGGAAACGATCCTAATTTTTCTTTTGGGAATTTTCATTTCCCGTGAAATCGTTTCGATCACCGCCTCGTTCGCCTTTCCTTCCAAAGCGGGCTCCCGCACCGCGATCGTTATAGATCCGTCTTCCTCTTTTCTAAAAAAAATCTTCTTTGAATTCGGTTTAACGCGAACCGTGAATTTCATGTTCCTGTTTCAGGAGTTCGATTCTTCCGACGCAATTTTCCGACTAAAAGATATACTCCATCCACCCTAAAAATGAGACTGAAAACGAAAAAAATCAGAACTGCAGGAAAAATCGTCAGACTTAAATGGATCCTGGAAGCCTGCACGTAATCGATCCCTATTGATCCTAAGTAGTTTAAAATCGGAGAATATAAGAATATTTGATGAAAGAAAAGGAAACTCCCCAATAACAAAAACGGAATCAACATTTTGGAAATTTTTCCCATAAGTTCTGGCCAAGGAAATCCGATCTTGTGTTTTTTCAGAAAGATTCCCAAAAGAAAAAAGGTAATCATCGCCGAAACCGCAGAGGAAAGAGCGATCGCAGAATGTTTTAAAAACCAAACTAGAGATAAGTTTAGAATGATATTGATTGTAAACGACACGGACTGGATCCGGAGAGGAGTTTTCGTGTCTTGAAAGGCGTAATAAGAAGAAATCAATATTTTATTGATACTAAAAAAAGGAATCGCAAGAGAATAAAAGATCAAAGGTTGAGTCGCCGTATCGGTCGCGAGACGGTCCCATTTTCCTCCGAAATAAATCGAATCCAAAATCGGTCCCGCAAGAAAAACCATTCCAATTGCGGCAGGAACCGTTAAAAATAATGCGAATTCGAGAGCGGCGGCAAGTTCCTGTCTTAAGGAGGACAATCCATCTTTTTTTAGGGATTGTAAAAGAGCGGGAAGAATCGAGGTCGCAAGCGCAACTCCGATGATTCCCGTAGGTAATTGAACCAGCCTTTGGGAATAATCCAAACTCACGACTGCACCAAGTCCGGGATTACGATTTTGCACCCAGTTCGCTAAAAAAATATCCGCAAGAAGACCGAGTTGATAAAATCCTCCTCCAAGCACGGCGGGAAGCATCAGCTTAAAAATCTTTTTGATCGCAGGATGTCTCCAATTCCAATTGATCTTTGGCATATCTTTCTTTTTCCAAACGTACCAAACCTGGACCAAAAGTTGTAAAAATCCTCCCGTGATGATCGCAAAACAAAGTACGATTACACGATCGTGAACGTCTTCCACGAACGGAAATAGACAGACGAATACGAAAAGATAACTTAAATTTAAGATGATCGGGGAAAGAGAAGGGACAAAAAATCGATTCTTCGAGTTGGAGATCGCCATAAAGATAGCGGACAAACTCGCAGTAACGATTAAGAAAAACAGAATATACGTAAGCTCTATCACTAAATCGGAATATTCTTTCGTTCCTCCGACGAGAATGGGGAGAAAAAAAGGAGAAAAAAGAAATACGATTCCTACAAGAAGAGATAAAACAAAAAACAAAAAGGACAGAACCGCTCCGCTCATGACTTTTGCTTCTTCTTCGCCGATTTTTCCGGACTCCGAATAAAGAGGCATGAAGGATTGGGAAAGAGTTCCTTCTGCAAGAAGATTTCGAAACATATTCGGAAGGCGATACGCCACTGAAAACGCGGAAGCGACCATTCCGGTTCCAAAGGAAACCGCCATAAAATGATCCCGGATAAGCCCTAAAATTCTGGATAAAAACGTGTAAAAAGAAAGTGCAATACTTCGTGATGCGGCGTTGGGCAATTCTTAAGTTCCTATAAGTTTTTCTAAGTATCGAACTCCGTCCATGGTGTTCAAGTCAAACTGAATCCGACAAGCCGGGCACTGGTATCTTCCCGGTTTTGAAACTCGAATTCTAGAAGAACAAGCCCCGCAATAAATAATTCTTTTGGGAAAATTCCTTTCGTTTTGAATCGCTTTTTCAAGAACGGACTTTGCCGAATATACTTCGGAACTTCGATCCGAAACAAAAGACGCAGAAGAAACATCGGATAAAGAAGCATTCTCAGAAAATACCGAAACTTCTTTTTGAGAAACGGGAGATTCTTTCAGTTCCTTTTGTTCGTTTAAAAACGCCTGCAATCTCTGGGATTGACTAGAAATACTGTGAGGATTTTCCGTTTTTAAATTCTCCGGCTCGGAAATTTTTTGAGGCTTCTTTGATTCGATTTCAAGTTCAACTTCGGGAACGGTCTGAATCTCAGGAACATACATCGAGCGGGAATCACGGGAAATCGTATCTTTTGGAGAAGAACCGGAAGAATAAAATTGTACCGGAGAATTTTTTTTGATCCTTGAGATTGGAGTCGAAGCCGATCGATTCCTTCTCTGATCCTGAATTTTGATCAAAGAAAGATATTCCTCTGCACGTTGAAGATCTTCAAAAAAAGCGATTGATCTACCGAAGCCCAAAAAGCTCAAAAGCGTTTTGCATTCTTCGTTGAACGCACAATAAGCGGAAGATGCCCCTCTGTTTTTCAAGAAGTTCTCGAACCTTGCAAGAACGCAGATCCCTTCGGATTCTATATACTCCAATTCTTCGCAAGAGAATAAAAATTTGCGAATCCCCTCCTCCCATTTTGATTTCAAATAGGAATAAAAATCCTCTGCGCTCACAGAGTCCAAATGTCCTCTAAGTTTGAGTTTGAGAATGTCTCCGGAAAGTCTGGATCTGATTTCCACTTCTGTATCTTACCCTAAATAAATTGCGTCCAAAACTTCTTCAGCGGCAATGTTCGGATTTATTTGAGAAATAATCGGCTCCGTTTGGACCGCCGATTCAACCGGAGTTTGAGTGGCCGATTCAGTTTCAGAAGTGGTAACGGGTGTCGTTTGTACGAAAGAGGCCTCGACATTTTCCGCAGGACTTTCCAAACTCCCGGGAAAAACGATTGAATCCAGCGGGCTGGATTGTTTCACGAGAACGGGAACGTGAGTCGCATTTGTATGAGAAACCTTTTCCACAAGTGGTCTGGAATTCTTATCCGGAGCCGATTTTTTTGTGGAATTACCCAAGGTTAGTAAGAGATAAATACATTCCAAGAACACAGCGGCGCCAAGAGCGATCAGAGAATCATTTTTAAAAAGCCATTCCAAAAGTTCCGTTTGCCGAAATACGAACTTCCGAAAATTACCTCGATCATAAATCATATGAATCGCCGCCACCCTCTCTAATTTCACGGGGTGATAGACCGCCGCGGAAAGAAGAATCTCAGGTTCGTTGATCTCCGGAAAAAAACTTTCGAACTTAGAAAAGAAAATACTCTTAGAAGAAGCCCCCTCCCTTTTTTTCAAAAGGACTGGAATGCCGATCTGCCACTTACGAAGACGAAAAGCTCTCGTATATAAAGAATCCTGATATAAGGCGACCGGCTTTCTTTTTTTCAAGCTTTCCCTGAGGTATTCTGAATTGGAATGAGCAAGAACAATTCCTACCTCGTTTGTCAAAAAGATCTCTTTGATCGTATAGCCGTCAGTGTCCCTGTCGGAAATCTTAACCAATCTGGAAAAAATGAAGTTCATATCGTCGTAAGAACCGTTTAGTCCGGAATTTTCGGCCGCTTTTGCAAGAGTGCCCAATGTATCCCTGGCTCGATTATCCGAACCGACCTTCAAAAGTTCAAAGGAGGCCAAAGAAGATTCCAAAAAGGACCATACAACGACTCCGAGTGCAATTGATTCGCAAACGATCAACAGCAATAGAAAATAGAAAATATTTTTGAAAATTCTCACTCTGAGGCCTCTACCCAAACAAATCGGTAGAAAAGAGATTTTCTCTTGAGGAGAAAAAAGAATTCCAGCTCACTTTTCATCGAAAACGAATCATTTTGAAGGATTCAAAATGATCTCTAAAATCCGATTTTTTCTCAAAAATCGTTATATCACAGTATGGGTTAATTTCGAGATAGGTCCTAGAAAAGAATTCAGATTCGCTTTCATAAAAGAAATAAATTGGTTCCTTTTAGCAAAACCGGAGTCGAGCCCGAGTTTTTCCACACTGGTCATATCCGTCCAATTTCTACCGCAAGGATTGATACAACGAAAAGCCGTAAAATCGTTATTCAAATTGAACGCGACTCCATGACTCGTAAAAAAAGATTTAAAGTTCACGCCGATAGAACAGATCTTTTTGGAAGGATTCGATTCGAGATATAAACCCGGAGAATCCGAATCGGTGATCAAATTCAAACCCCAGGTTGTACGAGCAGAATCGATTACGGACTGAAGTAAATTCTCCAGATAAAAACGGATCGGGAGATTTCTTTTTTTTAAGTCCACGTGAGGATAAATGACGAGCTGGCCGGGTTCGTGGGCAGTGAAATCCCCCCCTCTTTGGATGAAGTGGACCTGAATTCCTTGAGATTCTAGAAATTCCTTTCCCAAGAGAAGATTCTCCGGATTATAATTGATTCCGCCGGTGATTATGGGAGCATGTTCCAAAAATAGAATACATTCCCTCCGGAACTTTCGCAGTTTTTCCTGCATTTCCAAGTAACGGAGGTAAGGAATTTTTTTCCGAAATCTGATCATTCTCACAAGATTCTTTATATGGAAAAACTCTTAGAAGTCATCTCTTTTATCCTTCAGAAATCTCCTAACGGAAGAGACCGTCTATCCCTTTCCAAACTGATTTATTATGCGGATGGGGTTTATTTTCAAAAGAATGCAAAACTCATCACAAATCAGACATACATTCATTTGGAGGACTCTCCCTGTGCCTTGGATTTCCAATCGGCTTTGCTTCATTTAAGGAAAAGTGGTCTAATTGATATACAACCCAAATTGACGGAAAAGGGGATCTCCGGATTTCAAATCGTCTGGACAGGAGAACGAGGAGAAGAAGCCATCGACCTCAACAGACAGGAAAAAAGAATCATTCGTAAGGTCTTGGAAAACTTCAAAAATGCGGTTTATGACGAGAACCGTGTATATCCGAACCTCTACGAAAACTATATCATTTCCCCGCTTTTTGCGGAAATTCCATTCAGTATGGATACGTTGAATACCAAAATTCACTTTTTTAAGAGGAAAACGCTTTTAAATATCTCAGGTAAAATTTTTAAGGTACTATTTAGCGAGTAGCGGAGCCTAAAATGCAGATAACCGTAATGAAAGGTAAAATTCACCGGGCTACGGTAACGGCCGCGGATTTAAATTACGAAGGCAGTCTGACCGTGGATATGGACCTCGTAGACGCAGCAGGAATGCGTGTTTATGAGAAGGTTTCTGTGGTAAACATAAATAATGGCGCTCGCTTTGAAACCTATATCATTGAAGGAAAGCGCGGTTCCGGAGAAATTTGTCTAAACGGAGCAGCGGCAAGGCTCGGGATGAAAGGCGACAAAATCATCATCATCACTTATGCTCAAGTGGAAGAAAACGAACTTCCTATCGACTATATCCCCAAAGTAGTTCACGTTGACGAAAATAATCGAAAACGTTAATTTTTACCAAAAAACGGCTTTCCCAATCTAAGTTCCGGCTTTCAAAGACCGATATAAATAAGTAAGAATTCGATCGGACCAGAATAATTATGAAACCTTTTTTAAGAATCCTTGTTTGCCTGCTACTTCTTTTCGTTGGCCAAACGGCCTTTAGCCAGAACGCAGAAAAACCCGATCCAAACAAAAAGGACGGAGGAACAGAATACTATCCGTTGGCCTACTACGACGAGCGCCTAGCTGTTAAGAACATTTCCTTCTTTCGCAGGCATTCGGACAATGGCAAGGGAGAATTTCTGGACGTAATGGTGGAAATGGAAAACCGAAACTTCGATGCCGCAAAGTTTTCCATTTATATTTTGGCAGTGAATGAAACAACTGCTGTGAATCCCGAAAAAAGGGAACTCATTCCTTTTCCAAAATGGAGAGGGTATGACGCAGAAAACAGCACGTTTGTAATCAATTTTCAAAACTTAATGCCTCAGAAGTTGGAATCCAAATCGGTTTGGGGAGAAGAAAAATACAACAAGGCAAAAAAAGATTACGACGATCGTATCGCTCGAGGTGAAATTGCAAAGATGTCGATTCCGGCACTAACCGAAATCATCACCTATCTCACCAACCATTCGGAAAATGCACTTGAATTTACAATCTATGGAGAACAAGGACCGAAAAAAGATCAAGTCCTCATCAGTAATTTCGTGGATCAAACCGAAGAGGAAAAAAAGAAACAAGCCCACGAATCACTGAACAAACATACCTACACGATTTATAATGCGAAGTATAAGACGACTTTGATGTCTCATCATTACACGGAATACAGACCCGGCTATCTAACCTACAACAAGGTTGTAATCTTAATTTTCAATCCTTTGAAAGAAAAGAACAAACTGGTTTATAGAAAATTCATAAACGTCGGCGGAATCAAACTTCTCAATTAAATTACGTTTTAACGTGTACTCGCATAACAAATGCGAAAGAGCGATTATTATTGTTGCGCTCCCTTTGGAGAGCAGCACTTTAGTTTGAAAAATCCAGTTAAAACGCTTTTTTACAAAAGTGTTCCGGCTCGTGAGCCGTTTTAATTATAAAGTTTGTGGAGCGATTCCGCCCGAACTTTTTTACAGCGCGTCCCTAAATCCCACAGTTTACTTTGTCAGAAAGATCAAGCTGCAAGGTTCTGTTCCAGTTTTGGGACAGAACCTTATATCAATTCACATTTTTAAATAGGACGGAAAAAATCTTCCGCTCTATTTATTCCCTTTTTTCAAACATAGAATACATCCATGTTGCTATAAAATCGGAACAAGATCCGTATTCAAAAGAATAACGGAAATTTCCGAATGATAGGGAAAGAATGAATTTGATTTTAGGATCGTTATCTTTGAATTTTATAAGGACGCCTATAAAGTTTTATTCAAAAGGTTCCCTTATATCCAATCCACATTCAAAATAAAAAACATCGATAAAGAATAAAAAGGGAACTTTCAAGAAGACTTTGGCTGTTTTTGATAACGCTCTATACTCTCGGGAGCATAACGTGTACACCAATCGACCTCGTTCATATTTTTTTCAATCCAACCGGTACCATGATCCCAACGCCCATCGGAAAGAAAATCGAAGAAATAGGAAGAATTCATATATCGATAGGAATCCATAATATCAAGAATGTCCCGTTTTACCGGAAAACTCTGGGTGTTTTCGCTTTCTGAAAAGAAGCTATTGTCCATCGGCTCAATCTTAAGAACCGGTTCCAGGACTGTCCATTCTTTTATTATGTTCACATGGATCCTCGTCCCAAAACGTTAATTGAATCTCTTTTCGTGAACAGTCTGCGTTTTCCGGATCTGCTCCATCTTTTTGATTTTTTTTGGTGCCAAATAGTTCCTGACGTCGTTTTCTCGTTTTTTGGGCCTCTTTCAAAATTCCCTCTAATTTCTCTTCTAAAAAATAACGAAGTTGCCGGTCGATTTCGTTTTCTGTTTTTCTGACCAAAACCATCTTTACCCTCCAACATATCATCTTGAATGTTAGAAAAGAATACAAAATACCCCGGACAAAGATTTTCGGAAAGACTGGATTTATTTGGGAAACGCGGAAAAAATTGTCCCGAAACGGGCAAAGTCAATGCTAAACATACCGGAACTCACAGAAACTCTCCTCAGTGGAAAAGACATAGATATCGAATATAAATTTGTGTCGGAGGAAGACCACCAACAACTCTATAATTTATTGCTTAATATTCTCGGAAAGATAGACAGACTCTTTTTAACGGAAGTCATTTCTACGATCCTAAAAGAAATTTTGATGAATGCGAACAAAGCGAACGCAAAGCGGATTTATTTTCTCAAAAAAGATCTAGATATTCACAATGCGGATCATTATTCGAAAGGAATGAAAACCTTTCAACAGGAGATAACGCATCATTGGGACGAACAGAAGGAAATTTTACAGAACAGCGGTTTTCAAATTCACTTTCGTGCGAAGATGGTGAATAACAATTTTGCGATTTTGGTGGAAAACGATTCCGCTCTTTTGCCGCAGGAACTAGATAGAATCAAAAAAAGAATAGAATCCGCTAAAAAATACAATGATCTTTCCGACGCGTTTATGGACATATCCGACTCTCAGGAAAGCGCAGGACTCGGTTTGGTTTTGATTCAACTTCTTTTAAAAAATTCAGGAATCGGTTCCGATAAATTCAAGATCGATACGGACGGGAAATTGACAAGAGCCACTCTTGTCGTACCTCAACAAATCGTTCCGATCGAAATCACCACAAAACTCAAAGAAAAAATTTTGATGGAGATAGAAGGACTACCTCCACTTCCGAATACTCTCACTAAAATCATTTCGTTGTGCAACAATCCGGATTCCGATCTTGGAATTATTGCCAACGAAATCGAAAAAAATCCGGCACTCAGCGTGGACCTGTTGAAACTTTCCAACTCAGCGGGATTTGCGAGTAGAAATAAGGTCAACACAATCGTTCAAGCTGTTAAGGTTGTCGGTCTTAAGAACGTAAGAAATCTTCTCTACGTTTCCGGAGTGAGGAAGATCATGGACGGACGTTATGCGAAGTTACAAGAAGTTTGGAATCATTCCAATATGTGTAGCTTTTTCATTCGTCAAATAGCAGGTAGAGGCGGAATGACTAGGGTCGCGGACATTGCCACCGCCGGAGCTCTACTTCACGATTTGGGAAAATTCATTCTACTTTCACTCAATCAAAAGCTATTCATAAAACTCACAAATTATCAAAAAGATCGGGACTTCGGAAGCTCCACGATTTTAGAGGAAATTTCAATCGGAATCTCCCATCCTACGTTAGGTGCTCTTCTGGCTAAAAAATGGGACTTCCCCCCCGATTTAGTTCAAATGATTGAATTTCATCATAGACCCTTTATGAACGTAGACAGCGTATATCACGATTTAGTGGAACTCGTTTATCTCGCCAATATGATGATGGATTATATCGATAAGAAAGCCTCCTTTTTCACAATAGACGAAACCATACTTCGTAAATACGATCTTGCGGATAAAAAGACATTCGAAGAAACCTGCGAGAAACTCAGAAAGTTGTACGAAATTGCAAAAATGGAGAACTAAAAAGCCGTTTGAAAATTGATTCTTTATTGTCCATCGAGAAAATCAGTTATAGACCGACTGGAAAAACGATTTTAGATTCGGTGAGTTTTGAAATCAAAACAAACGAACACTGCGTTCTTTTGGGAAGGAATGGAGCCGGAAAAAGTACCCTTGTCAATCTGATCTACGGTATGATCTGGCCTACCTCAGGTAAAATCCGATTGTTTCAAGAAATCTACGGAGAAATACCAATCCAGGATTTAAGAAAACGAATCGGCACCCTGGACTCCTCTCAACTAGAAAATTCACTTCAAAGAAAACTTACGGTAAAAGATGTAATACTAACAGGATTCTTTCATACGATCGGTTATTACCGTGACCCATCCTCGAAAGAAGAAGCTAAAGCGTTACAAATCCTAAAAGATGCGAATCTATCTTCCAAAAAAGATCAGCTCTATACGACTCTTTCCTCCGGCGAAAAGAAAAAAATCTTATTCTTACGAAGTCTCGTAAACGAACCGGATTTTCTTATTATGGACGAACCTTGTTCCTCTTTGGATCTAACCGCAAGAGAAGACTTTTTAGGATTCTTAAAAGAATATCATTCTAAAAAAAAATTCGCTTCCTTTTACATCACACATAGACCGGAAGAAATTCCGGAATTCTATTCCAAAGCGGTGTTGTTAAAAGACGGAAAAGTAACTCATTTCGGTCCAATCGAAGAATGTTTTACCGAAAAAAATCTGGAAAATTTGTACGATATTCCACTTCAAGTTCAAAAAATCGAAGGCACTTGGTTCGTGATACCGAAACAAAAATGAAAGGCATATCCCCAAAGCGGTTCCTATCATTGTATAACTTTCTTTTAAACAAAAAGTTTTCGAGATAGATTCATATAAATTTTTTCTAACTTATAAATCAAAAATATTCACACTAGTTCACGTGAGTTCGGCATAACAGATGTAAAAGCCGTTATTATGCTGTGATTCGTAGAGAGCAGCACTTTAGAACTTGTCCCAAAACCTCAGATGTAGGAATTCTTACGAGAGTGTTCCAATGATAAAATCCGTTAGAAAATCTATAAATCACCAATCTGCGGGAATTTTCACGCTCTGTTACGAACTTATGAAACGATTGTGCTGATTTCTTTTCAGGTTTTGGGACAAGTTCTTAGTTTGAAAAATTCAGTCCAGCCTTTGCAAGCAAAGGCTGGATTTCTCATATCAAATTAACGTTAGTTGCAATATCAAGAAGAGACCTGTAAAAATTTCTGTTTCAAAAAAAACAGCATAACAAGTTATAGGCTTTGGAACAACCTTTTCTCGTTGTCCTATTCCTGTAAGAGTTCTCACTTTCAGGCTCGGGCCGGGCTCTTTATAAAATTGAAGTTTCGCAAAATACAATAGAGAAAATTTTAAGGCTTAGGGAGCTCATAGTTTACATATTCACAATCGGGAAAGCGACTACATTGATAAAATTCCTTTTTTCGAGACGTTTTTTTCTTTTGGAGAGAACCATCCCTACAAAGAGGACAAATCCCCCAACTCGTTTTTTTCTTTTCTCGAATCTCCGCCCATTCTTTTCGAAACACGGAAGCGACAAACTTGCTATTCTGAATCTGAGTTTGCAGATCGGACCAAAGTCGATTTAATATGACAAGAGAATCAATCTCGTTTTTTTCGATCCTATCCAAATTTGATTCGAGTTCCGCGGTAAATTTTTCCCGAAATAGATCTCCGAAACCGGATTGTAGAAAAAAGTTGACCTTTTCTCCCAATGGAAGCGGATAAAAAAATTTCTTTTCCTGTTCGACGTATTTCCTTTTAACAAGTATCTCCGATACCGTTGAGTATGTGGAAGGCCGGCCAATCCCTTCCCTTTCCAGTTTTGCGACAAGAGTACCCTCCGAGTATCGAGGAGACGGTTCCGTTTGTTTTTTTTCACACTCCGCTTTCTGAAGGGTCAACAGTTCTCCTTTTTCCCAATTTGGATTCGCCTTTTTATCTGCTTCGTTTAATATTTTATATCCGGGAAAGAGAGTCTTTTTAGTTTCCAATTGAAAATATTCTCCGGCCACAAAAATGGAATATTCAGTTTTTAAGAATTCTTCCGGAGGTAGAAGATACGAAATGGTTCGTTTCCAGATCAGCTCATAAAGAGAAGCTTCTTCCTTTCCTAAAAAATTTTTTGCGCTTTCGGAAGTTAAAAACGGATCCGTAATACGAATCGCTTCGTGTGCATCCTGAATCTTCTTACTAGATTTTTTGACTTTACGTTCCAGTTTGTTCGCAAAAGTTTCACCAAACTCGGAAATGATCCAAGAGTTTGCCCGTTCCACAAAATCCGGACTCAAACGAATGGAATCTGTTCTCATATATGTGATCAACCCCTTTCTTTTACCGTTTCCAAGATCCATTCCTTCGTAAAGTTTCTGAGCAATGCTCATCGTCTTTTTAGAAGAGAATCGTAATTTTCGAAAAGCTTCCTGTTGTAAACTCGCCGTTTGAAATGGAGGAGGAGGCAGGTTTTTTTTATGAGATTCTTTTTTTTCAGAAATCCGGAGATTTTTTTCTTTTTGAACGTTTTGTAAAATCAGATTCGCTTTTTCTTCTGAAAAAATCCGATCGCCCACCCTTTGGAAAACACCTTCGATCCCTTTTTTATCATGCACATACAATAGTACATTATAATATATTTCTGAATGAAAATTTCGAATCTCGTCCTCTCTGTCACAGATCCACTTTAAAGCGACAGACTGTACTCTTCCGGCAGATAATCCAGGGCCAATCTCCTTCCAAAGAACGGGACTGATAAAATAACCGATCAGCCTATCCCCGACTCTTCTCGTTTTCTGGGCTTCAACCAAGGATTCATGGATCGTATCCGGATTTTGTAAAGAACTCAGGATCGCGTTTCGCGTGATCTCCGTAAAACGAATCCGAAAGACATTCGATTTTTTTTTCAGGCGATCCCGGATATAGGCACTGATAAATTCTCCCTCTCGGTCCGGATCGGTTGCCAGAAAAATTCTTTGGGATTCTTTTGCCGCCTTTATGATTTCGGAAAGAATCTTTTTCTTTCCGGGAAGAACTACGTATTCCGGTTCAAAACGATTCTTCAGATCCAATCCGAGAGTCGTCTTAGGAAGATCGGCCACGTGTCCGAGTGTTGCGAGAATTCTAAATTCTTTGCCTAAATAGCCGCCGATAGTTTTTGCTTTGGAGGGAGATTCAACAATGATAAGTGAGGACACCAATTCTTAAGGTTTAGTTTAGTTTCAGATTTTCAATTAAATATCACTAAATACAAAAAAAAGAACACCCCGGATTTTGAATTTCTCCGGGGAAAAGCAAAAAGATTTCGATCAGAAAAAACTTTTTATGCGTTCGCAGGGACCGGAAAAAGTCCTTCGATCGAAAGATATCTTTCTCCTGTATCATAAGAAAAAGTTAATACTTTCGAACCTTCGGGAATTTCCGGTAATTTTTTTGCAACTGCTGCAAGCGCTGCGCCGGAAGAAACTCCGATAAAAAGCCCTTCTTCCTTTGCCGCTCTTTGTGCGTATTCGAATGCTTCTTCTTTACTGATTTGAATGGTTCCGTCCAAAAGATTCGTGTGAAGGTTTTTAGGAATGAACCCAGCTCCGATTCCTTGAATCGGGTGTGGCCCAGGTTTTCCTCCCGAGATTACGGGAGACGCTTCCGGCTCGACAGCAAACACTTTCAACTTTGGAAATTTTTGCTTCAAAACCTGAGCTACACCTGTGATATGTCCTCCAGTTCCGACCCCTGTGATTACGTAATCTAGTCCGTCCGGAAAATCTTTTGCAATTTCTTGGGCTGTCGTTTCTACGTGAACTTTGATATTCGCTTCGTTCTCAAACTGTTGCGGCATCCAAGCTTTTGGGTTTTCTGCTACGATTTGTTTTGCTTTTTCAATCGCTCCCGGCATTCCTTTTTCTCTCGGAGTTAGTTCGAATTCAGCTCCATAAGCAGCCATAATTCTTCTTCTTTCCACGCTCATGGATTCAGGCATTACTAAAAGAAGTTTGTAACCCTTCACAGCGGCAACAAGAGCCAAACCGATTCCAGTGTTTCCGGAAGTAGGTTCTACGATGATGCTATCCTTAGTGAGTTTTCCGGTTTTTTCCGCATCCTCAATCATGGAAAGAGCAATTCGATCTTTTATAGATCCGCCTGGGTTTGATCTTTCTAATTTTGCATAAACCTCGCTCTTTGTTTTAAACAAGCGATTAATTTTTACATGGGGTGTATTTCCGATCGTTTCTAAAATACTCTCAGCTTTCATTTCTGTTTTCCTGCCTCATAATAAGGATTCTTGAGTTTAGATGTTGTTATATTAGACATTTATTTCAATATAGCAAATAGGTTCAAGAAAAAAATCCTTTCCTTGGAACTCTTTTTGTACAAAGCATGGATTTTGGAACCACAAGATTCTCTCATGAACTTGGAAGAACACACTAAAGAGTTTCCCGAAAAAGAAAGACAAGTGAAGATCCTTAAACTCTTCTTAGTTAGTGGATGGTTGAACTGTAAAGTTCCTAATTCCTATCCGCCCATACCCTACGAAGATTTTAAATTTCCTGCAAAACTATGTTCTGAAGAAAGGATTCCGCAATCGGTCCGAATTCAATCCCAAGTCCACGAAAGACAGCATAAATTGTAGAGATATGAACATTAGAATCTCCGGGCGTCGCCGCGTAACCCCGGACCTCTTTCTCCAAAATTTCCAAAGAGCCCAAAAGGATCACGGCATGAGAAAAAATTCTTCCGTATAATCCTCGATCCCTTCCCGAAGAAAAAATCGAGTTGGTAGAAACCAGCTCGGTCGTAGATAAATACGGATCATTCCGTAATCTCCTCAGAATGACTTCTTTTGGTATGTTTTTTTTCAATCGAAAACGAAATCGAACCAAATGCATATAAGGAGAATTAATCGTAACCGAAGAAGAAGTTAGTGGCAGTTTGATTCCAATTTGAGAATAAAGTTCGCTTAATAATCTACTATGGTGGGTTCCCCATTCCGCCTCGGGCTTGACAAGAAGAGGTCCAGTTACATGCGGATCATCCTTTGCCATATCTGCATCTCTTCGAATCACCAAAAAATCCGCTTCTTCTAAAATAGATCCCAATTCATAAGGAGATTCTTCGATTAACAAACGAAGAGTACCCGCTAAAGTATGCGTATTGCAGGTGGAAACATGCAAAAATCTCGGGAGTTTTTTATTTTCCAGAAATTTTCTCGCGTCTGGATACAAAAATTGAGGCCCGAACCTATGTTCGCTTCCCTGAGCGATAAACATTTGAATTTTAGAATATTCCAATGTATCATATTCTTTGATTCTCGAATCAGCCACCCCTGAAGGAGAACAGTCGCAAAGTACGACCGACTTTTCAAGCGCATCTTTTTTTGAAATAAATTCGGGAAAAAATTCCCCGACACGATTATCCTCCGTATCAACAACGACCCCTCCTTTTTCCACAAGTGATAGGATCGTAGGAATTTCGGATTTTTTGAGTCGATAAGGTTCTACGTAAACCTGGAATTTTCCAATTTTCCCTTGAAGCAAAAGTAATAAAGACGCAAGAGGCCAACCAACGACCCCGATTCCTCGAATGTATACACCGGGAAGATACGTTTGAGTCATACGCCGATCCTTTTCGTAAACGAAAAATTTGTGAAAAATATTACAAAAATCTTAACCAAGTATTCTCGGTACAAAGAGGCGTTTCCACATTTTAAAAACGGAAAAACGGGGATTTTACGATAAAAATACGTGGGAGTTCTGACATTTTGAAAGAGTAAAATGGAAATTTTATCATAAAACGCGATTACGTAGAAATTTCCATAAACCCAAAGAGCACTCCTAAGAGTATTTGCAGTTATACTTACAATAGGAACAATGCACATTTTCTTCGAATCAAATTTACACTACTAGTTTTTCCGTAAATCGATTTGTGTAATTTCGATTTTTAAAGAAGACTACAAATTCTTCTTCAGAAAACGGATCTATTCATTCCTGACGAACTTATCATTTCTCACTTCTAACCTCTCGAATAATACGGATCTTGTAGATAATTTTCTTTGTATTTGAGATAATTCCCGGCCGTTCGAGTAATGATTTCTCTTTCCTTATCGGTGATATCCCGAACGATCTTTCCAGGCGACCCCATTACCAAAACTCCGGGAGGAATTTTTTTCCCCGGTGTAACCAAAGTTCCGGCTCCGATAAACGCAAATTCCCCGACTTCCACATCGTCCATCAAAGTGGCGCACATTCCCACAAACGCGTTGTCCTTGAGTTTACATCCATGAATCGTCGCTCTATGTCCGATGGACACGTTATTTCCGATTTCGACCGGATATACATCTCTTGCGACATGAATGATCGTGAGATCTTGAATGTTCACATTCTCCCCGATCCGAATAAAATTGACGTCTCCTCGAACCAAGGTCTGAAACCAAATGGAAGAATTTTTTCCAATCACTACATCTCCGACCACCTGAGAACCCGGAGCCAGAAAAACGGATTCGTGAATCCGGGGTTTTTTTCCCATATATTCCAGAATTTGGTAATTTGATTTCATCAATCCTTCTCCCTTTTCAGACACTTTTCTAAAGAATCAAAACAAGTTTAAAACAAAGATTTTCTTTGACCCTATTTTCGATCCACAAAAGAATGTACGCATGAGCGGAAGTTCTTCCAATCAAGAAAAAAGGGAAAAAATAAAATCTATTCTCAAACAAGCTGGAATCGGACTTTCAATCGGTTTGATTACGGCATCTTTGATTCGGTTTTTTCTTTTTTTTCCGTTTACGCTGGAAACGAAAGAAATGCTTCCTACCTATTCCCCTGGAAAAAGAATTTATTTTTCCCGTTTTGTGAATCGATCCAATCTCTATCTTGGCGATTTGGTTTTAGTAAAACATCCGACTCAAGAAGGTAAGGTCGTCTTTTCAAGAATTGTAGGTAAACCGGGTGACACGGTTCAGATGAAAAATAAGATTCTATATCGTAACAATAATCCGGAAGACTCCTCCGGTATCGGGAGCGGATTTGTACTCCAGTTCGAAGACAAGCGAGGACCGTTTCCTGCAAGTTTTTCTAGTCGGGACAATAGCGAGCCTTTAATTCTCAAAGATCGAGATTATTTTTTACTCTGCGACAATCGGGATTCCTGTTCTGATTCCAGAGATTTCGGTCCGATTCCCATTGAGTACATCTTGGGAAAAGCTCTCTGAATTTTCTCACCCGCTTTCAATTTTAAAATCGATTTTTCGAACATAGTTCCAATATTCGTTTAGGATTTTTCAATTACTGATCCTATAAAATAGAATACCGTTAATTTGAGCGCAAATCTCACGTTTAGACGCAGAATTTTAGACACTCTATTACGTAGAGATGGGTAAAAAGCCAAAAATCAATTCGTTCAGAACTTTCAAGGTTTTAGAGTAACAATAGCGTGAATTTGAATATTCCAATTTTCGATTTTACGATTTGACAAGGCTTGATCCGCATGATATCTTGGCCCGATTCGTTCGGGCGTTCATACCCAGACAATTCAATGAATAAAATCCGATCGATTCAAAATGAAACATTCAGAACTTACATTCCAACTGATGGTCGAATCCGTCCCAAACGCAATTTTATTGCTGAATCGGGATGGCAAGATCGTTTATATCAATAATCAAGCCGAGAAATTGTTCAGATATGAACGAATTGAATTGATCGGACAGGTTGTGGAAGTACTTCTTCCACATCGATACCGCAAGAATCATCCCACATTTAGAGATTCCTTTTTTCTTTCTCCAAAAGTTCGTCCGATGGGTGCAGGTAGGGATCTTTTCGGACTCAAAAAAGACGGAGCCGAGTTTCCAATCGAAATCGGTTTGAATCCGGTCGTAACCGCGGACGGAACTCTCGTTTTAGCTTCTATCATCGATATCACAGAAAGAAAAAAAGCGGAACAAAGATTCCGTCTCGTAGTAGAGTCCGCTCCGAACGCGATGGTTCTGGTAAACGCGGAAGGAACGATTTCTCTCGTAAACGAACAGACCGAAAAACTCTTCGGTTACGAAAGAGAAGAATTGATCGGAGCCAAATTGGAAATACTGCTCCCGGAACGTTTCCGTATAGAACATCCGGACCGGAGAAATCAATTTTTTCAATCCCCTTCTGTTCGATCGATGGGCACAGGAAGAGATTTATTCGCTCGAAGAAAGAACGGGTCCGAAGTACAAGTAGAAATCGGTTTGAATCCGATCGATACGGATGACGGCCTTATGGTTCTTGCCTCCATCATCGACATTACGGAAAGAAAAAATCAAGAAGCCACATTGATTCGAAAAAACGAATTGGAAGTCAAAAATAAGGAGCTGGAGCAATTCGCATTTCTTGCATCTCACGATCTACAAGAACCTCTTAGAACCGTATCCAACTACATTCAAATTTTGGAAGAGGATTATGGCAACACACTCGATTCGAATGCAAATCGTCATTTAAAAACGATCGATCAAGCAACCAAACGAATGAGTGTCCTCGTAAAAGCCCTTCTTATGTATGCAAGAATCGGAAGAGATCAAAAATTAACTCTTACGGATTTAAATCGTACTCTCTCAGAAGTTCTTTCCGATCTCGAAAACTTGATTCTTCATTCCAAGGCCAAAATCATTTCCGAACTTCTTCCGAGCTTGAACGTATACGAGGTGGAATTCAGACAACTTCTTCAGAATCTGATTACGAACGCGATCAAGTTCTCCAAAAAAGAAACTGATCCGGAAATTAAGATTCACTGTCGGAATGAAGGCGAGCATTGGCATTTTTCGGTCCAAGACAATGGAATCGGAATCGAATCCAAATATTTGGATAGGATCTTCTTCATCTTTCAAAGGCTTCATATCAAAGAAGAATATGAAGGTCACGGAATCGGTTTAGCTCATTGCAAAAAAATCATAGAATTACACAACGGCCGGATCTGGGTCGAATCCTCTATAGGAATAGGAAGCACTTTTTATTTCAACATTCCTATTTTAAATCCATGAAAAATCAAAAACTAAAATGTATTCTCTTCATCGACGATAACCAAGACGATAATTTTTTTCACGAAAGGGTGATCCGCAAAGGAAATTATGCGGAAACCGTAATCACAAAACAATCCGGTCAGGACGCTTTGGATTTTTTAAAAAATAAATCGGAAAATCCGGAGCCGTTTCCCGATCTCATTTTCCTAGATATCAATATGCCCGGGATGAACGGTTGGGAATTTTTAGAGGAATATAAAAAATTAGATCAGGCACTTCAAACCAGCACAATCATAGTCATGTTGACTACTTCGGAAAATCCGGATGATAGGAATAAATTCTCCCAATTTGGCACCACATCGGATTTCAAAACGAAACCTCTTACGAATTTGATGATGGATGAAATTTTAATCAGAAACTTTTCTCAATCGAGTTCCGCAGGCATACAGCCTTCCTAAAGAATTTCAATTCAAAACTTCCCACAAACGTTTTACAAAATGTGAACAAACATATCCTCCTGTCTGATTGGAATAGACCACTCCGGTTTTGTGTTCTATTATCAGACCGATCTTTTCCATTCCCCAAAGTCTAACAATCGGTTGATTCATAATTTTAACGTTATGCTAAAAGCCATCTCAAAAATACTTTATCTTTACTTAAAATACCAATTTCGATTATTCTAAGATATTTTTGAGATGGCTTCTACTATTAAACGACCATTTTTTTCAACGATGATGTACGATCCTATCATTTCACCGTTCTCGTTCTGTATAAAGTTGAATGATATGAACCGTATTCCCATGCGGATTTTCTTATAAAAATCCCGGATTCATTCTTAAATTCTCCCCAAAAAACGGATTTTCAAGAGAATTATCCGGGAAAATACTGTACCTTAAAAAATTCTCCCCTACGCACATCGCCGAACAGGGAGTTCTAAAATAAAATCTGAAACAACAAAGGGAAAAAAATGACTAGAATAGCCATCAACGGATTTGGAAGAATCGGAAGACTCGTTTTCCGTGCAGGAATCAAAGACCCTAATCTGGAATTTGTCGCAATCAATGATTTAGTTACTCCTGACAATCTGGCCTACTTACTCAAATACGATTCCACTCATGGAAAATTCCAAGGAACCGTCGAGCATACCGATAAAGAACTGATCGTAGACGGAAAAAAAGTTCTCTGCGTTTCCGAAAGAGATCCTGAAAAACTCCCCTGGAAAGACCTGAAAGTGGACTATGTGATCGAATCCACCGGGCTTTTTACCGACAGAACGGGAGCAGAAAAACACATCAAAGCGGGAGCGAAAAAAGTCGTAATTTCCGCACCTGCAAAAGACAAGGATATCCCCACATTCGTAATGGGTGTCAACAACGAGAAATACAACGCGGCAACCGATCACATTGTGTCTAACGCGTCTTGCACTACAAATTGCCTGGCCCCGATCACTAAAGTCGTCCTTGATAACTTTGGGATCGAAGAAGGCCTGATGACCACGATCCACGCAACAACGGCGACTCAGCCTACTGTAGATGGCCCTTCCAAAAAAGACTTCCGCGGCGGAAGGGGAGCAATGCAGAATATTATCCCTGCGGCGACCGGCGCTGCAAAAGCGGTGGGACTTTGTATCCCTGAAGTTAACGGTAAACTGACAGGTATGTCTTTCCGTGTTCCAACTCCGGACGTTTCCGTCGTCGACTTAACCGTTAGAACCACGAAAGAAACCTCTCTGAAAGAAATTTCCGCAAAGATGAAAGAAGCTTCCGAAGGATCCATGAAAGGAATCCTCGGTTATACGGAAGACATGGTTGTTTCCAACGACTTCGTAAGCTCCACACTCTCCTCCATTTTCGATCAAGACGCTTGTATAGAATTGAACTCCAGATTCTTTAAGCTCGTTTCCTGGTATGACAACGAGATGGGATACTCCAACAGAGTTCTAGATCTCATCCGCTATATGGCGAAGAAAGGCTAGTTCATGGAATTGCCTAGACTCGAAAACGTCGACCTCTCGGGAAAAAGAGTTTTTCTGAGGGTAGACTTCAACGTTCCCATAGAAAACGGAAAAGTTACCGACAAAACCAGAATCGAAAAAACTCTTCCTACGATCGAACTTCTGATTAAAAAAGGAGCAAGAATAATCATTGCAAGTCATTTGGGAAGACCCAAAGGTCAAACAAATCCAGAATTCTCCTTAGCCCCGGTCGTAGAAGTCTTCAAAGGACTCGTTAAGTCAAACGTCTACTTCTCTAAAACCGTAATCGGAGACGAACCGATCAAACTTTCCAAGGAACTGAGAGACGGAGAAATCCTCGTGATCGAAAACGTCCGTTTTCATAAGGAAGAAGAAGAGAACGAACCGGGTTTTTCCAAAAAGCTCGCCGCACTTGCGGACGTTTACGTCAACGACGCGTTCGGCGCTGCTCACAGGGCTCACGCATCTACGGAAGGAATCGCCCATCTTCTTCCTGCATATGCGGGCCTTTTAATGCACAAAGAAATCGTGGAACTTTCCGCTCTTCTTACAAAGCCCGCTCGTCCGTTTGTTGCAATCATCGGCGGCTCCAAAGTTTCCTCAAAGATCAAGGTTTTAAACAACCTCTTTGACAAGGTAAATCATCTTCTCATCGGCGGCGGAATGGCATATACTTTCTTAAAATCTAGAGCGGTTCCGGTGGGAAATTCTCTGGTGGAAAAAGACTTCGAAGTACAGGCCTTTCAACTGATCGAAAAAGCCGGAGTTGCAGGAGTGGATCTTCAACTTCCTGTGGATCATATCATCGGAGATCAATTCAACGAAAAAGCGAAGACCAAGTCCGTAGATAAAATGGGAATCTTAGACGGTTGGATGGGGATGGACATCGGTTCCAAAACGGTTTCGAACTACGAAAAGATCATCAAAAACGCAGGAACGATTTTTTGGAACGGACCGATGGGAGTTTTTGAAATGGATAAATTCGCGGGTGGAACGATGGCGATCGCGAAAGCGATTTCGAAATCCAAAGCGAGAACAGTAGTCGGTGGTGGAGATTCCATCGCAGCAATCAACAAAGCGAAAGTTGCCGATAAGATTACCCATATTTCTACCGGTGGAGGCGCTTCTCTCGAATTTATGGAAGGAAGAAAACTCCCCGGAGTGGAAGCTCTTAAGAAAAAAGTCTCCGAATAAAAGGTCCGGCTCTTTCACGATTTTTTCTTCTTATCGTAAAGAGCCGACTTATGATCCGGACTAAATGATATTTTCTTCAAATAGAGTTGGATAATCTTTTATAAGATTCTTTCGAAATCCCAGAAGATCAAATCAATCATTAGAAATGGATCGCTCTAAAAAATCCTTGAAGCAATTCCCCTTTCTTACAAACTCTCCCTAGCTTTATCGGAATCATCCATCAAGAGGAAATCGCATGCGCAAAACGGTAATCGCCGGAAACTGGAAAATGAATCTCTCCGAAAAAGAGGCTCTATCTCTGGCACATTCGATTAAAGAAAAGATCCCTGCCATTTCTAAAGGTAGAATTTCTATGATTTTTCCTTCGACATTGCATCTTGCGGGTGTTGCGAAAATTTTACAAGGAACAGAAATTCTAGTCGGAGCGCAGAATGTGTATCCTTCCGGGCTTGCGGCCTTTACCGGTGAAACCTCACCGGAACAACTAAAAGAACTCGGCGTGAAGGTCGTTATGATCGGACATTCGGAAAGAAGACAATTTCTAGGCGAGACGAATTCCTTTTGTAACGAAAAGATTCATTTCTTATTAAAGAATGATTTTATCGTGCTCTATTGTGTAGGTGAAACTCTTATGGAAAGAGAATCCGGAAAAACCTTCGAAGTAATTTCTTCCCAAATTCGAGAAGGCTTGAAAGGAATCCACAGTCATTCTTTTTCCAATCTGATCCTAGCTTATGAGCCGGTCTGGGCGATCGGAACCGGAAAAGTGGCAACACCGGCACAAGCACAAGAGGTACATTCTTTTATTCGTAAGGAAATAGCCGGTCTATTCTTAGGCGCGAAAGAAATTGCGGAATCCATCTCAATTCTATATGGAGGTTCCGTAAAACCGGATAACATACAAGCGCTCTTAAAGGAAAAAGATCTAGACGGCGGGCTCGTAGGAGGAGCCAGTCAAAAAATAGATACTTACGCGGGTCTATTCTGAGAACTGACCCAAAATCTCATACGCAAGAACTTTTATGAGAGTTTAACGACGAAAAAATCGTTCCAAAACGATCAAGGGAACGCGGACTTATTACGAACTTGTCGAATAGATCGGAACCGATTTTTCTAAGGCTTTAAGTAGGACTGTAGCGTCAAATCGCACATCTACAGAGTATTTTCATTGTCACCGTTTGGTGACTTCATAATTTGGTAAAGGATTCAATTTTTTCTCAGGAACTGATATGTTAAACGGAGTGATTCTAACCCTTTTTGTTTTTGTTTCTCTCTTTCTGGTTTTACTCGTTATGATCCAGACCGGTAAAGGAGGAGGACTTTTAGGAGGAGGCTCCAGTCAATCCGTTTTTGGTTCTTCCACAGCAGATGTTCTTACCAAGGCCACGCGTGTAACCGCAATTTTGTTTATCATTCTTTCTCTTTTTCTCTCTTTTCTTTTTGCCAAAAAAGAAGACAGGTTGATGCCGGAAACAGTTCCCGCCCTGATAACAACACCACCTGAGGAAACTAAAAGTGAAACAAATACACCCACGGCTCCCGCGACACCATCTTCTACTCCGACAACCAATCCTTAATTTCGAATGGAAATACATCGAGAAAAGATTTTTTTTCACAAAGAAGGTCTTTTTTCGAACTTAGTTTCATTGTTTCCAAACCTCTTAATTATTCTTCTCCTATTTACGAATTTTTCCATATATTCCCAAAGCGACGACATACATAAAAACAAATCCTCAGACACAGCTTCCATCTTAAACAGAAGGATTTTAAAAATCTATGAAGATCTGGGAGCTACTCGAGATCTGTTGAAATTGGAGAGAATAGAATCCGTTCCGAGTGGAATCTATATTACTTTTCTCGGAACCTATCCGAATCGAAAAGGAATCAAAATCGTAAAACATTCTTTTCAGGAAAAAAAGAATGGGATCGAAAAGGCTGAGAGCAAATCCATTCTCTTGGAATTTACGGGAACCACTCTTTCCAAAGTTGTGACGGAAGTGAAAGCGGAAAATATGGACGGTTCCGATACAACTCTCATTCGTTTAACGGACGAAACCCCTCTTGATCAGAATGTGGACGATATTGTTCTACAAGCGGATCAAAATGGAAAAGAAGTTCGTTATCCAATCCAACTTCTTTCAGATGATCGAGATAGATCCGATTTTAAGCAGGAATTTTACTTAAAACTTCTGGAAGATTTTCTGATCCAACTTCTGAGACTTCAAGAAATGCAACGCCAGGAATCGGCAAAAAATAAAAAAAAGTTACTGCAAACTTTTAAAGATTCTCTATAATATTGAGTCTTCATGTCCTCGTTGCAGGAAAATCTCTTAGAAAGAGCGGGCGAACTTCAATCCATCTTGGATGGGATTACCGAACCGTTGGTACTCATTGATCCGGGATTTCGCATCCGGAGAGTAAATCGGTCCACACTGGAATTTTCGGGCCAATCTTCGTTCTCTTCCATTATAGGAAAAAAATGCTACGAAGTACTCTACAACCGCAGTGATGTCTGTCCCTATTGTCCGATGAAAGAGATGCAACCGGAGGAAGAGAACTTCAATCGATACTTCGAGTATCCGAAATCGGATGTAAACCGGGAAATTTTCCATTCCGTCAGAGGCCAAAAAGAAACTCTCTATCTGGACTTTTATCCGATCGAAAAAGATCATGTCATCGGTTCCGTTCTCGAAAAGGTAAGTAATATCACTCGAATCAGAGAAAAGGAAGAGGAAAATTTAAGAATCCGTAATCTGGCCTCTTTGGGAATTTTTATTTCCGGAGTCGCGCACGAACTCAACAACCCACTTACCGGAATGAGTTTAACTCTTCAAAGTCTTTTGAACAATCTAACTTCGATCGATCCCGAGTTTTTTCGGAAACGTTTGGATATGATGAAAGAAGATCTAACCCGCGCCGCGATGATTGTAACTGACATCATCAGTTTTGCCAAACCGGATCGTTTGATGACTACGACCGTAGATATATACGAAACGATTCAAAAAGCAAAGGAAAACGTAATCTGGGTGTACCCTGTTCTTTCCAAAAATATCGTCTGGGAAATCCTTTGTGAGCCCGGAACCACATTTCAATTTAATCCGGTGAAGATGGAACGTCTTTTTATCAATTTATTTAAGAATTCCTTGCAAGCCTTCGACTATGGAGAAGGAAAAATCCGTGTGGAAGTCCGTAAAACGAGAAATATGGTACATATCATCGTAGAAGACAACGCAGGAGGAATCCCCGACAATCTGATCGATAAAATATTCTCCCCTTTCTTTACAAAAAATAAAACCGGAATCGGGACCGGACTCGGACTTTCTATTTGCCATTCCATCGTCAGGGAACACAGCGGAGAATTATCGGTTAAATCCTTCGAAAAAAAAACCAGATTTCGAGTCTCCCTCCCTCTCACACAAAATCACGGATATTCTTCCTGATGTATCGTATTCTTATCGTTGAAGACATTCATTCGATCCGAGAGGCAATTAAGGATTTACTTTCCGGAAAATATAAAATTTTCGACGCGGAGAATTACGACGAAGCGATTCGTATATTAAAAAACGAAGAGATTCATCTGGTCATCACCGATATTCGAATGCCCGGTAAAACCGGTTTGGATTTGATCAAAACGATCCAACACGAATTCCCTCACGTTCTTTATACGTTGATGACGGCTTATAATATCAACGACTACATCAACTTCGCGCACAAACACGGTATCTGGAATATCATTCCCAAATATTCCTTCTTAGACATCAAATTAATCTCCGTTATGGTTCATAAACTTCTCACCAGAGACATTTTCGGAGTGGAGAAATATTTCGGACCGGAATTCGTCATTCAGGAATCCAAAGAGGGAGATAAGGATTTTTCAGTTCCTAACCCGAACGGAATCGTTTTCAAAAGAATCTATTCGGACGAACAAAGAAATTTTCTCTGCAATCGAATTGCTAAGTTTCTTGTGGAAAAAGGAGCTCCGAACGCAATCAATCAAATCCTGGAAGAACTTACCTCCAATGCAATGATTCGTGCACCAAGAGATTCCAAGGGAAATTATAAATACCAGTACGAACTTCCTTCCCGAGATCTTGTTATCCCTCTGGAAAACATTCAACTTGCGGAATCGGATTTTTTCGAGATCGGCTACGGAATCGCCGAGAACACCTTCATCATCGTGATTCGGGACCATTTCGGTTCTTTAGATAAAAAGGAAATCTTAAAACGTCTGGACCGCCACATCACCATAGACGAATCTACTGGATTTCCACCGGGACTTGCGGACTCGCACGGTAGAGGTTTATATATCTGTCGGGAAATTTCAGACCAATTGATCTTTAACATTGAAAAAGAGAAAAGAACTGAAATTATCGCCCTTCTCGATAAACAAGGGAATAAAAGTTATAAATCTCTTTCCATTTACGAAGTTTAAACGGATCCCAAAAACATGGAAACTTTCCCAAAAGCGTTTCTGCGGGAATTAATGCGAAGTTAAAACGCTTAGAATACGCAACTGTTTAACAATTTCTATTCTTCCGATTCTTTTTGGTATTTTTTTGTAGAGATAAGCAAAGCGAACAGTAACCTTGCTTTTGAATGTGATTAGAGTTATCTCAAAAATACCTTAGGAGTACAATAGCGCATCCAAGAGCGATAAAACCGTCGAAATTGAAATCATAATATTCATAACGAACAACAAGTTTTCTGAAGTTTTGAAACCGTGCAAAAAGGCGTTCAATTTTCCATCTTCGTTTGTAACGTCTTAATCTAAGACGATCTTGTGTTGTTTGTTTTCTACTCTTTCTATGTGGAGCATACCTCTTGTTCCGTAATTACTCAATATGTTTCCGTCTAATGAATTTTTTTACAGATGTCGTCTAACAAAAGAGTCTCCTCGACGTTGCGGCCGCGAACGCATTAGCACACGAGGTGCCTTAGTTGCGTCTTGCAAGCCGCAGCGACAAAACACATGTGCCGGAGGCTGGAGCGAGGATTTGTATTAGCAAATCCCGAACGAAGCGAGGAGACGAAGTTAGACGAAATGGCTGGTAAAACTTAGAGCCGGTCTCAAAACCTTAAGAATGTAGGAGCTATTACAATTTTAAACAACGAGAGAAAACCGCCAATGCGACGGTTTCTGTGGAAACTCTCACGTTTTTTAAAAACTTGCCGGATCGTCTAGAGATATTTTTCTTCAGGTTTTGAGACCGGCTCTAAGCACCTTTACTTTTTAAATGAATAACAGGTTCCGCATCTAATGCCTGAGCAAGGCGATTGATGAAAGAAAGAGATAAATTTTTATAATTCCCAGATTCAATTCTAGCAATAGCAGGCTGTGACGTGCCTATTTTCTCAGCCAAATCCTTCTGAGTTAAATTTCTCTTCTTTCGAAGTTTAATAATCTCTTTAGCGAGGGTAAATTCATTGGAAAGGGCATCGTATTCTTTCTTAAAATTTTTATTCTTAAGTTCTTTATTCAAGAGCGAATCGAAGTCTTTAGTTTTAAGCTTCATGCTCATCTCCTTTATAAATTTTCATTAATTTATAAGCTTTAGTCAATTCGTCTTTCTCTGTTTTTTGATCTTTCTTAACAAAGCCAGAAGTTATTATAACTACTCTGCCCTTTTCAAAAAAATAAAATAGGCGGCAAATATTGGAGCTCTGCTTTATTCTTAATTCAAATAAGCCCGTGTAACCTTGGATCTTTTTAGAAAAAGGTTCTCGAAGTTCAGGTCCAAATTCTGCTAATAACTCAATTGTTCTAAATGCTTTTGCCTTAAGTTTACTTTCCAGCTTTAGTAAAAATTCTTCTGCAGGTTCTAAAAGCTGAACTTTAAACTTCACGTTTACAATATATCAGATCTGATATACTTTGTCAATTCTTGTTAAAAAGACAATTTTCCAGCCATTTCGTATAACGAAAGAGTCTCCTCGACGTTTGCGCTCCCGAAGCGCGTACACGCGAAGGGATTGACAGAGGCTTGAGCGAACCTTAGTGAGCGAGCAAAAGCCGAACGTCAAAGCAAATGTGTCGAAGACCGTAGTGAGGGTCGCATGAGCGATCCCGAACGAAGCGAGGAGACGAAGTTGCTGCTGCGGTTAGTCAAAAAGAGTTTTCTCTGTCTGTAAAATTGCTTTAATTTGTATTTCAAGAATCGGAATTTTATTTTCGATAAGATCCCATACTATATCATAATCTACGATAAAATAGCCATGAATTAAGTGATTCCTGGTAGCGGAGAATTTTCTCCATTCAGGTTCTGAATATTTCTTTTTAAAAGGATCAAAAAGCTTATTCGAAGCCTCACCAATAATTTCAACACTTCTGACAAATGCTCTTTTTAGAACGTTGTTACTTAGAAAATTATCTTTATTCGTTTTATTGAATTCTTCTCTTAAAAAGAGAATTTCATCGTAAATGTGTTTAATATAATCAATATCAGACTTCAATTAATATAGACTCTTGTTCAACAGATTTCTTAATGGACCCCGAAATAGAATCGGAAGTAAGTAGATCAACTTTAGCTGTGAACAAATCTTCTAATAAAAAGGTAAGATTGATATAATTATCGAAAGTCTTCATTCCGTCTTTGAATGTAACTAAGAAGTCAATGTCGCTTTTTGAATTTGCTTCCTTTCTGGCGACTGAACCGAAAAGACGAATAGCCTTAACGCCCAAAATGTCTAGCTCTTTCTTGTAGCCTTTTAGAGATTTCTCGATCGTTGTTTTGTCTAAAAATTCTACAGTGACCATTGTTCAAAATTAGTTAAAAATCTCTAAAAGTCAAGCGAAGGATTATATTGTCGTACCGATTTTGTCAATTTTAAGTGTATTAAATTGATTTTGCAGCAATTACGCCTAACGACCAAGATTTCTCGACGTTTGCGGTCCTGAAGCGCGTCTAAACGCGCGAAAGGATTTTAACTTTGGCTTGAGTGAGCCTTAGCGAACGTCCCGCAAGCCGAAGTTAAAAAGCAAATGTGACGAAGCCCAAGCAAGAGTCGCGTAAGCGATCTCGAAGCGCCTCGAGAAACCGCAGTTAGGCCGATGGAGCATGTCCTTTAACTTTTCATTAGTGATGCAATTCGAGTTTTAGAGCTTCGATTTTCAGGTCTAAAATGGCAAGTTCCACATTTAGTCTTATCTCGACACGTTTGGCAAATTGAATCTTCATTCAATGCGTTTGCTAAAAATGCAATAGTATCTTCGGACGTTGTAGTCATTGGTTTACCTAAAGCCCAAGCAATTCTACGCAACGTTCGTGAAGATTCCAGAGTTAGTGCCATTTTGTTCTCTCTATCACATTAGAATTCATTATGTGTATATATATCACACAATGAGATTAAGCCAAGAGAAAATGTTATTTATTATCACATATTTTGAAATTTTGTGAGAAATTATACTTTAAACTTAATGAAAGCTACTAATCCTTACTTTGTGAGAGTAGATTCTAAAAGTATCGGAGAACGATTATTATATTTCCGCAAAAGTATAAGTTTTTCCCAAAAACAAATGGCCGAAAAAGCCGACATCGATCGCTCTTACATTGCTCATGTCGAAAATGGAAGTATCCCTTCAAGTGAATTTATCATTAGGCTCGTTAATGCTTTTCATCTTTCGGTAGATTGGTTGCTAACTGGAAATGGGAAAATGCTTTTACCTGATGAAGGGCATGTCTTTAATAAACTTAAAGAAGAACATATTCAATTTCTTGAAAAATTAACTAATTTAACTCCTCAAAAACAGACAAAGCTAATAAATGCTTTCAAAAATATTATTGAAACGGAATAGATTTTTCTTATCTCCTCTTCTTTTTTAAATTTTGTTATTAAAAATTATTTTGCATGCTCTGTCGCCTAACGAAAGAGTCTCCTTGACGTTGCGGCCGCAAGCGCTTTTGCGCGACGCGGTTGGCACGAGGTTCGAGCGAGCCTTAGCGAGCGCCTCGCGAACCGAAGTGGCAAAGCAATGTGGCTTTAGCCCGGAGTGAGGGTCGCATGAGCGATCCCGAACACAGCGGTAAGCGCAAGTTAAGCGATGCTCGTCTTCAAAAACAAATTGCACTTTCTCCATTAGTGGCGGAGCAAAAGCACAAATAATAGAAATCTTAATTTCTAAAACGTTTTCCTTTAAACAAAATAAGAACTTGTCCCAAAACCTGAAAAGAAATCAGCACAATCATTTTATAAGTTCGTAATAGAGCGAGGAAGTTCTCGCAGATTGATGATTTATGGATTTTATAACGGATTTTATCGTTGAAACACTTTTGTAGGAGTTCCGACATCTTAGGTTTTGGGACAAATTCTAAATGTCCAACAATTATTGAACAATATCAAGTTCAGTACATATTAGTATTTCATAATAATCAAAGATTCCTATAAAGAAATAGTTCCTTTCCGGTTTCCAATACGACAGAACCGTTTTTACCGGAAGTGAAAAATCGCGCCGGAAGATCGGAACTTTTGATCTTCTCCTTTTTTAAAATCTTTCCGTTTTCATCGATAAAAAGAATCTCTTGATTTAACTCGACAGCAAACCAGTCTCCGTTGTGAAATACGGTCTGGTATACTCCGTTATTCGACTTTCGTTTTATATTCAGGATCTTTTTGCCAGTAATATCATAGAATTCAACCTGATTCGGAGCCGAAATGAGTATTTCTCCCGTATTAGAAATCGCTAAATACAGTTTATGAGGATAAATCGTATCTAATTCGAACGTAGAAATCTCCTGTCCGTTTCTTTCTAAAACTAGAATCCTATCCTTATTTGCATTCATAAGATGAATCGCCGTTTTGGTTCCGTCCGGAGAAACGGAAATACTTTTTGCAAAAACCGGATTTTTTTCGGAACCGAGATCTTTTCTGAGCTGAATATCACCCTTTGCATCAAGAACGAATAATTCTCCTCCCGAAAAAAGAACTCCCGTAATCAACGAGGCAGAAGCAAACGCATAATCGGTCAAAAATCGCCCGTCTATTTTTCCGGCTCCGGTAACGTTTCCATTGATATCCGATAAAATCACTTGGTTATGATCTCCAGCGATTAAAAGCACAAGATTTCCAGTAGGAGAAATGCGGGGATAACTTCTGTATTCCTTCGTCCAAAACATCTCTCCGGAAGGAGTATAAAAATTCACCTCAGAGCCTATCTTTTTGTATTCAAGATATCCTTTCGCATTCAAAGGATATTCAATTCTATTTGTATCGCCGAACACAACTCCTCTAGTAGACCGGATAGGATAATACGAATTCTCGAATTTATACCCGTTGATTGCTTCTTCCGGATTCCATAAAAATCTCGGATCAGGAATCATTCCTACGTGCGCCGACTTGGAAAAGGCCCACACTTTTTGAATTCCGGTCGCAGTGGAATACGGGTTTCCAAGAAGATAAAAAAACAATACGGAGAAAAATATACCGAATCCCGTTATGGAAAAGTGTTTCATGCAGACCTCTTTAAACGATCGTATAATAAATAAATTCCGGTATGAGCGGCAAACTCTCGGAAAGAACTTCTCGGGAATGGAAAATAGTGTTCGTGAATTTCAGTCCCCTCGTTTTTTTGTCCAATTCCAAAGTAAACGAGTCCTACTTTTTTCTGCGGAGTTCCTCCTCCCGGCCCTGCGATTCCGGTAACGCTGATCGAATAATCGACTCCAAGAGCGTCTAACGCTCCTTCTGCCATTTCTTTAGCGATTTCGCCGCTTACCGCTCCGAATTCATCCAAAGTATTCCGTTTAACCCCAAGTATTCCCGTCTTAACGCTGTTATCGTAAGAGATTATTCCTCCGTAAAAATACGCCGAGGACCCGGGAACATCGGTAAATGTTTTGGCAATCAACCCTCCGGTGCAACTTTCCGCGGTTCCTATCGTGATTTTTTTTTCGAGGAGCATTCTCGGAAGCTCCTCAAATATGTCCGGCGTGGATTTGGTCCCGTAAAACGTATCCAACTTTCGAAGTAGATCATCGACTAATGCACGACTATCAGACTGAAAACTCGCACGGATATATCCTCTTTTCGCTGCAACTCCCCAGATTGCCTTTCCGTCCGCTATGGCCTTTTCTTTGGAAATAAATTCTTTTTGAAATTGTGACTCACTCATCCACCAGATAAATCGAAATCCTGAGTAGAGTTCTCGGGAAGAATAAGTCTTTAAAATCCAAGGAGCGAACTCCTCCCGAAACATTTCGGTCATTTCTCCCGGAACACCGGGCATACAACCCAGATGCACGTTTTCCGCCAGTGATGTGATAAAACCGGGCGCAATTCCGACGCTGTTATTTAATATGATGGAGCCTTTCGGAACGGATACTTGTCGGATTGCAGTCTGCATTGCTTCCTGAAAATTTCTTCCACGAAGTTTATAAAAGGTTTCAATTCTTTGTCTTGCGACCGGGCTTTCTTCAGTGGCAACCCCTTTTAATCTGCAAACCGCTTCCAGAGTATAGTCGTCCTCCGTAGGTCCAAGCCCTCCGGTCATCACCAAAAGAATCGAAGTCTCCCTCATAGAGAGCTCGGTTAACGTTCGTAATTCTTCCAGTATAACGACAGGATCGTCAGGCAAAACAACAAACTTGGAAACAGTGAATCCCATCCCAAAGAGCTCGTTTGCAATCCAGGAGGAATTTGTATCCTGACTTCTTCCTGCAGTAAGTTCCGTACCCGTAGACACTACGATAACTTTAGGAAAAGACATTAGCTTTCCTTTTCCATTTTTTCGGGAGCGGAAACACCGATCAACCCGAGTCCTTCCGCAAGCACGCTCTTGGCCGCAAGACAAATCCTTGCAAGTCCAAGACGTACCCCGGGCGTAGCGTCTTTCAGTCTATTATTCTTTCCTAAATAAAAACCCGTAAAGGCCTTCGCAAAACTTTGTAGATAATTGGTGACCCGATGCGGTTCCATCGAATTTGCAGAGTCGAATATTTCCTCAGGAAACCTTGCGATCCAAAATAAAAGTCTTTTTCGCTCTTCGGACATCTCCAAAGATTCGGCCGCTGCGGCGGAACTTTCCGTTCCCACCTCTCGAAAGATGGAACAGATTCTTGCATGCGCATACTGCAGATAAAAAACCGGATTTTTATCCGACTGATCCTGGGCCAGGTCCAAATCAAAATCGAGAGGTGCGTCCAGGGAACGCATTACAAAAAAGTAACGTCCTACGTCTTTGCCGTGTTTTCCCAAAAATCCGATGAGATCACTCATCGTTTGAAAGGAACCGGCACGTTTACTCATTTTTACCTTCTGTCCCGATTCGAGTAGATTGACTTGTTGAGAAATAATTACTTTAAAATTTTCCTTTTTATATCCAAGAGTTTGTACCGCTCCGGAAAGTCTCGAGATATAACCATGATGATCCGGTCCCCAGATATCGTAGATTCTATCGTATCCACGTTCGATTTTATCCCTATGATAAGCGATATCCGCGAGTAGATACGTCGGTCTTCCGTCGTCTCGAACCACAACCCGATCCTTGTCGTCTCCGTATTCCGTAGATCGAAATATTTTTTTTCCGTCTTCTTCAAAGATTTTTCCGGCTCTTTCCAAATCTTTCATCACCGCAAGAACCTTGTCCGATTCGTGAAGTGTCCGTTCACGGAAGTAATTATCGAACTCAACTCCGAACGAGTCCAAATCCTTTCTCTGCCAATCAAGATTGTTCTCCACGGTCCAGATAGAACAAAGCTCCGCGAGTTCACGGTACTTTTTTTCTTTTAACAACGTTTCGATCTGGGAGGATTTTTTCGGTTCATTTAAAAGAGCATTTGCAATATCTTTTATGTATTCGCCTCGATAACCCTCGGCCGGTAATATATTCTTTTCCAAAATCGTATCTATCGGTGTAGTATCGTCCGCTTCTTGCTGGGTGCTGAATTCTCCCTTTATTTCTCGGATCCGAACCAAAGTGGAAACTCCGAGTAAAAAAACCTGATTTCCGTAATCGTTGATGTAAAATTCCTTGTCCACATTATGACCGATCGCCTTTAGAAGAGAAGCCATCGTGTCTCCGTTCGCCGCGGCCCGTGCAGAAACTATATTGAGCGGACCTGTCGGATTTGCGGATACGAATTCTAAGTTAATCTTGAGAGGGTGTTCCACTTTTGGGAAATGATCTCCGGAAAGAATGGATTTTTCTATGTATCCCAAAAGATACGATGGGGAAATTTTGAAATTTACGAAGCCGGGAGGGGTAAAATCCACTTTCTCGAAAAGATCGGTCCGTTTTTGCAGAATTTCCACTAGTTCTTTCGATACTTGAATCGGATTTTTTTTTAGTAATTTAGAATTTTCTAATGAAAATGACGTGGAATAATCTCCGAATTTTTCATCTCTGGAATATTCGATTTTTATTCGGAGCGAACTTTTTTCCACATCCGGAAACGAAACAATTAAGGAATCCACTCCTTCTTCCAGTGATTTTAATACGATTTGTTTGAGCGTTTCATTTTCTTTCATATGTCGAGCGATCCATAGAGAGCGAGACAACCAACGAGCAACCAAGTGTTGCGAGTGGTTTCCAACGAAGTTGGAAAAGAGAGCGATCCATAGAGAGCGAGACAACCAACGAGCAACCAAGTGTTGCGAGTGGTTTCCAACGAAGTTGGAAAAGAGAGCGATCCATAGAGAGCGAGACAACCAACGAGCAACCAAGTGTTGCGAGTGGTTTCCAACGAAGTTGGAAAAGAGAGCGATCCATAGAGAGCGAGACAACCAACGAGCAACCAAGTGTTGCGAGTGGTTTCCAACGAAGTTGGAAAAGAGAGCGATCCATAGAGAGCGAGATTGAGTTTATAGAAGACTCTCTGCATAACTGAGATGAGTGATTTTTCGCAAAATGTGGGAACTACTGCATATTTCAGTGAGACAGAGTCCGGAGAGTAAGCAAAAGAATTTCCCGGAAAGGGGAATGCGAGGCGTGACTTTTGCGAGGAAGAAACCTCCTCCATCCTTTTTATTTCAATTTCTTTCATAAAATCCTTATTGCAAAAGCAATTCGTACAAAACTATACAAACTACTTTATCGCTAATTTCGAAATGGATATTCGATTTTATTTCCTTTCGTAAAACACGTTCTTTTTCCAGGAATTCTCCCAACTCAATTCCAACTGCTGAAATACAGTTTTTTTCAAATCCATTATGGAAACAAGAATAGTCTGCTTGCCTTTCACTTCCACAACAGTCGGGATTTGTCTCGGAGTAGATTTTTGATCCCATCGGATATCCAAAATCACGAGAAACAATAGAACATAAAAATAAAAGATAAAGAGTATCGTTTTAAAAAAATTTTCCAAGATTCTCTCCCAATGCATCGTAGAGAGTAAGCGCCGATTTCAACTTCTTTCTCAGAATAGGTTCAAGCATCTCATTGCAAATTCTGTCCAGGCCCAAGATGTTTTCAACGGATATTTTTCTCTCCTTTAAATCCCGAAATCGAAGCATCAAAAACGTCTGTATCCACTGTGCCAAACCCAAATCGTTCCGATCCCCATAAAGACAATTTCCACATATAAGTTCGAAAGGAGAAGTTTGTAAAATAACGGATACCATCTTTTTCAACTCCGTTCCACAGGAATGACAAACAAGTTCCTTGGAAAGAAAACCTCCTGAAACAAGAAGGCGCAATTTAAAAAAGGGGAGAATCAATCCAGAAGGTCCGTTTTTCTCCAATTCCTCCAACGCCCCGGAAAGAAGTCGAAACTCGCCCGGATGCTCCGCTCCGTCCGGAGTGAATGAAGAAACGAGTTCCACAAGATACGATACGAGCACCGCCGCGAAATATCCCGACTTAGCCTTGTCAAACCGATTGATAAGCGAAATCTCTTTGACGTTATACGTCTCTTTATTTTTGGAATGATAATAATCCAGATCAGAAAGGGAACCGGGCTCCACTGACGCGATCGGCCTGGTTTTACTTTTTCGGATTCCACGAACGCGAAAATTCTCCACCTGCCCTATTTCGGGAAGAAGACGAATGAGCGCGTCTCCTTCTTGAATCGTTCTGGATTCCAAGACAATTCCGCGTATTTTTTTCAAAGCTCCTGGAGAATTTCCAGACATTCATCCTCCTTTAATTTCATGATCCGCTCCTCTTCCTCTCCACGTTCATGATCATAACCGAGGAGATGTAAAAAACCGTGAACCAGAAGGCGGTAAAACTCGTCTTTAACGGAATGTCCGATTTCTACGGCTTGTTTTTCAAGAGTATCCACGGAGATAACAATTTCACCTAACGCGATAGGAGGTAATGAATTCGAATCAAAACCCATTCGTTTTTGAAGGACGTTTTGTAAAGGCGAACTATCAAACTCCAACGGAAAAGAAAGTACATCCGTCGTTTTGTCCTTTCCACGACGCAAACGATTGATTTTCCTCATGTCGGAATCGCCTACGAGCAAAAGGCTGAGTTCGCATGGAAAATCCTTTAGTTCCTTACGGAAAAGAATCCCACAATTGAAAATCACCTCCGTTTCGTTCCACCAGGAAATGTCCCCGTAGTCGTTGGAAATGGAGACCGAATCCGCAATCAGTTTATTTTCCCCGAAGAGGTCTTGGTCTGCTTGTATCCGTTCATGGAATTTAACGCATTCTTTTTTTCCAATGCTTTGGTGGCTTCCATACTCGGATATTTCGGTCTGGAATGAAGACTGGATAATAATACTTCCTTAAACGAAGCTTTGATTACTTCCAGATCGCCTAATGTAAGTCCGCATTCGTCCAATTGATTTTCGGCGAGCTTGATCCCGATAATTTTGGTGATGAGGTTGTCCAAAGACTCGGGAGTAATCTCCTCCAACGAACGAGACGCCGCTTCGAGAGAATCCGCAATCATTACGATAGCAGTTTCTTTTCTCTGAGGTTTAGGACCGGGATACTGAAAGTCTTGTTTTTTCAGTTTCTTTTTCTGAGTCGGAGAAAGCTCGGACAATGCCTTGTGATAAAAGAACGCCATCGTCGAAGTTCCATGATGTTCGGGAATGAAGTCGATGACCTCTCTCGGAAGTCTAGCCTTCTTTGCCATTTCAATTCCGTCTAACACGTGATCAATGACGATCTTGGCCGCAAGTGCCGGATTGTTTTTGTCGATATTCTCTTTTTTCGGAATCAAATGTTGATTTTCCACAAAGAACCCGGCATTCGGGATCTTACCGATATCGTGGAAATATACCCCTACTCTAGTCAAAAGCCAATCCAAACCCAGATTTTGACAGGCGCGTTCTGAAAGAGCCGCAACTAAAAACGTATGTGTGTATGTGGAAGGCGCTTTAGTCAAAAGGTCCTGCAGTAGAGGATGACCGGTATCCGCAAGCTCCATCAGTTTAAAACGAGTCGGAACGTTGAATAAATATTCATAAATCGGAAGCAGAAACTGCGCCGCGGTGGAACAAGCGAATCCGTTGATCAGACAAAGAACATATAATTTGAATATATTCGACTCGACCAAATCCTTGATCCAAGATCCGCTCGGAATTGCCACCCAATAGTTACGAGAATCGAACAAATAACCGCTGGAAGCGATGACGATCTGAACTCCGGCTATATACAAACCCGCTTTGATAAAGTCGATTCGTTTTTTTAGATTTCTTCCATAACTCGCAGAAACGATACAAGAGACGAATCCCAGCATAAACGAAGTCGGATTATAGTGCGAGGCCATAAAGACGAAAAACGAAAGATAAAATCCGATCGCGATGGAAAGTTGTTCATCGTAGATAAAACTGACGATCAAACAGACGACTCCCACCGGAACGAACAAAGCGAAATAAAAGATGGAATCGTATTTGGTTTCGAAATTGAAATAAATCTTAGAAGCAACTGTGCAGCTTAAAACTAAAAACCAGATGAGGGAAAATACGATTACGTTACTCGAAACGTCGTTCAATCGTTTAGGATTGTATTTTTTAAGAAAAATATAAATGATCACCACAAAAACGGTCTGAATAAGTAAAATAGAAACGATAGAAGCGATGTTCGCCCGCGTTGCGTAGGTGTTCACAATTTGCAATTTTTTGAATATTTCAGGAGTTATGATCTCTCCGGACTTAACGATCACTTCTCCCGCAAGAATCCTAGAATTGACCGGTTCGGCCCGGTCGGCCGCAAATTGTTTAGCTGAGAGAGTTTCTTCCGCGTTATATGAACAAGAAGGATTGGAATAGATATAACTTAGGGAAATTTTTTGGACGATCGGAAGCACCGCCGCATCCATACGGGAAAGTTTTTCCTCCGCCATCCGATTGAGAATATTTACGGTATTAGGATCCCTATATAAAAAAGATCTTGGTATGATGTAGACCCCTTCCAAATTAGAAATCTGCTCTTTAATTCCCTGATTTCGAACCCGGCCGCCAGAATTTTTTAAGGCGGCGTAATCCGGCGGCAAATCGCGCAATATGCAAAAAGAAGAAAATACTAAATTAGAATATTGTTGAATTAGATCCTTAAGTTTTCCCTTGCCGGGAGTCTTGTATAAAAGTTCGATTTCTTCCTTCGACCTATTCCTCCATCGAGGAACGGCGCTCAAAAGTTCGGCATACACTTTTTCTTCCGCACTCGGTTTGAAGGAACGAAAGTTCTCCATATCTTCCTGAATGGCGTTGTTGATTTGATCTTGTAAGATCGCGTAATCGCGGTCAAAAACAAAAGGAGCGGACTGATATGCGGTTAGTTTTTTAGCCTTGGTCTTATCCTCGTCTTCATATACGATTTCTTTGACGGAAATGATTTTTTCCGGCGCCGTTTTCCCTTCCGAATACAATCCATCCGGAGAAAGATCCATTTTATCCTGGCCAAAAAACGGAATGGCGAGCATCCAGGTTACCATCAAAAGAGTAATAACCACCAAAGCGACTTGAAATCTTCGAACAAATAGAATCGGGCGAACCCTCGTAAGAGTGTCCGTAATCCAAGCCATAGCAGACTCTACTTGTTCTCCCGGGCTGGGCATACGATTATAGCTCCTCGAACTTACGAACGATCACTTCCACAAGCGGATGTCTGGTGATATCCTCTTTTCCGAAAAACACCATTCCGATTTGATCCGTGTTTTTGAATAAAGTCACCACTTTTTCAAGTCCGGAACGTCCATGATCTAAGTCGATCTGGGTGGAATCTCCAGAAATGCACATTCTAGAATTGCGTCCCAAACGTGTCATAATCATCTTCAGTTGGGCTAAAGTGCAATTTTGCGCTTCATCCAGAATGATAAACGCATTGGAAAGAGTTCTACCTCGCATAAAGGCAACAGGAGCGATTTCAATCTTGGTAAGAGAAATATATTCCTGAGTTTTTTCAGGTCCGATACATTCGTTAAGAGCGTCGTACACCGGGCGAAGATATGGATCTACTTTTTGATTCAGATCCCCCGGTAAAAAACCCAAATTCTCCCCCGCTTCTACCGCAGGTCTTGTGAGAATAATCTTATCGATAGTACCACTTGCAAAAATCTGCATGCAGTCGCGACGGAAAGAAAAGTTTTTCCCGTTCCTGCAGGGCCAAGCGCGAACGTGATCAAATTATCCTGAAAGGATCTAAAGTAAATTTCCTGATTTCTAGTTCGGGGGAAAATATGTTTTCCACGATATGTGGTGAGGATTTTGTCGCTCGGTTTCCAGGGAGTGCTTCGCTCCGGTTCGTTTTCCCTAGCTTTCTTTTTGCGAAGTTCCTTACCTGCATCCTTAAGAATATAAGCGAAATCGAATGAATCAATAAAATCCCTGTCCGGACGCTCGCGATAATTGGCCTCGATCTTTTTAAAAAAATCTAATGCGAATTCCACCTTGGCAGATTCACCCTCAACCTGAAAACCGTTTCCTCTCGGAATAATATCTATTTCGAGTTGTTTTTCGAGAATTTTAACACCTTCGTCATTAATTCCGCAGATTTTACGATACAGATCCTGGTTCTCAAAGTTGAACTGTTCTTTGCGCAATTTATACCTTTACCAGTTTGATCTTCAACTCTTGAAGCTGTTTTTCCTCGACGGGAGAAGGACATTCACTCATAAGACAAAGACCTCTTTGAGTTTTAGGGAAAGCGATCACGTCCCGAATCGATTTTCCTTCAGTAAGGAGCATCAGCATCCGATCGATACCGAACGCCAAACCTCCGTGAGGCGGAGCTCCGAATTCAAGGGCCTCGAGCAAAAATCCGAATTTTTCCTGGGCTTCCTCTTCGCCGATTCCGAGAACTCGGAATACTTGGTTTTGAATTTCGCGGGAATGAATCCTGATGGAACCACCTCCGATTTCGACTCCGTTCATTACAAGATCGTACGCTTTCGCGGTCGCGTTACTTGCGTTTTTTTGGAGAGTTTCCATGGATTCAAAAAACGGAATACTTTCGTCCGAAGGAGAAGTGAACGGGTGATGCAGAGCGTCCCAACGTTTGTGGTCCTTGTTCCACTCGAACATAGGAAAGTCCACGATCCAAGTGATATTGATTTCATTTTGTTTCGGAGTTTCAAAACGCTCGGAAAGTTTCAGACGAAGAGCGCCTAACGAGTGATTAACGATCTCCTTTTCATCCGCTCCGAAAAAGAGCATATCTCCTTCTTTGGAGCCGCACACTTTGGAAATGGCGTCTAATTCTTCCTTTTTAAAACGTTTTGTGATCGTGGATTCCAGACCTTCACTTCCGTGTTTCATATACGCGAGACCCTTAGCTTTGTAGTCTCGGTTTAACCATGCGGTATAATCCTCGATTTCCTTTCTGGAAATTACCGAACCACCGGGAACACAAATCGCCTTCACGGTTCCTCCACTTTTCACTGCTCCGGAAAATACGTTGAAGTCGCAGTCTTTTACGATTTCCGAAACGTCCACGAGTTTCATTCCGAAACGAAGATCCGGTTTGTCCGAGCCGTATTCTTCGATTGCGGTTTTGTAGGTCATTCTCGGGAAAGGAGTCGTAAGCTGAATATTAAAAACTTCCTTATAAATCGTGGAAACAAGACCTTCTATCTCGGAAAGGATTTCTTCCTGACTAACGAAAGAAAATTCCATATCGAGCTGGGTAAATTCCGGCTGTCTGTCCGCACGTAAGTCTTCGTCCCGAAAACACTTTACGATTTGGAAGTAACGCTCCATTCCTCCCACCATCAGAATCTGTTTGAAAATTTGAGGAGACTGTGGTAGCGCGTAAAATTGGTTCGGGTTGAGGCGGGAAGGAACGAGAAAGTCGCGCGCTCCTTCGGGAGTGGATTTGTTTAAGATAGGAGTTTCGATTTCGACGAACTTACGTTTACTCAGATAATTACGAATTGCGAATATAAACTCATGTCTTTTGATCATCCTATTTTTGAGTTCTTCTCTTCTAAAATCCAGATAACGATATTTAAGCCTGAGTTCTTCGGAAACTTCGTCGAACTCGTCCAACGAAAACGGAGGAGTTTTGGCAATATTCAAAATTTCTAATTTATCTAAAACGACTTCAATCGTTCCGGTTTGCATTTTCAAATTGACGGATTCAGCGTCTCTTTTTTTGAGTGTGCCGCTTACCGCCAAAACGTATTCGGAACGAACCTTCTCGGCGATAAAGAACTCTTCTCCCAAAAGCTCTTTACGTGCAACGACTTGAATGATACCGGTTCTGTCACGGAGATCTATAAAGATCACTCCTCCCTGATCCCGGAAACGGAACGACCAGCCGTAAAGAAAGATTTTTTTACCTACTTGGGATTCGTTTAATTCTCCGGCCCAAGAACGATTTTTATAGTTTTGCTGTTCCAATGAATTCCGTTTCCTCATTAATCTATATTATCAAATCTGCTAAGCTCGGGCCTAAAGGCAAGATGAAAAGAGCCGATAGGACCGGAGCGGTTTTTGGCGATGATAATTTCCGCCTTCCCCCGCATCTCTGGACTGATCTCGTCTTCTCCTTTTACTTTTTCTTCTCGATAGATAAACGAAACGATATCCGCGTCTTGCTCGATCGCACCCGATTCTCGGAGATCGGAAAGTTGCGGTTTTTGATCCTTAGATCTTTGTTCCACCGCTCGGGACATCTGAGAAAGGGCGATGATCGGACATCTTGCTTCCTTGGCCATCTGCTTAAGAGAACGAGAGATCGAAGCTACCTCTTGTTGACGACCTCCATCCTTGTTTTTCGGATCACTCATAAGTTGTAAATAATCCACAACAATCAAACCGATCTTTTCTGTGGTCAAAAGTTTACGCACGCGACCTTTGAAATCGTCTATCGTCAAACCACCCGAATCGTCGATATAGATCGGAGCCGCGGTGACTCGAACGATGGATTCTAAAAGCTTGGGAGCATCCGCCCGGGTAAGTTCGGATTTTTTGAGCTTCATGGATTCCACTTGGGCGTCGGCGCAAACCATCTTGAGAAGAAGTTCGATCCGACTCATCTCCAAAGAAAATATGACAACGGGCTGATTGTAAACAAGTGCAACGTTAGACGCTATGTTGAGAGCGAATGTGGTTTTCCCGTTCCCGGGACGAGCGGCAAGAATCATCAGCTCGTGTTCTTTGAGTCCCGAAGTCGCCTCGTCCAACTTGGTGAAGTTGGTACGAAGTCCGGTGATCTGTCCCCGATTCTTCATGATCTCCATGATGTAATCGGAAAGAGCGGTCTTATCCGAAGAGACCGGAAGCAGACCCTTCGCGTCTATACTTCTGGAGATCTCGGTAAGATTCTTTTCTACCGTGTTAAAGACGGATTCGTTGTCTCCGGGTTCTTTACGAACGAACTCTAAGGATTCTTGAAGAATTTTGGCGTATGTCCTGCGTTCGGAAAAACGTTTGATCCGAGCGGCATAATACGTAAGCGGCTGAGTGACTACCGTATCACGGTAGAGAGAATAAATATAATTGAATTCTTTTTCTTCGTCTTTAAGAAGGGAATTTTCCTTCAGGAAGTTCAGAACGGAAACCGGATCGATGGTGATTCTCTTATCAACAAGATCACCGATCGCCCGATAAACCCTTCTGTGAAGGTCCACATAAAAGTCTTCGGGAGCGACTGGAATATCGATCAGATTGTCCGTCCCTTTGAGAAGCAGAAATCCTAAAAAGGCCCTTTCGGATTCCGGTTCGTATAAAGAATCGGACTGCATGTCCCTAAAGAAAAATCACTCTTCTTCTTTTTTAACGTGAAGTGTAATTACGGGCTGAATTCCTTCCGCAAGACGAATCTTGATTTTGTAGGAACCCAGGTTGCGGATCGGTTCTGCGATTTCGATCTTTCTTTTATCCAGCTCAAAACCGTTTTTCTTCAAGATAGAAGCCACATCGATCGGAGTCACCGCTCCGAATAATTTCTCGCCCCCTCCGGTTTTTACAAGAATATCGTATTCTTTCCCGTTCAGGTTTGTCGCTACGGCTTCCATAGCTTTTTTACGTTTTTCCTTTTTTAATTCGCCCAGTCTCTTTTGATGAAAAGCGGCTTTGGTATTTCCTTCGTTGGCACGGACTGCAAGTCGTTTGGGAAAAAGAAAGTTTCTCGCGTAACCGTCGGCAACTTCCCTTAAATCTCCCGCGTCTCCGAGATTGATAACGTCTTTTTGTAGAATCACTCTCATGTTCGTACCTCAGTTCACCTTGTAAGGAAGAAGCCCGATACTTCTCGCTTTGCGAATTTCGCGAGCGAGAACTCTTTGATAACGAGCGCTCGTTCCAGTGATTCTTCTAGGAATAATCTTTCCACGATTTGTGATAAATCTTTCCAAAAGTTCGATGTTCTTATAATTGATTTGTTTTGCAAGTTCCGGATCGGCCGTAAAACGACAGACTTTCTTCTTGTATTTATTTTGTTTTCTTTGCGGCTTGCCTTCCATTTCGACGGAAGCATCGCCTTGTTCCGGTCTCTCGGAACGTTCTTCTTTGATTTCATTCTCGCTCATAAATGTACCTCATTAAAACGGTATGTCGTCGTCTCCGTCCGGTGCAGGAGGGTTATAAGATTCCGGAGAGGACGAATTTCCTCCGAATGTCGAAGATCCGCCGGAAGAAGATCCGCTCATCGAATTAGAATCGTCTTTAGAACCTAAAAGTTGAAAATTCTCCACGACGATACGAATTCGAGACGCTTTTTTACCTTCCGGTGTTTCCCATGTGTCCTGCTTTAATCTTCCTTCAATGGCAATCTGTTTTCCCTTTTTACAATACTGTTGAATGATATCGGCCGGTTTTCCCCAGACCTCACAATCGAAAAAATGAGACTCCTCTCTTTTTTCTCCGTTAGACACATAGGTCCTACCATTGGCCAGAGAGAAATTTACAAGAGAAGTACCATTGATCGATTTGAACTCCGGGTCCCGTGTTAAACGACCGACCAGAGTCACTCTATTGATATCATTAGCCATCGAGGCGAACGACCATGGAACGAAGGATGTTCTGATTGATTAAAAATTCTTTTTCCACTTTTTCAATGGCACTCGGCTCGGCGCTACATTTGTAATGATGGAAAATTCCCTGTTCTTCGTGTTTGATCGGATGCCAGAGTTTTCTTTGGCCCCAATCTTCGTCGGCGGTAATACTCACGGAAAATTTATTCAAAGTATCCTGAACTTCAGACTTTGTAACTTCCCGAGAGCTCACAGGTGTAATCGTGGTGAGTTCGTAGTTTCTCAAAAGTTTCTCCTATGGTTATAAGCCCGCCTACAATTTGCGACGAGCAGAAGAACCGATAATTTAGCCTATTTTTTGCGCCGAAAGGTCGGGGTCAAGGGGGAATTTGTCGGAAGATCTAGAAACGCTCTGTCTCCCTCGATTCGGAATCGAGTACCAAATTCCGCCGAAAGAACCGCGATTTCATGTAGGAACTCCTGTGCTTCCCGACCTATTACCGGTCGGATCCTATGATCTTCTTTTTGAAATTTTCCGAAAATCGGAACGAGCTCTACCCGCTCCAAACGGTTACGACGGATATGAAAGATTGCAACTAAGTTGTGATTAAGATAGGAATTTCTACTTCCGAAAATCAAATTCCCCAAAGAATAGAGAATCACCCCACCTCTGTAAATCTCGACACCTTGCGGAATATGAGGATGATGACCGATCACGATCTTTACGCCGGAATCGATGAGAGTCCTTGCAATTTTCCTCTGATCGGAAGTCGGAAAGGGAGAATACTCAATTCCCCAATGCAAAGAAACGATCCGAATCGGAGAAGAATGATTTTTAAAACGGGAAGGATGTTTTTCAAAAAACGCCGCTTGCAAAGAAGAAAGCATAAAAGGAGCGACACCCGACTTCGTGGGAGTCGCATAGTGAGACCGTTCGGCAACCGCGGTCACGGAATGAATACGTAGGTCCGTACCTTTCAAACTTAAATTCAGAGGATTCAAAACCTGCGGGAGTTTTTTTCCCGCGCCCACGTTCAGAATATTATTTTTATTTAATATACTAAGAGTCTCGTCCATTCCTCTTTGACCATGATCGAAGGAATGATTATTTCCGAGGAAAACCATATCCACTCCCAAAAATTTGAGAGAATCCAAATCTTTTTCATGAGCGGTAAAAATATAAGCTTTTTTAGATTCTTCCGTTTTGGAGGCAACAACAGGAGTTTCCAGATTGACCATTCTGAAGTCGGCTTCTCTAAAAAGGGATTTTAGACCTTTTACGGGCGCAATCTCTCCGTGTTTTTGAATCGTATCCCGGATCCCCCAATTAAACATAACGTCTCCTCCCGCAAGAACTTTGAGTAATTCCGGATCGTGATTATGTTCTGGATATAAAACGGAATCGATTTTGTCTTGAAAAGCCGTGAGAGTTGATGGGGAATTCGTCTCGGAATTTTGAGAAGAAGAATGCTTTAAGGATTCGGAAGAACAATAAATAGATAAAAAGAAAAATACCAGAACCCATCCTAATAAAGGAAACTTAGAAGTCACTCTTATAGTCACAACTCGGATCGTAGAATACGACGCGAGAACATTCTGAATCTTATTTGGAAATTTCTGACGATTTATACGGCACCGTAGAGCACTCTTACGTTTGAGAATCCAAAAAATTGAAAAAGCTGAGAAAAAAAATCTTAACGCAAGTTCCGATAGGAAACAGTAAAGTTTTCCATTTGATATTCCCAAAAGACGAATCAAACTCTCCGAAAAATAAAACCGATTCCAGCTTTTTTGATTTCGAACCCTTAATACCGGATTTTTAAAAATTTCACGGATCTGGAAAAGAGAAAAAAACACTGAGGATAAACTATTAATCTCATTCAAGATTGGAAAGATTTTTTTTAGAATCGAACGCGAAACACTTTTGAATCTGCCCTTTTTAAATCATACGTAAAAAGATAAATTCAGTCGTATACCGTAGATCGCTTGCATCAAGAATTTATGGACTTATTTTCTACAAAATTTTTCTTTTACAAAAGTTCAGGCCAACTTCAGGAAAAAATCTAAATCTTTTCAGATATATTTATCCTCATATCGAAATCTCTACAATGAGATTATCTTTAGGGCACTTCTATAAAATACAATTTTTTGTAAAGGACATCCGACCAGTGAAAATTGATTGAGCCTGAATGTAGCTTTTAAGTAAAAGATCTACCTTTAAAAAATAGAACTATCTCAAAAATACTTTATCTTTGTTTAAAAGACCGATTATTCTAAAATATTCTTGAGACGGCTTCTAATAAAAAACAGAACTGCGTTTAGACAAAATAATTCGAAATCAACTTCCTAATTCATAAAACGTTTCTTTTCGTTCTAATATCTCCAAGGCTACTTCCCACGTTTTTTATTTTTTTATATCTTGAATCCAAAAAAGGACCATTAACATTCTTTCTCCGAGCCAAAAACTTTTTCATAGTTTGGGTTTTGATTCAAAATTTTTGATATAAGAAAGTCTGGTCAAATCGCTTGCAAACTTCATAGCTAAAATGGCTCGCGAGTTGAAACACTTTCGTAAAAAGCATTTCACCTGAGTTTTTTAAACTAAAGTGTTGCTCTCTCCGATGTATCTCGCGTCAGCCCTTTTGCAATTTTTTTTTACATAAGAGCATATTGAGCTAATTTTCGCGCCAACACCACTCCAGGCATAGAATCAAAAAGTTCTCCCATATAAATCATTGTATAAAAAATTGCGATCATTTGTGAGAAGTCGCTATGATTGATTTTTTAGCACCTTTTTTAGGATATAATCTTTGATAGAATTCCTTTATCTTTTCGCCATATTGACAATGGACAAGACTCCAAGCCACCTGAACGATCATTCTTCGAATCGAATGGCTTACGATCCTTCCGTATCGGACCGTGTCTCCTGGAGATATCTGGGAACCAATCCCGCGTAGTAAGCAGCTTGTTTAACCGAAGAGAATCGTTTACAATCATCCATTTAGATTTAGAGTCTATCCCAAAACTGGATACATTCAGAAAACGGAATGATATAAATATAAAATGGACAAATATTCTTCAGAGGTTCCAGATGCACTTTGGAAAAAAACAGCACCATGAATCCCGAAAGATAAAACGAATCTCCAAGAAGGGCGTAATTGTGTTTTTGCAAGAATAGGAATCATCCATCAAATGAAAACAAGATGTCAGTGGCGTGTAATTCTCAATGAATTTGGATTTGGCCAAACTTGTCATAGAAAATTTCAAGAATGGGAATGAGCAGGAGTATTTAAAAAGATCTACAGCACGTCTCAAAACCTGCGGAAGCGATCTTTAGAAAGCAGCACTTTAGCTTTCTGCTTTATCAGAAAGTTCAAGCTGGTAACTAAAGCGTCTCGTTTCCATTGGCGCTCGACGGGCCCTACAAATCCATTTTAAAATATTATAATATGCAGAATAAGATAGCACAGGACTGAGTCTCGGTGGATTCCGTAATTGTTAAAGCTCCCAAAGGGAAGTTTAATCGGGAAAACTCTACAGACTGTGCCGAATTAGGGGCTAAATAGCATATTCCTACAGATAGAAATGGAAGCCTACTGGCAATTACATTGAGCGGAGCCAATGCTCACGATAAACACACAATGTAAAAGATATGTTGGATTCAATCCTACTCATTCCTGCAAAAATAAGTATCCACAAGTAAGAAGAAAAAAGATGGTTATATGAAAAATGAAAAGAGATTCAAGAATTTATAGAGAAGAAGACAAAAGGGAATTCGTTTACTTGAGAAAAGCTACACATGTTATGGAATAACCAAAGAACTTGAAGTTAGTAAACAATCAGTAATGCGTTAGCTTGCTCAATATGAAAAGGAAGGAATAGAAGGAGTCAAATGGGATTGCATTCTTGGCAGACCGTATAAGTTAATGCTTGAACAAAAAAAAGAATTAAAAAGAATCATCTTGAAGAACCCGATAAGTTATCCGCTCTCCAAATGAACTCTGGTCAACGTATCGTATATCAGAAATCATACAAAAAGAATTCGAAGTAACGTTTCATCAAGATTACGCAGGAACCCTCTTACACCAAGAGTATATCTGGCGTATGGTGTAGCCGGAAGAGAAAGGGCATGCCAATTTTTGTCTGGAGAATCTTGGCCCATTGATTCAAAGAGCAAAATCTACTTTAGGAAAATTGAAATCAACTACGAATAGTTTTGAAAGTCATCGGAAGCAAATTGACATTTAGGCGCTTATTTTTATAAGGATGAGTAAAATAGAATCTACAATCGATTGTGGAAAAGATCCACCAAGCGGAGCTAAGGAGGTGTGGAGCAAATTAAAAAAACGCAAAATAGCTGGACAAAACGACAATCAAACCAAAAATCCCAATCGGCAAACCAGCACGAATCATATCCTTGATTTCAATCCCCCCGACCGAATATGCAATCGCATTTGGAGGAGTGCTTACAGGGAGAGACATAGCCAGAGAAGCACTAAGAGCAATTCCTAAACATACTTCCAAAAGATACACATTCGATCCGGGAAAAAGTATCGCAGAAAACGGAAACGCAAATGGAACCAGAAGATTTGTCGCAGCGGTGTTCGACATAAAAGTGCTCAACAAAAGAGTTAGAACACAAAGAAAGAATAATATACTTATTGCATATTCTGGTTTAGCAATATGCTTTAGGATTCCCGAAAACCAGGGGCCCATTCCGCTCTGCTGAAAACCTACTCCGATACCGATTCCACCCGAGATTAGAATTAAAACGGACCAATCCAAGGAGTTTATATCTTTCTCGTTCAAAATTCCGAACATCGGAAATAAAATCAAAGGAAGAAGTGCAACAACTCCCGCTGGAATTCCGTGCAAATTTTCGGTAAACCAAAGGACAACTGTTCCCAAAAAAATCATCGAAGTAACTCGGAACGAAAAGGATTTCATTCCGCTTTCCGGTTCTTGAAACTCCACCACTAAGTCCAAGGAATCCTTCTGCGGAAACAATTTCATAAGAAGTATCCAAGCAAATAAAATTAAAACGACGACAAGAGGAACCGCAAAAAACATCCAAGTTCCGAAGGGAATGACAATACCTTGTTGCCTAAGAATTCCCATCGCTATGATATTCGGAGGAGATCCAATCGGGGTTCCCACTCCTCCTATGTTCGCCGCAAATGGAATTCCCAGTATCAATGCTTTTCGAAAGGGTTCCTTTTCCGGTAAAACCCGTAATAAGGGAAAAGAAAGGGCAATCATCATAGAAGTGGTCGCCGTATTGCTCATCCACATTGATATAAATCCGGTTGTGAACATAAAACCGAGAAGCACCTGATGACTCTTTACCCCGAATTTACGAATGATTCGATTGGCAAAAAAACGATCCAAACCCGTCTTTACGCAAGCTTTTGCCAATACAAAACCGCCCAAGAACAGTATAATCGAAGAATCCGCCAAAGAAGAAAGAAAGACTGCAGCAGGCGGATTTTTATTTTGAGGAAATACAAAACCCGGAATGCCGATAGGATTCGCAAAAAAGATAATTTCCAAAAAAATCACGAGAATCGAAGTGGCGTATCCGGGAATCGGTTCGGCCACCCAAAAAACAGCGGCCAAAACGAAAATACAGATCATAATGGCAACGCTTAAAGGAAATTCAAAAATAACCTGAACGAAAAATAAAATTCCAATTAAAAGCAAAGTTCCAATAATTAAAATTAAGTCGCGCTTCATTCGGGTGTTTAAAATATAAAAATAGAATTTTATAATGTTCTAAATAATCTTCCAGCCGAATTTCATAAAAAATCGATACGCGGAAACAATAAAAAGTTTAATGTGCAAAAAACCTTTCTTGGAAGAGTTTCCGCCCTTGTGAAAAATTTGGATCTTAGGAAAATAATCCTTACGACTCAAACGCATCGAAAGGTCAAAATCCTCGAAATACAAAAAGAACCTCTCGTCAAATCCTCCGATTTGTTTTAAAGATTTCGTTCTTGCAAAAATAAAACAACCGCTAATCAAAGGTACGTCTTCCTGAGTTTGATTCCAATCCCTTTCCCTTAGGTCGTATCGGTCTAAGTATTTTCGAAATATTTTTTTTAAAACATTCGGCGCAAAAGACCTCAAAAATAATACAAAAACTGTGGGATAAGATTTTACTAAGAATTGAATATTATGTTTTCCATCAGAACCACTTTCCCAATCCCAAACGGATGGAACCACCGCATCGCAGCCTGGGTGTTCTTCCAGATAACGAACGCATAGATCCAATGTTTCCGGAATCATTTTAATATCCGGATTGAGAACTAAGTGGAATTCGTTATTTGATTTCAAGATGGAGCGATTGTTGGCCACCCCGTATCCAGGATTTTCAGGAAAATGAAAATACTGAAATTTAACTCGATCTTTAAACGAAAACTCATTTTCTAAATCGTTTACTATATTTTTTATTTCTTCTCCGTATCCCGGAGTATTATCCAATACTTCGATTTTATATAGAATCGTTTTCGAAACATTAGAAATTTGATATATGATCGAATTCAGAAGAGACGAAAGCGATTCTTTAAAAATTAGTGCATTCTGCTTATATAATACAATTGAAATGGTAACTCCAAATTCCAAAACTCAGTCCTCAAGTAAATTTTATCAGTTTAATATTTTAGAAATGTGGGAACCCACGCAATTTCCGGGTTTGACAGTTGAACTTAGAAATGTAAGAACTCATACTTTTAGAGAATTCTTTCTCATTTTATTTTCAATTCTCTAAAAATTCACAAATAAGTATTTGAATTTAGATTTGATCTAGGTTGTAGAAAAAGTTTTACCGACAATATGTTTGTAAAAAGAAGATTCTCTTCCGGTAATTCCATCACGAATCCCGCAAAGAATATGAAGATACGTTTGATATTTAGAATCAGAAAAAATAGGCAAGATCAAAAATCGAAAGAATGTTTTCAGAACAACTTCCAGTTTAAAGCAAAACGGAATATGTGACATTTTACAAATATACACTCCATTCCTAAAAAGGAAATACCACCTAAAGGGAGAATGAATTGCAACTTTAAAAATTCCGAATATACTCCTGGAATCAGTTCCTATAGAATGTTTCATTTTCACATCGGAAACGATTTTATGAATGTAACCTTTATTATTGGCCCGAAAACACCACTCGTAATCCAAATAATCTATAAAGAAATCCTGATATAACAAACCTACCTCTTTTAAAACTTCCAATGAATAAAAACTTCCAGAAGTTATTAGAAACTTTGCAGTTAAAATTCCAGTTTGGTTTTTAGGAATTCCATAAATATTACGATTCTTGATTGTATCAAAAATATTAGGGCCGAAAGATGCGACTTTCTCGTTCCGGGACTTTTGTGTCCCATACTCTCTGACTTTTTGCAGAAAAGTTCGGATCGCCGACGTTTCCAAAAAACTATCTTGATCAAATAACCAAACATGTGTATATCGATTCGTTTGTGCGTATTCGATTCCTCGATTTAAAGCAAATCCCAAACCTAGATTGGATTCGCTTTCCACAAGAAAGTTCTGTTTTCCAATCTTGGAACGGATTAAAGATACGTTTTTAGATCGGTTATCTACGATCAAAACTGGAATTGAATTTGAATTCAGATTTTGAACGTTTTTGTAAGTTAAAGTTATATCAGGATTAAAAGTAACAATAACAGCTAATGGAGAAAAATTTTCTGGCATATTCCTACTTTTTACGAAAAGGGGTAAACCATCCTCGGCTCATCCATATTAAAATTTCGTCAGATCGATAGTTTGCAACATTACAAATCTCAAATCTTTTACGGATGATTCCAGGCAACATCTTTAAAAAACCGAAAGGTACCCCCAACATTTTAGGGCTCGTAAAGATCGCATGAAAACAAATACTTGCTCCGAAAAAAAACATATGATGAAATATATAACGCAAAGCATAAGACAGCGGCATATTTTTCCAATAAACGACTAACGCGTTTCTCAGGCCATAATAAAGGGAAAAAGCGCTTTTTTCTTTGGTGGATCCAAATCCGTGATGATAAACTTTAATGTTCGGACTAAAAAGTACTTTTTCTCCCGTAAGTCTGGCACGAAAACTTAAATCCACGTCTTCCATATAACAAAAAAAATCGGAGTCAAATCCGCCCATTCTTTTATATACTTCCGTTCGAATTGCCATCGCACCGCCACACGCGGAGAAAATTTCAGATTCTCTCAAATACTCTTCAGAAAGAACTCTCTTATATCCCCTTCTCCATGCAGCCCCAGAAACGTGATAAATATCGCCCGCTCCGTCTATTAACTTCTTTTCCACTTGATTGTCTTTAAGCATTAAAAAGGAAACAATAGAATACTCCTTTCCTTTCGATTCAAGTGTCTTCTCACATTCGGAAAAGAAATCGTCACTCAAACGAGAATCCGGATTGATCAGTAAGGTCCAATCCGACTTAGGCGCTATTTTGATCGCTTCGTTGTTTCCACCCGCAAAACCTAAATTCTTAGGGCTAAAATGAATCAATCTTCTATCTTTTTCAGAAAGTAATTTGAGTTGTTCCTGCGTACCATCCTTGGAATCATTGTCCCAAATCACCCAAGTCCAATTGGAAGGCAACTTTATGGACCGATCCAATGCAGATATGTATTTTTCAGAATTATATGTAACTGTTATAATATTATAATATTTCATTCATTAAAATGAAACCGCCTTTCAAAATCACGGTTCAAAAACTCATCCACCCGGAACTATATACTAAACTAAAATATCCGACCCAATAGTTTACATTTCAAGAGCGTGAAGTTCAGCGAAAGAAAGCTTGGGCAAATCCAGCCTTTTGTACCGCACTTTCAGCTTCGATCGATAAATTGAGGGTTCGGTTGAAAACAAAATCCTCTTCTGAATTCAATTTGTTATAAAACGCAATCCGTCGAGCGATCTGGAGAACTCAGCGAATGCCACTCCAAGAATCGACATTCAGGGATGAGACAGCTTGAACTTCCCTACACCTCAATCGCGTTCACATTGGGTTATAACGAACCTACGTTAAACGGTACTTCACCACAACATGTACTGGTACTCAACTTTATAGGAATGATTGATATCAATCCTTAGGAAATTGAGACCTTAGATTTTAAGGCAAATCACGATATTTTAGAACAGAAACTTCCAGGAGAGTTAAGAACACGAAACGTCTATAAGTCATCGATATGACACAATCCATGGGAACTACTACTTTTTATATTGAATTTACTAAGATGACTATAATTGATTTTTTTCAGGTTTTAGGACAGATTTTTTATCTCAACAGGAATTTTCGATAAATTCAAACTGCGTTAGTAAGATTCAGCGATTCTATAAAAATCTACATTCAGTTGAATTCAATTTTTGAACATACCGAATAATACAAATCGTTCAGAATGAAACTATCCTTAAGCGCTGCCAAAGTTAGACATTGTTATGAAGGAAAATATTAATATTATATCAATACCCTAGATTCAAAAGGTAAACACTTATTATACGATCAGACAATAACCAAAAAATGATATACTGATAGTAAAATCAAAAAACAAATAGTTTGAAAATGTAAAACCTCTATGGAATTTAGTAAACCTTTTCCTGAAGTATTTTCACAAGATATTCTCCATAACCTGTTTTTTTAAGAGGAACTATCAATTTTTCTAATTGAGACCCATCTATAAAACCTTTTCTAAATGCGATTTCCTCCGGGCAGGCAACTTTAAGTCCCTGTCTTTTTTCAATCGTTTCTATAAATACAGATGCCTCTAAAAGAGATTCGTGAGTCCCAGTATCCAACCAAGCGTATCCTCGTCCCATCACTTGAACGTTTAAAATTCCTCTTTCTAAATAAATCCTATTTACGTCCGTAATTTCCAATTCTCCTCTTGCAGAAGGTTTAATGGACTTGGCTATACTCACAACCTCTTCATCATAAAAATATAATCCAGTGACTGCGTAATTGGACTTCGGCTTAAAAGGTTTTTCTTCGATCGAAACCGCACGTCTTTCCGAATCAAATTCCACCACTCCATACCGTTCCGGATCATGAACCGGATACGCGAACACAGTAGAACCCTTAGTTTCTTTAGAAGCGTTCTCTAAAAGAACAGCAAGATTATGACCGAAATAAATATTATCTCCAAGAATCAATACGGACGGATGCCCGTTGACGAAATTTTCTCCGATCCAATATGCTTGCGCCAATCCCCCCGGTTCGGGTTGAACCGCATATTCGATAGAAATTCCCCATTGTTTTCCGTCCCCTAACAGTTCTTTATACATAGGAGTCGCTTGGGGCGTGGAAATCAAAAGTATTTCTTTAATACCCGCTAGCATAAGCGTTGTTAGTGGGTAATAAATCATCGGTTTATCGTAAACCGGCAAAAGTTGTTTGGAAACAATGTATGTAACCGGATAAAGCCTTGTTCCAGAACCGCCTGCGAGTATAATCCCTTTTCTCGATTTCATCTAATGTTTCTCATACTGATTTTGATAATATTCTTTATATTGACCGGAAAGAATTTCCTTCCACCAAGACTCGTTGTCTAAATACCACCGAACCGTCTCTCTGAGAGCCGATTCGAACACGAACTTTGGTTTCCAGCCCAGTTCTTTTTCAATTTTGGAAGGATCAATTGCGTAACGAAAATCGTGTCCAGGCCTGTCCTTTACATATTGAATCAATTTAGAATGCGGAACGCCGGAAGGATGAAACTCATCCATGATCGAACAGATCGAATTTACTATATCTATATTCTTTTTTTCGTTTCGAGTCCCTATATTATAAGTTTCTCCCGGCAATCCCTGGAATAAAGCAAGACGCAATGCTTCGCAGTGATCCTTAACATATAACCAATCCCTAATATTCTTTCCATCTCCGTAAACGGGAAGAGGTTTTCCCTGTAAACAATTTAAAATCATCAAAGGAATCAATTTTTCCGGAAAATGATAAGGTCCATAGTTATTGGAACAATTTGTGGTCACTACCGGCATATGATAAGTATGATAATAGGATCTTACGATATGATCCGAACCGGCTTTAGAGGCCGAATAAGGAGAGTTAGGCGCATAAGGGGTCTCTTCAGTGAAATATCCAGTATCACCTAACGTTCCGAATACTTCGTCTGTGGACACATGAAGGAACTTTTTTCCTTCGTAAGATCCATTCCATTGTAATCTAGCTGCGTCTAAAAGATAAAAAGTACCGAGTATGTTCGTTTTGATAAATTCTTCCGGACCCAAAATAGAACGATCCACGTGGCTTTCCGCAGCAAAGTGCGCCACGTAATCGAAGTTATGTTCTTGGAAAATAGAAGATACATTTTCTTTATTGGCGATGTCCGCCTTTATAAAAATAAACCTAGGATCTTTTTTCCAAGATTCCAAACTTTTCAAATTTCCAGCATAAGTCAGTTTATCGAATACGATTATCTGATATTCTTTACTTTCGTTTAAAATGAGATTCACAAAATTGGAACCTATAAATCCGGCTCCACCGGTGACTAAAATTTTTTTCATACTTTTTTTCCGGAAATTTCTGCGATTTCTTTCAGACAGAGAGTTAAATCTTCTTTCCAATGCGGAACGGGGCCAAAAAATTTTCGAGTTTCATTTAAATCTAAAATTGAGTATCTAGGTCTCGGGGCAGCTGTAGGATAACTTTCCGTAGGAATCGGGGAAATCGGTTTTAAATTCTCTATCAATGAAAAAGAATGCGAGATATCTCGAATTGCAATCGCAAAATCATACCAACTCGCAATTCCGGAATTGGAAAAATGCAAAATCTCCGGATACCCCCTCCCTTTTAGAATTTCATAAATTAAGAATATTATAAAGTCAGCAAGCCTACCCGCCCAAGTAGGCCTCCCCAATTGATCTTCGATTACTTTTAATTCGGTACGCTTAGGGTCTTGTAAAAGTTTCAAAATCGTTTTAGGAAAATTATTTCCATAAGAGGAATATACCCAACTTGTTCGGACTATATTCGCTTGTTTAGAATCCGCAAATATTTTTCGAATCCACTTTTCTCCTTCCGCTTTCGATAAACCATAAATTCCTTTCGGGGAAAGTGTAGAATCCGGTTTCCAAAAACGAATTGTATCCCCGATCGTTCCCGAATTTGCATCGAACACAAAATCAGTGGATATATAAATCAGATGGATTTTTCTTTTTAGACATTCTTCCGAAATTTTTTTTACAGATAAGGAATTGATCTTGTAAACGTTCTCCGAATCGGACTCTGCTTTATCCACAGCGGTATAAGCTCCACAATGAACTAAAATTTTAGGAGAATCTTTTAAAATTTTTTCTACAGAATCAAGATCAGTAAGGTCCCATTCTGCTCTACTAAATCCTATAGATTCCAAATCCAAAGATTTGAATCTTTTGGTCAACTCCCAACCTAACTGACCACTTTTTCCAGTATAATAAATCATATTCTAATATACGAATGGGCTTTTAAAGCTCGCAAGAAAAGGAGTTTCCTGATCCCTTTGAGACACTATAAACTCAGAATCAGACAACCAGGTTTTCCAAGGAATGCCTAATGTAGGATCGTCCCAGCGAATTCCAACTTCATTTTGAGGACTATATTCTTTCGTCACCTTATATAAAAAATCCGTTTTATCTTCTAGGGTTAGAAATCCGTGAGCGAATCCGGGAGGAACCCAAAATATATTTTTATTTTCCTCCGATAGTTCCACGGAAAACCATTTTCCATAATTAGGAGAACCTATCCGGACGTCCACCACCACGTCTATCACCTTGCCTCTCACTACTCGGACTAACTTTCCTTGTTCGTAAGGAGGAACTTGTAGATGCATCCCCCTCAATACTCCTCGAGAGGATCTAGAATGGTTATCTTGAGAGAAGTGAGTCGGTATACTCTCACTTTCGAATAGTGACGTCTTAAAAGTCTCAAAGAAAAAACCTCGTTCATCTCCAAAAACTTTGGGTTTGATTAGAACGGGACCTTCTATGGAAAATCTTTTAAATTGCATATAAATTAACTTGTTTTAGGCGATAGGGTCTTTCAAAAACTATGGCAAAAACATTTCGCCTTCGAATAAAATTATTTCGAAACTATAATAAATTATTCTTGAGATAAGTTATAGTTTCGTAAAGCCTTTCGATCTACATCCCAGGATTACCACAAAATCCTAATTGCTTAAGATCGCGATCAAAATTTTCATCTTTCTCATTCACAAAAAATATCAATTTATTTCCGACGATTTCTTTGGAAATTCTAAGTTTTGGTGTAAAACATAAAGTTTTTTTAAATCGATTTTTTTACATTCACTTTCTCAGCTCAGGTCCCATTTCCTTCTGCAAACCCTATACTGCAAACTATGAAAAAAATTTCTAGGATACATATCAGATCCTAATAAGTCGCTATGAGGAGAATAAAATCTGTCGGATTCCAATGAACTTCCCCATTTTCCAATTAGTAATTTTCGATCCGATCTACCAACTTTATATTTAGGATCATATTCTTGAAAAGATCTCTTAAGTGTATAAGAAGAGACAAAACTTGAGAAAGGATTACTTACGATCCTAAAATTTTCCTCAAGGAGTCTTAGAGAAAAATCCACGTCCCAATAATCGTTTTGAAAAGATTCATCAAGTCCCTTTAATAAATCCCAATTCTTTCTAGATACCAAAAACACATTACGCGAAATTACAGAAACGTTCTTCTCGATAAATTCTCCAGACCAAATTTTAGCTTCCTCTACCCTAACCTTATTACCCGCAACGCCAATGAATCCTTTTTTTCCGAGAAGCAAAGAAGAATAAATGAGTTCATTTTTCTGATTGAAAATAATCGGACAAACTGCGCCTATTTCCGAAGATTGCGCATGTTGTAGCAACTCATACAGCCAATTCTCATTCTTCGGTTTAAAACAAGGATTCCAAAATAAAACGTAAGAACCTTGTGTATCAGAAACAATTGAATTGATATTTTTTGCGGAAAGATTCGGCTCAAAAAACTCAAGTATTTTAAATAGAACTCGACCTTGAAATTTTTTCAAAACAGACTGAGGGATTTCAAACTTCGTCCGATTATTTCCAACGCTTAGAAAAATTTCTAAGTGAAAATCGGAAGGAGTCAATCTAATCATTTCATAAATATCTTGAAATCCATTCTCTAGTATAGCCTCTATATCGAGAACAACAATCGAAATCAATTTGTTTGGCTTCAACCTACGGATCGGATGATAGGTAAACGGATAATACCCTGGAACGATTTCTTTCACCGGCTCATTTTGATCTTTATAATATTCTAATATAGCTTTTTTAGAGCTTTCTTCGCAGATCTGCGCCCTTTGTTTTGAAAAACTTTCCCCATGAAGACGCCATACGTATAAAAAATATGGAAGTCTTCTAATACGATCGGTATGTCTACACGCGCGAAGTACAAATTCATGATCCTGACTTCCGTCGAAACCTTCCCGAATACCTCCCATTCGATAGATTAAGTTTTTTGAAACTATCACAAAATGACAGATATAATTATAAGATATCAATCTTTCGGGCGAGAATTCCGGTTTTGTAGAAAGTGAAAAAACTCCCGGAATTTTTGATTGAAAAATCTCATCGGAATAAAGTAACTCAGGTCTATTTTCTTCTTCTTGGAGAGCTTCCAATACGATCAATAACGCGTTTTTTAACAAACGATCATCGTGATCTAAAAATGCCACGTATTCCCCCGCGGCACATTCGAACGCTTTCCGAGTCGCTAAACTGATTCCTTCATTTTTATCCGAACGAAAATATCGAATTCGAGAATCTGTTTCACATCGTTCTTTCAGATAATTCCCGGGACTTTCATCCGGAGAGGCATCATCAAGAAGAATTAATTCCCAGTTTTTATAAGTTTGCATCTCAACGGAGCGAACCATTTCCTCTAGATATCCTCTTTTGGTGTTGTAAACGGGCACAAGTATGCTAATTAAAGGTTCATAATAATATTCTGATTTATAAATATTCTTATCCCACGAATAGAGGAAAAAATAATATTGATACTGCCTCAGCCAATAGAGAATTTTCCTTACGAAGGCCTTCATTCAAACCTCTTCAACACTGCAATACGATATAGATCAACAAAATGCTTTTAAGCCCAAAGCGATTTCGTTCTTTGAACATCACATTTGATACATTTCAAATAAGTAAGGATCAATTCGAATCCTAATAAAGTTTTTAACTGAATTTGTTTTCGAATAATTTTACGTGAGTTCGGCGCAAGAAAACAGGAGCATGATTTAAATACCGAGACTTCCACAAAATCAGAATTGCTTATTACTGCATTATCCCGATTATCGTTAATTGGTGTAAGAACCTGTCGAGACTGCATTGTGAAAAATTCTCTAAAACAAGTAAAGAAACGTAATTTACGGTAACGGACTGCTCTTAAAATGATTAGAAGTTCGTTTCAAAATCTGAAGAAAAACCTACTCGCAATAAAAACGCCGGGTTCCTATAGATTACGTCCTTTTGAGGATTTATGGACTTCATTGCTGGAGTGCTTTGCGATGAACTCCGACATTTTATTTTTATAGAAAAATGAACATATGAAAGAAACACTAAATTTACGTTATTTTAGCTTTGCTACAGTTAAAAATGTAAGAGCTACTTTTTTAGGGAACCTCTATAGAATGAATTTTTCATTGATGACGGCTCCCAAAGCTACGGAAATTCGATTTCAAAATCGCTCTTTTAAGATTTTTTTAAGGTCTTTCTGCCGTTTACAGTTAAACGAAATCTCAAGCCTTACATTTAATTTTGAATCAGACGTTTAAGAATTTTCTTTTTAATAGGGAAAGATACTTTAGAAAAGTTATCAGCATCTTTATAAACGAGTAAACGAATGGATTTTTAGTCAAAATTAAAAATTCGTCTTCCAGCCGCTTAGCCTCCAAATGTCTCTGAAATAAAAATTGAATATTATTTAAATACAATTCTTTATGATTTTCATATAGTTGCATATATAATGGAAGAAAATGTTTGAGAGATCTTTGCGAACGGGACGAATGCCCAATCCTATAGTAAAATAAAACCTTGGGAATTCTATAAACCTTTCCCCCTTTTTCAATCAATGAAAGCCAAAAATCATAATCCTCCCATTCGTTTTTCATATTTTCATTAAATCCACCGACTTCCTTCCAATCCGACTTTTTAAATACAGCGGACACAAATATACAATTGTCCAAAAGTATATTCGGAAAACGATATTCAGGAAGATTCCATTTCCCTTTTATAGATCCGAAAAACTCCGCTTCGCAATATACGATTCCTAAAGACGGATTCTTTTCGTAAGCGGATATCGCCTCCAAAAGATAATCCTCGTGAATCATATCGTCCGAATCCAAAGGAAGTATAAACTCTCCTTGAGCCGTATCAATCCCAATATTACGTGCTGTAGAAGGTCCAGAACGCGGAATAGAAAGAACCGTAAAACCGGATTTATTCTTGTATTCCTCTAGAATTGAAATTGTAAATGGATCGCTAGACCCATCATCTACGATTATTACTTCCCAATACTTATATCTCTGCCTCAATATACTCTCAACGGTTTCGTGAATATATCGACCATAATTATAACATGGAATTACGATAGAAACTAAAGGATTCATTTAGGTAAAATTATATTATTTTAATATCTCTTTTTAAGAAGCACTAAAGATAATCCAACTTATATATCTCTTACTTTGAACTTGCCAAAAAACATCCCGGCAAAAAATAAGATTCAAATAAATCTAAAACATCCACCAAGATAAATAAAAATACTTTATGCCGTCTCTATAAAATCCAAATGCAAAGGTTGTAGAAATTAAATTTCCACATAGATTGCCGTTTTAGCAACTACCATATAATGAAAAATGTATTTGTTAGAAGACTTGTCATTTCAAGTAGACGTTACTCCCCAACGCAATAAAAAAGTTTTTTCGAAAACAACTCGAAGAAAAAATTCTGATTCTACGGCGCAAAAACTAACTCTTGCAAATTGAATTATGAAAATACCATCGGAATATATCAAAGTCTGCACCAAAAACTTAGAACTGTATGTTATTTAACGATGAGAAAACGATTTAAAATCAAAACGTAAATCAGCGAAAACTACTATGTTTTGCCGTTGGGGACTTAAAAATCATAATTAATCGTGGTTTCCTCTTCAGACTTTAAGACAAGTTCTTAATAAAATAAATGTTTTTCTCAAAAAAAACCTTCCTAACGAAAATAAAAATCGAATTACCTTCAAAAGATCTCTATATAAAAATAAAGTTATACGATTAAAATAAAGTGATTGAGCCTTCTTCCTCTCTTGAAGAAGAACATTCTGATTTTGCGGTGCAGAACTCAATCCTTGCAAATTGAATCGAGAAAATATTACAGGAATATATTTTGTTGAAACACCTGCTGAAAAAACCTTCAGCCAAAATTCGTAATCCGCAGCAATTCTAAAATTAAGATCATACAACCCGTACCGTTCAAACAACTTTCTTTTTATCAAACACGCTGGATGCCAAATTGTATCAAACAGAAGATGACTTAACGTCATCACAGGAGGCTGCCTACCCAAACGTAGATTCCCCTCCTTAGACTCAATAAGCATATCTCCATAAATCAAATCGGAACTCAGTTCGAATGAAAGTATCTCAGTAAGCGTATTCTCACTCGCAAGGGTATCGCCCGAATTTAAAAAAAGGATATATTCTCCTTTCGAATTTAAAATCCCTTTATTTTGACCATAGTAGATACCTAGATCTGGTTCACTAAGCCAAAATGAAAATAGATCGCTATACTTTTGAATTACACTCAAACTCCCATCTTTGGAAGCCGCGTCTATTATGATATATTCAATCTGTTCAAAACATATCTGATTACGCACGGATAAAATAGTTTTTTCTAAACCGACACGGTCATTATAGTTGATAGTAACAATCGAAATCTTAGGTTTTTTTTCGGCCATTTATCGAAATATCTTTTTGAAACCATCTCATACGATAAAGTTGTTGAAAAGTTCGGCTTAACAAAACTGCTTCAATCGACCATTTCCATGAAACAGAAACAAATGAAAATTAATTTTTCAACAACTTTACTATTAGTTATTTTTTCCCTTTTATATTAAGATCCTCTGGATTGATCACAATACTCTAAATTATTTTCCTCTTTTGTTTCTAAAAAAGTATTCCTCAAAAAGGAATCGATTTTTATTTTGTAGTAGATACTCTTGATTTTATTCAAATCTTTTTTTAAAATCTATTCATGATCTCGACAACTTTATAAATATCGTTTTCAGTGTGAAAAGTTGAGATTGGAAGACTGAGCGTAGTACGATGAACCTGCTCGGAGATAGCAAACTCGCCTTCTACGTATGGAAATACGTCCTTCATTGCAACTTGTTTATGAGGCGGAATCGGATAATGAATTTCAGTCTTTACGCCGTTTTTTAGAAGATAGTCTCGCAGCCCGTCACGTCTTGTATGGCGAACATTAAAGATATGATATACGTCGTAAGTTCCTTCGTCAATTACCGGTTTTATAAAATCGTCTTTTAGATTTTCCAGATAAATCTTGGCTAAATTTCTTTTATGTTCGTTCATTGCATCCAAATATTTCAACTTGATATTTAAGATTATAGCCTGCAATTCATCTAAACGAGAATTATATCCGAGTAAATCATTCTTGTACTTGATTGAAGAACCGTAATTTCTTAGTTTCTTAACTTCGTCGTGATATAGATCGTTATCCGTCACGACAGCTCCCGCATCTCCAATAGCCCCCAAGTTTTTAGTGGGATAAAAACTGAACCCGTTAATTTCTCCAAACGTTCCCGTTTTCTTCCCCTTATACAAAGCGCCGTGAGATTGTGCACAATCCTCTACTAAAAACAGATTATTTTCTTCCTTAATCTTCAAAATAGAGTCCATCTCGCAAGGTTTACCATACAAATGTACAATCAGAATTCCTTTCGTTCTGGAATTAATTTTTTCCTCTATTCTTTCGGGATCGATATTATAGGTTCTAATATCCGGTTCAACTAAGATAGGTCTCAAACCTGCATGCAAAATTGCTAAAATAGATGCTATATAAGTATTCGAAGGAACTATAATTTCGGAGTCTTTTTCTATGTTTAACGCTTTCAAGGCGAGTATAAGTGCATCCAAACCATTCCCTACTCCGATACAATACTGGTTTCCATTGTATTGGGCGAATTGATTTTCAAAACTAGAAACTTCCTTCCCTAATATATACCACCCGCTTTGGATGGTTTCAGAAAGCCGCGTTTTATACTCTTCAAAGAACCGTGTATTCGCTAAACGCAGATTTTCGTATTCGATCATATCGAATTTTTCTCCGCCAAACGGATAAAATCAGAATAATTTCTTATGTAGTCGTCTTCTCTATAATAATCGGAAGCAGCAACAAGAAGAACACAACCAGAAGAAAAATTTTCCATAGTATGCCAAAGCATCCTTCCCAAAAGCACCCCAACATTATCCTTATTCATCAATATTTCCTGCCTTGTCCTCCCATCATCCAATTTTAATGTAAAACTTCCGTTAATGCAAAAGATCACCTGTTCAATTTCTTTATGAGCGTGTTGTCCTCTAACACTCACAGAATTTTCTAAATTGTTAATATAATAAACTCGTTTTATTTCGAAAGGCACATCTCTCATGCTCTCTAATATGATCAAATTTCCGTCTCTATCGTCTCTGACTTTTTTTAGATTTATATAACTTGAATTTTTAACTATAATTTCATCCATAAAAATCATCCAAACACACACTACCGCAATGATACCTTTTTAAATTTCACACCAACTGAATTGATGAACCGCATACGATGATCTATACCAAAATAAGGTCTAATTCAATGTAATACGAGCATTTAATTCTAAGGCACATAGACACAAACCTCAAAATCTTAAAAGATATACAAACTACTATATAACTGTAACATTATACGAAACCGCTCCAGAACATTTATATCATGGCAACTTCAATATTACGTTAGAAATTATCTCAAGAATATCTTCAAATGACCGAAATCAACATTTTAAGTGAAGATTAGGCATCCCAAAACCTTTTGAAAATCGTTTTAATCATTCGACAAATTCGCAACACACGTTGAAACTCTGTAGATACGTTCCTTTGCGGAATTTACAAGCTTTCAAACAGATTTTTTTTGTTCAATTTTTATAGAAGTCCCAAATTTTTACTCAGAACTGTATAAAAGAGTACTTAATATTTTACACTAAAACAGGGCTTTGGAACTTAAATTTACGGTTTTATATCTTATAGAGATCAGTAAGACAAACTCCAAGTAATTCTTGAAGTAGCTCTACAAGTTTATTGATTACAATTGATTTTTAAAATTTAAAATAGGTTTCGAATCATTTCTTACTTAAAAGAAAACTTTGACTGCTCCTTAGGATCTTTTTTAAAATCACCAAACTACAAAGCAGAACATTCCAAAAAACTCCATTCAAAGTGGAGTAAGAATAAAAATTCTCTTTCTCCATCATGATACACATTTCCCAAATATTCAAACTTCTTAATTTCAGATTAAAACGGGAAACCACATCGATCAATTGTTCCACATAAACATCATAAATAACCTTTAACACCTTGTAATTCAATTTATAATCGGAAATTCCAGTCCCATAGATGTTCCCCTCGTAGAATTTAAACATATGAAAATGATAAAATATGAGAGGGCTTTCATTGATCAAAATTTTTTCGTCTTTCAATCGAATCTTATATTTTTCAGCGTTCCAAAGCGCAACACCGGCTTGTTCATTTTTTAATACACATATGTTTTTATAAGTTTGCGGCCATACGTCCAAATATTTTTGATCTCCCAAACGACCGTCTTCTACTCGGTTATAACACCACTCCAAACACTGCTCTCTCCAACGGCTGAGACATTTTATTCCTATCTCGTCCCGTTTAAAATATACCATTTGCACATTGTAAATTCCGTTAGCTTCGAGATGTTTAAGACGATCCGGAAAGCGATGTGGTATGATCATTATGGAATGCTCTCCGATTTCATCGTAAATCGGACTCACGTCGGAAAAAAAATATATGTCGGAATCCAAATAAGTAACGTGATCTATATTTGGATTTTCTTTTAAAATATAAGTAGGCAAAACCGGAGAAAGAGTCCAGCAATATTCCTGCCAAGTCCGATTCCCTTTTGCAACGAGAACGTCCTCGGACTCAATATCGCCTAATGAAAGTATTGTGACATGATCAAATGAATTCTCCTTAAAAAAAGTATAAGTTTTGTCGTCCATTGCAAGCACCCAAAGATGGAAGTCTCCGAAATGGCGCCGAACAGACTCGTACAGAGATAATCCCAAAGGTAGGTAATTAAAATCAAAAAGTGTACAAAGATACTTCATTGTCGGATTTTTTTCAATTAACGTGAGTTCGATATAAGGTTCTGCCCAGTTTTGGAACAGAACCTTGCAGCTTTATCTTTCTGACAAAGCAGAAAACTAAAGCGCGTTCGCTCCCTAAGGGCCCTCGGGTAACTAAAGCGTCTCGCTTCTATTGGCGCTCGACAGGATTTTGGGACGCGCTGTAAGAAAGTTTGGGTGAATCTATCCTTTGCTTGCAAAGGCTAGACCGCGCTTTAACTCAATGTTGCTGCCTAAACTCAGTGAAACGGCTTCCTAAGGGGCGCCGTTTCAGGTCGCAACATAATGTTCCAATTCCTTCGGAATTTTCAAACTAAAGTGCGCTCTATGGGTCGCTGCATAAGTATCGCTTTCGCATTTGTTAATGCCGAACTCACGTTAATTATATAGATAATCATAAATTCAGCAAAATCTGCCTATAGAAATTATCTCAAAAAGATTTTTACCTTTTGTATGTTGAGTTACCGACGACAGATAGAAAATTTTTGAGTATATTCTATATGAGTGTAAATCGTATCGATCGATCTCTTCGAATTTTGAGCCTATTTCAAAATCCTAAAAGAAATTAGCCTCCATCTTGGAACAAGTTTGTAGCAAACAATATAGGAGCATACGTTTTAAGATCTTGAAATAGACGCCCTAGAAAGATTTTCTGAACTCAAAAATCATTCCCATTTCCCGAGTCTGTATTCCTTTTAAGATATCCGTTGCTTGCAAATAACTATTAAAATCTGCTACTAAGTCGTATTTAACTTGAAACAACGAAACGAATTCTTCCAAATTAAAGAACCAAGCGGGATAAGAAGCATCGTAAATTTCAAGAGGAACATGTTGAACTGATACGATAGAATTCGGCAAGTCTATAAAATAAGTCCTATCTATTATAATATAAGGAAAATCATAATTTATTATTTTTTTGATTAACTCAAAAGGATCTTTTACATATGGAAAGGAACTCGATGCTAAAAACACATTAATTTTTTGATCTCTATCGTTAACACAAGACTCGATGGAATCATAAAAATTTAGGATGCCGTCTTCGAAGTGTTTTTTGCCAACTTGAACAAAATTAGATTGTTCTACTATATTCCAAGATAGCTTTTGTATTCCTTGTAAAAAGTTTCTATTCTGATAATAACTACTTCCTAAGGATCCTCCAAAATCTAAAACATCCAGCCTTAAATTGGACTTAGTCGCCGAATAAAGTAAACCGGCAAGCAATGGCCAAGAATATTGAATTTTGTTGAATAATACAGAATCTCTTTCGTAAATCGCCTCGCCTTGTTTCACTTTCAACAGTGATTGTTTGCACTTTTCGATAATTTGCTCTGAATCGTAAGATCCACACAGTGCTGCTGCCTCGTCCCAAGTTTTATACACTCCGTTAAAACCGTTGCGAAAAATTCCACTGCGCATTTCGGATTTAACTCGGTTACAAAATTCTCTCTTTCCGAAGGTCAACAAATCCCAAATAATAGGAGGCAAAAATTTATATGCTATTTTTTTTATATAGCTTCGCAAATCCATTTCCTTATCTTCAGCAATAATTCACTTTTTAAAAAAATTAAATTTTCCATATTCGAACTTTAAACTTTAATAATTAACGTGAGTTGGGTGTAACAAATACGAAAGTGATTATCATGCTGCGATCCGTAGGAGCAGTATTTTAGAGCCGATCTCAAAACCTGAAGAAAAATATCTCTAAACGATCCGGCAAGTTTTTAAAAAACGTGAAAGTTCCCACAGAAACCGTCGTATTGAAGGTTTTTCCTGTCGTTTAAGATTGTAATAGCTCCTACATTCCTAAGGTTTTGAGACCGGCTCTTAGTCTCGGCAAATCCAACCTTTGATAGAAATATCATAGTGAATTTTTCATAAAGCAAAGGAGTTCTCGCAAATTACTTTCCTTTGACTATTAATTGGCTCTTGAATGTGCTTTATTCTTGTCAAACTCCCGTAAGGGCTTTCTACATTCTGAGACTTTGGGATAAACTCTATTATAGATATTACTTCTATAAACATACAAAACCAATTTGTAACAAAAGACAATGAAAAAGCATTTTTTAGGAAACAACTTAAATTTTGGACAAACCAGGATTGTAATATTCAAAATCGTTTTATAAGACGCACCACCTGATCGAAAATCCTGTCTTTAACACTCGATCGACTAAGTTTATGAAAATAATCTCGATATAAATTTCTTACTTTAACGTCTTCTTCAATTTTAATTTTTTCAATTCGGATCGGCGATAAACTCAATTCAACGTCGTATTCATTCGTTGTATCGCAATGTGTTCCGGAAGCGTCCAACCCAATATTAAACACTAGAGATCTGGCCGGATACAATGTTAATCTATTTTGTAAAAAGGCGGAGGCATACCATCGTATAGCCCAGGAATCGTTTTTACCCGCAATTTGATCCTTTAACATTTGAGTATAAGGGTACGAACCCTGCATATCAAATTCATACATTAAATTTTCTGAAATTAAGTTATCTAAAAGTTTTTTTCCATCTTGTTCGAATAAATCCCAGCCCCTCTTCCAAGTCGCCCAGCCCCAACAATCGGCACCTCTTAAAAAATACGTCTCGGGGGTTTTTGCGGTAAACGGAAGCCGATAAGCGTGTATGGAAACCACCCGATTTAAATTCTCATAATATTCCAATCCATGATTTAAATAAGTCAAAAAATATTTCGAGGTTATCATATCGTCTTCTAAAACGATAATTTTGCCATATTTTGTTACTAGTTCAGTCACTCCAGATATAATGGATTTTGCTAAACCTACATTGTCTTTTTTTTCATAAACGATAACTTTTTTAAAACCAGTCGCTTCTTTGACAATCGATCTGACTTCTCTGATCTTGTCCATATTTGTATCAGGCTTAGGCCCATCACAAAATACAAATAATTCAGACTGCTCCGCATAATCGTTGTTTGATAAAGAATCGATCGTTCTTTTTGTATGCTCCGGTCTATTATAAACAAAAAGTGCAATCGGTGCTAATACCATTTTTCAACCATCCTTAAGGAGCCGACTTCTAAGATGATTGAGACGACTTAACATCTTCCAAAAGAAAACCGATTCTAATTGGATAAAAAATATTTCGCGAGTACGTTTGAACAATAGATTGAATAAAGTGCTCGCTACAAATTGAGAAATTACCGTAGCAATCGCGGCCCCTTTAATTCCGTAGAGTGGAATCAAAAAGTAATTTAGAATTATATTCGTCAAACATCCGGATATACTTTTATACAATTCCCCTTTTGGTAAATTTTCAGTTAGATAATAACGGCTACTAGCCACTCCTAAAAAAACAAAAATTCCAGCCCAAATATGAATCGCCAATACGGCACCCGCTTCTGAAAATTTTTCTCCGAAAAATAGACGTATAATCGGATCCGATAAAAATGTCATCGGTATCGCTATCATCAGGGCTAGTAAAAACATAAATGAATGCAAAAGACCTAAACGCTCTAGATATAATTCTTGACTAAACTCTTTCGCTTTTAAAATAGCGGGAAATATCGACGAAGCAACAGCCATAGGGATAAAATACCAAACTTCGCTAATTTTAACAGCCGCGGTATATATTCCTACTGCTTCGTCTCCCATCATCTGACCGATCATAATCTGATCGATTCGCATATATACAATTACAGCCAATCCGGAAAGCAACAACATCCAACTATCTCTCAATAACGTCCGCGCTCTTCTCCAATTTGCGTGAAGAACGGATAAAGATCCATTATGATATTTATATAATAAATAATAACCAAATAAACTAATAGATGATTCGATTAGAGCAGTCCAAATGAAAGGAAATATTCCCAAACCGTTCAAAATCAACAAAATCCTTACTCCGGAAAACACGAAGAACAATCCGTTATCAAGCCATACAAAATATTTGGATAGCACTTGCGCTTCGTACCAATACCTTACGACACCGACGGCACGAAAAATTAACGTTAGTCCGACAAGAAATACCATCCAGAACAAATCCAACTCATCAGGTCTAAGAAGGGGAATAAGTAGAATTGCTACTGCAAATGCAATCATCCCAGCAATAAGTTGTAGTAAAAACGAAGTTGAAAGAATCTCTTCTTTATGGGCCTTCTCCTTAATGAGTTCTCTTACGACAACCCCATCGAGTCCTAAATTTGTAAAACTACCGATCAACGCTATATATGCGATTACATAATTTAACTTTCCATAACTATCGGGACCTAGATAGCGGGCGATCCAAACTCCTAAGAACATTCCCATGCCCATTCTGAAAATTTTATCAAAAAAAAGCCATCCGCTGTTATACAGTATGTCTTTTAAATTCGGATAACGGGAGTAAAGTCTATTGAGTAAAATCACAAGCTTAGGTTTTATTTTTTAAAATTAAAGTCTTTATTGAACGCCAATTCGGCACCAAATATTTCTAAAAAAGCAATGTATATTTAATTTTAGTAAATTCAAAATTTTGAATTTAATTATCACATTTCCTAAAACTCGAAGAGAAATCAGGGGCTATACTGAAAATATCCTATAATGTTCGAAATCGACATTTTAAACAAAGATAAAGTATTTTTAAGATAACCTCTAAAATAAAGCCGCACTGTATATTCTCGGGATTTACCTCAAAAAAGCATACGTTTTTGCTGCTTCCGAGGCGTCTTTTTCTTCTTAATCCTATACCTAATTCTTATTTTATGGTTTTTGAAACAGATTTTTAAATTTTAGAAGCTTTATCATCTACTGTAGTGATTAGTGCTCCCAAACCTGTAAACAATGCCATCATTTGGTGTTCGGAGGATTCCCAAGGAATTGTTGTTATTAAATAGGGAATAAAACAAATATAGAAATGAAAATATCGGAACGATTTATTACTTCTCTGTAAAGAATTTTTAAATGCGATTATAAAAATAAAAAATGAATAAATATATAATATTAAAGCAGTGATGGGACCAGAAGTTTTATGGGAATCGAAAAAGACATTATGATACCAAAATGTATATTCAGACCCGATCGTAATTTTAGGATATACAAAAAAACCTTTTTTAACAGTGTTCCAGTAATCGATATGATGATTCAACTTCTCGGAATAAATCCCGTTCATAATTCTCTGACCGATGTATGTTTCTTTTAAGAAAAAATAAATAAAAGAACCAGAAATGAACAGAATTAAAAGTCCAATGAAAAATTTATAATATACGCTTTTATCGGGAATCGAATAAATTTTCCACAATCGAATTAAAACCAATACAATTATATTTGCAATGATCAGAAAAAAAAAGGTTCTCGCACTAAATAAAAATGAAATAGAAAGGCTAATCAAAAAAACGACAATAAAAAATACATTCTCCGATTTTAATTTTTTATTTATTTTCAAAAGATAACCGTTAAAACAAAAAAGGACAATAGGAAGCATACTGGCCAAAATAGTAATTCCCGGTGAGTTATATTTAATTTTATAAAAGAAGTGAAACGCCTTTCCGTAATAAGGTGATTCCAAGTAAACTACGGTCGCAGCGGAATTGATTATTGCAAATAATAACATACCCAAAGCAATTCCCACAAAAAAAAGCCTTTTCTGCTTTGAACTCGGAAGCGCAAAAATAATGAAAAATGAAAACAAGACAGGAAATGCTTTAAATACATAAAGAACAGGATTCAATTTGCCATCTAAATGCTGAGGCATGTTTGGGGTTTTATAGAAAAAGAAGTAAGTCAATAAAAAAGAAACAATCAGCAATAATGAGAAAATTGAAGAGATATTCCACTTTATATTCTTTAACAATAAAATACTGATTAAAAAAGACAATCCTAAGGTAAACAAGGAAAGACGTCCATTTACAGTTCCCAATCCTATTAAGATTGAACAAATCCAACAAACAATAGGAAGAGAAAAAATTCGAAATTTAAGTATATAATCTGCTATTAGAAAGGTATCTTTCAATAAAGAACAAGTCATCATAGATCTAGTAAGAATTTTTCCAATTTAGAATTATTAAAACCTATTTTAAAGAAAACTCACTATAAGTTTTACTAAAATGGCCCTTATTTTTGATATTATACATTGAGTTCTTAAAAACAGATAAAACACTTTTAAAAGCACTTTATTTTTGCTCACGACGAGGACACATGAAAATAGCACTATGTGCCTGTTTAAAAAGTTAGAATACTCTTTGTAACAAAACTTCCAAAAGTTTGTTTCAAAGCCCATTTGCACTTTACGTATAAGCCTATAAAATGAAAACAAAGTTAGTTCGTTCAGATATATCAAGAAAGATCTGAAAACGACTTTAACCATTGCTGTCTAGGAGTCCCACAACTCTAGGATTTTAGGACAATTTCCGACTCCTTTACATAAGAATGAATGAGAAGTCTTGAATAACCTATTCATATATGGAAATCGTATCTTACCTACCACCATTGTCGGACAAAAAAACATTAGGTCTTATTCACATTGCCTTTTATTTATTTTATAAGTTTTTATGAAAAATACTCAAGTTTTCATAATGAAAATTTAAAGTAAGTTTCCAATTTTTCTACCTAGCCCCAAAACCTGTCAGAATCGTCTTAACGGTTTTAAACGCAATCAACATATCTAACCAAAATGAAAAATTCTTTATATAATAAAAGTCGTACTCTAACTTCACGTTCATTCCGTCCACTTCAGCGGCGTAACCCTGTTCTACCTGCGCCCAACCGGATATACCAGGTCTAACAACATGTCGATAAGCAAAAAAAGGAACATCTTTTTCATACCATTCTGAAAGTTCCATGGACTCGGGCCTAGGTCCTATAAAACTCATATCTCCCTTTAGGACATTAAAAATCTGTAATGTTTCATCAAGTCGATATTTTCGCAATACTTTCCCGATTTTAGTAATTCTTAGATCATTTTCCCCTTGAGTAAATCCTTTTCCTTTTTTTTCAACATACATCGTTCTAAATTTATAAAGAGTAAATATCCTTCCTCGATACCCCATTCTTTTCTGAGAAAATATAACCTTTCCTTTACTTTCCAAACGGATAAGTATCGCTATTAAAAGCATAAAAGGAAAAAAAATTGGAAAAACGAACAAGGCAGCTATAAAATCTATAAAACGTTTTACTGTTTCATAAAATTTAGAAGGTAATAAAGAACCGAATTCGTTTTCAGAAAGATAAGCAATTTTCACCCTTCCGGTTAATGATTCTATAATTTGTTTAGTATGATAAACAGGTATTCTGGATAAAGTACATCTTGCTAAAAACTTTTCCCATTCAGGAGTCAAATTTTTTGCACGTAGATCCGCCACTACTGCATCAAATCTTTCTTTTCCCAAATCAGGTTTTTGCAAAAAAACAAACTGAGTTCCATGGGTTTCCCTAAACTCCAAAGCTTCTCCAAATGGAACTAATGCAAATCTTTGCAAACGGTACCGATGTCCTATAAAATATCCTATATAACACCAAGTTAATGTAGTAATAAAACCGAACAGAATTACCTGAATACTATATTCAGCTCGATTCATTAAATTGAATGCAACTAGAATCCCGAATACGATTGCAGTCGTTGGTAAAATGTAAGCAGAGGATTGAGCTCCGGGATATTTTAATAATCTTCTCAAGGAAATAAAGGTAATATTAAAAGCGATTAAAACACCCATCGCCGAATTGAAGCTATTTTTATCTATACGATTCCAGAAGTCGAATCCCCATAATGGAACTATAGTAATACAAGAAACGAATAAACTACCAGCGGTTAATTGAAAAAGTGTACTTAAAAGTACTTGTTCATGAATTCTAGAATGCCTTCGAACGTACATAAATTAGGAAAGAATTTTTAAAACTGTCTCCACAGCATTATCAACAGAAAATTTACTCTTAAGAAGTAAATTTGCATTTCTACCCATTTGTTTTCTAATCTTATCATCTAACAATACAAGTGCATTTTTATAAAATTTTTCAACATCACCTGCAATTGCGACCAAACCAGATTGAGAATCCTCTAATATATTCTTAAGATCATTCCCAGGATTTACGGCACCTAGAATCGGCTTTTCCTGAACCATATATCCTAAAATTTTACCTGGAAAATTATGCGTCTTATGATCAAAGTGTAAAGTAAAAAGCCCAATATCAAACTCGGCTAACATGAGTTTAAACTCCTCTTGAGACACAGGATCCAAGAGAATCATATTATTCAATTGTAAATCTTGTATTGACGTTTTAACTAATTCAACTTCGTCCCCTGCTCCAACTAACAAGAATACAACATCCGTGTAGGTTTTCATTTTTTCAGCCAAACGGACTATATTCATCATATCTTGAGCTTTACCTATATTTCCACCATAGAAAAAAACAGTCTTTCCTTCTAAATTTAACTTTTTGCGATAAAAGTTGTTCTTATTTAAAACGGGAGAATCGGTAGCCCAATTATATAGAAGTTCAATATTTTTAAATTCAGGAAACTTCTTAGAAAACCATTCTATATTTGCAAGAGATTGTATCCCTATTTGATCTGCTGCTCTATAATTTAGTTTTTCATAATATTTAAAAAAACATGCGATCAAAGACTTTTCACGGATCATTCCATTGTCAATAATCCATTGGGGAAAGAAATCTCTTAAAATCAGGTAAGAAGGAGCTTTCCATAGATTTTTTAAGCGAAAAACTAGACTTCCCCAAAAAATAGAAGGAGAGTAGTAAATGATTAGATCATGATGGTTTTGGATAAAATATTTTTTTAGATATTTCCAAGCCCTTCTGGAAAGTATGAATTCGTTGATAAGACGTTTCAGCTTTGAAACATTTTTAATTTTACCCGATGAAAATTGTAAAATAGTAACTCCGTCTAAAGTATCTTTTTTATAATTTTGCTTTAAATCGACTCCAGGCGTAATAATCGTTATCTCGTTTTCTTTCTCCTTTAATTTCACCGCCAATTCATGCATCATCTTAGCAGCGACTTTTGTACTTTTAGGAAGGTAATCGTCGACGATGATACAAATTTTCAAAATAATATCCTAATACTTTTTCCAGATAACTCGGTTCACGTAATCTGTATAACTATGAATGATCCGAACGACTTTTTCAGAAACGTTCGGCATAATGTAATCACTAACATTGCGTAAAAGTTTTCCTTCACCTTTAGGCTGTTTTTCTAAAATTTGGAGAGCTTGTAATATTCTTTCTTTTTCCAAACCAATCATCATTACACTAGCCTCTTCCATTCCTTCTGGCCTTTCATGCGCTTCTCGAATATTTAAAGCCGGGAAATTGAGTATAGAAGACTCTTCTGTAATAGTTCCGCTATCGGAAAGGACCGCCTTGGCAGATAACTGTAGTTTATTATAATCTTTAAAACCTAAAGGTTTTAAAAGTTGAACCAACGGATTAAAGGAAGTATTCGACATATTGATTTTTTTTTGAGTTCTAGGATGAGTAGAAATAATGACCGGAAATTTAAATACTTCAGCTATTGTATTGATAACATCTACCAATTTGGCAAAATTTTTATCCGAATCTATGTTTTCTTCTCTATGCGCACTTACGACAAAATACTTTCCTTCTGAAACTTTCAATTTCTCTAAAATATCTGATTTCTTAATTTCTTCCAAATAATAATTTAGAACTTCAAACATAGGACTTCCGGTCTTGATCACCATATCGGAGGGTAAACCTTCTCTTAAAAGATATTCCCTAGCAATACTACTATAAGTTAAATTAATATCGGCGGTATGATCAACGATTCGTCTGTTGATTTCCTCAGGAACACGTTGGTCGAAACAGCGGTTCCCAGCTTCCATGTGAAAAATAGGTATCTTTCTTCTTTTGGCGGGAATTACCGCCATACAACTGTTAGTGTCTCCTAAAACCAAAACAGCATCTGGTTGAATTTGAGCAAGCAACTCATCCACTTTAATGATTACGTTCCCGATAGTTGCCGCTCCCGAAGCACCGGCGGCATTTAAAAAATGATCTGGTTTTCTAATTTCCAAATCATTAAAAAAGATCTCATTAAGCTCATAGTCATAATTTTGACCGGTATGAATCATGATATGATCACAATATTGATCTAGTTTCGCAAGGACCCTAGATAGACGAATGATTTCCGGTCTTGTGCCTATAATTGTGGAAACTTTTAATTTTTTCATAAATCAATTTTACAGGAATATGTGTCAGGTTTAGATTTATCGAAAATTTCACTGGCCCAAAGCATTACGACCATTTTCTCCTGACCGACATTAGTAATATCGTGCGTCCATCCCGGTATAGATTCTACAATCTGCGGAATATCTCCTTCCGTAAAAGTCTCAAAATATTCATTTGTTAGAATATGCCTAAAACGAAATTTTGCTTTTCCGGTAATAACAAGAAATTTCTCAATTTTACTATGATGATAATGCTCCCCTCGTGTTACACCTGGGTGAGCCGTAAAAAAAGAAAATTGTCCCGCGTCTTGAGTCTTAAGCATTTCTACAAATACGCCTCTTTGATCTTTATACTGGGGAATGGAATATGAAAAAGAATCGGTGTCCAAATAACTAGTAAACGTAGCGTATAAAGCGCGCATTAAACCAGTTCCTACATTAGGAATTGTTAAATCTTTACGGCTTTGTTTAAAAGATTGTAATATTTCATAGAGTTCGCCTAAAGTTATTTTATAAGTGATAAGATTCTGTTCAAAGCTTTGGGAGGGCTTTTTTATAACACTAATAAACTTATCTACTACATCATCGATATAAGCTAAAACTATATTTGTATCCGGATCGTTAATTTTTACAGGTAAATCTCTGACGATATTATAACAGAACGTAGCGATTACAGAATTGTAATTAGGCAAACACCATTTCCCAAAGACGTTCGGTAAACGAAAAATAAAAACAGGATTTCCATTTTCCGTTTGCAAACGATTCAGAATACGTTCCGCTTCTAATTTACTTTTACCATATTCGTTGTCCAGTGTCGCCTGAATCGAAGACGAAAAAAGAATAGGTGTTTTTTTATTTTTTTCTTTTAATAAGCTGCAAATAGATTCGGTTAAATCCGTGTTTACTTTTTTAAATTCCAGGGTTTCTTTAGGACGATTTACTCCGGCCAGATGAAAAATAAAATCTACCTCAGAAATAAATTGGGACAATTCTTTTTCAGCAGATTCCTTGACATAAGAAAATATTTTAAATTCTTTTCTCTCCTTTAGCTGAAGAGTTAGATTTTTTCCAATAAAACCATTTGCACCCGTTATTAAAATATTCATAATAAGTTAATCAATTATTTCTGCTGGCTTTCCTTCTATCACATTTCTAATAAATTGCAGCTTCAATAACATATCCTTCATTTCTTCTAAATTCAATCTTTTAGTATTATGAGAATTATAATCTTCTAATGTAGAAATCCTTTTTTCCCCCTGATCAATAAACTTTCCATAATTTAGATCTCTTAGATCGGGCGGAATTCTATAGTAATCTTTTAGATCCTCTACACTGGCCATTTCTTCACGACTGAGAAGAGTCTCATAAAGTTTTTCACCGTGACGAGTCCCTATAATCTCAACAGGGTGACGAGATTTATTCAGTAATTCTAATAAAGCTTTTGATAAAATCTCAATCGTTGCCGCCGGAGCTTTTTGTACAAAAATATCTCCATTATTTCCATTTTGAAATGCGTACAATACAAGTTCCACTGCATCTTCTAAAGACATCATAAACCGTGTCATATTCGGATCTGTTATAGTAATGGGTTTTCCATTTTTAACTTGTTCTATAAAAAGAGGAATCACAGATCCTCTAGAAGCCATCACATTTCCGTAACGAGTTCCACAAACTATCATATCTGATTTTTCGATACTTCTAGACTTAGCTACCATAACTTTTTCCATCATAGCTTTTGATATACCCATTGCATTAATAGGGTAAACCGCTTTGTCAGTGCTCAAACAAACTACTTTTTTGACATTACATTGAATAGCCGCTTCAATTACGTTTTCAGTTCCCAATACATTTGTTTTGACCGCTTCTAAAGGAAAAAATTCACAAGAAGGAACTTGTTTTAGAGCAGCAGCATGAAATACATACTCAACTCCTCGAAAAGCACTTCGAACTGAATCCAAGTCCCTAACGTCTCCGATAAAAAATTTCAGTTTAGAATTATTGTGTTTCTTTCTTAAATCATCTTGTTTCTTTTCGTCTCTGCTAAAAATTCTAATTTCTCTAATATCACTATTTAAAAATCGATCTAAAACTGCTTTTCCAAAAGAGCCCGTTCCACCGGTTATTAAAAGAGATTTGTTTTTAAACATTCAATTCAACTCCGCTACTTGTTCGTTATCTATTTAAAACATCATAAAAAAATTTGAAAGTGGAATCTGCAGTCTTTTTCCAGTTATAAATTTTACTTCTTTTGTATGCATTTCGAGCTAATTTCGTTCTTAGATTAGGCGACTCTATCAATTTAACTAAAGAATCGGCTATACTGGCTGGAACCTCAGGATTAAAATATAAAGCATTATCCAACAAGATTTCTTTCATAGAAGACATGTTTGAACAAGCAATTGGCAAACCTGCTGCCATTGCTTCCGTTACGATTTGTCCAAAAGTTTCACAAGAAGAAGCAAAAACGAAAATGTCAGCAGAATGATATTTTTTTTGAAGCTTTTCATGTGCTATTTGACCTGTATAATAAATATACTTTCCTAAGGGATCGTATTGATTCATTTTATTGATCAATAGTTTTAAACTTGGCTCATAAGCAGAACCTATAAATTCAATTGAAACGGGAAATTTTAAGTCATGTAAGATAGAAATAGCTTCAGCGACATTCCATTGATGTTTATACATATCAACTGTTGAGACATATAAAATTTTTAGAGGTTTCGAAAACGTGTACTCATTTATTTTCTTTTGCTTTTTTGTTTCTTTTGAAAACCTGGAATGAATGCCATGAGGTATAATTGCAGTTCTATGTAAAATTTTCTTAATAACCTTTTGTACTAAATCCTTTGCATACCTTGTTAAAAAAATGATACCATCCGCTTTTCGAAAAGTTGCAGATTGTAAAAAATAAAGAATTACATTTCGAATAAACTGCCAAGATAGCCCATAACGTTTCATCTCTTTCCATTCAAAAGGTAGAAGATTTTGATTGATGGTAACAAAAGGTCTAAAATTTCCTAAATAATATCCACCGGGTATAAATAATAAATCACAGTCCTTTACTTTTTTTCTGAGTATAAATTTCTGCCAATAAATCCTCCAAAGAAGGGATTTATCCAAAAAAGGCTCATGACTTTTTTTTAACCAATTTCGATTTTCTAATTTGTTTAAGATTTTTTCTCCGCCCCATACTATCACTTTTTCAAAACCGTAATGAGTCGGATCAGCCGCTCTTAAAAGTTCAACTAGATGAGCCACTCCCCCACCACTATAAATATTTGAAGCATCAATTCCTAAAATCATTGCGAAAATTTAAACAGTCTTATAAAAGTAAATCAAAAAGTCAAAATTATTAAGTATGTAAGATAATTGTAATGTATTTAAATTCGAACCAAAATCAATCTTTCTCCTAGATAGAGATAATTCTATTTTTGATTTTTTGAATTATCAAACCAGAATTATAGAGCAAAACGCTTTGAATTACAGTAAATTCAAGTATATACTTAATAAGTGTATTCGGAAAATCTCTAAAAAAGAAGAAAGGAAGAAAAGAACAAATCGCTATGTAAATACCGGACAAACTCTCGTTTCTCTTTAGAAAATTCAAAGTTAAAGATAATAAAAACATAAAAATCATAGAACCAATCAATCCAAAGTTTACCATTAATTCTACGTAGTTATGAGTCGTTCCTTGAAATACACTGATTGGTTTTCCCATTTCAGCTATAGCCTGGATGTATTTAAATTTCTCTGGAAATAGAATGGAAGGAATCATTCCAATTACATTACTTAATAAAGGAATTGGAAATTCAATGAGATGAAGTTCGTTCTTGTTTAAGAAAGAAATCAATGTCATTCCCACGTATCCAGGTTCCATCAAAAAGTTTTGAGCAATTTTAAAAAAAGTAACGTCATATTTAACGCGAATCAGCCCCCAAATTGCATTCAAAACCGATAAACCAATTATAACGACAACAGAAGATATAAGTTGAAAACCTTTCAGCACTTTTTGCAAAACCAAAATCACAGAAATAATCGATAATGTAAAATATCCCCGATTCCCGGTGGAATACATTAGAAATCCAAACAATAAGGAAACGATTAAGTATTGACTAAAAAAATACTTATCATATCTTTTCGTTTTCGGGAAATATCATAAAAATCAGCACGACTAGATGCATAGATACAAAACAAAACGATCAAAGAAACATTTACGGATATAAACCAACCTCGTTGTAAAGGCCATTCCGGAACCGCAGAATATCCTCTAAACAAAACCGGAAGCATATATTTTAGAGATATAATACCAAATATTACTAATCCGTAAAAGAATAGATGAATTGGTGTTTTAGAAAAATCGTATTTACTTTTTAAAAAATCCCATTTATGAGATTTTTTTTTAAAAATGATTTCTCCTAATACAAATGAAAGGATTAAAAGCAAGGAAGTCACTAGATACAAAATTTTCGCTTCTAAGTTTACGAGTTCATAAGACTCAATCACATCCATGCTCAAAACTACATTTTTTCTATCTCCTATTTCATAGGGAATTAAAGGAAGATACCAATAATAGATAAATCCTGATATAAGTAGAAAATTATGATCTATGATTAATTTCCATTCTTTAATATTTATCTTTAGTATGTACAACAAAAGAAGCGCTATTATAAAAAGAACAAATCCGATAATCATCCAATACTCTCCAAATTCTAATTGATAAATAATTAGAGTCTTCTTATACTTTTAAAAAGATTTATCGTGGCTAGGCAAAAATTCGTAAACTTTTAAATACTCGAATCTTTAAAAACATTGCTTTAGCGTTTCAAACCACCAAAAGAGGAACCCATTTCCGTTGTAAAAAATGATTTACGGTTTAGAGTATAGAATTTGCACATTCTGGCAACTTACCGGACTGAAACTCAACGAGTATAGCTGTAAAAAAATCGTTTCGGTTAAACGGATTTCTAGTCGCCTGGCTACTTTTAGTTTTTCCTATTGTATTTCCTATACACCCTGAAAAAGGAATATTCTGAGTCGTATCTTCGAACATTAGGATGTGCGTCACATTTTCATCTTTTATTTGCTTTAAATAAGGACTAGCAACAGCAGAATTAAAATCCACAAAACTAGCCCAATCTAAAGACAAAGTTTTTCTCTGGGAAAGTGAAATCGACCTATGTTGAGATAATAAGACTGCATCTTTAGGTAAAACCAAATCTGCCCATTTCATTAAACTATATCCGTTCGCATATTGGCTCATAATTTTCTCTCTCATTGAAACCGAAAAAATACCAGGAAACAACTGATAAATTCCAACAGAAATAATGGCCAAAGTAGCACAAGCTTGCAAAAGAATTCCTGTGTTGACCACCTTTTTCATAAATCCAATATTCCATTTTCTAAATGAATTGAAGCTGATCAAAGAAATCAACATCCATACAAACGGTTCCAAAAAAAATCTGGAAGCTTTTTGCCCTATTAAACTTCCTAATACAACAAAAAGAAATATCATTACATTCAATAAAAGCGTCGGAGCTGTCGGTCTCACAAATATCACCAAAAGCAATCCCACGCCGATAACCGTCGTGATAACCCCAAATTGATTGGGAAAAATCAACGATAACGGAAAACTTAATGTACTGTCTTTATAGCTACGAAGTGCAACTTCAAACAAATCCACACCCGGTAACGAACCAGGTAAAGGAGAAACTAACGCATCCATTATAGAGCTATTATAATTTTCGATTTTCCAAAATATGGAAGGAAAAATTATCAAAATGAAGGAAAAGATGGCAATAAGAGTTCCACAAAAAAACAATCTGATAGAACCCAATAAAAAGATAGAAAAAAAGCCGATCAAAAACGCTGACAGAAAGAATGAAAATTTTGTCTGAGTGACAGACATAGTCAATAGGCAAATAAGATTAAAAATGAATAATTTACTTTTATCAGCTTTTGTTTTGGAAATAATTTCTAAAAATAATATTACAGCAAAAGAAGTCATTCCGATCTGAAGTAACTGAGGTTTCGGTGAACTTACTAAAAAAATCAAAACCGGAGATGAAAGAAATGCGATTATAATAATTTTTCTCCATACTGAATCATCATTTACTGAACCCTTCTCCACAAAAGAATAAAATGCTAATATTCCATAAATCCCGAGAAGACCTGAAAACTGAAGTAAAGAACCAAACTGCTCCGCTCCAATAGCTAAACCAAGAGCATTTAGCACTTCCCCATTTCCGGCCAACCTTCCATGAAACCAACCGGAGAATACTGGCATTTTTCCCTGATTTAAAATTTCAATGGCAACGCCAATATGATAATCTAGGGAATCTGCATTCGTAACAGGACAAAGAGCAAGAAATGCATAACCAATCGTTAATAACATTATAAATACGTTGAGCACATCATTTTTATTGATTGAATTCGACTTATTTTTAATAAGACCGATGACTTTGAATAGAAAAAAGCTTTTCTCACCCTTTTTATTATTTCCAATTTCTTCAATAGAAAGATGGTAATGAATATTCTTGAAGATATTGGAATAATAACTGATTGAAATTAAATTTTTAGTACCCTCTTTAACAAAAAAGCAAACATTAGTAAAACCGAGTACAGACAAAAAAATAGCCACACATTTCATCAAAAATCGAGGTGTAAGGCCAAACAAAGCTAAAGGATAAAATACAACACTTAATAATAACGCTCCAGTTAGCGGGGCCTGCCATCGAATCCATGAATTTTTAATTTGACCTAAGCTATTTTCGAACAACCTAAGTATATAAAATCCTAAAAAATCACAACCAAATATTAAAAAAATAGAATATACTACAGATAGTGGAGGATAAGCTACATTTGCGTCTAGACCAAACTTCATACTTTCCAAAACTCTCCCGAAAGTTCGTAGTTGTTTGCATTCATGCCCAATTTGAATTCCGCTATACCGGGAGTTTTTTCTTGATCGATTCCTCCTAAATCAAAATTAAGGTATCCCATTTGTTTTAACTGAATAACAGAATTCCATAATAAAAAATGATTTGCTCTTAATTTACGACCTAATTCCCCATTCCATCCTATGAGATAAGTGGCCGAAGATCCATGAGCGGCAATACACACACCGGCAACAAATTCATTTCGATATATCGCCCTCAAAATTAAGAAAGTGCCTTTTCCACTTTGGTCTTTTTTTATTTGCAATAACATATGCTTCGAAATTCCCGAGAAATTCTTACTCAAAGTCAATTCATCATATTTATCTAACATCCAATGAAACAAAAAATCGTTCGAACCAACTTCTAAAATTAAGTCATTTTTTTCGGAGCTATTAAGCATGTTCCGCCATTTTGAATCCAAATTCTGTCTTAGAAAATTTAAATCTTTTGTAAGATCGATGAAAGCAGAGGTCCAAGGAGAAGAACTACTCTCATAAAATCCGTTTTTTTTCATTAAAACTAAAAACTTTCCGTCTAACGCGACTTCGGGATTAAAAAATAATATAAAACCTTTTAATAAATTTCCAAATTTTGCTAATTCTTTAAACACCAATTCTTTAAGGTTCGAATCTACTTCGCTCAAGAAAAGAGGTCCTCTGTTGATGCGATAAACTTTAAAAATTCCTAAAACGGATTTTTCCAACATCTGAACAATTGCAACTTTCTGATTTTCGAAAGTAAATACGCCGCGATGAACTTTCCAGCCTTCACAAATTTCCTTACTTTCCCCATACACCCACGATTGCAAAAGATTAGAGTTTTCTAATTTTTTGAATAATTCTTCCCATTCATCACGTGTAATAGAATTCCATTTTACGTTTAATTTCAAAAAATCTTTTTTAACATCTTGAGAAACTTTTTGATCCTTGATCATTTCACGAATTGATAAGTTCGAATGTATCGATAAGAACAATCTTGAGTTCCTCAACTCAACCGCATTCAAATGGTTCTGCGGTTTATCGCATATTTCAGGGGGAAGATCGGGCCATGTTGAAACTGGAAGCCCATCTTTTAACAGGGCCTTAAACATCGGCTTAGCTGTATCAATCCCGTCAAAACAATATTCCGATAAATAAGGAACCCAATTTTCTGAACCTCTATCCGTATAAAACTTGTAACGATTTAACAAAATTTCGTCCCAAATTTTTTGATTTCGGATCTTTTGCCTTGCTATACCATTCAATCGTGGAACCAATACATTTAACATTTTCTTCGCAGGTAAAGAGAAGAAAGGGTATGACACTATCTCCGTAGATAAGTCATTTAAGAACTCCACATTAAAATCCCTATGATTTCGAAATCCCAATTTCTGAAGCAAACGTTTTAAAAACCATTTGGTTGAAAGGAATTTTGTATTACCGACCTGTTCGTAATGTTTTTTTAAAATTCTATTGATTCTATCTTCATCTTGTATATTCCAACAGACATTCGAAGGGCCAGAGTTTCGAACGATTAAAATAGCTCCGTCGGAAATAGGAAGATGTTTATGAGGACTATATAATACGAAGTCCGCTTTTTCGCCGACCCCTTTTATAGGCTTTAGAACGTGCGCGGCGTCTTCAACTAGAATTGCGTTTTTTCCCTTGCAAAATTCAAATGCACGATTCGAGTCACTTGGTTTTCCAAAATAATGAACTAATACGAAAACATCAATCGAATTACTCTTTAATAATTCTTTACAAGCCTTATAGTCGGGTTCTCGGTTTCTTTGAATCGGATAAAATACAAATTTTACCCCCCATGAACGAAGTAAAAATAGAGAAGAATTACAAAAATAGTCAGGGAACCAAAAGGTAATTTTTTGTTGACCGAAATGTATTCGCTTCCAAATGGCTATAGCCAACAAAGACCAAGCAGATTTTGAAAACCATAATGAAATATCGGAAGAGGTCGCCCATGTTTCTGAGATGAATTTCTGATCTATATTCTTAAAAGATAAAATAGAAAATAGACTCCTCCAACTTGGCAGCGGGGCCAGCAAATGCATTAAGTTGATCCCCAAAACTCATAAGTTCGTAGTTTACTCTTATAAAGAATATCTGCTCCTCCTTCCAAAATCGCTCCTATCAAATGATCCGTATCGGAAGGTGAAAACGATTCCCTGCGAATTGCCCATGTAGGAGAAATTTTATTATCTCCTCTCAAACCAGTGTGGATGAATTCGTAATGTTCTTTCGCCATTCTCAGAGCGTCTTTACTGAAGCTATCCAAATCGCCAAAAGTATATGCAAAATGATTAATGTATATTCCCAGTTTATTTTCCAGTTTTCTTTTCGAAGCCAGTATTTCATCCTGAAGTCGATCAACCGAAGCGATTTCAGAAAGCCTTGCATGTGTTTTAGTATGACTTCCGATCGAATGCCCCTTGTGCAATAATACTTCCAAATCTTCCCAACGCATAGGAGCCCAAAAATCTGGAACTTGTTCCACAGTGAAACTCGGGTAGATATTATTCGATATGAATTTCCTTATTTCTTGTTTTTTTTGAATATCAACAAAATCGGAAATGATAAAAAATAGGGCTTTTATACCAAGAGGTTCGAGAATTTCTTCCGCGACAATTCTATTGGAAAGATAACCATCGTCGAAAGTAAGTAAAAGATTTCGACCCAATATTTCTTTTTCTCCGCGAACCATTTCTGCAAAAACTTCAGGAGAAATAAATTTCCAATCTATAGAAATTTTCTCCAATTGAGTACGGAAGCGAGAACGCTCTTGTCCGGCAATATCGTGATATAGCAAAACTCTCAATTCAGAGTCGTCTTTAATTTTCAAAGAACGCCCAAGCACATTAAACATTCTTAAAGGAAGATAAGAAGCTGCTAAAATATTGTGAAAAAAAGACATTCAATTAAAAATTATCTGCGAGTAGCCGTAAAACTTTTCTGACGTGCTAAAAGTAAGTTGAACCAATAAATTTTAGAATAGTAATAATCCAAAATTCCAAAAAAATTATTTTTTCTACCGCTGAAAGTCAACCTAAGATCAGGATGGAAAAAACATTCAGAATAACCTTCCGTTACGTTTTGCTCACCATAGAGACCCGTCAGAATTTTTTTCTGCGTATCATTAGCTCTATTTAAAAAGAAACTTCCTTCCAATTTTCCTTCCTGATGAAATTTTTTTCCAAGTAAGAAGTAGATAATACGATTCATAGGTGTTGAACTCAAAGAATAATTGATAAATGTCCCTTCACTTTTCAGCACTCGAAACGCTTCACTGCAGGCTTTTTTAAAATCAGGAATATGTTGAAAGGTTTGGACAGTCCAAACTCCATCAAAAATTTGATCTTGAAACGGTAATGATGTTGCATCAGCGTGTACGAGATAAACATATTTTCCAATGGAATTCCCTAAAAAAATTTTCGCGTGATTCAAATTTTCTCGTAAAAAATCTATAACTACTACTTTCACATCGGGTCTTTCTTTTGGAATATTTCTCCAATGCCAACCCCAACAACCGCCAATATCCAAGATAATACCGTTGTGTTTTACTTTTTTTAGAAATTTTTTTACTTCCCGATCCATTACCGGAATTGAATGATTTTTGGAAATAATTTCGTAATAATCCGAATATTCCTTGGAAGCAACCTCACTTCTCATTTTCAATTCAACTTCCTGCTCAGAAGAAGGAATTTCAGCAGAATAAATTCCGTCTTTAGATAAATTCAGAAGTTTTAATATACTTTTCATTTTTCCACCATATGGGAGATATAAAATTCAAAATTTGTAATTCAATTTAGCGACAAATAAAGACAGAAAAACCGAAGGTGATCTAAAAAAAGTTCGAAACATTAGAAAGATTGCAAACACGACCTTTTTTTCTCGAAAGTAAACAAGAGCCTTGTCAAACGCCAATTTTGTCTGAAACTTCTTCCAAAGTCGACCTTTGTCTTTTTCAAAATCCTGAAGATGAAATACATGGTATTGAATTAAATTTTCAAGATGATTCAAATGTCTTTCAAGAGAAGCCGATTGGTTAAAACCGTGAATTGTATATTCGCCTAAAACTTCGGAAATAAAGAGAAACCTAGCCTTCTCTTTGGCCAATCGAAGCCAAAGATCATAATCTTCAACCGTAACAAATTCTGGATTTTCGTTGAACAGCAATTCTTTTTCTTTCAAAAATTTTTTTCTGACAGTAGTCGCGGATGTAGAAAGTCTGTTTCCATAAAACAACATTTTTCGGTAAAAATCATCCTCAAAAGGTCCGTAATTTAAAATCATTTTCTTCTTTGTTTTAAGTTGAACCATATGTTCGTCATTGCAAAGCACATCAATTTCACCTTCTAACTTTTGGATTTCAAAAATCACCCGTTTCAATTTATTCGGAAACCATAAATCGTCCGAATCCAAAAAAGAAATCCAATCTCCCTTAGCTTCTCTGATACCCATATTCCGAGAGACGGAAATCACACCATTGTTTTTTATTTTTATTAAGCGAATCCTCGAATCTCGAAAGGAAGAAACAACTTCATCCGTATTATCGTTCGAATGATTATCGATTATGATCGCCTCCCAATTTGGGTACGTCTGATTTACAACTGACGCCAAGGATAATTTCAAAAAATCAGCGTGATTGTAAGTTGGAATAACAACTGAAACGAGCGGATTCATAAAAAAATTTAACCTTTGAAATGCAACTTACAAAAAATTAACAGATCGTCAATTTCAGATGTAAACGTATCCGAATGACGAAATCCAGTTGAAAGAAGTTTTGTAGTATCGTAGTTAAAGTCCGCAGGAACTTCGTTCTTTTCGGGCTCAATTCTTTCTAATTCGGGCAAAAAATCGAGAACTTGTTTACAACGCTCCCGGACTAAATTCGCCATTTCCCATACAGTCAAAGACATTCCACCGCCGACATTATAAATATCATCTTTATGTTCTGATTGTATTCTCAAAAGATGATGAACCGCTAAACATACATCTTGAATGGAAATAAAATCCCTTCTTTGTACTCCGGAAGTTCGAAGCACCATTTTTTGTGTTATAACCGCCTGTTTGCAAAGTTCATTTACGAGCAACATCCAACAATTAACATTCGGATCTACCGGAGCTCCAAAAGCGTTGGATAATCGAATGTTGATCCCGAAAATTCCACCCAAGGCATTACGATCACTTACTTCCCTCTCCCCCGCCAGATTACTCATGGCATAAGGATGTTGATTTGTAAGAGGAGAATTTTCCGAAATATTTCCTATCAAAGGATTTCCATATACATGAGCCGTTGAAATATAGATGAACTTAAAGGAACCATTCTTAATAGCCGCGTCCATCAAACGCCCAGTAACATGTCCGTTAAATTCGAAAGCTTTTTGTGGATCTTTTGCCGCATCTTGAGCGTTTATCCCGGCACAATGAATGACATACTCCACGTTTTCGCAAACCGATTCCAACGAGTTTTGTGAATTCCAATCGATTAAAATTACTTTCCCGGATCGGATATAATTCGGTAACTGAAAATTTTTAGTCGTTCCCAAAATTAATTCGAATTCGTTTAACGTTCCGAAATATTTCGCTATTCTTCCTCCTAAAAATCCAGAAGAGCCTGTGACTAATATTCTCTTTCGAGTCATTGGCTCCAAGTAAATGGTATGAATGGATCATATTCCGGTAAACGCTCGGACTCAGCCGGGTCATGTGGGATGTCCGTAATATTTGCAACGAATGCTTTCTTTTCAGAAATACAAGTAAAACCGTACCAAATTCGAGGAGGGATTGTAACTCTTTGATAATTTCCCGGTCTTCCTAAAATGATTTCTTGAACCTTACCCTTCGTCTTTGAATCTTCTCGAGGATCAAAAAGAATCAACCTAATCTTTCCTGACGGAACCGTAAAATTTTGCGTTTGTTTTTTATGTATTTTCCATGCTTTTATCGAACCGGGATTAACTTCCGAAAAATAACATTCGCCGAAGCCGTTATATTCAGGATCATCGACACGAATCATATGTAGGACAGATCCTTTCGGATCGAATATTTCTTTCAGCGAGGTGATTACTATACCTTCTAATAACACTTCATTCATTCTTAATGAGTCCAAACGTAATTCTTTTTAGAAGCCAACTGACAATAAAGATGAATCTGCGAAAGAGTGAAATCATAAACGTTTTCTTTTTTTTCCACCCAGTTTCTATACCAGTTAACTGTAAAGTCCACCGTTTCGGAAAAGTCCAGAACCGATTTCCATTTCAAATGAAATAACACCTTGTCACAGGAAAGTTTTAGAAGTTTGGCTTCTTTACCTCCACCTTCATAGCCTTCTGGAACTTCCCATCGAACCCCGGGCCATCTTTTCATCATTGCATTTAATAATTCAGAAACCGTCTGATCAATACTTGCATCTGGGCCGAAGTTAAATGCCTCTCCGACCAACCCATCTTGACCGACATATAATTTTTCACCCAACAATAAATAACCACTCAAAGGCTCCAATACGTGTTGCCAAGGACGAGTTGCCAAAGGACTTCGAATGAAGACGGACTCATTTTTCGACCAAGCACGAATACAATCCGGAACGATCCTATCGGCAGCCCAATCGCCCCCTCCAATAACGTTACCTGCTCTTGTGATAGCAATTTTCGTTTTCGTATCCTTCAAAAAAGAATAATAATATGATTGTGCTATTAGATCCGCACAACTTTTAGAGCTGCTATAAGGATCATGACCGCCTAAAACATCCGTCTCACGATAACCCCAACACCACTCGTTGTTTCTATATGCCTTGTCACTGGTTATCAGAACCACAACTTCCACAAACGATTTAGTACGGATGATATCCAATAAATTCACCATACCCATAACATTGGTTTCAAATGTTCCGACTGGGTCCTGATAAGACTTTCTTACCAATGCCTGTGCAGCCATGTGAAAAATAATCTCGGGTTTGAACTCGTCTATAACATTGGAAAACTTACTTCGATCGCGAACATCCCCTCGGTAATCCTTGATCTTTTTATCTAAACTAAGCAATTCAAAATGATTCGGCAAAGTAGGGACATCAAGTGAAAATCCGGCCACTTCTGCGCCCAAAGAATGCAGCCAAATGACTAGCCAAGATCCTTTAAATCCTGTATGTCCAGTTACGAGTATTTTCTTATTTTTATATATATTCTCAAACATTTTTGCCCAATTTCCAAGGAGCCTTATTCTGTAACCACAACTCTTCTAAAGTCTGCTTATCTCTCAGAGTATCCATACATTGCCAATAACCGGGATGACGAAACGACATCAGCTGGCCTAACTTTGCAAGCTTTTCTAAAGGAGCTCTTTCCAACATCATAGATTCATCTTCAATATAATTGAGTATCTCAGGTTCAAAAACGAAAAACCCTCCATTGATCCATCCTTCTTCCGCCTGTGGTTTTTCTTGAAATCGAATGACTTGATCTCCGGAAATCGATAACTCCCCAAATCGGACTGGCGGTCTGACAGCCGTTACAGTCGCGAGCTTTCCATGGGACTTATGAAAACTTACAAGCTTTTGAATATCCACGTCCGATACTCCATCTCCGTATGTTACCATAAAGGTTTCCTTCAAATGATTTTTCAATCGTAACAACCGTCCCCCGGTCATTGTTAAAGCCCCGGTATCGATCAATTGAACTTTCCAGTCTTCCGCCGTCGGATTAGAATAATCCACAATTCCGGATTTTAAACTTATGGTAAGATCACTCATCCTCGCATGATAATTCAAAAAATAATCTTTGATCGCTTCTCCTTTATAACCAAGTGCGAGCACAAAATCCCCAAACCCATAGTGTTCGTAAATTTTCATGATATGCCAAAGAATCGGTTTCCCAGCAATTTCAACCATCGGTTTCGGTTTTACCGTAGTCTCCTCACTTAAACGAGTTCCCAAGCCACCGCAAAGTATTACTGTTTTCATTATAATCAGCCAACCTTGTAATCATAAGTTTAATGAATGTATATCATCTTGGAATATAATATCCGAAAGAACGAAAACCCAAAAATCACTGTAGGTGTAATTTTTTATAGATATATAAGCTTTTGATAATTCATTAGAGCTTAATACACAAAGATTTTACTCGGAGAAAACTGATCTTCAAATTTTTAACATCTATAAATGAAATTTCAAATAATATTCCAAACAATAAATTTCTCTATATGCAATCTCACTAAAAAGACATGCTCATAAATGAGATGAATGTATACTTCGGGCACTAAAGTCTTTTCAATCAACAATCATAATCTACTTCGATTAAAAAACAAAAATATACTTCAAAAACTAACCGGCCACCAAGGAACGCAGTCTATAGAAACTTCACGCCTTTTATTATAAACTCGCAGATCATTGTAATCGACTCATTTTAGGATTTCGGGAGAAACTTTCAATATTCAAAATCGAATTAAATAAATTTATAAAGTTTAGCTTTGATTTAAGTATTCTTGCTCAGGAACCTCATTTAAAAGAGGCTCTCCCTTAAAAAATCGAATGATCTCCTCAGCCGCCCCCTTTTCCATAAGTAATCGACAATCATAAGAGCAAGAACCCATATGCTGAGTTAACAATACATTTTCAAGTTTGCATAAATTACCTTTATAAGGTTCTTCCTCAAAAACATCAATCGCGGCACCTGCAATTCTTTGATTCTTCAGCGCATCATATAAAGCAGCTTCATTTACGATTCCGCCTCTTGCCGTGTTAATTAGAAAAGCATCTTTTTTAAATTTCGATAATTCTGCAGAAGATATTAGATTTTTTGTTAACTTGGTCAATGGCACATGAATAGAAATCACATCAGAAGCAGTATAAATTTGCTCTTTATCAACAAAAGCAAAAGAAACTTTAGATTCTTCCAATATATTTTTTACTTCATTCGACTTATCCATCAAATCATTAATTAGAATTTTTTTTGGAGCAAACGCCGAAAGAATCTTTAACACACTTAGACCAACTCTTCCTAAGCCAATCAGACCAATTACACTTTCACCCAATCTTTTACCGGTAAATCTAGACCATTCCCCCTTTCTTAATTCTCGATCCGCGTTTGAAATATATCGGGTAACAGAAAGCATAAGACCAACCGTTAATTCAACGACAGCTTTAGTCACAGCATCCGGCGTATATGATACCCTAATTTCTCGTTCTCTACATAAGGATAAAGGCACAGAATCCAAGCCGATTCCTACTCTTGAAATAAATTTTAATTTTTGATTTGATTGAATTAAGGGAATAAGATCCTCAGTTCCCGCAATAATACCATTCACATCTTTTGCAATTTCCGCCACTTCAGCAGACTTCAACTTTCTCTTAAACGGATTAGTTATGATTTCCCATCCGGTAGCGTTTAATAAATTTAAAGGCTCTGGGTCATAAATTCCAAAAGGATAGGTAGATATAAAAATTTTATTATTCATTTAAAATCACCTATCCCATAAACTCAGTAGAAAAATATTCCGAAATCAAACTTAGATTCCCAGGGTTCAATTCTATCTCATAAACTTCTAATTTACCGACTCCCCTACTCAGGATACAGGTTAAATTTGCATTTACATTTTTCTTATCTTTTTGTAAAAGTTGACAATAAGCATCAATTTGAAAATCAGAGAATTGGAAATTAGGAAAATTTAATTTCAGAAATGTTTTCATCAATAGATAATTTTCTTTCGAAAGTATTCCCAATCTATAAGATAAAAAATTGGCAAGATCCATACCAATACTCACGGCCTGGCCATGATTAATTTGGTAATTGGTTAAGGCCTCTATCGCATGACCGAATGTATGACCATAATTAAATTTACGTCTTTCACCGCGATCAAACTCATCAATTTCAATAACTTCTTTTTTGATGGAAAGACTTTCATAAATAAATGGAAGAAGCAAACTTCGATTGGAAAAAATTTGATCTCTTTTCAAATGAAAATCCTGAATCAAATGGGAGGCACTATACAGGTAATAATGATATATTTCACCTATACCAGACTTAATATCATCTGCCGTAAGTGAATTTAAAAATATTAAATCAATATAAATCTTATCTGGCGGATAAAAAGTTCCGATTAAATTTTTTACATTTTGAAAATTAATAGAAGATTTTCCACCAATACAACTGTCGGCTTGTGCCAACAAGGTGGTTGGTATAAAAATCCATGAAATTCCTCGAAATAAAATAGAAGCCGTAAAACAAACTATATCCTGAGTTATCCCACCACCAATCGCAATTATTTTACTACTTCTTTTTACTCCATTGGCAACTAAACTTTGAATCAGCTGTTGCGAAGATTCGATATTTTTATTTTGTTCCTCGGCATCTATTAGAAATACTTGTTTATCAATTAAAGTCGAATCGATATATCCTTTAAAATAGATTGTGTAAATTTTACTATCTATAGCTAAAAATTTTCCCTCATTGATCAAATCCTTGAATAATTTATAAATATCATCAATAAACAAAACTTCATAATTTTTGTAAGAGGAATTGATGCGAATTATTTTAGACATTCAAAAAACCTCCATCCACTATTATATTTTGCCCCGTTATATACGTATTGTAGTCACTACTCAAAAACAAAACTACTTTTGCAATTTCTTCCGGTTTAGCCAACCTGCGCATTGGGATCTGCTCTTCTAAATGTTTTATCTCTAATTCGCTTAGATTTCTTTTTGTTAAGTCTGTAATAACAAAACCAGGTGAAACTGTATTTATTAGTATATTATACTTTGCCAATTCATTTGATGCAGACACAGTCAAGCCTCGAATCGCATATTTCGTCATCGTATAAATGCTTCGTTTTTCTCTACTCACGGAACCGAAGATCGAAGCAATATTCACAATCCTTCCATATTTATTCTCTTTCATTCTCTTCGATACTGCTCTGGTTATAAAAAACGGGGCTCTAACATTGACACTTTGCATATCGTCCCAATCTCTATCTAAAGTATTCTCCAAGAAGTTGATTCGATTGATGCCAGCATTATTCACACAAACTTCGATTTTTTCTATGCTCTCTATATATTTTATAAAATCGTTTAGAGATTCTTTACTCTGAAAATCTACCGACTGATAATTTAAATTTGGATGCTTTAAATTTTCCGATAACTCTGAAGAAGTACCCGTAACAATAACATTCCCACCCAATTCGAGAAAATCGCTGGCAATTTGTTTTCCAATTCCCCTCGTTCCTCCCGTAACTATAATCGTTTTATTTTTAAATAAAATTTGCATTTATCTGTAAAAGAAATCGAGACTAATCTTAATCAGGATTAGGAATTGAATAAGCATTCCTCCAATTTGAATCTGCGTAATAAATGCGATGTACTAATCTCATGGTTTGGTAAGCATCTTGGCAGGATCCGCTTTTAATTTTTTTATCGTTCAAAACTGCATCTGCAAAATAAGCAATTTCCTCGTCCCAAGAAGGATCTTTATTATAACGAGTAGTTTGCTCCATTGGGTCTCCGTTGTCTTTATCTGGATCTGCCGTAACGACCGTCATCGTTTCAGCCCCATAACTTTTTGATCCAGATAAAATCCCTCCGAGTATAATACTTCCTCGCTCCAAATTTATATCCAGATGAAAACGATGTCGCCATTGTGTTGCAGATGAATGCAACATTCCAACAATCCCATTGGAGGTTTTCATGAGTGCATACGCATTGTCTTCTACATCGTAACCCCAGAAATTGTTTGATACAAAACTATGAACTTCCACAAAATCTCCCGCAAACAATCTCATCAAATCTACAATATGAATACCTTGGTCAAGTAGCACTCCGCCACCAGCGATTTCCCTTTTTGTCCTCCAATCGGGTTGATTGAACGTAATGAGTTTCGACTTACCGTAAACTCCGCGTAAATTGATGATCCTTCCTAATTTTCCGGAATGAATAATTTGCAAGGATTCCTTAACAGACTCGTGATACCTATGGTTGAAACCGTACATGAGTTTGAGATTTGAATTCTTTTCTATAACACACGCCACTCTCTCTATATCACTCATATCTTTTCCCGGCGGCTTTTCACAAAATACATTCAAACCTCGATTCAAACCTGCAATAGTAACATTAGCAGCAACATCATTTGTTAAGCAGACAAAAAGTACATCTAGTTCTTCTTTAAGTAAGCGAACGTAATCGGAATAGTAACGAATCTGATCGGGAAATTCTCCTTCATCTTTAAAGTTCTTATCACATACTGCAACGACCCTCATAAACGGATGGCGATCGATACAATCCCTTCTTCTTTTTCCAACTACACCGTAACCAGCAATTCCTACTTTTAATTCTCGCATATAATTTTCTGTGTTTAAATTAATACATTTGAAAGTATTTATCATGTTTCATATGATTTTCGACTAAAGTAATATCGGAAGGACTATCCACTGAATAAGACTTAACGTAAGGATAAGGTGCAATATATTGAGTGAAGTTCATATCCAGAATTCGATTACTATCACAGGCCTCTAACTTTTCAAGTCTGGTCTCAGGATGTTTTGTAAACTCTTGTAAATATTTCCAGCGAAACGCAAAAATTCCATAAATTCTACGAGCCCCCAATTCAGGAGAAAATTTACCCTTACAATAAGGTAGTGCCATCCTAGAAGTGTATAACACTTCTCCTTTCTCATTGTGAATAATTTTTACGGTATCTGGATTTTTCCAGATTTCTTCTTCCACTATATGCATTGCAAGCACGGTCGCTGGAATAAGTTTATTCATTTTTAAAGGAGCAATAACGACCTCCAGCATATCAGGTGAAAGCATCGGCTCATCACCTTGTACACAAACTACAATATCATCATCAACTAATTTTTGTGTGAACAGAGTTCCTGCTTCCGCTACACGATCTAATGCTCTTATATGGTGGGAGCCAGTCATAAAAACTGGAAAATTTTTACTCTTTGCAAAGTTTGAAATTTCCTCATCACAAGTTGCAATTGCTAATTCATCCCAGCCCTGATATAACTCTGCTCTACGAAATACATGTTCCACCATTGGTCTTCCCAAAATGGGAAACATAGGCTTTCCAGGAAAGCGGGACGCGGCCATTCGTGCAGGTATAATTCCAATTATTCTCATTCTTAAATCCTAATATTTCTAAAAATTATTTTTGTATAAAATCCAGTACATTCCTACCACTAAAGTTCCTACTTTTACTCAAAATACAATTTATTCCATATTCTTAGCATAAGTAATGTTTTATACATAAAGATTATTCATACAAACCTCCACAAGCCCATCCTACAAATAAGAAAACAGTTTCTATAAAGAGAAAATCTTCAATTCAATAAAACCATTAAAAACTTGTCCCAAAGCCTTAAAAGAAATCAGTTACAATCACTCAGCAAGTTCGTAATAAAATATAAAAATTCTCACAAATTACGTCTCTTTGGTAGGTTAAAGGATTTCGAACAGATTTTATAATTGTTAAATTTTCGTTGGAGTCCCCACAATACTGAGATTCCGGAATCGACTCTTAATAATAATTAATCGATAAACTCATTATTATTAATTCAGAATACTAAATTTGTAAAACGCTTCAACGAAAAATGATCAAGCTTAGTAAAATTTTCCTTTTTAATTTTTTCGCCTATCGATTTAAAACGATCATAATCATAATTTTTAACAAAACGAAATATAGCTTCTAAAGTTTCTTTTTCATCATAACATAAATCCCAAATCTCTTTCGTAATATTCTCAGAAAATGGCAAATGAGTCACACCACCATTCGAAGCTATGACCAAAACAGGAATACCAAAGGCCAAGCTTTCTAGACAAGTACTAGAAACAGAACTTATCAACAATTGCTTCCCCACCAAACAATCCTTAATATTATCGTTTAAAATAGGAAACCTAAAAACTTTATTCCTTCTTAATAATTTCTCAACCGAATCCAAAGAATAAGTAGGATGAAACTTCAAATAAAAAGAAATATTATAGTTCTCGAATATCCTAATATTACTTATGGTTTTAAGAATCTTCAAAGCTTGATTAAGCTCCATTGGCAGCGTTACCAAAATTTTAAATTCCCCAGAATCTCTAAAAATTTTTAAATCCTCCTTATATCCATCCTTCTGAAATAAATATGCATACCTAAAAGCAGGCATAGTATCGAGTTTCAATTCCTTGCAAGATTCAGAATAATCAAATATCAAGTTTTTACCAACAACAAATAAGTATCCGGGAGTTAACTTACGATCAAACTCTGCTTTCGTAGGGTATAAATGGAATTGAGTTTTAAAAGAAAGACTACCAAGACATCCGAAATACTCCACATTTTCGTAAAATTGTCTTAACCCCAAAGAGTAACCTCTATCAGTTTGCTGGTTTTCAAACCAATCAATAAACTTATTTACCGTAATACTTTTTTGCTTAAGCCTAAAGATAAATCTATAGTTTAAAATTGAATCAAATATAATTTTCGCAACAGAAGTTCTAATCAATTCATAACGAAAAGCCTTAGTGATATCAATATCTTCAAATATAACCCTTTTATTATGTAAGTATTTAAACATAAAAAAGGGCCTTATAGTGGCCAGGCATAAGTCAGATAATTTCAAAAATTGGTATCTATGTATAAATCGAATATTCGAATTTTTAAGTTGAAGAAGCTTAACCCTATACTTCTTCAATAAAATCGTGAATAAGTAAAATACCTTTGATTTTTCTCGAATTAATTCCTGAAGGCCTGGATAATATATGTCATTAAATCTGCCCCCGGAAAAAGATGATTCAATAAGAAATGAATCAAACAAGATAATCTCATTAGGAATATCATAATTGCAAATATAAAACCTCACCAATATAAATTCCTTAATCATCCGATATATGTTCAGGAAATAAGCAACTGGAATTAGAATTAATTCCTGGATTCTCTTTTTAATTGAAAACGAAATCCGAATTTTTTTTAACTCTGGGTCAGCCTTAAGCATTTTTTCGATTGTTAAATTTTTGACTTTGACTGAGTAAATTCGTTTTTCTTGGGAAATTTTTTTTAAAAGTTTAAGATAGCAAATAGATTCGTAAATACGACTTAAATAAACATCTCGAGTTGCAACCCCAGAAAGCAGATAATTTAAATCATTCGAATACTCTAAAATTCGAGAATCATAAAATCGATTATAATCGCTTATGCCATCCTTCCAAATCTGATTCAAAATTTTAGAGTGTTCATTTGATAGATTATTTAAATTAATTTCCATTTTACAATTTTTAACTTGTTCATAAATCCTAAAATTATAGGAAATCGAATAACAAAAATATCAATAGGTACTTTAGCAAAATCATATTCAATCTTTAACAAATTCCACCTATAAATTTATTTTTTAAATATAATTTTATCAAAAATAAAGAAATTAAATACGCGGAAATAATCAAATATCAAGTTTTAGTTTCTAAATTTTCATTTATACACAACTGAATAACATCAAAACTTAAAAGCCCTCTAATTTAATCTCGTGTTTCATGTGTAATAAAAAGCAGACACCAATAATTAGCAAAACTAAAATCAAAAGAAAATTATAATCTATAATCAACTTTCCTTTTTTTAAATTTGATTTTATTAAATATTCGATACTTTACGCTGGTAATTTAACCGAGTAATGAGCTGATATAAGATTATAGTCTTTTGTCCAAAACCCTCGTAAAAGATCTCCATAAAGTTTTTCATCAATGCTTTCTTGTAAAGGTGCAAGTAATTTATTAGGAACCGCAACGCCATACTCTCTAAACAAGGTGTGTCCATATCCAAACCATTTGTCTGTAGATGTATTTTTTTAAAACCATTTCGTTCATGAAGAGATTTATAAGCTTCCGTAGAATATAGAACTATATGTTGCTCTCCCATAAGAATTCTCTTCGGGTCCAACCCTGTTTTCCTTGATATATCAATTAGTAAAGATTGAGCATGAGGAACCTCAGAAACAAATAGACCACCCGGAACGAGTAAGCCAACAACTCGCTTCAAAAACACATCCGAGTCTAACACATGTTCGACAACTCCCCAAGCCATAACTACGTCAAATTTTTCCGTTGTCTTATAATTATCTAGATTACCATGAAAAACATTTTTATGCCTTCTCGACTGTAACTAAGATATGGCCACTTGATTCATTTCGATTGCATGGGTTTCCCAACTTTCCTCTTTAAAAACATCGACCACTTCACCGATACCAGCGCCTATATCGAGAATTTTCCCTTTTAAATTAGCAGATAAATGATTTATGATTTGCGAATACTTTTTATAACCTATCAGTTGTTTCCTTTTTTCAAAAATAGGCAACATCGAACGGGTATACATTTCGCTGTAATATTCGTCACTGTAAAGTTCTTCGATACAAATATCAGATAATCTGGGCTCACATATAATGTTTTACAATTGCCGCATGCGTTATGGTAAAAACCATTCAGATTAAAAAAATGATCGACTTCTTTTGAACTATAGAATGGACAAGTAACGCCTAAAGTATATTTTGGATTTAAAGCATGAGAACTAATAAAATACCTTCTCAACAGTTCGCCCCATTTATTTTCAAACCTTCAAAATCTGGTTTAATTTCAGCCGCTCTTAAAATCCCTTTCATAAGTCTTCTATACAGTTAATCTTTCAAAAAATTAGAATATTTTAATATACGAAAGCAGGAGTGCGATACAAATTAGAAAGTTTTTCGTTCGTAGTTCCTAAACGAATACTTTCGCCAGATTCGTCCACTTTAACCCAACTTTCTTTTTCATCCGCCACGTAAAATGCATTCAATAATTGTATAGTCGATTTTGCATCCTCATAACTTATAGAAAAATCTTCATTTTTTCGATAAAAGTTAACAATTTCTTGATACAGTTTTCCATGACCTTTTCCATAAACATTTCCTGAAAAATCTTCAGAATTCAAGGAACATGTAGAAGGATCAGGTGTATAAATTTGTAGTTCGTTTACTGCAATACCCCCGATTTGTGCTAAGCCATTTTCACAAACAATAGATAAACTAGCTTCAAAATCGATAGGCCTCGCAGCCGTCGTTACTTCAACGGAACCTAAGGTACCATTGTTAAAAAGCACAGAAGCCACAGCTACATCTTCCACTTCAATACTTGAGCCCATCGTTTTCATCTTGGAACATACTTCATTTACTTCTCCGCCAAAATAACGCATCAAATCTATATGATGAATTCCCTGATTTGTCAAACAGCCACCGTCCATAGAAAAAGTCCCTCGCCAAGCAGCAAGGTCATAGTAATTCTGAGGTCGGCACCAACGAACGCGTACGGAGACAATTCTAATTTTCCCCAATTCTCGGGACAATAATCCTTTTTTAACCCTTTGAACAGCCAAATTGTGGCGATTTTGAAAAACTGGAAAAATACTCAAACCTTTTCGTTTCACTACTTCAAAAACTTTGTCAAAATGAGAAGGTTTCATAAAAGTTGGTTTTTCAACTACTAAATTAACATTATACTTCTCTAATATTTCTAACGCATGTTCATAATGCATTCCCGAGGGTGTAATTAATGCTACTGTATTTACTTCAGGATTTTCCATTAGCATTTTATGATAATTTGTATATGCCTTTGTCTTATATTGATCCCTATAAACATTAGCCTTTCCCTCATCCAAATCACAAACAGCGATTAATTCAGCCCCCTCAGTTTCAAGAATGGATTTACAATGATGACCAGATATCCGACCGCATCCAATAATCGCAACGTTAGCTTTTTTTTGACTTGAATCATTAGCCTTATTCATCTTTCATCCCTTTACAAATTAATTCTATAATTGATTTAAAATTTTCAATTGTAGTGATCGAAAAACGACTGTAACCTCGCAAACAATCTTCTACAAAGTTTTCTCGATAAAGAACACGGTCTTTTAGTGTCTTATGAATTTTTTCAGCATATTCTCCAAATGCTACATGCTGAAAATTACCATTTGTATTGAGCACTTTAAATCCGAGAGATTTCATAGCATCACGAAAGTAACTCTTACCTTCGTTTAGTCTTTTTACGGAGGTGTACATCTCTCCCGAGTAGTCCATCATTCTTTCCATAAAAGCTACACTAATTGTGCTTACTTCATACATTGGCCTAAGTTTATGATAAAACTTGATTATTTCTGGATGTCCAACTGCATAACCAATTCTAAGCCCAGCCAGCCCCCATGCTTTTGCGAAAGTTCTCGCGACGATTAGATTTTTAAATTCTTTAGTAAATTCAACACAAGTATCTTCATGAAAAGGATGATATGCTTCATCTACAAGAATAACTATATTCAGCTTTTTGCAAAACTCGATTAGTTCTCGCAATGTTTTAAGTGAAAGCACTGTTCCAGTAGGACTATCTGGGTTAGGAATAGAAAATAACTTTGGTTTTATACGCTCAATATGTTCTAAAATTTTTTCAAAAGTTAAAACAGGACCCTCCTCTCCCTTTTCATAGAAAAGAGGATAAGCCTTAGCTCCAAACATCTTAGAATAAATAGAATACATGGCAAATGTAGGAGAGGTATGAATAAAACTATCTCCTTCATTCATAAAAGCTTCAAAAGTTAATCGAATCGCACCGTCACTCCCCGGAGTTAAAATAAGAGACTGAGGAGAAGTATTCGTCCACTTTGCCAACTTCCGATATAACTCTCCACATTCAGGATATGTGGACAATGTAAGAGGATTTAATTCTGAAAGTATTGAAGAGGTGATTTTTGCTAGTTGCGGATCTAAATTTTCATTTTTATCAAGCCAAAGTTTATAATTTGGACGCGGAGTTAATAACTGCCAATCCGGTCTTTCTAAACTTGGATCCAATAATGGTTTTCTTAAGTTGAAATTTATATTCATCAGTAATTTATAATATTATCTTTAGATTCAAGAAGTCATTGTACGTAGAATTTCGTCTGGAAGTAAAAATTCACGTTTGAAATGCGTATCTTCTTTTTTAGGTTTCTGAACCGCGAAAACTCCAAAACATAATTGGTCGTAAGGAGTTTTAGCCGTTTGGCTGGGTTTACCGTAATAACCATATGCAAAAATATTACCTGCGCCTAACTTTTCAAAATAAATCAGTAATTGTTTTGAATTTAAAACCACGTACGGGGCGACTTCACCTTCAGAAATACCCGCATAATTGATATACTGATATGATTTTTTGATATCATTCACAGTTGCAGAATTTGTAATTCGAAAACTTGCAATAAAAACTCCGTTTTCTTTTACCATTGACCAAGCTTTCTGCAAAAGTGATTCAAAATTCAACTGCCAATCGATACAACCTAGAGAAAAAACTATATCAAAACTATTCACTTGAACAGAAGGATGATCCAATAAGAGAAAATCTTCTTCCAAGATTAAAGCATCCGGGTAAATTTCTTCAGCAATTAAAGCAGCTTGAGAATTGATTTCGATTCCAATATAATTGTGATGACCAAAATGCTCCCGAAGCGCCAACCCCAATCCAGCACAACCACAACCAATATCCAATATTTTAGGATTTCCTCCTGGCCAAACTTTTTCTATAACCTCTTTTTCGGATTTATAGAATTGCCCCCACTTCACACGGTTCTCTCGAAAGTATCTGCCAATATCTTCATTATTGTATTTAATGCTTTGTTTCACTTAATACATACCTAAATTATTATTTTAATTTTGCTAATATTATTGCTGGGGAACCATCCGCCCTATCAAACAATAATGGGCATACAATTAATCGATCTATCGATGCTCCACTAATACCAGATAATTTCATATCTTCTATGAGTAAAATTGGATCACTTTCCACATTTAAACCATCTTGGTTTTTACAAAGAAAGGCGCGATGAGATTGTTTTCCCATATTTCTGTGAACCCTACTACTCATAGAAATATAATCGAAACCAAAAAACTTCAATCTTCGATTTTTTCTTAACCATAAACCTACATTAGGTTCTATTGCAGGATTTTGAAAACAATAATATTCTAAATTAGATTCTCTATATTTTTCAAATCCGGTTTTTAATATCAAGGCTTCCGTATTTTCGGGAACTTTTTTTAAAGAAGGAAGGAGTTTATCTAAATCAAACACCTCACCTGGATTCGCCAAGTATTCTATCACGTGCGATCTTTCACATACCCAAAAATTTGCAGGATACTCATCTAAAGTCATTCCCTCGTCATTAAAATGAAATGGCGCATCAATGTGAGTTCCTATGTGATTTGAGAAAAAAAGTTGAGATTCGTTTGAGGTATCACCGTTAATTATAGATCGAGTTCTATTAATTTCAAATTTACCTGTATTTGCATAAGAAGGTGTGTTTAAATTCAAAAGATGGTTTAGATAAATGTAATTCATTTTACAAAAGCGCTATTCGATTATTTCAAACTTTCATCAAATTGAATTTTTATTAAGAACCAAATTTTCAAGAAATAATTTCCATTCACTCTTCCATTCAGAAGAAGTTCGCCCATGATTCCATAAAAATTCCTGTCTAACTACCTGAATTTTCTTATCAAACCACCAATTTTCTATTCCAATTTCTAAAATTTCATCTAGCTTACGTGCTGCTAAAAGCGGATTATCAAAGAGAATACCAACATCTCTTAAAAGATTTAGACATTTATTAAAATTGGAACATTCTTTAAAATGTTTCGAATTCCAAAACAAAAGGGTTGGCGCATTCATCACTAAAGATTGTATATAGGTAGTACTCATATGATCAATGATACAAAGTGCGGAAATTTTCATTTTCTTCACAATATCAAAGTTATCAGAACTAAGCAGCTCAATTCCGTCAGGAAGATTATCTTGTAAATAATCACGATTAGACCAACTCATATTAGTTGTTTTAACTTTATATTTATAAGAATTATTTTTTTTAATGTACCTACAAAAGTCTATTAAATTATTAGTATAATCTAATACCATTTCAGGAAGCATAATACTTTGTAAACGTATCGAATATACAAAATAAGTATGCGTAATGATCAATATTTCATCATTTTTCCGACAATGAGTCCCTAGTTTAGAAAGGCTCGGTGAAGACAATGGATAAATACTGCCTTGATAACCAGAATGGTCATACTTCCATCCCCAAGAAATGAATCCGTTAGGAATAGAATATTCTATTTTTCCTAGAGGAAAATTATATATCTGGCCATATCCTCCACCGTGTTGTACTGAATACCAAGTACCGCCATTTTCAAGAGTATCAGCTAGAAGAAATCGATTTGAATTGTATACGTCCATACCTAACCAGATTTTATATGGATTTTTCTTTACAATTTTTAAAACTTTAAACTCTTCTGGAATATATCTAAAAAAATTCTCACTTAAAGTTTCTTCAAATTCTGATTGAACTTCAAAATTCAATACCCTCGTTGAAAATGACTTTATATCGGCATAAATTGTTTCTATCAAGATAGAACTTTCCGATTGTAAGGACGAAGTATTTTTAACTATTGGTAATAACTCCATTTTCTGTTTTTCAGACAAGCCGTATATCAAACCCATTCGAATAGAACTTATCTTGTTATATCTATATTTTAATAATTTAAAATATAAATTCTTTATTACATTTTTAGTTTTTTGTTTATTTTTTTTCCAAAAAGAATCGATGGCTTGCTTTTTCTCGAATGTATTTTTGACATCAAAAGTCAGAACTTCATTTCCAAAATTATTCTTTCTAATAAAATCGGATAACAAATTCAGATTATAATAATGAGAATCCGTCGATAAATCAAAAAAATCATTCTCATTCGAAATAAAAATTTCACTAGGATTTAAGATTTTTATTTGGAATTTAGCATAAGATTGTTTTTTAAGCTCATAGAGCCTTAAATATCGATCATAGTATATATGTATGAAACTATGTATGTATCTTATTAAAATGATTGACCAATAGTTTTCACTTTTATTAATTTTAAATACCTCATTCATAGTTCTACAAATTGAAGGAAGTATTTTATCATAGAGTGAATCTGTATATTTAGAGGCTATCTCAACATCATTCCAACTTTTATAGGGAGAATCTAGAAATTTATATTTTCTGTGTTCTTCAAATTTAATATTTGGATTATTTAAAAAACAGAAATTTGCAAGATAAACTGCATTTTCTCGACAATTTTCATCTGGAAAAAAAGGTTCATACCCCGTCAATACTAAATCTACCATTTTATATTAAGCAAATTAAAGGACGATGTAACTTACATTAGAATCAAAACTATTTCTATGTAAGAAATAATTTTTAACTCCAATGCTATCAAATAACGCAATCGCCTCACCGGGTGCCTTTGCGTCATTAATTTCATCAAATACAATAACCCCACCCTTAGGCATTCTCGATTTAAAACTTTCAAGTGCTATCTTTGTAGGAGTATAGATGTCAAAGTCAATATGCAACAAGGCTACTATCAAATGTTTATTTACATTTACATAATTTGGGATCGTAATTGTAGCATCACCAGCAATAAGCTCCATTTTTGGAATCATTGATAAGGTTCTATTTTCGTTATGGATTCTACAAGAATTTAGTATTTCTTCATGCGATTGTTTTCCTGCAAAGTCCTTCCAATTTTCCGTTTCAAAATAATCGCCTGATCGATCCTCTTCAGCAACGTTTTGAAATCCCTCAAAGGTATCAAATCCAATGATCCTCCGATTATGATTATATGGCTCAAATATTGTGCTGAAATGCAGCCAACTAAAAAATCCTGCGCCAAGATTCACCCCACACTCTACAATGGAACCATGCACATTTAATATTTTCTTAAAAATTTCATACCTATTCAGAAACTTCGCGACATCTCTTCTATTAACAAATCTGGGGAAATTGGAAAGCTTATCTTCTGTCGTTAATTTAGAACTATTATATAAGTCTGCAAGCTTAGATTGAAAAGGTAATTCGTCTAAATTACTCATTACTTTTTTTTCCTGTAAATTTTAACAATTTTTCTCTTTTAAGTTTTTCTTCCGGCCAATTTATTTTTGGCTTTTGTGAAAGAAACTTTCTAATTTTTGGAAGTATTTCTTCATTCAATCGTTTTAATGTAAACGGAGTAAATTCTTCATACTTAGTATTTCCAGAGAACAATGCATTTCCGGTGAGATTGTCATATCTGATTAAAACAGTCCACCGTGCGTTTATTTGATCTTCGAATTTAGGAGAAGAATGAAATACTAACCTATTTAACGCAATCAAGTCCCCATCAACAACCGAAGCTTTTGATATTTCAGGATATTTTTCTCGGTATTTTAGAGGCACGCAGACATTATATAAACCCCATTCTTCTTCTACTTGCTCCTCATGTTTAACTGGGCCTTCTCTATGAGAATTTTTCCAATAGCTTACGGCATTAGTTTCTTCAACTGGATGCAATGGTAACCAATATGTAACACTATTTTCGGAATCTAAAGAATTAATATCTTGATGACAGTCCTGAAAGAAAGATTTTTCCCAAGGTAAATACATTTGAATTTTTAATTCCCTAACGCTAGGTTTATCAATATTTATCCCTAAAGCAAAGTCACGTAGTATATCTAAACTAGCTAATTCATAGAAAGCTGGAATTCTCTGAATATACTGATATAATAAATTTCTCTTTTCCGGATTTTTACTAAGAATATCCCAAATCAAATCTGAAGTAATTTTATGAAACTCATTAGGATTATCTACATAGTCTATTCTCTCTCCTTTAATTTCCTCAATTACGTCTATAATACTATATCTAATTTTTGAAAGAATTGCTTTCGGAATTACTGATTTTATAATTACCAGTCCATCTTCCAAATATGTATATTTTCTATCTTCAAAATTCATAGATTTACCTCAATAGGAAAATAAGATAATTTTCTCTCGCGTAATAACCTGAAGAAACATTTTCTTACGATATGAGCGTCATATAAGGCATCGTGTTTTCTAAATGAAGCCTTATCCCCAACAAAATCCACCCTGTCAATATTATCAGGATCATAACCCGACATATAGAAAATTGTATCCAAATCAAAGTGCTTTCGATGATTTAAAAATTCGGGTAAATATCTCTCATAACTAAAATATTTTGATTCAGGATATAAAGTATGCCAGAGCTGAAATACAAGCAATAAATCGAGAGATTTGCCTGCGGAAATTAGACAAATTGGTTTTCCCTGAGAATACTCGGTAAAAAATTCATTTAAAATAGCTGATGCTTCAGAAGTAGAGATAGCTTTTCGCTCATCAATATGAACCAATACATTATCTTTTACCCAACTTGTAAGTTGATCTCTGTCATAGTCATTGAAAATTAAGTACAACTCTTTTCCTTCCAAAGTGACAAAACCAGCTGAAATCAAAGTCGTTCTAATATGGGAGCTTGTAAATTCACAATCTATAAATACAATTTTCATCTTTATTCCTTTTAGAACTTTTCGGAATAACCTGATGTTTTCCTCATAGAAAAATGCGCTTATAATAGACCCTTAGCCAATCGAGCCATCCAAATCATATCGTAAAATTGATTATCGAAACAGCGAGCTTTGCGCCATGTTCCTTCTATTTCGAAACCTGCAGCCAAAAAAGCTTTTACAGAGGCTGGATTTTCAGAAAAAGCTGCTGCTTGTAATCTTACTAAATTTAAACCATTTGGATTTAAAGCCCAATCCCCTACTTTTTCTAAACATTTTCTAGATATTCCTCTATTCCATATCTTTCTCTCTCCTAATAAAATTCCCACTGTCGCATGAAGATGAAATTTAGAAATAGAAGTTAAAGTTATATTGCCAACATGATTTCCTTGGAAGCGAATAGCTAGTAATAAATCTGTCTCAGATGATTCCATTTTTTGCCAATACTCATTTAAATCTTTTTGATTATATATATGCATTCGAGGACCTTCTAGCCACTTGATAATATTAAAATCCACTAACCAAGAAAGCCACGGCCCATCAAGATCTTTGAGTTGAACACAATCTAACCAAAGATCAGTATCCACATCCAATCGAAATGAAGAAGGAACTCTTTGACGAAATACCATATTAAGAGAACGTTAATATTCTACCTAGTTAACCGCAAAAGGCCATCGAACTTTCAGCATAACCTTAAAAACAACTTATTTATGATTTAAACTTCTTTTCTATTTTTTTAAAATTAAGAAATGATTCAAGATCAATCCGTCTAAACCCGAATTCATCAAAACATCTATTGCTTCCTGTGGAGAATTAACTATTGGAAACCCATGGAGATTAAAAGAGGTATTTAAAAGAGCGCCTCTTCCTGTTAAATGTTGAAATGCTTTTAGGAGAGAATATAATTCCGGATTATCTTGTTCCTTAAGTATTTGTGCCCTAGCAGTTCTATCAGCTGGGTGACATGCAGCGCTCATTGCATCATAACCTTCCTCCGTAGTATCAAAACTAAGAGTCATATGAGGCGATTCTAAACCTTTCGAATTAATAAGATATCGTTTAGCAAAAGTATCCATAATTACTGGCGCAAACGGCATCCAAAAATCCCTACTTTTAATCGCTGAGTTAATTTTTTCTTTTATTTTTAAATGAATTGGATCAGCTAGGATAGAGCGATTTCCTAAAGCCCGTTGACCAAATTCCATTTTCCCAACCGCTCTTGCTAAAATTTTTCCTTCAAAAAGTATTTTTGCAATATGTCGATTTTCCGGGTTTTCAATAATCTCGAACTTCATCTTATCAAGACCGCCTACTGCTCTCTCCTCTTCCTTTAAGGAAGCCGAAGGCCCTAGATATAAGCGTGTTAATGGCTCAACAGTATTTGAATTCCATTGCATAGACAATTCATTAGTCAAATCTTCCGCTAAACAAATACCAGAACTTATAGCCATCGATTCATCACTTGCAGACCCCCCAATAAAAAGACTTTTAACTACAGGTAAATCTGCAATCTTCCCCATCGCCTTAATATTCATCGCAACTCCGCCACTTACCACGATATCATGTATTTTATATTTATTAATTACATTCTTTACCCATTCAACTAGTAATTCTTCTGTCCATTTTTGTAAAGCAAATGCAATATTATCAAATCTAATACCTTCAAAACGCTCTTTGAACCAGAAATAGCTATCTTTAGGTCTTTCTTTCCACTTAAATTCTTCTCCGTCTACATATAATGTACTCCTCAAAATATCCAATGCCTTTTTGGCGTGAGTTTCCTTTCCGTAAGGAGCCAAACCCATTACTTTAAATTCATGTTCGTTTGGCTTCATACCTAGCATCAAAGTCATATAACGATAAATCCTACCGATAGCACATTGATCACTTTCATAAACTCGAGAATATTTACCTTTTTCGTCAAAAATTCCTATAGTTGCGTTTTTTCCGTCTCCCCAACCGTCAACGGTTAAGGCTAAAACCGGTTTATTACGATATTTCGATGCATAGTAAGAGTAAGCGGCATGGCACCTATGATGTTCTATTCTTCTTACTTTCGCTTTATCAATCGATAAAAACTCAGCAAGAATTTGCTCTCTATCAATATCATACTTGTTCTGTCTTTCTTCAAAAGAAAGACTCTCAAGATCCTTAAAATAATTACTAGCTGAACTTATTTGGGCTTTTTTCTTTTCAGGAAAAATTTCCAAAACAGATTTAAGAGTTTTTTCACCGTTCACCAAAAACGGCTTCCACCTTAAATGTTGCTCCTTCAAATAATCATCAATCGTCCATTGACTTTTAAATAACATAATGTCGTCTATAGGACCACTAAAACTGGCTATCGCTGCGCCATCTAATTCCGATGAACTGATCTTCGCAGCCTCCAAGCAATATTTAATCGACTGCGCCGGAAATGAATCGTCATTTTTAAATCGCGTAAATCTTTCTTCGTGAACCGAAGAGACAACTTTACCATCTATAAACAAAGATGCGCTAGAACAAATTCCCCAATAAATTGATAATATTTTCATTGACTCTGCTATATTCTTTTTAGCGGGAATTAATTAGAAAAAGATCCCACAATAACGAATTCTCCTTTAAATTTTTCATAACCTTAAAACTGCTCTAAAACCTATTAGAACTCGTCCGCTATCCATCCGTATAGAATCTTGCAGTTTGATTTTTCGAATAAGAGTCTGTCCCAAAACGTAGGAACAATTGCAGCGATCCGCGAGGATTCCGATAAGATCGAATGGTTTTGGGACACACTCTAAAGTAAAATTAAGTATTAGGCGCACTATCAGTATAAACAAATTTTATAAAAATCGCGAATAACATATCTTCTAAGATTTATTTACAGAAGCACTTACAATAATTGTATCGCACAGACCGAGCGAAGCAAGTTGAGATTCATAAGCCGGGTGAAGTTCTTTATTTTCAAGAAAGGACCAATTTATATGCCCGCCAGGTTTTCCTTTAGAAAGCCAATAAAGATGATTAGACAAGGGATATCTTTGAATTTGCCTAATCCAATTCAACTTCAAATCCAATTGCTTAATAAGTTTTGCCAAGGTATCATTATTAAATAAAAATAAATGTTGGCTCCAATACGTAAATTTAGAGAATGCGTCCGATTGATAAAGCACAAGCAAAGCGTCATTGGAACTAGGCACTTCAATAATCAGTTCTCCATGATCGGAAAGTAGAGAAGCCAACTGTAATATGGTTTTTCTTGGATCTGTTAAATGTTCAATTACATGAAATGCAGTAATGATATCAAACTTTCTATTCGTATTGATTACTTTTTCTAAATTTGTCCATACCTTTAATTCTTTTTCTCTATAATAGTCTTGAAGCCTTAACTCTAACTCAACACCCTCGGAAAGCGAGGTTTCTTTTAGAGTTTTCAAAAGAAACCCACCTGCGCCACAGCCAAAATCTAAAAGCCTCTTATTTATTAACTTTGATTTAAGAAAATTATATCTTCTTTCATCATCCGCGTCAGATTCTCGCAACCAATTTGGCACAGATACAACTTCAGAACCATGCATACCAGAATTTTCATAATGATGTTCAGTGATATGATTTAAACTTGATAAATACACAAGCCCACATTCGTTACACTCCAAAATCTCTAATTTCGGATTGTCTCGAACACGACCATCTCTCTTCGTGCTTGATACAGATTTACATAAATAACATTCCATTAATATAATACAACCTTTGTAAGTAACATCTTCAGTACGATTTATTTTACAATACAGCTTTTAAAACTTACAATAGTTATCAAAAGATTCTAAAAAATCGCTACTTTAGTCATGATATCAAACTATAAAACCTTTCCAAGGGTCTGTTCCAAAACCTCAGAATGCAGAAACTTTCACGAAAGTCCCCACAATAAAATCTATCTGAAAGCTCATAAAATACTAAAGGGCATTTGTGGGAGAATCCCTTCTTGTTTTATTACGAATTTACCAAATAATTATAACTGATTTTTTCTAAGGTTTTGGGACAGACTATACTCTAAGTTTTCTACGATATACTTTTTAAAACACTGCGATTTTTACGGAAATTCCTCTTATAAATATACTTTCTTTGCATCAACCCGACATTTTTGAGCATTTTAAACAAATAGGGTTTTCGTGATACCGACCCTCTTTGTGGATTTTTCGTAAATTCTTTGCCTCTTTACTATTCCATAAATCGACTAGATTTAATTTTGTCATATCTCCCAATTTTAAATAGCTACTAAACATAGCACAACAAGGAGTCACGTCACCATTTCCACGAATATATAATCTTTGCCATGGTTGATTACATCTAAAATTATAGTGATTTATTTTTTCCTTCCCGGCAAGATTTTCAAAATCTCCTTTTACATCCGGTGTCATAAAGTCCTGGATTACTACGAAATCAACTTTATCATTCCAGTATTTAATAAATTTATCTATTTCATTTTCATTCTCCTTCATTCGAACGAAATTTACACCTACAATAGGAAGTTCAGAGTTTAATTCTTTACGAATACGAAGAAAATTATCTATATTCTTCATCACCTGCTCGAACTTCCCTCCAATCCTAATTTTCTTATATGTATCCTCATTGATCGCATCCAAACTAAATCTAATTCTTGTTAAACCAGATTTGATAATCTTTTCAGCAAGTTCCTCAGTTACAAGAGATCCGTTTGTATTTACCATTACATCAAGATAACCAAACTCAATCGCGAGCTTAAACCAATCAGTAATTTCTTTATTTAAAAAAGGTTCATTATCGCCTTGGAAAGATACAGAAGGAGTATTATATTTTTTGCCTTCTAAAAGAATCTTCGTGATGCTTTCGGTAGTCATTTTATCTTTATAACCGAATTTTTCTTTTAATTCTGGTACACCTTGAACACACATAGGGCATCTAAAATTACATTTAAAACTAGTTTCGATATGGAGAAACATCGGAAATTCAGTTTCTAATTCAAAATTATTTACCAGGTCCCATCTTTTTCTATATTCTTCGAACTCAGGTCCCTTTATTCGCGTTAAGGTTTTGATTGCATCGGATTCTTTTTTATAATTTTCCATTTACATTCTCTCGTATAAACCAATAATCTTCGCTGGTGTCATTTTATCTTTCCAATTCTCCCCAAGTGCATTCGTAAGAGGTCTTTCCATTTTGAGGGTCATATTTACCATACGGTCCATTGCCGCACTATCAAGTGATTCACAAACATTTTTTGGTAATTCGATTTTGTGAATTTTTAGCATTTCTCGAAAGCGATCGACCCAAAGACCGTAATATTCCTCTAAAACATTGAACGCGACACAATTCGCAAAACCATGCCTATATCCCAATTCAAGACTAAGTCCGTAAGATAAAGCATGACAAACACCCACTTCAGAATTCACAATGGACACCCCTCCCATATAGGAAGCTGTAAGCAACATATCGTCATCGCCATCTGATAAAAAAACCTTCTCACAAAGCTCTAATGCCTTACTTGCATTACCTTTAGCAAGTTCGTTAATCATTGTTCCTTGCAAACTCTCTACACAATGAATATAACAATCCATACCAGAATAAAATTTTTGGGTGATTGGGACATTTTTTATTAAAGAGCTATCTAATATAATTGCATCGAACATACTATGATCACTATTGATCCCAAACTTACGTTCTTTACCCATCAAAACAGCCGTGCGGCTAGCTTCGGCCCCAGAACCTGCTACAGTTGGAATTCCAATCTTGAAAATCCCGGAATTTGGTACGAGATCCCATCCTTGGTACTGAGAGGCGGAACCTTCATTGCACATCATTACAGATAAAGCCTTAGCCACATCCATAGTACTACCACCGCCGATTCCCACGATTGCCTTCGGTAATTTATGATTTCGTGCTTGCATAAATTTATCTTTTAAATTATCGATTTGCAATGTTGAAGGCTCCTTTACACTCGCAGGAAACCATTCAATTATATCTTCACTTGCACACTTTAGTCGATTAAGTATGGTTCCCTTTTGATGAACATCATCTATTATAAAAATGTAATAATCTTCGTTATTTTTTTTAGGTAATAGCTCATTTATTCGGTCAATTGTATTTATGCCGAACAGCAAACGCGGTACTTGTTTAAAAATCCTAAGAGAGGTCATTTAATTATCCTTATCTATGTAATATAACTTTAAGATTTATTGATTATTTTAAAATTCCGGAACAAAGCATTAGTTAATTGTTCCGTATTTGTTTAATAAAGCTTCCAGTATTACAAAATCAATTTCGTCATCTATTTCAAAATTCTGATGTTTTGAAATAACATGGCGACAAATATGACTGCCAAACCATTGTCCTTCTGAAACCAGTTTTTTTGACAAAATATATACGTTTCCATCGTCATAAAAAAAACCATTATAGTCTTGGCGACGCATGTTATTATGTTTTCCAAACTCTTGGTATTTGCACCAAAATCCAGTAGCAAGATTCGAATAATTTCCTTGCTCATATATATCCATGCATTCATCAATTAAACCTATATCTCTAATTGGTGAGGTAGGTTGTAAAAGAATAAAATTTACGGCCTCCGGAATTTCTCTTGAGATTTGACTGAGCACAGAAATGGTTTTCGTTTCATCAGTTGCTAAATCATCAGGTCTTTTTAAAACCGGACAATCCCATTCCTTTGCTATGGCTGCAATTTCTTCGCTATCAGTTGAAACAATAAGTTTATCAACCCTTTTAGCTCTTTTTGCCGCTTCAATAGACCAAGCAATTAAAGGTTTACCACATAAGTTCTTTATATTTTTTCCTGGCAGTCCCTTACTACCTCCCCTGGCTGGAATTACTGCTAAATTCATACGATTAATTTCGCAATTCGATTAAAGCCTGTTTTATGGATGCGCCCATATAATCAAAATCATTTTCACTCATCCAAATATGAAATGGAAAGGAAACCATATTGTCAAAAAAATCATCACTCGCCGGACAAATAGCGTTAGCATGTCCCATCTTTTTAAATAAATCATATCTGTATAATGGATAGTATTGAACAATGACTTGAATCTTAAATTTTTTACTTAAAATAGAAATTAAATCGTCTCTGTTTTTCCCATTCTTTACAGCTTTGTATTTAGCTACTAAAAGATGATAACTATGAGCTTTAGAATCGTTTTGTTTTTGAAAAGACAACTCTTCAAATTCACTAAATGAATCTATAAATTTCTGCGCTCTTTTTCTCCTTTCTTCCGTTAATAAAGCAATTCGTTTTAATAAAACAGATCCTAAAGCAGCCTGAACTTCCGTTAGACTAAAATTATGAGGCCAAATTCCGTCCAAATCTACATCCACGTTAGACATAGCCGGCTTCCAATAATCAGTTTTATTTAAAAAGGGAGCATGTCCATTGTGCCTTAAGCCAGGAACTTTGCCAGCGAGAGATGTATTCTTTAAAGTAAGAATTCCACCTTCACCCATTGTTGTAATATTTTTTTGACCGTGAAAACTAAAGGCAGCAAAATCTCCAAAAGTACCGCAAGACTTTCCGTTTAATATTGCGCCTAATGATTGTGCACAATCTTCAATTAATAGAATATTTTTAGATTTTGCAAACTTGGCAATTTCAACTATATCTGGAATTATCATCCCATATAGATGCACTACTACAATAGCTTTCGTTTTATTTGTAACTAACTTTTGAATTGATTCAAAAGAGACTAAAAAAGTTTCAGGATCAATATCAGCCCATACTAACTTAGCTCCCGTTCTTCCAAATGGAATAGCGGATGCACAATAAGTATGACCTGGAATAATTATTTCATCGTCTGACTTTAAATCTGCTAAATCCGCAATTAACTCCAAAGCGTGCGTAGCATTGGTTACTCCAAAGCAAGGTTGGCCATCTAGATAGTTTGAAAAATCACTTTCGAATTGTTGCAAATACTTACCTTGGGTCTGAGGATCTGCAGTTTTCATAACTTCTACGACAGTATCAATTTCTTCTTGGGTATAATTGATCGATCTACCTGACCATTTTATTTTAAAATCCACTTTAAAAACCCCTAAAATTATTTCTATAAATGAAACTTTTCCAAACGAGTAAGAGAAATAAGAAAACCTTCTCCGTTATTTTTATGTCCCTGCCAAATTTCAGGTATAAACGATGCTTTCGGAGCTTTTTCCCTAAGTATGTTAGAAAGCATATGAAAATCTATTTCTCCTTCTCCTATTTGGAGCCCTTCGCCATCCACCCCTTTTGCATCTACAATATGTAAGTGTGCAACATATGGAGAAACTTGTTCTAGAAATTTACTAAACGGCCAGTGATAGTGATTGCAGGCTAACTTGGAATGAGAAACATCAAGGCAGATTCGAACAGAATATTGCTCACAAAATTCGACAATTTCTTCCGCAGATAAAAAAAGATTATGATATCTTTGCCCGCCAAAAAGCCAAGGAAAAGGAGGCATTGTTTGTGGAATAATTTCTACTCCCTCCGAATCCAAATCATTGAGAGATCGTACTAGATTTTCATATAATTTTCCACGAACAGTTATATTTAAAGGTTTATCCAAAGAAAAACCTCCGACATTTGTAACAATCAAAGGTCTTTTATTTGAATTCGGAAAAAAATCTTTTAATTTTCTGGTAATATCAATTACTTTCTGAATTTCCTTCACAGACCTTCTTCTATAATCTTCATCTTCTGTGCAAAGGTCCAACAAATGATCATTTTCAAAAAGTTCCGGGCAATGAACGACAAAATCGATATTTAATGGTTTCTTAATATACTCCGAAATATTAACGTTCAAATCTTTATAACTGAAATGAAATTCAACCAAATCCATTTCAACTTTAGATAAGATTTGCTCCAAATCATGATATCGAATTGGTAATCCCCAGGGACGTGAAAATATAAATTTCTTTTTAAACTCAATAATATCATCTACAATATCCGACTTATAAAAGAAATCCCCTTTTTTGAAATTTCTTTTCGCGGATTTTCCGATTAATTTTTCCTTCAAATAAGGAGGTAATCCCTTACCTGGACTTCTAATATCCACCATATCCGAAGTTATGATCTCTCCAAACTTTAAGTCTCTATTAATTAATAAACTTTTACCTAAGGTTTCACGGTTCATTAATTCTCCTTGAGTTATTTGGCGAAAATTTCCGTTACCTAAAGATTCTTCTATTTGTCGAATCCCATCTACCATTTCTCTAAACTCACTTGGCAAAAGACTAACCTTGTGATCATTCCCTTCCATTTCCCTATCCAAAGTGAAATGTTTCTCGATTACTTTAGCGCCCAAAGATACTGCCGCTAAGGCAACCAAATACCCTCTTTCATGCCCCGAATATCCAACCAAACAATTTCCTATCTTCTTTAAATGTTGAAGATATCTGAGATTTATATCCTTAAACGGCGCAGGATAAGTAGAGTTACAATGTAGTAAAATATACTGAGTTCCTAAATCCTGTAAAACTTGAATTGAATCTATAATTTCATCCTCAGTCGACATGCCGGTAGAACAAATTACGGGCTTACCTGATTTTGCAACTAAACGCATCAATTGATGATTTGTAAAATCCGCCGAAGCAATTTTGTATGCTGGGATTCCGTATTTCTCTAATTTAAAAAAACTTTCTTCATCCCAAGGAGTACATAAAGGTATCAAAGATTCTTCGCGACAATAATCAAAAATACGAAACAGTTCGTCGTCAGAAAGCTGAAATTTATTTAATAAATCGAGAGTGTACTGAGAGCCTAAATCTTCTTCCACGTCATTCGCATTTCCAGAATTCCTATATAAAGCGTTTAAATTTCGCATTTGAAACTTAGCGCAATCGGCTCCTGCAAGTTTAGCCTCTCGAACTAATTTTTTTGCCAATTCAAAACTTCCATTATGATTATTACCTATTTCCGCGATCACAAAAGCAGGCGAACTATGACTCAAAGAAATTCCTTCAATTAAGATTTCCTCAGAAGTTTCCTTTGCAATCGCCTCCAAAACTCCGTTTTCATTAATAAGCGGAATGATAGAAATTCTATTATTGAATGTGCTTCGAATTCTTTTAGAACTTTCAGTGATGTATAAATACTTAAAGCTTGTATTAACAATATTTTTCACCTCCTGGTCTAAACTTCGATTCGCTACATCATCATTCAATAGCCATCTACGGAAATCTCCGTCTGTGATAACCCCCATCAATTTGTTTCCTTCCGAAACAGCAAAAATGGTTTTAGACTTATTGGTTTCAATTTTTTTGAGAGCATTTTTGATGCTATCCTCCCAAAAAACAACGTACTGAGAAATATTTTTATCGATGATCATAAAGAAGTGGGATTAATTTACCGTTAACTCTCTTTTTAAGGGAACATTTAATTTTTTCATTAAAGATATAAATTGAGAATTACCTGGATCGTATTCCATTAAATCTTTTACATATTTTAAGCGAGCCGCTTCCCAATCTTCATCGCTCACTTGTGTTATATAATCCATAACTCGTTCAAATTCGGATACGTCCATTTTATTGGTCCAAAAAGGGCCGCTTTCAGGATAATCTGCCGGCCATGCAAATTTCCGAGAAGGGTCAAAAGCGCTTCTTAAAGTGAAAAAAGCCGTTCTATTCCCTCTTGCTATGGATTCGTAAACGAGAGTGGAGTCGATTCCTACAATGACCTGTGCTTGATCTACCACGTTATATCCGCTTAAACTTTTGTTCTGAGTTAAAAAATCAAAATTTCCACTTCCAATTTTTTCTTTGAAAAACTTATATTGGTCTTCGACGTCCTTAGAATTAGAAGCTTTGATTACAAATCGAAAACCGCTCCGATCACAATAAGCGCTTAACTTATTCAATAAAAATTCTTCCGTTAAATAAAATTCATCGTAAGAAATCGATCTACCGTTTACATAAAAAAAAACACCTGAATCATTTTTAGGTCTATATTGAGAAATAAAAAGAATAGACTTATCTTTATTTTGATTTGAAACCGAATGATAGTTATTCAAAAAACTACCGCTTCCAAATATCTTTCCCTTTAGATTCTTAGAATAGATTGCACCGATATTTTTGTTAAACAGAAACATAAAATCAACTAGAGAATCCTTAGAAATTTCCGAACCAAACTGTTCATCCAAATTTGCTCTCAATCCATTTTGTACAAGAACTGTCGTAATAGTCGGACACATTTTTTTTAGACTATAAAACGGCCAATTATTATCGATAAAAGTCATCACAACTTTTGGCCGGACTGAATTTATATAATAAGCGTAATAATGTTTTTTAGAAATTTGAAATGTTAAAAAGCATTTTAAAAGAATATAAAAATTAAAACTTTCCCCCCTTACGTCAAGAATCGAAACATATCGCTCATCAAGATAAAAAAAGAAATTATCCGATCCGCATCTATCAAATATGAGAACCGGCGCTCGTTTTGGTTTCACCCAAATTTTTCGCGCATTCCAAACAAAAAGGAACCTTCTAAGAAACGTTTTCATTTCAATTTTTTTCTTTTTTTATAGCTTAGGATGATTTCAAGAATTTTAAAATCACAGAGAATGTTCAATATCATCTTGCTATATAATAGAATCCATTTCTAAATTGATAAAATTTGACAGACATTTAATCTTTTTCCAAAAAAATCAAATCTTATCAATAAGCTTCAAAACTAGGTTATAAGAATCCTATTATATACTTAGAGCGTGTCCCAAAACCATTCGATCTTATCGGAATCCTCGCGGATTGCTGCAATTGTTCCTACGTTTTGGGACAGACTCTTAATTATAAGAATCTGTCCGTAAATCCACAGAGAGCGTTGTGCTGAGTGTTTGACTTTTTGACAAAGTAAACTGGAGTTTTAGGACAAACTGTAAATAATTTCATTAATTCGATGATGAAACATTTTCTTATTAAAGAAAATTTTGATAACTTCTTACTACTGCACGAGTATCGCTATCCTTCAGATAAAATCATTCGTTAAATAATTCTACCCAGTCTCCTTGAGCACGTTCAAACTCTTCCATTCTCCCAATATCTAACCAATATTCATGAATTGGAAAAATGTTTATTTGTTTAGAAGACTTCAATTCTTTCTCCACGAGACTAGGCATATCTATCATTTGCCCTTTTTTGACCGATTTTACGAAATCAGGATTTAATAGATAGATACCCGCATTGACATTGAAACGTTGTATAGGCTTTTCAATAATTTCAACCACACGATGACCATTGGATTGTATAACACCATAAGGAACTTGATAATCGAATTCTCGAACGCAAATCGTCGCAACCCCGCCTTCTTTTTCATGAAATTCCAATAAGGAAAGATAATTGAGATTAGTCAATAAATCCCCATTCATCATGAACATAGGCTGATCAATTTGATCGTGTGGCAGCAATCCGAGAGCGCCACCTGTGCCTAAAGGTTTTTCTTCATGAATGTATTCGATGCTGACATTCCAACGTTTCCCGTCTTGAAAATGATCCCTGATTACATCCGGCATAAAATGAGTAGAAATAAAAAAGCGATGAAAGCCAGCGGCTACAAACCCCTCTAAAATTAATTCTAATATTGGTTTATTTCCGACTTTCAACATCGGCTTGGGACAATTATTAGTCAATGGATACAATCGAGTTCCAAATCCTCCAGCCATTAGAAAAACAGGATTATCAAATTTAGGTTTTTCTAAAAGACCATGTACCGTTTCTAATCCAGTTACAATGCCGTATTCATTTACAATAGGCAAATGTAAAAGATCATACTTCTCCATTTCCAAGAGCATACGCTCTTTAGGCCAATTTATATGAGCGACCTTAGGTTTAGAAGACATAACTTCACTCACTGAAATTGTAAGCTCTTTATTCTGTAGCAACGCACGTCGAATATCACCGTCAGTAAGTGTACCTAAAAGTTTATTATTTTCATCAACGATTAAGACAATACGAAGCGCTTCTTTGTCTAAGATTTTAATAGCATCCTGTAAAGTTAAATTAGGACTAATGAAAGTATTTCTCCAGTTTTTCATATCAGTTTTATTAAAAATGATTTAAACGTAATAAAACAATAGTCATTAATCTAAAAAGAAATTTCTTTCCTAAGGATTTTATTTTTAATTGTCTTCGATAGGAGTTCTGTTTCAAAACCGAACACTTTAGAGTTTGCGACTTTACTTATATGTTTTAAAAGAAATAAACATTTAGGATTAAAGATCAAAAAATTTCTTCTTAAGAATTCCCTGTATTTCAATCGTTTCCAATACTTTAACAATTTTCTCACTAGCTCCGCCCTCACCGTAAGGATTGATGGTTGTAGAAAGATTTTTTTGAAAGTCAAAAGAATAAAGTTTTTTAAAGGCATTTGTGATCTCTCCCCGATTCGGCTCGCAATCGATGATACTCTTCGCTCTCAATCTGCCTTTTTGTCGATCGCCGATATTGATTGTGCCAATTTTGAAGCTTGGCGCCTCAATTATCCCGCTGGAAGAGTTGCCTATAACCGCATCTACAAATTGCAAGCAAGACAAATAGCGGGTTTGACCAAGAGAAGTAAAATGCCATGCATTTGGGTGGTCACTAGTAAATTCCTCAATAAGCTTAAAAATAATACGACCGTCAGTATCGGCGTTTGGCATTGTAAATATCAAACCAGTCTCTGAACTTAGAGTTTTCAAACTTGAAAGCAACTCGATCATTTGAACTTTCGCAGTAGATGCCTCCAAAGTTACCGGATGAAACGTAATTAGCAAATTATTCTTTTTTAATTTAATATTCAGGGAGGATTCTAATTCTTCCCTTTTTAAAAGATTCGACTTTTTAATTCCGTCGACTCCCATTCCTCCAACCAAAAAAACATTAGAAGAATCTTCGCCCAACTGAATTACTCTATTACGATATTCATTAGCTGCCACAAAGTGTAAGTGCGACATTTTTGTAATAGAATGCCTAATCCCTTCATCAAATGCTCCCTCGGTCGTTTCACCGCCGTGCAGATGAGCTATTGGAATTCGGGAAATCAACGCGGCTGAAACTGCTGAAAGAATTTCAAATCGATCTCCCAATACGAGCACAATGTCCGGATTAAGATCGGCGAAAGCTTCCGCAAAACCGATCAACCCCAAACCCATGGATTTTGATATTCCGATCGGAGTATCGGAACTCAAAAGAATTTCTATTTTTTTATCAATATGGAAACCATCAGTTTCTATTTCTTTGTAAGTTAATCCAAACTCCGGAGACAGATGCATCCCTGTAGCAATAATTTGTAAGGTAAGCTTAGAAGATTTCGAAATTTCTAAAATTAGCCAACGAAGCAAACCATAATCCGCACGAGTACCGGTAATAACACAGATTTTCCTTTTCATAACTCAATCAATTCATCAGCCTGAAAATCTTGTTTAGCTTGTTTTCCAATGATCATATCCCAATAAATAGGAGACAACCCATCACCTGGTCTCTTTGTTACAATATTTGACTCAGTAAAAATTTCACCTTTTGAAATTTTACAAGCAGCAACGATCGATTTCCTGGCTATTGGGATATTCTTTTTTTCACTTTTACTTGGTTTTTTAATTCCATCTCCCATTGATTTTTCAATATTGCGAATTGAAGAAATCATTTTTTTCAATTCATCTGGTTCGAGAGACGCTTTGTGATCCGGTCCTGGTAAATTTCGGTCCAGAGTAAAATGTTTTTCAATAATTGTCGCACCCATAGCAACAGCTGCAATCGCAACTTCTATCCCGGCTGTATGATCGGAGTATCCAACATTTACCTTAAAGGCAGATTGAATTGTAAGCATTGCAGTCAAATTTACGTCTTCATATGGGGTTGGATATTCAGTATTACAATGCAATACTGTAATCTTTTCCCTTGATGTTCCGCTTTCCTCTAAAATGGAAATTGCTTTTTCAATATCAGAAAGATTAGACATTCCAGTTGAAAGAATGATTTTTTGATTAAGGCTTCCTATTTTTTTTAAATAGGGAAGATTAGTTATTTCACCACTTGGGATTTTCCATAATGACATACCAAGTTCGATTAAAAGATCGACACTTTTCAAATCAAAAGCAGTTGAAAGAAATTGAATATTTTTCCTTTTGCAAATTTCAATCAATCGGGAGTGGTCTTGAACAGAAAGCTCCAACTTTTTTAACATTGAAACCTGCGTCCCATCTTCTTGCATATTAGATATCTGATAATCAGCTCTCTTCGCAAACTTCGAAGCTAATTCGGTTGCATTGAATGTCTGAAACTTTACGATATCCGCACCTGCATCAAACGCAATATTGATCAATTCCTCTGCTATACTCATATCTCCATTATGATTTACACCAGCTTCCGCGATAATTAAAGTATTCATAGTGGAATTATCACTTTGATATGATTTTTTCATTATCATCAATATTCTTTAATATTTTCGAGCCCATACCAACGAGACATTTTCTTCCGATATGAACTCCCTCACGAATAATAGTTCCACTCCCTATAAAAGATTCATCGCCTAATCGAACACCTCCATTTAAAATTGAAGCAGTTGCAATATGACAATGATTTCCTATTGAACAATCATGTTCAATAAGTGCTCTAGTGTTAATAATGGAATTAACACCTATATTGGCTCCTGAATTAACGATGGAATGATGCATTAAAACGCTGCCTTCTCCAATTTTTGCGTACTTCGATAGGTATCCTAAAGGTGATAAAATCATAGGCAGATTGAATTTTAGGAATTTGAGTTTATTATAAATTTCTTTACGAATTGCTAAATTTTTGATTTGTCCTACCGCAACAAATGCATTTTCTACGTTCTTCCGAATTTTGGGTAAATCAGAATCTTCACCTATAATTTCATAATCTAGCACACTCTTTCCTATTTCCTCTTTTATCCCAATAAGACCAATAATACGAAATTTATCTTGATATTCAATTACGTCAATACATGCCTTTGAGTGACCTCCAGCGCCAATTAAGACAATATCCTTTTTATTCATTTATTACAATTCCCAGGTCTTGGAATATTAATCAGTATTTTCTAACGATCGGACCAACAAATTTCATTTGAAGACAATTTTGACTTAAGTCTTAAAAACAATGTAAATGCGAGTCATTTTTAGTTTTGAAAAATGTCGATTTAAAACTTTTGACAAATTTCTAAAAATATTGAAACTCTTGCGGGTTATGTCGAATCAGTCGTTTTTAAGGTTTTATAATCCCGCTGTAAATTTTTTGCTTTTTAATTAAAAGTCTACGATCTTTCAACTTCAATTACGAAAAGATAGTTTCTGATTCTTCTAATTAATAATTACTTTAATTTTCATAATTTCAATCAAATCTTACGCTTCAACGTAAAACCTCTTGTACAGCCTTAATTACTGTATTTTGATCGTCTTCCGTCAAATTAGTCGAACAAGGGAGCATCAGTAACTTGTCCCAAATTTTTTCTGTATTTGATAAATCCTCTTTCGAAACGTTTGCATAAGGTAATTGTTTGTTTATAGGTTTCCAAAAAGGGCGAGCATCTATATTCAACTTTCTTAATTTTTCTCTAATTTCCTTTAACGACCCTAATTGACTCGTATCAACAATAATTCCAGAAAACCAAGAAGCGGACTGCCCGTATTTAGGCTCTGGAATCGCGGAAATACCTTTAATGTTTAGTAAATTTTCATTATATACTCTTTGAATTCTTCTTTTAGATGTTACAAATTTTTCTAACCTTTCTAACTGTGCACACCCAACGGCTGCCTGAATATTTGTCAGTCTATAATTAAAACCTACTCTATCATGGTCATAATCAGAACCAATTCTAGCCGTAGTAGTTAAATGCCTTACTAAATTTAACAATCCTTCATCATTTCCACTTACAGCACCTCCACCGCCAGCCGTGACGGTTTTATTACCGTTAAACGAAAAAACGGTTAAGTCAGAACCAACTGCGCCAATCGATTTACCCTTATAATAAGCTCCTAAAGCTGCTGCTCCATCCGCTATTACTGGTAAATCGAATTTTTTAGATATTTGAATTATAGGATCCATATCCGCTGGAATTCCTAAAACATGCACTGGCATAACAGCAGCGACTCTTTTTCCGCTAGGAATATGAATTAATCCTTTATTTGATTTTACCGTTTCTTTTTTAAGCGACGTCTCTAGTTGTTCAGGATTTAAAGTTAGGGAACTTAAGTTAATGTCCATCAACCAAGGTTCGGCACCACAATGTGATATAGAATTTGCACTTCCTATAAAAGTAAATGCGGGAAGTATTACTAAATCATTTTTACTAACTCCAAGAGCCGTAAGCGCAACGTGCAATCCCGTTGTACCTGCAGAGGTTGCTACTGAATATAAACAACCGGAAGCGGATGCGACCATATCTTCAAATCTAGTTACAAAAGGCCCTACCGACGATACAAATGTTGTTTGTATACACTCTTGTAGATAGTTTGATTCATTACCAGAAAGATCGGGTATTGCAAGAGGAATCATGATGCCGAAATTCCTCCAGGGTTAAAGACATTTTGCACATACCAGTGAACTGTTTTTTCTATTCCTTCTATAAGTCCAATCTTGGGAGTGTATCCCGTCGTTGAAATGGTTTTAGACATGTCAGGGCAACGTCGAGAAGGAGAATCGAAAGTTTCATCCCCAGGTATAATATGTAACTTTTTACCAAATAAATTTATTATAATTTCTGCAAGCTCACTTATCTTAATTTCTGTTTCTTGATTGCCTAGATTAAAAACACCATTAACAGAATCTTCGGAATTCATCAATCTTATCAATATTTCAATCGCGTCATCGACGTAGCACATAGCACGACTATGATTCAACGAGGCAACTTGTATATTGCTTCCGTCAACCGATTCATAAATTTTCTTAGATAACTCAGGAATTACATGAGCTAATCCCATTCTTGGACCATATATATTATGAGGACGAACTAAAGTATAAGGTAAACCAGAATGAATACATAATGCTTCTCCATATATTTTAGATAGCATATAAGATGTTCTAGGACTATTTAAATCCGTCAATGCTATAGGAAAGTCTTCTGGGGTAGGAAGAGGCATATTTAAGTGTAACAAAGATCCAGCCATTATTTCCGAACTAGAGGTAAAAAAGAATCGTTTGAGAAATTTTTGCTTTCTAGCAAAATTGACCGTGTTATTGAGTAGAACAACATTGTCATTTAAAACGGAATAAGGCTTTTCTAAAACGTGTTTCACTCCAATAATTGCTGCAAAGTGAAAAATATAATCGAAATCAAAACTTAAATCGTTAAAACTTTCTGCAAGAAGTAAATTTCTATTTAGTATTCTAACATTATCCGATTGCGTCAAATTTTTCAAAAAATCATCATCAACACCTCGAATAAAGTTATCCAGCAATACAAGTTCAATTTCTTTTTCGGCCAAAGCATTTGCTAAGTGGCCCCCAATAAAACCTGCACCACCAGTAATCAATACTTTCTGCATTTTATAAATCCCCTCTTCCTATTGCACCAATAGTATGGCCTAATTTTTTCAATTCATTAATTTGATCATTCGTCAATACATTATTTGCATCAAGTATTATAGGTCGATTCTTACCCAACCAAGACACAAAGTCAATCTTCCTGTATTCTTTGTGTCCTACCGCAAATACAATTGCATCGACTCCATCTGTATTAGGTAACTCCTTATCAGGTACGACTTGCATCTCTTCCCAAAAATTGACTAGAGGATCATGATAAACTAATTGAACTTTCTTACTTTGCAAATCTTTAGCAAATATTTCAGAAGGAGAGTAACGAGTATCACTAACGTCAGTTCGATAACTGACTCCAAACAAAATTACCTTTTTATTTTCAATTTGTCCATTTAACATAGATTCTAATTTTCTAACGCTTACTAAAGGCATAATATTATTGATTCGAATCGCTTCTTTAGAAAACGGAAAATCAATATCAGGTCTATTAAATATATATTTAGCAGACGAACGAGCGAACAATGGATCTTTAGTCAAACAATAACCGCCCACACCAAACCCTGGTTGTCGAATATTATTATGAGTTGGCCTAACACGTATTGCATTTAACACTTGAAAAAGATCGACTCCTACACCCTCCGCAAAACGACCCCATTCTTCAATAAATGCGATGTTCATCGCTCGATAGCTGTTTTCTAACACTTTTGCGGTCTCAGAAGCAGTCGTATTATCTAAACGAGTCAAAGCATAATCTGCTGTATTAATAATTTGTTTTAGAAATTTCTCGCATTCATTAGCGGCTTCTTCCGTATACCCAGAATAGACTCTCCAAAAATTTATAATAGATTGAAGATATTGATCTCCCGGCATTACTCTTTCATAGGAATGAGCAAGTAAAAAACCGTCTGCTGGCAAACCTCTGCGTTTAAAACATTCGGATAAACGAGGAGCGACTATATTTTTACAAGTACCAGGCGGCACAGTCGTTTCTAGAAGGACCAAACAATTGGGACGAATACTATTTCCTACTATATCAATTGCTTTTAAAAAACTTTCAAAGTTGACTGTTGGATCACCTTCCGCATCGGGTTGACCTAAATCCAGATTAATATCAACTATAACTACATCCGCAATTGTATATGCCGAAGTATCAGAAGTAGCCACCAAATTACCATTTTTGTTAGCCAAAGCCGTAGCGACCAACAACTCGTTATCATTTGTTGATATTGGAAATTCGCCTCGATTCAAGCTATCTATAACTTTTTGACCTTGTTCATTCGGTAAATCTACTCCTAAAACATTAAAGGCTAAATCTCCGCTTTCTGACCTTGCTTGCGAAATTGCAACCGCCATCGCAGCACCCACAAATCCCAAACCTTGTACACAAATAACGGAGCGATTCTTTCCATCAAAACTAACTTCAGCTCTATCCGCAAAAATAGAATAATTCATTTTTTCTTCTTTCATTGCACTTCTTATTTTTAATCTTTATGCATCGAAACGTTTAACAAAATTATGTTATCGATGTAACTATGTTAAAATTTCATTAATCTCTAAATTACTTTACACATCAAAAATAGAATTACTGAAAAAATTCACATCTATTATTAACATGACGGCTTTACTCATTCATTCTAATGAAAAAATGAAAGGAGGCTAATTTTTTAAACAATTCTAATATTTATATAAGGTTTTAAGTATTATAAGTATGCCCTGCATTTTTGAGGGAGTTTTTTACTTACAGCCGCACATATGGATCTCGAACATCTCCTGAAAAAATTTCAAATTGACCCTTGATGTCGTCTGGACACTGATCCAACCATCCCCAAGAATTAAAAGAATTATAAAGTACGAATGCTCTTACTTCGTGACCTTGCCGAACAAGAGTTTCCGTCAAATGAGAACCTATAAACCCGTCTGCACCGGTAATTAGAATCATATTTATATTTTATCCAAAAGTAAAATCTCTGCCAATTTCCAATCCATCATATCGTCAATATCGATTGAATTCTCCTTGTTCATCAAATAAGCGAGAGTATCTTCAGTGATGAATTTTTTTCTTTCACGAAAATAATTTACTTCTGACAAGTAAATTGATCCGTTCACTGAAAATATTTTAGGACTATCTTGTCTGCGCTTTACATCTTCCACATTCAACAGTTTAATCATCTTCAATGAATCATCCAAACGAAACATCCAGAACGGATTTTCCTGCGCTTCACAAACGGAAACGACGCTGTTCGTCTCTTTCTTCAGAGCAAATTCGATACAATCATCTATATCAGCACTTGTTCGAAGCGGGGAAGTAGGTTGTAAAAGCATGACATAATCAAACTCAGGTAGATTGTCCAATGCGTGTAGAACTGGATCGATTCCAGAAGAATAATCCGTCGCCAATTCGGACGGCCTAAAAAATGGAACGGAAGCTCCCGCCTGTTTTGCTACTTCTGCAATTTCAAGATCATCGGTAGAAACAACGACGGAAGTTAAATACTTGGATTGTAAAGCAGCTTCGATCGTCCAAACAATCAAAGGTTTTCCCGCCATCATTTTAATATTTTTTCTCGGAATACCTTTGGACCCACCTCGGGCAGGAATCAAGCCAAGAATTTTTTGATCAATCACTTTCTAAGGCTGGCTCCTGTCTGCATTTCAAACATAGATGCGAAATAACCGTTCGGCTTTTGTATGAGTTCAGAAAAATTTCCAGTTTCCAGAAGTTCCCCTGATTTTAAAACATAGATTCGATTTGCTTTTATAATTGTAGAAAGGCGGTGTGCAATAATGATGATAGTCGTCTCGCTCGAAATGGAATCGACGGATTGCTGAATCAATTGCTCAGATTCGGAGTCTAAAGAACTGGTTGCTTCGTCTAAGATTAAGATAGGCGGTTTTCTAAGTATAGCACGAGCCAAAGCAATTCTTTGTCTCTGCCCCCCTGAAAGTAAAACTCCTCTATCGCCAACGATCGTATCTAATCCATTAGGAAGCCTTTGAATAAATTGATCCGCATTTGCAATCTTGCAAGCCTCCCAAAGCTCTTCTTCCGTCGAGTCTTCTTTGGACCATAAAAGATTATCTCGAATTGAAGAATGAAACAAAATCGGATCTTGCGGAACATATCCAATTTTTTCTCGATAACTGTTTTTATTCCATTCATCGAATGCAACACCATCCAAAAAAATCGCTCCTCCAGTGGGAACTTGCAACCCTAAGATCAAATCCACTATAGTAGACTTTCCAGATCCAGACTCTCCAACAAAAGCAACCATCTCGCCCTTTAAAATTTGAATATTCAATTTTTTGAACAATTGATTTCTCTTAGGATAAGAAAAATCGACATCTACAAACTTAATTTCGTTTTCAAAACGGAAAAAAGTTCTATCTCCCATATGTTCTTTTTGATCTTTTGCATTTTTATACATATTTTGCAACTGTTCGTAACTTCCAACGAAGTTATCTAAATTCACCTTATTCACTAACATGGAATTTGCCAGAGGGATCGCTCTTTGCAAACTCCAAAGGGTAATTGCTACTTCAGAAAGAACACCTCCATAAGCAATCGCCACTCCCATACCAGCAAGAGCCGCAAAAATACCAATTACATAATGTAAATTTGATACTCCTGTTGTAAGCATCTGTGTCGTCAATGTTACTTGCACATGATCGTCATATGCTCTTAAATATCTGGACATAGAAACTTGTTGCCTACCATATCCTTGAACAATTTTTATTCCTTGAAAAGTTTCGTGCAACAATTCCATCATTCTATTAGCTGTAGATGTATTCAATGCACCTAACCTATTATTAACACGCTGCAACAACAAAAACGGAATCGTCAATACGGCAAGTGTAACGATACTAGTAACAACCATCAAAGGCATTAAAAATATGGGCAAAGATATGAGTATAATCAGCTGAAATAAAACTGCCAGCTGATTTGCGAGCGAAGTCATTGCATCGCCCACTTTGACAATCTCGTGCTGAAATGTATTTAAGATAGTTCCCTGGCTCAGAGAACCGAAAAAACCCCAACGAGCTTCAAGGAAATTTTGAAATCCGGTAACATTCAAATCACGAAGGACTGCATAACCAATTTTTCGATTGATAAAGAATATCAAAATCATAAAGAAAGAGTTCACTAAATTTCCAAGTGCAAATGCTGCTGAGAAGGCCAGAATTCCAGGTGTAATTTTTAAAAACTTAAGAATAGATATGAACTTCAAAGTGATATTGTTCACTTTGGTTAAGCTTGGATCCAATAAATAATCCGCAAGTGGAGCAACACTAACCGCTACCAATAACGACAATCCACCACTCATAAGAACGGCAAATATTAAGCCGAAAAATAAACTCGGATGCCTAATTAAGAAATCACGTAACAAAAATACCAATAAGCGATTTTTCATTTTCAATCGGCTTAAAAAGACATTCTTAATTTTCTAAAAATTTTTCGCAAAATTAAGAACGGCAAATTAAATATACCTAAAAATACGATCCAACAAGATTGCAAAAAAAATTGAGGGCAATCACACAATACGTTTTTAAGAGAAAGAATCACTGGCCATAGTTTATAGTTGGCGGTATTTTCACTTACAACAGTATATACAGTGGAAGAAATTTGGTGGTCTTTGAATTTTTTCACACGACTTAAAATCTCACGATCGTATCGACTTTCCCAAATTTCAAGGATTCTCGATTCCTCCCAACCCTTTATTAAAGATCGATAAAATATTTCTCCTTTTGCTTTAGAAAGTTTATTTGTCTGGCCAGCGTGACTACGCCAAAAAACTTGCGCATCCGGATCATAACCGCTTTCTCCGAAAATCGCATATTTTAATAACTGAGAAATATCTACGATTCGATCAAAACCACCTTCTTTTAGCAGCAAATCTTTACGTATAACCAAAACTTCTCCTGGTGCAGAAAAAAGTTTCTTTTCGTTTCCATTTAGTAAATCTAAAGCGAGCACAAATCCGTCAGAAAATCGCTTCCTCCGATTTGTATCTAAATTATTTCCCTTTATATTTCCAGAAATATCAATCGAAACAACAGAAGGAGCCGCAGTTACGCAATTAGGGTTTTCTAAGAACAAAGAAACCATCTTCTCCGCATAATTTTTACTCAGCAAATCGTCATAAGATAGATGAGAAACATAGTCCCCTTTACAGTAAAATAAACCGATATTCCAACAAACGCTCACACTAACGCAAGGATCTTTCCAATCAAATACGTTTCGATCGAACTTAACCAGAGATACGTTTTTTTTCTCTTCATAAATTTTTCTAAGATAAGAAGAAACTTCTTCAAGGGCTCCATTGTCGATTAACATCAATTCAACATTTTGATACGTTTGATTTAAAATCGATTCAATTGCCTGCATCACTAAAGACAAATTAAAATACGCATCATGAATAATCGTAAGAATCGGCTTAGTAGAATCATAACTTTCTCTTTTAGAAGGGAAAAAAGCGTATTTGTAATTTTTGTACTTATCCAATAACATTTAATAAAGTTAGTTCCTCTCGAATACTTGCACTTAAATCTGTGGACCATTCGATGTTTATCTTATCACGAATCTTTTTCGAATTCACCTCATAACTTAACTGATTCATAATCGGGCTATCGACAAACTCCACCTTCAGACTTGGTACATATTTCTGAATATTTTCAACAATCTGTCTTACGGTAGCATTCGTAGTAAGAACGTTATAGATCTCTCCATCGAAAATATCTTTTTTAATAAACTCGATAATCGTATTACAAGCATCATTGATTTCTAAATAAGGTCGCATTTGATCATACGCAGTTTTCCAAACTGTGATCGGTTTTCCAAAAGCGGCCTGCCAACAAAATTTATTTACTGCCGTATGGAATCGAATACCAGGAGAAACTCCTACAATAGTTCCAAATCTGAAAATAGCCACTTTTAAATTTTTCTCCAAAAACAAAGAACGAACTAATTTTTCTTCTTTCAATTTAGTAGTGGCGTAAGGGCTCTGAGGCTTCAATTCAAACTCAGAGCAGTTTTCATCGACTAAATTGTTTTGAGTTCCATAAACACTTGTCGAAGAAAATGTGATCAATTTTGTTCCTGTTTGCAAACAAGCTTCCGCCACTTTTTTCGTGGAATTAAAATTATTGTTTTCTACAACATCAGCTTTATCAAAACTTCCAGCCGCGTCTGTGACAGCGGCAAGATGAATGACTACGTCTGTATTAAAAAATAAATTCTCTAAATTCAACTTAGTAACATCCCCTTCAACAAAATGATATTTAACATTTTGCGGAAGGTTAAAAAGAGAACAATACCTCTGAGTCATCAAATTATCGATCATTATGATTTCCGCATCAGGGAACGATACCGGAAGGCGCCTAACAACCAAAGAACCAATATGTCCTAAGGCTCCCGTAACAATTATTTTCATTTTCGATTCTTTACCCATTCTAAAAATTCGTCATAACTACGAATATAATCTTCGATCTCATACCCTCTATCGCATAAAACAAGTAAAACAGAATTAATATCTAAATATTGCTGTGTCGCCCAAATTCCGGGTGGAATTAAAAGCCCCTCATTCATATTTTTAAGTAGATATTCGGTAACGGAATTCCCATTATCACAAGTAATTTTGATTTTTCCGTTCGTACATATTAGTAACTGAGAACATTTACGATGAGAATGCTCTCCTCGAATATCGTTTACGTTCGCAGTAACTGTAAATACTCTTCGGATTAAAAATGGGACTTGCTTACCGGATTCGTAAACGCTTAACGAACCATTTTCTTCCATAAAAGAAGGAAATCGAATAAAATTAGGCTCCATCATATACTTGTCCCATTTTTAAGAATATAAGAATGACGAAGACCAGATTCCAATAAAAAATTAGGTTTCCATCCAGTAGCCGATCTAAAAGAACTCGTATCATAAATAACGCTTCGACTGTCAATCGGCGAACCATTGATTGGCGGATCCATGTATTCAATTTTTGTTTTGAGTCCGCTGATTTCGAAAGCAATATTTACAGCGGTCTCAAATGCCTCTCTAATAGAATATGATTTTCCACTACCGATAATAAAATGTTTTCCGTTCGTATTTTCGATATGATCGGAAGCGCTTATGAAAGCAGAAACAACGTCATCAAGGTGAATGTAGTCTCTTAAAAACGTCCCATCACCGTAAATTTGAATCGTTTCGCCTTTTAACGCCCGATGAAACACTTTATCCAAAATTCCTCTATCCTTTTCCTGACCCGGTTTACTTCCGCCGTAAACATTAGCCAAACGTAAAATACATCCCAAAACCCAACCTTCACGGATGCATTGCTTTAGGTAATGCTCCGCGGAAAGTTTACTAATATCGTAAAAAGTGAGCGGTTCGTCTCTAACATCTTCATCGATCAACATTGATTGATGTAAGCCGGTTTCTGTAGTCGTTCCAGCAAAAATCACGATCGGTTTCTTTTTTTGTTTTTTTAAACATAGAATTAGATTCAAAAAACCAAATACATTAATTTGTAAGTCCGATACAGGATCCAATTTTGCTTGTGGAACGCTAGTCTGACCAGCCAAATGATAAACGACATCGAATTCAGGTAAATCCAGCTTTTCCAAATTTGGATCACTAAGATCAAACTGAATTGTATTTTTTTGTGGTCCTGCAATAACACTACGAGAATGATAGTAAATTTTTTTTCCAAAAAATTCTAATTTTGCGGCCAAAGCTGAGCCAATCAATCCAGAGGATCCAGTTATTAAAACGCTCATTGGACATTCTTATCATTATTCTTATAGAGAACATTATGATAATATGGAAATATTTCCTCCATTGGACATTCATTGACGAGAACAAAAGATTTAGATGGTTGATAGGCTTCTATATGTTGTCTTCGAGCAAGTCTAAGTTCTTTTTCATTAAAAATATCAATTATCTGAGTTGATAAACCAAGTGTCAAAACTTCCCTAATTTGATTAGGATTTCCCAATTTAATACCAATACTTTCCGGCGTATACTTACCGATTGGATTTTTTGAATAAAAATACTTTGCATTAGAGACCAAATTATCCATATAGAACTTTACTGTTTGTCTTGGCATTTCCTGAAAGGAATCTATATTGATTATCAAATCTATATTTTCGACTAAGTGAATATTTTCAGGAGAAATAAACGTTACCTTTTCAAATTCATCATTAGATAGAACTTTTTTCAGATAGGAAGAACTTAAAAGAAGCATTTCCGGCAAATCAACAACTGTATAAGACTTGACAGTACCAGACAATTTAATCAAACCTTGGCAAGTCCTTCCAAAACCAGCCCCTATTTCAAGAATATTCTGGCAAACTCTCAAAGGTAAATTTGCTTCTAGAAACTCATACTCTTCTACAGAAAAAAAATGATCGATATTAATTTCGGACAGGATCTTAGATTTTTCCCTATCAACAGTAATAAAAACCGGATTGCCTAAATTTACGTTACCTAATTTATTATATTTTATAAAAAATGAATCCGGCTTACGGCCGCATTCGTTCAACAAAAGAAATTTAAAAAACCTCATTGTAGGGTCAAATGGATCCCAAGCTGCCAAACGATTATTTGAATTGCCTGGCATCCTAAAAGAATTTAGAAAATGATCATCTATATTTTGAAATTTTGATACTAAGTCTTTCCAAAGATTTGAAATTTCCATTTAAATGATTCCTTAATGATAATCTATAATTTTCGAAAACGAGATATCTAATATAATTTCAATATATACAAATACTTTAATCAATTTATCTGGTAAGTTAGATATTCAAAGAACGAAACTTTAAAATCACTTCTAAATGTACTCTCATAAATAAACTCTATATAATAAAAAGATACTCCTTCAATCTTACCAAAATCAGTTTAGAACTTGCTGAAATATTTCCATGGGTTTTGGTAGAGGCTTTTAGATTAAATCCTTTAAGTAGGGATGAGTTTTATCCTTTTTAGAAACAATTGGATTTTGAATCGGCCAAGCAATTCCGACAATCGGATCAGCATAATTCAACCCTGCATCGTCGTTAGGATCGTATCTTTCGCTGACTTTATAGTGTAGGTCAACACAGTCCGACAATGTACAAAACCCATGTGCTAACCCAAAAGACATATAAACTTGCCGAATTTTATCGTCGCTCAATTCTATTCCAAACCATTTTCCGAAAGTTGAAGAGTTTTTTCGAATATCCACGACGACGTCAAAGATGGCTCCCTTCATTACTGTTAGAATTTGAGATTGAGGTCTTTTTTTTGTGAAATGCATTCCTCTGATTACATTCTTAACTGAATGAGAATGGTTGTCCTGCACAAATTCTTCTTTAATTCCTATTTCTTTATATCGTTCACTTTCGTATGTTTCTAAAAAAAATCCCCTTTCGTCTTCATAAACTTTTGGATAAAGAATAAGAAGACCTTCTATTGCTGTTTTTTCAAATTTCATAAATTACAGTTATATTAGGAGCTCGCCCAAAAACCTTAAAAAAAGGTTATTAAAAGAATCGTACAAATTCTAAAAAATGTAGGAATTCCTATAAATTTTGTCCTTCTGAAATGACTTACAACTTTTTGTATAAGTTTCTCGTAATTTTTAAAATTGTAAGAGTTCCTAAATTTTAAAAATTTGGAACAAACTATAAACCAAGATCCATTAGGTTACCTTTTTAAAAACTACAGATAAAGAATATCTCAATCTATACTTTTGCGGAAAGTGATCCATTGGCTTAGGTTGGTATTTGCCTAAAATCGGAGTATTGAAGGGTTGTTTTAAAATCAAACGATAACCTTCTTTACTCACCTCTTCTCTGAATTTTTTGAAATTTAAGAATCGATGAGGAATCTTTTTTTCATAAGAAATTTGATTCGAAAAAAATTCATCGTTATCTCCAGCATATAAGTCATCTACCAGAATATACTTAGGTTTTACTTGATCGATAATTTCAATAAGATATTCATTCGTAGGAAAATATTGAATTACACTGTTCGTATAAAGCAAATCACAGAAAGGAATTTTCTTAAAATCGGTATAAAATTGTACCTTTCTAGAATGATTGAATCTTTTAGATCTGGAAACAATACCAGGAATTTCTAAAATTGAATACTTTTTAATCTTACTCGGAAATTCAATAGAATCCAAATAATCATAAATCCAACCTGAAGAACCTCCGAAATCGACAATGATTTTCGAATTTGTCAAAGAAACTATCATCGGTAAATTTGTAGGTCTAGGCGGAACGGCAATTCCAAATTCTTTGATCTCCAGTCGAAACGAACTTAGCTGTTCTAAAATTCGCTCAAACCATTTTTCGTTAGAAAAACCTTTTTTTCCGTCAACGTCTCCCGCAGAACGAATCGCCTCTTCCCACGACGAAAAGACGCCATCCCAAACTAAAAACTGATTTGAAATTTGAGTCTCTTTTTTCTTCATAAAAGAATTCTTAAATTCATTTTAATGAAACGGAAGAAATAACCTTCTGCACATCATCCGAAGGTAATTCAGGATACATAGGAAGTGAAAGTACGGTTCTTGATAAATCCTCTGTTACTTTCATCGAAGAAGCCGTTTTAATTTTTCCCAAATATGCCGGTTGCAAATGAATCGGAATCGGGTAATGTACACCCGGAAAAATTTTTTCCGATTTAAGACGAAGGATCAATTCTTCTCTTTTATCAATCTGAATAACATAAAGATGATATACATGTTCCGAGTTAGGATTTTTTGCAGGAATCTTAAACGCTTTCGCTTGCAAACCTTGGTCGTATTTAGCCGCTATGGTTCTACGTTTTCCATTATCGGAATCCAGATTACGAAGTTTCACCCTCAAAATAGCCGCTTGCAATTCGTCTAATCTTGAATTTCGACCCGCAAACTCGCTGATATACCGATCCTTCCATCCGTATTCTCTAAGCATTCTCATCTTAGATGCAAGATGAGAATCATTTGTAGTAATCAAACCAGCGTCTCCCACCGCTCCCAAATTTTTCGTAGGATAACAGCTAAAACAACCAACGTGACCGATACTTCCCAGCTTTTTTCCTTTCCAAGTGGAACCGTGAGCTTGGGAAACATCCTCGATTAAATAAATCCCTTTTTCTTGGCAGAAGGTTTGGATTCTATCCAAATCAGCAGATTGACCATAAAGATGAACTGCAATTACAGCCTTTGTATGGACCGTAAATACCTCATCCAGCTGAGATGGATCTAATGTGAAAAAATTAGGATCAACATCAACTAAAACAGGAGTGGCACCTGCAGCTTCAATCGCGGCAACCGTTGCCACGGCAGTGTGAGAAACCGTAACAACTTCATCGCCGGGCCCAATTCCTAAGGATCGAAGCGCAATCTCAATTGCATCCGTTCCATTCGCAACCCCAATGGAATGTTTTACGCCGATAAAGGAAGCAAATTCTTCCTCCAAGGTCTCAACTTCAGGGCCTAAAATATAACGGTTACTTACGAGAACGGATGAAATCGCTTTTTGAATTTCATCCTTATAAGAATCATTTTGTGCTAATGGATTTGCACAAAGAATCATTTGATAACTCTTACAAAAGGGACGTGCGTAATCCACTTACCACCAGATTTCATAAACTCTTGTTCATTGGCCATAATTTCCTCTGAGTGATTCCAAGCCAAAAGAAAAGCATAGTCTGGATAAACCGATTTAAACTCCGAGTATGCTTTTACCGGAATATGAACTCCAGGAGAAAATTTACCCTGTTTGATCGGTGTTATATCAGAGATAAAATCGATCAGATCCGGTCCAATACCGCAATAATTGAATATAGTTGTACTTTTTGAAGTCGCAGCATAGCCTACAACTCGTTTGCCTTGTGACTTAATTTCCTTCAGAAGCGAAACTAGATCCGATTTGGATTTTTCAACATTCTCTCTAAACTTAATAAATGTTTCCAGTTTGTCAAGTCCTTGTCTCGTTTCCTTTTCGATGATTGTATGGACCGTTTCGCTCACCGGATATGCGCCTTTATGCGCCAAAACGTAACGCATAGATCCTCCGTGTGTTTTTTGAGGCAGCAAATCGATTAGTTCTAAACCGTAAAGATTAAATAAATATTGAATAGAAAGCCCCGAGAATAAAAATACATGCTCATCGTAAATCTGATCGTAAGAAGTTTTTTCAACAACATCCCCCAAATACGGATCTTCGAACATTACGACTCCGGTAGGTTTTAAAAGAGTTGCGATTCCCTTTACCACACTCTTGATATCCGGAATGTGGCACATTACATTTGCGGCAAAGAACGCATCCGCCTGACCGTGTTGATCTACAATTTTTTTTGCAACATCTGCATCAAAGAATTCTGATATGGTTTTTACACCATTTTGATTTGCAATCGCGGCCACGTTTCGAGAAGGTTCAATCCCTAAGTGATTGATACGTCTCTGTGCAAAGTTCTTAAGCATGATGCCATCATTACAACCAAGCTCGACTACAAACGGATTTTCCTTAGAAAGAAACTTCGATCCGAGGATTAAGTCTGCGAATTCTTTAAAATGTTTTTCCATATATTTAGAGGTACTGGAAAAGAAAGCATATTCTTCATGAAACATTTTCTCCGGCTCCGGCTGCTCTATTAGCTGTAGCATTTTACTCGTTTCAGAGAAACCTACTTCCATCTGAAAAAAATATTCATACTTAAATTTATCTTCCGTCAAAAATCCGTTTCCTAACGGTTGACGACCCAAATCCAATATCTTTTGCAACGATTCATTGCAAACTCTACAATTTGTTTGTTTCATCGAACTTCCCTTGATTACGCGTTAATGATAATTGAAAAGAATAAATTCTCAGTAGAGTTATCGAAAATTCCATAATTCAGATTAACAAAACTGCTTTAATCGACCGTTTCCATGAAACAGATGAAGAATTAATTTTTATTATCTTGAAATACCTAAACTCAATAAGAGTCCGTCTCAAAACCTTAGGAATGTAGGAGCTACTACAATCTTAAACGACAGGAAAAACTTTCAATACGACGATTTCTGTGAGAACTCTCACGTTTTTTAAAAACTTGCCGGATCGTTTAGAGATATTTTTCTTCAGGTTTTAAGACCGGCTCTAAGTAAATTTATATAAAGCCATTGTTGAATTTAACTCAAAAGTATATAGAAGGATAAAAAAGTTGAAGTTAAAAGAAAATCTTTTTTAAAGTGTTTATGTTTAGCTCAGTGTAACTTATTCGGTCTTTTCAAATCTGAACCTTGGAGTTGGTCGACCTATGGTGTATTTTTATCACAACTGTCTATAATTTTTTAAAAATTTATTTTTCTTACTTTAGTTAAAAAATTCAGAACCAACTTTATTCAAAAAATGAGACCCGACTCTAGCTTCAGGATGAAGCCAACCATGATATTTGGAAAAATTCTCCCATCCTTTAAGCTCTTTCCAAAATCGTTCCTGCAATTCTTTATCCTCATCCGTTTCAATCCATTTTCCACGCAGACGAGATTCCAATTCAAGAACTGCTTCGGAAATATCCTCAGAGGAAAGATTTTCTATCATGATCCCTGCTTCTTGATATTTTTCAGAGTGTTGATAGTTATTTTTCAAATATTCTTTAAAAGTTAAATATTTATTTGTCTTTTTCCATTTTAGATACTTGGGAACGGTAATTGCATATGCCCAAGAATTTATATTGCTTAAAGGTATTAAATTTAAATAAAGTGTTGGTCTTCGATATATATCTGCAACTGCATCTAAACCAGTTCCGGTAGAAATAACAAAATGAGAATGAGCCATTAACCAAACATCAAGTAAATCATTTTGGTCCCTTGAAAATGGGTAATCTACAAATCTTTCATGATTATAATCTAATCTTTCATTTGCTACCTTACCCATTCGAAAAACCCAATATCCCATCTCAACCAAGAGCTTTACGGAACTAAGGTAAGTATTGATTTGTGTATCTCTAAAATTATGATAAGAAAAGTCCCTACCACTCATATAGTTTTGAAGATAGGCTGAATCTCGTACCATTAAAGAAACAAAAGCTTCACCTTCTTTCCATCCTCTTTTCTTAAGCCAATTTTTACAAAAAATATTTTCATTCTTTGTAAAAGATATTAAATCAGTATTAGAATTTAAAACTCCGTTTTTGTCTCTTGAATTCAATCTTTCCGCTGGAGGAATAATTCTATGTAACGAATTCTTAAAGATTATTTTATCAATTCTATAAAATGCTTCTGCGATTTTAGCTACATTAAAATTTCTACATGTCATGTTATACCATTGCATATTGGATATAGGTTTTGGTATAAAATAGAAATCCAAATACCCCTTACTTTTTTTAGCTTCCACAAATGAGATACCAACATCCGCAACAAAATGTCCAATTCGGGAAGACACAAAATATCCAAATCGAATATGCTTCCATTTCCTTATTGCATGAATAAAAAATAATATCAATAGGATAATTGGAAATAAAATTAATGCGAATAAATATTCAAAAAGCCTATTAATTTTTTTATAAATCACAGTTTGCATTGCGGATTCTTTTTTTGATCTCTCTTTCTTTTTTAAAAAAGAAAAATAAACAAATACATTAATTAGTCGTCCCTGAAAAATTGAGATTTTTGACGAAATGAAAAGAAACAAGAATCAAATTGAAAATAAAAACGATGAAGAGATAAGATTTTCGAAATAACAAAAAAAAGCTCGAATGAGCTTAGAGAAATTAAACCCAGCAGCGGATAAAATCGCATTGATACGATCCCCTTCTTTACCTTTGAGAAAATTTCGAATCATATTGTGATCGTGTTTCAGATGAGAAATAACCGGTTCAATGGCAGATCTTCTATTCATCCACATTCTTTCCCAACGAGTCATTTTCTTTCTGCTTTTATTGGAAAGATAAACTTGAACATCTTCCGGATGATGATCTTTTCCTTTGTAACCCGTCGAGCGCCAATAGAAGCGAGACGCTTTAGTTTCAAGAATGATTGAGCTCATAAAAAGATCCTTCGAAAAACGTTTAGATCTGTTAAAAAAGGACATTTATGGGAACCCTACTTAAATTCAAACCGAGTCTTCGAAATTTTGAGGCGTCTACATAAACCTCCTTAAGACGAAGACCAACAATCTTTTCCATCTGATTGATGGCATCCTTCAAAGTATGACCATCATACGGATTGTCATGCAAGGCTTGAACTCCAACAATTTACTCGTGGTAACTAAACTCATATCTCTTATGAGATTTACCTTTAGAAATACATTCCACTTCCGGAGCATAAATACTATAGATTTTATTTTTACTATTTTTACTTTATGTTAAGATTCGTTCAGAGATTTCTAAGAGGGATTTAAGTCGCTTATTAGGATTTTCTACAGGATTCATAATTCAGGTCGACTGCTTTTATCGGCATAATATTTTCCGAGTTTTTTCTCAAATTTTTCCCAGTCTATCTTATTCGAGATTTGATACAACGGGTGTCTAGGATCCAAGATTTGGTCCAATCTATTTCGAAATAGTTCGCTTTGGTTCCTTTGTTTTGAGTTTTCTTCTGGTTTCATTTTCACCGACTTTTACGTGGTTTCTGGATGTTTTATGGGGATTTTGTTTTTAAGTTTTTCTCCTTGGATAGCATTTCATTTGCGTTATTCGCTATTTAGACTTTTTTCAGAAACAACTATTTTAGAAGAGTTTTTTGCACTTAACACAATAAGAATTTAAATGTAACTTTATTATTTAGAATTTACCGTAAAAGCTTAAACGCCAAAACTACTACAGATTTCAATCGTAGAAAACTTTTCAAAAATCCATAAATCAACAGAGTGTATAAAGATTAATAAAAAACACTTATTAGAAATTTATAAATCTCATTAACGCAAATAATAAGTCGGAGGATGTATTCTTTTGACATCTTTTAACACTTCTTCAGTCTGATTCATATAAAATAACCGAACTACAGAACCATCTACTTTTAAATCTAAAAAAGTGTTGGTTACATTAAGAATTTGCCCATGTTCTAAATTTTGCCAATTCGGAGGAAGTTCAGTTTCATCGATCTCTTCGGCGTGTTCAATTTTTATACATAGGTTTTGTTTACAGTATAAATTTGCATTAGGGTATGGCGAAGAAAATGAACGAACAATTCTTTTTATCATAGAAGCGGTCATTCTTGGATCTAAGATAATATCATCCTCCGTTCTTGTCCTCCAATAATTCCCTTCATTGTGATTTTGTAAAGAACCTGGAAAATCAGGATTTGTTTCCAATATTTTCGCTAATTTTACTACACCATCATAAATAGCTTTATTCATTCTAATTACAAGATCATGAATTCGTTCTAATCCAATTTGAAATGGAATCTGAAGTAAAATTTTTCCAGAATCAACCCCCTCATTCATTTCAAAAAAAGTAACAACCGAATTAGGAATACTTAAAACAATCATCCAGTGCAAAGGATGACGTCCTTTATTGAAAGGTAAAGGAGTAGGATGTGTCCCAATCAATTTTTTTGGAATTGAAATAATTTTTTTAGAAATAATTTTTGGCCAAGTAGAAATTATATAATCTGGATTTAATTTAGTAATGATTTCTTCAGATGAGGTAGCATTTAAGTCTTCAACTTCAAAATAAGGAATACCATATTCCTTCTGACAATAACTTAAATCTATAGAGTTGTTAGGTAATTTTTCCTTAGGAAGTGAAAATACTCCTACTATACTTTTTCTAGAATCCAAAAGTGCCTTAATACATTCACTAGTAGCTTGTGAAGTTCCAATAACAATATATCTTTCATCCATAAATCTTTTTAATTTGTTCAATAACAAATTTTATATTATCAATTTTCTGGGATGGGCCACTAGGTAAGTAAATTCCCTTAAGACCATATTTCCTAGAATTTGGAAAATCTCTATTTCCCTGTGGAAAATAAGAAGCTTTATCCAAATCAGGATAGAATGGTCTCGAATCAATTTCGGCTTTAGAGAGATTTTGAATGAAATCTTCCCTATCATTTGCAAGATATTCAATATATACTGGAACTTCTCCAGCCTCAATTTTGACAGGAATGCAGTTGATTGGAAGACCTTTTAAACCTTCTAAATAAACTTGGTATATCTCCTTAAGATATTCTATACGTTCTGGTAATATTTTAAGCTGTTCAATTCCAATAGAAGCAAGTATGTCAGTAAATCTAAAATTAAACCCTGGCATAGCCCATGTTTTAGGATCTTTAACATTCTCTACTCCATGCGTTCTAATAGCTCGAAGTTTAAAAGCAAGATCCGAATTATTTGTAACTGCAAAACCACCTTGCCCAGTAGCTATTGTCTTTGCTACAGAAAGAGAAAAACAACCTATATCCGATTGAGTCCCGAGATAGCCCAAAGAATTCTTAGAACCTATCGCTTGTGCTGCATCTTCTATGACAAATAGATTATTTTTTTTAGCAATTTTATTCAACTGTTCCATATGGACAGATCGACCGTTCATATGGACTGGAATAATCGCCTTAGTCTTAGAATTTATTTGCTCTTCTACTTTAGATAGATCCAATATAGGTCTATCTAATTCAACATCTACAAGGACAACCTTTGCACCTAACAAATAAGCTGCATGAGCCGTTGCTATCCAAGTACGATTTGGTATAATTACTTCATCACCTGGTTTAACTCCTATCGTCATTAATGAAAGAAGTAAAGCAGTACTCCCACTGGAAGTTGCAACTACATATTTAACTCCTAAATATTGAGAAATCTTATCTTCAAACTCAGATGTAACCTTACCTTGACTGATATTTTGATTCTTGAAAGATTCAATCACTCGATTGATTTCTTCTTCTCCAAAAGTAGTTTGCCACCAATGAATAGAATGAGTCATTTTACTTGGATCCTAAAACTTGCAAAATAGGAAGTGGAATTAGAAATTTTCCATTACAGAATTATAGTAATGTTTCTTCCCTAAACTCTGGCAGAGGACAAATCAAAATCAACTTTTGATTCTTTAATTTTGATTTGATTAAATCAAAATATCTCCAAGCAAGAACTATCAAAACAACATTATCTTCAAAATCTAAAATACTTGGGTCCTTAACAGGAATATGAAGCCCAGGACTATAAGTATCTATTTTCCCAGGATTATCATCTACGAGATAATCTAAAAATTTTTCCAATCCAAAATGATAAATTAAAGTGGTTGAGGTAGCAGATGCACCATATCCGACTATTTTTTTTTCTTTAAACTTTTCGAGTTCTTTTGTAAGAGTTGTTTTTACTTCAATAATCCTACTTTCATAATTCTTAAAATATGATTCGGTCATATTTTTTTCTTTTTCAATCCCTACAAATTTTTCCACATCTGAGGATACAACATGTAAAGAGTTTTTTCTTGCCCAATAATATCGAAAAGACCCTCCTTTGGTTTCTACGTGTTGCAAATGAATCAATCTCATATCAAACGAATCGAAAAATTTTATCAAAGGTAAAATTGAGAAATACGAAAGATGTTCATGATAAATAAAATCGAAAACCATATTATCCACCATATCACCCAAATATGAAGACTCAATGACCACAACTCCTTGTGGTGATAAAAGAAATTCCAAACCTTCCACAAAAGAATGTAAATCATCTATATTAGCAAATAGATTATTAATCGTAATCAAATCTACGCTTCCGAATTTTCCTTTTATTTTTTTTGCGAGATCTACATTAAAAAACTCAGGTAAGGTTTCAATCCCTCTTTGTGTAGCTTCTTCAGCGGTTTTTATAGAAGGTTCTACTCCAAGAACTTTTACATTCTTTCTTTTAAAGTAACTGAGCAAGGTACCGTCATTACTGCCAATGTCCATCACTAAGTTGTTTGATTTTAGGTTTAGGTTTAGGTTTTCGAAAACATCTTTTGCATAATTTTCGAAATGACTACTGAGTCCGGAAGAACTCGTAGTAACATAAATATAATCTCTGTATATAATTTCTGGATCAACTACACACTCTATCTGCACAAACCCACAATTTTTACATTGAAAAAGGTCTAGTGGATAAATTTCTTGATCCTTTTTGTTCTTTAAGTAAGCATCGCATAACGCAGTCGGGGTCAGGGGTAATATTTTGATCAACTCTGTTGATTTGCAAAGTCTACAATCTTTTTTTAAATAAAAATTATCCATTTTTTAATCTCTGTTCTATCTTATTCATAAATTCACGAACACCTTCTAGATCGTTCTCTCCAGGACTCCAAGATGCAAATATTGTATCTTCTTTACGAAAAGGTCCTTTCGTAATTTCTAAAAATACCAACCATTCCGATCGAATTAATAAAGTGTGATACATAGAAGAACGCATACTGTCATAGAAAATTTTCCCTGTATTATAAGAACCCATGTTTAAAACCTGTTCTATTTCCCCAGTTTCTTCAAAAGTAATAAAATCTACCTCACCTTCTAAAATCATCATCGACTCAGGCTTGTTTATATGTCTGTGAGGTCTTACATAAGTATCTTTTGGATGAACGATAAACATTTCTTGTAGGAGTTCGTTACCATTTAAATGTGAACAAATTCTCGCTCTTTGGCGCTTTGTTCCTTTCGCGATTTCTATTAATTTTTGAATATCACTTTTCTGAAGAGTAAAAAATTGATGAACAGAATGATATACTTCTTCAGAAATTTTAGTTTGATTGCTGTAATTAATCATAGACCATTTTTTTCCAAAAATCTGGCATAGTTTACTAGACGGAAGTATGGAATGATTTACACTTTAAAATCATTTTCATATTAAAACAAAGAAAATTTTTACTAATATCCCAATTAGTACCAACTTTCAGAAAACAATTTTTCAATTTTATGTTCATTGTGATTTCTAAATTAATAAACTTCCAATTATATTCAATCGAGTTCTGGAGAAATACATAAACCTAATAAATAATGAGCCATCGGATAAAAGCCAGTATGCACAACTTCATCATTCATTGAAAAAAGAAATACATGATTAAAATGCTTTTTCAATGATTCCTTAAAATTCTTCCCTGTTTTACAATTAATATGTCCTGCCTTACTACCCGCGGACGCATATTGCTGCGACTCCAAAGAAGGCATACCAATGATAGCGACACCATTTGCCGTTAAAGATTTTTTGATATTCGTTAGATATACATCTTCCAATTCAGGAGCAATGTGTTCCATAACATCTAGCGAATATAATGCATCAAAATTTTCTTTTATAGGATCTTTAAGAATATCATGAATTTTTGCAGTTATAGGCCACTTGTTCGATTGAATATCTGCAAACCTTTCAATAAACAATAGATCAAAATCCGTAATTGTTAGACGTTGAACTTCTTGCTTTACAATTCTGGAGCAAAATCCATCTCCACAGCCTATTTCAGCTACATTATTATACCCTGATAAAATTTTAGCAACGAATTTATATCTTGAAGCAGTAAACAAAAGTCTCTTTGGATCTTCATACCAAACAGCGTTATTCATTAGACCAAATTTGGACAAACCAATTTTTTCTTCCAATTCAATCAATGATTGATTCACAGGATCTTTAGTACGTTTCATTTTTTTCTCACAACATAATTAAAAATAAATTTACACTAAAATTTTCATAGAAAAACGAAATAATATAAGTTCAAAGTTTTATGCAATTTTCGTGATAAACTTTATTTTTCCTACCATTCAATTTCAACCTATCTTTTGACTTTCACATTGAATTACATGAAACCCAACTTCGTTTTTTTATAAAATTTAAAATTCTGTTGGTTTATAAACTTCGATTATTCAAAAAATATAAACTCATAATCCCCAGTATAACCGAATTCACGGTACAACCAGATCCATTCGGAAACTTCTAATAAAGATTCTGCGGTTAAAGCCCAACATTCTAGATTAAAAAGTTCTTTTTCATTTCTATAACTTTCTAACATTAAATAACCGTCTTTACCAACTCTTTCCATTTCTTTCAAAGCAGACTTAAGTTCAAATAACTTTAAGTTATGGAAGGTACCCAATGAAATGACTAAATCAAATTCATTATTTCCAAATGGATAAGGATCTTGAGCTTTATACTGGAATAAGTAAGGCTTTACTTCTTCTTTTGCATTTTCAAGACCATAAACTGAAGAATCAAAACCTATCACCTCAAGTCTAGGTTCGATTAATAGCATTTCATAGAGTAAAAAACCTTTTCCACATCCCACATCTAAAACCTTGGATCCAGGTTTAAGGTTGTAGTCTTCAATTAAAGTTTCTGCAACTGGCTTCCATCTGCCGGGAATATATTTGTATCCACCGTAGCCAAAACGACGATCTCCATCCCAATAATCAAAGCCGTATTCTTTCGCCTTGATCATACATTCTATTTTATGATCCTGCATACGAGCAAGATAATCTCTCTGAGTCGCTTTGTGAAGCGATGTAACTATACTCTTAAGCTTTCCCATTTTTAATCATCTATTGAGAAAAATTTTATCTAAGAAACTTTTAATTTTATAAAGATTTTCACTAACGCCTGGAACTAAAGGAAGTCTCTCATCCAATTCTTCCCATAAAAACCATTTCATTGCAAGACCTTCATTTAAAGTAAGAACATCTTCTTTCACTTCAAAATAAACTGGCAAACAATGATTACACGTAATTTGTTTGCCTCTCCATTCCCAATGAAACAGCTCTTCTCCAATACTTCCCGGAAGACATCCAAGTTCTTCTTCTAACTCACGACACAATGCATCTTTAAGATTTTCACCGGATTCAACCTGTCCGCCGAAAAAAGTCCAATAACCTTGAAATATGATTCCCGGAGTATAATCACGTTGCTGCAATAAAATACGTTGATCATCTCTATAAATTAAAGCTTTCACTGCATGGCCAATTGAAGAATACATAAATCAATAATTCAAACAATCAGGTAATATAAGTTTAATTTTCCAAAGATTTTCAATACGCTCCATCTCTTCTTGGTTACTTAGTTTTAAACCTTCTACTGCAAAATAGCAAATTTTGTTAGATGAAAGAATACGATCATAAAAACGTTTTCTATTTTCCAAATCAATAGGAAGCTGAAATAGACTATATAAAATAATTCCCTCTAAGTTTACTAGTTCGTCTAAAACTTGTTCCAAAATCAAATGACAGTTTTCCATCGCATACTCAGTTGCGCTTAATAAATAATGTAAATCATTTCTCTGGCAGAAATCTCTGATTACGATATTTTGAACGTGCTGTGGAACTCTTTCTCCTAAAAACGGTCGACTAAAAATGTATCCCCTAACCTTTTTCATTTTACTTTTGGAAACTGATATTCCATTCCAATTTTAGAAGTAGCGCGTAACGTAATCGGTTCAAAAAACTCTCCCAATTTTTTATCACCATAAGGAGTGAAAACTGATTTAAATCTACAGTTCATAGACCATCTTGTATCCGATTCCTCGTTCACTCTATTCCCATGAGGATAACCTTGATCAAATAAAAGTATTTCTCCATATTTAACTTCCAGCCATTGAACATCTTTGGAGATTGACTGAAATAAATCTTCACTACTTATTCCTGACTGATTTTTAAAATCAGAAATTAATTTTTTAGAAGAATTAGGTGGAAGTAAATACATAGATTTTGTTTTATAACAATCCACAATAGGCAACCAAACCACAATCTCATAAGGGGAATCTCCGGACCATGTATCCGAATGAACTGGGAGAAGAGAACTATCATCCTTTGGAAATTGAATACTTAAATTTACCCTTAGCTGCATGGACAATTCATTACCAACTAACGTTTCTAAATAAGGTTTAGCCACTTTATAGTAATGATAACGAAAATCTTTTAAGGAATTCATAGACTGAATTACTTTCAAACGAAAAGAATTCAAATCACTCACAGAAACCTTTTTATGAATTTGATTCAGAAGAATATTCGATGATTCTTTCGTAGATAAACCTAAAATATTTCTGATTATATCCGCTATACTTTCTTTGATCCAATCTAACGAATTGAGATCAGCTACCTTTTGAATGGTATAACCATTCCGAATATACTCATCTGTTATTTGCTGTTCATACTCAGATAAAAACATATTTTTTAATTCATTTTACCGATATATTTAAAATTTTCTAAATAATTCCTGTTTATTCTAGAACGATTTAATAAATGCGAAAACGATTATAAAGAAAATTCTAAATGAATTAGAACCTTATAACTTAATTTATCAAAAAAACATCGAATTTAAACTTGATTGTTAACAATTAAAACCATAAAATTACAAACAATTTACTGATTTTTTTTACACTAAACTCACATTAAATGTAAAATTCACTAAAATACTTGAGCAACGAACAAAAGTCATATAGATTTCAATAACTATAAATTATAATATTTTTAAATATCTATACTTAATTTAATAAAAAACTTTAAAAGTTGCCATGACTATACTTTCAAATCGAATTTGCAAAATCATAATTAATTAGAATTGTTGAAATTAGTAAAACCGCTTCAATTGCTGATCTCAACAAAACGGAAACAGATGAGAATTAACTTTTCAACAACTCTATTATAAATAGAAAGTAGAAATGTTATTATAAACGGACTTTAAATACAAAAATTGGTTTCAAATTTTGAAAATATAATTTGAAACCAAAAATGAACACTTTATTTTCTAATACGGATCGTATCTTTCATAGTTTTAACTAAACTATCTTTGTTAATTCCAAAATAATTTAGTAAAGATTCCTGACTCCCATACCTTTCTGAGAATCGATCTGGTAGACCGATTCTACGAATCTTTCCGGTCTCGTTCGGAATTTCATCATTGCAAAATTCAAGCACCGCACTTCCTAATCCACCAATTCGAGTGTGCTCTTCTACAGTAACAATAGCAGAAACTTTCGGAATCCATTTTTTAAGAATTTCTCCATCTAAAGGTTTTACTGTATGCATATGAATCACTCCACAATTTAGGCCTTCCGTTTCCAATTGCTGAACTGCTTCTAAAGCAAGTTGAGTCATAACTCCAGTAGTTATAAATAAACCATCCTTACCTTCTTTCATTACAATTGCTTTTCCAATTTCAAAGCCAAGTTCTGCTTTACTGATTACCTTATCTCCACCTTTTGCCAATCGTATATAAATCGGATGAGGCCAATCTAACGTTAAAGGCATTAACCTTTTCATTTCTTCAGCATCACAAGGAGCGATAATCGTCATATTCGGTAAAGCACGAAGAATTGCTATATCTTCAACAGCAAGATGGGTAGGTCCAAGAGGAGCATATACGATTCCTCCTCCACTTGCAATCAAACGAACAGGAAGATTATGTAAACATAAATCCAAAGCAACCTGTTCAAAACATCGTCTCGTTAAAAACGTCGCGATAGTATTAATGTAAGGTATAAATCCTTCCATTGCCATTCCTGCAGCCATTCCAATGATATGCTGTTCACTGACTCCTTCCATATAGAAACGATCAGGAATATTTTGTTTCATTTCATCCAAAACGCCCGGCCCAAGATCGGATCCAACGAAAACAACTCTATCGTCTTTCTGTGCAAGTTGATTTACAATTTTTAAACTAGTATTACGCATCTCAGTACCTTTTTATAAGCAAGCATACATTGCTTCTATTTCCTCTTTTGATAGTTTTGACTTGTGATGCCAATTAGCATTCCCTTCAGCAAAAGGAAATCCTTTTCCTTTAACGGTATGACAAATAATCGCAGAAGGTTTATCCGAATGAAAAGGAAGTCTATTTAAAGTAGATTTAATTTCTGCTATGTTATGACCGTCAATTTCCGTAGTTTCGAAACCAAAACTTTTCCACTTGTCCACAAGTGGCTCTAGATCCAATACCTCTTTAGTTAAACCGTATGACTGTAGCTTATTATAATCCACTAATACAGTTAAGTTGGAAAGTTTATGTTTAGCTGCAGACATGGCCGCTTCCCAGACGGAACCTTCGTTGATTTCGCCGTCTCCGGTAAGAACCACAACTTTATAATTTTTCTTTCTAATTTTCCCAGCAATAGCCATACCAACACCGATTGGAAGTCCATGCCCAAGAGCACCCGTTGATGCTTCAACTCCAGGAATCTTTCCTCTTTCTGGATGCCCTCCTAATCGTGAATCCAATTTACAAAAAGTTTTTAATTCTTCGGCAGGAATAAATCCTTTATCAGCCAAAACAGCGTATAATGCAAGACATCCATGTCCTTTACTGAGAATGAATCGATCTCGATCCGGAGAAGTAAAATTATCTTTGGAAATATTTAAGTATCCATCATATAAAACATGCAAAATTTCGATCATGGACATGGAAGAGCCCAGATGTCCCCTTCCGCCCCCTTCCAGGGCCTCTACCACAAGTCTTCTTAAACGTTTCGAAACGAGTTCCATAAGATTTTCCTTTACGCAATTTGCTTAATTCGACTTAACAACACTTTAGATTTGTTTAATTGAATATTCTGAATATCAATTAGTTTGTCTTTTCTTTCCGGAATAGCGTTAATTCGATTTTCTAATTTTGTTTTCAGAAACTCATTTAAAAGAATTAAACACCAGCGAATTCCGTAAAGTGGGAAATACATTAAAAATCTATTTTCAATTCCAAAATCTTGATCAAAAATTTTAATCGAATTTTTTAACCAGACTATTCTTTCGCTTTCCGTGAGATTCATTCCAGGATGCCAAAGAAAATCTGAAATTAATTTTACAGGATCATCCCATCCAAAATATTCTAAATCATAAATATATAATATTCCATTCAATCCAAGTTTAGAGTTATGAAAACCGAAATCAGAAGGACTTAATATCCAATATTGCCTTTTTAATTTTACAAAAAAATCTTCTTTATAAAAAGATTTCGCTCTTTCCAAGAAAAAATCCAAAGTAGGTTGTAGTTCATATACCAAAAACTGATTTAATTCAGAATTATCTAAATTCTGGAGAACGACCAATCGTCTTTGTATTTGTGATTCAAGTTCAGCACCAGATAAACAAGATTCAGATGCATATTTAAATGCTTCTTCTGGAACTTTGTCTTTTATTTCTTTTAATCTTTGTATAAACTTAATTAGCTGAAAGATTAGATCACTTTGTCGTTCATCTATCTCCTTTCCTTCAATCCAAAGATACAATCCCCAATTCAACGCATCATCCTTTTGAATTGGCTTCGGAACTGGTAAATTAAATTGATACAACACTGAACAACTGTGGTATTCAGTTTCTAATCTTTTTCGTGGATCTAATTGCAAATCCGGATAAATTTTTAACACGTAGAATTGGTCGTTGGAATCAACCCGATATACTCTACTATTCCCGTTCGCTTTTATCGTTTTTACTCCGGTTAAGTTTAAATCTTTCCACTTTTGAGTCAAAACGGAGAAAATTTCTTCCAATGAAAATTCGGAAAAAATAGATAACGAAATTTTTTTCCAGCTATCAAATTCTATTATGTTTTCAATACTTCCGATATTTGCTTCTAACTTACCGAAAAGAATCTTTTTAGTAAACGATGAAAATTCCTTCTCTTCAAAAACCTCAACCAAATCATCTATGAAATAAGAAAGTTCAAGTTCATTGATTTTTTTTATTTTTTCTAATCTTGTAGTAGAGAAAAAAACATTCTCTATAGAAATATCAAATTCATTGGGATCAAAAAATCCTTTTTGTTCCATCCATTGTAAGGCTGTGGTTCTAAGATTTATCTTTTCTTCGTCGAAATGACCATATTCAGTTTTATGACTAACAATAAAAACTTTTACCTGATTTAATTTACATTTCCATAAGAATTCAGCTACCCCCGGAAATAAAGTGGCTTGATCCATATATTTACCGTAAACTTTACCTTGGACTTTTTGCCATAATAATTCCCCTTTTTCTAAAGTTCTAAGAAAGTCCCTAAGTTCTTTCTTAGATCCTCTCCATTCATTTGAGATTAATTTTTGTTCTTTCGCTACAATCGCAAAAACTTCATCATAGCACGCGAGAGTATTATCAAAATCTAATCCGATCCTAAGTTTCATTTTAAACTTACAGATTGCATACGTTTTATATTAAAATATTTTTCATCTGTCAAAGAATTTGGAAGAAGACCAGAATCAAAAGCTTTCTTTAAATCCTCTACCGCCAACTTAATAGAACGATTTGCACGAAACCCCAATTGATTGTAAATCTTATCGGAAGAAATATGGTAGGATCGATTATCGTTTGTAGGAGTTGTAACTAACTTTACATCTTCTCCGACAACTTCTTTAACCATATTAGCAATTTCAGAAACCGTAAAGTTCAAGTAACCGGCGTTATATATTTCTCCGGCTATTTTTTCTTTTGGAGCGCGTAATAAAACCAAATAGACATCGACCATGTCGTCAATATGAATATTCGGGCGAAGTTGCGCTCCTCCAAATACGGAGATTTCACGTTTGTGATATGCTAGATTAGTCAAAATATTTACTACAACATCCAACCTTTGTCTAGGAGAATATCCACAGACAGTAGCAGGACGAATCGTAACGGTAGTAAAATGATCCGTCTGATATTCGTTTAATATTTTTTCGCAGTCCGCTTTGAACTTGGAATAATCGGTAAGAGGTTCTAACGAAAAATCTTCCGTAACATTCGGTTCATCTTTAATTCCATAAACGGAAGAAGAAGAAGCATAAATAAATCTTTTGACGGCGTGCTTTTTGCTAATTTCAACAAGAGGTCGAAATGCGTCTAAGTTGATTGATTTTCCTAAATTCGGATTTAACTCAAAACTTGGATCGTTGGAAATACATGCAAGATGAATAACCGAATCATGGCCCGGAATCGTTTGATTCAAGAGATTTTGATCTCGAATATCTCCTTTAACCTTCGTTAGGTTAGGATGTTCTTTAAGCACATCTTCTCCATAGATCATAAGATCAAGCACCGTTACTTTATAACCTTCCGAAAGAAGGCGAGGCACAAGCATGGCCCCGACATAGCCGGCACCGCCTGTTATATAAATACTTTTAATATTTTGATTCACATTTACCTCAAATTCTTAATATAGTTTTCCAGTTTCTGATGAGAAACAGGTATATTTCCAATTGTTTGAACAGCAAGCGCCGCCATACAAGCGCCAATCGCGGAAGCTTCCATCAAATTTGCACTGGAACACATGCTAACCGAAATAGCTGCCAATAATGAATCACCCGCTCCAGCTACATCTACTGGGTTGGAAACTAAAGCAGGAAAGTGTTCTCTTTTCTTAAAATTGCCTGGAATATCGTTCGAATACGCAATAAATCCTTCTGCGCCCAGCTTAATTAGTAAATTTTTGGAACGCGTTTTCTCCAAAAGAGTATTTGCAATCCATTCTACTCCGTCTTCATGATTTCCTAAAGCAATTCTAGCTTCTCTTTCAGTTGGGCATAATAAATTAAAATCTTCAAATTTAGCAATATTACCAACTTGACTACTACACTGTAAATCCCCAAAGAGCAAAATGTTGTTTTCCCTTGCTATTGATCGAATTTCAGTAAGGATTCTGTTAGTTATCACTCCATACACAAAATCACAAACTAGAATTCCGTCGTAGTTTTTCGCAATTTTTTTCAATTTTTCAATGAGTTGATCTTCAATTTTTTTTGAGAGAGAATGTTCCTTAAGACGGCTGACTCGAAATAGTTTTTGATTTTCAACCATATAACGAATTTTGAATGTAGTAGGACGACTACCATCGCCGATCAATTGCACGTCGATACCTTGTTCTTGTAAGTTATTGCTTACCAAATTTGCATTTTCATCTTCACCTACAACCGATAAAAAAGTACAATCTGCACCTAAAGCTTTTACGTGTGCGGCAACTACACCTGCTCCGCCAACAAATTCCCTAGTTTCTAATTCTTTAACTACAAGAACCGGGGCTTCGGCGCTAATCCCAATGGCATCACAAGCTACATACTGATCTACTATAGTATCTCCTATGACAAGGATTTTAGAATTGGAAAATTTCCCAATGTAAGTTATGAGCTTCGCGAGATCGATTCCTTGTCGTTTGTTTGCCTGAAGAAATAAATGTTTTCTTTCCGATTCAAGATCTTGTTGACTGCCATGAAGTAAATCAGCGCTTGCATAATGAACTTCTCCAGCATGAAAAATAACTTTCCCGTTTTGTTTTTCGATGCTATAAACCGCAGCTTTAATATCTTCACGATGTGTATTTTCAAGCTCTTTTCCCAAAACTAAAACAGAAGGTTTGATATGGAGTGATAAGTCTTCGAGCGAAATCTTATCCAATACGTAAACTAAGTCAACGAAATGTAAAGAAGCCACACCTTCCGCTCTTTCCATTTGATGAAAGTATTTGCTTCTTTGAGATTCCGCGATACTTTGATCTCCTAGAACCGCAACTTTTAATTTTTTTCCAAGACTTTTAGCATATTGTAAAAATCGAATATGTCCCGGATGTATAACGTTAAAATGTCCATAACAAAGAACTAAAGATTCTTCCAATGGGCTTTCACTTAGTTGTGAAACGTCCCCAAGAGATATAATTTTATGAGAATTCGGAATCATAATATTGACTGAATGGATTGATGAATCGAGTTCGATAAAAATTCGGTCTCCCATTCATCTAAATTATTGTTTTCTGGGAAAACAACTTCCTTTTGAGCCTTCGCCAAAGCCTCTGAATTTCCAATATCACGCATTATACCTTTGTTTTCCCAAGTGGCGATTTTACCTAAAAATTGAGGCAATACCTGATTGCTAAAATCATTTACATATTCTCTTTCTATAATCCAATCTAAAACTTCCGGTTCAATCAAGTAGATGGCGGCATTTGCCAGATTCCCCGGAGGATTCTCCACTTTTTCGTGGAACCTTTGAACGACTCCATCATCATCCAGTTCCACAATCCCGCAGCTTTTGGGAGAATCAGTTCGAAACGTCATCATCGTTATAAGAGAACCCTCAGGTCTTTTCAAAAAATGAAATTCAACAAAAGAATCAAAATCGCATAAACAAAGATTATCGCCGTGAACCAAAAGAATTGTTTTCCCTTTAAAAAAATCATAGTTCTTTTGAAGAGTTCCCGCAGTACCTAATAATTCCGGCTCGTAAATAGATTTGACCCAATCTTTATATTTCGGTCTTTTTAAAAAAGAAGAAACAACCTCGCTTAAATAATGAAGATTTACTAACACTTTAGAAATCTTTAATTGAGAGATTTGATCCAACCAAATTTCAAGTAAAGGTTTCCCGGAAATCGGCATCAAACATTTCGGCCAACGATCCGTAAGGGGCTTAAGTCTGGTTCCAAGCCCGGCCGCCAGAATCAAAACGGTAATTTCGTTTTTATGAATTGGTTCCACCAAGATACTTAAACCAATCGGATGTCGCCTTTTCTATTTTGTCAGGCGTCCATACTGGGGCTTCTCTCCAATAATCTATATTCTTTAATAATTCACCAATCCCCGTCTCTATTGAAATTTTAGGGGACCATTTTAAATTTTCTTTAATCTTAGTAATATCGGCAAAAGTGCTATCCGGTTCACCAGGTCGCTTCGGAATGTATGTAACTTCTCCTTTCAAAAGTTCTACAATTCGATTCACTGAAATCGTGGCACCACTTCCAACGTTATAAATTTCACCTACTTTATCACTTTGAGCGGCTGCAAAAACCGCTTCCACAACGTCTCTCACATAAGTAAAATCCCTAGTTTGTTTTCCATCCCCAACTACAGTGAAAGGTTTCCCAGCCAACTTTTGAGCTAAAAAAACTCCAAAGACTGCACCATAAGTTCCGGAAGTTCGAGATCTAGGTCCGTAAACATTAAAAAACCTTAATGATAAAGCGGGAAATTTATAAACTTGCGCCCAGTGCATGACCAATTCTTCCCCCATCCTTTTTGTAAGTGCGTATGGATATTGAGGTAGAATTGGTGAAGTTTCAGGAGTTGGATAAAGCTCCGGAATTCCATAACACGAAGAAGAGGCGGCATAAACAAACCGCTTCACTCCGTAATGTCTACTTGCTTGAAGAACATTCAGAGTACCAGTTACATTGGATTGAAAATAACCCTCTGGATTTTGAATACTAGGAACGATATCCGCGAGCGCCGCAAGATGAAATACATAATCGATCGATTGAAACTTTTTAATCCAGTCTTCTTGGATAGACAAATCACATTCAACTAAATCAATTTTCTCTTTTACGTGATTTAAATTAAATGCCCTTCCCGTGCTGAAATTATCCAGAACGGTAACCTCAAATTGATTTTCTAATAGAAGGTCTACAAGATGGCTTCCAATAAACCCCGCCCCACCAGTAACTAACGCTTTCATTCTAATTTACTTTACTCCACACAACCATTGCATACACATATGCCCTACAATCACTTGTAAATCTTCAGATATTTGCATATCATTGATCGGAAAGTGGATTGGATATTTTGCCAATTCCTTGCACTTACCTCCCGAAAATCCTAAAATTGCATACGTGACCATTCCAATTTTATTTCCGACTTCAAGCGCCTTTACTACGTTAGGTGAATTACCGCTCCCAGAAAGAACGATTAGAACATCACCTTTATCCGCTTTTACCTCTAATTGTTGAGAAAAAATAGTATCGTATCCTTCGTCATTGGCAAGACAAGTAATAACCGCCGCATTCGCAGGCAAAGCTTCCACACGAAGCCCAATTCCATTCTTTTTATCAATACCGTAATTAAAGTCGTTCGCGAGATGAATTGCATTTCCGGCACTTCCACCGTTTCCACAAAGGAAAACTTGTTTTTTAGTCTCCCAAGCGTCCTTCAATGAAAATGCAAGATGTTCTATTTCGGATGCTCTTTCGGGAACAAGTACCGATTGAAGACGGCCAATATACGCATTGTAGTGATCTAACATATGTTTCCTCTTTTGAATAAGAGCTTGTCCCAAAACCTAGGATGTAGGAACTCCTACGAGAATGTTCCAACAATAAAATCCGTTAGAAAATCCATAAATCACCGATCTGCGGGAATTTCCTCGCTCTATTACGAACTTATAAAATGATTCTGCTGATTTCTTTTCAGGTTTTGGGACAGACTCTAAATCAGTGATTTAACTAATAGAGATACTTCTTCGCCAATCGAAGGAGAAGAAGTAAGTCCGGGACTTTCGATCCCAAGTAAATGAATCCAAGGACGATTTTCTGGATATTTTTTAATTACAAAATCAGCAATTGGTTTATTCTCAAAAAATAATCTAGGCCTTAATCCTACGTAACCTTGGATTAAATCCTCTTCAATGTAATAATTCGTAATATTCTTTAAGGAATTAAAAAAGACATCTCTTGGCGTTTGAAATTTATAATCGGTTTTGGATTCAGCCCAATTAGAATTTGGACCTGCGTACGACTCACCATTAAGATGAAACGTATAATGAACACCTAATGCAGTACTTGTATGTGAGGGAAGCGGATAAACCAACTTTTTAAATGGGAGTTCTCTTCTTAAACGGTAATACTCACCTTTATTCGGACGAATTTCGTATTTCAATTCTTTCAACTGCTGCAAAAGTTCATCGGAATGAAGCCCTCCAGCGTTTATAATACAATCAGCTTCAATTTTTTCCATAATACCTGATTGCCTATCGCACAAGAAAGGCTCTCCTCCTTGAAAAATAAAACGTTTCCCCTTGATAAAAGTAACTCCAGAATTTTCACATCCTTTCCATAACACTTTCAGATAAAGGGAAACGTCCACCACTCCCGTTTTTGGAAGGTGAAGCGCATTTTCTCCCAAAAGAGAAGGATATTCTAAAGAAAGATTTTTTATATAATTTGCGCCACGAATACCGTATCGAATGGATTTATTATAAAGTTCCTCCAATTTTTCTTTTTTTTGCAACTCAACGGAAAGATCCTCTCTAACTCCACTTGTAATGATTTTACCGCAGATATTATAAGGAACATTAAATTGATTAAAAAACTCTAATGATAGTTCGTAACCTCTAAGACAGTGCTTTAGTTTTTGAGAATCTTCGGCATAATAAATCCCTGAATGCAAAACCCCTGAATTTCTCCCACTGATGCCGTCGCCCCTATTTTCTGATGAGTCACATAAATAAATATCTGAATTGGTGTTTTTACAAAGTTGATACGCGATCCAACTCCCAACGATACCCGAACCTATTACTAAGATCAAATGGTTAATACATCCTTCATATTGCCGTTTTAAAATCTTCAAATGCCAAACGAATACCCTCTTTTAACTCCACTTGGTGTTTCCAACCCATCTTATGAAGTTTCGAAACGTCTAAAAGTTTACGAGGAGTGCCGTCTGGCTTCGTAAGATCGAAAGTCAGAAGTCCTTGATAACCTACTACTTCTTTCACCGTTTCAGCCAATTCTCGAATACTTACCTCGATGCCACTGCCTACATTCACATGTTCCCCGCCCTTCGCATCTCCGGTAACATCGTAATTTTTCATTAAAAAGACGCAGGCTCGAGCCATATCATCCGAATATAAGAATTCCCTTAAGGGTTTCCCCGTTCCCCATACGACCACTTCGGGAAGATCCTTAATTTTAGCTTCGTAGAATCTACGAATCAAAGCCGGGAGAACGTGAGAATTCTCGGGATGATAATTGTCGCCCGGACCGTACAGATTGGTCGGCATAACAGAAATAAAGTTCGTGCCATATTGACGATTGTAACTTTGGCACATTACGATTCCTGCAATCTTTGCGATCGCATAGGGTTCGTTAGTTGGTTCCAGTTTACCGTCCAACAATTGACCTTCATCCATCGGCTGTTTGGCGAACTTCGGATAAATACAGGAAGAACCCAGAAAAAGTAATTTTTTCACTTTAAACCGATAACAAGCGTCTATGATATTATTCTGAATTTGAAGATTAGAAAAAATGAATTCCGCCGGATAAGTATTATTCGCGTGGATTCCACCTACTTTTGCGGCGGCAAGGAAAACATATTCAGGTTTCCGATTTTCAAAAAATTCATTCACCTTCGGTTGCTCAGTGAGCTCCAACTCCGCGTGAGATTTCCCAATAATATTCTCGTAACCTTCTTTTTTCAAAACTCGCTCGATAGCAGAACCGACAAGTCCCTTATGACCAGCAATGTAAATTCTTGCGTCTTTTTCCATCGCCTTAATCTTCCCCGACTTCCTTCTTTAACTCCTCGATTTCTTTTTGGATTTGTTCGTATTCCTGTATTTTCATCTTCAGATAACGAATCGTAATACGGGCTTTCTCTTCGATTCCCATCGGGGTTAAAAAATACGCGTAAGCGAATTTGTTATTACTGTTTTTAAAGTTTTTTGCCTTGATCCAACCCTTGTCCATCAAAGCCTTCAGACAATAGTTTACCTTACCTAAGCTGATTCCTAAAATCTCGGAAATTTCTCTTTGATTAACTTCGGGGTTTTCTTCCAGGATTCTCAGAAGTTTGTGTCTCAGTGCATCATCCATAAGGAACCCCAAAAAGAAGGAGATTCGGAAAAAGGAACTCTAACGAAAGCTTCGAGCATAGCTTCGCCGGGTCAGTCCCAGAATTGGAAAATCCTGATTCATAAAAAAACGCAAAGGAATCCTGTCAAGAATTTTGTTCAACTGTTGAACAGACCTCAAGTTTGCATCTTTCCGATTTCCAGACAAACCTCAATTGAATCACTCTGAAAAAGAACGACTTCCCTTCTCAATTTACAAACGGAGGCCAAGGCACAAAACGAAAAAGTGATAGGAAAAGCATGCAAAAGTAAACGAGAACTGCTGGGATGTCCCATTAGAAGGTGATTCGTTTCTTAAGAAACACCAAATAACGTTCCTGTGAATTCGATATAAAAAAGTTTGGGCGAATCCAGCCTTTGCAAACAAAGGCTGGACCGGGCTCTCAGCTCCGGTCAAGTTATGTGGAACTCCGGAATCAGATTCAATTTTCATAAAATACCAATAACAATAACTTGACCTCGCATCGATCCCTTTCGCGTTAATTACACCGAACTCACGTTATAGATTCTATCATGTAGGGGAAAATACCCTATACCCTGAAAAGTTTCTATCTCAAAAAGCCTCGAAGGTTTTAGTCGAAAATAACGTTTGGAAATTGGGAAAAGTATCATGAATCACATTTTTGTTTTTCTTTTTATATTTCTTCAGGCTTGCACTCCGGCTAAGATCTTAGGCGTGGCGGCCCCGGGAATAAACGACTCGTGGATTCAATTTTTAGCTCGAGGAATCGCAAGAATTGAAACGGAAGCAATCGATAACGTTTTTTCCGAATCCGCCGACCTCGAAGATTCCAAAACATTTGAATTAGAACGCACACTGTCAATCGGAGCACCTAACGCGAGAACTGTAAGTCAAAACCTAGCCATGGACGAAAAAGGTTTTATTTATATCATGGGAAATACGGATGAAGGCGTTTACAATGCGGCGGGCATTGGAATCCGGGATATCATCTTTGGAAAGTACGATCCTCAAATGAATCCGATTTGGACGAAACAAATCGGAAACGCAGACACGACTTTGTTAGCAAGAGATATTGCAGTCGATACAAGCGATAACGTGTATATAACCGGCAACACAAACAGAAATTATCCGGGAGCACTTACGGGAATAGAAGACATGTTCCTAATCAAACTCGATTCCAACGGAAATCAAATCTGGTCTAGACAAAAGGGGATGGCAAATCATGGAGTATTTTCCGACAAAATGACGTTAGATTCGGCTGGAAATATTTATATAGTTGGACATACAGACGCCCCCTTTGGAGGTCCTCTGATCGGATCAAACGGATTTATTATTAAGTTTAAAAGCAACGGAGACGAGGATTGGGTCCGTCAAATTGGAGTCGATGGAGTGGACGATCATCCGACAGGAATCGCCTTCGACAAGACTACAAACAATGTTTATATAACCGGTATCGGAGAGGCAAACTATGAGACAAATACACTCCCCAGTATCGGAATCAGGGACATGTTTATTTTTAAATACGACAGCAATGGGAATGGGCGATTTTTCGCCCAACTCGGCTCTACTGACAAGTTCTTTGATAATAGTTCCATAGCCGTAGATCCATTTGGAAATATCTTGATAGGCGTATCAAGTAACGGTCGATTCGAAACAACGTTAGGCGGAACGAATAGACTCGGAACCATAGCCAAATACGATTCACACGGCACGTTACAATGGATCCGTCAATTCGGCCCAACCAGTAGTTTAGCAAAACGTACCACAATCAATTCGATCACTACCGACAAAAGTGGAAATATTTTTACAACCGGTTCTACCAACGGAAATATCGCGGATGGAGGGGATGATTCGTTAGGACATAGCGATGCCTTTCTCACAAAGCACAATTCATCCGGACAAAACAAATGGATAGAACGAATTGGTAGCCCCGAAGCAGAAGCATCTGGAAACGGAATTGTAAAAGACCGAGAAGGAAATCTTTACACGATTGGAGATACGACCCGAGGAATAAACGGGGCTCCTATGCATGGAGACACTGATATCTTTATAGTAAAATATAAATGATCATTTTTTTTAGAAGCTATCTCAAAAATATCTTAGAATGATTGGAATTGGCATTTTAAACAAAGATAAAGTATTTTTGAGATAGCGCCACTTTCCCAATTGGCAAACAGTCTATGCGGATTTTTCCTTCGAAACTCGACGGAACTCAGATATCCTCAAACCGAACGTCTCCTTTTTTGTCGTAATATATTTTGGCATAGTCGAATTAGATATATTCAGAATATTACATATACTTTCTACTGGGAAATAATTCTTTTTTATATATGTATATTTCACTGCAAAAAATGATATTTTATTTCTTATACGTCCAAAATACAAATGATTGAATCGCCTTTTAATTCACGCTTTTTGCCCCAGTTTAATTCTATTTTCTAATATTATTTAATAAAAATAGGGTGAATCGCCCTACTATCAATTAAATCTCTATCCTAAATATTATAGATCATTTGAGTCGAATATTAAAAACCTGTCTCAAATCCCGCCGCGGGGAACTCATAGGAAGTCGTGGCGGCTTGAGTTTAAGAAACATGTAGGAACTATTACAATTTTGAACGACAGGAAAAAACCGCTAATACAGCGGTTTCTGTAGGAACTCTCACATTCAAAAGACTGATGACAGTGTCACAGCAATGCCGCTCCCACAGAAGACAGTTTTGAGACCGGATCTAAAGCTTGAAAAAATTATGAAACGATTTTACATTTTTTTACTTACATTCTTTCAAATGTGCACACCCGCCAAAATAGTAGGCGTGCCCGCCCCCGGACCAAATAACTATTGGATACAATTCCTAATTCAAAAGGAAATCGAAGAGATCATTGGCAATGACAATTTATCCGAACTATCAACCCCTCAAGATTCGGACAAATTAACATTAAAGCATACCTTGCTACTTGGAGCGCCTAACGCAGATACTTCCGGTAAAAGTTTGATTGTGGACGAAAAAGGTTTTATCTACATCACAGGAGATACGAACGGAAGCGTTTACAGAGCGGCAAATTCCATCGGGACTAGAGATCTCATTTTCGGAAAATATGATTCTCAAATGAATCCAATTTGGACTTATCAAATTGGGAATGCGAGAGTAAGATTAAAGGTGGAAGATATTGCAGTCGATTCGAACGAAAACACGTATATAATCGGTAGTACAAAAGAACTTTTTCGAGGCGCGAAACAAGAAGGTGAGGATGATTTGTTTCTAATTAAATTCGATTCCAATGGAAATGAACTTTGGTCTCTGCAAAATGGCATTCCAAATCATTCTATTTTACCTTCCAAAATTGCGTTAGATCCGTCGGGAAACATTTATATAACTGGAAAATCGACCGGACCTTTCGGCGGCCCTCTCAGTGGATCCAACGGATTTATCGCCAAGTTTGATGACAAGGGAAATAAAAATTGGGTCAAACAAATCGCAATCCCTAATACAAGGAGTTTTCCGGAAGGGCTGGTAATTAACAAAACCACGAGTGACATTTATATCACCGGCTCTGGGAACGCAGACTATAAAAAAGACACCGCGTCGGGAACCGGAATTGATGATCTTTTTATACTTAAATACGACAATAACGGTAATCGTCAATTTTTCGCTCAATTAGGTTCCTTGGGAAAATCCTTTCATAGTAAATCCGTAACTGTAGATTTATCCGGAAATGTTATTGTAAGTGGAACGAGTAACGGTCGTTTTAATGATCAATTAACCGGAACGAGTTGGCTTGGAACCATAGTAAAATATGATTCATTCGGCAACTTACAATGGGTTCAACAATTCGGTCCCGATAGCGCTCCTCCAGAACAAGCGGTGATCCTTTCTATCATAACCGATATACATGGAAATATTTTTACTACGGGTCATACAAATGGAAATATCTTAAACGGAACAGATAATTCTTCAGGAGTTCAAGATGCATTTATTACAAAACACAATTCATCCGGACAAATTAAATGGATGCAACAAATTGGTATCCCCAATGCAACCATTTTCGGAAATGGGCTCGGACTTGATTCAAAAGGAAATCTCTACGTTATCGGAAACACAAACAGAGGAATCAACGAAACCCCAATCATTGGAGCAAATGACATGTTCCTTATAAAATATGAATAATTATTTTTTCTTACTCGAGAAACCTTATAATAAAACACTCATATATCACTCAGGCAATTGTACTAAAATAGTCGACTTTACGGAGGTGAGGAAGTTCTCAAAAATTACGTCTAACATAGAATTTATGACCTTTTTTGGAAAAATCTATCCTCTAATTTTTTGGGGACAAACTCATGTATTATTTTCATACGTTCCCAGAAGTAAATTGAAGCAGAATCTCAATTTTTAAAGATACTGCCATTCGGAAATCAAAGGAATCGGTAAAATTCGGTTCATTTTTTGAGTTCTACATCTAATTTTATTTCCTAAAAAATTAGCACTTAATAAAAAAGATTGCTAATTTTTTTAAAAAATGCTGGAACTTTTTTAACATTTTAGCACTCTAAGTTTTAGATTGCCAAAAGAGGTATCAAAAACCATGAATGAATTTAGAATCCTTGAAGATCTCCAAAACCAGTTTTCCAGCCTTTGGAACCCGTTCTTACTCCACGGCGGTAGTGCCTACCCAGCTTTGAATATCCACAAAGGAATCGATGCGGTGACGATTACCGCTCTTATACCAGGAATTGAGCCGGAAAATTTGGAAATTACCATGAGTGGAAATCACCTACACCTAAATGGGGAAATTCCAAAATCCACCCAAGGGGTAAATCGCGCGGAAAGATTCCATGGAAAATTCCATAGAACACTGGAACTTCCTACGGAAGTCGATTCGGAAAAAGCAAATGCGGAATTTAAAAACGGTGTTTTAGTTCTCACACTTCCCGTTCGGGAAAGCGTGAAACCTCGCAAAATCCAAATTCAAACTAAGTAATTTTTTAGGAGAATCACATATGACAAACGCAGTTCTAAATCAAGAAAACCGTACCGAGGGGCACTCTCCTCAGGAAGCCAAAAAAGAGAGAGTAAAAATTCTCACTCCCAGAGTGGACGTCTATTCCGACGAAGAAAATATCTATCTGCTTGCGGATCTTCCGGGTGTGGAAGAAAAAGACGTTCAAGTTCAACTGGAAAAGGACCAACTGACCATTTCCGGAAAAACTTCAAGTCAAGACATTCAGGGAGAACTTAGATATTCCGAATTTCGTACAGGAGAATATAGAAGAACTTTCACTCTTACAGAATCTGTAGAAGAAGATCGCATCTCTGCGGTTTATAAAAATGGAGTCTTAAATCTGACCCTCCCTAAAAGAAAACCGCTCACGAAAAAAATAGAGGTTCGTTCCGAGTAAACTTTATCCGGCGGCGTGTTCATTTTCCAAAATTCCGCCGCCGGAATTTACTTTTAAGATATGTTCAAGAGATTGAAATTACTTTCTCAATCAAGTTCAACAAAGACGCGTTATACTACTTGAAGTCTAAACCCAACACTAAAAACCCCAAATTGTTTGGGGTTCTTTTTTACGTATATTTTTTTAACACAAATCCAACTTTTTTTCCTAAGTTCATTCTTTTGTAAAAAATAAAACGTAAATTCTCATACACAAACTCCTATTTGAACCGTTTTTGAAAAAGGAAAATTTCCCCGTATCAACGAATCCAAATCTAAGCGGGAAATCTTAATAAAAAATCTGAGTTCCCACATTACAACGTATCAGAACAAGCTCAAAATAAAAGTTATCTAAAAAATATTATAAACTATCCGGCAAGTTTTTAAAAAACGTGGGAGTTCCCACAAAAACCGTCGCATTGATGTTTGCGCGCGTTTAAAATTGTAGTAGCTTTTATATTCCTAAGGTTTTGAGACCGGCTCTAAGTCCTCCATCCAAGCTATATAATAAAATACAAATATTCCACAACCAAACGATTCTCCATAATAAAAATTTACAGTACTCGATTTTACGGAGATCAGTATCTCCTTGCTCCAAAAAATTTACGAATTCAAATCAGAAGAAACAGCAGAATATAAGGTTTCATATCATTATACTTTCAAAAAAGAGAACAATAGATAATCAAACAAATTCACTACGGTAAAATTTAAATCGGAATTGTTTTTCCAAGGAATCACAAATTCATATTCTTTTATGAAAACATTCTTCCTACTTGTATGTTCCAATCTTTTTATGACTTTTGCTTGGTACGGTCATTTGAAGTTTTTTCACGGTTGGAGTCTTCCTTTAACAATTTTACTCAGCTGGGGAATCGCCCTTTTCGAATATGTTTTGATGGTTCCCGCCAATTGAATCGGCTACGGAGAAGAAGGTTACAGCGCCTTTCAACTTAAAATCCTACAAGAGATCATCACTATCAGCGTATTCATACTATTCGCGTCCTTCGTTTTAAAAGAAAGAATCAAGTGGAACCACGCGGTAAGTTTTCTTTTGATCTTGGCCGCGGTAGGATTTGCTTTTTATGATAAAATACATTCCTAATCGACTGTTGGCCAAATTTAAATAATCCGATTTTAGCATTCCAAAAAATTAATAGTTCGGGCGCTTCCTGCGCTTGAATCCATTTGTAAAATAAAACGAAAATCGTACAAAGCGCAGGTCGGGCTCTCCTCTCCGGTCAAGTTATTGAAAAATAATCCAATTACAAAATCCATTTTGAAAAAATCAATAACTTGCCCCCGAGTCGATCCCTAGCGCATTCAGAAATCCTGTTTTATAGAAAAAAATTCGCCCCAAATCTTATTCGATAAAATATTTTTTGTTCAAACTTTTAGGTATATAAAATCTAATTTCAGCATAAGATCAAAGTTCAACCAAAACGATCTTAGAAAAACTAGAATGAACCTTTCGGCAATTCGTTATTGCTCGATCGTATAAAAATAGTATTTAACGTGAGCTCGGCGTAAGGAGAAAGGGATCGATGCGAGAAAACGAAAGCATCTCGCTCTCTACCATAACCTTACCCACAAATACTTGGATCTGAAGATAAATCTGTCGGAATTACTACAAATCCTCTGTGAAACTTACACCCCACCCTGATTTTGGGTGGAGGGGAGAGGCGGTGGGAAGACTCGGGAGGTTTTCTTTACCACAAAATCATACTTCTTGCAAGTAAAAAGCCTCATTCTTGTCGGAACACTTGAAAAATATCAGTTTTTGATCCTTATGATCCCAAAAGCCTTCTTAATTTGTGGGTAACGTTATGGCTCTCTACGGATCGCGTTCTAAATTGAATCTAAAGACGAATGTTGTATTATATTTTCTGTATGCAATTTATCGACCAGAGCTGAGAGCCCGGTCCAGCCTTTGCTTGCCAAAGGCTGGATTCGCCCAAACTTTCTTACACCCGCTCACGTTGTTTTATATATTTTCAAAAATTTGTAAATCATTTGTTAGGCGATGTAATTTGTGGGAACTCACACGTTTTGCTAAGAGTGGTCTTAAAATTTAAGAACTTGTCCCAAAACCTCGGATGTCGGAACTCCTACAAAAGTATTCCAACGATAAAATCCGTTAGAAAATCCATAAATCAACAATCTGCGGGAATTTCCACACTCTATTACGAACTTATGAAATGATTGTGCCGATTTCTTTTAAGGTTTTGAGACAAGTTCTAAATATATCGGAAATTAAACTCTGTGTTTGATTCAAAAAATTCTATAAAATTATTCCGCCGTGAAATTTGAAAGAACCGTATCTAATATGGACATTCTCTTGTTCGATTCCAATCAAAAAATTCAATCCACCCTGATAGAAAGTGCTGTAGGAACGGATTCTCTTTTGGTTCCTAATGTTTATTGGGATCGTTTGAATCTTAAGGAAAAAAAGGCTCTTCGGGGTAAACTTCCCTTTTTATTGAGAAAATATTCTAAGCAGATCGCGTCTATGAAACGTCTGCATAATCGGGCGGGTAAGATCAAATACAATCGGAGTGTGGGTAAGATGAAAAAATTGAGTATTCGGGTTCCTACTGGTGTTTGGGCGACTTTAGGTGTGTTGGCGGCGGCTCATGGTGTTTCGAGATGTTATCTTTTTAATTATATGCTTTGGTTGGAAGATCTTGGTGTGGGGGATTCTACTGTGGAAACTTTAAATAGGGGAGTTCCTAGCTTTCACTGGACTTACAAAATGATTTGGAAGATTAACAGGAGACAAAATCTTATTTCAAGAGAATTGGAGTTCGAACCAAATCCGATGACCGATATATTTCCTTACTATCTGCGTTCCTAAAATCCCAAAAACGTCGACAAGTTTAAAATTTAAGAAAACGTGAGCTCGGTATAACAAATGCGAAAGCGATTGTAGTGGAAATTCCGAAGGAATTGGAACATTATGTTGCAACCGTAGGCAGCAACATTGAGTTAAAGCGCGGTCCAGCCTTTGCTTGCAAAGGCTGGATTCGCCCAAACTTTCAACCGTCGAACTCTACGCTTACTGATCCCTATAAAACAGAGTACCGTTAATTTGAGCATAAATCCCGCGTTTGATGAAGAATTTTAGACACTCTATTATGTAGAGATGAGTAGTAGATCATTTTTACGATTATAAGTTTAAAATTTTCTGAAATTCTAAATCCATTTTTTTTGGAATTCGAACTTATAAACTGCTCGACTTCAAATTGGATATTAAAGAAATTTCCGAATCCCTTCCGCAAGAGTTTTTCCGTCCGTCCCTCCGGGAAAGGTCATTAGAATTCTACTTTGATCGTCTAAAACATAAATAAATACCGTGTGGTCCACCGTATACCCTTCTTCCAACTGAGGCGCGCTGACTTTTTTAGACACAACACCGAACGCATTCTGCAAATAGTCAAGTTCGGATTTTTCACCCGTTAAAGCGATCAATCTTTCGCCCGGAAACTGTTTTACATATTTTGCAAGTAATTCGGGTGAATCCCTCTCCGGATCCACACTGATAAATATGGGTGTCAGATTCTTTCCCTCGTCTCCTAGTTCCTTAACAGCCGAAGACATATCTATCAACGCCCTTGGACACATATCCGGACAATGTGAAAATCCAAAATAGACTAACTTGAGTTTGCCTGGGATTTTATTCAAAGGAATTTTCAGGTTTTGAGTATTCTTCAAAACGGCCTTAGACCATTCTTCCACAAAAATAGGTTTTTGAATCCTAACCGATCTGAATTTCCATACCTTCCAGCCGAAAAAACCCAGACCGATTCCAAAAAGTAAAATAACTACGAAAAGAATTCTTTCCTTCAAAATCTTCACCTAAATACGTTAGACGCAACTTGAATCCGTATAAAAAATAGAAATAAATCGCCCTGTGTCCAAAACGTTACACGGTAAATACCGTCTCGATGAGCCTACATTTAAAAAAAAATTGTTGGGTTCTAAGATTTTATATTGGTCACTCATATTAAGTTATATAGCAACGATCCAACCCATGGCTCCGTTCCTCGCCATCTCCGTTTGGTGTGGATGAAACATATATCTCCCCCTTTTGGGAAGCGTAAATTCAAGGATCACTCGTTCCGTTTGCCCGAGAGTCACAACATCCGTATGATCGTCCGGAATTAATCTTGTTCCGGTCCGAAATACATCGAAAGTTTGAGCGTGTAAGTGAAAAGATGCAACAGGTTCGTATTCGCACATGTTCGCGATATAAAGACGAACCTTTTGCCCAACCGGGACCTTGATCGGATATCGATCATAAAAACCTGCCATCCCGTTCCAACAGAAGATATCATTCCTTCCTTTGTCTTTAAAATCCCACCCAGAAAGAATCAACATAAACTCATGAGCAAACGGACGCCCCTCGGGAGGATCCACGATCAGACCTCCGTAAAGTCCTTTTGCCATGTGACTTGCAAGCGGGGGAACATGACAGTGATAAGGATGAAATCCGATCGGTCCTGCGGTAAGTTTATAAGTTTTTTCCCCGCCGGTTACGACCGGTCCCCAACCGTCTTCGTTAGGATCGTGGCTTCCATGAAAATGAATCGAATGAGAATGTTCAGAATCGTTTCTTAAAGTAATCTCCATCTTCTGTCCAAGTTTGGCTCGAATAATGGGTCCGGGAACAACTCCGTTAAAAGTCCAAGCCTCGACGACTGTGTTATGTGCAACCGTCAAAGGCGCTTCTACGATATTCAAATGTTGTTTTAAAATCGGATCGGAAGAAACTTTCAAATTTCTTAACTCCATCCGATTTAAGAAATCCGGATCAACTTGAAAAGGAGGATGCAACATACTCCCGTAAGAATTACTCCCAGGATTTCCCGGAATCGAGGTTTCCCGATTGGCCCCTACAATTCCAGGTCGAACTTTACAGAGCAAACTTCCATTTCCATCTTTTTCACCGACAGAACTGATCCCGGCTCCAGCCGCTAAACCGGCCCCTCCGATCCCGATCCACTTAAGAAACTGCTTGCGATTCAATTTTTTTAGAATTTGGCGACCGATGTGATAAGAATGATCAGCGCCAAAAACCCCACTCCCCCGTAAACGAGAGTATTTTTCAACCAAGCAGGAACCTTAGACCCTCCCACAACGAGATACGCTCCAGCTCCTATAACCGGAACCAGAAGAATCACACCCGTCCATATCGAGCCGATCTTGGAATCCACATCCTCTCTTTTTACGAGATCCACAAGTGCCAAAGGCGCTAGAAGAGTATAGAGGATGAACGGAAAGTAGTACCCGTAAAAATTGAATAATAAAGCGAAAAAACCGGGTCCACCGACGACAGCTTGTTCCATATTTTTCTCCTATAAAAACTTACGAATATTCTAAAATTCTCAACCTATCGTTTTGGTTCCAATGCCGTTCATCAGAGAAATTCCAGTGTAAACCAAAAGTAGAAAGAACGCTATGATTCCTCCCAAAACCAAGGTCCTTTTAAACCAGTTCGGATATTTGCTCCCCCCTCCAAGAAGATAAATTCCGGAACTCAAAATCGGAATCAGAGTGATCGTCGCGATCCAGTACAACTTTTTATTTCGATCCAAATCCATTCTATCCTTAAGATCGAACAGAGACATGGAAGTCCAACAGATATAAATTGCAAACGGAAGTAAAAATCCCAACCAATGATAAAAAAACGAAAAAAGACTTCTCGGTTTTACCAGAGTGATCGCACCGGTTAATGGGGAAGGTTTTCTTGGGATCGATTTTAAAATTTTTTCAGTTTCTTCCGGAAGAGCAATTTTATCCAAATCCAGATTGAAATCTTCAAAAGCGGTTAACGCAGGTTTCACCGGAGCGGCGCTAGGCATATTCATTTGAGGACCCGGGATCGGTTGTTCCTTATAATTTCCGGAAGGGAAATTTCCGTCGGAAGCCTGTACCATCAATCCAAGAGCACCGAGCATCATGGAAAGATCTCCTCCCATTGGAAGTCTAAAAAAAGAATCGCAACCGTTCCACTTCTCCAAAAAAGCGGGAAGTTCGGTCCTGTATTCGTTTCCGGAAAAACAGTTTCCAGTGCTCATCGGTCCTACAAGAGCGATGTCTGCTCTTCCCGAATTGTAGACGATATTATCCCGAACTACGTTGTTATGCGAAATCCAAAAGTTTTCGTCCAGATTAGGAAGAATTACGATCCCATTGTTCTCATGATCGATTATTACGTTCTTACGCACGGTATTCGAAATTCCCCCCGCGATCAAAATACCGTTTCCAAAAGAAGGATACTCTAAAGCCGCAATCGGAGCCTTAGGGTTATTGTTATTATAGATTAAGTTCCCGATGATCGTAGTCTCTCTTTCAGGAGGAAGTAGTTCCCTATCAAGAGTGTTCGGCGCAACTCCCACGATATTATTTTTCCAAACGGAACTGATGAGATAAAGTTCACCGCCGGAATTCGTCCCGGAATAACCAAGAGCGTTGTGTTCGGAAACGACATCGTAAAGAATCACCTTACAGGGATAACACTGACCGATATAAATTCCGGAATCGGGAGAACCGGATGCGTAGGAATGTTCGATCACACCGTTTACCGAGTCGAACGCATAAATACCGTAGTCCCCATTATTATGTGCGGTTAAGTAAGAGCCTCTGAAACCCCTTACTCCGGTCCAATAAAAACCGTTCAACGTAGCGTTTCTAACGGTCATGTTCTCTATCACAACTCCGTCCGCCGCAACGACCATGATTCCGTTCCCTCTTTGAAACTGACCGTCAATGACGACCTTATTGCGATCCACACCGCGAATCGTAATGGAAGGTGTAGTAACGGTCACTTCTTCCAAATAAACACCCTCGCTAATCAAAATGAGATCACCCGGATTTGCAGCGTCTACGGCATTTTGAATCGTAGGATAGGAAGAAGGGACTTTGCGTGTAATTCCAGAAAATTGAGCGACATTTTTCCAGGATTTGCCGGATTTAGCGGCGGGATTGTAGAAAGCGTTTCCCACTACGACATCTCCAACCATTCCATTCTTACCGTCTGAAGTCGCGTGAAAAGAACAAAAATAAGGAAATACTCCTTCCTGAGGAAAGGTGACTTTTGTCTTGGAGCCGCGGGGCATTACGATACTTCCAAAGGATTTTTCCGTGGACCAACTTTTATCCACAGAGATCGCGTTATGCGGGTTGTTTCCGGAATTGACAAACTCAATGACTCCTCCGACTGGAATTTTCTGCATCGGCGGAGAAAAGGAATTATCGATCATCAACACGTGAGCGAAACCTTCGACCCCATCTTTCTTTTCCCCAAAACAAGCAGAAATAAAAATCCCGATTGAAATTCCAAACAGAAGCAAGATAAACACTTTTTTGATTTCGAAACCTGACTCTTTCATTTTTGATGAACTCCCCGGGCTCTTTGGAATTTTATTGTATACTGGATCGGAGGATTGTTCTGAATAGGATTACATATTTGCGACCGATCCAAAAGATTGTACGGTAAAAATAAATCTTCTCGATCTTAAACGGCTTTAAACCCTTACTTTTAGAAATAATGAGCATATGCCCACATATTCTAAAAAACTCAACATAAAAATAAGATGAGAATGACTTTTCCAAAGCCGAATTGGAACATTTATTATCTTACGATCAAAAAGATACGAACCTTCAAGAATCACATGAAACAACTAGGAGCTTTGTTTCCCCTTTGAAAGAATTCTTCAAACTTCCTTCTCCGAATTCCACACACCCAAACGCCTGGAAGAGAAACCTCATTCATGTTCTTTTAATTTTCGCTTCTTGTTTTGGTTTTTTAATCTATATCCCCAGCGTGTATTTAGCCTGGCAGCAAAAGCTCGGAGAAGTGGTTATTTTAGATACTCTTGCACTTCTTCTCGTATGGTTTCTTTTATTATTGCCTAACCGATTTTACAGACCTAAGTCTTATTTTTTCTTGTCCTTGGTTTTTACCATGGGCTGTTTACTTTACACAAAGATAGGATTGGGAGGTGCGGGAATTCTTTGGTTATTTTTAGTTCCGGTTTTTTGTGGAATTTTTTTAAGTCAGACTTTTGCGTTTTGGGGTTGGGCCGCCACGTCGATCTGCGTTTTTTCGGGTATTCTTTTCGCTCATTATCAAATCTGGGTCGAGTCGTCCGTAACTCCTTTTCAGATTTTTGTAATCGGTTCCAACTTCACTTTCTTATGCGGAATTCTTACGTTTTTGGTGATAACGATCTTAAAAAAACTCGGATATGGAATTAAAAAACAAAAAGAACTCATCCTTCTTCAAAAAAAGACGAATAAAAAACTTCAGAATGAGATCGCAATTCGCACGGCTGCCGAAGCAGAACTTGCGAAATCTTTGAACGAGAAGGAAACTCTATTTCGAGAAATTCAGCATAGGATGAAAAATAATATCGGGTTGATTCTTGGAATGATAAACTTAGAACAAGAAAAGACAAAGTCAGAATCGGCTAAAAAAGCGATCGAATCCGCGATGAATCGGATTCGGGCGATGGGAATCGTTCAGGATTATTTATTTCTGAAAAATTCCTACAAATTCATCTATGCAAAGGACTATATCAATTCTTTAGTGCATCATCTTCTTCTCTCTTACGGTCCGAACGACGGAAGTATTCAATTGGATTGTAATGTAGAAGAGATCTTCCTTCCCATCGAAAAGGCGATTCCCTGCGGACTTATCATAAACGAAATATTTTCCAATTCCTTCAAACATGCATTTCCGGAAAATCGAGAAGGTAAAATTACGATCTTGTTTCGAAAATCCGATTCGGGATATTTAATCTTAGAGGTCGGAGATAACGGTGTCGGTAACAAATCCGAGACAAAAGAATCTCCAAACAACGATTCTCTCGGAATGAACCTCATCGAAGCGCTTTGTTTTCAACTACGAGGAGAATTGGAAATAAAAAGAGAAAACGGACTTATAGTTCGAGTTAGATTCTTTCTATAAATTAATATTTTTTGAATATTCTAAAAAAATAGCTCACATAAATCGGCCTAGTGAGAATTGTGCTCTTTCGAACCGAAGTTGCATTCCATTGGATAAAAATCTCCGAATCTACCAACCGCAAAGCCTCATGTGTTTATAATTCATTTTATACGGATATTCCCCCTAGTAAAACAAAACGTATATCCTTTCAATGGACTCCTTAAAATTCCGATATCGATCTACTTGTTCAAACAGTCAAAACGCTGAAAAATCAGGGTTATTCCGGAAAGGTTTCAAAACAAAGCGTCCTTTCCTTTAGAAAAGAATGAAATTGTTTATGAGAGACGCAGTCCTCTTCCGTGCTGACAAAGTAGTCGTACCCGCCGCCGGCCATCTTAATTCTGCAACATCCTTGAGCAGTCGGTTTGGAAGAAATAGCCGGGCTTTTTTCCGACTTTTCCGATTCCTTTGAAAACAAAGTTCCACAAAAAGTAAGAATGATCAACAACGTCATCCATCTTTTAAAATCCGATTTTCTTTTCATTGTAGAATCACCATAAAATCAAAGTGTAATGATTTCAAATCTTCTTTTTTAAAATTCCATCCTTAGAATAGGAAAGATTTCGGGCCAAACGGATTTCTTATTTCTCTACAAACCCGGGCATAATAACGTTGATTTAGTTTTACGCTCCAAAATTAAAGCGCGATTTAGATATCGTCAAAGGGAAAGATAGAAATGATAGAATCCGATCCCATTGGAATGAAATTTCTATACGAGAAAATCGACTAACGGATCTAAGTTTCGTTTTTATTTCATTAGAGTTGTTGAAAAATTCCATGATTCGGATTAACAAAACCGCTTCAAACATCCATTTCAACGAAGCAGAAACGGACAGAGAATTAATTTTTCAACAACTCTATTTTAAAGTTTAAAATTCGCCGAAAAACCCGAATAAAATCCACAAAGCGTTCGGTTTTAAGACAAACGATCCGCTTAACGTCCGGTTTATCACTTGTTCACGAAATTCCGGGGAATATTTTCTTCTTCCTTTCATTCTCACCTTTTACCTCTATTCTTCGCTTAAAAGGTGTCCACTTTTTCGTCACTAGGTCAGAAATAAATTGCAATTCTCATTTTTTTACTAATACTGAAGCATTAATTTAAATTCTCAGGAACCTTATTTTTATGAAATTTTTTGCCCATTCCCTACAAAACTCAGCGTGGTCTAAAATTCTTTTTTTATTTTTTATTCTTCTATCACCTAGTTGGATTTTTGCGGAAACGATTCTTTTCAAATCAGGAGAACGGGCTTATGCGACCGTGATCGATCAAGACGCAGAAACGGTAACCATCATTCGGGACGGGAAAAGGGGAAAATTAGGGAAATCTAAAATTCTTAAGATCATTTTTAAGGAAATTAAAGACGAGCAGGAAATCGCAAAAATCATCGAAACGGAAAAAAAGAAACTGAACAAAGAGGGCAAAAAAAGCGATAAGGAAGAACAACTCGATACCATTTATCTCGAACAGATGATTAAAGAGAATAGTTATAAAATTGTTCAGAAACGTCTGTTGTTATTGGAAAAATACCTGGAAGAAAGAGACGGAGATTGGGAAAATTATATTACGGCGAAAAGAAATCCGTGGGAACCCGTTTGGAAATCCGCGATTCTTCCCGGTTGGGGTCACAACGCGATGAAACAAAGTGGATGGGGCACAACGTATTCCACTTTGTTTTTCGTTTCTCTCCTTTCCTACTTCGGGTTGGACGCGGCCGAAAAAGATAGGACGAAAGCTTACGATAAGAAAATCGAAAAGATCATAGAACAACAATTTACGACCGATTTTCTCCTCAGTTCCAACTCTTTCTTGACTTCCGCTTCTAGTCCGAACTTAAATTTGATCTTTCAACTCAACACTGTCAAAAACTCTAATTCATTGAACTCGATCCGCTCAGACGAGGGCGATTATAAAAACGCAAAACATACGGCCGCCGCAGTCACAATCGGAATCTATCTCATTCAACTAACACACGCTTATTTTACCGGAAAAACTTGGGCACAAAACAATCTAATTCAAACTCCTACGGGTGAAACCGTTTCAGAAGGTTTTGGAATTCGAGGAAATCCTTTGGTTTCCAAGGAAATTACAGGCGGAATGAAAAGTATCGATATCGGCGGTCAAATCCTTTATACACTTTCTTACTAGGATTTTTTAGAGAAACTCACCCGCGCATTTTCCAAGGATCGTTCGGGTGGTTTTCGGAGAAAAAGCGCTTCTGAATTTCATGATTTTCGTATATTCAACAAATAGGATCCGTTTTCCTTTCTCCGAAACGGGCTTCGATCGATCCATTGGGGATGATTCTTTTTTTAAATTGCGGATTTACTATGGATCGATCCCGTTTTGATGGGATCGTAATATTCCGTTCCTCAATTTGTGAGGTCGACTATAGGAACCCGTTTTTTGAAAGATGAAAATCCCAAAAAAAAGATTTACGGATAAAGTTCCATTGTTTCGAAAGAATCACAAACTCAAAACTTAGGAACGGAATAACCTTTCGACATCAACCATTCCGGATTAAAAATTCGAGACTGGTATCTAGCTCCGGAATCGCATAGTACAGTAACAATAGTATGACCCGGTCCGAGTTCTTTGGCGAGTTGTACCGCTGCGGCCACGTTGATTCCGGACGAACCTCCTAAAAAAAGCCCATCCTTATAAAGAAGTTGATAAACGACTTTCAGACATTCTTCATCCGTGATTCGAACCGCATCGTCCATAGGTGCCCCTTTCATGTTTTCGGTAATCCTTCCGTTTCCGATTCCTTCGGTAAAGGAACTACCTTCCGCAAAAACCTCACCCTTTTTTACAAAATTATAAATTCCCGATCCGTACGGGTCGGCGACCACGGTTTTGATCTTGGAATCTTTTTCCTTTAAAAATAAGGAAACTCCTGCGTAAGTCCCTCCGGTTCCGAGAGAAGTGATCCACGCATCTAACCGTCCTTCCGTCTGTTTCCAAATTTCCGGACCTGTGGTTTTATAATGCGCTTCTCGATTAGCAAGGTTATCGAATTGATTGGCCCAAACAGCGTTACCCATCTCTTGAGCGATTCTGCCCGAAACCTTTACGTAGTTATTTGGATCCTTATAAGGAACGGCGGGAACAGTTTTCACTTCCGCACCCAAGGTCCGTAAGAGATCGATTTTCTCCCTAGACTGCGTATCTGGAATGATAATTAACGTTTTATAACCCTTCGAGTTACAAATATGAGTAAGCCCGATTCCCGTATTTCCTGCGGTTCCCTCCACCACCGTTCCACCGGCTTTCAAAAACCCTTTTCTTTCAGAATCTTCCACGATAAAAAGAGCTGCCCGATCCTTAACGGAACCTCCCGGATTTAAAAACTCCGCTTTCCCATAGATGTTACAACCGGTTTCCTCGCTGAAACTACGGAGCAAAATAAGCGGTGTATTTCCTACCGCATCGGAAAAACCTTTTTTAACATTCATAACATTTACTTCTCATCCCGTAAATTTTATACTATCAAGTTTTAGAATGTAAGAGTTCAAAAAATGGACAGCCTTGTCCTCGCAAACAAAAACCGGATTAGACAAAACGAATTGACCGTCACAAGTTCTAAATCAAATAGATTATCACTTACAAGTAAAACTCATCACTTCTGTACTTTGTAAGTGATAACGAAAACGTTTGCCTTCGATAAGAATCCGACCTTAAAGTCTATCCCTAAACTTTAAGAATGTGGGAATTCCTACAAGAATTGAATAACAATAGAGTTGTTGAAAAATTCAATTGCCGGGATCAATAAAACTGCTTCAATCGTTATTTCAGTGAAACAAAAACAAATGGAGAATTAATTTTTCAAAAACTCTAATAAAAACTCAAGCCGTCTCGCTTCTATTGCGCTCGACGGATTTTGGGACAAATTTTAAAATGAAATAAAATACTCCGCATCATCCCGCGGAGCATTCTTGGAACGGTTTCCGATTCAAACTCGGATTCTGACTTTTAAGCGATGGTAACGTCTTTGGAAAGATAAACGTCTTGAATCGAGTTTAGAAGAGCAACTCCGTCTTTCATTGATTTTTGGAACGCTTTTCTTCCTGAAATGAGTCCCATTCCACCCGCTCTTTTATTTATGACCGCCGCTTTTACCGCGTCGGAGAGGTCATTTTCACCGGAAGCACCGCCGGAATTGATAAGACCTACTTTCCCCATATAGCAGTTTGCTACTTGGTATCTTGCCATATCAATCGGGTTGTCAGCGGTTAACTGAGTGTACATTCTATCGTCTTTTTTACCAAATTTCAAATCCTTAAAACCACCCGCAAAAACTTCGGGAAGCTTTTGTTTTACAATATCCGCTTGGATCGTTGCACCCAAGTGATTGGCTTGTCCGGTAAGATCAGTAGCAAGGTGATAATCGATTTTATCCGGCTTGAACGAATCGTTTCTCAAATAAGCCCAAAGAATGGTGACAAGTCCAAGCTCGTGTGCTCTGTGAAATGCCTCGGAAATTTCTTGAATTTGACGGGAAGATTCTTCCGACCCGAAATAGATCGTGGCTCCGACCGCAACCGCTCCCATATCAAACGCCTGCTCCACATTTGCGAACAAAATCTGGTCGAACTTGTTCGGATACGAAAGAAGCTCGTTGTGGTTGATTTTTACGATAAACGGGATCTTATGTGCGTATTTTCTAGAAACGAGACCTAAAACACCGAGAGTGGAAGCGACCGCGTTGCAACCTCCTTCGATCGCTAGCTTTACGATATTTTCCGGATCGAAATAAGCCGGATTTTTCGCAAAAGAAGCTCCTGCACTGTGTTCAATTCCTTGGTCCACGGGGAGAATAGAAGTATAACCGGTTCCTGCGAGTCTTCCCGTATTCAGAATCGTTTGGTAGTTTCTGAGAACGCTGTTGTTTCGGTCGCTTTGGGAAAGAACTTCGCCAACGTAATTGGCTCCGGGAAGGCTTAAAGATTCTTTTGGAATCGTTTTACAAATATGGTTTAAAAGAGAACCCGCTTCTGCACCCAGGGCGGCTTTGATTTTATCAATCATTCCTAAGTTCCTTGCTCGATTTGAATGTTGAATACAGGTTTTTTCACTCCACCTGGTTTTTCCATCATTTTTGGTTGTCTTTAAAGACAACCCATGCAGGTTTCCCAGGATCGAAATTTGATCGCCCTTCTAACGAGAAAGAACAAGGTCAGGTTTGATACTTGCTTTGTTACGTTTAATGGACACGTTTTTAGGTAGTATTTTCTTCAAATTCAACTTACGAGTCGAATTTTGGATTTAGAGTCCGTCTCGAAATCCTGTCGCTGGACCCATAGGGAGCAGCCCTGGCGGCTTGAGTTTAACAAAAATGTTGGAACTATTACAATTTTAAACGACAGGAAAAAGCCGCCAATATGATGCAATCCGTAGGAACTCCCACATTCAAAAGACTGATGACAGTCTCGCGGCAATGCCGCTCCCGCAGAAGACAGCTTTTAAGACAGGCTCTTACTTTAAACGGGGATTTGAATGATAAAATCCCAGCCTGAATCCGATTTTTTGAGGAGAAGTTGTCCTCGGTTGGCTTGTAGAATTCCGTAACAAACCGAAAGACCCATTCCGATCCGAGCGTCGTTTGAGCGAAAATTTTCAAAGGGTTCAAATCTACTTTCTTCGTTTAGATTTAGGTTCAATTTCCCTGAAATCAAAATTTTCAGATAAGAAGTATCTCCATAATCCAAAACTGCCTTTAAGTGAATCAAAGTTTCCTTTTGATTTTCAGAATAATAATAAAGAATGTTATAAAGAACTTCTCGGATTTGATTCGGACGGATGAAAACTTCCAAGTCTTCCGGAATTTGTTTCTCCAATCGAATTTCTTGCGACTTCAACATTTCAGAGATCATATCTTCCACGGAATCTATAAGTTGTTTTATGTTGGTTCGTATCGGTTGTTCCGGATCTTTTTTGGAAAACAAGATCAGATTACGGATGATGGATGCGATTCTTTCTCCCTGTTCTATAATGAGACGCGCATAATTTTTCGTGTCGGCGTCTCCTCCTTTGTGATTTCGAATGATATGTCCGTAATTGATGATCCCCATCAAAGGATTGTTGATCTCGTGCGCAAGGCCGGCCGCAAGTTTTTGAATCGAATCCAATCTTCTTTCGGATTGAATCACCTTTTCCATTTCTGATTTCTCTTTTTCGGATACCGAAAGGGAAATCAGTTCGGAAAGCATAATGATGGAACCTACGACATTTCCATCTTCATCTCTGACAGGGGAAACACGGAACGCAACTTGAATGCGGCTTCCGTCTTTACGAGTTAGCAAAGACGGGATATATTTCAGGTGATCGGAGTTGACACTTCCGATTCGAGTTCGAATGTTCTCGCCGTTGTCCGTAGAAAGTCTTAGGACCCTCTCTCCATCTTTTCCCTGAACTTCGGAAAGAATCCAACCCGTGAGATACTCCGCAGTCCGGTTCATAAATAAAATTTTTCCTTCCCGATCCAGAGAAATTGCGCTCTCTCCGATATTTTGGATAACGTCCTTAAATTCCTTTCCTTCTTCCTGCGCCTTTCCAAATCTCCTTTGCTGTTTGAGTGCGATCTCGATCGAATTCTTCAGGGAAGCGGGTTGAAACGGTTTTGAGATATACCCGAACAAGGATGCTTTACTTACGGCACGATTGAAAGTTTCCTCATCCGCAAATGCGGTCATAAAGATTACGGGAACATCCATTTTACTTTGGATTTTTTCCGCAGCTTGAATTCCATCCAGTTCTCCCTCGATCCGAATATCCATGAGGATCAAATCCGGTTTTGTCCGCTCCGCAAATTCCAATGCCTCTTCCGCCGTTCTTGCAATTCCGGCAACCTGATACCCTAACTTTTGAAGGGTAACTTGAAGATTAAAAGCGATCAGCCATTCGTCATCTACGATCAAGATGGAAGTAAAAGAAGGATTGATGTCGGATGAGTTCATTCTTCGCTGTGCAACCTTGGAAAAAAGTATATCCTACTCACATCGAATTTTTTTTTCAATCTCAATCCGATAATTCTATCCTGAACGAAGTTTGAATTCAAAAGATATTCATTCACTTCGCCGAAAAATTCTTGAACCTTATACAAAAACCCTTAGTATAATAACCAGCATTCAAACTCAATGAAATGTTTCCCGGAATGTGTAGATGACTGAAAATGATGAAGTATAGCTTATGCTTTGCCTCGTGGATTTCTGTCGTACATGTTCACGACAAGGGCGAATATCCTGGACATTCTAAGAACTTGAATTACATTGTGTCATATCTCTTTAAGGAACACGTCAGTAAATCGTGAAATAACAATCAAAACGGAGGCGGTAATGTACATAAAACAGATCCTGGCAAAAAAAGATCGAAAACTTCTGTCGGTGGAACCGGAAACCTCGGTGATGGATGCGGTCAAATTTATGACCAAATACGATATCGGATCGGTGATAATCCTAACGGAAGGAAAGCTCAAAGGAATTTTTACGGAGAGGGACGTCCTTCATCTTTCAGCCGAGCTGGGATTGGACTTCTTTAAAAAATCGGTTTCGGAAGTGATGTCCACATCCCTCACTACAATGACTCCGGAAGACGACGTGGATGAGCTACTTTCCATCATGCTCAAAAAAAGGATTCGTCACATGCCTATTTTAGAAGACGGATTTTTGGTCGGAATCGTCTCGATAGGAGATGCAGTCAAAGCGAAGATTGAAAAAACAGAGGAAGAAAACAAAAACCTCAAACAATACATGTACAGCGAGAACGGATTCATTTAGAGCCAATGATCAAAAACTATATCTCTTCCAAACGATTATCGATCATCAAAGTTGAAAACATTAAAAAATTCTAAATAATCGATATCTCAATATTTCTCGATCAAACTGCATCTCTTACCAAAGTATACAAATTCTATGTTTCAAGATATTGAAACGATCTCAAAAACATTTCGCCTGCTTTCAAAAAACTATTATATAACGTCGAAAACTATTTTCGAGGTTATATAATAGTAACTAGTCATTAGAAGATAGGATGATCTTCCGGAATATCAGGCTAAGGCCCTGATTTTATACGATTCTACAAATTTTTTCCTTTTTTCCGATTGCAAGAAACAAGACCCAAGTCAAATTAGAAACAGGTCGATGAACCGAATCAAATCCGTTTCATCTTGGATTTACTAAACTCTATATAATAGAACGCCCGGAATTCTGTGTATAAGGTTCGGTCCCTGCCACTGCTCTCTAAGGATGGCTTCCGCAGGATTTGGGATGCGCGCTGTAAAGCGTAATCTCGTCATGTAGGGATTCAAAAAGAAAATCCGACCTGGAACAAATCGTAAACGTTATGAAACTGATTCTTTTTATTCTGATGACTTATCTGGTTTATCGTTTTCTTTCCCGTTTTTTTACGGCCCCTACCGAACGCCCCAATACACATTGGAAAACTTTTTATAAAAACGTCTCTCCGACTCCAAGAGAAAAAGACATTTCGAGTCAGGCTCGAGTAATTGATTCTAGCTCTTTGGGAGAAAAATGAAAACGGCTTCCGTGTCCCAAAAAACTATTATCCTTTTTAGAGTTTTTCTCTTTTCTTTGACTTTCTACCTGACATCAACTTGTTTTAAACCTACCGGAGAATTCGGTTGGGCATTACTTGATGAGGAGAAGCTCAACATTCTTGAAAAGAAAATTATGACCGTCGGAGAATATACGATCACAAGGGAAAATTTGATTTTCCCGGACGACAAATCCATTTATTATATCTATCGATTCTCCAGATCCGTTTCAGAAACCGCGGTGACTTATGTGAGTTTAAGTCGCTTTCAACTCGGATACAATGAGATGGACGTTCTTCGAAAAAGACCAAACCCGATTTCCAAAACGATCGAAGGTTCTTTTCAAGGACTTACCCCCGGAAAGTATCTTCTCAAAATCGCCTACGAAGGAGACGTGATTGACGAGGTTGAATTTTTGGTTCGTTCCACGCAAACACCTTATATTGAAGACATTCCCTCTCCATCGGACAATGACATCGAAAAAGCGATGAAGTAAAAACAAATCCGCAAATATCACAATCCGTATTTCGATTTGTTGCCTTAAAAAAACGTGAGTTCGGCGTAAGAATCCATGATTCATTTTTCTGAAAAGAGCTGGGATCTGAACTTTGTAAATCTATTCTAAAATGTGGGAACTACAACGAGAACGTTATTCGTCCATTCGTCGTTGGTAGAAAAAACTGGCTTTTCTCCGGTTGTCCGAAAGGAGCTTCTGCGAGTGCCGGGTTTTATTCGTTGATTCAAAGTGCGAAGCTCGCAGGTTTCGATCCTTATATTTATTTACGCGATTTATTCAAATCTTGGGAGAGAGAACCAAGGAAGCTTTCCCAAAGGATCTTCATCAACTTGCGGCGACATCTGTTTAATTGAGCGCTTACACTACCACAAGTCACGATTTTACAAACAAATTCTGAAATTGTTAGGAATTTCTACTTTTAGAAAATTCTTTCTCATTTTCAACCGCCGAACTCACGTTAAACCTACAAGAAAAGAGCAGTATTCTCGATTCAAGTTGAAGGTTTTACGGGCAGATTTATTTCAAAACGGTTCTCTTTTGATTCCGTCTTCCAAGATTTTATTGATTCGATCTATGTTCATCAATGAAAGATTGATCTCGATCGGATTCCCGATCTTCACAATGTCTTCATGGATTTTTTTCGCGGAAAGAAAATCTTTTTCTTCTTCGAGGAGAATCGATAACCTTTTCATCGCCAAAGTCACAGGTGTGGAATTCAATTTGGTTCGAACGACTCCGAGACGACTCGTAGATTCCTGAAAATCCAAGTCCTTCAGACGATACTGGGCCATGATCGAATCGTCCGTTTTCTCCAAAAGGTTTCTTTTGATCGCAAGCGTTTCTTTTTTTAAAATTGCGTTTTTGCTTTCCTCAACTTTATAAATTTCCTTTAAACGTTCGTATGAACGGATCGCTGCTTTTAAAGCGCCTTTCTCTTCCTGGCGTTTTCTACGATACGAGTACAGTTTTGAAATTCCGAATTCCGCCAGAAATTCCTGACGATGAAATTCACAAACTTCCGCAAAAGGAAGATTCTCAGTTTCCGGATTTAGATGATTTTTGAGCCAGACTCCATAATAAAGAGCGGCCCGTTCCAAATCACCGGTTCTATTTTCAAAAAAAGAACCGAGTTCGTATGCAAACGAGCTTTTCTTTTTGGGATCGGTTTCCGCTTTGTAATACAGTTCGTAAAAGGAAGAAGCCAAAACGTTCTGCTTTAATTCGGTATAAAGAGAAGCAATCGCAAAATAGATTTCCGCAAGCTTGTTTTCTTCGGTTCGTTCTACAAGAGCAAGTTCCAGATATTTTTTATAAAAATCGACCGCTTTTGCCTTTTTCCCCGAAGCCTTGAGTTCTTTCGCAAGATCTAAAACAGGCTCCTTCATAGTAGGGTCGAGTCTGGTCGCAAGTTCCCAAAGAGCTGCGGTTGCATAAAAGTCCGTGTTCCGCTTGTAATCGAATAAAACGAAAATCCCGGTCCCCGCTGCACCAAATTGATTTACTACCTTCAGCCTCTCTTTATTTTCACTTTCAGCTTGTTTTACAAGCCCCGCTAAATAATAAACGACATCTGCATCTTCCCTGGACTTTTTCCTTCGAAAGTTCTCGTAAAAACCGGACTCGTTATATTCTTTTTCCTTATTTTTGAGATCTCTTTCGGACTGCGCGATTTTTTCCTTAAAGGCGGGAAGTTCGCTTGCGGCTAACGTTCTTTCGAAAGTTTTTCCGTTTGGATCTCGTTCCGTGATTTTTGTTTCCTTACCTCGCATCAAATTGGCTTCGAAAAGATGAAAAAAGTCCTTAGAATCTTTAAGATCCTTTTTGGACTTCTCCAAATTTTCTAGGGACCTGCTATGGGAAAGAGCCGCTTGTTTTTCAACAGGATCGAAAATTTCAGCCAGCCTTCTTTCATCTAAGAATTCCTTTTCGGTATGGCTAAAGTCCCTATAACGAATCGCAGCAAGCGCGGATTCGATCGCCTTTGCGTTCTGCTTCTTCTTTTCATATTCTTTCGAAAGAAGCATATGAAGTTCGAATAAAATCGGAGAATCCCTCATCATTTTGGAAGGGGTGAGTTTGGCAAACATGCCGAGAATTAAAAGACGGATCGTATTTCGGTTCGTCTTCTCGTCGAAGATTTTTCCGAGACGTTTTTCCTCTTCTATCCTTCTCGAATCGACAAACTGAGAATAATATTGATCGAGTACTTTTTGAATTTCAGAAATCGCATCCCGAGAAGGGTCTTGAATTGTCCGACGAAGATTGTTGAGGTCTTGCTCCGTAATCCTTACAGAAGGAGGATCGTATAAGTTTTTGGAATCATAGCGCCGATCTTGTTCATCCGGATAAACGGAAAATGTCCCCAAAAATCCAAAACAGATCAGAAGAAAAACCGTTATTTTTTGAAAAGTTTGAACGTTTAAAAAATCGAAACGGCTTAGAAAATTTCTCTTTTCATCCGGCATTGCTTCCCAATTCGGCCAGTTCTTCCGCTCCCAAAATCTTTTCCACATCTATGATGATGATAAATCGATCGTCCTTTTTCCCGACTCCGGTAATGTATCTTCCAGAGATTCCTTTGACGGAAGGTGGAGGAGAATTGATGGATTCAGGCGGAAACAAAACGACATTAGCGACCTTATCCACTATGATTCCGACAGACTGACCGTTGACCTTCACCACGATCGCTCGGTCGTATGCAATTTCATCTACTCTTGGAATGTTAAGTTTAACGGCAAGATCCACCATCTTCACCACTTTACCTCGGATGTCCATGATCCCCGCGAAATAATCTTTCGCTTTGGGAATTCGGATTAAATTGCTGATCTTAATAATCTCATCTACCAAGGAAATCGGAATTGCATATTCCTCATCTCCCAAACTGAAAAGAATG
>NZ_QAJG01000002.1:207500-220000 GCF_003046425.1 Leptospira borgpetersenii serovar Javanica
ACAACATGGAAGGAGAACCCTCTCCCCGTTTTTTAGATTTGCTCCTCAATATAAGACCCGATCAGGCGACCCTTGTTCCCGTAACTCCCGGAGAAATCACCTCCGATCACGGATTCGACTTCAAAAAGGACTTAACGATCCTTCAAGAATATTCTAAAATTCTAAAGAAAGAAAAAATCCGCACTTCCCTTTTTGTGGAAACCGATCCGGAAAACCTGAAACTCGCCTCTCTTACGGGAGCCGACCGTGTGGAATTTTATACGGGGCCTTTTGCAGAAAAATTCGATCGTTCTCCCCAAATCGGACAAGAATGTTTTGAATCCTTATACATCCCTGCCGCAAAGGCCGTACTGAGCCAAAAGATGGGAATCAATGCGGGACACGATTTGGACCATGACAGTCTGAAAATTTTTTCTCGTCTTCCGGGACTTCAGGAAGTTTCCATCGGTCACAGACTGATTTCCAGAGCTTTGGAAACCGGGATCGATCAAAGTGTTAAGGACTATCTTCAAGCTCTTTCGTGAGATATCGAAATCCTTCAAAACTCGGATCTCCTTGAATCAGATAAAACGCGGCTTTTTTTAGATGCAGCGCCAATTTTTTCGCGTTCTGGTTTTTTTGTGAGGTTATTTCTAGAGTTTCCTTAAATTTCTTCAAATGTTCCGCGGCTTGGATCCTATTTTTGGATTTTACAGACTGACGAAATTCCTTCCACGCCCTCGTAACTTCCTGATTTGGGGATTGCATTTTTTCCAAGGTTTGTTTACGCACAACTCCACTTACGTCCCAAACTTCCCGATACGGATGGGAGTTCTCCAGAAATTTATAATATTCTTTCGTATAATTCACTTCATTGGGTTTTACGTAAACGAGTACGTCCGATTTTCCCACACATTCCGAAAAAATCCCTTTTTCCAAAGATTCTTTCCCGATTTCCTTTAGAGCCACAAGTACGATCAGATCCGATAAAGTTTCGTTCTTTTTTCCGTCCTTGCAATTTTTGATGGCTCGAAAATATCTTTTTTCCACTTCATCGGCGGAGAGAACTTCTCCTTGCTCAAGCTCCAAATGATACGCAACTTGAAAAACCTGATCCCGATAAAGGCTGTCCGAAGGATCCGCATTTCTCGCTCGAAGCGCGTATTCCAATGCCTCCGGATAATTTTTTGAGGAGGATAAAAGTACGGAAAGATTGTAACAGGACAGGGCCCGAGCGGGATGTAAAGACCGACAACTCGATTTGAGAAGTCTCATGGAAGATTCCCTTTCTTGAGGAGTTCCGTAAAATTCCAAAATCGCCTGTTCTTGAACCATTTCGAGTGCAAATCTACCGGAACCGGGCATAGAAACCGTGGAACAATAGAACCCAAAAATCAAGAGAACGAAGATAAAACTTACGTCCCAAAGAGATTGACACTTTGAGATTTGAATAGAGAATGAACTGAAAATTTCCTGAAATCCGAGGAACACAAGTTTGAAAAAGGGATCTGTCACATTTTCGTCGTTACTTTCCATTCTTTTGACCATTTTTATCCTATATTGCGAGCCCACATCCGGCAAGTCTCCGGCCAAGGCGGATTTTACCCTCAAAGATTTTGATAATGTGATTAGTACGGTTTCCCGCTATTACATCGATAAGAATATCGATAAAAACCGCGCTTATCGCGAAGCCGCAATTTACGCTCTCTTATCGCTTCCTCATTCCATCTATCTCTATCCCGAAAGCTATTTCAAGGAAAGAGAAAAATACGAGGAAAAAGACGAAATTTTTCCCGGAAAAACATTCAAGATCTCAACAGACGATTCCTTTATCCTTTTTGATCCGGATTACACGGAAGTGGAGAAAATCAGGGACCGCAAGTTGAAAGAGGATGCGAATAGGTCCAAAGTCAACGATGAGGAAGTAAAAAAGATCGTTGAAAGGGAAAAAATCCGTAAAAATGTCCTTTCGTCAAAATGGGAACGAACCGGTTTTAGCAAAAAGGACTTTGATCGAGTTCTCGCATTTATAGAAACCAATCTGGACAAATACAAGGATTCTCCTCTAAAAGACCCTTTCGGAGAATCCGAAGAAAAATCCAAAGAACCGTTCACAATGAACGACGTTATGCTCGCTGCGGCAAACGGTTATCTTTCCTCTCTCGATCCTCATAGTAACGTATTCCTAAGATCCGCCTGGGAAGAATCAATGGCCAAAATCCAAGACGGAAGTTTTGAAGGAATCGGAGCCATTCTTTCAGGTGGAGGAAACAGAGAAGTCGTCGTGGAAAATCCACTCGAAGGAAGGCCCGCAGTGAATGCTGGCATACGTTCCGGAGACGTAATTCTCGCAGTAGACGGAAAATCGATTAAAGGAATTCTTTTAGATAAGGTCGTGGAAAAAATCAAAGGGAAAAAAGGTTCCAAGGTCGCACTTACCATTCAGAGAAAAGGAGTACCGGGAACCTTACATATTGAAGTCGTAAGAGATACGATCGAAATCAAAAATCTGAGCAGTAAACTGATCGAAGGCCACGAATATATCGGCTATATCAAACTTACCGGTTTTGTGAAGTCGGAAGACGGACCTTCCGTAGACCGAGAATTGATGGATAAATATAAAGAACTCGAAAAAGAAGCTCAGGCGAAAGGTACCAGGCTCAAAGCGGTGATCCTCGATCTGAGAAACAACGCGGGCGGTTACTTAGATCTTGCAATCGATATCGCGGATATGTTCATTGAAAAGGGTTTGATCGTTTCCACCAAAAGCCCGAATCGCAGCCCGGAAGACGCTTATGCCAAGAATAAGGATATCACCAATTTACCGTTAGCCGTTTTGATCAATGCGAAATCCGCTTCTGCTTCCGAAATCGTCGCGAGTGCGATCAAACATCACGGAAGAGGTTTGATCCTCGGAGAAAGGACTTTCGGAAAAGCTACGGTGCAAAAATTGATGCCTCTCGGAAGTGACTATCTGATTAAACTCACACAAGCTCGTTATTATTCTCCTTCGGGAAATACAATTCAGGTCGTAGGAGTAAAACCGGATATAGAAATTTCTTCCGAAGAAGACGGTTCCTTTCCATTCCGGTTCAGAGAGGAGAACATGTGGAATCATCTTGCCGAACTTCCGCCTGCCGCCGAGGAAAAAAGTTCTTTCGACGTTAAGAGTTTGGAAGCTTGGGTTCGAAAGAACGGAAAAGCCTCCGAATTCATCGCGGCTCATAAAAACGATCCGATCAAACCGGACTACCAGCTCATTCGTTCCTTAGATTATATCGAAGCGCTTATTAACACACAAAAAAAGAAATAAAATGCCCCGTATCAAGACGGACTTCCTAGTCTTAGGGAGCGGAATCACGGGCCTCTTCGCGGCCTTAAAATTAGCTCCCTACGGCTCCGTTATCATCATCACAAAAAAATCGGATTATGAGTCCAACACGAATTACGCGCAAGGCGGGATCGCCTCCGTTTTTGCGGAAGGCGATAAACTTGAGGACCACGTCAGGGACACCCTGGAAGCGGGAGCCTGGCTTTGCGATCCGGCAGCGGTTCAAATTCTCGTGGAAGAAGGTCCCCCCCTAGTCAAAGAACTACTCGACTACGGAGTTCCGTTTAATTTGGAACCCTCGGGAAAATTCGATCTTTCCAGAGAAGGTGGGCATGGAAAGAATCGAATCGTCCACGCACACGACAGAACGGGGAGAGAAATCGAAAAGACCCTTCTAAACGTAGTCAAACAGAATTCAAACATTCGAATATTAGAATATCATACTTTGGTAGATCTAATTACGCCTCATCAATTAAAACGTAAAGGACTTATCTGCTACGGCGCCTACGTCCTTTCCAATCGTACAGGAGAAGTTTTTCCGATTTTGGCGAGAGAAACGATTCTTGCGACTGGAGGAGCGGGGCAAGTTTACTCTCATACGACCAATCCTAAGATCGCAACCGGAGACGGTGTCGCTTCCGCATACAGGGCCGGAGCGCTCATCAAAAATATGGAATTTTACCAATTCCATCCGACCGCACTTTATCACGAAGATGGAAATTCTTTTTTAATTTCTGAAGCAGTTCGAGGAAAAGGTGCGATTCTTTTGAATAAAGATGGAGAACCGTTTATGAAACGGTATCATTCGATGGGGGACTTGGCTCCGAGAGATGTGGTAGCAAGAGCTATAGACTCCGAAATGAAAAAAAGAGGAGAGCCGCATGTTTGGTTGGACGTCACTCATCTTTCTTCCTCTCAGATCAAAGAATCTTTTCCCTCCATTTACGAGAAATGCAAAGAACTCGGAATCGATATCACTACGGATCGAATACCGGTCGTTCCGGTTGCACACTTTCTTTGCGGCGGTGTATCTTCCGATTTGGAAGGAAGAACAACAATTCCAAATCTTTCTACAGCGGGCGAAACCGCATGCACGGGAGTTCACGGTGGAAATCGTCTTGCATCCAATAGTCTTCTGGAGTGTCTTGTTTTCTCCAATCGAATCGCCAAAAGAATCGGAAAAGAAAAGCCGGAATTCACAAAAGCGCACGACGAAATCCCTTCTTGGAATAAGGAAGGAATGGTCAATACCGAAGAGTGGGTTTTAATCTCTCACGATTTAAATGAAATTAAAAATACGATGAGCAACTACGTGGGAATCGTCCGTTCCAATTTACGTTTAGAACGCGCTAAACGCAGAATGGATCTGATCTACGACGAAGTAAAGGATTATTACAACAGAACAATTATCACCAATCCTTTAATCGAACTAAGAAATTTGGTGATTGTAGCGAAACTCATCATTCGTTCCGCGTTGTCCAGAAAAGAAAGCAGAGGGCTTCATTTTTCCACAGACTATCCGGAAAACAGAAGTCCTTCCCGTGTCGACACGGAAATCCGCAACGACAAAATCCGATTTTAAGGGAAGAAATATTTTAAATCATTAGAATATTTTACTTTTAGAATGTGTGATTGAAATTGACGAAAAGTTGCTCATCCTCTCTGGAAACCGCGTAGTCCATCATGATGATCGTTGCCTGATTCCAAGCGATTCTAAGACCTAAACCTCGGGAATATTTGTAATTCGATAAACCGACCTTATATTCGTCGTCCCATACTCGACCGAAATCCCAGAATGGAACTATATTCAACGCGAAGTATTCCCCTCCGACCGAAAAATCGTGAAATTTCCAACGAGCTTCCACAGTCCCGAAACCCATCACACGTCCGACAAATCGATCCTGTTTATAACCCCGAAGAGTTCTTAGGCCTCCGAGCCCTGAGACGGTATTCTCCGTTCCCCAAAGATTTCTATATTCAAAAAACGGCACGTTCCCGTCTGAAACTCCGAAACCGAATCGGGACGCAAGAACCAATTTTTCAAACGCCTTCGGAAAAGGATTATAAAAGAATTTTGCATGTCCGAAATATTTCTGAAAATCAAAATCGGAAACGATCGTTTTGGAGGCCTTTTCGTAAGTTACCTCTAAAAAAATTCCCGAATTCGGATCGGGTTCGAAATCCCTCGTATCATATACGAGGCCGATCTTACCAGTATTCACGAATCCTCCGTGATAACCCAGAATCTTTCCAGCCTCTGCATCTTCTGTAAGTCTTGTCTTCGCGTTCGGAACCCTTCCCGAACTGCTGAGAGGAGTTCCCTCAAAGATCGGATCGACCGATTTTACAAACCTTCCGTCGTTCGCCTTTACGATGTTATTCGAAAAACGAAAACCGGCCACCAGCCTCACAGTTCCGTACAAAAAGGATCTTTCCGAACTGAAGTTCAGCTGAGGAGTTTGGATCGTATAACGATTATACATACGATCGGTCACCTTAAACCCCTCGCCTCCGGAATAAACTCTTCCTCCGAATTCTATGGGATCAATTGGGCCTCCAGGTCTCTGATATAGAAACGTGGATTCTTGAGAATTGTACCCTGCGTTTGCAACATAGATTCCGCCGGGTTGATTTCGTTCCCGATATGCAAGAGGTTTTAAAGTAGATTCTCCCACGCCGAAATATAAAGTAGTCGGAGTGATCGTAAGAAGTGCGTCGGTGCGAAGTCTCCAACGAGTGTTCGCTACGTAGGGCATATCCAGACTGAGCTGGTGATATTGCGCATTTTTTGTCGTATTAAAATATTGGGCGAAAAAACGAAGTCGGTACGGGGTATATTCGAAAAATGGATCACTTTTTTCTCCGTTATTGTATCCGTAAACCCTAATCCCGTATCCAATCCCCTCATTCGGATCGGAATTGACTAATGGAAGACCGGTAGGATACCAGCCTTCTTTTTTGTTGTTTAAATCCTTTTTACACATCTGTTTGATCCGATCGATCGGAAAAGGAAGATCCTTTTTCTCTTCAGATTTATCACAGCCCGTAAAATTCTCTTGGGCGAAAATTTTTAAGTAAGGAACAAACGCACATCCGAAAAAGATCAGAATCGAAAGAACGGATTTGCGAAATTTTCTAAAACCCCTTTTTCTTCTTCCGTAGAAAAGAAAAACGAAAGAAGTTTGTAACTTAAAAATCAGATTCTTATTTTCATTTCTCCGAATCAAAAGTTTACGAAGTGTCATCGTAGAGACCGATGTTTTCAAATCGTACATAAAATTTTTCTCATATTCCGGGAAGCAGCTCTAAAAATTTGCCTCACGTCCCCATTTGTCAAAGTTATACCCTCTCCGTAAATTACGGGAAGAAGCTAATCGAAAAAACCATTTTCGACTATCTCATTTCCTATCTCCGAGCCGCATCACATGAGATACGAAATACCTTTCCCACAAAAGTGTGAAGAAGGAGAGCCTTTCACCTCCACGGCTTTATATAAAACTCGGATTTCTTAGGGAAGATTTCTGACACAACGAACGAAGTATCGGCTCGTTTTAGTGAAAGTGGTATCTTCCCCAAAATGAGTAGCTTCAAAATTTACGGCACGGGCCGTATCCACCGTTCCTTCCTGTGCCCAAGAAGTCCAGTAATAGTCTTCCACGGTATTCGGAAATTTTATGAGGAACGCATTCAAACTTCCAGAACCGGTAAGAACCTTTAACTCCGGAAGGGTGGGAAGTCTCCAATCGGAATGTTGCCCGGTACGATCCTGACTGCAAGAATTATAAGCCTCACTTACTCCTGAAAATCCAGGTGTTTGTCCGACTAAAGCCGGCGGTAGGGAAATCGTATTACAGTCGTTCAAATTTAGGGAACAATACTGAAAAAGAGAAGCTCCGTATCTTCCGATGATCGTAGAAGCATCATTGATCCCTTCACAATCGTACTGGCTGTTTTGCCCAACTCTAAGAACCTGCCCCTGAGTGCAAATTTTCCACATAAGCCCACTCGTGAAATCCGTGATCGTTTCGGAAGCCAAATTCGTCGAATAAGAGTTAAAAATCAACATTCCCGCAAGTAAAACCTTTGTGTCCTCGTTGATAAATCCCAAGGTCGTATCGTCCGGCTTTTCCTCACAGTTTGTATAAAGAAATAGTGCGATAACGAGTATTATAATATTTTTATATTTTTCCATGACTCCCTCAAAAAATGTGGTTAAAGTTCATAAATATCTGTTTGTCTTCCTTGGAAACGGCGTAATCCAACATCAAAATCGTACTCTGATTCCAAGCGATTCTAAATCCTAAACCTCGGGAATATTTATAATCTTTTAGACCTACGTTATGTTCATCGTCCCACACCCGACCGAAGTCCACAAAAGGCACCAGATTTAAAGCGAAATGTTGTCCGGCAACGTTAAAATCGAAAAATTTCCAGCGTAATTCGACGTTTCCCCACCCCATCGCCTTCCCGGTAAAACGATCCTGTTTATAACCACGTAAAGTCCTTAGGCCTCCGAGTCCGGTAATTCCTCCTTCTGTAGACCAAAGATTTCTATACTCGAAAAAAGGTGCTTCTCCCTCCGTCAAACCGAACGCTCCTCGACCGGCAATCACTAGTTTATCAAAAACTTTCGGAAATGGACTGTAGAATAATTTGATCTGAGTAAAGTACTTGGAATATTGAAAATCGGACCCGAAAGATTTAGCGATTTTTTCGTAAGTCGCTTCTAAAAATATTCCTCGATTCGGATCGGGCTCCAAATCACGAGTATCCAAAACCAACCCGAACCGCACCGAATTTACGTTACCTCCGTTAGCTCCGATAATTTTTCCAGCGTCGGCATCCTCGGTAACTTTCGTTTTTCCATTCGGAGTCATACCCGAATTACTAAAAGGAGTTCCCTCCGTCAATGGGTCCCTACTTTTTACAAATTGACCGTCGAAAGTTTTAACGGTATTTTGGGAAACTCTAAGTCCCGCAACCATTCGAACCAATCCCCCGAAGAAGATATGTTCCCCACTGAGATTGAATTGTGGAGAACGGATATCGTAGCGGTTATACATTCTATCAGTAACTCGAAATGCATCGTTCACAGGAAAACCGGAGTAATTGGCTCCCTGAAAATCAATCGGATCTCCGGGACCTCCGGGTCTTGTAAAATAGATATTCTTTTCTCGTTCATGATACGTCGAGTTTCTCGCGATTTCTCCACCGGGTTGATTTCGCTCCTGATAGGAAAGATTCTGCAACGATCTTTCTCCGATGCCATAGTACAACGTATTCGGATTTGTATCGTAAATCAAATCGCCTCGAAGTCTCCACTTGGTATCGAAAATATAAGGAGCGTCGAAACTGATGTCTTGATATTGCCTGTTCTTAGTCGTATTAAAATACTGAGCAAACATTCGAAAACGATAAGGGGTATATTCAAAAAACGGATCCGTCTTTTTTCCGTTGTTGATTAAGAACACACGAACTCCGTAACCCACACCTACATTCGGATCGGAATTTAAAAGAGGAAGACCAGTGGGAAACCAACCCTCTTTCTTTTTACAAATATCTTCCGGCCTCAGGCGTCTCATCTCTGAAATCTGAAAAGGTAAATCCGTCCTTGGCTTTCTTGAAACATCGTCCATAAAAGATAGTTTTGAACAATCCTCTTGTCCATACGCCGCTCCTGCGGTTAGAAAAAACAAACCCGCTGCAACACCTACGATTTTCAGAAATCTTTTCATGAATTTCTCGCTTCTTTATTTCAGAACCAAACGGAAACGGTTCAGGCATATACTGTCAATTGGATTTTTCCAGGAATTTGGAAATACATTAGGAAAACTAGGGTCGAACTCCGCTTATTCATAACAATTGGTATAATACTTTGGAAAAGAGGAAACCTCGATTGTGACGGGAAATTCCAATCCGCTTTCAAACCGATCACGATGGAAATTAAATGTTTCCGAGAAAAGCAACGCCCATCGCATCGATCCGGATTTTCGAAGTTCGAATGAAGGGGACGAAGTTCAGCGTAAAGAACGCGTATTTTTGAATCTTCTATGTTTGCGGATGAATTCTTTCGGGCTGAGATAACCTTGTATGTCCTTGCCGTAACCTCCTCCTGTGGGAAGAAAGAAGTCGTCCCTCATTTCAAAATGGAGATGAGGTCCGTAACGGCGATTTGCGTCGCCGATCTTACCGATCTTTTTTCCTTTTCGGATTTTATCTCCCTTCGAAACATTCATCTTAGAAAGATGCGCATAGAGAGAATTGATCCATTGCCCGTCCGAAAGCCTGTGTGTAAGAATGAGAACGTTTCCCCACCCCGGTCCCGCGTCACCGGCAAACTTTACGATTCCGTGCGAGACCGCATACACGGGATCTCCGTAGTCGTTTCTACCGACCGCGTTCCAATCTTCTCCGAGATGAAAATTCTTTCCAAAGGGCTGAAGATCGTAATAACCTTTTGCGTTCGGTGCCCCGACGGGAAAATCGAATCCGTCGGAAATAAATTCGGGATGTTTGTGGAAGAATGTTTTCGCTTCTTCGAAGCCCAGTTCTTCCTGAAGAGAAACGTCCTGGGCTTGTAATTCAACCGAACCGTTCCAATCGAAACGTTTCCAAATTTCCAGTGTGTTCTCGCAAAACACAAAGAGAAGAATACAGAAAAAAACAAAACGAATCGCCACGAAGGCCAACGAAGTCAAAAAGCCGAAAGAAGCAATCGAAATTTATCAGAGAATTTCAAAAGTATTTAGATAAAGATTTTCCTTTTTAAAAAATTTAACTTACACTCCAGCATAAAAATAAAAAACCCATTCCGACGAGGAAAAAGGATTTTTTGAAAACGAAGATAGATCTCAAATTATTTTCGGTAACGACTCCGATTCTTTTGTTTTTGGCCTCTTCCAATTGCGGTTACAATACGATTCAAGAAGAAGATGAGGCGATCAACGTATCTAATGAGATTTACTTTGTATTCTCCTCATCGCTTACTTTACCTGTTTCACTCCTGCATCGTTCTCCTTTCCGAAGTGAATCTCGGATTCGGTTCGTTCATACGGATTGTTTTTCCGTTTCGTTTTTTTGTTCGTTTCGAGTTTGTTCAAAGACAGTTTCAAACCCAAAAATCGGATCATAGATCGTTCGGTGTGCTGTCATCGATCTCTTTTACGATAGCATAATTCTTTTTTGAAATCTCGTTTGCCCTTTGGATGAATACGTTATCCGCCTCCTTCCCAAGGGTCACTCCGTTCTCGTAACAAAACCGAACATCCAAACCATTCGATTCTTATCTTCAGGAATATCTTTCTGAGATTCCAATCTAAAACTTCGGCTGTGTTCTTTTGAAACCACCAGTTGCGTACCTTACGATCACGACAAATTTGTCGTCACCGTAAGTTGACTATAGTAGTCCATATAGTCCTTGATCGCGTCGATCAAGCCTTGATAGTCGCGAGTCTGGAAGAAAATAAACTCTCGACGTCTTGGAAAACTGGTATCCAATCTTCCGAACGCCTTTAAATTTCCTACAACAAATGTTTGGTCCGATCGTGAAATTGTTGGACTGCTTCCGAAAGCAGACCGACCCTAAGGTTCGAAATCCATGGGTCGAATCGCGAAAGAATTGTCTCTGCGATCCCTTGTTCAATACGATCCTTCAAGAACGAGCGGAAAGCCCTCTCGCCGTTTCACAACTGAGTAATGGGGCTACGATTAATGCTGCACCACTTTCGGTTAAAACGACAAAATTTCCCGAAAAACAGTTTATAATTATCGAATATTCAAATTACAAAAAATACACTTCCTACAAAAGTTTCAAGACGTTCCTTTACTCAGGTTCAACTTCAAAATCACGTCGTCTTGGGCAACCATACTTCCCTCTCCCACGAAAACCTCTTCCACGATTCCTTCTCCCGGAGAAAGAATATTGTTTTCCATTTTCATCGCTTCCACAATTGCAAGTATCGTTCCTTTTTGAACCGAGGCTCCCGGTGACACAAGAATCCGAATGACCTTACCGGGCATTGGACTTTTGATCAAACCATCGTTTCCTTCCTCTTCGAGATGCACTTCTCGGTTGGATAAAAATACCTTCGTGTTCCAGCCCTTGTAGTGGATGAAGATCTGATTTCCTTTGCGGAGAATTCTCCAATGATTTCCGGGCCCTGAAAAAAGTCCGTCTCCTTCGCTCTGAAAATTTCTGGAAATCCTGAAGTCGCGAACGACTCCGTCTAACAGAATCGATACGGACATATCTCCCGGTGAATTTGAACGAACCCGAACCGGTATTTCTTCTTCTTTATGTTTAAAAAGAAAATTTTCTTCGATCACCAAAAACCTCCCGGACCGACCGCTTCCCAAATTCCCTGGGACCTTTTCTTTTCCGAAAGAGCCGAGGCCGCAAAGGAAAACGCATCGGCTTGTATTTCCCTTTCGGGAACGAAAAGAATCGTCTGTTCTTCCAAAAAGTGCGTGTGAATACGTCCCTTTTTAAATTCCTCATGGGAGAGAATTCCGGAAAGAAAAAACGTATTCGTTACCGGCCCAAAAATCACCGTGGAATCGATGGACTCCTTGAGACGGGCCGCACATTCTTCCCTGGTTTTTCCCCAGGAAATCATCTTGGCGATCATAGGATCGTAGTAGACCGTGATCTCTGATCCTGTTTCCACTCCCGTATCCACTCGAAGGAATTCGCGATCCGGAAATTCAAGATATTCTAATATTCCCGTGGAAGGTAAAAAACTATTTTCGGGATCTTCAGCATAGATGCGGGCTTCGATTGCGTGTCCGTTCCGAGTGATTTCTTTTCCGCCGGTGAGATCCGAAAGTTTTTTTCCTTCCGCGACTCGAATCTGCCATTCCACTAAGTCCTGTCCGGTGGTATATTCTGTGACCGGATGTTCCACCTGCAGTCTCGTATTCATCTCCAAAAAATAGAACTTTCCGTCCTTCCCTAAAATAAACTCTACAGTTCCGGCTCCCACATAATCGATAGACTGCGCCGCTTTGACCGCTACTTGACAAATTTCGTCCCGGAGTTCAGTAGGAAGATTGGGAGCGGGAGATTCTTCGATCACCTTTTGGTGCCTTCTCTGAATCGAACATTCCCGTTCAAAAAGATGCATAACGTTTCCATGTTTGTCTCCGAAAACCTGCACTTCGATATGCCTAGGCATCTCTATGTATTTTTCTA
>NZ_QAJG01000002.1:225000-237383 GCF_003046425.1 Leptospira borgpetersenii serovar Javanica
GGAAGAAGCGGAAACTTCCGAACAAGAAGAGGAAGAAAAACAAGAAGGATACTACGACAATCGAAAAGCGGAAGTCGGAGTTTGGCTGGGTGCATCAAATCCTTGGCCGGGGAGCGAAACCCAAGCGTATCTAGATACGACCTTAGGCGGAGGATTCTTTTTTAGAATCCCTTGGCCCTGGATTTTTTATCTCGAAATGGGAGCCTTTTACGCGAATTATCTTTCCGCTACAGAACGAGGCTTAACCACGATTCCGGTTTATCTTGCCTTGGGTTATAAACTTCCGATCGATCTTCCCATTTCATTCATTCTTCGTGCCGGTGGCGGTGAGGCTTTTGTAGTGGCAAGACCTTCCAACACTTCTCGTTGGGATCCTATGATAATGATGGGTTTAGAAGCGAGTTTTGTAGCCGGAAAAAAAATCAGAATCGGGATTCGGATCGATTACAATAGGATCTACGAGTCGCGTTTGGATGCTCCTGCAGAAACGAAATATTATTATTCCAGTCCCTACAACGATCCCAGGCTGAGTAATCCGAATTACTATCGGGTTGTGGATACAGAATTCTTCCAGTTTGGTTTAATGGTGAGCGTATTTTTATGAAACGATCCTATTTCTCATTCCTCCCTACACTTTTCGTTTTTTTAATGTTTTTTTGTAAAGTCGGCGACTGGCACGGAAAAGGTTCTAAATTTCCGGTAATCAGTACCCTCTTCAACCAGAGAATGTTGCTGCTCGTCAAAGGAACTTACGCTACCGATAACCCGATCGGATTCGAAGCCTATTCCGGCGGAACCGGACAACTCTACCAAGATACAAACGGAGAAGAGGGCCTTGATCCTGCCTTCGGTTTAGCCGGAGTACCATTAGCCCAAAACCTACCGATCTTTATAGACATCGGAGAAATCCGCATGTCGACGAAATACCAAGAAGGCACTTTCGACCTAAGTTTGATTAAAAATGTAAAAGATACAAAGAAATTTTGGGACGAAATCGCTCCGAACCGACAGGTTTTTTGCACGATTCCGTACACCACCAATTCGAATTCCTGTCGTTTAAACGACGGAGAAATCAAAGCAATTCAATTCTTCAACGGGGAAGGAGTCGCCTACCCGTCGAACGACCCGACTTCCGCTACGGACTGGGGCGCCTTCGGAAACGGTCCGGTTCAATTCTATTATACCGGTTTGTATCTGAGATCTTTAGTGACTGCCTGGGCGACGGAACCCGGACTTACATTTTCCAACCTCACTTTATTTGATAACTACAGAGTTCCCGGAATCAATATCGTTCCTAGATTGAGTTATAAACCGGGAGTTGATTCCACAACAAAAACGATGTATCCACCTCTGGTATTTCCGATACTCTACAAGGTGGAAAACGGAGACCAGGATATGCTCGTGTATCCCGGTTTCGATCCTTATATTCTAGAAGTAAGAATGAATCTGAAAGAAAACCTGATGATACATTCCTATGTTTCGAGCATAGGCGGCGTAAGAACCTTAGTGGGTATCAGCGATTGGAAACCCGACAGCAATCATAAAGGAGAATCCGATATGGGAGGCAACCTTTTGATTCGCTCTCGCATTATTCGCCCTGAAATCGCCTCCAGCTTAATAGTGTTAGGTGGAACTGCTTCTACAACCCATTACTACGGGGTATATCGTCTTGCCGAAACGGACATCAATACAAAACTCCCTCTGATCGCTTCTCCCGTTCAAGGCGCCTCTACAAAGATGAAATACATTCATCCTGGAGAATATAGACTTCTTTGTATCGGAGATCTTGCCAGAGTGGACGGCTATCCGGAAACCGTGGTGAGAGAAACCGTCTTTACAGTACCGGAAAACGCGCCTCGTTCCGAAGTTCAAGTCAACCTGAGTTGTCCATAACAAAAACGATTCGCAAAAAGCCGTATTCATTCTTCCATAAACCACCGGTGAAGTTCTCTTTGATATTGTTGCAACCTCTACAGGACACGATATCATATAGACACGAAGTCGAAGATAAATTCTTACTTTGTAGAAGAAGTGGAAATCGTTTCTAAGAAAGTGTTGTATTCCACACATTCCGGAATTTGATAAGTTACGATAGAACCACAATCCGCACGTTCCACACTTTTAATACAAAGCTCGGCCTCTAACCTCAGACTATCGCTGAGTTTTTTCAAAACGATCGGTTCGGACTTATCGTAATCGTAATTAAAATCGCTGTAACATTGCGCATTATCAGGGTAAGTTAGAGCCGCGTCCTTTCTGAGTTTTCCTTCAAGAGAGGAAAGATAGGGTTCTTTACAACGACTCATCTGAGAACAATATGCTTCGGCAACTCTTTTGTACGTTTCTGCGGAAACGGACGGAGAAGAACTTTTTTTTCGCACTGAACCATCAGGAATCCTGCGAGAATAAATCCCAATATTCCCTTAAAAATGCCGCGCATATAGAAAGAATAGAGACTGAACCCTCATTGGCAAGTTTTTTCCGAACGCATTCGAGAGATCGAACGTCCGAATTCTCCCGCAGTCCGACGAAAACCGGACTTCGTTTTAAATCGAGACCTTCAAAAGATTCGCGCCGTTTTCCGAAAAGACCTTTCGTTTCCTTACTCAGGAAAAGAATTCAACAAACTGAATATCGGAACCGAAACGAACCCAATTTTCCAAAATTTCAACACGGATGGTTTGCCTCCGGTCACCAAAAAATCCACGAAAACCATTGTCGTATCCAGACGAAGTTCGGAATAAATTTTCAAAAGCCCACATATTCCCAGACCTCGGACGCGCCTATGTGTGCGCAGCGAATTTCAATTTCGGATAATGCTCCATAAAGAATTTAAAATATTCAATATTAACATAAATGTTAAAAAAGGCGAATCTTCCGAATCAATCATGAGTGGAATTTCTTTTCCTACGAGCATGGTTCGAAATCGTAAGGCACAAAATTCGATCAGAAGACGAAAGATGATAACAGTCTCCCGATCAGAACATCAACGAGGCAATCGATTTAGAATATCTTGATATTCTTTTGCCATCCCCAAAATCAATTCCTTGGCTGGAATTAAGTCTTCGATCTGAGCGACTCCGTGCCCCGCGGACCAAATATCCTTCCAACGTTTGTATTCCTGATCGAGGTTCTGCGACCCTCCGCTGTGTGAAAGATCACCCGCCTTTTCCACGGACTTCTTGAGCCAGTTGGCCGGAATTCCGGAAATTCTTTCGGTATACACGATTTCTTCCGGACCAGATTCAATGAGCATTTTTTTGTATTCTTCGGAAGCCATCGCCTCCGGGGTGGCAATCAACCTCGTCCCTACATAAACAGCGTCGGCGCCTAACGCAAAAGCGGCGAGCATCTGAGCCCCATTTGAAATGGCACCTGCCGCAATCAGAGGAAGGCCGGTTTCCTTTTTGAGATAAGGATAAAGGCTAAAGGGGGAAATATTTCCGGCATGACCGCCAGCCCCTTGTGCAACTGCGATCAACACATCGGCCCCCGCCTTCGCAACAATATTGGCATGTTTGAGCGTAGTCACATCGCAGAATACTTTCGAGCCTATACTTTTAGCTTCGTTGACCACCGTGCGAGGACTTCCTAAACTTGTGATCAAAAGTTCCACCTTTGCATCCAAGATCACTTCTAATTGTTTGGACCAATTCGGATTATGCGACTTATGGAGGATTAAGTTTACGCCGATTGGTTTTTTCGTTTTAGAGCGGATTTCCTGAAGGCCCTCTTTCAATTGTTCCGGAGAACGATAATTGAGAGAAGGAAAACAACCGATCCCGCCCGCTTCGGATACCGCCACGACCAAATCCGGGTACGAGACTAAAAACATAGGCGCTCCGATAATCGGCAAATCGATTCCGAGCATCTCCGTTATTTTAGTGTTCAATTTCATTTGAAAACTCTTGGAATTTCCGTCGTTTTGGACAAGGAGGATTTTTCTTCCCAAAAGGAAAGCATTCATAAATTCTGAACTTATGATCGCGATTGTATCCTCTTATAAAGTTTTAGACGAAAAGATTGAAGAGTTCAAAAAAATCAGCTATGATATGGCGAAAGAATCTCTTGATACAGAAGAAGGGATCCTCAGGCTCGACGTACTTCAAGGCGAGGGGGACCCGGGAAGATTCTTATTTATGGAAGTATATAAGAACGAAACAGCGAGAAAAAAACATCTCGAAACTCCCCAGTTTATCTCTTGGAGAAGGGCTGTTCCGGAATGGTTCAGTCAGGGAAGCACTTCAATTCAGTATCTTCCCGTTCATATCGATCTTCCTTGTTAATCAATTCACCCACCAAGAAATAAGTCGATACGACTCCCTTTCCCTTGATGTCCACCTTCCCTCTTTTTTCCAATCGAAAGAGAGGAGAAGCGGCAAGATAAAATTCTTCCGTTACGTGAATTTTTCCCGGAACTCCGTGGGATTCCATACGAGAAGCAAGATTGACAGCATCTCCCCAAAGATCGTAAATGAATTTTTTTCTTCCGATAACTCCGGCAACGACCGGTCCAGAATGGATTCCGATTCGAATGTTTAAATCCTCCCGGACAAATTCCCCGTTCGTATTCACTTCTTCTAATATATCCAAAGCGAGATTCGCAATTCTTTGAATATGATCCTCGCAGGGAACTGGAATTCCCGCCGCAACCATATATGCATCTCCGATCGTTTTGATCTTTTCCACTCCTCTACGCTCAGCAAGTTCGTCGAGTCTCGAAAAAAATCGGTCCAGCAATCCCGCGAGTTCTTTCGGCGTTTTACGAGCCGCAAGAAGAGTAAAACCGACGATATCCGCAAATAGGATAGAACACTCGGAAAAGTATTCGGAGATTTGGGACGTTTCGTTCTTCAATCGATTTGCAATTTCGTCGGGAAAAATGTTTCGCAAAAGAAGATCCGATTTTTCCTTCTCCTTTTCCAAATCCTTTGTTTGTGCGTCGATCGTTTTTGACTGCAAAAACAATTTGCGCGTAGTCAACTCCAAAGTATAACCCGCAATAACCGCAAAAAACTCGGAAAACCATATTAGAAAACTATAAATTACCTTGTTTTGGGAATCCAAACTTTCGTCCATGAGAAGTACATATTGATACGCGGCCAAATAGGTAGAAGTTCCGATGAACGCGAGCAAAGTTCGGATCCTCAGAACCAAAAATGCATAATACGAAATGATAATGAGAATAGTAAGTAAGATCGCATGTTGATTCCGAATGAAGGCAAATCCGACGTAAACAGCGACTAAACCGGCAATCGTATTGACTACGATGGAAAGAGGAACCATAGTCGACCGAAATCTTTTCAAAGTAGATAAGGAAAGTCCCAGCCCGAAAGTCACACTTCCTTCCAGGATCCAAAGAACCCGATGATCCCTAATGAGAAGGATATCATAAAAAAGTATAAAGACAGCAATGTATCCGATCACCGCCGATATCGCTCCAATTCTGACGAATATTGCGACATGGTCTCTGAGAAAGGATCTAAACTCCTTTTCCAACTTGGGATCTAAAAATCGAAGAAGATAATTCTGAAACATCGCCGCATCGTTTCTATTTAAAGAATCTGAGGCAAGTATTTTTTGGAAACAAACTTTGACTTGACACGGATTCTTATTTTCCATATTCTGTAACCAGAAGCTTTACAGATATGACGAGTCGATTTACGGTCGCTATCCATATTCTTTCCCTTCTTTCTCTTGGAGAAGGTAAAACAAAAACTTCCGAAGAGCTTGCGGAAAGCGTAAATACGAATCCTGTTGTGATCCGTAAAATTTTATCTCTCCTTAAAAATCGGGGAATCGTACGTAATCAAATGGGACCGAATGGAGGTTATGTTCTTGCAAAAACTCCTTCTGCCATTAATTTAAAGGAAATCTACGTAGCCATAGACGAAAAGATTTTCCAAATGCACTCTAAATCCCCGAATAAGAAATGTATTTGCGGCCACGCGATCCAACCAATCCTTTCCAAGGTTTATGAGAAAGCCCAGAAAGTTTTAGAAGACGAACTTGGTTCTACAAATCTGGATTTGATCGCTCGAGAAATTCTCAGCTTTTCCAAAAAATAAAGTGAAATCAAATTCAAAGTCGATTTAACGAATTTTATGTTAATTAGAAGAAAGGGTTTTTCAAAAGCATACGAAATCGTTTAAAGCTTCTGATTCTTCGCTTTCGTATTTTCTTTTACCCGATACGTAACGATTTTTGCAATCAATTTAAGAGGTAAAGGTCGATCGATCGGAAACTGAACTGCCCCCTTCGAAGTTTTATACCCGATTAATTCGTTTTGAAACGCCTTGATCCCACTCGAAGTCGGATAAAACCCAATATGTTTTTTATACGCGGCAAAATAGACTAAATTACCGTGAAATACAAATGCAGGTATTTGGTAGCTGATCTTTTCTTCGGCTTTAGGCGCTGATTTTCGAATAACGGATCGCAATTCTTCTAAAATTTTCCGTATATCTTCGGGAAAACGACTGATGTAATCGTCTACACTTTTAAAATTTATTTTTTTTGAATCCATATCCGTAGAGATTGAATCGGATCACTTTGAAAGTCCAAAGTGCAATTTTAAGTTATTTTTATGCGAAATAGTTTTTCGAGACAAGAAGAATTAAATTCTATCCAATGAAATTTTCATTTTAGACAAAATGGCACCCCTTCCTGATTTGAAAAACGTGGGTTAGATGTAAGCATTAATCACAAAACAAGAAAACCAACAGAAGGAACTTAGAGATACCGAGACAATCTTCGTTTGGATTTAAGAAGAAGTCGTCAAAGGCCAATGAAATTCTTATTAAGAAAACGTGGGTTCAGGGTAAGACAATCTTGGTGAATGGCTCGCAAATTTCATAGCTAAAATGTAATAGTTAGCAGTTGATCTTACACTCTTTAAAATAAATAAGGAGAAACAGCTGACAATAGTACAAAAAATAATCAAAAACAAGTAGCAACTCAACAGAACGCTCCCTAAGGGGCGCGTTCCGGGACTTTTGAAGTTAGCAGAGACTTTGGGGAACCATCAAAGGCTTGTAACGTGATAGGCTATTCCAGAGATAGCCTTTATCGTCTTTGCATTTATTAACCCACGATAAAATAAAACAACTTTAAAATATACCTTCATACAATTTCGTTTTACGGAATTCTAATTTCCGATATTTAGAAGATTTCTCACACGAACAATATTACTGGTTTCGTTTTAGAGTTTTCAAAGAAATAACTTAATTGCCATTTCTGCGTCCGTTGAGCCTGTTTATTATCCGGAAAATCCCATGAAGGATAAATTCTAAAACCTTTTTACCTTCTTTTTTATCGGAGATTATACCTCTATCGCATAAGATTCGTTTCGGAAAAATAAATTGCCCGGAAAGATTTTTATCTTTTGCCCCGATAATAACATAATCCGTTAAATCATGAATATCAAAAGGTCGAATATGTCCTTCACTATTTCGTTTCCATAATGTGACAAACTGACCAATTTTAGTAGGAGTTATTTTCGCCAATCGAAAAGTAATCTTTAAATTTCCAATATTAAAAGTGGAAGCCCCATATTCCAAACTCTCATTTTCCATTTGAAAATTCAAAATTCGTACATTACATAAATCGAAAACATAATCTTTAATATCCCGCAAAATCACAGGCACGACAGCAATGTTTTGAATCTCCCTCTTCATCTATTAATTATAGTATTTGCATACAATTTATTTCAAACGGCACTTCATAATACGAGTATTCTTCTGCTGCATGCTCAGTTTTCTATAACACTTGGAATTTTAATTCCAAAAAAAGGATTTTACAAGCCCAGTGACACTTCCTAAAAAGAATCCCAAAATACTCCCATTTATTCGAATTGTTTCCAAGATATTCCGAGTTTTCCATTCCAAATTTTTTCTTAGATCCTTAGGATTCAAACTCTGCAGTCTACTAGTAATCTGTTTTCCGATATAACCGGAAACTCCTTCGTCGATACGTTTTTCCACAAACTCAAAAATAGAACGGAGAGGAGCGTATTCCTGTAAAGTCTTAATCTCTCCAATTTCTCGAAGATGTTTTTGGACGAGTGTTCCCAGAAGCCGACTAGCCTGATCCTTTAAGAATCCCATTAAGGATCTTACCGCCTTCTCTCTCTGATCCAGATGCAATTCGTTCCAAGACGAAATATATGTTTCCGCAGAAGCCGCCATAAGATTGACCAATTTCTCAATGGTTTTTTCGTCTTTGGATTCGATTATCAATCCTTGTTTGACATGATTTCCATATTCCTTCAACTTTTTCGGAAAATCGACAATTAGATTTAAAACGACCTGGGTCACCAAATTCATTTTACCTAATATTTCTTTAAGAAGGGATTTGAATTCCTCGGTATCGGCGACTTTGATCATGGATTCTCCTATCAGAAGTTTAATCGTGTCTATGATCTCCTTTTGTCGGTTTAATTCTTTCAATATTTCGACATCGGTCCCCGAAAACTGATAATGAACGACGTATTGAACGATTTCCTCTTCTACCTTAGAGAAAAGCCGGTTTAATACCTCGTTTGTTTTTTCTTCGTTTCCGAAAGTCTCCAGTAAAACCTCATGAACCTCGCCTCGAGTTGAAGGATCCTCTAAAACCATTTTTATTCTGGACCGAATTACTTCGTGATGTAAAAGATCGTCTGCCACCCAGTTTCCGATTTCAGAGGCTAGCTTGGAACTGTCTTCTTCGATCGCTTTGTAAGTTTTCCATACGGCAAACCAATCACAGAGCCCTCCGATTAAACCTCCTTCCAGAGCGGAAAGAACAACTTTTGCGACCGAAGTTTCCAAATTTCCCAAAAACAAAACGAAAAATATAGCTATCAAAAATCCGATTAGAAGCAAATTGGAAAAAAGCTTCCTTTTTCTGAAAGGAGCTTTTCTTGAATCGGAAAAAAAAGACATCAATTGGATATTTTCCTATACGTTAAAAACGTCGCTCCCAAAAAAGAAAGCGGAAGCAAAAATTGAATTAGAGTAATCAAATATGTGCGAATATCATAAAATACGAATTTATTCTGTTTCTCCATAGAACAGAAGTAAAATTGACCTTCCAAAGTCCGGTATACTTTTTCCCCGGATACAAGCTTCCAAATAGGAAAAAAACCGGAGCGGATCAGTATAGGAAAACAAACATCCGACTCGGTTTCTTTCGAAAGTTCCCATTTAATCTCGGAATCGTTCCAAACAAGCGGATCGACCTCGGACGACAAAAGAATCGATGTTTTTTCCTCCCTCCTTGCGTCGGGTTTCCTTTCGTTTTTTTTGTCCATGTCCTCTTCGGCTCTTTTTTGAAAGTAAGAATGAAGTTGAGAGACCTCATAAGCTCCTGAAAAGGAAATTTTATTCGACTCGAACTCTTCCTTAAACAGAGGAACTAAAGAAACGTTCCATTGAAACTTAAAATCCAGAATCGGTTCCGGTAAATTTTCCAATCCGAATTCCGATTTTTTTTGAAGAGAATTGCCCTTCATAAGGAGGGCGATCGGCTTCTGAGAAAGTAACTCCATAAAAGGTTTAGAAGAATTCAATTTCCATAAAGTCCATTTTCCTTTTTTATAAATCATAGAGAAGCATTGTGGCGACACAGCCACGATTCGATTCAACACGTCCGATCTAAGTAGAACATACGAAACGCCTCTTTCGGAAAGGAGATTTAAAAATAATTCAGAAAGTTTTTCTTCTGTTTGAACCGAATGAAGGTTTCCTCTTTTTTCTTCATCGTGTAGAGAAGACTTAAATCCTTGTCGAGGAAACAATCGAATGATTTCTTCTGCGGAAGAAAAGAACGAATGTTCGAAACGATTCTGCAAAGTGATATTTCGTCTAACTGCTCGACGGATGAGCACGGAAACCCAATGAGAATCCCGCGAACCGTATTCGCCGGTTGTCTCTTCCGACGCAATCAAGGAGCCGTAGGGAGTTTTTTCAAAGACCTGAGCCCATTCTTCTTTTTGCGCCCACACGGAGGAAGGATTTATGGAAAGACTTTCGATTCCAGTGGATGGGCCGGGGATCGTGATGATAAATCTATACAATCCCAGGACGAATAAAATCAAACCAGCCCAAAGTTTCCATTTTCCAGGAGGGAGATTTTTCAAAAAAAATCTCGAGGTCACAAGGGCGGAAAAAGTCAAGAAAACGAGAGATACATTGAGAGCCGTATACCACTTAACGTATAACCATGGAAAAATCAGAGACAATGAAGAATCCGTCGCCATCCAGTAAAAAAAAAGGGTTCCGAAAATCAAAAATCTGGAAATCGGTGGCAATAATTTTCTGATAAAGAGTAATCGAATTCCGATCACAAATAAAATCGGAAACAACAAATGAATCCAGTACTGATCGATCAGGATTCGTTTGATTATAAGTACAAACTTTTCCGGACTTGTATTAGAAAATTCTTCCCCAAAAAGAGATAAAAGTCCGTTGATTGGAAAAGAAATCGGCGGGTTTTGTTGAAACTCAACGTACGCAAAATAATTCCATAATATAGGGGAAGCGCACAACAACGGAAGCAAAAAGATCAGTAAAATCTCAAAGATCGTAAACTCGTCTTTGTAAAAGAGAAAATAAAGTCCCAGTATAATTACATAAAATAAGGACATTTCGTAGTGTGCGTAAAATACGAGAGACCCCGTAATTAGATTTTTAAAAAAAGAAGAGATCTTTCCCGTATAACGAAACTTTTCCAGATAATAGATCGCAAGCAATGCAAAAGCAAGCCCAACGACAAAGGAAATGGAATTTTGAAAAACACCCACAATTCCCGCACCAACAATACGATCTCCGGGATATAAAAAGTAAAATGTAAGTCCGGTCATCGTAATGAGAACATTTCCCGGCCTAAGACTAGTTTCCGTGAGAAATAAAAATCCCAATTTCAAAAACGCATATGAAAACAAAAACAGTACGAGCAGAATCCCTAAATTGAAGGAAACACCAAAAGGGAAAAAAAATAAAATGAACGTGTGAAGAAATGAAACGAGGAAAAAGAAAAAGGGAGCTTGAAAGTAAAACGTGGGACTTCCCCCCTGCAAAGAACGGTCGTATCCTGAAGAGAGAAAATTCTTAAATAGAACCTGATAGTCCTGTGCAATGAGATATTGATTCTGTAAGGATACGGAATCCGGAACCTTATCTGAAAATAAAAACCGAAATTGTATGGATAAGAATAAAAAGACTAAAAAAAATACAAACGGTTTTCTCGCCGCGTGAGGAATTTTCCATTTCCTCTGTATGATTTGCATGGGATAATTCTTACGAAACCCGATTTCCTGACAAGCAAAACGAATATTCAAAACTTCCTTTCCCGAAAACAAGCGTGTAATTTTTGAAATGATTTTTTCTTCCCATTTTTCCAAGCACACTTTTCGAAGCCGATTTCCCGTTATTAGAACTATAGAATGAGGGCAAATATTTTACGGCCCAAAAAGAGGTTTATAATGAAAATTCACAGTAATCGATTTCATAGGAATCAGTAAGGCAGACAAAATAATCATTTGTTTAAAACCGGAAAATTTACCGCGTTAATTTTAACGTGAGTTCGGCGGTTGAAATCCATGATTCATTTTTCTGTAGGAAGTTGGAATTTGAACTTTGTAAATCTATTCTAAAACGTGGGAACTACAACAAATCGCGATTTTACGAACAAATTCTAAAAGTAGGGACTTCTACTTTTAGAAAATTCTTTCTCATTTTCAACCACCGAACTCACGTTAATTTTATAAGTCGGAAAGATAATTCGATTCGAAGTCCGCTATTATCGGTAACTACCCGAAGTTTTTTCGGTAAGTCTTTGGAAAATTCTTTGTAGGTAAAATTCGAAATCATTTCTAAACGAAACCCGTTCGAATCCGGATTTCCGTTTTCAATAGAGTTGTTGAAAAAGTTCAGACTAACAAAACTGATTCGATCGACCATTTTCATGAAAAAGAAACGGATGGAGAATTGATTTTTGGGCATCTCTAACATATAAAAAAATGTTCTTTTTTCATAATATATTTTTATAATATTCAAACCGATCCCGAGACCAAGTTGAAAAAACGGTTCCAAACGTTTCTCCAAGTTCTAATCTTCTTGAAAATTCGGATTGTCCTTCAATCGCGTATAAAAAATCCATAATTAACGTGAATTCGATCTAAGAAAGCTCGGTCCAGTCAATAACTGCATGAAAGAAACGTAATACTGTATTATTATTGAACGTGATCTATCGAGACCCGCGATGCACTTGAGTTTTTCAGAGCGGACCCGTAGGGAGCCATAACCTTTACCCACAAATTAAGAAGGCTTTTGGGATCATAAGGATCAAAAACTGATATTTTTCAAGTGTTCCGACAAGAATGAGGCTTTTTACTTGCAAGA
>NZ_QAJG01000003.1:0-32500 GCF_003046425.1 Leptospira borgpetersenii serovar Javanica
TCTTGCAAGTAAAAAGCCTCATTCTTGTCGGAACACTTGAAAAATATCAGTTTTTGATCCTTATGATCCCAAAAGCCTTCTTAATTTGTGGGTAAGGTTATGGCTCCCGACGGGTCGCTCGATGGATTTGATCGCTCTCTGAACTTGAGATATAATGCTCTCTATCCCCACAATTACTTGGATCTCTTCCGACAATCCTCCGTGAAACAGACTCGGCCCCACCCGCGTTTTGGGTGGAGGGGGAGGCGGTGGGAAGACTCGGGAGATTTTTTCCTATCAGAAAATCATACTTTTTGCAAGTAGAAAACCTCGTTCTTGTCGGAACACTTGAAAAAATATGCCTTTTTGATCCTTACTATTTCAACTCAACTTATGAGGTGTTCTGTCGATCGCAAAGGAAACGAAAGCGCCTTCGCTCCCGACGGGTCGCTCCGCGGGTTTTGGGCGCGCTGTAAGAAATTTGGGAGAATCGCTCGCAAATTTTATAATTGAAACGCTTTCATAAAAAACGTTTTGGCTAAGTTTTTCAAACCAAACGCTGCTCACTAAGGATCGCAGCATAATGACCGTTTTCACATTTGTTAATGCCGAACCCACGTTATTTGAGAAAAAAGTGACCCTAAAAAGATCCCGAAACAGACAAAACGATTCTTCTGAAACACGGAAATTCAAATGATTATTTTCTAGAAAATAGCGAATAAACCCTGATATCCGACTCCTAGAACAAAAGTTCAAAAAGAAACAACGGAACTTGAGATTCTGGACCGATTCTAAAAATGAAAAATCAATCCACCCGAAATTTCTTTAATTTCCTGATCCCGAAAAGAAACGTTCACACTAGGTATAACTTTCCAATTTTCAAACGTATATCCTAAAAAAGCGTCCAAAATTAAAACGAAAACAAAAGCGGAAACATACGCTTGTTTTTCATAAGCGTAACGACTTTTTTCCATCAATTGGCCGTCCATAAGAACGACTTTCGAAGAATTCGAAACGATACTGTACGGGGCGGCAATATTTATCAGGTTTCGATCGTTCGACGCGATGGCAATCAGCTCGAACGGTGTAGGTGGGCTACCCGTTTTCAAAGCTGACTTTACGGGACTCAAATATAGGTAACTTCTTTCGGCAAGATAAAGCTCCGCGAGTATCAAAAGAAAACCCAAACCCTTTAAAGAATAAGAATCGTTTCGGAGTAATCTGGACCATCCGGGAATTAGGCCTTCAGCGAAAATTTTAATTCCCGATTTTTTGGCCGAGGGAACTCTTTCGTCTAGATTTGCCTCTAATTTGGGAACCGTTTGGGCCGTTTCAGGTTTTTCAGTTTGACGCAAAGGAGCGATTTGTTCTTGATTCGCTTCTATATTGAGCGGCGTTTTACTTACCTCCGGTTTTTTAGTTTGATTCGGCGGAAAATTAGAAATAAAAACTTTCTGGACTTCCGCGAGGGAAATTCTCTCCACTTTACCGTTTTTATGGGTGATTTCAAAACCGTTGGGAACAGTTTTAATTTCCACGTTCACGATTTTTCTCCCATTTTTGAGTAAAATCGATTTTGCGTCGAGATTCGTAAAAAAACAAATTGATACGAAAAATAAAACGTATAACAACATTCCATCGAGTTTAGGAGGAAACATTTTCGCGGAACGATCCGTAATTTTGCGAATTCTCGTAATGGAAAAATGAAGTTTAAAGTTAAATGCTAAAAATTTTTGATTCGATGACAGCATTCGATTTTTTTTTTGCTTTTAGTGTGACACTTTTTTACAAGTCAGTCCGTTATTTAATTACAGATGAGCCAAAATTCCGAAAGTCAAATTTTTGATTTTGACGGTTTATATTCGAGAAATTATGAAAAAATCTATCGATTTCTTCTTAGTAAAGGCGCTTCCAAAGAAGAAGCCGAAGAAACCTGTCAGGAAACTTTTATCAAAGTCCTGAACAACTGGGATAAGTTCGATCCTTCCAAGGGCAACGAAACTTCTTGGATGTTTACGATCGCCAAAAACCAATTCTTGGATTTGATTCGGAAGAAAGACACATCCGAAAAGAGAGAAGTGGAAAATTCACATAAGGTTTTAGAATTCATTTCGAAAAAGGAAATAGAATACGAGGAAGATAAACATCAGTTGGATCTTTTAAACGCAAGTCTGGAAAATTTACCTCATTTGGAAAAGAATATAATCATTCTGCGTTTTTTAAGAAATTATACGATCAAAGAAACCGCCGAAAAGTTAGGGATATCCGCAAGAACGGTAAATCGGAAAACATACGTGTCGCTGATTTTCTTACGTAAGAAATTGCAAAACTCGAATTTCGACTTTGAGAGTATATAGGAGATAAAAGATGGAACCTAATAGCGAACCAAATCGAAGGTCAAATATGCAACGAGCCATTGCGAACGAAATGACACGATCGGAACTCATCCAATTTTTATCCGATCCAAAATCCAAAAAAGAATTTTTCGAATTGATGAAATTAAAAATTCAAATCGGATCCTTAAATGCGACTAGGAATGATGCGGATCCATTCCGATCCGACGAAAAAAAAAGAAATATCCTTTATTCTAGAAATTTATTCTTAGCAGCCGCTTGTATCTTACTGCTTTCGGCTTTGGCATTTTATTTTAGATTTTTTACTTCGGACAAAAATGAATTCGAAATTATGAAATCGGTGACGACAGGCCAATGCAACGTTACGATAAATAGAGAAAAAATCATCCTACGATCCGGTAAAAATTCCTACTGCGATTATAGGATCGAAGGAGAATTAGGACTTACTCTGAGAATTTTACCCGACTCGGTATTTTCCGCTTCTAAAACAGGAGATGAGGTTAATCTCAATTTGAGTTCGGGAACGGTTTTGTTTACTACCATCAAAAAAAAAACATCCCTGAAAGTTCGATTAAAAGTCGAAACCATATCTTCCGAGCTATTAGGAACAACGCTCGTTCTCATAGCGGATCCGCATTATAAAAAATACCAGATCATAGTATTAGAGGGTGTAATACGAGTCGAGCCGTCCGATTCCACAAAACCGAAAGTGGACGTTCTAACCGGATATTCCGTTCTTAAAAACGAAACCTCGCAATCCGCCGCTCCGCAAGAAATCGAAATCGTCAAAACGAACTCAGATGAATTTACGAAATACCAAGCCCTTTCCGAAGATTCTCAAAAAATCTTAAACGAAAATTTTATCCATCATAATGAATCAACGAATCCCTTAATTACATCCGATGCTTCGGAGAATTCCCACGCATCGGTCCCGATCTATCGAATCACTCTCAAAAATAAAAAAGTTTATTCCGGAACGATCGAAGAAACCGATCGCTTTTACCTTCTTGTGGATAAAGAAGGAAATAGGATAGAAATTGAAAAAGAGAATATAATAGAATTGGAACTAGTACATCCGTAACGCGGATATCACATCTGACACTCTCCCTATGGGTCGCAACAACTCAGCAAGTTGCCTCCCTATGGGTCGCAACTTAGAGCCGGTCTCAAAACCTTAAGAATGTAGGAGCTATTACAATTTTAAACAACGAGAGAAAACCGCCAATGCGACGGTTTCTGTGGAAACTCTCACGTTTTTTAAAAACTTGCCGGATCGTCTAGAGATATTTTTCTTCAGGTTTTGAGACCGGCTCTTAAATTCATGATGAGATGGAGAGCAGGCTTCTAATATTTAGGCCAATCAATCGTATCGTCTTTAAAGAGAGGACTGAATCCAAAAAAGACCAATTCATTCTCTTCAAATTGAAAAACCGAGTTGAGTTTATCGGAGAAAGCGGTAACACCGCGTACTGCGCCGTCATGGTTATGACCTTCGTGATCGTGTTCTCCGTCGTCTTCTTCAAAATCGTCGACCCCGTTTTCACTCAAAAGATCACGAATCGTTTCAATGGATTCTCCAATAATCGGTTTTCCAAAAAGTAGAATCGAAGGATTCGAAATCGTGATCGAATACAATCGATCCCCCTCCTCCTTATCGAACTCATATTCGGCTTCTTCCGAAAAATATTCATATCCGGTCGAGAGAAAACCTTCATAATCGTACTCGTAAATCTCGTCCGGTTCCCCAAGTTTCGATTTTACTTCGTCCTTGGACATTCCGAAATAAAGACCGTTCAATCCTTTTCCGATTTCTATGTTCACGTTTTCCCCCAAGTTTGAATGTATAGCTAGATTCTTTAAACATCCGACGAAATCACAGACTCTTTAAAACGGTTGTGACTGACAACCTCTTAAAATTTAGACGCCTTATTATCTGCGTCGCTTTATAATCCTCGTTGGTTTTCCTATTTCCATCCTTTTGTTTTGATTGATAAAATTATCTTTCCCAAATCAACCAATCGGATAATCAGGTCATATGGAGCACTCCTTAACTCCGAACGCAAAATTCAGCGTTATCATCTGTATCATTCTATCATTTCTAGGATTTTTCAGCATAGGGACAATGGGATTTGGGCTTTACTATTTGGTTTTTCCTATCTCGAAATCCTTATTTCCGCATCCGGATTCCTTATCCGGAGATTGGGTTTGGCCGACAACTATCTTGGTGGGTATATTATGGCCGCTTGGCTTTATTTTCGGGGCAGTCATATTTCATATCCTTGGGGAAAAAGGATGGCCCGACATAGTATTATATTTCTTGTATATTCCTATCCTCTGGCTTTACTTTCTCAATCACAAAATGTGATCGAAAATTCGGCGTTTCGTCTTAGAAAAAAATAAAATTCCCATGAAAGCAAAAGTCGAATCTTGGATTCAAAAAATCAAATCCTGGGTCGTACTTTTACTGATCGTTCTGAAACTGTTCGTTTACGGACGTGAGGAAAAAAATACGGAAGATCCCGCTTCCGCCTACCTCTATTGGTCGGGAGATCAAACGGTCCCGAACGATTTGAAACTCGTCCACGGTAAGTATTGAGAATCCGCACATTGGCGCCACGAACACATTTTGTTTTTAGAACTGAAGGCCCCTCCCCCTTGGAGACAGGAATTCATACGACTGAATCATTTGATCGAAGTTAAGCCGGACGGAACTCTGCCTCGAGACGCTCCTATCTGGTTTAGGCCTCCAAAATATTATAAAGTTCTAATTTCCCATAGCGAGAACCAAGGTTCCGTTTATTACGAAAATCCTAAAACAGAGCATATGTTTCTTTACGACATTCAATTTTAAGGGAAATATTCATATTTGCACTTTTTCTTTCAAACCAACTCTGGATAAAAACGATTCGTGCTTCGGAAGGAATCGAAAATAAAAAGAATGGCTCGTTTCAAAAATGAAATCAACCGTTTGGAGAGTGTTGGAACCTATCCCTACAATTTACGCGGAATGCTGGCTTCGAAGTCCTGCCAAACTCATCGATAAGTCTGCGTGTAGTAAATATGGAATCGGAAATAAGTATGAGGAAAGACCCTCTCCACTGATCATCGAATGGGAAAATTGGGGAGGGGAAAACAAAGTAATAGGAGATTTTACCTGGCCATCCGGAGGTCGATTCATTGTGAAGGAAACCGTATTTCAAAAATTAAACGAAATTTTTGAAAACCTAAATTCCGGTCCGGTAGAAATGATTCGATCTTCGAAAATTAAGAACACTGATTCATACCAAAGACCTCCTCTCGTAGAACTCATGGTTGATAAGCAAATTCCGTTCCTTCCAATGTAAATCAGAAGGAGGCGCCTCGCTTTCTAAAACGAATCAGTAATTTAAATTCCGTAAAACACCGATCGCGAGCAGGTTACCCGGAACCAATAAGAACCAACCGAACACGACCACAAAAAGACAAATCATTACAACTATAGTCACTCCGATACTATGAGGAGCCGCGTGATTGCGGGAGATTTCTCCCTCGTCACTACTCATAAAAGTGGCGATCCCAATCCGGAGATAATAATAAAGGGCAAGGGCCGAATTCGTCACACCTCCTATCAGTAGGATTCGATTCATTAAATGTTCCGACTCGGCGACCTTTTGAAAGAGAAACAACTTCGCCCAGAATCCCCCAAAAGGTGGAACTCCCGCCAAGGACATAAAGAAAATGTTGATTGCGATCGCCGTAAAAGGTTTTACCCCGGACAAGGACTGAACGGAAAAGAACGTTACTTGTCTCGTTCCATCCTCCAAATACGCCAAAATAGCAAACGCTCCCAAACTCATAAAAGAATATACGATAAGATAGAATAACACTTCTTCTTTGATTCCAGCAGAAATCCCGGCGACAATGTAACCCGCGTGTGCAATCGAAGAATATGCAAGCATTCGTTTTAAATTTTCCTGTTTTAATGCGAGTAAGTTTCCATATACCATCGATAACAATGCAAGAATTCCGGGCAACCACGCCCAAGTACTGTCTTGGAGAGGCAGAGGAAGTTTTGTATAAAGCACGAGAAGAAGTCCGATCGACGCGGCCTTTGCGGCGGTGGACATATAACCCGTTACGGGCGTCAGCGCTCCTTCGTACGCGTCCGGAGTCCAAGCGTGATACGGAAAAAGCGCGATCTTAAACGCGACTCCCGTGATGAACAAAACGAGCCCGATCTTTGTAAAGTTTCCTTGATACCCCGCGATCACCAATGGCTTTAACGCCGCCGTTATGTTGGTCGACCCGCTTCCGCCAAATAGAAATGCGATTCCCATCAGCATAAACCCGGAGGAAAAGCTCCCCAAGAGAAAATACTTCAAAGTCGCTTCCAAGGAAAACAAATCGCTTCTCGCCATTCCGATCAGAATGTATAAGCAAATGCTCATCAGTTCGAGTGCGACGAATACGAGAATAAAGTCCTGTCCTGACGTCATCAGCATCATTCCGCAGGTCGCAAACAATAACAAAGGATAGAACTCCGGAAATTCTATTTTATGATTTTTTAATATTCTAGGAGCTACTGCCGCGGTTCCGATGGCCATCGAAAGATAAATTAGATTTAACCAAAAAGACAATACGGAGTTTTCGATCTGACCACCGAAATAGGTTCCTCCGTTTCCAGGATATTGAAACTTGGCGACGTAAAACACGCTCCCGAACGCGACGAGGAGAACCAGTCCGGACGCGTATCGTACGATTAGAAATTCCTTCGTTTTAAAAAGTACGGAAAGACAAATCAGAAAAACTCCTCCTGTTGCCAAAATCAATGCAGGCAGAATAGAAAATAAATCGAAACCATCCGGGATAAAATTCATTTCAGAGCCTCCTCGTCTCCCTCGGGAGTGGTTTCTTTTCCTTTTCGGATCGACCCAGGTAAAGCATATTTACTTTGAAATCCTTTGAGACGCTCTTCGTAACGACCGGGTTCTTCGCCGAGCGATCGATAAGAGATATACTTTCTTGCGTTATCCACGGTTTTTCCGTTCAGATCCGTTTCTTTAAATGAGCTCGCAGTACGATCTTGAATCGTTTTCGCGGACGCGGAATTTAATGCGACTTTGACGGACGGCTCCAACACTTTTAGAAAAGGTTTCGGATAAATTCCGATCCAAAAAATCATCGCAACCGTAGGGATGAGGATGATCCACTCTTTCAAACTGAGGTCGTGGTGCTCGATCAGATTTTTGGAAGGTTCTCCAAAAATCATTCTTTTTGCGAACAACAAAAGATAACCGGCCGCGAATACGACGCCGGTTGCGGCTAACGCTCCATATACCACGTTTGCTTTGATACTTCCGAGGATGATCAGAAATTCCCCGATAAAACTGTTGGTTCCGGGAACTCCCAAGGAGGAAAAAATCGCAATCGCAAAAAAAACCGAAAATACCGGAAGCAATTTAGACAATCCTCCGGCTTTGGCAATGTCGTTGTTGCCGATTCTTTCATGCAACATTCCTAACATAAAAAAGAGCATCCCCGCGGTAAACCCGTGGTTCAACATCTGTAGCATTCCGCCCGCCATTCCCTCTTCCGTAAAACTCAATATTCCAAGCATACAAAAACTCATGTGTGAAAGAGAAGAAAATGCAACGACTCGTTTCGAGTTTTCCTGAGCCATCGCAATCACGGCGCCGTAGATGATTCCCGCGATACAAAGTCCTCCGAGGAGTTCCCTATATTCCAACATCTCCTCCGGAAATAAAGGGATCGCCAATCGTACAAAACCGTAGAGCCCGATTTTCAATAAAATTCCGGAAAGATCTACGGAACCCACCGTAGGCGCCTGCGAGTGAACGTCCGGCATCCAGGTATGAAGCGGAAATAAGGGCACCTTAATTGCAAACGCCAACACAAATGCAAAAAATATAAATAAACGGATGTTTTTCGGAATTTCGGGTAAAAGTCCCGTCGACAATTCTTCAATAACGATTGTCCCGGTTTTAAAATAGAGTATTAGAATTCCTGCAAGCATCAACACCGATCCGGTAAACGAAAAAATCAGATACTTGATCGCCGCTTTGACTCGTTGATCCTCTCCCCAAATCCCGACCATGAGCACCATGGGAGAAACCATCGCTTCCCAGAAGATATAGAACAACACAAGATTTCCGGATAAAAATACTCCGTGAACACTCATTTCCACAATCATTAGATAAATGTAAAATTCACGGATTCTGGTCGTGATACTCGTCCAAGTCGCAAGAGTGGAAAGAAAGAACAATAAAGAAGACATCCCGCAGAGAAGAAGACTAAATCCGTCGAGTCCGATATGATAATCCACTCTCAGATTTCCGGACACTACGATTCCCCAGATACGATCCACGAACTGAAGAGCCGAGTTGGAAGAATCGTATTGGAAATACAATCCGACGATGATCAGAAACGGAACGAGAGTAAACGATCCCGCGATGAATCGGAGCCAATAAACCTTATTGGACAAAAACAAAAACGGCACTCCGATCAGAGGTAAAAATAAAAAGATACTGAGTATATACGGCGGGAAATCCAAGTTACAACCCCCTCATTAGAAAAAAGGAAAGTATTACTACCGTTCCAAGCACGATCAAAATCGCGTAGTCGACTACAATTCCGGTTTGAACCCGTCTTAAAACCAGCGAGATCGCGACCGCGAACCTTCCCGTCCCTCGAAGTATCAGATCCAAGAAATTTCTTTCCACGTATCCCGCTAAAAATTTCCCGAGTAGTAGAATCGGATCCACAATAAAGTTTCTGTAAAACTCGTCGATGTAGTATTTCCGAGAAAGAATTCGTTTCACACCCGTGTGTGATCCCTCGTCGTCAGGAACATTTTTTCCGGTTAAAAAGAGCGTCCTCGCGATAAAAATTCCGGAAATCGCGACGGCAATCGATACGGCTACTAAACTAAACTCAATCACAGTTGTTATCCCGACTTCGTGAACGTCTAACGGTTGTTTTATGATTTGTTCCGAAATTTCGATTCCTCGGATGAAAACCGGACTGAAATAATTTGTAAGTATGTGCACCCCTCCGAACAAAAAATGAGGCACTTCCAAAAATCCGGTGACCGTCGCTCCGATGGATAAAATTACGAGGGGAATCGTCATTACAAGAGGTGATTCATGCAGATGCGACGCCTTATCGGAAGACACACGGGATTCTCCGTAAAACGCGAGATAGGTCATTCGAAACATGTAAAATGCGGTCAGAAGGGCAGTTATAATTCCGAGCCCGTAAAAGAGCGCTCCATAAGTATAACTTTTTTCTAATATGAGATCTTTGGAAAAAAATCCGCTGAATGGTGGTATCCCCGATATCGCAAGCGATCCTACGAGAAACGTCAACCAGGTGATTTTCATCTGATTTTTGAGTCCACCCATGTTTCGCAGATCCTGTTCGTGATGAAGCGCGTGGATCACCGAGCCAGATCCCAAAAAGAGGAGCGCCTTAAAGAACGCATGCGTCATCAAGTGAAAGAGCCCTGCGACATAAGCGCCCGCTCCCATCGCAACGAACATATATCCGAGTTGGGACACGGTGGAATAAGCCAAGACCTTCTTGATGTCGTTTTGAAAGAGTCCGATCGTCGCAGCAAAGAAAGCTGTCATCGATCCTATGACTACGATCCAGTGTCCGACTTGAGGCGCGGATAAAAAAATAGGATTGAGCCTTGCGATCAAAAAGATTCCCGCCGTCACCATCGTCGCAGCATGGATCAATGCGGATACGGGAGTCGGCCCGGCCATCGCGTCCGGAAGCCAAACGTGCAACGGAAGTTGCGCCGACTTTCCGATCGCCCCGATAAAAAAACAAACCGCTGTTACTGGTATTATATAACGAAAAGGCGGTATTTCCAGAATCGCCCCTCCGATCGCCGTAAAGGACACGGAACCCGTATACCAGAACACAAGCGCAATCCCCAAAAGCATTCCTAAATCTCCGATCCGGTTTACGATAAAGGCTTTCATTCCGGCGTTGGCAGCCGTTTCTTTGTGGTAATCAAAACCGATCAAGAGATACGAACAAAGTCCTACCCCTTCCCATCCTAGAAATAGGAGTATTAGATTTTCTGCAAGCACCAGATTGAGCATCGCAAAGATGAACAAATTCAAGTAAGCGAAATAACGAGCAAAACCGGGATCATCCTTCATATATCCAATGCTGTAAAGATGGATGAGGGATCCGATTCCGGTGATGATCAAAGTCATATAAAGCGAAAGTTGATCTACTTGATAGGCGAGAGAAACCTGAATTCCCCCCGTTTCAATCCAAGGAAGTACGGTGACGATTTCCGGGATCGTCCTTTCCATTGGATGAAATAGAACGAAGGAAACAAGAGCCAAACCAAAGGACAAAAACACGACTCCGGTCGAAAAAATCCCTGTAAATCCTTTCAGCCATTTGCCGAAAAGCCCGGAGATCAAAAATCCGATCAAAGGAAGGGCGACTAACGCAGGGATAAGATTTGCAATTTCCATTCTTCCTATTCCTACCATTTCATCAGATTCATTTCGTCCACGTAACTCGTCTTTTTGATTCGGTGGATCGCGATCACAATCGCAAGTCCGATCGCGGCTTCCGCGGCGGCGATAGCCATCACGAAAAATACGACAACTTCTCCGTCGACTTGATAAAGAGCTTTCGAGAATGTAACGAATACGAGGTTCACCGAATTCAAGATCAACTCCACCGACATAAAAATCAGAACCGCACTTCTCCTTACCATCACTCCCGCAACTCCGATCGTAAAGATGATCATCGCAAGAATCAAATAGTAGTGGATCGGGATTCCGGAGATCCAGAGGCTCATAACTTTCCTCCTTCCGTTTCTTTTCCTAAATTCTTTTTTCCGAGTACAACTACACCCAACACAGCCGCGAGTAATAATATGGAGATGAGTTCAAAAGGGAGAAGATACCGTAAGAACATCGCGCTTCCGACCACGGCGGTATTTCCGCTGACTTCCACCAGTGAAGGAGGCCTGATCGATAATCCTTTACTTTTATACTCCTCAAATTCCTTATACTCCGGCCACCGGGGATGGATCGCAAAAGAATAATCCACCGATCTGCCGTCCCGAGTTTTCGTATATCCGATTTTTGGAGAATTTTCCGAAGGAATACCGTCCTGCACAGCGATTATCAAAAGAACGCCCAAAAACATTACGAGTCCCAAATATAAGAGTTTTTTAATAGGTTTTTCGAAGAGGAAAAGTTTCGTATCGTCTTCCCGAAGCGACAAAAGCATCAACACGAACACGACCAGCACCATGATCGCCCCCGCGTAAACAAGCAACTGCATCGTGGCGATAAAAACCGCGTTCATCACCGCATAAATCGCGGCGAGGGAAAAGAAACTCAGAACGAGCAAAACCGCGGCAGTGATCGCGTTCGGATGAAAAATCACCCCGAGAGAACTGAGTATCATCACCGAAGCGAACAGAAAGAACAAAAGCAACTGAGGTTGATCTGCAAATGGCATAATTTTTATATTAATATATTCTTAAAATTGTATATAGAGGCTCGCGATCAGAATATTCAAAACCGCCCAAGGAATGAGTTTTTTCCATCCGAGAGACATGAGCTGATCGTAGCGGAAACGGGGAAGAGTCCATCTCACCCACACGAATAAAAAAGTGAAGAACAAAACCTTTCCCAAAAAGAAAAAAAGCCCGAATAAAGACTGCAATACGTGTCCTTCTAAAATTCCGAACGGAACCTGGTATCCTCCGAAAAACAGAAGTGTCACGACACAACTCATCGTGATCATGTTCATATATTCCGCGATAAAAAATAATGCGAATTTAAACGCTCCATATTCGGTGTGAAACCCGACCACAAGTTCCGACTCCGCTTCCGCCAAGTCGAAAGGCAGACGGTTCGTTTCCGCAAACATCGCGACGACGAACAGACAAAACGCGATGAATCCCGGGAGTTTAAAAATGTTCCAAAGCCCGGCTTGAGAAGCGCTGATATCCGTGAGTTTCAAAGAACCCGTGAGGATCACGATCGAAACCACACTCATAGAAAGAGGAAGTTCGTAACTGATCATCTGAGCCGTGGAACGGATGGCGCCTAACAGCGAATATTTGTTATTGCTTGCCCAACCCGCGATGATAATTCCGTAAACCGCAAGGGAAGAAATCGCAAACAAAAATAAAATTCCGGTATCCGGGTTAGCGATCTGCAAGTCCAAAAATACCAGGCCGGTCCTATCTTGAAGCCATTGTGGAAGAGGAATCCGACCGCCCAAGGGGACGACAGACCAGGCCATGATCGCACAGGTCATGGAAATCGCAGGAGCAATCAAATACATGATCTTGTTCACTTGGGTCGGGAACACTTCTTCCTTAGTTAAGAATTTAATTCCATCCGCAAGAGGTTGCAAAAGCCCCCAAATCCCAGCTCGGTTCGGACCTTTCCGATCCTGGATAAAACCTGCCACCTTTCTTTCTGCGAGCGTATAATATGCGCAGGCGGTAATCAGAATAAAAAAGAAAAGCCCGCTTTTCAAAAGCCAAAATAGAATTTCGTTCCAGTTCATGAAGTAGCTCTTCCTCCTGTTGCGGACTCGATCCTATCCTCTTTTCTTCTTCGAGGATGATCGGGTACGGGCGCCGGTTTTTCTTTCAATCTCGCGTCAAATTCCGAACGAAATTTCTGAATCGCAGGACGAACCGCTCCCACACAAGCGTCAGAAAGCGGACAAATCGTAGTTCCACCTTCCATATTTCTGGATAAAGAAAGAATCAGATCAATATCTTGAGTCGTTCCTTCTCCTTCTCTGATTTTATAAAGAATATCCCGAACCCAATGTGTACCTTCTCTACAAGGTGTACACTGACCGCAGGATTCGTGAGCATAAAACCTCGCAAAACGATACGTGGTTTCCACGATGTCCGCGCCTTCCGCAAGCACGATGACCGCGCCCGAACCGAGCATCGTCTTATGAGCCGCCATGGATTCGAAGTCCATGTTCGCGGTTTTACATTCTTCCGCCGTGAGAATCGGAACGGAAGACCCTCCCGGAATGATCGCCTTGAGAGGTTTATCATCCACGATTCCTCCACAAAGATCATTCACAAGTTCTAATAAAGGAGTTCCTAATTCGATTTCGTAGACACCCGGCCTTTTTACGTGACCCGATACGCTGAAAAGTCTCGTCCCTGGGGATTTTTCGGTTCCGATTTTGGAATACCAATCCGCACCCTTGTCCAAAATATGAGGAATCGCGGAAAACGTTTCCACGTTATTGACCACCGTCGGAGAACGATACAAGCCGGAGACGGCCGGAAAGGGAGGCTTCAATCTTGGATGGCCCCTCCTGCCTTCGAGAGAATTGATGAGTGCGGTTTCTTCTCCGCAGATGTAAGCGCCCGCACCCTCGTAGAGAATTAGATCGAAGTCGAAATCGGTGCCTAGAATATTCTTTCCGAGATACCCTTTGGAATACGCCTCGTCGATCGCGGCCTGCATTGTCCTAGCGCCTTTCTGAAATTCTCCCCGAATGTAAAAGAATCCTTTGTTCGAGCCGATGGCTTTCGCTCCGATAATCATTCCTTCTATGATTTGGTGCGGAAGATTCTCAATCAGTTTACGATCTTTGAATGTTCCGGGCTCACCTTCGTCTGCGTTACAGATGATATATTTCGGTTTGGAAACGTCCTTCGGGATAAAGGACCACTTGAGTCCGGTAGGAAAACCGGCGCCCCCTCTCCCTCGCAAACCCGACTTTTTGACTTCTGCGATGATATCGTCCGGTTTCATCGAAAGCGCTTTTTTTAAACCTTCGTAACCGTGTACCGATTCGTAAAACTCGAGTTTGGCGGACTGAGGGTTGTCTATGTATTTCGTAAGAAGTTTCATTTCTGCCATAAGGATTTCCTTTTGTCAGTTCAGGTTATCTAGAATCCGGTCCACTTTTTCGGGAGTTAGTTGCTCGTAAAAATCGTCGCCTATCTGGACCATCGGAGCGTAACCGCAAGCGCCCAGACATTCCACTTCTTCCAAGGTAAACTTACCGTCCGGGGTCGTCTGTCCCGTACGAATTCCCAAACGTTTGCAGATATGTTCTTCGATTTCGTCGCTTCCCAATAGATAACAACTCGAAGTTCCGCAAATCTGAATGTGATATTTGCCCACCGGTTTTTTGTTGTAGAGAGTGTAAAACGTGGCGACCCCATAGACTTGTGCGAGAGAGATCGGATCTCCCAGACGTTCGGCGATGTAAGCCATTCCATCTTGATCCACAAAACCGTTTTCCCTTTGGAGAATGTACAAACAAGGCAGAACGAGAGAACGTTTGTCCGGAAATACTTCCAACATCTTCCGGAATCTTTTTTCGGAGGCTTCACTAAACTTGTAACTCATCAGCAGTCCAACTCCCCGGCGATCACGTTCAAAGAACTCATGGTCGCGACCGAATCCGCGAGAAGTCCTCCGCGCACGAGCTCCGCAAACGATTGATAATACCAGAAACAAGGACGTCTAACGTGAACTCTCCAGGGAGATTTTTCCCCTTCGGAAACGATGTAGAATCCGAGTTCTCCGTTGGCCGCTTCGGTCGCCATGTAATGTTCTCCCGGAGGAACCTTGACCCCGTGCATGATGATCTTGAAGTGATAGATCAATTCTTCCATGTTGTTGTAGACTTTGTTCTTTTCGGGAAGATAGGCGTGCGGTAGATCCGCGTGCCAAGCTCCGGAAGGAATTCCGTCCACGAGCTGTTCGATAATCCGGATCGACTGACGCATCTCTTCCATTCTCACAAGACTGCGGTGCAGAACACTTCCGTCCTCTCCGATCGGAACGTCGAAGTCCACCTTGTCGTACAGCATATACGGTTCGTCTTTGCGGACGTCCCAATCCACGCCCGCGGCGCGGAGATTCGGTCCGCTGAATCCGTAGGCGATTGCGTTTTCCGCGGAAATTCCGCCGATGCCTTCGGTGCGTCCGAGAAAGATTTTATTTTTGAGAAGAAGGCTGTTGAACTCTTCGATCGCGGGTTTTAATCCCTTGCACACGAGTTTCACTTCCTTTTCGAACTCGGGATAGATGTCTCTTTCGAGTCCTCCGATTCTGCAGAAAGTCGTAGTCAATCTTGCGCCGGTGAGCTTTTCGATGATCTGATAGATGTTTTCTCTATGATGAAAGAGGTGCAACATTCCGGAGAACGCTCCCAAGTCCACTCCGAGAATTCCGGTGCAGATGATATGATCCATGATCCGGGAAAGTTCGGAAATGATCATTCTGACATACGTTACGCGATCAGGCACTTCCACCTGCATCATCTTTTCCACCGCGAGAATCCAACCTATATTGTTCAGCGGAGTGGAAACGTAGTTCATCCGATCCGTGCAGACCAGAAATTGATTGTACGTATAACGTTCCCCTAATTTTTCAAAACAACGGTGTACGTATCCGATTACGGACTCGGCTTCCACGATTCTTTCCCCGTCAATCTGGATCACGTTTTGCAAAATTCCGTGTGTCGCCGGATGGGAAGGCCCTAAATTTACGAGAAGATGTCCTTCGGGAAGATTTTTATATTTCTGCTCGAAATGTTCCGCCGTTTTTTCGTACATCATACTACTTCCCTCCTTCTTTAGTTATATCTTCGTTTACGTGGATATGAAGCAGATCCTCGATCAGATAATCCTGTCCGAACCCTTCCAATGGAAAATCCTTCCGCAAGGGATGTCCTTGAAAGTTATCCGGCATCAAAATCCGATCCAGGTTCGGATGACCGATAAAGGATATTCCGAAAAGATCATAAATTTCCCTTTCCGGCCAGTTGGCTCCTTTATAAACGTTAGTCACACTTGGAATGGCTTCCCCGTCTTCCAAGCGAACTTTGATCCGGATTTTACTTGAAGATTGATTTGCGGAACGAAGCAGATAATTAACTTCGAATCGGGGCTCCTTTTTTCCGAGCCAATCCACTGCGGTTAAATCGTTTAGAAAATTATAATTCAGTGTCGGATGACCCTTAAGAGCGCTCAATACGGGAACGATACCTTCGGCCTTTAGATAAAAAACCGGAACGTTGGAAATGACCGGTTCTTGTACGTTCAAAAAATGCGGAAATTTTTCTTTAAGAAAACGTTCTATTTCTTCTTTCATCGTACGACCAGGGGTTTATTTCTTTCGTTCAATTCCTGGATTTTCTGCATCACTTCCTGACGTCTCGCTTCCAGCCCCTGGGTTTTCAGTTTAGTCTGCAATTTAACGAGTGCGTCTAAAATCGCCTCAGGTCTCGGCGGACAACCGGGAACATATATGTCCACCGGAAGTATTCGGTCCACTCCCTGCAAAACTCCGTAGGTGTTGAACATTCCCCCGGAGGAAGCACAAGCCCCGACGCTGATGACGAACTTGGGCTCTGCCATTTGATCATAAATCTGCCGAAGAACGGGAGCCATCTTGTATGTGATCGTTCCCAATACTAGGATCATGTCCGCCTGACGCGGAGAAAACGAAGGACGCTCCGCCCCGAAACGGGCAATGTCGTAATCGGAACAGGCAGTACTCATATACTCGATTCCGCAACAAGCAGTAGCGAAAGGAAAAGGCCAAAGGGAGTTACCCCTTCCCCATTGAATCACGGATTCGATGTTTCCGAGCTGGAGCATATCTCCCAAGACTTGGCCCGGAGCCTTACTCAAATCACTCAATCCCATTCCAGTGCTCCTTTCTTCCAGATATAGTATAAACCCACAACTAAGGTCAGGACAAACACAAACATCTCGAAGACGAGAAAAAAACCGAGTCCTGCGTTTTTGAATCCGATCAGATTGACCGCATAAGGAAACAAAAAGACCGCTTCAATGTCGAAGAGGATGAAAAGAACCGCGACCAGATAAAACTTGATGTTAAAAAGTCCTCTCGCGTCTCCGTAATACTGCACCCCGCACTCGAAAGCGTCTTGGGGTTTCGATTTTTTTTTCGGACCGATGAGTATGGCAAGGGTAAGAATCAGAGCGGAGAATCCGACTCCGAATAAAAATTGAATCAATAACGGGCCAAGGTGCTCGGGAGCGCTATCCATAGCACCAATTAGAGTCCCTGTTTGCACATAACCTGTCAACCTGAAATTCAAACGGATCGTTTTTTGATCGAGTGTTTCCGCATCTCGTTCACCAGAACCGAGAGCACTTCCACCTGATTTAAGATTCGATTCTATAAGAAAAAATTCTCCATAAAAAATTACAAAACCTCTAAGAATCGAAATGAGCGAGAGCAGGTTCCCAAAGAAACTAAGTATCTCCAAGAGAACAATTGCAGGAACTTTAGAAAGCACAACACCTCTCATTTTACAGTTCGTATCTTTTCGTAATAGAAATCGAATTTTGTGATAGATTCGAAATATCCTAAATTGGGATTTCAGCCCGAAGCCAAAAATCTCAAATCCGCTTGATAAAAAACGAATGGACAAATGATATATCTGACAACTGGTAGTAATGAAACGAAGAAGGGAAAACGATTTGTCCATTACTTACAATTCATTTTATTTTTCCCGGAAGAGAAATCGAATGCCCTCTTCCAAAAGTCTTTTTTACGTACTATTCCTTTTCGTATTCATTCAATGTTCATCTTCGAAAAATTCCATCTTGGGAACGGTATTCGTCCGTAAAGGTTTTACGCCGGAAAAAAAAATACGGCACGTAATTTTTCCGGTTCGGATCCGATCCAACTGGTTGATAAAAAATGAGAACTCCGAGCAAAAGAAATTTTTAGAGTCCAGAAGTTATGAAAAATTAGAAATGACTATCCTCAAATACGGAGGAAAGATCCAGGAAAAATACAACGCGGAAAAACAGTTTCGGTCCGCGTTTGAGACGGATAATTCCTTCAACGAGGAGAAAGGAATTCAGATCGCCAAACAGCTCCAAGGCGATGTAGTCGTATTTACGGAAATAACGGATTATGGAACCGCTTCCGGGAATTCGATTTTAGAAGTAACAGTGAAAGCGATCGATGTCGATAGCGGAGAAATCGTCTGGAAAGCAATCTATTCCGGAAAGGCACGCGGTCTTCAGGATAATATCGATTTGTCCATTTTAGAATCCGAAATTTTTGAACATCTTGCGGAAAAATTAAAAAACAAAACGGAGTAAAAGAAAGAAACATGACTAAGGTAGTATTGTCCAGCTTTGCCGAACTAGAGGCCTATACCGGAAAAGAAATCGGGGTCTCCGATTATCACACAGTAACTCAGGAACAGGTCGACAAATTCGCAGACGCAACCCTGGATCATCAGTGGATTCACACGGACCCGAATCGAGCGGAAAAAGAGTCCCCTTTCGGAGGAACGATTGCACACGGCTATCTTACCTTATCCATGGCACCTTACCTTTTATCCCAAATATTAGAATTAAAGAATATTAAGATGGGAATTAATTATGGGATGGAAAAACTTCGGTTTTTAGAACCGGTAAAAGTAGGAAGCAAATTGAGGATTAGAGCGGAGTTGATAGAGCTGAAAGACCTAAGAGGTACGGCGAGAATGACTCTGAAAATAACTTTTGAAACCGAAGGATCTGCAAAAGCGGCCGCGGTAGGAGAAGTTATTTATCTATATCAATTTGCCTGATAGAAAAAAATTCTAAAATTAGGTAAAATATGAGTCCTAGACTGATCATCTACATGATCTCGAGAATTCGAGACGAATTTCACAAACATCTAAACCTAGAGTTGAAAGAAAAGGGATTAAGTCCGTTAACGACCACTCATGCGGATATCTTGTTCGCGCTCGTAAAAAAGAAAAAAGCGCAGATGCAGGAAATCGCCAAGATGATCAATCGAGACAAATCCACATTAACCGCTCTTGTCGACAAGCTGGAAGTGTTAGGATTTGTGTCGAGAACGAAAGATTCGGAAGATCAGAGAATCGTTCATTTGGAACTTACTCCTAAGGCGTCTTCTATACGTCCCGTGTTGCTCGGAATTTCCAGATCGCTTGTGAATAATTTATATCGGGGTTTTACCGAAGATGAAAAAAAAGAATTGGTTCGTCTGCTAATGAAGTTGTATCAAAATCAAAACCGCGAATCCGCCACAGCGATAGAATTCCTTCAGTAAATCGTTCCATGTTTTTCATTCAAATCGCTTCTTGGACATCTAGTTTAATTTTATTCGTCCTTGCCGGAATTCATTTCTATTGGGTGGTAAAGGGAAAAATCGGAGTCAATAATCGGGTTATTCCGGAAATACAAGGTAAACCGGCATTTCAACCCGGAAGGTTTGCCACCGCGATAGTAGGGACCCTTTTATTATTAGCAGCCTTATTTCCGATCGGTCTCAGAATACAAGTTTCGTTCGGAATTTCCAGATACGTTTTTCAATACGGAACGTATTTTTTATCCGCGGTGTTTTTACTCAGAGCAATCGGAGATTTCCGACTCCTCGGCTTTTTCAAAAAGATTCGAGGTACGAAATTCGCGAAAAACGACACTGCATATTATTCCCCCCTTTGTCTTCTAATTTCCGTCCTTTTGTTCGTTTCCACACTCTAAATCGGAGAATAGAAACCGTGTATTAAAACGGCTTAAATGGAAACATCGCTTCTTGTAGTGAAAATTAGATTTTGACCATATAATAGAAGCTGCCCCAAACAGACCGAAGATATCGATGCATCCATTTTTTAAATATTCCAAATTTTGAATATTTTTGCATTGTGACAGGATACCTTACAAAAATCACCCATCACTTGAGCATGCCCGTGATGAATTAATTCTATTATGATCTTAGGTCCATTGATTGTACACTGTAGCAAAGGGAAATCACAATTTGTCTGATCCAATTGAAGGATTTACTTTTGAATAACGCTTCGTGAACGTAGTCATTGTCTACCATAACTAAGTGAGTTAACAAATGTGAAAACGATTATTATGTTGCGACCTGAAACGGCGCCCCTTAAAAAGCCGTTTCACTGAATTTAGACAGCAGCACTTTAGTTTCAGCGCGGTCCAGTCTTTGCTTGCAAAGGCTGGATTCGCCCAAGCTTTCTTACAGCGCATCCCTAAATTCCGTCGAGCGTCAATAGAAGTGAGACGCTTTCGTTCCCCGAACGGACCCTTGGGGAGCCGCGCTTTAGTTTTCTACTTTGTCAGAAAGATCAAGCTGCAAGGTTCTGTCCCAGTTTTGGGACAGAACCTTATATCGAATTCACTCTTTTATTACAGAATAAATACGGATTTTTTTATTTTCCTTCTACGATTACAGACAACGTGTTGATCGATTTCCTCAAATCTGTGTCGTAAACACTCTTTTCTTTTACCCGAATTTAGTTCCACAGGTTCACTTTAAAATGAACCACCTTGCCGGAGCTGCCATCTTGAGTGTCAAAAATTCCGCAACTTGAGAACACATTCGATTGTTCTTCAATCGCGGAGATTTCCATAAAATCCGATTTCGATGTCTTGTTCCGCTTTTCCCAATGATATCGAAACGTCGTATTTTTGATTCCCCATTTTCTGCAATATTCTGGTCGCGATAATCCGCTCTTGGAAAATCTTTCTAATTCTTTATGCCAATTTATTTTCATTTTTTTCATCGAAGATAGTTTATCTGATTCTTTTAATTTACAGAAGGTGTAGTTATTAGGCGATTATAATATAACTATATGGCTGTGATCGAAAAAGATGACCTCGTACGATATGAGACCTTCTTTACTGAAAGGAAGTAGAGCTCGTATGGGAGAAAACGGTCCCTATGTGATCGTTCCAATCACAAAAAACGAGAATGGAACACCTCTGTCTTTTGAAAAAAATACGATCAATTCCCTTATCATTAAAACGGGAAGTTTTAAGGAAAAAAACGCACATGGTCAACTAGTCACAAGAAACAAATACAAGTACAGACAAGACCCTGGTATGACAGGACAAGGAGATATATTTGCGCGAGAACAAAAATACAAAAACGGAAACGTACAACGTTCGTATCTCAAATTTGTTGTCGTAAACGAAAAAAGTACAAACTTCTTTCAACCTGCCATTCCTGCGCAAAAGGTATTTAGCGGAGTGAAAGAGGACGTTAAAAAAGCACTCAAGTCAAACAGTTAAAAAAAGCGGTCGCCTTGGATACTAAGGATTGAATCAAAGAACTGCTGAGTAAAAAAAGAAAATGAACCTTTACAAATAGAAGTAATATCCATTATTTAAAATACCATGTCTGATATGACAAACCCACATGATCGTTTCATCCGGGAAGCTTTACAGGATAAAGAGGATGCGATTTCATTTTTTAAATTTAATTTACCCGAAAATGTAATCGAGCTTTTAGACTTAAAACGTTTGGAACTGACTCAATCTAGTTTTATTTCGGAAAACTTAAAAGAAGAACAAACCGATCTACTCTTTCAGATCCCACTGAAATCCGGGAAAAAAGCGAACATCTATCTTCTATTTGAACACAAAAGTTATTTGGACGAGGCAGTCTTTAGCCAACTATTAGGATACATATCCGCGATCTACAAGTCTCAGTATAGGGCGGATAAAAAATATTCAGTCGTAATTCCGTTTGTATTCTATCACGGTGAAAGGACTTGGACTTTAGGAAATAGTTTTCAAAACAGGTTCATACTCTCCAAAAACGAAGAGGAAGTATTTAAAAAATACATTCCGGATTTTGAATTAGAATTATTTGATCTGTCCAAAGTGGATTTAAGCCAATTGGAAAGTATCACCCTAAGAGTCATTTTAGGAGTGGTCCAAAAAATTTGGGAAGGGGATACTTCTTTTTTAGCCCATTTAGGAGAAATATTTGAACTCTTAGCAGGTCTAAAAAACGAATCGAAAAGGGTTGAAATTTTCCAAAAACTGTTTTTGTATATATTTAATGTAAGAGAGATTAAACCGACTGAAATTACAAGTTTACTCAGTCATTCTAGGTATAATAGGGAATACGAGGATTTAGCCATGACAACAGCCGAGAAATTAAGAAAAGAAGGTGAAATTAAAGGTGAATTCAAAGGTAAAATCGAAACTGCCAGAAATATGTTCAAAGAAGGATTCGAATTAGATGTAGTTCTTCGGATAACTGAACTTACAGAGCAAGACTTAAAAGACCACGGAGTGATATAACTCTCCTCCTTCCATAAATCAAAACATAGATTTCTCTATTTCAATTTCTTAAACCGATAAATTAAAAATAAACTTCCCTTTAAATGGACTTAAAAGCCCGCCTCAAAACTGTCTTCTGTAAGAGCGGAATTACCGCGACACTGTCATCAGTCCGTCCTCTGAATATGGAAATTCTTACGTTTTATTACGAACTTATGGAATGATTGGAACTGATTTCTTGTCATAACCGACTAAGAACGTGCATTTTTAATGGAAGTGAGCAAAACCATCTTTGAAAGTTTACATTGTTCGAATCCACAATGTAGACAAAAAGATGCGGCCTCGGTGGCATATCCACGATTCCAAAAAGAAGAATTCAATTTCCAACCGATTTCCACGGCAGGAGTAAACGAAGCATAAAAAGTGACATTCAAAAATCCGGTGAAACCGACCCATTCTTTTGTTTGTTTCGTCTCTAACGCCCAAAGCCCGTATCCAAATTCCGCAAAATGAGTTTTCATCTTTTCAAAGAATCGTTCGGAATGGTTCTTTGACAAAAGAGCCGGAAAATACTCCATTACAATCGGATCGGAACTTATTTGATCAAATGATTCTATATCTCCGTCTTCCCATTCCCTTAAAAACAAGCCTTTCCGTTTCCAAAACCACGTCCTTAAAAAACCACCGTCAGTGCCGCGAATTTCAGATCAAACCCATCTTTTAGCCATAGAAAACACTCTATTACGCAGTGTTTACTTTTTAGAAAAATCCTTTAACTAAATATCCCGGCGATTGTATTGCTTTTTTGAGTCGGAGTTAAAGAAAATTTAGTATTGCCAAAGAAAATTCCGTCGATAAGTATGGATAAAGAATTACAGTTATTCATTCGATTTTTTAACTTCTGAACGTAGTCTATCTTAAAGTTTGCTTTTCTTTCTAAGTCCTGCATCTCTAAAATTCTTCTACATCCTGTTTGCGGGAAAAGCTGTTTTTAAATCTAGATAGCTGATCTAATTTACAACTATAAGAGGTAAATATGCCGATCAACATTTATGTAGGAAATCTTTCTTACGATCTAAACGAAGGAACGTTAGGTGATCTTTTCAGAGTTCATGGAACCGTTAATTCCGTAAAAATCATCACGGATCAATATTCCGGAAAATCCAAAGGATTCGGTTTTGTCGAAATGCCCAACAAGGACGAAGCCGACAAAGCGATCAAAGATTTAGACGGAAAAAACGTTCTTACACGTAATTTGAAAGTAAACGTTGCAAAACCAAAAAACGACAGATTTTAATTTAGAAATTCACCGTTTTTAAATCGAATCCGATTTTTCAAAACCGCTTCGAAAAAATTCTTTTTCAGGCGGTTTGTGAATAGAATGTACTTGCAATCCCGGCTCTCAGAGAGAGCAAAACAAATTCTAAGAATTCATTTGGTGTAAAATCTGCAACCCTCTTAAAGTCAAAAGTGGATCGATTTTATCGAAGATTCCCGGATGAGCGGCGTCGATGACGGTCACTAACCCTCCGGTTCCGATTACACGATAATCCTGGCCTTTATCTTTTTTGATTTCACGAATAATACCTTCCAAAAGGCCAATCCAACCGAAAAAGAACCCGGCCTGAATCGATTCGATCGTAGAATCCCCCAAAATTTTTTCGGGAGACTGAAAAACGATAGGAGGAAGTTGAGAAGTGTTTCTTGTCAAAGCGTCCATAGAAACTTTCAAACCTGGTGCAATGACTCCTCCAAGATACTCGGGTTTTTCACTCACTACACAAAACGTGGTCGCAGTCCCTAAATCGATAATGATGAATTTGCCGGGCGAATCGATCACACAAGCCGCGGCATTTACAAGTCGGTCGGCTCCAATTTCATAAGGCCTCGGATAAGAAATCGAAAAAGGGAGTTTCATCTGATAATGAACTCGAATCGCTTCGATCTTAAACCAATCCTGGAACATTCTCTCTAAGATCGGATTTAATGTCGGCACAACGCTGGAATAAATTCCTCCTGTGATCGCTTCATTTTCGATTTTAAATTCCCTCAAAAACCCTCTGAAGAACAATCCGAGTTCATCGGATGTTCTGTCTTTCCTGGTTACGGTTCGTTTATGAAACAGAGGAACGTTTTTTCCGTTTTCGAAAATCCCAAAGACGGTATTCGTATTACCAACATCGACGACTAGAAGCATTTTAATTTAGGGAGCGGAAGTCCTCGGGACTATCCATGAAATCCAACTTAATCCCGGAAGGAGTTTTTAAGATTAAGGAACCGTTTTCATTAAGTCCCTCCAATACTCCCGTTCGCAATTGTCCATCTTCGGTGTAACTGACGGATTGTCCTTTCCAAAGAAGAAGTTCGTTTAACAAAATAAGTTCCTTTTTTCTTCCTTCCGCATCTTTCCAAAGAAGTATCGCTTCGTTCAAAAATGGTATCAACTTTTCTATGATCTCGTTTTTTTTACCTGCTCGATTCGGATTCGTATTCAAATAATCGGCGTCCGCAAGATGAGCCGGTATCGATTCCCTTTTTCCATACAAGTTCATTCCGATTCCTACGATCAAAGTGGCGGAAGAACCTTCGACCTCCGTCTCTATTAGAATTCCTGCAATCTTTTTGCTACCACGATATAAATCATTCGGCCATTTGATTTTGATTTCCCGAGTGAGTTCCGGGTACACGGAAAGAATCGCCTTACAAACTGCGGTGCCTATAAAAAGTGAAAGTCCCGGTCCTCCGTCGAAATTTTCTAGACCGATTTTCCCGGAAAAAATCAAAGACTCTTCACCAAACACTTCCCAAGTTCGATCCTTTCTTCCTCTTCCAGCGGTCTGCTCCTTCGCTACGATCCAAGTTCCGTGTGGGAACTCCCGACTTTTAATGACCGAGTTTGTGGAGGTTACGGAATCCATAAAGATTCCCTTTTCCGGTTGAAGTAATACGTTCTGCATGACCGTTACCATCGCGAGGTCATTTGGTTTACGCAAGTAGAAAAAAAGCCAAACTAATATCGTTTCTTACGAAATGATAATTTGAATGAACAGACAAGCTTTATTAAAAAAAGGACTTAAACGAACCCATATACGTTGGATCGGCGGTTTTTCCTGTTGTTTAAAATTGTAATAGTTCCTACATTCCTAAGGTCTTGAGACGGATTTTTATCCTAAACGTTCATTCAAAGAGTTATAGATAGACAAATCGATGTCCTCGAACCATGAAAGAGTCCCAAATGAGTGCATCTTGATTCTTTGATCAGATCAATCCTTCCTTAAAAATCGAATCAATTCTATGCAGAATGAAATTTTCCTTTTCAGAAGAAAAACGGGCTTGTTTCAAATCGGAAACCAAAATCTGTAATTCTTTTTGTATTTGAGGATCAAGTCTTCTGAAATCAGGAACCCAAAGAGAATTGAGATCTCCCGGCTCCGCCTTCCAAAGACCTCTTGCGTATTCTCTTCTTCTCGCTTCCAGATCCTTTTTAGAAACCGAAGAAATGAGATACGCATAAAGTGCATCCACCCATTCTTCCATATTGAAAGCCGGCTTGAATCCGTGAAAACAAGTTAAATGAACGACATTGCTAAAATTCCTGACAATCCTGATTTCGGTCCTATGAAAGCTGGAAGCAAGAATCGGACATGCAGATTTTGATTCCTGAGTGTACCAGTTTTTTCTTCTAGAAGGTAGAAACCTCTTATGGACTCCTCTCGTAATTCCGGATTGTAAATGATTCTGCAACGCGAGGGAATCTTTCGGATCGAATTCCAACTTCACGTCCAACAACCAGACCTTAGCACCTTTTCGACTCAACTCCTCCCAATCGGAATGCAAAAATATTCTATTTCTTGCATATTGAGATTTTGGAATACAAGTTTTAAAATGTTTTTCGGGGATTCCGGAAGCCTCCACCATCTCTTTCGTAAACAGAAAGAAATTATTATCTCCGGTCGCTATTCCTCTCGTAAATTTTCCGAACTCCGTCAACGGGACGAAATGGTTGAATTTTTTTCTTTCAAAATCCGCCTTTTTTTCGCCGGTATAAGTTTTCTTTTCGAGTCGATGAAAGATTGGACTCCATTTTTCTTCCGGATCGGGAAAGGAAATCCAATTCGTCTGAATCGATTCGACGGAACTTAGAGGAAGTTTGGATGTATCGGAAAAGAACCCGGGCTTGAGCCTCGTCCAATAAAATCCCGACTTCTTTTCTTTTTCAGAATTTTCTAATAGAAGGATACAAGAACTTGTAATCGCTTCGTCAAAAAGACTGTCCTGAGGGGAAAAAAGAAATAAGGAATGCAACAAACCTGATTCTTGTAATGCAGACTTAATAAAAACTCCGTAACCGGAATTGAAAAAATCTTGAGGAACGAGAAAAGCCGCCCGACCTCCTACATTGATTAGATTTAAACATTTCAATAAAAAGAAAACATAAAGATTCGCCGTTCCAGGAAGTTTTCTTTCTGATTTTCCTTCGAATTGCTGAATCAATTCTCTAGAATAATTTTTATCACTGATCTTTCGATACGGAGGATTACATAGAATGGCATCAAATCTTTGATTCTCCTTCTGTAACAAAAAATCGCGATCGTAAAAACTAAGTATACTAGCTTTCGAGATCCTATTTTCAAGTGCACTACGGCTAGCACTCAGACATTGTGCATCCAAATCAAAGCCAACCCATTCGGCATCGAGATTAGGAAGTTTATCAAGAACACTTTCGAAAAATATTCCGTTTCCAATTGCAGGGTCCAGTATACGTTTCAAACCTTCTTGGGAAGTGATACGTTCAGCCCCCAAAATCCAATCTACCAGGAAACCGGCAACCCTTTCGGGTGTAAAAAACTGTCCTAGAAATTTATTTTTATTTTTTCGATTTACCTCTTGAGACATTTATACCGTACAATTCCAATCATTCATTAGTAGCTTCAAACAAAATCAATTATGTTTCTATATCCAACAGCTCGATATCAGTCAAAGACAAAAGTTTCAGAACTGGAGAAGCTAACAACTAGTAAATTATTTAACTCTATTGTTCATTGTTAGACCACTCTCAGCATACTATCAATTAGAGATTCAGAATTTCAGAGTATTTTTTAAGCGGACATTAAAACAAAAGTCGTATACGGCTTTCTTAAGTAAAATGAGTTTAGAACAAGCTTCGACTTAAAATCAAATTTATCGAAACCCTATTCCATTATATTGTCAGTACTTTTAATTTATTAAAATCTAAAGAACAAAATTATTTTTGATAGAGCCATTCTTTCGTTCGTTTATTCCAAAATTTCTACATTCGTTTCGATTCGTATACAGTTATTAAATAGAAGAATCTTTTTGTTGATCGTTTTTAGTACCGTATTCATTTGTTGGAAAGATTCATTTGAAACTTCCCCAAAATAGAAAACAAATGCCGAATTCAAAGATCAAACCCGAAATTTTCCGACTCTTAAACCGATTCGCCTCCATTGTTCTGCAAAACGAATCGATCAAGCTCTTTTAGGAAAATCATTTCGGATAAAACGCCCGCTATCCCTTTATAACCCGATGGCTCTTGCGAGTTTAATGGCTAAAATTGGCATACCGAATCGGAAGTAGAATGTAGGGTATTCCAAAGTTTAAAGTATATTATAAAAATCGGATGGAACTAATAACAGTAGCAAGTTCACTAACAAGATAATTTGGAGGCATGTCGTCGCTATTATACGTAAGAAGAGTCATTCTTTTTTGATTGGCGATCATATAGACCATCCAAAAACGTTCCTCTTTCACGAACTCGCAAGCCATAATCTTGTTGCCTTCTTCGTTTTCGAAAGACGCAATCTTATCTTCTTCGAAATCGATTTTGTGTGTTTCAAGATATCTTTTTAATTCTTCTCCGAGATCATAATTTCCGGATTTATTCTCAAAGGCATAGACTTGAAGAGCACCGCTTCCGTTTTCCTCGAAAAATGCGGGAATTCCTTCGATGACCATGTGAACCCAATGTGCGGGCAGCACCATGGAATACCATCCATTCGGTGAAGTATAGAGTTTGTATTCCGGAGTTTGAGACACGTTGTACTCACCAGATTCTTTTTTTCGATTTTTCGGGCAAGCAGCTTCTATTTCTTGACATTTCGGATTTTCCATTATTTTTAATTCTGTGATCGCAATTCTCAAGAATCGTAGAAGTCCGTTCTACTTAGCGACTACGTTCTTCATTCTTCTTTTTTTCGCATTGTTTGCATCCACACTCGCCTTCCTATTCACCGGAATCCTCATCTTAATTCTTATCATCCATCCTCTTCTTTTAAACTGGATCGGAAAATTATACGGACAAGAAGACATTGCAGACGAAGTTCATTTTGCGAAAACGAAGGACGGATGGAATATAGCTCTCCACAGACATATTCCTCCTCAACCGAATCCGCAATTGGCGCCCGTGTTGGTCGTTCACGGTATCGCAACGAATAAGTTCGTGGTCGACTTAGATAGAAGACATTCTCTCCCTTATTATCTTAAACTCAGAGGTTACGACGTATTTGCAGTTTCTCTTCGAGGTTGTGGACGATCTTATCACGAAAGCCCGACTCGTTACGAAGACTTCACGTTCGATGATATCGTAAAATACGACATTCCCGCAATGTTCGAGAAGGTGAAAAAAATCACCGGCTCCGAACGCGTCTCCTATGTGGGACATTCCATGGGAGCGATGATTCTATATTCTCATTTTTGTATGTCCGAGCGTAAAAAGGATACGGAAGACATTGCCGCCTTTGTATCCTTAGGTGGCCCCGGAAATCTAAATCATATCGGCATCACTCTGATCGGACTTCTTTCCCGATTTCCCCGTGCGAGAAAGATGCTGGATCTGAAATTCGGAGCCTCCATCCTCGCTCCTTTAGCGGGAGAACTTTACACTCCGATCGACGAAATTCTTTACAACCCTAAGGTAACTTCGTCTAAAACGGTAAAGAAAATTATGAAGAACGCAATCGAGAATATTGCGGACGGAGTCACCGAACAATTCATGCATTGGATCGAAACAAAACGGATGCATTCTCTCAACGGATTTTATGATTATATCCGACTCCAGAAAAATATTTCCGTCCCCGCTCTGTTTATCGCAGGCGAAAAAGACGTCATCGCAACTCCGGAAGCAGTCCATTCCGTTTACGAAAATGCAAGTTCCAAAAAAAAGGAATTCAGGGTCATTTCCAAAGCGAACGGTTCTTCGGACGATTACGGTCACGCTTGTCTTGTGATGGGGGATCGCGCCGAGGATGACGTCTTTCAATACGTAGAATCTTTCTTGAAAAAACACGGACTCCGTTCTCAACCCGGAATCATGACCAAAATCAAGGAAGGAATTCTCTCCGCGTTTCGGAGATGAATTTCCTCTTAGAATCGTTATACTTTTTATGAATCCGATTTCAAATTACGTGCCCAGGTACGTTATAAATCGAGCCTTTGAACCAATTTATTTCCCTTAAGTTCAAACTCATCCGGTTCACGACGGCACAAACCACAAATCTCTTTTCGTTGACGGGAATCCTTTTCTCTCTCAGATTTGATGCATGAGCCTCTTTTACGATCGGATTTATAAATTTTTCTTCTCTACGGTTCTGTTATTATTTTTTTCCAATTGTTTCGATTACGAGGAAACGCTCACGATCAATCACGATTTTTCGGGAACATTAGAGGTTTCTTATACAGTCCCGACTCGCAGGAATTCCGACGAATCCCTGATCAAATTTCTTCCCACACAGAAAGACGAAATTTTAGGAAGACTCAATAAGGGCTTTTTTTCCAGAAACGTTTCCCTCAAGGATTATACCTATCAAAAGATCGTAACTCCGGAAACTGATCCGAGTTTATTTCGAGAAAAAGCGAAGGTTTATTATAAGGTGGAATTTCAGGAACTTTCCCAAATCGAAGGCGCCATGCTTGGAAAGGTTCAGGTTCGTAAAAAAGGAAATACGATCTACGTGAAAAGGGAAATTCCCGCGATCAGTCGTGCGCCCGAAACCCTGAAGAAAGACGGAGAAAAAAAAATTTATTCCGAAACGCTTCGTTTGTTGCGCACAAGTTCTATCTTGTTTAAAGTGAATTTTCCGATCGCATCCGTATGCAGGTCCAATCGAGGAGACGTGAATTTGGGTAAACTCAGTTACCGTTTGCCCTTAGCAGAAACGATCGAAAAAACCGGAAACAATTCCTGGGATTATAGAATTACGGTTATTTATTGATTCGCAACGGCGAACAATTCAACTGCAACTATTTCTTTTTTATTCCGCCGACAGACGCTACTCTGAAAATCACTTCCTACGAACGCGGTTTAGTCGTTCGACAGAAGCAATATATCCTACAATAAATTCAACCTTTCACACTTTTCCGCGAAAAGAACAAAACCCTTTCTGTCTTTCTCGGTAATCTTGTAGTGAAGCTCCTTTGTAAGATACTCTCGAACCAAAACCGGAGAAAGCCTGGATTCGTAAGAGATAATCTCTTCCATATGAGAAATCCCATATTCCAAAGATTGAATGAATATGAAGTCGTCCACCTTCAAAGATTTTTTACTCGCCCAAAGTGCGAAGATAAAACCGAGACCCGTAATTTCATTCCACCACTGAGCTAAGTCTTTTACCTCGTAAAACTTGGGGTCCCATTTTGCCAAAAGTGCATTGTCCCCGAAAAGCATGTGAGAACCGACTCCTTTCTCAATCCTTTCCCGAATGAGGTTTGAATCGGTAGGCTCCACATCCGGAATAAAACCGCATTTTTCGTGGATCAAAACTCGAACCAGCGCCACACTCGTTTTAGAACCGCTGTCCGTAAGAATCGACTCTGGGGGAAATTTTTCCTTTTTATTTTGAAAGAAAAGAATGGATCTTACCTTTTCCCGAGCGCAGACCCCTGTCTCATAATATGTGTTGAGTATGTCCTGATTGCGAACGCATTCAATCGAAGAAATCAAACCCAAATCGATTTCTCCGTTCAAAAGATAATCTTTCAAAATGGCCGGATTTTCGTAAACGACTACGTGCTCTTCATTTTTTTCAAATCCCCAGGTTAACGGTCTTGCGTTTAAATGTTTAACAATTCCTATCTTCAACGGTTTTCTCTTTCTAAAAACTCCAATAAAACCGGATAATCCCGATTTGCCAAATATAGAATTGCACAATGATTCGCGGCGGGAACGGCGGCTCCTTCCAAAAAGAACAATTCTTCGCCGACAACGAAATAACGAATTTCCTGCGCGTCTAAGAACGACTTTACGATGGAAAGTAACATCGGGTCCGAGGTTTCCCAGTGGGCCGAAAAATCGTCTTCGCTTTCCTGTTCGTTTTTTTCGAATGGTTTCATAAAGAGTTCAAAAAATATTACGTTTGAATTCTATTTTTCATGCCGTCTAATTTGATCAACGGTTTTCAACGAGAAAGTATCTATATTTCCGGAATGAAACGATTTGGCTACGAGCCGTTCATTCAGAAATTACCTGAATTCATATCTTAAAGCAAATCTTTAAGACTTGTATATCTTGACAGAGTATTCAATCTCTTATAAACCATTCTTTAATATGACAGAAAGCCAATTCGGAATAATTACGATTTCAGACGAGGAATTTCAATTCGTCAAATCCCTCATGTACAAAGAAACCGGAATATTCCTTGCAGATCATAAAAAGATCATGGTTCAATCCCGACTGAATGGTAGGGCAAAACATTTCGGTTTAAAAAGCGTTTCGGAGTATATCGGAAGACTCCGAGCGGATCACGGATTTTTCAAAAGCGAGCTCACGGAGCTCATCAATCGAATTACAACGAACAAAACGGATTTCTTCCGGGAAAATCATCATTTTGAATTTCTAAAAGACACTTTTTTTCCTTCTCTGGAGGAAAAGGCCGCTAAAAACGGAAAAAAAATCCTAAGAATCTGGTCCAGCGCCTGCTCGACGGGAGAGGAACCGTACACACTCGCGATCACCTGTCTTGAATACTTCGCGCATAAGTCCGGATGGGATATCAAGATTTACGCATCCGACATCGATACCAACGTAATCAATACCGCAAAAGAAGGAATTTATAAAGAGGATCGACTTTTA
>NZ_QAJG01000003.1:37500-112500 GCF_003046425.1 Leptospira borgpetersenii serovar Javanica
AGGTGTTTATGGGTGATACAGGTTCCTTATTTTTAGGCGCAACACTCGGGATGATCGTGATCCTTTTGAAAAAGGAAATTCTTCTTTTGATTTTGGGAGCGATTTTCGTCGGCGAGGCCCTTTCCGTGATCCTTCAAGTCGGTTCGTTTAAACTGACCGGAAAAAGAATTTTTAAGATGGCCCCCCTACATCATCACTTCGAGTTAGGAGGGGTCAAGGAAACCAAAATCGTGATCCGTTTCTGGATCATAGCTGTTATTCTCGCCATCATCTCGCTTTCGACTTTGAAAATTCAATGATCGGATTTATCGCAAAAAAATGGAGAGAAATCTGGCTTCCGGGAAAAAATTCTCTGGATGTTCTTCTGATCGTAACGATTTTTATCCTTCTTTTTTTCGGACTTTGCGTTATGTATTCTTCCTCGAGCATCTCCGCTTGGAGAGAGTTTAAAGATTCGGAATATTTTTTAAAAAAACAGGCTATCTGGATCTGCATCGGCTTGGTTTTCTTCTTTTTCTTTTCCGTGTTTCCTTATCACAAACTTGAAAAACTCGCCCTAGTAGGTATGATCGCCGCGATCGGTCTTTTGATTTTGGTGTTTATACCCGGAGTTGGAAAATCCGTTTCCACTTATTACGGAAGAAATTTCCATAGATGGATCGCGATCGGCCCGTATCAATTACAACCTTCGGAGGTCGCAAAAATCGCGGTTCTGATTTATCTCTCTTCCCTATTTCAAAAGTTGAAGTTGGAATCCGCTCCCGACTACAAAAAACTTCTGATCCCCGCCCTATTTCTTTTGACGGTAATCGTTTTGATCCTAATCGAACCTGCTTTTGGAACCACTCTCGAAATCCTATTTGTGATTTTGGGTTTTATCTTTTTATTCGGAGTTCCGTTTAGAAATCTGCTCGCCATGGGAATCGTTTCTCTTCCTCTGATCTATATTTTAATCGATCGTGTCGGCTATCGAAAGAAGAGAGTAGAGGTTTGGCTCGATCCGTATCGTTATCGTTTCGATGAGGGACACCAGCTCGTAACATCGTTCCGCGCTTTTTTAGACGGGGGTTGGTTTGGAAATAAATTAGCGTCCGGTTACGCACACAGATATCTAACATACAGTCATACCGACTTCGTACTCGCGACGTTCGTCGAAGATTTCGGTTTTTTTGGGTTTCTGACTTTTATTTTTCTGATCCTTCTTTTGTTATTCCGAAGTTTTTATCTCGTCCAAAAAGTCAAAGATCCGTTCGGATTTTACTTAGGAGCGGGAATTCTGATTATCTTAGGCACTCAGTTCATCATCAATATGTTCGTCGTTACGGGAATTTTTCCGATTACGGGGATCAGTTTGCCGTTCGTGAGTTACGGAGGATCGTCAATTCTCATCGTACTGATTTCTCTTGGAATTCTTGTCAATATTACGCGAAAGGAAAACCTGGGATTATGAGATCGATCGTAATCGCGGCCGGCGGAACCGGGGGACATATTTCCCCGGGGGTGGCTCTGGCGGAAGTATTAACCGACTTGAAAGAAAAGATAGGATACGAAAACTTATATTTATATTCCTTGATCCGCAATCAAAACAATCCGGATTTAGAACAAGCTCCTTGTCCGGTTCTGTGGCATAACCTTCCACCACTTTCGAGTAACATTTTTCTATTTCCTTTTCGTTATACAATTCAGATTTTAAAAACGTTTCTTTTATTCAAAAAATTGAATGTAGACGTAGTAATCGGAATGGGAGGTTATTCCACCGTATCTTCCATACTTTACGGGATCCTTTTTAAAAAGAAAATCTATCTTTGCGAACAAAACACCGTCCCCGGAAACGTGAGCCGATTGTTCTTTCGATTTGCGAACAAAGCCGCTTTTAGTTTTCCGCCGAAAAATTCCGCGATCCCCTGTAATTATCAAGTTCTCGGAAATCCGCTCAGAAAAAAAACGCTCCCTAAAATGTCTTTGAAGTTCTCCGAAAAATACGACACCAAAAAGAAAACACAATTCAACGTGCTTGTGATGGGCGGAAGTCAAGGAGCGAGACAGATCAACAATATCGTCATTGCATTGATGGGACACGAGGAAATCAACACTCAGTTTCGATTTCGAGTATTAACCGGTTCCGCGTTATACGAGGAAGTTTCCAAAAAAACGAAAAAAGATGCCGAACTTATTTCTTATTCCGACAACATGAAAGAACACTACGAATGGGCAAACTTCGTGATCGCCCGCGCGGGTTCGGGCGTCCTTTCCGAGTGTGCAGCGTTCGCATTACCTATGATTTTGATTCCTTATCCGTACGCAAAAGATGATCACCAAATGGCAAACGCAAGATATTTAGAACTCAACGGGGCCGCAATCGTAATCGATCAAAAGGACGAGGACGAATCCCATCTTTTCAAAGTTTTAGATCAAATTGCAAATAACGTAAATCTGTTAAACGACATGTCTATCAGTTCTCTTCAGTGCTCCCACGTGGATGCTTCCAAAGACACGGTGAAATATTTTTTCTCTCTCGATTGATGATGAGTTTAAACAGATTGTCCTTTCAAAAACCGTTCTTTCTAGGAATCGGCGGTTCCGGCATGTCCTCTCTCGCATTTTTACTTTTGAGTAAGGGGCTTAAAGTCGGAGGCTACGACGGAAAACATTCAGCGGTCGTGGAAAAACTGGTTTTAAACGGCGCAACCGTGCTACATAAATCCGACGTTTTAGAAGTGGAGAATTACGATCTCGCGGTTTATTCTTCCGCGATCCGGTTGGAGTCTCATCCTTTGGTGAAAAAATTCAAAGACAAGGGAATTCCTTTAGTGCATCGGTCGGAACTACTTCATCAGGTCATGTCGGAAAAAAAACAAATTTCCGTCGCGGGTTCCCACGGTAAAACGACGACGAGCGCTATGATCGCATTCCTGCTGGAAAAATGCGGGATGTCACCGTCTATCATGGTTGGAGGAGAAGTCGCGTTTTTGGACGGTAAAGGCGGTTCCTGGGGAAAAGGAGAATGGGGGATCTTCGAATCGGACGAATCGGACGGAACATTCAACAATCATAATGCGGAAATCCGGGTTCTTACCAATGTGGATGAAGATCATTTGGATCATTATCTGACTCGGGAGAATCTCCTGAGCGCTTTTGCACGTTACATGGAGCGTACCTCTTGGAAATTGATCCTGAATTTAGACGACATCGGAATCCGGGATTCTCTCGCGCTGATCCAAGACCATTCTAAAATATTAGGATTTTGTAAAGTTTTTGTTTCCGGCGAAATCGCAAAGAACCCTTCACACAATTCAAATGTTGAAGGAACTCGCACAACGGATTCAAGTTCTTCAGGAAACAGAGTAATTTCATCTAACTTAGAAAAAAAAACGTCACAGATCGGGGAAAAAAGCATTTCGCAATACTCAAAAGGGAAAGTTTCAAAAACTGAAACGTTCGATGCTCAAGACGATACGACAAACGACGTCTTACGGGATATCGATTCTTCTAAAATCATATATTACACGATCGAGTCCGGCAATCTTAGTTTTCGATTTCAAGAAAAGGAATATTCCTTTTTCCTTAAATATCCGGGCGAACACTATTTAAAAAACGCTTTGGCTGCAATTCTGGCCTGTTCCGAGGCGGGTGCGCCCGTTACGGAACTCGTTTCTCAAATTTCGGAATACTCCGGTGTCAGCAGAAGACTCGAATATTTAGGTAGCAAAAACGGTATCGAGGTCTATGACGATTACGGACACCATCCCACGGAAATCAAGGCGGTGATTCAGTCCATGGAAGGTCTGAAAAAAAACGGAAGGGCGATCATTCTTTTTCAACCCCATCGATATACTCGGACGCAAAATCTTTATAAGGAATTCGCCGAAAGTCTGGATACCGGAGAATCGGTGTATCTTTTACCGATCTACCCCGCAGGAGAAGATCCGATCGAGGGCGTGGGAACAGAACTCATTTTGGATTCTATGAAAGTTTCCGCAAAAATTCTCCCCAAAGAAATTTCTGAAGGAATTTTCATATTGAAAAATTCTCTGAAACCTGGAGACAAACTCATCACTTTAGGAGCCGGTAACGTAAGAGATTGGGGGCTCGCCTTCTTAAAAGATTAATTACATAAAGGAACTCGTATATAATCGACACGAGCTATGTACAATTAAAATAGAATATTAAAATATCTTAATTCAATGAATCGATCCTAAATTGAAGATCCCTTTTTTCTTCCGGGTCAACTGTTAGTTCTAGAACCTTTTTGTAATCGGCCTTTGCTTCTTCTTTTCGATTCAATTCTTCGTATGCGTTTGCTCGAAAGAAAAGGATCGAAGATAGATCCCCGTTCGGATATCTGGAAATATACGAATTGAAAGTGGCAATTGCGAACTTAAAATTTCCGACTTCTAAATAAGAAATTCCCAAATTAAACAATGCGTCGTGTTTTTTATCCGTATTCTTTGTATCGTTTGCATCGATTACTTTCCGAAAAAATTGAATGGCCTTTGTATATTCTTTCGCTTCGAAATAATAAACTCCCACTTGAAAGTTGGTCTTAATCCCGTTTGGATCTTTGGCTAATTTTTCAAGATATTCTTTCTCTAAGTTTCTATGAGCGTATGCGTTTTTCAAATATTTGAGAATCATTTTGGAATCCGGCATCCCGGTAATTTTATCGATGAGACTTCCATTCTGATCCAAAAAAAGAATCGAGGGATAGCCTTTGATTCCGTATTTACGTTTTAAATTCGGAAAGGTATCACCGTCTAAAGAAAGTGTAACGAACTTAGAAAGTTCTAGTTGAACTTCTTTTTTAGGATAGATCTCATTTTTCAAAATCTTGCAGTAACCACACCAATCCGCATAAACATCGATAAAAATCGGTTTTCCGTTGATTTTTGCTTTTTCAAAAGCGGTCTTGACGGATTTTTCCCATTGAATTTCAGCCGAAATCGGCAAACAGAAAATTACACAAAACAAAACGGAAGTTGAAAAAGATAAAAATCGAACATACCTAAGAGAAAATGTTGTGTTAAATTTAAAAAGCCGCAACTTCGACTTTACCCATAAATTATTTGAATCCGAAAATAGATCCTGTCGTAAATACGAAAGCTCCCTGTGATAATTCGGCCCTATCCTCACTTTGGATGAAGGGGAGGGAAAATTCGAGAGGTTTTTCTTTATCATAAAATCATACATTTACAAATAAAAGTCACTCCCTTGTGGGAACTCCACGTTTGAATGACTGATCGGAGATGTAAAGTTCTAGTAAGTTTTTCACCCCCGATCATAAGATTCTTTTGTAAATTCCTTAGCCAGCGTTTTCTTTCGGAAGAACTCAAAAAATACGGTTGTCGGAGAATCGGAGTCCGGGAAAATTAGAGGCAGATTTTGTAAAGGAAACTATGGAATTTTTATTACAGTTAGAAAACATTCTGAAAAAAAGAAAACAAGACCTTCCCGATAAATCTTATACCGCGGATTTGTTTCGAGGTGGAGTGGATCGAATTCTCAAAAAAGTAGGAGAAGAAGCCGGAGAGGTAATCATTGCCGCTAAAAATTCCGATAAAAAGGAACTCACTCACGAAGCGGCTGATCTGCTTTTTCATTTACAAGTGTTGCTCGTAGAACAAGAACTTTCTCTACAGGATGTCGTAGAAGAACTTCGCAAACGACACTCTTAAAACGATGGATCTTCCAGAAGCCGTCCTTCCCAAAAAAATTTCCAGCAGAATTATCCTCTTTTTTTTATTTCTTCTTTACACGGTTCTTTTTTATCATAGCGCCTGGTTGAGCGACGATTCATTCATCACATTTCGAGTTGTGGATAACTTTCTAAACGGATTCGGTCTTCGATGGAATCCTTGGGAAAGGGTTCAGGTCTATACTCATCCGCTTTGGCTTTTTTTGTTGGTTCCGACCCAATGGATCGTTCAAGACATTTCGGCTTCGGCTTATATTTTATCTTATGCCTGCGGGATCCTTTTTTTATCAGTTTATTGTCTCACTCTTTTGAAATTTCGATACGGTCTCGGATTGATCTTCATCTCTTTGTTAACGTTTTTCTCTTCTAGAATATTCATAGATTATAATACTTCAGGTTTGGAAAATCCTCTTTCATTTCTGCTCCTTCTCCTTTTCGAAATCAAGTTCTATTCGTTGTATTTAAACGGAAAACCAAACAACACAACTGCTGATTCTCTCGAAATCGGACTTTTAGCCGGACTCTTACTTTTAACCCGCTTAGACTTGATTCTTTTTTTAGTAGTGCCCTCGTTTATCCTTTTGGTAAAAATTTTCAGAGACCAAAGAATTCAATTTTTAAAATATTCCTTTTTAGGAATATTTATTTGGTTGCTTTATTTTGGTTTTTCACTCGTCTACTTTGGCTCACCGTTCCCGAATACGTTCTATGCCAAGACGAACGTATTACCGTCCTTTCCGGAACAAATCTCAGTCGGCTGGGACTATCTCAGAATCAGCTTAAAATGGGATCTGATCGCTCTTTTTATTTTCGGAATGCATATCTTTTGGATAATTTCAGGGCCGATTCTCCGACGATTTACAAAAACGAAATGGGCGCTATCCGAAAAAGACAAAGGAATTCTGTTCTTCGGTTTCGCTTCGATAGCCTTGGTGTTTTTGTATCTTCTCTGGATCGGAGGAGACTTTATGGCCGGGAGATTTTTAGGTACCTGTTTGATCGTTTCCGTTTTTTCCCAATCCCTTTTTTTAGCCCTTCATTTTGAAGGCTCAAAATTGAATATTCAAAAATTCTTATTCATTTCGAGTATAATCGTTTCGGTTTATTTTTTCGCGTATTCCGCCTCGCCTCTACGTTACATCTTTCAGAGATCCCCGATTCGAGTGGAAAAAGGCATCGTAGACGAAAGAGCTTCGTACCAAGATAATACCTCTTTAAAATATTGGTTTGAGGGAATCACTCCCGACACTCATCCTTGGGCACAATATGCAAAAAAAATCGCGCTGAACAACCCTAAGACGAACTTCCGACAGGTTCAGATTACAACTAATGTAGGATTGCCGGGATTTTACGGCGGACCCGGAATTCACTGGATCGATCTTTTGGGAATCACCGATCCATTTTTAGCGAGATTACCCGGCAAGGGTTTTCCCGGTCATTACATTCGTCTTTTGCCTCAAGGTTATAAGAAATATATCGAAGAAACCACCGTTTCGCTTTCAAATCCGGAACTGGATCGCTTTTTCTACGAAATCCGATTGTTAAGCGAAGAAGATATTTGGACGAAAGAGCGTTGGAAAGTTATCGTCGATTTTACGTTTTTCGGTGCAGGAAATTTCAAAACCAGATTCCCAAAGGGTTTTTTTTATCCATTTGATCTAGATACGTACCGTACCACTTTGTACGGACTTCCTTTTAAGAATTGGAAAGACGAAGATTTGAAATCGATGTTATCCCAGGAATATTTTGGGATCCGGCCGACAAAAACATTCAAGAACAGAAATATACTTTGACACTCTTTTAACGAAATTGCGACCCGGGATCTGTCGGAGCTGTACTCGTTTCACCGGAAAGAATGCGGCTGGGAAGTTTACAGAATTGATTACATCGATCCATACACTGTCGTTGTTTCGCGCTTCTATAGCCTATGATTGGCAAAAAGATAGACGTAAAAGGATACCATTCTTCCATACAATTTCCCTGACACTTGGCAAGAAGTTGAGTACAAGCATACTCGTAAGAAAATTTGGATTCTTGATTATGAACGAGTTCAAAACCTTCCGGAGAAAATCCGGCCCGTTTTCCTTCCTTGATAAGCCGCGCTCGTTCCGCTTGTGTAAGATTGGCATCCTCGGCTCGGGGAAAGGCATCGGGAGACGGAACTTTTTTCACGTTTTTTTGATTCGGTTGATCCCAATCAACTCGAACCAAACAACCCATGGTTAAAATCAAAATGCAAAATAAGCATATTAGAAAAAAACGTAAAATGAGTTTTGAATTCATCATAAAAACACTAAGTAAATTTTCACAAAAAGCTACTCAAATCCGATTAAAAAATACTTTTAGAACCAGTTCAACTTGTAAAAATTATAGGAAATAAATTTCAAAAATCGGAAACTCAAAAGAAAAAGGATCGATTTGAATCTCTTACGAAAAAGAGTAAGGTTCGTATGAGAATTTTCCTTTTTCTAATTTGGGTCGGATGGATCCTTTCCTGTGCCTCCACCGGACGCGAGGGAGAAGTAATATTAGGAAACCCCTCTCGTTTTTTAGCGCCGAAACAACTCAATAGAACTCCTTTCGAGGGATTTTCGATCGCCCTTCCGGAAGATGTAGGTTTGGATTCAATTCCCCTACTTCGTTTATCAAAATCCATCCGTGAAGAAGGACTCGAAGTCCGTTCTCTTCTGATCGTAAAAGACGGAAAATTGATTATGGAACGTTATGCGAGAGATATTACCCGCAATCATAATCACAGTGTTTATTCGGTTACAAAAACCGTTACATCCACTCTACTTGGAATTTTAAATTTCGAAGGAATTCTAAAAACAGTGAACGAGCCGGTGATGAATTCCCTTCTTTCCCTCGGAAACCTACCTTTTCCTTTACTCGAAGGCAAAGAGTCTCTTCGACTCAGAGACGTTCTTCATATGTCGTCCGGAATGCGCTGGTCCGAGTTTCCGGAACGAGAGGATATTCGAACCGCGGAAGATCCCCTCATAATCGCATTATTACCCGAAGTGAAAGATAAACCGGGAACAAAATTCGACTACAGCAACGGAGATTCTCAACTTGCCGCAGCGGTTTTGGAAAACAAAGCAGGTATGACACTGCTTCATTTTGCGGAAAATACTTTATTCTCTTGGCTTGATTTTAAAGGTTATGAATGGTACACATCCCCTTCGGGAAGACAGACCGCCGGTTTCGGTCTGAGACTAAGACCGATTGATATGGTGAAGTTCGGAATCCTCTACTTGAACAACGGAAATTATCAACGTAAGAAAATCCTCAAACTCGATTGGATCAAACAAGCAATCAAACCGGGAATCTCACAAAATTACGGTTATCAATTGTGGATGCACCAATTCGAAGGGAAAAAAACGTTTATGGCAAACGGAAAAGGAAGTCAATTCGTGTACGTAATCCCTCATAGAAGAATGGTGATCGTGACCACCGCCGCAATTTGGGACAAGCCGATTCATTTTCTTTTGGACAAAATCCTTGCAAGTGTAAAGGAATCCTTGGATTCGAAGCAAAAGAAAAAAAGTCCGGAAAAAGAAGCCGAGTTCTTAAAGGAAATTCACGAAGCATCGCTCACGGCCGGAAATCCGGCGCTTTGGAAGGATCTGGACGAGCCTCATCTAATTCATCATAAAAAATGAATATTCCAAAACTCTGTTTCTCTAAGATGAAAGGTAGGATCATAGTTTTCTAAAACTACAAACCGGATTTCGACGTTTTTTTGTTGAATGCTAAAACCCGAATAGCCGCCGCCTTTCTACGATTTTGAGCGGTTTCCCGACTGAGTTTCACTTTCTCCACCAAATGAGAAGTGGCGGTCGTCGGATGCCCCGAAGTAAAAGGAGGAGCCGGATTGTATTCGATCATAAGTTGAATTTCTTCAGCAAGTTCGGTCCCGAAAAGTTCGGCGGTTAAAAAAAGGGCAAAGTCGATTCCCGCAGTAACCCCGCCACCGGTGATCCGATTACGATCTTTGACAAAACGTTCGCCGGAAATTTGAACCGGAAACAACTTTAAAACATCTAAGGAAAGCCAATGAGTCGTCGCCTTATATCCGTCGAGAAGGCCGGCTGCAGCAAGTATCAAAGAACCTGTACAAACCGAAGTGATAAATTTAGAATTTTCCGTTTTTGTTTTGAGAAAATTTAAAACTTCAAATTCCTCCATAAGAAGAGTAGTTCCGGCGCCTCCTGGTACAAGTAGAATGTCGAAATCGGGACAATTCGAAAAATCATAGTCGGAAATCCATGTCATTCCCGATTCCGCCACAATCGGTTCCTTCGATCGAGCGAATAGGAATATTCTTACGTTTGGAATTCTTGAAAAAACTTCATAAGGTCCCGTAAAATCAAGTTGTGTGACACCCGAAAAGATAAAAATCCCGATGGAAAGATTAGAACCTGACATAAATTTTGAGCGTAAATATTTTAATGCGACTTTCAAGACATTTTTGATTTTAGAATTCCTTGATGCAAAAACTTCGGGGGGGGGGAAAAAAGTAAGCACGTGGGTTATGATAAATATTTATTCTTGGACGTAGGAGATACGATCCTTCATCCGAAAAAGTCGGCCGGCGAAACCTATCTTGACATCCTCGTAGAAGCGGGGTTTAAAAGGGAAAAAAACGCACAAGAAATCTACAGGAAGGCATTCTCCGAATCATGGCATAAGATGCACGAGAATTCTCCGCCTGAACATAAAGATAAATATCAATTTCATCCGGGAAAAACTCAAGGTTGGTGGAAGGAATTACTCTCAGATTTTTTAGAAAGAATTCCGGACCGCGTTCCACTTGAAAAAGCGTTTCCGATCATCTATAATAAATTTGCGGACCCGGAACTTTGGATCGTAGACCCGGGGTTTTGGAAACTCAAGGATTATTGTAAAAATGAAAATTGGGGACTCGGAGTAATTTCAAATTGGGATCACAGACTTAGAGCACTTTTGGAAGCAAAAGAAATATTAGAATATTTTAATCCTCTAATAGTTAGCGCCGAATTCGGATATGAAAAACCCTCTCCAAAGATTTTCAAAGAGGCAATGCGTTTGGTGGGACTTTCCGGAGATTGTCTGGTTTATTGCGGAGACAAATACGAATTGGATATCGTAGTTCCGAGATCTTTAGATTGGAGATCCTATTTAAAAAACAAAAAAGGAGATTTGGAATCCCTTTCGGAATTGATTCGACTTTTATAGAAGCGGAGCGAATTCTTTCCCATCTTTAGATCTTGTCCTTAAGCCCTTTCAACAAACAACAGAGAGTCGTGAAGGGCTCACAACGTAGTTGTGAAATCAACGCGATCTTTATAAAGAACCCGTACAAGTTGAGTCGTAATAAGGAAGATTAAAAACGCAGGTTTTTCAATTGTACGGACAAGAGTAAGGCTTTTTACTTGCAAAAAGTATGATTTCCCGATAGAGAAAAACTATCGGAATTTTCCTGTCAAACACGGGTGAAAACCGCGCTTGTTTCATGGAGGATTTGTCGGAATTCCGACGGATCTATCCTCGTATCCAAGTAGTTGCTGGGTTCGACTATGATAGAAAGCGTTTGCTTCGAGCTCAGAGAACAAGGCACCTTAAATTCCATCAAACGCCAAAAAGTGAGACGTTCGAATTTCACAAAACGGAAGGATTCCCCACGGATTCCGTTTATAATATACATCTATTGAAATTTGAAATCGAATCAACTCAATCTTCAAAAAATATAAAAACTCGATAGAAAATAAGATTCAAAAATGAGAATTATACTTGAGAAAGAGAGACAATCCCGTAAAAGAGTCGGAATTCTTTTGATTCAAGGAAAACTATGGGCGGAATCTCATCCAATTTCAATCACCCGCGATTCAAAGCGGACGATCCGACAGGACACTATGAAAGTTGGTTTGTCAGAGCGAATCATCCTAACACGTGTCAGGCGGTATGGATTCGTTATACGATTTTTTCACCGAAAAATCATCCCGAAAAAGCAATCGGAGAACTTTGGGCCATTTATTTCGACGGAAAAAAAAATACTCATTTCATATCCAAGTCGGAATTCCCGATCGAAAAATGTAAGTTTCAGTCCATACCATTCTCCGTTAAGATCGGAGATTCTGAACTTTCGGATTCGTATCTTTTAGGAAAAGCGGGAAATAACAAAGACTCTGAAAAATTTTTCTGGGATCTAAAAATTTCAGGCGGCAGTCCTACACTTTTTCTTTTTCCCGAAAATTTGTATGAAAGAAATTTTCCAAAAGCGAAGGTGTTGGTTGGAAATCCTAGAGTGAAAGTTTCCGGAAGTTTAAAACTCGGTTCTCAAGAGATTCAAGTTCAAGATTGGATCGGAAGCCACAATCATAACTGGGGATCCAAACATACCGACCAATATGCTTGGGGACAAGTTGTCGGTTTCGAAGAAGAGGCGGATTCTTTCTTGGAACTTGCCACCGCAAAGTTAAAGATCGGCCCCATATGGACTCCGTCAATTACCCCGATCGTATTTCGGTTTAAAGGTAAGGATTATAAACTCAATCATCCGTTCTTAAGTTTCGGTAGGGCGAAATATCACTACTTCGATTGGAATTTTGCGGCGAACTCAAGTGAGATCCAAATTAGAGGAAGAATCCATGCGGAACCTCGAGACTTTGCCTGTCTTCAATATCGGAATCCGCCCGGTGGCTGGAAATATTGTCTGAACAGCAAGATCGCCAACGCAGAACTTTTTGTGAAACGAAAGAAAGACCTTGTATATGCGAAACTGACTTCGAACCGTAAAACGGCTTTTGAAATTCTCACTGACGATTTTTCCCATGGAATGCAACCAGAAGTTTAAAAATGAAACCCAAAACTTTTTGGGTTTATCTTCCATTTCGGTAGGATGTGAGAAAGACTCTATAAAGATTTTCTTAAAATTCAAATTTTATAATTCACTAATATTATCCGGTTCTTGATAAGAAACTTTCCAAAGCCCTGGTTCTAAAGGAGTGAAAATCTCCTGCACTTTCGAATTTACAAAACTGAAGAACCTTTTCGGGGATCTCGCCGTACTTAGCCTCTTCGTTGTTGATCTTAACCATCATATCCGCAAGATAGATCGGATAAATATAAGGAATGTATTCCTCTTCGACGGTCAGAGGTCTATGATGAAATTCCATCGCTTTTGTATATAAATCCGGAAAATTCCATTTTTCAGAGATCAGCGCACCGACTTTCGTATGAGTAATTCCTAATGTGGCCTCTTCCATCGATACGGCGGACGCAATCTCTTTAGATGCGGATATTTTACCGATATTCTTCATCGTTCTTTCTTCCAAGGAAATAAGAATAATTTCTCCTATGTCGTGCAACAAAGCGGCGGACATAAGATTACTGACAGCATCCTTGGGAAGTTCGGTCTTTGATGCGATCAACTTACAGTAGAAAGCGCATTGATTGGATTTTTCCCAGATCGAAAGAAACGCAGGAAACTTGTCTTCGAGAATCTGTTTGGTTCCGAGAGAAAACAGAAGTTGGTTGAGTTCTTTGAGGCCGATCAGTTGAATCGCCCTGTCCAAAGTTTCCACTTTGTTCGTACGAATAAAAGCGGCTGAATTTGCAAGTTTGAGAATATTCGCGGAGAGAGCTACGTCCTTTTTGATGATTTCCGCAATCTGAGCGATGGAAGAATTAGGCTTTTCTATCATCGTTTGGATGTCTTGGATTAATCTTGGAAATGTCGGAAGTCCGTCGATGTTCTTAAGGATATCCCGTGTTTGCTGAAGTTGAAGATTTTCTTTCGTGACGTTCAAAGGGATATCAATAATTACGCTCGTGTTATCCCCTTGACTTTCGATCTTGTAAGACGTCTCGGAAAGACCGTCGTTCTTCAACATCATCAAGGACATCACAAGTCCAAGTCCCGCCCCTTCGGTTTCGTCTCCGGCTTCCAGGAAGGCTTCGGCGAGATCGTTATAGAGTTTCGCCTTTCCGATTCTTTGATTGATTCTCTCCACCTCAGTCGGACTGAGTTTCACGTTATTCATCACTCGGATCCGAATCATATCATTGTTATAAACGAAAGATACCAAAACTACGAAGTTGTTTTTAAAAAGAAGTTCCTCGTATTTTTCCTTGTTGTCCAAATAGTCCTTTTTAAATCCTAAAATTTTTTGTTTGTAAATTTCAGGATTATGAATATCCGCTTTTAATTCCCGGAAATAAATCCGTTTGACGTTTGCTTTGATCGAGTTGGCGATCGTTTCCTTAAGAGTCGTAAAAACGGAGTCTCTTACGTAAATGATGTCGAGTTGAAGCAGATAACGGTCCAAGGTTCTACTGATGATAGAGTCCACGTCTTCGGTGAGATTATGAAATCGATAATGAACAGGAGAGTTTTCTAGAACAGGATGATCCAAATCTTTAAGGTTGCTATAAAGTCCTAAATCGCTATGATGATGAAGTTCTAAAGTTTCGTTTTGACTCATATTCGATGATTCTTCCGTTTACGTTCCGTTGCTGTCAAGTGATCTGAGCTTTCAAGAAAAAATTCCGATCCGTTCCATTTTAAAAGCTCATTCCAAAAACCCATATCCATTCCGATAAACGTCCGCTATTATGATAATCTTTTCGGTATTGAATTTCCGACGATTTCAAAGAAAAGAAACGACAAAAAATTCTTCCTTCATGAATTTCGGCTATCGGCAAAATTGATTTATGTTCCTTATCTCTAAAAGTAGGTCGAAACTTTCATCTGTTCGTTTCATTTTCCCCGTAAAATAAAAACGTTAACCATTCTTTTACAGTTCTTGTCGCATTATAAAATTCGTATATAATGTCCCAATTTTCCCTTTTATATGATCCAAAAACCAACGGCGATTTTTTCAAAGATTCGGAAGCCTCAGAAAATTGCGTCGAATTATCTTTTTTTGAAGAAAATCCAACATTCCAACTTTTGAAATAAACTTACAACTCGTCCCAAAATCTGCTCAAGAACGAGATTCGGGGCTTTATAAAAAGAATTGCTTTCCGACTCCACAATGGTAGAATAAGCCCGCCTGACTTTGACCGGGTCCATCCCCGAAAATGAATTTCTGAACCATATGAGGAGCTTATTTCGATGCCAACTATACAAGAATCTCCGGTAAAATCACCGTATTCTAATCTTACTCCCACTCTTCCGACCGTAGACAAGACGGAGATCGAACGAGTGTTTCATCTCCAAAAAAAACATTTCCATAAAGTAATGAAATTGACCACGGCGAGTCAGCGCATTCAGAGATTGAAAAAACTGAAAGAAGCGATTTTTAAATATACTCCCGAAATCGAAAAAGCGGTAAACGCCGATTTCCGTAAGAATGAAAGAGAGGTGGACATCACGGAAATTATGCCTTCGATTTCGGAAATCAATGATGCGATCAAACACGTTCGTAGATGGATGAAACCGGTAAAAGCCAAAACTCCGGTGACCCTTTTCGGTGCCAAAAGCCAGATCCTTTACGAACCTCGCGGAGTCGTTTTAATTATCGGACCTTGGAATTATCCGTTTTATCTTACCTTTGCTCCCCTCGCAGCTGCAATCGCCGCGGGCAATACGGTCCTAATCAAACCTTCCGAATTTACTCCGGTTACCTCCAATTTAATTCAAAAGATTATAACCGAAGTGTTCCCAAAAGAGGAAGTCGCCGTTTTCGAAGGAGATTATCAAGTTTCCGGTGCGCTTATGGAACTTCCTTTGGATCATATCTTTTTTACGGGAAGCACTCAAGTAGGGAAAATCGTGATGACCGCGGCAGCCAAACATCTTACTAGCGTTACACTCGAGTTAGGTGGAAAATCTCCTGCGATCATCGACAAAAGCGCGGATATTAAAAAGGCCGCTAAAAAAATCGTTTGGGGAAAAGTATTGAATGCGGGACAAACCTGTGTCGCTCCCGACTATCTGCTCATTCCCGACGACCTCATCAAACCTTTCGTGGAAGAGGCAAAATCGGTTATAAAAGAATTTTACGGTAAAGACGGAAAAGCCCTTAAGGAGAATCCGGACTTCTGTAGAATCGTAAACGATCGTAACTTCAATAGAGTTTCCGGCTATATACACGAAGCCGTAGAAAAAGGTGCTAAGATCGAAATGGGAGGCGAAACGGACGCTTCTCAAAATTATATCGAACCCACTCTCCTCAGTAATGTACCAGAAAATTCGAATATTATGGAAGATGAAATCTTCGGGCCCGTTCTTCCTATGATCCCTTATACGAACCTGGACGAGGCGATTAAAAAGATTAACTCCAAACCGAAACCACTGGCTCTATATATTTTCGGTAAAAAGGAACGTCCAATCAAAAAGATTCTGAAAGAGACTTCTTCCGGAGGAGTCGCGGTCAACGACGTGATTCTTCACCTCGTAAATCCGCATCTTCCTTTTGGAGGAGTCAATCATTCCGGCCACGGAAGTTACCACGGTTATTTCGGATTCAAGGCGTTTTCTCACGAACGTTCTGTTCTACGTCAAGCCGCTTTGAGTTCGATCGGGTTGATGTATCCGCCTTATACGAATTTTGTGAAACGGCTTGTTACCCTAACGAAGAAATTCCTCGTTTGACATCGCGAGGCAATATTGATATTCGTAGAAGTGTTTAGAAATCAGGGCTTTCAGTATTCGTGAATAACATTGAGCCCTTTTGATTCCTCATTTCATTCATCAAGCAGTTTGATTTTCGTGAACCTAATTTTAGGACTTTACAACACATACATCAACCCCATGTATATGGGGAATAGTTCATAACTAACTAGAAAGAATTGGTCGAACGGTTTCAACACCACGTGTGAGAAAAAAGGCAAGGTTAGGACCTATCCCAAAGTCCTAACGCCTAAAACGTGGAAACAACTACATTTTGTTACAAAGATTGTAACCGATTCTTTTAAGGATCTAGGACAGGCTTTCTAAAGTCCTTTAAGCTCAAAAATCCGTAAGTCTTTTTTAAGCGGAACGGCCACCTTACGCCCGTTCCGCTTAAAAAATTAGGCCTCAAATTTCATGTGTTCTCGACGATCAGCAAACTACGAAGCATCCAGGCGGTTTTTTCATGAACCTCCAATCGTTGAGTAAGAAGATCCAGGGTCACTTCGTCCCCTCCTTCGTCTGCGGCAGGAAGAAGGGAACGTGCCGTTCTAATCACGGTCTCGTGTCCGCTTACCAAATGGCGAATCATATCTTCCGCGTGAGGAACTCCTCCTTCTTCATGAATCGAAGTCAATTTACCTAATTGGTGGGACGAACTCGGGGCGTAAAAACCCAACGAACGGATCCTTTCCGCGATTAGATCGATGGAAAGCCAAAGTTCGTTGTATTGAGTTTGAAACATCAGATGAAGAGTATTAAATTGCGGGCCGGTTACGTTCCAGTGATAACTATGCGTTTTAAAGTATAAAATGTAAGTATCGGCCAGAAGTTTTTGCAGTCCTGCATTGATGGTTTCTCTATTTTTTTCGGATATTCCGATATCTATGTCTTTCATATTTAGACCCCCCGTTTTATAATAGACTGAAAACATAAAAGAACAAGAAAAAACTTACAGCTTGTTCCAAAACCTCGCACCCATTTTGAAAAGGATTTATTCTGAGTCGTTTTCCGAAGAACTTATGCTATCAAAAAAACTCGAAGTCCATCCAAAATAAAATAGGCAAGCTAATTACAGAATAGTAATAGAATCAATACAGGAGTTACTGCATTTTTAATGGTAGTATAATCGGCGGGATTCTCACCGGATCCGAAAAAGGTTGGTATTTTGTTAACCTTAAAAAATGTGCGAAATTTTAATTCTTAAAAGAACGTTGGGCGCATGGTCGGACAGGTATTTTTTCGACAAACAAGAAAATTACTTTGAAGTCGTCCGACCACCAGGCTCTCAGCTTCGGTCCATTCGAATTTACCGATCATCGACCATCAATACTTAAGTGGAATGGGCCCCGCTTCGATCCTTTGCGCGGGGATTTTTCCGAAAAAATAGAAACCGAATTCGTAATTTCCAAATGGCGTCCATAAAAAATTAAAGGACAGCAAAAGTATTACAACCGCCTACTGATCTCTATAAAATTAAGTACCGTTAATTTTATCACAAAACACTGATTCCATGCAAAATATTAGGTACTTTATTATATAGTTATGAGTAATAACCAACAGACCTTCCGTAAATTAAAAGAATCAGGTAAACTATGTTCAATGAAAAAAAACAAAAATAGATGACCTAAAGAATTAAAAAGATTTTCCAAAAGGGATGACCTCGATCAGAGTATTACAGGAAACGGGAAATCAAAAATACTACGTTTCGATATCATTGGGAAAGACGGAACAATACATCGAAAACAGAATTTAGAACTCTTGAATGTTGTAAAACTGTGAAAAGACGATTTAAAAATCTATAAATTCTCCATAATCTGTGGGCACAACTATACTTAGAACTTGTCTCAAAACCTTAGGAATGTAAAAGCTACTACAATTTTAAACGACGGGAGAAAACCGCCAATGCGACGGTTTCTGTGGGAACTCCCACGTTTTTTAAAAACTTGCCAGATCGTTTAAAGATATTTTTCTTCAGACTCAAAATGCAAAAGAACAATGGATCACCGCTCAAATTTACTTCTTTTTAGAATTATACACACGAATCGCAGAGAAAATTTCTTCCAACTCCTCTTCTTTCATATAGGGGAACAAAGGATAGTTGAGAACCGAAGCGCAAATTTTTCCAGTCGTGTGTCTATCTCCGAATTTTTCTTTGATATAAGGTTTTGCTCCCGGTTGATCACTCATAGCGCCGGGATAAATATTGCCGAAACCGATCTCTTTTTCTTTTAGAACTTCTTGAATCACAGAACGTTCTTCCGGAGCGGCAAGAGTCACATTACAATATCCGTTCTCTTCGTAATCTTTAGGCGGATGAATTACTTGGACCCCAAGGTTCGGGAGTATTTCATAATATTTTTGTGCTATTTTTCTACGCGAAACAATTCTGGCTTCAAGATGTTTCAAGTTAATATTAAGAAAGGCGGCTTGTAAAGTATCCAATCTAGAATTCCAACCCACGTCTCCGTATGCGTAATGAGAAATCCTTCCATGATTGGCAAGCATTCTCACCTTGTTCGCGAGTTTTTCGTCGTTCGTAAAGACCGCACCTCCATCACCGGCGCCGCCTAAAACTTTAGCCGGATAAAAGGAAGTAGTTGCAATCAACGCGCCTTTGTAGATAGACGTCCCTTTGTATTTAACACCGTAACACTGAGCGCCGTCTTCCAATAAGGGAATTTCTTTCGATCTACAAAGCTTACGAAAATCCTCAAGACGGGCGGAACCCCAACCGTAAAGGTGAACGATTATCGCCGCCTTAGGTTTGACCTTTTCCAACGCTTTCTCAAACACGGTAAAGTCCATCTGAAGATCATTCGGATCGGTATCGACAGTGTAAGGATCGGCTCCTACGTTTACGACCGATTCAAATGTCGCCCAAAAGGTGGAATCAGGAAGTAAAACAGCGTCTCCTTTTCCGACTCCTAACGCACGAAGCGCCAATTGAAGAGCATCCGTTCCGTTCGCGCAAGCCACGGAATACTTAGTTTCCGCTTGAGACGCGAGATTTCTTTCTAAAAGAGAAACTTCTTCTCCACCGATAAAACTTGCATTCTTACTGAGAATTTTGACCTTTTCTTCCCATTCTTCCAACAACCCCGACTCAAACCTTTTGATATCGATAAATGGAACGCCCATTCGGCTCTCCTGAATTCTAAATTTGTATATAATAACATTCTAAAATATGTCACTCTTTTCGAGTCGACCCTCTACTTCGAAGAAGTCGTTCTTTTTTTGGATACCGTCTTTTTTTTCGGAGCCGTTTTTCCTGCCGAAGTTGTGATTAACTTTAAGTTCTCCTTAAAAGAAGGATTTACTTTCAGAAGAATCTTTTCGTCGAACACCATCGCGGCAACTTCCTCATAGCGACTGACCGGAAAAAAAGACATTCCTTTTTTTACATAGTCCGGAATTTCCTCCAGATGCTGGAGATTGTCTTTTGGATAAATGATTTTATAAATTCCGACTCTTTTTGCCGCTACGATCTTTTCACGTAAGCCCCCAATTGCAAGAACTTCCCCCGTAAGAGTGAGTTCCCCGGTCATCCCGTAGCCCGCCTTCACTTTTGTATTCAAGGCAAGGGAAAGGATCGCGGTCGCCATTGTGATTCCCGCAGAAGGACCGTCTTTCGGAGTCGCCCCATCCGGAACGTGCAAATGTATCATCCGATCTTTGAACAATTCGTCCTTACTTAAAAAATTCTTAATATAACTCAAAGCGATGTTCGAGGATTCCTCCATCGTTTTTCCGATCATCCCGGTAAGAAGAATTCCTCCCTTTCCTTTTACAAAAAGAGCTTCTATAAGAAGTGTCGCTCCTCCGACAGAAGTCCACGCAAGACCGAGCGCGGTACCAGGAACCGAGGTACGAATCATTCTTTCGTTTGTAAACTTTGGCACTCCTAAAAACGTTTCAAGATCTTTTTCTAGAATAACTTTCGGGAAGGGCTCCTTCTTTACGATTTTCATCGCAATCTTACGAACGAGCTTATCAGTAACCTTTTCCAAACCGCGAACTCCGGATTCTCTCGAATAAGAATCGATCAAAGAAACCACCGCTTTTTTATCGAACTCAATTCCGTAAGAAGTTACCCCGTTTTTCGCAAGAACCTTTTTCCAAAGGTATCTCTGAAAGATTTGCACTTTTTCGTCCGTAATATAACCCGAAAGATTAATAATTTCCATCCGATCCAAAAGAATCCTGGAGATGGAATCCAACGTATTGGCGGTCGCTATAAAAAACACATTCGAAATATCGAATGGAAGATCCAGATAATGATCCCTAAAATTCTTATTTTGTTCCGGATCCAAAACTTCCAAAAAAGCGGAAGCCGGATCCCCTTGAATGCCTGTTGCAAGTTTATCGATCTCGTCAAGCAAGATAACACAATCTTTTTCCTTTGTGATCCTAAGAGCGGAAATAATTTTACCGGGCATAGAACCGATGTAGGTTCTTCGATGACCCTTAATTTCGGCCTCGTCCCTCATTCCTCCGACGGAGAATCGAAAAAATTTTCTTCCCATAGCTTCGGCAATGGACCTCGCAATCGAAGTTTTCCCTACACCCGGAGGGCCGACTAATAAAAGAATCGTTCCTTTTTCATCGCTTTTCAATTTTTTGACAGCGAGGAACTCCAAGATCCTATCCTTCACGTCCTCAAGTTTATAATGATCTCTGTCCAAGGTTTTTTTAGCCTTGTCCAAATCGATTTCTCTTGCAGGTGCAGGCTCCCAAGGAAGGGATTCTAGAATATCCAAGTAATTTCGGATAACGTTATAATCTCCGGTATTCGGATCCGCATAAGAGAACTTATCCAATTCTCTGCTTACCTCCTCGATGACCTCGGTATCCGCACCGATGGATTTCAGTCGTTCCAGAAATTTTTCGTATTTTTTTTCGAACTTATCATCCTTGATACCGAGTTCGTTCTGTATCGCCTTGAGTTGTTCTCGTAAAAAGAATTGTCTTTGTTGTTTGTCGATTTTGTCTTGGATTTGATCGGAAATTTCCCTTTGAATGGATACGAGTTCGATCTCTTTCTTTAAAAAGAGAAGAACCTTTTCGATTCTCTCCTTAAGAATATTAGATTCGATGACGGATTGATATTCTTCTTTTTCCAGGTTAAGAATAGAACAGACAAAGTCCGCCATCTTCCCAGGCTCATTTACGTTCAACATGGTAAGTTTCATTTCTTCCGTAAATAGCGGATTGTTTTGTGCAAGTTCTCTCGTCATGACAAGTAAGGTTCTCATCATTGCTTTGATCGTGTTTTTCGGCGCTCCAGGTTCCTCCTCCGGATAGGAGACCTTGGCAATCAACGGATCTTTACTGTTATAGGAATCGATTTTAAAACGACAAATCGTATTGATGAGAATATTGACCGCATCATCAGGTAAATGTACTTTTTTTAAAATTTTAGCGACGACGCCGAACTGATAGATGTTTTCGGAAGTTTCCTTTTCGTTTTCCTCGTCCTTCAAAAGAACGAGCCCCAAAAAAGAATTTCCCTTGAGAGATTGCTCCACGGCCTTTGCGAACTTACCGTTAGGAACAATTAAAGGTGTGATGATACCCGGGAATACCGGTCGAGATTTAATCGGAACTAAAAAAAGTTCCGACGGTAAAATCAAGTCCAATGGAACAATTGAATTCTCTTCAATACCCGATAAATCCTCTAAAGGCTCCAAAAGACCTCCTTAAATCTGAAAACATTCCGGAGAACCGGATTTTGTCCAGGTTCTTATACCGGAAGAGATTCTCAAATCAAATCCGATCCATTTTGTGCCTAAAAAATCTCGAAAGCCCGAAGAACTTCCCTTCGAATCGATCTTTCAACAAGTATTGGAAACAAAATTTTTCTTCAAGTACGCGTCTTTTCATCCCTCTCATTTTTTAAATGGATCGAAAAATATTATTTGTATTTTTGAATGATGACTCTGAATATCAAATTCATTAAAACTGCCATCGATTTCTTCTCGTATACAAAAAAATAGCTCATTTTCTATCATCGTTTAGCTTATAACTTGATAAGACTTATTTTATTAAACCAATTATAGTTTTTATAGCGAAGGAAAAACGACCTTTTTTATGAATCAAACTTTTGGTTTACTTTGGATGTTCGCGTCAATTTTGTTTTTTGCATCTTGTTCCCAAGCCGAAAGGATCAGTATCGATGCTTCTTCAACAACAGGGCTTCTTTTCCAAGGAGGAATCGCCTTGGGACCGAATAACCAGAGTCAGGGTAATCTCGAAAGTTCCGAACCGAAAGAAATTAGTTCCTTTCATTTTCAAGCCTCCAATCATTTTTTTACGACCGACTTTGTCGGGGAAATTTCCGGGACTTTAATTACGGTCCAAGTTCCGTTCGGAGCAATTCATCGTCTAAAGGCGACTTTTATAAGTACCGGAGCGAATGTCGAAGTGAATGGCCTTCCCCAAATAAGCAGTCAAACTGTGAACGATTTTTCGTCTCCGGTGATATATAGAGTGATTGCAACCGACAAAAGCATTAAAGATTATACTGTTCAGGTTATTCCTGTATTTCGTCTAACGGATGCGGGGCAAACTAATTGTTATTTTACCTTCTGTAATGATGATCCCGGCCAGGACGCGGACTATTCAACCGGAGTTCCCAGAGCCTTTCAGTCTAACGTCGTTTTGTCTGATTATACCGCTCAACCGGTAACGATCGATGGACAAACGGGGCTTACCTGGAAATACTGCGCCGTCGGTCAAAATAACGCCGTTTGTTCGGCGCATAACTATAGTTACACACAATCGGATGCGATAACCTATTGTAATAATCTGAATCAGATAAACGCAGGACTTGGATATGCCGGAATTCGCGATTGGAGACTGCCGGAAATCGAAGAACTGATGACTCTCAGCACACATAAAACCCCAAGTACGGCGTACATTGATCTTACGGAGTTTCCGCTTGGGGACGGAGAATTCTGGTCGAACACAACCAATATGTCATATACTACCGAAGCCTGGGGATTTGATTTCACTTACGGATCGAACAACTCCGCAAATAAGTCGTCGAGAAATATGTTTGTTCGTTGTGTATCCGGTGGTACGATACCTATCCGCAATTTTTCCGATTTCAATAATGGAACCGTAAAAGATAATCTTACGGGCTTGGTTTGGCAAAAATGTTCCGCAGGACAAATCTGGTCGCCCACATCCCCCTTATGTAATGCAGGAAATATAACCTCCCATAATTTCGTTTCGGCTTTAACTACATGCAAAAACTTGAATTTATCCGGTCGCACCTGGAGGCTTCCCAATGTGCACGAGCTGAGAAGTTTATTGGATTTTTCTTCGACAACGAGCACAAAAATCAATTCGACCTTTTTTCCGAATACTCCCGCAGTATCACAATACGCTACGAGCAATTCCATCCCGGCTTCACAGATTTTTAGAGTGAATTTTACGGATGCGGTGATTAACACCGCCAACTTAAGTGCTTCCAACTACGTACGTTGCGTCAGTGATGGTCTCTGATTCCATTTTACTCCAAACAAATTGTAGGCCGAATTTGTATTTGATCCCCTTGAATTTATTCTTAGAGTCTGTCTCAAAACTTTAAAAGAAATCAGTATAGTCTTTCGGCAAGTCGGTAATAAAATAGCAAAAGTCCTACAGATTACGTCCCTCACCCTTTGGAGTTTTACGAACCCTACATCTTGAAGTCTTTTTGCGTTTTTATAGAAAGAAATTTTCCTGCACTTTTGTTTTGACGGTTTTCCTCAAACCAATTCCAGCTTCCGTTTTTATACGTTATATTCCTTTTTACAGCAAATCGCACAACCAGAATCGTTTCAAGAGGAGGATCGATTCAGGCAAAATGACCTATTGCCGATGCACACGATAAGGTTTGGTTCGGGGAATTGGAAATCTGGGGAAAATCAACCCGACGGATCTGGAAAGAAAACATCCAAGTTATGATCGAAGTCCTTGGACATGTTTCAATACATCCATCAAGGAAAACATAGATCTAAGGAACCTGATTCAGAAATGGAGATTGTCCCCCATAAGTTTAAAATTTATAGATCGAAGGATAAATCTATTCCGTTTTTTTAGGACATTCAATTCATCTAATTCCGATATACATAATATTATGTTAAACAATTTCTCTCTTTCTGAACAAGATCGTTCCCAATCCTTTCAAAATATTCGGTCCTCTTTCTTTGGTTCCGAAATTCGTTTTCACGACGATCTGTTTCGCGAGATACTAGATTTTGAAGGTTCCTTCGATTTTTCTCTTACAAACCGAATCGTTTTTGTGAACAAAAATACAAAACCAGATCATATCTTTAAAAATAACTCTAAGCTGACATAATATGTAAAATTACTATATAAATTTTTAGCCTTTTCCCCACATGCGTGGGGTTGAACCGTTGGGGATTTCTTTTTCATCACCGAAGCGTTCCTTTTCCCCACATGCGTGGGGTTGAACCGAGTAGAATCAAAAACCATCCTTTCATCGTTTACTTTTCCCCACATGCATAACCTTACCCACAAGTTGAAGAGGACTTTAGAATCAGAAGGATCCAAACGCACATTTTTGAAGTGTTCCGACAAGAATGAGGTTTTTTACTTGCAAAAAGTATGATTTTCCGATAGTGCGAAGTCCTCCAAGCCTTTCCTCCTCCCAAAATTAGGGAAAACTCATGCAACGCTCTCTATAAATCACTTGCAGGTGTAAGTTTTACGGTGGATTTGTCGGAATTCCGACAGATTTATATTAGAGTTGTTGAAAAATTAATTCTCTGTCCGTTTCTGCTTCGTTGAAATGGATGTTTGAAGCGGTTTTGTTAATCCGAATCATGGAATTTTTCAACAACTCTATTGAGATCCAAATACTTGTGGGTAAGGTTATGCAAAATCGGCGTGGGGTTGAACCGAAGTTACAGAGAATAAAACCATTTTCGTTCAATTGAGAATTTTTACAACGTAGAATCAATGAATGCAACTTTAAGTTTTTAATATTCCTGTTTTGGAAAAATTTCATTTTTTCAAAGGTGAATGATAAACTAAGAAATTACGATCGGAGTATAAAGAATATAACTTAAAGGTCCGTTGTTTCATCTCAAAACGAAGTTTCAAAACGGAATAAACTTTTCAACAGTCAAAAAGTTCGAAAAAGAGAACAGGTGCACCGAAGATAATGATGATTTACTAATTTATAGCGCATCGAAAATAATGAAATTGATATGCGAAATCTTATTGTCGTTTTAATTTTTACCGTATTTACTTCTTACGGTTTATTTGCGGAAACCTTCGATTTAAAAGGCGAATGTAAACCCAAAGAATGGATCTGTATTTTTACCCGCGGCGAAGAGAACAAAGTAGAATTTTACGTTCAAAACCGAACACCTTCGGGAGAATATCCTTTTATCATCCATTTTAATTTCACGACTTTGAATAACTTCGAGTCCGACGTTCTTCTACCATATCGTTTTATTTCCAAAGGCAGTTCGGAACCGAAAAAAATTCTCACAATCAGTCCGATCGACGTTCACAAAGAACGCTCTTACAACTCAAACGTCTATGTAAGAGCGGGGGATGACGGTTCCAAAGCGAGAAACCTTCCGTATCGTTTACCTTTTGAATCCTCTGCTAGGGTCGGGCAAGGATACAACGGGAAGTTCACACATACGGGAATATTCACTTATGCGCTTGATTTTACACTTTCAGAAGGAAGCCCCGTTCTCGCCGCAAGAGAAGGACTTGTGATCGCAATACAAGACAAATATCAATCTGGAGGAACGACCCCCTTCTACAAAGACAAAGCAAACTTCATCCAGATTCTACATAAAGATGGAAGCATAGCGGAATACGCTCATTTAAAACACAAAGGAGTTTCAGTTCAAATCGGACAAATCGTCCAAACGGGAGAAAGAATCGGCTTTTCCGGAAATACAGGCTTTAGTAGCGCTCCACATTTACATTTTCACGTTTTAAGACACAAGAAAGATCTTCAAACCTTAGAATCGGTTTCCATTTCTTTCGAAACCGACGAAGGAGTGTTAGACGAACTTAAAGAAGGTGTGGTTTATTGGAATCCTTCGAACGCCTTGCCCGCAGGCAAAATTTTCTTTGAAGAAGATTTTAAAATTTGCTCTGAATTTATTCAAAAAAAACTTTCCGAATGCGAAGAAAAATTCAATCCACAAAAACGACCGATTCTCGCACTCGAAGTGAGAAAGCCGGGAAAATATGATCTGAAAGTCGAAGTATGCAATCCGGATTCGATCTGCAAAAGAATCGATTGGATTCTTCAACCCGAGTGGAAATCTTCCGTTTCCTACTTCGATTGGAGTTTGTTTCCCGGACAACCCGGCAAATATAAAATTCAAGTCATCAACGACATCGAAATCATCAAAACCTGGGTCGTTGAACGTTAGTCAACGTGAATTCGTGAAGTCAGCCTTTACAAACAAAGACCGGGTCCCAGTCAATAAATTGCAAAAAAACGTAATGAGATGTTTCGTATTGAGACAAAATGACGCCCCCGCCGGGCTTGAAAAACGAGGATTAGATGCGAGCATTAATCACAAGACAAGAAAACCAACAGAAGGATCTAAGAGCGTTCTCCTTCAGTCGTCTGTTTTCTGAACTGACGAACTTCGCTTCGCTCGTTCTAGACAGAGTACAGAAACGGGGAGATAATATATCACGAATTTAGAATGCAGTTTGCGGAAACAAAAAAGAGAACTGCATTAGCAAAACGAACTGCTTTTCGAAGAAAAGCCTTCTATCCTCTGAACGTAGGAGTTCCTACATCCGAGGGTTTGGGACAAGTTTTTAGTTACAATTTATCAGAGAACGCGATCTATCGAGCGACCATAGAAGCGAGATGCTGAGTTTCTTCGAGCGACCTGCAGAGCGACCCGTAGGAAGCGATGCATTGAGTTTTTCAGAGCGCTTGATTTTAATTCTCCTACGCTTCAATCGTTTTCGCATTGGTTATGCCGAACTCACGTTAGTTAGGATACATTAATCTGCGGTTAAAAAATTCCATGAACCGGCAAACTATGAGAAACACAATCTTGAACATCTCTATATTACCGACTACAATTGTGTTATATTAAAAAAATAGAATAGGAACCTTCAAAATCAACGACTATCCCGACTCAAATCGATCCATATTTAAGGGTAACTTTGAAAAATCGAAGGTATGATTGAAATTCTGAAACAATCTCGCAAAGATAACATTCGAAATAAATGTAAAAAGGATTCTTAAATCCGACTTGCTTTTCAATGCCGAGTCGATTCTATTCTCCGAAATAACAATTCGTGGAGAATGGAATGCATCCGGCAATCATCGCATTATTAGGTTTTGTATCTTGGACACTCGTGCTCGGACTTTGGTTAGTGAGCATACGATCATTCAAAGTATTGATGGGAACAAACAAATCGGATGAATTTCCCGCAGGAATCAAACATGGAAGCGAATTCTATTGGAGGCTCAACCGAGCTCATCTCAATTGTATAGAAAATCTACCTCTTTTCGGAGTCTTAGTTTTAGTTGGCGCTTTCACCGGAGTTTTAGACGAAACATTCGGACTTGTATCGCAGATCGTTTTAGGTGCGAGAATTTTTCAGACTCTCGCTCATCTCAGTTCAGGCTCAGTGTTTGCAATCAATACCCAGTTCACCGGTTTTATCGTACAATACGGAAGTTTTACATACCTTCTTTGGCACATTCTTCACAACACTGGAATCGCTTGATCGGCTTAAACTCCCATATGAATGAGTTTCCAAAATTTTATGTCTAATAAACAAGAAAGAGCGCCTCAAAATTCGTGTTTACCCAATTGTGCAAGGATCAAGTTGTATTAAACCGACACGAAAAAAATCGGATTTTAAACTCTGTTTCTTTTTTTGGAACCGGCAATCATATTTAACGTGAATTCGATATAAAAAAGTTTGGGCGAATCTGGCCTTTGCAAGGAACAAAATTCCGGTTATCAAACCTCAAAGAGGCAAGATTTTCTAAAAAGAAAATTTACTTGACCAAACATATTTTTTAAGAAGGATTCTTTTTACTCAAAGCTTTGTCCGTCTGATTCTTAATCTTATGTTTTCTAAATTTGACTTTCTTCGTAAAAATCTCTACAGTATGGCGGAACTATGCCTCGAGCAAGTGCTCCTTTTAGACGACGCTTTAGAAAAAGACGACAGCGAACTTGCAAAAAAGCTAATTGATCGAGACGATTTAATCGACAATCTTGAAAAACAAAACGACAATCTTTCTCAGAATGCAATTTTGGAAGCTGTAGCCAACCGTAATTCTATGGGAATGGATCAGGTGGATGGAGAAGTCGTTTTAAAACGTGACCCTCTTCGATTCGCGCTCTCGGCGATTCGGATCACTAGAAATTTGGAAAGAATGGGAGATCAAATCGTAAACTGTGCCAAATGTTTTCGAAGAGGTCTAATCCCAAAACGATTTTTCTGCGAGGAAGAAATTCTCAACAGACTTTTATCCAGAGTCATTACGATCGTCGGAATGGCCGTTGAATCCTTAGTCGAAGAAAAAAATCGATTCTATGGAAGCGTTCACACTGTGGAAGAAGAGATCAATAACCTCTGTCAATCCGCCTTTTTAAAGTTCGTTATGGATCCAAGATTAGATAAAAATCAATTTGCTGACGTATACAGACTTATCCTTTGTTTGGAAAGAACCGGAGACTATGCAGTCAATATGGCGGAAGAATTGGTTCGTTTAAACACGGGAATGGATATCAGACACGTTTCCGATCCGGTTCAGGCAATTGCAGAGACCATAAATTGACCGTTCTTCTTACCGACAATCGTTTTGAATATTCTATAAGACCCCGTCGAGCGCCAATAGAAGCGAGACGTTGAGTTGCCCGAGCGCCAATAGAAGCGAAACACTTTAGTTACTTTCTGATAAAGCAGAAAACTAAAGTGCGCTCACTCCTATGTATCTTGTATCAAGCCCTTCCGCAGGTTTTGGGACCCGTTGTAAATATAATTCACTGTTTTTTAATATATAAACTGATATGAAAATTTCAGTAAAATCCGTTATAGTGTCCGGACTATTCTTATCAAAACACGTTTGGTTCAAGTATGAAAAAACATTTCATTCATTCGGAGAATGGCTCTGAAATCTTTTGGCAAATCGAAATCTCCGGTCTTTCTTTGATTCTTTCTTTCGGAAAAATCGGCAACACAATCGGAAAACGTTCGATTCGTAATTTCAAAACGGGAGAAGAATGTTTTAAAGAATTTCAAAAACTCATCGATCAAAAATCCATACTTGGATTCAAAGAATCCGATCGTGTTCCTTCTTTCAAAGCCCTAAGCGGTAACGCCGATTATCTCACAACCTGGAACGCAGTCCTGGAAGCGCCCGATCGAAAAAAGGCGCTTCGTTCTCATTTCGAAATTCTTACCGAAACCGAAGAATGCGCCGCAGTCCTGGATCAAATCGTTTCCAAAATCGAAGAGATTTACATCGAAAACGACCAATTCGTTTTTACGCTTCCTTGGCACTATGACGAGGAAACCAAGGTGCATATTCGCTGGAACGCTCCTTACATCGGTAGAATCCATTCTTCCGTTCCGCACTCGATGGCGAAGTTCGTTACAAACTTCAACGGGGTTTCTTTCCATCACGACAACGACGACTTGGCCATCACATGGGTGTTAGGCGTTGAGCCCAAAGATAAGGAAAAGTCCGCTCTTGTCGTGGGAGACGGAGGTTGGGAAAAAGAAATTCTGGAAAAAGGAGACGATTGGTGGATCGTTCCCGCTCCTCTCGAAATTTTGGAACAGTGTTTCGGCGACATTCAGTGTTTCGGCGGAGCCTTTGATAATGGCCAACAGATCTGGTATGTATTTCATCCATTCATAAAAAACAAATTCGGAGAACTTGCCGTCACGACGATCGATCACGAATCCTGTGAACTGGAACCGACGCTCGTCGGTTTCGGGATAGGAGGTTTTATTCTCCGCGAAATCGCCAATTGGATTTTAGGCGCCCGCAAATACGACTCCGGACAAGAGTTGACGCTTTCCGGCTCCCCGGTTGTTACGCAAGCGTTTCAGGAATTTTTGGCTCATAAAGCCGTTGCAATTTCGAAGAATCATCCCGAGATCGCCAAACGTCTGTTAGAGTTCGATTGGCATTCGTTGTCCTCGTCAATCCACGGAACAATTTCAAATTGGGTCGGTTCCTTGGCGAAAAAAGAATGGGACGATGAAAAAATTCTCGTGATCGATTCCTATTGGGACGACGCGGGAGAAGTGATTTTTCTCGGGTTGGATTGGCATTCCGGAGTCGACTACGAGGACGCGATTTCGGAAGGCGCCAACGAAATCGAATACATTCTCGATTTTACTTCGTTTTACAAGTCTGTGTTGGGAAAAAATCGGAACGAAGAGTTAGACGGTAGCGAAGTTGTGAAAATCTTAGAAGACGACTACTCAATCACTCGGGACATTCTCGCTTATCTTTCGATTCAAAACTTAGTCTCGGTTGCAAACGGAGAGGACTTTCAAAAACTTCCTTTGGACGAAAAAGGAATTTATATCGCGTATTCTCATTATCACGACGAGGAAGCCGAAGTCGCTTATCATCCCGCCGAAGGAATCAAAAAAGAATTTTTTAAAAGTTTATTCTCTACGGAAGGTAAGAATAAAAAGGAAAGAGAGGTTCCCGAAGAAGAACAGGAACTGATCGACGATATCGTCGGCGACGTCATGGAGAATTATCCTTGGATCTGGAAAGATACGATAGAAAAAAGTATGAATCGTCTTGCGGAGAATTTTCAAGAAAACAAAGAACGTTATCAAAGAGAATTCAACAAAATCCTGGAATACAAAGAGAAAGTAGACGAGGAAGAAAAAACGGCCTTGAGTGATCTTGGAATGCAAATGAGTTCCGCAGCTCTCAATCGATTCTTAAGGGAAAATAAACCTGATGCCGCCAAATGGGTGCTTCAGTGTTATAGCAATATCTACCGCTCTTTGGAAATTAATGGGAATTCCACCCTCACAGGAAATGAAACGGGGAATTCGTATAACACAGCCGAATACTTTGCGGGCGACATCATCGTATTCATCACCAAATACGGCGACGGCAAATATCTTTCTTTGCTCGAAGATCTTTTACCTTCGGACATTCAGGATGCAAGACTCGCGTTCAATCTTGCCTGTTTGAATTCTTTGGAAAAAAACAAGGAGAACGTTCTGCGTTATACGAAATTGGCACTGAGTTTGGGGAAACCGAAAAAGGATTTTGAAGACAGCGACTTCGACAATTTTAAAGATGATCCCGAATTTCACTCTTTGGTTGTGTTACATTAAAATTTAGAAGTTTTTGAGGCGAGTTTTTGTTTTATAGATAAAACTGATAAAGAGAATCCCGTCCAGCCCCAGTTTTTTCTTACATAGAATTCATATAATTGATGTATAAACCATTGGAGTTGTTGAAAATTAATTCTTTATCTGTTTTTATTTTCCGGAAACGATCGATTGAAGCAGTTTTGTGAATCGTCATTATGAGATTTTTCAACAATTCTATCGGATTGTGCACTTTATTATGTAGTTCCGAGTATATCCTGTCGGACAAATCCGCATAACCCTGATACTATTATTCTTTCGGATTCACGACGATTGGAAGATTATCCTTACCCTGTGGCACAAAGATCAGCTTGGAATTCGGACTTTCGAACGATTTGTATTGAAGATATCTCGTGGTTAACTTATCGTTGATAATCACTTGCGACTTCGCTTGCGCCTCAGCTCGAATCAACTGCGCTTCCGCATCGGCTCGCGCCCTTTTTTTAGCGATCTCAATATTCTTTTCGGCGATTTCCAGTTCGTATTTTTGCTGCTCAAGTTCCTGTTGTTTGGTCAACTTAGTTTCGATTGCATGTAGCATATTGGAAGAATATTCTATATCGTCCAAGATCACGTCGAATACTTCGATATGTTTTCCTTTCGTTCTTTCGATCACTGCGGTTTTTATATCTCTGGCTAGAACGGCGCTGTTTTTAGAAATCTGAATCATCTGATGATGAGAAACCACATTTCGGATCGAAGCCCTAAACTCCGGTTGTACAATACTTCTGTAATATTCAGGACCGACCTCTATATGAAGTTGATATACTTCCTCCCGAATCGGTCTCATGATGATAATCGCTTGTACGTCTATCTTCAAATCATCATTGGTCAGAACGTCGACTTTTTCCTTATAAGCGTTCCATTGCGTAGAATAAGTATAAATATCGTTCCAAGGAAGCAACCAATAGAATCCGTTCAACACGGGCTCTTTATGCAATCCTACGTCCGAAAATCCGAAAGGTTTCCAAAAAAGTCCGATTTCTCCGGCTCGAACCGTCGAACCGCAATATAAAGTCGGTAACAATGTTAAAACAAACCAAAATCTCTTTCCATTCATAGTCTTTGTCTTCCTTAGCCGTTCGGACTGAGCACGAATTTGTCGTATCGTTTTAAGTCTACAGTTTTCACCGACGAATACCAAAAATCGTATTTTACCAGATCAAAAATCCGATTTTTTTATTTTAGAGTTTTTCTCATACCATATCATTAAAAATCCTTTTAAAAGTTCTCCATTTTGTTTTAAAATTATACCGAAAAGTTTAAAACCTCGTATTATAAAACTCTAAACGATTCCCGGTAAAATTCGCATCGGGGTTCCTTTTTAGATTTCGGATAATATCAGAAACTATCTCAAAAACATTTTATCTTTATTGAAAATACTAATCCCGATCCTTCTAGGACGTTTTTAGATGATTTCCACTAATTTTCTCCTTCGAACTCAATCGTAAAACGTTTGATCCGTTTCGGATCCACGTATTTCACACTCGCATAAAAATCTCTCTTGTGTCCCGACGGAAAACCTTGTACCGCGAACTGACAAGTTTCCAGCAGAATATCATCTTTATCATAAAAGTTCATCGTAAAAAAAGCTTCGGCATGATCTTTTCCGGATAGATTTTCGATCTGTCCATTGATTTCAAGATAGGTGAATTGATCCTGCAATCCTACGTTGTAATATTTGTATTTTCCGTCAATGGTCGGTTCTCCGTTGGATCTGCCCCAAATCAAAACGGGAATCGAAAAAAAGAAAAAGAATACATAAGGCGCTACTTCGATTATGATTCTTGTTGAATCTTGAAGAAGCTCTTTGCCGAGAAAAACGGCGATACGAAATTGAACGCTCATAGAATACTCGGTTAGAAAGCATATCACTCAATTCAAAAAACGGAAACAATTTTCCTATATTTTTAAAACTTACGGGCACACGCAAAACTTGCCAGGCATCGTAGCCGTCTCTATGCAAAACGAAAATCGGGATAAACTCTGATCTTCAGATCCAAGGACTTGTAGATAAGGTTATGTTGTAAATCGATCGACAAAAAGAATGCCCGAACGGGAATCGTACATAACAAACACAATGAAAATCGAAGTTAGGCGACACTTGCCATTATTATAAAATTTAAATTAGGCTTTCGCAGGAATTCGTTTTTGTTAAGTTCCATTTTCCAGAATTATATTACGGATTCAACCGTTCTCCGGAACCTCGTCGAGATAACTTTTTAATTCTTCTTTAAGTCCGGGCGGTAATTGAAGCCCGGAACTTTCGATTCTTTCGTTGTATTTGCTGAACGAAAATCTATGTCTGGATGTCCTTAGATAATCTTCCAATGCCTCGGAGCCCCAGTCGAGTATATCCCGAATGAATTCCTCGTTCTCTTCGAGTTTCTCGCAGTAAGGAATGAACAAAGGACGATTGACCGGTCTTCCGATCGTTCTATAAAACATCAGTCGTTTGAGAAGATCGCTGTCTTTTAGATTCTCCTTTTGCTCTATCGCCTTTTCTACCATTCTCAGATTGATACAATCCAAGAACTCGACTTTTAAATTCTCGTCGTTTAGACGCTTGCGCAGAGAAGTTTTGATTTCTTCGGTTTCGTATAGAAAATTAGGGCAATATTCGGGGCATTCGACTTCCTTATGAAGATCGCAAAAATGAAGAAGAATACAATCTATATCGGACGCGGTTTCCACGATTCCGAAATTGATCGAACCCAAAATTTCGACTCCGGTATGAAAACCTTTTTCCCCCAGATCTTTCAGAACAATTCGGAAAGCCTGCATTCTTTTCAGAGCTTCCTTCGTATCGTAATTTCGATATTTATTCTTTAAAGCGATGTATTTCTCTATGAGTTTCGTCATCCGGTAATGTTCCTGAGATACAGGTTCATTCCTCTAAGTACGATTTCTGGAATTTCATGTCCACCCTGAAAAGCGATCATCTCCCCTTTCCATTTGGCTTCGATCAACAGCCGCTCCAATTTTTTTGCGGCGGGATATCCGAGAACTGGATCCATTCTTCCATGGCTCTGAAAGAATTTGTATTCCTTCTTTTTTTCGGCGAGTCTTTTCCAATCCGTTTCACTAATGAGAGTTCCCGATAAAATCACAAGTCCCGCAGGAGCGACTTCGGAATGAAGAGTGATATCGGTCGCAAGCATCGCACCTTGACTAAAACCTCCTAAGATGATCTTATTCATAGGAATTCCGAGACTTTGGATCATATCCATTGCTTTCTCTCGAGCGCTTTCTAATCCCGCCGGATAACGATCGGAAAAATCACGATACCCCCCTGTCATCATCGCTTTTTGCAAAGCCTCCATATCAATCGGAAACCAAGCCCTTCCATTATAACCAGGCATTACAGGAACCTCCAAAACTCCATTTGGAAACAACCAATTTGTTCCGTCCGGAAGATCCAAATACGCGCTGAGAGGAGAAAGATCGTATGCGTTTGCCCCGTAACCGTGAAAAAGAACTACCGTATATGCTTCGGGATTTCCAGGTAAATGGACGGCTTCGATCGGACCGATCATTTCTAAAGGACGATTATAAGAAGATTGCATGTTTCAATTCTCCAAAAACGAAATAAAAGAATATTCATTGAAACGAATCTATATTCCCGATTCTAAAAGGCAAAGGAAATTCGAAAGAAAGTTTTTACTTGGCAATTCTATTTCTCTTACGGAAATGGAAAGCCAATTAGAAACTCGACACGAGGGAAATCATGTCTAAACAATTCGAAGGGAAAGTAGCGCTCGTCACCGGAGCTGCGTCTCCGCGCGGTCTCGGAAGAGCAATCGCAAATACAATCGCAAAAGAAGGAGGCGACATAGTTGTAGTCGACTTAAACAAAGAACATATCGAACAAGCTGCCGCCGACATCACCAAAGAATTCGGAGTAAAAACTTTAGGACTTTCCTGTAACGTAACCAAACCGGACGATTGCGACTCCGTCATTTCGGGTGTTAAAGAGAAATTCGGCAAACTTGATTTCCTCGTAAACAACGCGGGAGTTCTCAAGGATAACCTTTTTATGAGAATGTCCGAACAAGAATTCGATTTTGTTTTAGACGTAAACTTGAAAGGGGTTTTTCTAATGACTAAGTACGCTTCCAAACTTCTTCTCAAAGCGGAGTCGGGAAGAATCGTTAATATCTCTTCCGTTTCCGGACTTACCGGACAACCGGGACAAGCAAATTATTCCTCCTCCAAAGCCGGAGTGATCGCTCTTACAAAAGTTGCTGCGAGAGAATTTGCAGGAAGAAACGTTCTCGTAAACGCCGTTTGCCCCGGTTACGTTCAAACCGATATGACGGCTTCTTTGCCTGAAGAGGTTCAAAAAAAATTAACCGACCCTATGTTTATTCCTCTTCGAAGGCCGGGCACTCAACAAGAGATTGCAAACGCCGTGAAATTCTTTTTAAGCGATCAATCCAATTATATTACAGGTACATATTTGAGGGTGGACGGAGGTGCCGCGATCGGAATGTAATCGATCGTAGTTTTGTAAAGAATGGACGACGCACAATCGTCGTCCTCGAAAACATATCGTTCGTCTTTTAAATTTTATATCCTCTTTTTCTAGTTTATCTTCCGATTTCGTAAAACATTCGATCGTTTGCTCTTCCTATTAATGGATCTGTTGAATCATTCTACGATTGTAAGAGATTTTTTTCGTTCCTATTCGATAAAATTCTTCGTTTTCCGTCTTACTCGTCTCTGCAAATCCGTATATTGCCTTTCAGCGAGGTACAACGATGAGATCTGAAAAAAATCAAAAATGAACGTTAGCTGTCATTTAGGCGAAAATCGTCCTCATCTCTTTCCTAATTACAAGTTGTAAAAATAAAGGCGGAAACGACAACGCTTGAAATCCACTGCTGTTAGGGCTTATAACCGCCGGAACGGTGCAAATCAAATTGGAGTTCAGACTTTCCGACCAGAATACGTCAGTCGGCGAATTTTCAAACAGTTCTCAAAGTATGATCGCTATCAGTGTTTTGGCGACTCCGCCTGGATTGATTTCACTTCCAGAAATTTTTTGCTGACTTCAAACTCTGTAAATTTTGCCACAGATCCGAATTATACAAACAGAAATCGTCCGATCAACGCACTTGTAAACGGTCCGACAGGAGTTAAGGACTGAAGTTTAAAACTCTTCACGAAATCGACCTGTTATCGGCTAACGATCCTTATATTCTCATGGTCGATTTTAAATTTTCCGGAAACCCAAAAAAGGAAAACGTCCTTAGGATTGATCTGGTTTACTTTATCAAAAAGGTGAAACTGCAAGATTCTATCCCGGTTTCGGGACAAGTTCTAAGTCTATCAAAGAACCGTAAGTTGAGATTAAGGAATCTTTTGCAACCATGTCCGGCTTTTCGGGAAATCTTCCCTATCCTGAATTCTTTCTTGTAAGATAAATCTCTTGTGGAATGATATAAATTTAAATTTCGATAGAAAATAATTATGAAAGACCGAGCACCTCTATTTTGCGTCCGTAAGTGGTCCAAAGATAAAAAAAACTTTAAACTGGGATATATCGACGCTCAAGGACAATGGGTGATCGAACCAGAATATGATCGGGCCGAGGGCTTTCAAGAAGGTGTTGCGATAGTTGTAAAAGATGGAAAAAAGTTTTTAATCAACGCGCGGAACGAAAAGATCTTCGATGTTTCGGATAACGTAAACTTGTTCTCCTTTAGCAAGGGATTGGCGGTCGCGTATAGCGAAGTAAAGCCGCGTCGATTTCAATACGGATATATGAATTTATCGGGAGAATTAATCATACCTTTAGAATATGAAAGGGCCGAACCTTTCCGCGAAGGACGCGGTGTAGTACAATCCAGCGAAACTAAAAAATGGGGGGCCGTAGATTCATCCGGAAAACTTGCGATCCCACATAAATTTTTAAATGGAATTTACTTTCGGGACGGGATGGCGGTGACCGCGGAAGATTCCAGCGGAATGGGAGTGATCGATAGAAACGGTGCGTATATGGTTTCGCCTAAGTTCGAATCGATCGGTAGATTTAGTGAAGGTCTTGCTCGAGCAGTCGATAAGAAAACTCGAAAGTACGGATTCATCAACTCAAAGGGTGAATATGAGATCGAACCTACGATCTCTTATGCGAATGAATTTTCGAACGGATTTGCGGCAATGCACGATAAACAATCGAAGTGGGGTTATATCGATAAATCCGGAAACATAACGATTCCAACAAAATTTAATTCGACTGGAGATTTTTCCGAAGAGATAGCCGACGTGTTGACTCATAAATGGGGCTATATAAACAAATTGGGAGATTGGATCATTCAACCCGCTTTTACAAGGGCTTATCCCTTTTTAAACGGTATCGCAGATGTTGAAATCAAAAAGAAACACGGACTGATCAATCCTAAGGGTGAATTTATACTCGAGCCGATTTACAATCATATAGACAACACTCTTCCTACGCTGCTAAGAGTTACCTTATCTACCAATCCAAAGTCACCGAGTTTCGAGCAGTATTTCACAAGAAACGGAAAACTCGTCTGGAGTGAATTTGAATCCGTTCCGATGACTTCCCCATCGCCAAAGCGAAAAAAAATGACATCGTTATTCCGAAGGATCTTCTCGCCGACATAAAAGAAAGGACGCATAAAATCGTTTCGGATTTTTCTCAAAGCGACGAAACGGTGCGCAAATCGATTTCCCAGCTAACACAAATTTCATGGGAAGAAGTTTTTATTAAAACCGTGGATCAGTTGGATACAAATTGGAAAGAGTTAGGGACGGACCTCTCCGGAGAACTGAGCGGAGCGCTTTTCTTCTGGGATGATACGCAAGGAAATGTCGGTCTCTCTGTGTGCTTTGCGATCGATAACAACGATCCGGACGATTTACTCAACGAATTCGACGGAGGCGAAAGTGCGGTCGATTTCGATTTCGTTTTTTCCAAGGTTGTTCCCGCGTGCAAAGAATCGGAACGGATTCAATCATCGCTTAAAAATGAACTGCTCGACGTTCTTTTTGAAAAAGCAGTCGCATATTCTCTAACACGAACGGATTTTTTAAAGATCAAAAAAATGGATCCACTTTATATCTATCGAGCCTATGCGCACAACGAACCGCCAACGATCCTGTTCAAAGTCGGGAAAAACAAACCCGAAATTCTCGACGCGAAAGGATTCATTCAGCGGAGAATATTGAAAGATCATCCGTACTTTTCTCAAATCTTCGGCAAAGAAGAATGGGCCGAACAGTATCAAGACAAGTTCAATGAAATATCACAGGACGATCTGGCGGAAACATTAAATCATTTTTTATTCACTTATTGGAAAGAAGAATCAAAACCGGAATATATCAAAGCGATCGCCGAACTTCTACCGATTGCATCGAAGACGGTTCGATCCAATCGTTTGAGGCTTGTGCTTGCCGGATATTTTTCGATTGATAAAAAGCCCGAACTCGCACTACAACATTTGCGGGAACTCAAAGAGGAAGAACATTTAAGCACTCATTTTTTATGGGCGAGAGAATATTTTTCCTCACTTGAAGAAAATCCGGAATTCAAAGAAATCGTACAACGGGTTAAGGCAATGGGACGTTAGAAAAGACGATGTTCATATTGCTCTCCCTTGAATTGACAAAATCACAATCTCTCAAAATCGAAACGGTCATGGCGTCTCCATTTTTTCTCCCAAAACTCCGGTCACAATTCCTCCATACCAACGAAAGAATTTTAACTTCGAAAAAACCTTACGATAAAATTCTTCTTCGGAAAAAATACTTCCGAAATCGGAAATCGAATCCATTAAATATTTTTTCCGTACAAACGGATACGAAAACAATCTAGCCATCCAAGGCAGAAAAAACAGAAAATAAAATTTCCAGAAGACGGAAACAAATCCGACCGGTTTGGATAACTCCATAAAAACGAAAGTACCGGATGGTTTTAAAATTCGATACACCTCGTCTATCAGAAGAATTCGTTGCTCGGGTCTTAGCGTTTTGAGTCCGAAACTACAAGTCACAAAATCGCAATGACTGGATGGAATCGAAGAAGCAAGCGCGTTTTCGGTAACGTAAAAGATATGTTCTTCCCCGAAACGATCGCGCGCGACTTGAATCATTCCCCCGGAAACGTCGACACCTATGATCCTTTTACAACGAAAATTCTTTCTTAAAATTCCGATATTGTTTCCGTTTCCGCACATCAGATCGCAAACGATTCCGTCGTTTGTGGGATCCAAAATTTTCAGGAAACGTTTTCTCGCACGATTTGCGAATCCGAACGTGAGAATTTCCATAAAACCGTAACTTTTTGAAAATAGATCGAAGAACTTTCTCTGATTTTCGAAGTTTCCGGATAATATCATATTTTTAATATATTCTTAAATTAAGATTAATCGTTTTCAAAATGCGAATGAGTTCGTTCGGATTCTACTTTTTTCTTGACGTTGTTCAGAACGTGGCGATGCATTTCATCCATCAGATAATTTTCCCATAATTCCCAATAAAATTTAGGCCCCAGGTTATTTACATATTTCGTAGTCGCTACAAGTTTGGTTTTGTTTTCGGAAATCTCAATCAAACGAAACTCGCCGGACCGGGCCCAGATCTTTCCTCGAATGTGTTTCGGCTCGACCTCTCCGTAGAAGGAAGTTTCTTTCATGGTGACCTGGGGCTCCGGAAAGGAAAACGCGATCCGATTCCGATCCTCGAAAAAATCCACTCGAGCAGAAGTTTCCCCGTTCGTATAAACACAATGCAATATTCTATTTTTATCATATTTTAGAATTTCCATAAAAATCGGATAGGAAACTCCGTTGTGTAGAAAAAAATTCTCCGCTTCCCCGAACTTGAAGGGGGAACTGATCTTGTCCCAAATTTCTTTTTTGGAAGCGTCGATTTCCACCCAAGTTTCCACATTATGCAAATCCAATTCCCGATCGTTTTGATCGTAGACATATGCGGATATGTTAAAGAATAAAATCGTAAGTATCAGCAGATATTTGGACCAAACTCTTAGACAAATCACTGAGCCGAACGCAGTCCCTAAGAATAGAAAAAAGTAAACAACAGGAAGAGCCATAAGCACACAGATCAATCCTTCCTTTGCGTAGAATAAAAAAACTAAAATGGAGATAACCGTTAGTATGAGCGTGGTTTTAAATATATAAGAGAAAGTTCGAGTGACCTCTTTTGTGAAAAAAGAAACTAAAAATCCGCTCAATATCCCCAATGAAAACGGATACGCCACAAAAAGAACGAATCCGTATTGCTCATTCAAGGCCCAAAACGGAGCGGAAATTAAAAAGAATAGAAGTGCGGCCGTGATCAGACAAGTTATAATGATTTTTTTCGTTTTAGAAATTTGATTTTCCGATTCCATACATTTTCCTCGATTGATCCCGGTCTTTGAAAAATACGAAGTTTTCCAAAACTAAAAATGAATTTAAACGGACGTCATTTTCCATCAATAGTATTTCCGAACGTGTTCAAAAATATTATTTTTTTTCGATGGAGTGATAATTTTCAATTTCTAATCCGTTCAAACCCCTTGAAAAGCAATTCTAAACGATATAAGATCGAGGAAGGATAACCGAAGAATAGAATTCTTTTCGGATTTGTTTCGAGAGCCGACAGAACCCGTCTCAAAATTTCGCAAGCGATCCGTGAGCTTATTCGGCGCAAATGCTCCGTCGATTTTGGTTTTAAATTCCACTTCAACTGGAAGCGCAACTTCTACCCTACGCCTCCGTGAAACGGAAGTCATAACTTGCAAAAAATAGAATATACAAAAATTAAACCAAGTCGAGCTCGCTTAATTCGATACACACTCGTATCCTCCCTCCTAGATTCCGATTCCCTTATCGACCCATCTCCCTATCATTATGGTTTTCTCGCATAAAATGCAAATTTGCAAAAAGACGTTTACTACGGTTTTTGTTAAGAACTATCTCAGAAATACTTTATCTTTGCTTAAAACGCCAATTCGATCATCTAAAATATTCTTGAGTAGTTTCTAATAACTCCGGGAATTCCACACCGCATTTGCGACAAAATCTTCGAAATTGCGGAAACTTCCCTGCATTTCATTTACAAAAAAATTTTAAACTGTATAAGTTCCCACATTCTTTTTTTCCCTAAAAAAGAAATACATTTCACGAAGACGATTCGATTTTCCTTTTATAGTTCCGACTGGAATCGATCCATGATTCATAATCTCCGGAGGTTTAAACACACTTGAAGTTATATCATAAATTTTGAATGTAATAATGTAATTTTTGCGGAAACGATTTTTCCGAGAACCGAAACCTTGCTTTGATTTAAACTTGCACTTAGAGCGGATCTCAGAATGTAAGAACTACGAAGATTTTCAATCGCAGAAGACAATTGAAAGGACAACGGAATGCTCGGAGCAAGAGCTCGGCATTGACTCCGTTTCATCTTTCGTTTTATTTTTATGGAAAAACAAACAATTTTTCACTATATAGCCATCCACAAGCATATTCTTTCTAAATTTTGAATATACGGACTATACTCTGAATATTTTAAATTCTTTTCCTTACAAAAATTGAAACAGGTTTCAAGAAAAATTTTCGGTTTTATAGAATCAATCTTTTATAAAGAACCACCACAATTAAAATAACGAACCGTGTCCGTTTTTCATCGTTTAACAAATCTTAAATATAAAAAACGAGTTGAGTCCTTTTTTTATATGAGAAAAATTTGATCTTATGAAAGCCAAAGATTTAGCAAAAACGCTCGGAGTAGTACTTAAGGGCAACGGAGAACTGGACGTCAACGGAGTCGGAGACATTGAAAACCGTTCGAACGTTTTACCGGATCGAATTTATTACTTCGAAGCAAAAAAATATTTTAGTTCTAATCCGAAAGCGAAGCAGGTTCAATTGGCGCTGACCATTCCTTCTTTGGCCGATGAGTTTACCTCGGCATTGATCGTACCGGAACATGAAGCAAGACTGAAATTTATCAAGTTACTTTCTCTCTTTGAAAAGAAACCAAGACTCCCCACTACTTTGATCTCAGACAAAGCGAGTATTCATGAAAGTGCTCGATTAGGAAAAAATGTTACGATCATGGACTTTGTCGTAATCCAGGAAAATGTGGAAATTGGAGACAATTGCCAAATTTATCCGAACGTCATCGTGGAAAGCGGGGCTAAGATCGGAGAAAACACGGTATTGAAATCGGGAGTTGTGATTGGTTACAATTGTATTCTTGGAAAACATAACCTCATTCATTCGAATACCGTAATCGGAGCGGACGGTTTCGGTTTTTATGATCAGGGAGGAGTACGTTATAAAATTCCTCAAATCGGAAATTCCGTGATCGGAGACTATGTGGAAATGGGCGCTTGTTGTACTGTGGACCGTGCGACGATCGAAACTACAACTGTCGGAAATCATACGAAATTCGACGATCATGTTCATATCGCTCATAATTGTAGAGTCGGAAACTATGTCTATATTGCCGGTGGCGCAGGTCTTGCCGGTTCTGTTACTCTGGAAGATGGAGTTATCATAGGAGGTCGTGCGGCGATCATGGGAGGAATCACGATGAAAAAAGGATCGATTCTGATGGGAATGTCCGGTCTTGGTGAAGATACTGCCGAGAAAGCCGCTTACTTCGGTTTTCCCGCAAAGCCCGCCTTGGAAATGCATAGAATTCACTTCTCCCTGTCTAAACTTCCCGAACTTGTGAGAGAACATAGGAATCGTTCTAAGAACTAAGAGCCATCAAACGACCCATGGAAATGAAGATAATCAAGTTTACAACACCGCTTTTGCGGTGTTGTTTTTGGTTTTTACACCGTAGCTATTTTAGAGACTAAAAACACGACAAAAGTTTCCGAAACAAGTAGTCGCAGCAGACTTGCATTTTAGAGAATTACAATTCAAATGATTAATATTTCTCTAAAATATTATTTTGCAATTCTGTCATCCGAACGTAGCAGCTTCTACAGATTATGCCGTATTGACAATTTTTCCCATCGTTCCAAATCGTAGTAGTTCCTACATTTTGAGATTAGAAACGGGCTCTCTATTACTTTAATCGGAGTAAAGGTTGAATCCGTTTTTCAATTTCTGAAATTGGTAAAAGAGAGCTATTACTATGTTATCGGATACTAGTGCAAAATTTTACGTCCTCCTTGTAATTGCCATGATTTCCTGGGGTTTTGCCTGGCCTTCCGCAAAGCTCATCGTGGGAACTCAACATCCGAACGTGATTATCTTCTGGAGATTTTTAGCGACCGCACTCTCTCTTCTCCCAGTCGTTTTCTGGAGAAAAGGATTTTTCCGTTTACCGAATTATAAAGTTTTATTTCAGATCACAATTGGTGGAATTCTCTATACCATCTACAATCAGTTCTTTCTTCTAGGTTTGAAAAATGGACTTGCAGGAGCAGTCGGAGTTCTCGTAACCACAATGAACCCGATTTTTACGTACGTGTTCGTACATTCCTTCCAAAAGAAGTTGCCTTCCGCTCGGGAAGGAATCGGACTTTTATTAGGTCTAGTCGGAGGTTGTATTCTACTTAGGCTTTGGGAATTCGATTTGAATTCTTTATTCCGATCCGGGAATATTTTTTTTCTTCTTTGTGCGGTTAGTTGGGCCTTCTTAAGCATGAATAGTCACAGTACGGGACAGACAATTTCCCCGCTTGTGTATAGCTTTTATGTTTTTGCAATCGGAACAATCCTAGATTTATTTCTCGCGTTTCCTTACGGAGTGGAAAATGCTTTGAGTTCCGGGCCTTATTTTTGGTTTCATATTTTTTATCTCTCCGTGATCTCTACAACTTTCGGAACCACGGTTTACTTTTTTGCCTCCACCAAATTAGGTTCGAAAGTTGCGAGTTCGTTTATCTTTTTAGTTCCAGTCACAGCTCTTTTGGGAAGTTGGATTTTTCTAGATGAATCTCCGAATCTTACAACTATGATCGGAGGCACTTTTGCCGTACTTGCAGTTTTTCTTTTGAATCGAAATCAAAATGATGAAAATAAAAAGAGTGGAATTTGAAATTCCAATCAGAAATTAGGATCTTTGTAAAAAAACAGTTTTCAAAAATAAACTTTCAGACCTCTTTCCATTCGAGTAAATCGTAGTCACAAAGTAAAAAATGATTATCGAAAAATACGTCATTCCAATTTAAATTCCCGAAAAAACGCTGGCTTAACGTTAGTTCAATGCAAATAACGTGAATTCGATATAAGGTTCAACTGGGACAGAACCTTGCAGCTTGATCTTTCTGACAAAGTAGAAAACTAAAACGCGTTCGCTTCCTAAGTGGCGCTCGGGTAACTAAAGCATTTCGCTTCTATTGGCGCTCGACGGAATTTAGGGACGCGCTGTAAGAAAGTTCGGGCAAATCGCTCATAAATTTCATAATTGAAACACTTTCGTAGAAAGCGTTTCAATTGGATTTTTCAAACTCAATGCCGCACTCTACCATAACGTTACCCACAAATTAAGAAGGCTTTTGGGATCATAAGGATCAAAAACTGATATTTTTCAAGTGTTCCGACAAGAATGAGGCTTTTTACTTGCAAGAAGTATGATTTTGTGGTAAAGAAAACCTCCCGAGTCTTCCCACCGCCTCTCCCCTCCACCCAAAATCAGGGTGGGGCGTAAATTTCACAGAGGATTTGTAGTAATTCCGACAGATTTATCTTCAGATCCAAGTATTTGTGGGTAAGGTTATGGCACTCTACGGGTCGCAGCATAGTAATCGTTTTCGTATTGGTTATACCGAATTCACGTTATTTACAGCTTATCCTGAATTCGAATTCTTTAATGCCAGCCCCTCTTCTTGCAAATATATCGTGGAATAACTGACAGATATTTACGACGGAACCTTTTCCCAATTTTCTTTTCGTCGGGAAAAGATTCGAGACGATTTTACAATCGATAGAGCATAGTTCGTATCCTTGAGAATGAATTCCGTAATGAATACCAAGAATGCTTTGAGATTTATAATTGTTCAAGAGGAGCTACTTGCTTATTTTTAACCCCAACGGCTTTTGTAATAATAAACTCCAGACGGAGCAATTCCAAAACCTTCCGGATGTTCGACCACGAACCTGGACTCTTTCAAATCCTCCAGATGGGGTCTGAGTTGATGTGCAGGTTTGGCAGTATTGATTTCCAAAGTCTCCATAGTCATCATCTTTCCCGATTGAGAAGCGTGATAGATATCTTGAAAGATTTGAATTGAAAGAGAATTCATATGGGCCCGCTTTTTATCCTTCAAGAAGTACTTCTTTGTGTCAAAAAGATTTTACTATCCGGACATATGAAAATAGTATCAAAAATTAGCGGACAATTTTTGCAAAAATATAGAAGTTCTCAAAACTTAAGTCGAGTTCGGAATTGTCGGCTCTTTTGAAGAAGATCCAACACTCTAACTTTTGAAATAAACTCATCATAGTATTGTTCTCATACGTCCGAGTAGTAATTTCCTTTTCAAATATTCCTATATAGAACTTGAAAAACTTACGAGCCATTTTTCCTCAAACACCGCCTTTGATAATTGCATTCATTACAAACTTAGAATTTCTATCACTACAATGTATCATGGATACTTAGAACCGGTCTTAAAACTTCTACAGAAATATTCATTTTGAATTTTTCATAAAATGAAAAGTTCTCTCCCCTTTGACGATCATCGGCCTTCGAATAGGTTTTATTATTGTCAAGCTTTCGTGGGAGTTCCCACATTTTGGAGGTTTTGAGACCGGCTCTAAGTCTGAATATGGATTTGCTTCAAGATACCTAACTATGTAATAAATCCGAATTTTTTGCTTTCGGTTTCTTATGACTTTCATTAAGATTAAGGCTCAAGGGAAAATTCCAGGACCAGGTTTCATTTTTTACGTTAGTGTTCACTCTAAAGATTTACAAAATGATTTATTTCATTTCTTTCCAAAGAAAAAGAATGGAAAATGATTTTGCTTTATACGATAATCATGTTTATGATCCCCGAAAATCAAATACCTGAAACAAAAAATCCAATTGAACTGGTGGAATTTCTCTCGAAAGAAATAGAAAATCCCTCTTTTGATGAATGGCTTTCCGAACTTGCAAACAAGGCAATCGAAAACGACAAGTTCGTGTGGAGTTTTTTATACCAAGTAATGCGTAACGCAGATTCAGGTAGACTTTCTTGGGGTTATCATAAAAGACTTCTTTCAGGCGTATTTCAAATTCTTTCCAGGATCGGGGACAATCGTGCATATCGTATCATGATCAATTATGTCAAATCTCTAGATCGCCAGATTCCGATCGGGGCTTTGGAATTGATCGCGGACTTATTACCTTCTTTTTCCGAAGTGGATTTAGATGAGATTTTGAAAATTGCCACCAACCAAGATCCTCTCAAATCGGCTTTTGGAATTTTAGCTCTTTTCCAACTGATCGTTCAAGGGAAGATTCCTTTCGAAAAAACGGAAATGACAAAAGAATTTCTCAAAAATTATAAAAACTATGTCTATTATTTGGATTCGGTGGTCGAACAATCTTTGGACTATCTCAAAGCTCAGGAAGAGCCGAATCTCCTTACCTTCTTCAACGAGATCGCCGTATAACGTTATAGAGACATTTCATTTTTCCGATCTTTCAAAAATGAGAATTGGAAATAATCGTTTTTTTCTTAACCCCACATTGTGGGGAAAAAAGAGTAAAGTCAGAACTATTCCACTGACATCTAAAACATAGAAACTTCAACCGAAATGTAACAACAATAAAATCTATTCGAAAACGAATAAAAGCCCGCCCAAAACCTGAACAAACCAGTTCTAATCATTCGTAATAAAACGTAGGAATTCCCACAAATTACATTTCTTTGAAAAAATCCATGGCTTTCGAACAAATTTTATTGTTGTTCGAGTCTCTGTAGGAATTCCCGAATCTGAGATTTTGAAATAGAACCTTCATTCAATCTCCTAATAGTGTGACCCCCTGCCAGTTTTCAGGAACTCCAAACCTACAATTGTGCACGGACTTTTCCAAATATACTCTTGCCGCTTGATCAGCCCGGTTTTTTTCCAGGATTCGATTAAAAACGACACATGCCTCCTCGAAATGTTTCTCTCTAAACAAAAGGATCCCGCGCTCGAATTCCTCCCTTGTATTCATATAACAATCGATTAAATTTTCCGGGAGTCCATTGAACACCTCCAAAACAGTATAAACACTTCTTTGATCCCGAATCTGAATCCGGTCCACAACCCGATAGAAATACTCGGATGAATTTGTTAAGCGAAATAGAGTAGAATCAGTAATCAACAGGGAAGATTCGTACATTCTCGAAAGTTGCCCTATTTTTGAAGCAACGTTCACAGAAGATGAAATGACGGTACTTTCCATTCTTTCCGCTTCTCCGATGGTTCCCAGTAAAATCGGTCCGGTATGGATCCCACTTCCGGAACGGATCGGATCCTTGCCGTTGGCGATTCTTTCTCGATTAAATTCCCTTAAAATTCGTTGAATTTCGACCGCACTTTCCAAAGCCTTTTCAGGTTCGGGAGGGAATAACGCTAAAAAAGCTTCTCCAAAATATTTATCAATAAATCCATCTCTTTCACGAATCACCGGACCGACTCTACCTAAAAAAGAATTGATGAATTTAAAATTCTCCTTTCCTGTCATCTTTTCGGAAGAATCGGAAAAAGTTCGGACTTCGTTATAGAGGAGACTCATTTCTTCTTCCGCAATATCCCCGAGTTTAATGTCCAGAACATCATGTTTATTTAATATTCTTAACAACTCCTTCGGAACGAAAAGTCTGTAAGAAGAATTCACCTTTTTTAAACTTTCAGACACGTCCTCCACGGCATTGAAAGCCATAGAATACCTCTTAGCTAGAAGATAAGCTTCAGAAAATATGAGAGCGATCAATCCGAAAGGAGCAAGAATAAATGTAGGTATAATTCTTTTATTATAAAAGATATCCTGACTATATGCAAGAAAGACCGCGAAAATTCCGATCAGGATCGCGATCGCACCGGTTTTTTTCCGGATTAATGCGAGTGCCAACACGTAAAACCCGACCGCAAAACATAAAAACGTAAACACGTAATAGTATTCGATGGTCCCAGTAAAGAAAACAGAATCCTGAGAAACGACGATCAAAGAGAAAATCGCAGCGATAAAAACGACAATATAATGAATTTCTTTTTTAAGCTCCTCCGGAAATAAAGCTCTCAAAAACGCCGACGTAATCGGAGGAATCAGATAGAAACTTAGGTAAACGATCCTCATATGAACAAGATACGGAACACCGGGGAAAATCACTTGAATGAGATTTTGTTCGGTACTGATTTCTCTGAAACAAAACACAAAACAGAGGACCCCGAAATACAAAAGAGCCGCGTCCTTCTTTCTTAAAAAATAAAGAGTGAAATGATACAACGCCATCGCGATTAAAAACCCGAGAAGAAAAACGTCTACAGTCATCCTTTTTTCTCTGAGTCGAATGATTTGATCCTCATTTCCAAGTATCAAACGCGCAGTCAATCCGCCTCTGGCGTGATAAAAATTAGAAATGGGAATTCGAATTTGAAATTCCTTTTTTTGAATTTGAAAAGGTAAAATTTTTACGTTCCATTCGGGCGTGGATGTGTCCAAAGTTTTTCCGGGAATACCTTGAGCCCCGATTTTAACCCCATCGACCCAAACCTCGTATGCTGTTTCGGAGGTTTCCGCTAAAATCGCAAGATTCGTCGAACTTAGATCTTTAGGGAGAATCACTTTCAAAAAATATGTTGCAATTTCAATTCCGGGATAATTTTCTCCATGCGGCTCTTGGATTCGAGTCCAAGCTTTGGGAACGGGCATGAGTCTATTTTTTTCTGGGTTTATTTCCGGATCTTCAACAAATTCTTTCCAACGAAAAATCCAATCTCCTTGCAACGCGACTGGACCGTATTTTTCAAAATTCCAAGAAGAAAGATCGATAACTCCCGAAACAACGGAAACTTGAGGACGTTCCAATTCTAACGTACATTGATTTAAAACAAAAAAGAGTCCGAAAAAAAGTAAAATTTGTCTTTGGAAAAAACTAAATCGTATCATGAAACTTTTCTTAATTTTCCTCTCCAATATTGAAGTCGGTCAAGTTGAATATTCCACTTCCACACATCAGAAGCGTATTTCCATTCGATTACCTAAAGAAACGGTCTACAAGTATGAACGTCTTCGAGATACTACCATAGTTTATCGTTTTCCGCAACCCCGTAAAGACAATACGAAGTTTACTTGAAATTTCTCTGTTCGTAATTGGAAATTTTATTTTCAAATTCTTTTTCGTATCCATGGACATAACGGATAAAAGTTAGAATATTCATTAAAAACAATTAAACAATCATATCTTTTGACTGAATTCGATCCAAAACCTCACAACCCATCCTTTTTCTCGATCGAACGCATCCAATCCATCACAGATCCGGACAATCCACCACCCATAATTGATTACCCGAATCGATAAAAGTATCATATCAAAAAATACAAGGAAACATCACGTAGTTTAATATACTTCCTTGGAAGCCTTCAAAGCAAATCCATCAACAAATTTCGAAGCAATGGCCAACGAGTAAATATAATTCATTCTCAGATAGATAAAAAAGCATTTTTGAAAATTATTTCCAGAACAATACGGAAGATGCTCCGAGCTTACGATAGGCGGATCCAAAGAAAAGCGAATAAAATACATTAAATAATCATAATTCTATATCTGAAATCGATATTTTCAGAATGTCTCTGCATCAAACTCATGGAGGAATTCGCAGGGAAAAATTTTTAAAATTGTTCAAGGATTTCTACAAACAAATAATGTGGGTTACTACTCGGACGCATGAAAATAGTACCAAAAATTAAGATGGGATTTTTATAAAAATGCGGCAAGTCCTCGTAAAATCGCGTCTAATCCGGAATTGCGAGCTTTTTTTGAAAAAGATCGAATATTCTAACTTTTGAAATAAGCTCATCATAGTATTTTTTTCATGTGTTCGAGTAGAACTACTCATAATTATATAATAAAGTACCTAATATTTTGCATGGAATCAGTGTTTTGCGATAAAATTAACGGTACTCAATTTTATAGAGATGAGTAATGCGAACGCTATTTCAAACTCAAGCCGCAGAGTTTTCCTGAACTCAATGGATCGTTTCCTACGGGTCCGCTCCGAAGAACTAAAGCGACTCACTCCCTGAATGCGGATCCTTAGAAAGGCATTCGCTGAGTTTCCTGGATCGTTCGACAAATCGCACTCTATAATAAATTGTAACTAGAGACGAAATATTACATTACGTTTTTTTCATGCAACTTATTGACTGGAGCCGGCCTTTGTTTGCTAAGACTGGATTCGCCCAAACTTTTTATAAAAGCCTTTTTCAAAAAACCGATGTGAAACTTCTACATTTTGTTACGCACTGTTTGAATAGTCGTGCCTAAAAAATAGTCGAAATGATCAATATCATGAGTTCGTGGAGAAAGTTAAGAAAACCTTTCTAAAGGTAGAAATTCCTATATTTGCCAAGATAGAACTTTGGTTATCTTCGGTTTCTAAAGACTAAAAATATGGAAGTTCTCACATTTAATTTTGAGTCTGTCCGAAACCTCGAAATCTACGAAATTTAACGACAATAAAATCCGTTCGAAAACCCATAGAACCACTTAAGGGAACGCAATTTGTGGAAACTCATACACTTTTATTACAAACTGATTCAATGATTTGTAATTGATTTCTTTTTAAGGCTTTGAAACGGGCTTTAAGTCCAAAGAGAACAATTTTCCTACAGTTCTTGTCTATTTTGAAAAGTGCTTCATTGCCGTTCAATTTTTGAGGCCATTATCTTAAAAAGCAAATTTAACCTCGCAAACGACTTTCCAAAGAAAAATAAAACACACATACCCGAAAGATACCTAGATCATATGAGAATTTACTAATGGTTGGAAGCAAAAAATTCCGAAGTAGAAACACTCGCCTTAGCGGAACAAACTTTATAGTTGGAAGCGGTCGGGCAAGAAGCGGTACCGCCTACTTTACAACCTTTGTCCTGACATTTCTTTCTGTTATCAAATGTATCGGAACCAATATATCTGCAATAGTCCCTACAATGATCCGCGGACCCGGAAGTGCAAATATAACAACCATCTGCAAAAAGATTTTCGATCAGGGATAAAGAAATTAGAATCATAAAAATAAAAAACAAACTTTGAAACTTTTTCATACCTTAACCTCTTTGTTTTTTGATCATAATAATCCAAATTTCTCTGTAAAGATTAAAAAAACGGTTTCAGTTCAACATAGGATCTTTTGTGTGTTCGACAAAATACTTATAAATCCCGCCCTTGCTTTTGAGAGCTTCCTGCCATGTTGTTTCAGGATCTTGATTTAAGACAAAATCTTTTGTGGCTTCATGCACTACCCAAGACTTACGATTCATCTCAGTTTCCAACTGTCCGGCACTCCAACCGGAATATCCTTGGTATACGTGAAACTTAGAAGTGGATTTCAATAATTCCAGGAGAGTATCGTAACTTCTCGCAAGATATAAACCAGGAATCACTTCAATTCCGGGCTGAGAAATTTTATTGTCTTCGTGCAACACTGATATAAAAGTAGGATCCACAGGACCGCCGGAATAAATCGGAAGAGTATGACTAACGTGATCCGGAATTCCTTGGATTACGTCTCCGATGAACGCCTTCTGTTTTTTATTCAGTACCAACCCGAAAGCGCCTTGATTGTCATGCTCCACCATTAAGATAACCGTTTGGTTGAAATAGTCCATAACGATCGAAGAGTTGGAGATTAGAATTTTTCCGTTATAAGTTTCTTCCATATTTTAACCAGTTTTAGACCGGATTACTTTTTAGAAGTTCCGTGGATTTCAGAAAGAATTTGATAAGTGATTTCTAAAGTGGAAACGTCGGAATTTCTATTCACAATCGGATCCGTTTCTTTTCTGATACAACGGATAAAATGTTCCTGTTCTTGTTTGAGCGGATTATCCTTATGAACAAAAATCTTTTCCACAATCGATTCTTGCCGATACTTAATCTCTTCGGATAAAAGAAGAATATCGGAAGTAGCTTGTCTATGCAGTTCGATTTCCTGATCCGTAAAATCGAGCATAATATATACGTCTTTCTGAGTGATATTCAAGGTTCTAATTTTCGCTTGAGTCGTTCTGGACGCGGTAATACTTGCGAGACATCCGTTCTCAAATTCAAGTACGACGTTTGCGACATCCTCGTGAGCGGACAATACTTTGGTCCCCGAAGCGGAAAGCTTTTTAACGGGAGAATTGACCAGATTTAACACGATATCAATATCGTGAATCATCATATCAAGAACGACGCCCACGTCTTTGATTCTCGGATTAAAAGGTGCAAGCCTTCTCGACTCGATAAGTAAGGGATCTTTTACAATTTTACCTAATTCTAATACTGCACCGTTGAAACGCTCCACATGACCCACAAGAAGAATTAAATTTTTGTCTGCGGCAATTTTTACGAGTTCTTTGGCCTGCTCGGTAGTTTCCGCAATTGGCTTTTCAACTAATACGTGTTTGTTGGCTTGCAAAGCTTTCTTTGCAATTTCGTGATGTAAAAAAGTGGGAACAGCGATAACTACCGCATCCGTTTTTGAGATCAAATCGTCGATCGTAGAGAACGACAAAGTTTTGTGTTTTTCCGCGATTTGTTTTGCTCTTTCTAAGTCCGAGTCATAAATTCCAACCAGGGTTGCGTCGTTAAGGGTTTTGGCAACATTTACGTGATACTGCCCCATATGACCGGTTCCGATCACGCCGAGTTTAACTCTTTCTGTCATTGTATTTCCTTTTAGTTTTGCGATCAGGTTGTGTTATTCGAAAAATGTCTTCTCGACTTTTTACAAAGGTTTGTCCTAAAAATTTTACGGTTTGGTAATTTCTCATCATTAAGAAATAGATAAGATTAGGATTCACCTTTAAATAACCTCTAAAAAATCCGAAGACAGTGATCGTCTAATTAAATTCCTAAATGAAGTTATCATTTTGTGATCATCAAATTCATTTTATAGAGATACTTTAGTAAAAACCGATCTTTTTTATATTCTCAAATTAAAGAATGAAAAAAGACCGAATTCTTTTTACTTTGTAAAGATTTTTCCTTTGGATCCGGGAATGTTTTCTCCGGACTCCCTTGCAAACTCTTCTATCAATTCTCTTTGTCTTCTCGTGATCTTTTTCGGAATTTCGATCTTCACAACTACGTGCTGATCTCCTTTTCCATAAGCACCGAGATACGGCATTCCGTGGCCTTTCAACCGGAACACTTGACCGGATTCTGTTCCTTCCGGAATTTTCATTTTAGCCTTTTTACCGTCGATTGTCGGCACTTCGATTTCCGCTCCAAGAATCGCTTGAGCCAAAGTAATTTTCCGAACGAGAATCAGATCGTTTCCTTGGCGCTCGAAAAGTTCATGTCTCTTTATATGAGTGACCACATATAAATCTCCGTGAGATCCGCCGTTCGGTCCTGCCTCCCCTTCTCCGGATACTTTGAGTCTGGAACCGGTTTCGACTCCCGGAGGAATTTTGATATTGATCGTTCTACGTTTTTCTTGAAGACCTTGGCCGCCGCAAGTTTTACAAGGATTAGAAATCGTCGTCCCTTTTCCTCTACAAGTAGGGCAAGTAGTTGCCACGGAAAAAAATCCCTGCGTTCTTCTAATCTGACCGGAACCGCCGCAATCCGGACAAGTAGTTGGCGAACTTCCTTTCGCCGCTCCGGAACCGTTGCAGTCCCCACAAGATTCCAATCGAGGAATTTCGATCTTATATTCCCTGCCGAGTGCGGCGTCTTCTAAGGAAACTTCTAAATTATAACGTAGATCAGAACCTCTTTGCGAACCGGATCTTCTTCCACCGCCGAAACCGCCCCTACCGCCACCGAAGAAATCACCAAAGATATCCCCAAAGTCTCCAAAAATATCAGAGAAATCAGTGTACGCGCCTTGACCAAATCCACCCGCCCCGGCTCCGACACCGGCCTTTCCGAATTGATCGTAAGCCTGACGTTTTTTTGGATCCCGTAAGATCTCGTAGGCTTCAGTGGCTTCTTTAAATTTTTCTTCGGATTCCTTATTACCCTTGTTCTTATCGGGATGATATTTGATAGCCAACTTACGATAAGCGGATTTGATTTCCTCGTCGTTAGCGCTCTTGGAAACCCCAAGAATATCATAGTAACTTCTTTCACTCATTGTTTAATTCCAAACTTGCGTTGAATGTTTCGTTCTTACTTTCCGACTCTGTTTTCAACACTTTCGATGATTCCAAAAAACCGAGTAAAAAGTTTTTAGTTTTATACGCGGTTTGTATTCAAAGTTTTTCGATGTTCCAAAACTTAAATTCTACTCCGTAAAATAAATTTCCAAAATCAAGAACCACAGTCATCAAAGCCAGGATTTTGCAACCTACGATCGTTATGTGGGTACGTTACACATACGTTTAAGTTTGATTATAGAATTTTAGTTCACCATCGTGAGAATTCTCACAACGGTGAAGCCTAAATCGACTCGCAAAACGATAACTATTGGATCTGATGATTCTCCTTCATTTACGAACTGGACTTCAAAGAACTTGCACGTGCTCTTTACGAATCGTTTCGAAAAACTCACGTGTCATGTTCTTTACGAATTGTTCCACGTTTACTTTTTCTCATCGTCCACCACGGTGTAATCCGCGTCGACGACCTTTTCTCCGTTGTTCCCAGAGTTGCCTTGATCGTTCTGTCCTTGATCGGGACCGGTTGATCCTGCGGCCTGTTCCGCACCGGGTGCGCCTTGTGAATAAACCTTAGTAGCGATATCGGAGGCAATTTTAGAAATAGAAGCTTTCGCGGATTCCATTCTTGCTTTATCGTTACTTTCGATCGCTTCGCGCGCGCGCTTGACTTCGTCCGTTGCAAGTTGTTTTTCACTTGCTCCGATTTTATCCCCGGCTTCGTTCACAGTCTTTTCAAGAGAATAAGCAAGCGTATCCAACTCGTTTTTCGCTTCAATCACTTCTCTTTGGGCTTTGTCCGCTGCTGCGTGAGCTTCGGCGTCCTTGACCATCTTTTGAATTTCGTCTTCGGACAATCCAGAAGAAGATTCGATTCTGATTTTTTGCTCCTTACCGGTCCCAAGATCTTTTGCCGACACGTGTACGATTCCGTTAGCGTCTATGTCGAAAGTAACTTCGATTTGAGGAACCCCTCTCGGTGCAGGCGGAATTCCGATCAGATCAAAACGGCCAAGAGTTCTGTTCGCTGAAGCCATCTCTCTCTCGCCTTGAAGAACATGAATCGATACTGCAGATTGGTTATCCGCCGCAGTAGAAAATACCTGGGATTTCTTCGTAGGAATCGTAGTGTTTCTTTCAATCAGTTTGGTCATCACCCCGCCGAGGGTTTCGATTCCGAGAGAAAGAGGAGTCACGTCGAGAAGAAGAACGTCCGAAACCTCTCCCGCTAATACTCCACCTTGAATCGCAGCTCCAACCGCAACTACTTCATCCGGGTTTACGGATTTATTCGGTTCTTTTCCGAAGATCTGTTTAACAAGTTCTTGAACCGCAGGAATCCGAATCGAACCACCCACTAAGATCACTTCATTGATATCGGAAGCCTTTAAGCCCGCATCACGAAGGGCATTCTCACAAGGAATCCGAGTACGATCGACAAGGGACTTGGTCAGTTGATCGAACTTAGCTCTGGAAAGAGTCATATCCAAGTGTTTCGGACCGGATGCATCTGCAGTGATAAACGGAAGATTGATCTGGGTAGACATCGTCCCAGAAAGCTCGATCTTCGCCTTTTCAGCGGCTTCTTTCAATCTTTGAACTGTATTCTTATCCGCAGAAATATCGATTCCGGTTTGATTCTTAAATTCGGAGATCATCCATTCCATGATCGCCATGTCGAAGTCATCTCCTCCGAGGTGAGTATCTCCATTTGTGGATTTTACTTCGAAAACTCCATCGGCAAGCTCCAAAATGGAAATGTCGAACGTTCCACCACCAAGGTCGTAAACCGCGATTTTAGAATTTACGTTTTTCTTATCGAAACCGTAAGCAAGAGCGGCCGCGGTAGGTTCGTTGATGATCCGTTCCACTTCAAGACCCGCGATTCTTCCCGCATCCTTAGTCGCTTGACGTTGTTCGTCATTGAAGTAAGCAGGAACGGTAATCACAGCCTTGGTTACTTTTTGGCCGAGATAGTCTTCCGCGGTCTGTTTCATTTTCATGAGCACACGGGCTGAAATTTCTTGAGGAGTGAATTCTCCCGCGGAAGTTTCGAATTTCACCCCCTCGTTACCGGAACGAATGACCTTATAGGAGACATGTTTCATTTCGGATTCACATTCGCTGATTCTACGTCCGATAAAACGTTTCGCGGACCGGATCGTATTTACCGCGTTAGTGATCGCCTGGTTCTTTGCAAATTGGCCGACCAAATTCTCTCCTTTTGCGGTAAATGCTACGATGGAAGGAGTTGTTCTCGCTCCTTCTGAGTTTTGAATAACGACCGGGTCACCACCTTCCATAACGGAAACGACCGAGTTAGTAGTTCCTAAATCGATACCTATAATCTTTTCTTTGGACATTGTTTTTCTCCTTTATATTTCCCTGAGATTCTAATCATGATTTCGGTTTACCGATTCGAACCCTTGCAGGCCGAAGCGTAAACTTGTCTTCGTTTTCCTTGTAGTAATAGCCGGCTTGATACACGTCTATGACGGTTTCTTCCGAGTATTGGTCCCCCTCTTCCGAAGAAAGAGCTTCCATCGACATCGGATCGAAGGATTCCCCCTTCGGATCGAAACGAATTACATTCGATTTTTCTAATACGGCGTAAAACTCCTTGAGAATCATCGCAACACCTTCCACAAAAGGTTTTAATTCCTCCGATGGACTTTGAGTCGCGCCGACCCTTTCCAAGTTATCGATCGGATTCAAAAAACCGCTCACAAGAGACTTGACCGCTTCCTTACGGATCGAAACAAATTCCTGTGCGGAACGACGTTTGAAGTTTTGGAATTCGGCTCTTTCTCTAGCCCAAGAATCCTTCAAGGATTCAACCTCTTTTTTTGCGGCATCTAATTCGCTTTGCAGCGAAAGTTCCGAATCCGCGGCTTCGGCAGCTTGAGCCTGCGTCGATTCAGTTGTTTGTGTTGATTCTTCAGAATTCATATTCTCTAATTTAGTTTCCTCTAATGTTATTGACCGAGAATTTTTCTCGCTGGCCTTTGCTTCTTCCGAAGTTTTATTTTCCGAATTCGATGTTTCGGCCATACATTACTCTCCCTTATTTACTAATGCGAGTCACCATTTCGGAGACGAGTTTCGACGTAAAGTCGACGAGCGGTAAGGCTCTGTTGTAATCCATTCTCTGCGGTCCTATGATTCCCAATGCTCCGATCTTCTTTTCCCCCATCTTATAGTTGGAAGTGATGATGGAAACGCCGGACATACTTCGATTCCCGTCTTTTCCTATGATCGTATATACTCCGTCCTGATCGATGTACTCGGAGAAAAATTCCTTCAAAAATCCCTGATCATCTAAAAGAGAAAGGACTTGAGAAAGTTGCTGTTCTTCGTCCCTAAAATTCGCGTAAAGATTCTTAAATCCGTCTATATACAAAGTAACTTCGGAATTATCCGGGTTCATAGCGGAAGACAATAGTTCCGCAATTCTTGTAAAATCCTCGGGTCCATCTCTTCGAACCATAAGATTCGGAATGACTACATTCTGAATTTCGTATATATCATAACCTTTCAAATTGTCGTTCAGATATTTAGAGACTTGATACAAGGCTTCCTGGGAATAATTCCGATCCACGAAAATATTTCTGTGCAGAACAGTTCCGGATCTCATCACGAGAATCATCAATATCTCGTCTCCACGGACGTGGATCAATTCGAGATGTTTTAGAGTGTCCAAATTTTTCGCCGGACCGATCACAATTCCCGCCGCATTGGACAGGGAAGAAAGCACCGAAGCGGTAGCCTTCAAAATTTGATCGAGTTTAAACTGCATCTTCAGATATTCTTGCTGGATCCGTTGTTTTTCTTTGAGAGTCAGCTCGTATAGAATTACCAGCGAATCTACATAAAAACGATATCCTCTTTCCGTAGGAATTCTCCCACCCGAAGTATGTTTGGACGCAAGATAACCGTAATCTTCCAAATCCTTCAGCACGGTTCGGATCGAAGCAGGAGAAAGTCCAATATCGTGTTTATCAAAAAGGGTTTTCGAACCTACAGGACGATTCTCCTGGATAAACTCGTCTACAAGGGCTTTTAGAATTCTTTTATGACGTTCTGTGAGATCCATTTTTCTGGCACTCTGAATGTTAGAGTGCTAATTCATACAATTAGTTTCCGAATTCCTACGAAAAATGTCAAGGAAGAAAGTAGTTTCATCTTGTTTTGAGTGCAAAAACCTCGTTTTTTTAGCATTGAAAAGACGAGAGTGCCGGAAAAGGACAACTTAAGCGACACAAATAGTTTCTATCCTTACACTTTGAAGGAGTAAATTGTATTTTTCTGGATTCAATTTTGCGGGAGTTCCTAGGTTTTCTAAGGATAGTTATTAAGACCTATACGGCCTTGTTAACCCGAAACGCCGATCGATAGAAAAGCCTTTCACTTGGGTTTCCTTATGTCCCGCTTAGAAAACTTAAATTCGAATGAATCGACACATTAAAAGAAGCATCCATAAAGAGAAAAATAGATTTCAAAACGTTATAAGACCCAATAATCCTGGGGGGCAGGACCTTACACTGAACCAGATTTCAAATTGTTCCTACTACTCAGAATATCATAACCAGTTTGTTTCAAAAGTTAGAATATTCACTTCTTCAAAAAAGCTGATCATTCTGAATTCGGCGCAATTTTGTGAGGACTTCTATATTTTTGCAAAAATTGCTCGTTAATTTTCGGTGCTATTTTTATGCGTCCGAGTAGTTCAAAAACATTATGAAAAAGATAATTTACTCGCTCCGATAAGTGAAACTTTTAATATTTTAGAATTTGCATCTCGTCCAAGAATAGGAAGAATTAATTGGCAGCGTGTCCAAAATTTACCGAGGATCATAAAAAGCGAAAAAATGAATTCCTTTTTATTTCATCAAAAATATCAAGCCCTTACTAGTCTGACTTCTCACATGTTTTTAAGAACTTGTCCCAAAACTTGAAAAGAAATCAGCACAATCATTTCATAAGCTCGTAATAGAGCGTGAGAATTCCCGCAGATCATGTTCCTTGGACAGTTTATCGGTTTTCAAATGGACCTATTGTTGGAACACTTTTGTAGGAGTTCCCACATCCGAAGTTTTGGGACAAGTTTTAAATTCAAATTACAAACTCTAAGGATTATTCGATCAAATTGCCACGATCGTCTTTTATCATAGCAATCGAGGAAGGAAAAATTTCATTCTTATGTCGGCTGTAATTTCGAAACATCACTTTTCGAAATCAAGGTTTCGGTCGATTCTGTAAAAAGAGAATGAAATCCCACAAAACCAGACTTACAATTTTATTTTCTTTTCTCTGTATTCTCTTCTGCATCCTCATCGGGAGGGTCGTTTTTCTCACATTTTGGAACGAGCGAGAAGTAGTTCTAAAAACCGGAGATCGAATCATGCGAGGTGCAATCTATGACCGAAGAGGAATCGAACTCGCGATGACCGTCGATTCCGCCACGATCGGAATCTATCCCGCAAACATCTATGATCCGAACTTTACCGCGGTTCAGTTGGCTCCGTATTTGGACATGCCTCCTGAAAAAATCGAAGCTATAATCCGGGAAAAGAGTCGTTATTTTCTGTTAAAGAGAGAGATCGACGAATCTCTCGGAAATAAGATTATGGAACTTTCTCTACCCGGAGTACGAAGAGAAAAAGAATACAAACGAGTGTATCCACACGGAAACCTCGCGTCCAGTCTTGTAGGTTTTACGGGAATGGACGACGACCGCGCCCTCTCCGGTTTGGAAGTCCAATACAATCAGGAACTAATGACTCCGACCGAATCGGATTCTTCGAGAGGAAGTAATCTTCATCTAACGATCGACGGCCTGATTCAATACAAACTCGAAAAGGCTCTCGGTAAACGATTCGAAGAAACCGGCTCGAAAAAGGCTATCGGGATTTTGATGGATATCAATACCGGAAAAATCTTAGCGTCCGCTTCCTTCCCGGCATTCGATCCCAATCAATATAACGAATCCGGAGAAGACTCCCATACGAACTGGGCGATACGTCACGTTTACGAACCCGGTTCCACGATGAAAATTTTCCTGGCCTCCGTTCTATTCAATGAAAATCTAATACGTCCGGACGAAAAATTCCACTGCCCCGGGTACGTGGAGCTCGGTAAAACAAAGATCAAATGTACGAATGCGCATGGACATCTGAACTTAGAGGAAATCCTACAGTATTCTTGCAACGTGGGAATCATCAAAGCCTCCCAAAGAATCCCCGAAGCTTTACTTTATGATTACATGAAGAAGTTTCAATTCGGAGAAAAGACGGGATTTTTACCGAACGAATCAGCAGGTTATTTTCCTCCTTTGAAAAAATGGACCCCTGCAACTTCCATGTTTATGGCGATCGGACAAGGTATCTCGGTGACCCCTATTCAATTAGTCGCTTCCGCAGCTTCGGTGGCCAACGGCGGAAGGATGCTGACTCCCCGGGTCGTTTCTCATTTCAGCGACTCTTACGGAGCAATTCTTCACGAATTTAAAACTCAAGAAACTCCGATCGGAATTCGCGAATACACGACGGAAAAGATTCTCAAAGCGATGACAAGAGTTGTTCAATCCGGAACGGGAAAAAACGCCTACATTCAAGAATATTCCATCGCCGGTAAAACGGGTACGGGCCAAAAAGCTATATCAGGAAAAGGTTATGTAGAGGGATTATGGTCGGCTTCTTTCCTGGGTTTTTTTCCCGCAGAACGACCCAAAATCGTAGGATTGATTCTTTTTGACGAACCAAAAGGCGGCACACACTCGGGAGGCGGCCTCGCAGCCCCCGTTTTCAAAGAAGTTGTCGAGAATATCATTCCTATCATAGAACAAGGGGAAAGGACCTTAAATGTTTCTTTAAAACATTTTCAAAGAAAAAACCTAAAAGGAACTAACGTGGGAGAAATTCCGAATCTCATCGGAAAAAGTAAACGGGAAGCTCTGGAAATTTTAAGACCCTCGGGAATTCCGATTAAGTTTCATGGAAGCGGATTTTGCTATAAACAAGAACCTGACCCCGGGAAAAAAACCGAAGACGGAAGACTGAATCTGTATTTCAAGTAAGTGCTATATTCTTAAATGATAATGCAGCCTTCCACGAATGAATCGATCCTTAAAAAAAATCTGAAAAGTTTGTCCGTATTCAACATTTCTGTCGGAGAAAGAATTTCTAACGAGTTTTTGCCGACAGTTTCAAAAACGTCCGAATCGCCGGTTCTATCTTCCGATTCGGTAGATAAGTCCGGATCATCGTCGGCTTCAAGCAGGTCCGAATCTTCGGATTCCACCGGTCATCCCGGATCGTTGCCGACGTCTCGTACTTCGACTCCTTCCTTGGAAATCAAAACTTCCAAAACCGGATATCCCGTTTTGACCGCGGATGGAATCGCATTACACAGCTTGATAGACCCGATTACGGAAGCCAAACGTCTTCTCGAAGGTTTGAAAAAAGAGGACGAAGAAAGAGTCTTTCTTTTTTTCGGAGCGGGAATCGGTTATGTAATTCAGGAAAGTTTAAAATTTAAAAAACTAACGGCGGTCTGGATGGAAGTCGAACCTAGGATTATACGTTATGCGCTTTCCATATTCGACTATTCCGAATTTTTAGAATCGGGAAGACTCAGAATACTTTTGGCCCCGATTTTAGAACAGGATCTTTATGCTGCGTTTCGTGGAATTTCCGGTTTTCCGATCAGTTTTATTCCCCATCGAGGAAGCAATCAATGGAAAAAAGATTCTTACGAAGAACTACGTCTTATGTCGAAAGGATTCTTTCACAAAAAAGATGTAAACATCTCCACACTCACTCGTTTCGAAAAAATCTGGACTCGGAATTTCATTTCCAATCTCCCCGAACTCGCCCAAATGCAACCGGTCGGCTCTTTATTCGGACTCTGCAAAGGCAAAGTAGACGTACTCGTTTGTGGGGCAGGACCTTCTTTGATTCTTTCCTTGGATGATATTAGAACCTATAGAAAAAATCTGATTCTAATTGCGGTTGATACTGCATTGACAATTCTTTGGAACGCGGGAATTGATCCCGACCTATTTTTTTCCGTGGATCCTCAGGCTCTCAATACAAAATACTTGGAAGGATATAACGGAAATGCGAAGATCGTTTTCGATCCAACCTCTTCCTATCATTCTCTACGGCTTCCCGGAAAATTCAAAAAAGGCTTTTTTACTTCCTCTCCATTTCCGTTGGTTAAAATCCTTTCTTCCAAACCGGAAGAGGAAATCGGAGTCGTCGATTTCGGAGGATCCGTTTCGACGAACGCAACGAGCCTCGCGGAAAAGATGGAAGCGAAGAACATTCTTCTTGTGGGCCAGGATCTTTCCTTTCCGGGTAAACTAGCGCATTGTAAAGGTGCAGTTTTAGAAGAAAGACTGAATCATATCGAATCCAGAAAACTCAGAAGAGAATATCATAATCACAAACAAATGACCGCCCTTCCCATCAAACGGACAAAGTCGATCCGCGGCGAAGAAATACAAACTAATGAAAAACTTCTCATTTTCAAAAGATGGTTCGAAGAACATCCGAAAAAAAATCCTTGGTTCAATTTGGGAAAAGACGGAGTAATTCTGGAAGGGATTCCCAACGCGGATTTTTCCGAATACATGCAAAAAAACGAATGTGATTTAGAATTCGTTCGTTTGACAAGAGATAAAATCCATAAAATTTCAGATACGTTCGGATTCGATCCACCGGTAAGAGAAAGTATTCCCGAGAAAAAAAGGGACTACGTTTCCGTTGAAAACAAAATCGAATCGGAGTTTCCGATTAAAAACACAATCATCAAAAAAAACCGGTTCAACACACAGGAAAAGATTCTTTCCGAATTGAAAACGTTGTTCGAGCAACTCAAGGGATTTTCCGAAAAAGTTACAAGAGGGAGAATCCTTTCGGCCCGTCTGTATTCCCAAGTTCAAGCCGAAGATAAGTTCAAGGATCAAATTCTGGAACACTTAAAAGAGATGGATCATATAGACGAAGAGGTTTCTTCCCGTAAGGGCCTCACAGAAATACTGGGGATGAGTATTCAAAGAACCGTTTTAATGATTACCGAAGGGTACGAAGGCGGACTAAATTTGGAAGAAAAGAAAAACGAAAGATTAGGAATCGCTAAGAAAAGTCTTCTTTTGTACCAAGGTTTGGAAGACGCCTGTAAACTCCATTCTAAGTTGATCGGAAAGGCGATTACGAGACTTAGTCGAACAACGGATTCATATTGAAACGCTTCAATCAGACATTATTTCATTTGACTCGCACAATTTTACTCACATACTACTTCGAATCGGGAAATTGACTATGACCTCTATTTATAGACGAATTCGGATTTTCTGTTTTTGTTTCGTTGTTTTACCTTTTGTAAACTGCCTGACTCTAAACCTGTGGCAGACTCATCAAACAATTTCGTTTTATGATTATAAAAGACCTTCTATGAGCAAAATGAAAATCTTACAGAAAAAAAATCATCCTATCTTAGAAATATCTTACACAATGAAAGGAGAAAACAAACTTCAACGTTATTGTACGCCCCAGCCCGAAACAAACGCCGCCCAAAGTGAAGAATACTCCTATGATATTATCAATCGAACTCTCAATGAAGAATGTGAATTTAAAAGCGGGGAATCTCACTCGTCGATACGAGTTGAAAATGCGCAAAAAAAGTTATTTTTTTACGATCTTGGAAAGGCGATTCATCTGAGGGATAATCATCACATTGACCTCATTATCTATCGCGGAACTCACATTAGAAAAAAAATCTCCGACATTAAGGAAGCATGGTTCAATTCCTATGACGGTCTTTGTATTGCGGATTCTAAAAACAGAACTCTTGCGATAGATTGTTCTAAAGTGGAAGAAGACGGCGGAAATAATTTCAGAGATCGGCGCGTATGTACTCAAACCGAAGCAGACTGCTCCAAACAATCGAACACGAAATTACTTACAGTATCTGAAATTCCTCAAACTCCTCCTATTTACTTCGTAACTATTCCTGAACCATTCGCTTACTCACAACGAAGTGCCAGTGCCTATTATGCGGTTTGGTCTGCCTCGACTCAGACTTCTTCTCAAATTTTATATATAACATTTAACCCTCGGTCCAGAAGCATTAGTCCAACCAACATAATCTATTACGGTTTGGGTTATTTGCTTTACCCATTTACAATCGTAGCCGATGTTGTGAGTGCACCGTTTGTACTTGCATATATTATATATCTCTTTAATAAACATAGCTACGTCCCATGACTTGGTAGAAATACCATCACAAATTTCCACAAAACGCGGTAATTCGCGTAGATTACGGGCAATTTATTAAACACCTTTATGGGTATTTATTTTCATAGGGATGAGTAAAACTTTTCGTAATACTCGTTTGTAGATAAATTTTAGGAAATCACCTTCCCTTGGTCGTATAAATTTCTTCTTTTGAAAAATTTATTTCGATCTTTCTTTTACACTATAACTTGCTTTGAAAATTTTTTTAAAAAACGATCAAGTATCCTTTAAAAAAATAACAATTCTTCCAAAAATTTCAAAATGTAGGAACTCACATTCCTTAGAAATTCGATTCTAGGGTTGTCATCTTTAAATATTATAGAGGCTTTTTAAGATTTTAGGACAAATTCCTAATGATTACGTATTCAAATTCACCACTTTTAAAATTTTCAGAAAAGTTTTGAAAATTTGAGGAAGTTTTGCTTTTTTTTTATTGACTGTAATTGTGCGATGCAATACAAAAGGTTTGTGCAATGCACAAAGAAATTGATCTCAAGGAGAAAAATTAAAATGGAAAAACAAATTCTAGATATTCTAAACGCAGGCCTAGGACTTATTAAAGCTAGTCAAGAAGGTCTGGGTAAAGCGAAAGCCGATCTTGAAAAAACGTACTTGGAACTTGTTACAAAAGGAGCTTCCGACAATTCTGAGACAACGGTAAAAATCCGTGAAACCGTTGATAAAGTCATCAATGATATTAAGGAAGTAAGTTCCGTTGCAGGAAAAAACTACGAAGAAACCAGATCAAAGATTATTGAAAATTACAACAAAATCACCGAAGAGATCAAAAATAAAATTCCTGAAGGTCAAATTGAAGCTGTAAAAGCAAAAATCAATGAAGTAGCTGAGGCAATTAAAAACACCACTTCTGGAAAAGTTGCTGTTTCTAAATAAGAATCGTAACTTTTTCCCTACTCGGGCGGGCTTGCTTTAACCCGCCTGAATCCTCTTTCAAAATATTCTCCGAGAGAATTCATGGTTCGTTTCAAAACCGTCAAAGGGACACAACCTGCGGGAATTCCTTAGTTTTGGGACAAGTTCAAAATATGATTGAAAATATCAAAGACCGCAACGATTTAGAACGACCTCTCGTATTTGCACACCGAGGCTACAGCGGAGAATTTCCTGAAAACACAATGATCGCGTTTCAAAAGGCAATTCAAGTAAAAGCAGATTTGATCGAATTGGACGTTACTCTTTCCGAGGACAGGGAAGTTGTAGTCATTCATGATGATGACTTAGATCGAACCACTAAATTAGTAGGAAACGTTCGGAAGTTCGAAGCTAAAATACTAAACGAATTGGACGCGGGTTCTTGGTTCTCTCGAAAATTCAGAAAAGAAAAAGTTCCTCTTTTAAAAGACGTATTACGTTTGATTCAAAAATCCAAAACAGATTTGAACATAGAAATCAAATCAACTGCCTTGGATCCCTACATGAATGAAAATTCAATCGAACTTAGTGTCTTGGGTTTGGCTCGTCAGTTTCGATTGCTACCTCGAATTGTAATTTCCTCTTTTTCCTGGGAATGTTTGGAAAGGATTCGAAAACTCGATCAACAAATAAAATTAGGTGTTCTAGTGGAGGACAGAGATGTCTCCGAGGCAATCGCTTTCGGAGAAAAGATCAAAGCGTGGAGTATTCATCCTTCTACGGAAAATGCTTCGAAAGAAAATTTAAGGGCGATATCAGAAAAAAATTTCCTAAGCGTCGTTTATACGGTCAATGAGGCGGAAGAGATAAAACGATTTTTAAGTAGAGGAGCGGACGGTCTTTTTACGAATTTTCCGAAATTAATGAGAACGTTAATGGAAAAGAAATTTCGATATTCTTAGAAACTTGAGTTCGGCATAATAAACGCAAAAGCGGTTTCGCACATCTTTCTTTGATGCGGACCACAGAATCAGACATGACTCATTAGGACTTTATATTAATCCCACGCATGTGGGCAAAAAAGAACAAGGTCGGAACCGTCCGCTAACATCTATTCCCACACTAAAACTTTGAAACGGGCTTTTAGTTTCTTTCCACCGGGTCGATGTCCGTATTGACCCAATACTCATCACCGTAATCGAAAAATAATTCTTCTCCCGCTTTTATTTTTCGGATCGCTTCGAATCTCGCCGTTTTCCAACGAACGGATACGACAAGTTTTACGTTCGGCTTAGAACTATGATTCATAAAACGAGTATAATTACTTTCTTTTCCCTCTCCGTAAATCCAATGATCCTTACAAATCCAAAGTAAATATTTTGATTCGCAGTATTTGGAAGAGTTTGCAATTTTATCAGTAAGAATTTTACCGGTATAATATCCGATAGTATCACCTTTGTTTACGTTTTCTTTCGGGAAAAGCCCCATCCCGATCCCAGGAATCGACGAAGCTTTGATCTCAAAGTCCTTTTCATGGAAAATACGGGAACGCGAAATCTTCTTACGTAATTGCATCGTTGAAACTAAAACTCCTGAATACGAACAGAATTTATGCTATCATTCCCAAAAGAGTATAAAATTTGCAACTGAATTCTGAACTCCCATCTTAAAAGAAATTCTCATAACGATCTATCTCTTAAGTTCGGTCTTTTCCAAGACCAAATCTTCCGCTATAGATAGTTTTCACAAAATTTTCGTAGAAAGTCCAAAAATCAAACACAGCATAACAAAACCGGCTTGTTTTTCATTCTAAACGTAACGACTGATTGAACTCATAAGATTCGTTAGTTGATTAGAGTTGTTGAAAAATTAATTCTCTGTCCGTTTCTGCCTCGTTGAAATGGATGTTTGAAGCGGTTTTGTTAATCCGAATCATGGAATTTTTCAACAACTCTATTCATAAAATTTAAAGTAAGACCAAACGAAGTTTTACGTTAACGCGAGTCCGGTGAAGCGCTTTTTACGAAAGCGTTTCAATTATGAAGTTTGCAAACGATTCGCCTAAACTTTCTCTACGAATTCACGTTAAGTTACGATATAAAATTCCTCTATATTCCGGAAACAGACTTTCAAGACCTCATGAAAGACCAAAACGGCTTTAAAACTTCTTGTCATACAAAAGCTCGAACGGGAGCTTATTCGTATGGAAAAGCCTTATAGAAAGAATGTCGGAATGGTCGTCTTCAACTCCCATGGAGAAGTTTTAGTGGGAGAAAGATCGAATTTTCCCGGTTCTTGGCAATTCCCCCAAGGTGGAATCGATGAAGCTGAAGACCCAACAACGGCGGCTCGGAGAGAATTGTATGAAGAGGTCGGAATCGATTCGGGAAAAATCGTGGCCGAATATCCGGATTGGATCCCCTATGATTTTCCGGAAAATCTTCCGCTCAATCGACATCTTCAGAAATATAGAGGGCAAATTCAAAAATGGTTTCTCATTCATTGGAACGGAGAAATAAACGATTGCAAACTGGATATTTACGAAAGAGAATTCGAAACGGTTCGTTTTATTCCCATAGAAGACACTTTGGCAACAGCCGTTCCTTTTAAAAAAGACGTATATTATAAAATTATAGAAGAATTCGGACCTAAGATTCATGCCTTTCTCCAAAAAACGAAAAAAAAACTATGACGGAAGAACGATTCATCTTCATCCCGCCGGGAGGGCCTCCCGGTCCAATTCCGGGTTTACAAACGGTTTTCGACGCGGTCGGTGAAAATCGCCTACGAGATCTGGTTTCTAATTTTTACGATCAGATCTCTCTGAGTCCGATCGCTTTTATGTTTCCCGAAGTTTTAGAAGAGAGTAAAATAAAATCCGCCGATTTTTTAATTCAAGTTACCGGCGGCCCCTTTTTGTATTCTCGAAACTATGGGTCTCCTAGGATGCGTGCAAGACATCTTCCGTTTCCAATCGATGAAAAAGCGAGAAGGATTTGGCTCTCTTGTTACCGCAAGGCTCTGGACGATTGGGAAGTTGACGCTTCCATAAAAGAAATTCTTTGGTCTTTTTTTAAGGACTTCTCGGCATGGATGGTGAATTTGGAAAGTAAAACGGAGGAAGAAGATGGGATCCAAAAATAACTCAAGAGCGAAGATTCTCGTTCGTGGAAAGGTTCAAGGAGTAGGATTTAGATATTACATTCTTCAACGAGCCCAAGAATGCAGGCTCAGTGGGTACACCCAAAATCTTCCGGGAGGAGAAGTGGAAACGGTTGTGGAAGGAGATAAGGTATTTATTGAAGACCTCTACAAAGCAATCCAAAAAGGACCCAAAGGCTCCGAGATTAAGGAAGCTTTGATTAATTGGGAGGACCCGAAAGGGAATTTTAGAACTTTTGAAATTAAAAAATAAACTCCACGAAATCCACTCGGATGTAAAATCCTAAAATCTATTTTATAGAGGTTCCTTAAGACATCTTTGATTTATTTTTAAAAATTCCTTATTCGATGTGGTAAGCGCTCGTAAAACGTTTGATACTTTCGGAACTTCCAAACAGAATCAAAATTTCCTTCTCTCTAAATACCGTTCTGGAATCCGGGAGAAAAACACCACCTTCTTGGGGTTCCGAATCGTTTCCGTTTGATTCCGCTTTTCTGATTCCAACCAGATTGATCTGAAACTTTTCCCTTAGCCTGAGCTCTCTTAACTTTTTACCGTAAAGAAGAGGAGAAATTTCCACTTCGAAAAGACTGTATTCTTCGCTTAACAAGGTCGCTTTTTTTACCCCTTGATAACTGAGTTGTTCCGCCATGGAAGCGGCCGCCCTTTCTTCGGGATTGAACAGATTATCAATCCCGATCATCTGAAGAATTTTACGATTCAATTCGGAATGATAACGAACATGTAGACATTTTAAATTCATATCTTTCAAATTGTATGCAGTAGTGATCAGAGATTCGAAATTTTCCGCGAGAGCTACAACGATCTCGTCCATGTCTTCTAGATCCAACTCTTCCAACGAGGATCTACTGCTCGTATCCACACAAACGGCAAGAGCACAATGATCCTTGATTTCTTCGACAATCTTTATGTCCTTGTCTATCGCCGTCACCTCGTGCCCGTTCTCGTTCAAATAGATCACCAGAGTTTTGCCGAAATCCCCCAAACCGATAACGGCGATTCTTTTTTTGAGGGTTTTATTTTTCTTTTTGACCACCATAACACTCCTCCTCTCAACCGACTATGATCGATTCTTCCGGAAATTTAAGTCCGGATTTTTTTTCCTTCGGAACCAAAGCGATCAGTATGGTTAACATTCCGACCCGACCGCAAAACATCATCATACAAATTAAAATTTTCCCCGCCGAAGTCAAAGAGGACGTAATTCCTCTCGAAAGTCCCGCAGTTCCGAATGCGGATACAACTTCGTAACAGAGATCCAAAAATGCGGAATTTTCGGTGCATGTTAAAAAGAAAATTCCGCAAAAGATCAGAAATAAAGATACGAGAATTCCCGCAGACGCTCTGGAAGTGGAACCGGAAGAAATTTTCCTTCCAAAAACTTCCACTTCTTCCTTGCCCCTGATATGATTGAATAGATGAAGTATAGCAACCGCAAGCGTCGTTGTTTTGATTCCACCTCCGGTGCCGTTCGGGGAAGCCCCTACCCACATTAAAAAAAGGCTAACAAACACCATGGGCATCCCCATTTTAGAAACTTCTAATGTGTTAAAACCTGCGGTTCTAGTACTGATCGAATAAAAAAGGGAATGGAATATTCCATCCGCTACACCTAACCCGGAAAGAGTGTGATTCATCTCCAACACGTAATACGAAACCGTTCCGAACACAATCAAACCGGCCGACACTGTAAGAATCAACTTAGCTCCCAGTTCCATCCTTTTGGGATGATCTCCGATCTTCAACATCCAATGAATCAAATGATTCACTGTAGGAAACCCCAATCCTCCGAGTACGATCAGAACCATTACTATGGATAAAAACTCTCTTTGATTCAACATCCAATCCGTTCCAAACCCCTGAGGGAACGTGGAAAAACCGGCATTGCAAAAAGAACTCACAGAGTGAAATAAGGAGTAAAAGATTTTATTCTTAAGATTCGTTTCACTTTGATCAGGATAGCAGACAAAGATCAACAGGGCTCCCACCGCTTCTATGAGAAAAGTCTGAGCCGCCACCTGTTTTAAAACGGAGGAAGCTCGTCCCACGCTTTCCTGACTAAATAGATCCTTGATTAAAAGTTTGTTTGTAACACTGACCTGCCCCGCCAAAAAGATCGCAAAAAAAACGGTAAGCGTCATAAGACCAAGTCCGCCAATTTGAATCAATAGCATCAGAATCGTTTGTCCCGTCCCGGTCAGTTGAGAAGCTACGGATATCGTACTCAAACCGGTAACACAAACCGCACTTACAACCGTAAAAAAAACGTCTATTGTGGGAATTGGAACGGCCTGCGCCCTCGGTAAGGATAATGCGAGCGTTCCAAGTAGAATTAAAATTCCGAAACTTCCCGTAATGACCAAGGAAGGACTGATCAGTCCGTAATTCAGTAGTTCCGTTTTTCGGATCAATCGGGAAAAGTTGCTGAATAGGAGAAACAGTTGACTCAAAGACAAAAAAGCCAAACTCGCATCTTCTCCGCTTAAGGAATTGAAAGTGAGAAATTCATAGATTTCCTGACTGATGATCTCCTGGAATACGATCAGAAAAACTACGATCGCTTCCGTCTTGTGGGTTTTGAGATAACCGAATAGGTTTCCAACGACGAAAATAAACGAAAGAGCCTCATAAACGACTAAGGAAACGACGATTCCATTTACGAGTAGTCGAATCCAGTGTGTCCATTGATGAGGATAATAAAATCCGTAGATTAAAACCAAAAGACAAAGAGAAATACTTCCGCAGATCGAGTAGTAGATTCTTAAAGGAGGATAAATTTTAGACTGATAAAAAAGGGCTATATTATACCAAATATTCGATAAATTGAATATAGCCTCTTTGATGGGATTCATTAGAAGTTAACGTTAAAAAACGAAATCTCCAGTTTATATTCTCTTCCCGGAATCCCGGAAGCCCCCGCATTGGAGATCGGCAGAAAATTTCCGAAGCCGAGAGAATCTGCGGATGTCGGTTCGACAGGGGGTGATTCGGGTTGATTCTCCTTTTTCATGGATTCATATTCTTTCATATCATGCCAAGCGTTTGCAAAAGCAAGACTCGTTCCGAAAGTAAAAATAAAAACGGAACCGCCGAACGTCTTTTGAAACTTATGCACGCCTTGAACTTTGGCATTGGAAGCGATCGCATACCCGAAACCGAGAGTGATCGGAAGAGTCATAAAGAAGATGATCGAAAAACGACGAAGTGTTGTTTCCGTATATTTTTCCTCCTCATGAATTTGATTTTGTTTTTTCTTTTTGTCGGTTTGTTGCGCTTGTCTTTGAAGAATCGCTTCCACATTGATATTACCCGTAAGGGGATTGATCAGATTTTCTTGTTTTCTTTCCGTATTGGGATTTACGGTCCTACGTAAACCGCCGGTCGATGGAAATGGAGTTTCGAAAGGAATCTGTACATTCTTAGGAGAAATCAAAGCCGGTTTTTTAAAAGCCGGAGGAATCGTATATTCCTGATAAACCTCTCTTCCCGGAGAATCCTTATAATTCCTCAGGTTGAAATCGTAGGGATCGGAGAAGTCCGTTTGACTCTGAGAAAACAATAAATCCGAATTAAAAAAAGAAAGAATAAGAAAAATGGTCGTAAGTTTGCTGTTCGCATAAAAACGAAACAAAACCGATCGTTTACAAAAATCAGAGGCAAAATTTCGAATCTTTTTATGGGCAAGCAAGACGTGGTTTTGAACGCAACTCGACGGATTCTCACGGATTTCCCATAAATTGAGCATGGTCTTTCTTCTAGAATCCCTTATACATCAAGTCGAGGCAAGAATTTTTAGAGTCAAATCAAGGAACTGATTTTCTTCCGCTTAGAATTTCGGAAGTGAATAAAAAAGAATTCTGTCTCACGGTTTCCAAGATCTCCGCACTAAGACCGATTTGGGCAGCCTTCGAATATTCTGCTTCGATCGTAGTTCCGAAAATCCCGGGATCATCCGTGGAAATCGTGAATTTCATTCCGTTTTTTGCAAAACGAAGAATCGGATGCGATTTAGGATCGACGACCATTCCGATAAATTCGTTCGAACTCGGACAAGATTCGATGACCGCATCGGTCTGTTTGATTTTGAAAATGCAATAATTTTGAAAGCCGATACACTCTTCCAAAAACGAAGAGCCTGTCTCTAATTCTACAATTTCTTTATGTTTGAGAGAATCGATTTCGTTTCCAATTTTTTCCCTCGAAGGAACCTCAAAGTAAGAATCCAGTTCTTCTTTCCGATCGTAATACAACCGAAGTTGATCCAATCTTTCCGATTTGGATTCCTTAATTTTATCCTTCATCTTTTCGAAAGGATGAAGCCCGAGAGCGATTGCATGCCCAAGACGATGTACCCCCCACTCCGCGGATTCTAAAACCCATCTTGAAGCGGACAAAATCGATTTGTCTTGAAAACTCTCTCCGACGTGATAAAGAATCGCAAGAGCCGTGTCCTTTTCTGCCTTGTTGTCCTCCCCCACCGTCTCAAAAAATTCCTTTTTTTCTTTAGGGGGAAACCCTTCTTCTATATAACAAAAATCTAATCCTACTAAATAATCCCGGATCAAAGGATTTTTTTCCATAAGATCCTTATAAATAGAATACTCCCTGAATACGTCTCCGTCTCTGTGCAAAGAAATTACAAGTTTACCTTTGGCAAATCCGCCCGTTTTTTCTTCTCCGCGTGCAAGTCCTTCGCAAGCGGCTAAGGTTTTATCGTATATTCCCTGTTCCGTTTCCAACGGAGAATACATCACTCTATATTCTCCGTAAGTCACTCCCTGGCGAAACTGATCTTCAACGACCCGTGTAGCGACTAACGCAATTTCGACGGGATCGAATTTGGATAAAGCGATGATCAGATTGAATTTGGCCTGAAATTCGGGAAACGGACCACAATGATTAAATAGGTAAAGTTTGCGAAAAGAATCGGGATCTTTATAGTCTTCGAAAAAAGTTTCCGTGGAAATTTTTTTACCAAAATATTGTTGATAGGAATTCGTAAAGATCTCCCAACGAGGAGAAGGATTGGACCTACCTATCTCGTAGAGAAATTCGGAAGTGATCGATCCGTAGAGGTGATTGTGAAGATCCGCGTATTGTTTCATAAATTTCCGTCGAACGATCTGCAACACGTTCAAACGCTGATTTGCCGAGGATAAATCGCTTAAACTCAAAGCGCCGTTTCTACTACGACGATTTATAAAGAGCCTTAGCGTTGCAATTTACGACGCAGTAACTTAATAAAGCTCTTTTGTTCCGTAATTGTATTCAGGAAATAAATTTCGCGAATCGTTGTCCAACAGTTTCCCAAACGATACGAGTTTTTGAACTCGAACACTCTCATTTGGAATTTCTCAGAAAAGGTAAACAAAGTAAATCCGGAAAAAAGTTTTCTTGAAAAGGGATGGTTTTATTGTTTCTTCCTAAAAAGTTGGAAGAACCGTGAGAACCTTACAGCATTTAGTCCATACCTTTTATAGGAACATTCGTCCGAGTCTTTTGAATTCCATGATCTTGAAACTCGCGGTGCCCGTCGTGTTCGGAATGTTCAGCCAAACCGTAGTTTGGGTGACCGACACGATGATGGTAGGAAGACTCGGTAAAAATTCGATCGCCTCGATCGGAATCGGAGGAATTGCGCACTTTACCGTGCTTGCGTTTCTCATGGGATTTGCGATGGGAA
>NZ_QAJG01000003.1:115000-125000 GCF_003046425.1 Leptospira borgpetersenii serovar Javanica
TCGGAATAAAACTTTAAAAACACATTCTAATTTTCGAATTGAACAAAGAAAACAAATAGGACGAACTTTCCTGCTTCCTTATCCCAATCCGATGAACACTACTTTCTTTAAAGAGAATTAGAGTTGTTGAAAAATTAATTCTCTATCCGTTTCTGCTGCATTGAAATGGATGTTTGAAGCGATTTTGTTAATCTGAATCATGGAATTTTTCAACAACTCTATTGTATTAGGTTTAAAGATGGAATCAAAAAATCCCAAATTTTTTCTTGAGTTCGTCTCGAGTTTGTTCCCAAACGACAGTTGTTTTTAAACCTAGAGTATAAGAACGATCCTGATCTCCTGTTTTGAGAAATTGTTCCGCTTCCGCGACTAAGGTCCTTAAATCCTCCAATCCGAAATTAGCGGAAACCCCTTTGGTTTGATGAAGTTCTGCTTGAAGTTCTACGTCTTTTTTTTCTTCCGCGAAACGAACGATATTTTTGATTCGGATTTCCATATTCGTGAGAAGGGATTCAACCATTTCTTTAAGCCAAGCGATTTCATCATCATCGTCACTCTGCTTCAAAGAATCCAATCTATTCCAGTCCACAAGCATATCTACGACCTCGCCCAAAGTATTTCCTATTTTCGCATTAAGAAAAGCTACTTTCCGGTAAACATTACGCCTGTTCAAGACATCTTTAAAAGCTTGAATAAAAAAGCAGAACCGATTTTTGTATTTTAGAGCCAAAGTGAGGTTTAAATGAAAATACATCCGACTGCCGTCATCGACCCGAAAACAGAATTACATGAATCAGTCGAAGTCGGTCCTTACTCCATTATCGAAGGAAATGTTTCCATTCAAGAAGGTACTGTAATTGAAAGCCACGTAAAAATTTGCGCGGGTTCGGAGATCGGAAAATTCAATCGTTTTCATCAAGGCGCCGTAATCGGAGTAATACCTCAGGATTTGGGATTTAATCAACAACTTTTAACTCGAACCGTAATCGGCGACCATAATATTTTCCGAGAATACTCAAATATCCATAAAGGAACCAAAGAGGATTCTCCGACGGTAATCGGTAATAAAAACTATTTTATGGGAAATTCTCACGTTGGTCACGATTGTATTCTAGGAAATAATAATATTCTTACGCACGGTTGTGTGTTAGCCGGTCACGTAACTTTGGGTAATTTTGTGTTTATCTCCGGTTTGGCAGCGGTTCATCAGTTTTGTTTTGTCGGAGACTACGCAATGGTCGCGGGACTTGCAAAGGTCGTCCAGGATGTTCCTCCTTATTCCACGGTCGACGGAAATCCTAGCACGGTAGTAGGTCTGAACAGCATCGGTTTGAAACGCGCCGGTTTTTCTCCGGAAGTAAGAAACGCAATTAAACAGGCCTATAAAATCATTTATCATTCAGGAATGCCGACTAGAAAAGCCTTGAATGAGCTGGAGGTTTCGAGCGACCCAATCGAGGAAGTAAAGTATATTATAAAATTCTTTAGAGATAGCGATAGAGGAGTGACAAGCCACAGGTGAGATTACTAATTACGGGGGGTGCAGGTTACATCGGAAGTCATATAGTCGCACTTCTTCTTGAAAAAAAGCACGAAATTTTAATCGTAGATAATCTTGAAAAAGGAAATGAAGCAAATCTTTTTTCGGGACCAGAACTGATTCAAGGAAATATCCAGGACGACTTCGTTTTAGAAAAAGCATTTTCAAAGCCGATCGACGCAGTCTTTCATTTCGCCGCGTGGAAAGCGGCGGGCGAATCGATGACAAATCCTTCCAAATATGCTCTGAACAACATCAACGGAACTCTTAAACTTCTCACTTATATGGAAAAGGCGGGGACTAAGAAATTCATCTTTTCCTCATCTGCGGCGGTTTACGGTTCTCCCCAATACCTTCCCATCGACGAAAAACATCCGGTTCATCCGGAAAATTATTACGGTTATACGAAACTTGCGATCGAACAGAACCTGAAGTGGTACGAGTCTCTCAAAGGATTCAATTTTGCTGCATTACGTTATTTTAATGCGGCAGGTTACGATCCCGAAGGAAAAGTTCGGGGTCTGGAAAAAACTCCCGCAAACCTTCTTCCGATCATCATGGAAACTGCAGCGGGTATGAGAAACGAATTCGAAGTATTCGGGACCGATTACGAAACTCCGGACGGAAGTTGTATTCGTGATTATATTCACGTAACCGACTTGGCAAAGGCCCATGTTCTAAGCCTTGAGTATCTCGATTCCGAAAAAAAATCTCTCACGGTTAACTTAGGGTCCGAAAAGGGTTATTCGGTTTTGGAAGTGATTCGTCTTGCAGAGGAAGTGGTTGGAAGACAAATCTCTCATAAAATTTCTGGGAGAAGAGCGGGAGATCCCGCAAAACTTTTGGCTTCTTCGGCAACGGCTCAACGTTTATTGAAATGGGCTCCGGAATATAGCGAGGCCAAAACTCTTCTCAAAACGATGTGGAACGTATATCAAAATCCGGCTTAAAATAAATCACCGAATCGATCTACACTCCGGATTTACGGAAGTCACGTATTCAAAAGAGAGGTCTTGTAAGAATTCTCCTCCTGAAAATTTTTCTTTGAATTGAATTTTTCCCTCTTTAAATAATCGAACCCAGTCGTCTTGTAGTTTGTTTGCGATCGACGCGTAAGACCAATGCCATTTTTCCTCGTTGTAACCTTTGTTTCCTCTCGAAGTTTTCGGAGTATATGGTTGGCAAAAACCGAATCGTCTTGCGTTCTTAGACATCCAGTTATAGAACTTTTCTCCTTTTCCGCCTTTTTGAAAATAAGAATTCTCTAATGCATTTAGGTCTATATCCGTTCCCCAATGATGTCTTGAGGTTCCAGGAGCGCTTGAAAATTCCAGAATCAAAGCAACGATTTCCCGGGAAGTTTTTCCTTTTACGGTTTCTCTCATTTTCCTTTTTCCGGAATATTTTTCCTCCCAGATTCTCTTCTGATCCTTAAAGGAACGAAAAGCGGACACAAGGAACGGCCTTTGTTTTTCTTCCGGATTTTCTCTTTGATAGGCTTGAATTAGTTCTAAGAATTTTTCTAAAACTTCTTTCCTAAGATAATGAATTCTAGTTTCTCCCGGGTTGGAATACGCTGTTAACATCGTTTCCTGTTTGAAGTCTCCAAGCACATAGGCTTCGTTGGAAACGTTTCCCGTTTGAGAAAAAATTGCACTTTGAACAAAAAAGATCAAAATGGCGGAAAGTAAACTTTTCATACCTACTCGTCAAAATGTAAAACTCAAAGTCTCTTGCAATGGGTTTTTATCGGAAACCGTTCGTAAAATCTCGATATCAATTGCGGATACGACTCTTTTTGACCGACTATAAATCAATCTCCAAATTTTAAAAGAAGTCATCATAATCTTCGGTAAGTTCGTAATAATCGCGGAGTTCCCACACCTGAGACAAGTTCCATAATAAAAATTGAAATATTTCGGAATGTAGTATATTTTGTGAATTCATTCCCGAAATTGTTACTTTAAGCCCAAAGAAACTACTTCCAGGCGGGCGCGAATTTAAGTAAAAAATTTGAGGAGAGACATTTCCAATGAAAAAATACTTCATCACTTTTCTGATTCCTTTCTTTTCGATTACAAATTGTTACCTTTTTGATAAGGTCGGGCTTTCTACTCCGGATACCGTTTCCGGCAAAGATGCTAAAAACCAAATCCTTACCAGCGCTTTGATCGGAGCGGTTTCCTCTCCCGACGACACGGCGATCATTGCAATCATTTCACCTCAACTCGCAAAGATAGACGAAAATCGTTACTATAAAAAAAACGACGTCGACAATTGCGCAAATTCCGCTTTGATCACCAATCTTGTTACAGTGAATATAGGAGGTTTTACCTGTAATCTAGAACCGAGAGAATATCTTATTTGGTATGATTGATCCCGAGCATCTTGCCGTAAAAGGATTCCGAAAAATAAAGGCGTTTAGGATTGCCGCAATTCCGACAAATTTATCTTAAGATTCAAGTAACTTGTAAGGTAATGTTATAGTGGGAGTAGGTACAGAATTTCAATGTGTTGCTTGTGGAAGATTTTTTTTCGTATACATTCGGTCTTGAATTTGTAAATATTTTATAAATTTTGAATATTCTATTTTGGCTGTAATTCCATTTTACCGAATGCTGCCTAAATAGATATCTTTGCTATGAAATCAGAAATCCTTTTTTAGTTATTACGTTTAACTTCCATTAAACGATATTCATCCATCTTCCGAATTTGACGGCATTGGAGGTTTAAGTTCTTCGTTTAGACCCACTAATTTGAAAATAAAAGTCTTCCTTCGCTGAATCTCCCTCGAATTTCCTCTTTTTCCAAATCTCCAGGATTTCCGAACAAGATCGCATCTGCTCGGGTCAATTCGATCAGTTTGGAATCTTTTCTTAAATCTGCGATCCTAAAATCAGGAAGACCACTTTGACGAACTCCCATCAATTCTCCCGGTCCACGAAGTTGAAGATCAATTTCGGATAACGCAAATCCGTCCGAGAAGTTTACCATCGCATCCAACCTAACCTTCGCGTCTTCGGTAACCTTAGAGTCCGTCATAAGAATACAAAAACTTTCCTCATCTCCGCGACCGACACGACCCCGAAGCTGATGCAATTGAGAAATTCCAAAACGATCTGCGTGTTCGATCATCATCACTGTCGCATTGGAAACGTCGATACCTACTTCGATCACGGTCGTAGATACGAGAATTTGAATTCTGTTTTTGGAAAATTCCTGCATCACTCGATCTTTTTCTTCGGTTTCCATTTTCCCATGAACGAGCCCTACTTCGAAGTCGGAAAAAATTTCGTGTTTCAAGTGTTCGTAAGCTGCGATGCAAGATTTGAGATCCACCTTTTCCGATTCTTCCACCAAAGGATAAACGATGTAACACTGTCTTCCAGAAGAAACATACTTGCGAATGCGATTGTAGCGGAAATTCCGAAGGAATGGGAGCATTATGTTGCGATCTGAAACGGCGCTCCTTAGGAAGCCGTTTCACTGAGTTTAGGCAGCAACATTGAGTTAAAGCGCGGTTCAGCCTTTGCTTACACAAAGGCTGGATTCGCCCAAACTTCCTTACAACGCGCCCAAAACCCGCGGCTGGACAGAACCTTATATCGAACTCACGTTACTTTAAGATCAAAAACTGGCGGGTATTTGAGGGAGAGAGATTCCCAATAGAGTTGTTGAAAAATTAATTCTTTATCCTTCTGCTGCATTGAAATGGACGTTCGAAGCGATTTTATTAATCTGAATCATAGAATTTTTCAACAACTCTAATGAAAAAATATTTCATCACTTTCCTGATTCTTTTTTTCGATTACAAATTGTTACCTCGGACTTTTCTTCCATTCCCTTCTCCTGCGCAAACTTTCGGAGTTCTTGGGTCAGGTTCATCGAACAAAAATGAGGACCGCACATAGAACAGAAATGCGCGGTTTTCATTCGATCCTGCGGGAGAGTCTCGTCATGAAAGGACTTCGCGGTTTCGGGATCGAGGGAAAGCGCGAACTGATCCTCCCAACGGAATTCGAAACGGGCCTTACTCAAAAGATTGTCCCGTTTGATCGCGCCCGGATGTCCCTTTGCCAGATCGGCCGCGTGAGCCGCGATCTTATACGCAATCACTCCTTGTTTGACGTCCTCCTTATCGGGAAGTCCCAAGTGCTCTTTCGGAGTCACATAACAGAGCATAGCCGTTCCGAACCATCCGATCATCGCCGCACCGATCGCGGAAGTGATATGATCGTAACCCGGAGCGATATCGGTAACAAGAGGGCCTAACGTGTAAAACGGGGCTTCTTGGCAGAGTTTCATCTGAAGATCGACATTCTCCTTGATGAGATGCATAGGAACGTGACCCGGTCCTTCGATCATCACTTGAATATCTTCTTCCCAGGCACGTTTTGTCAATTCGCCCAAGGTTTCGAGTTCTCCGAATTGCGCCTTGTCGTTTGCATCCGCAATCGAACCGGGACGCAATCCGTCTCCGAGAGAAAAGGAAACACCGTATTTTTTCATCACCTTTAGAATTTCGTCGAAATGCGTATAAAGAAAATTCTCCTTATGATGCGCCAAACACCATTTTGCAAGAATCGATCCCCCTCTCGATACGATCCCGGTCACGCGGTTTGCGGTAAAAGGAATATAACGCAGAAGAACTCCAGCATGAATCGTAAAATAATCCACTCCTTGTTCGGCTTGTTCCTCCAAAGTATCTAAGAAAACTTGAATATTCAAATTCTCCGCTTTTCCTTTTACCTTTTCAAGGGCTTGATAGATCGGAACCGTTCCGATTGGCACGGGAGAATTTCGGAGGATCCATTCTCTCGTTTCGTGGATGTTTTTTCCGGTGGAAAGATCCATCACCGTGTCCGCCCCCCACTTGACCGCCCAATGCAATTTTTCGACTTCCTCTTCGATGGAGGAGCCGAGCGCTGAGTTTCCGATATTCGCATTGATCTTTACGAGAAAATTCCTACCAATGATCATCGGTTCAAGTTCGGGATGGTTTCGATTGGAAGGAAGAATGGCGCGACCGCACGCGATTTCCAAACGAACGAACTCGGGATTCATATTTTCCCGAAGGGCCACATAACGCATCTCTTCGGTGATGATTCCCTTTTTCGCATAATACATCTGAGAATGATTCGTATCACCCCGATCGAGGCGTGTCCGGATCCATTCTTTCCTTATTTTTGGGATTCCGTTTTTATAATCGGAAGGTTTCTTGTCGGAAAGCGAACCCTCCGTATGATACGATTGATATTCGGTCCCGTCAGTAAGACGAATCGTTTTCAGAGGGACTTGAAATTCTTGAGTGGATTCCATACATTTTCCTGACCGTCGGCTTGGAAAAGGAACTGAGGTAAGCTGTAAAAAACTGATACGATCCGAAGATTCTCCCGTTCAAAAACCACGGACTAAGGTCCATAATTTTATCCCAACGATAGAATCTTTTGTATGATCCGTTTTCCTACGCAGGCTTTATCCTGATCAGGTTCCGGGGACTCTCTCAGAAGCCATCACAGCTCCACCCCCAACGGTTTCAAATGTAGGATCGTATGACAAGAGTTCGATGACAAGAATAAAAAAAACGTTCCAATCAAATCGATCCATCGTAAGGTTTTCTGACTTGTGCCAGAACGTCTCGCAAACCGAGTGACAAAGCAGATGTGCCGAAGGCAAGCGAGAGCTGCCGAACAATCTCGAAGCGCAGCGAGAAGCCGAAGTTAGACGACGGTTTTTATTGAATCAACAAGTATTTTAATCAACCAACATTTCCTTTATAATCAGTTTCATTTTATTAACTGTTTTGGGATCTATTTTTCCTAACTTTTTTATCAGACGTATTTTATCTACAGTTCGAATTTGATCTAACACAATCCAGCCTTTCTTTCCTTGAAATGTTAATTCGACTCTTGTTGGATATGATCGAGATTTTGTAGTCATTGGTGTAATAATAATTGTTCCGATAGTTTTATTCATTTCATTAGGTGAGATTATTACGCAAGGTCTTGATTTTTTAATCTCATGTCCGACCGTTGGATCCAAATTTATCAAATATACTTCGTATTGAGAAATCACCATTCCCAATCCTTATCCGATAAATCTATTGAATCAGGAATAAGCAATTTATCATCTTTATTAGATGACATTGATTTAAATTGTTTTTCCCACCCTTCTCTTGGTTTCGATTTTAGAGGCACAATAATTAATTTATTGTTATCGATTAGTAAATCTACTTCTTCTTCAATATGGCATTCTTCTAAAACCGCTTTGGGAATCCGAATTCCTTTTGAATTACCTATTTTTACAACTAAAGCCTTCATAGTAATTACTATGTAATTACATTAAAATTTGTCAATCGAAAAGAGGCAATCCTCTTGATTTGAATAGAAGGGCAATTACAGAAATCGAACTTTTCTATTGAATAATCCCTTATAATTTTTAGTTCAAAAAGATTTTTAAAAACTGTCGCCTAATGAAATAGGCTTCCCGACGTTTGCGGTCCTGGAGCGCGCTAAACGCGCGAAAGGATTAGAACGAGATTTGAGCGAACCTTAGTGAACGTCTCGCAAACCGAGTGACAAAGCAAATGTGCCGAAGGCCAAGCAAGAGTTGCAGAGCAATCTCGAAGCGCAGCGAGAAGCCGCAGTTAGGCGAAGGACCAAACTCTAATTTAATCTTCTTCCAAATACATTTGTCCAATTGAGCCAACAATAAAGTAAATCGTAATCGCAGATACAAATAAGATCCATTGGAAAATGTAAAAATTCGAATTATACTTATTAGATAAAGAAATCATCAAGATTACCGCTGAAGAGAACAAACCCAAAACAATAATTAAGGTTAAGAGCAAAGAAATTAGCTGCCAGCTAAGTTTTTATTCGTTTTTACAATTCCAGATACAAACCTAACTAAGGTTTGTCCAAATAATACTATGTTCGCATAACCAATATTAAACGATATTCATCCATCTTCCGAATTTGACGGCATTGGAGGTTTAAGTTCTTCGTTTAGACCCACTAATTTGAAAATAAAAGTCTTCCTTCGCTGAATCTCCCTCGAATTTCCTCTTTTTCCAAATCTCCAGGATTTCCGAACAAGATCGCATCTGCTCGGGTCAATTCGATCAGTTTGGAATCTTTTCTTAAATCTGCGATCCTAAAATCAGGAAGACCACTTTGACGAACTCCCATCAATTCTCCCGGTCCACGAAGTTGAAGATCAATTTCGGATAACGCAAATCCGTCCGAGAAGTTTACCATCGCATCCAACCTAACCTTCGCGTCTTCGGTAACCTTAGAGTCCGTCATAAGAATACAAAAACTTTCCTCATCTCCGCGACCGACACGACCCCGAAGCTGATGCAATTGAGAAATTCCAAAACGATCTGCGTGTTCGATCATCATCACTGTCGCATTGGAAACGTCGATACCTACTTCGATCACGGTCGTAGATACGAGAATTTGAATTCTGTTTTTGGAAAATTCCTGCATCACTCGATCTTTTTCTTCGGTTTCCATTTTCCCATGAACGAGCCCTACTTCGAAGTCGGAAAAAATTTCGTGTTTCAAGTGTTCGTAAGCTGCGATGCAAGATTTGAGATCCACCTTTTCCGATTCTTCCACCAAAGGATAAACGATGTAACACTGTCTTCCAGAAGAAACATACTTGCGAATGGATTTATAAACTCCCTCTCTTCGATTTTCCTGAAACCATTTCGTCTGGATTGGCATTCTACCTTTGGGTTTAGATTTGATCGTCAAAAGATCCAAGTCTCCATATAGGGTAAGACAAAGAGTTCTCGGGATCGGAGTCGCGGTCATCGCGAGAATGTCCGGATTTTTTCCCTTGGAACGGAGAGTTTCCCTTTGATCCACTCCAAACTTATGCTGTTCGTCTATGATCACCAAACCCAACTCGGAAAAAAGCACGTCTTCCTGAAAAACGCTGTGAGTACCAATTACGAATAACGTATCCCCCTTTTTAATTCTATAAAGTTTTTCATATCGATTTTTTTTGGGTTCTTTACCAACAAGAAGTTCGATCCCTAAAAAGGGCATGTTTCCCAAAAAAGAAAGGATAGTCTGGTAGTGTTGTCTAGCTAGAATTTCCGTCGGCGCGACCATACAAACCTGGATCTGATTGTCCATATACCGCAAAGCAGTCAAAAGGGAGACTAACGTTTTTCCCGAGCCGACATCACCTTGCAAAAGAACCGCGATAGGCTGATCCCTTTTGGTCAACTCTTCGATTTTTCGAAGCGCAGAACTCTGATCTTCCGTAAGCTGAAAAGGAAGATTTTTTCGAACCGAGTCAGCTGTTTCCGACTTCGGCAAAGGCCAGAGAACGCGTTTGATTTTTTCCCTCTCTCTCTTTTTGTGTTCGATCAAAAGATTGAAATAGAATAACTCCTCGTATTTGAGTCTGTACTTCGCGGCATCCAAGGAAACTTCGTCCGTTGGA
>NZ_QAJG01000003.1:130000-195000 GCF_003046425.1 Leptospira borgpetersenii serovar Javanica
ATGAGTCCCTATTGAAACTGATTACAAACGCAGAATCCGAACTTGTTTTGGGAGGTATTTTTCTAAGAATATTAAAAGAATTGAATTTTAATTCCAAAGAGTCTTCCCGCAGTTTGCTGATTCAATTTTCCAAAAACGAAAGGTCTTCCTACCTCAAGGAATTGGCAAAAGGTTTCGAATCCGCCGTGTTCGAAAAGAAATCTCCGGAAAATCTTAAATGTTCCAGGAAGGCGGTTTATTATTCCCTTTGTAAAACCCTACGTCTGAAAAAATATCTTTCCGACTTTTCTCCGAAGGCAAAATCATACCAAAGGGAATATCTGAATCTAAACCGAACGCTTGCTCCGTTCCTCGAAGATCCCGAACTAAAATACATCCCCTTTTTGAGTAATATCATCTACAACATAGCGGATGAACTTGCCGAACTCGGACTTTCCAGAGAAGCGGTTCACTTCCAAAAGATCCTCATCATTTCCGAAAATTTGAGCGGAAGAGTCGTCGGTTACTCGTATGAGAAACTTGCTTACTATTATTTGATCGGAGGGGATTTTATTTCCGCAGAGAAAGTTTTGGATTACATCCTCAAATATCGTACCGACTTAAGAACCTCTTACAAAAATCACTTGTACCTAAAGTTAGGCACCATTGCTTATCTCAATCAGGAATATAAGAAATCTTTGGATTATTATTTGAACCTGGATTTTTTAGAATGGTCGTCCACGATTTCAAATCCGTTTTTAGGGGAACCGATTTCGATCAATAGTGCGAGGGATTTGATTTCGATGGCGATCTGGAGATCGAAAAATTCCTTTAAAGCGGTCGATGCTCTCAAATCTGTTTCCACTCCGAAGAATTTAACCGAAGACGATTTGTTTACACGACTTAGAATCATACAAATTCTGATGAATGACGAACCCGAGGTCGCGGGAAAGATGGCGACGGAAATCACTTTTTTAGCGCAGAGTAAGGGTTGGAAAAGAGTGGAATATGCCTCCACCTTACTGAATGGATTCATTCATTACAAAAAAAACGATCTCAGAAAAGCGATCATAGAATTTACGAAAGCGTACGGAATCTTAAAAACCGCGGACCCGGTTTATACGGAAGAATGGATTCGACTTACCGGTTTATTCTATTCCCATAAAGAATCCAAATCCTTAAGAACCGTGAAAAACGCTTTAGACCAAGCGGTCGCGATTACGATCCACAGAATGCCGGACGACATGCTTCTTCAATTGAAGAATTATCTTCCGGTCGTTTACGGTGTGAGGGAATTTACGAACGCCGCAATCAACTACTATGCTCTTCACGGACATACGACAGAGCTTCTGGGTTTTTTATCTCGTTTGGAACAGAAAGAAGCGATGGGAAACACGGCGTATCCGAATACTCTCGTTTCCATAATCGACACTAGTCGAAGAATCTCTTCGTTTCGAGGGTTTTATCCCGGACCTAAGGAACGTTTGAGTTCGAGTCGATCCGAAATCCGCAAAACGGAGGTTATGCGACTTTTGGAGGAATTTGATCCGTTTCGAAATCAGGAGATCAAAAAATCCCGTTTACCCGTATTGAGCGTATTTGTAAGAGATAAAAGAACTTATATTTTTTGGAAACGGGGTAATTCTCGGGAATTGGAACTCAAGGAAATTCCTTCCGAATCCGCTTCTTCGTTCACCGTTCAAGTCGTATTAAAATCTTTGATCGAGTCCTTGAATAAAAAAACTAGCATTCAAATTTACTTAAACGTTTCCGGAATGGAATCTTTCGATTATCTCAAAAAAGAATTTCCGGACGTAGATTTTAGATTGTTCACTAAATTCAGTAGAAAGGACGATAAAATTAAATCAGAACGTATTTACGTCTGTGATTGTAAAAACCCGGACCAACTATCAAGTTCTAACTTCCAAAAGGTAAGTTTCACACATTTTGAAGGAAATAAGTTACTCGTTGGAAATCGTTCGATGATGGTTTGGAACTTGAAGGTAGAAGACAATTCTCCCGAAAATTTAAACGAATACTCTTGGAGTTGCAGCGAGGAACAGATTCGTTTTTCAAGATTACACAGGCGTTACGACTTTAGAAACACTCCGCAACGACTGATCTTTACGAGGGATTCTTTGAGCGGAAACGGCTGGAAAGGAAGATCGGAAGATTTTTTGGATTGGGTTTCCTTTTGGATCAATTCCGGAGTATATAGAATGTACTACGTTCCATCTTTGAACTTAAATTCAGAATCGGACATAAACCTTGTGGAAAAACTTTCTCAGGAAACGAACGAACCGGGTACCTCGTTTCATGGAATTCGAATCCGAAAACACATGGAATGAATTCGAGAAGCTGCATTTTTTCAAAACGTTAGTCCCATAAAATCGAGTGTTTTTTCTTTTAAACGATCGACATTTTTCGACAATTCAAAGATCCTATCCAGTAAAATCACATGGACGCCGAAGGTAGTCAGTTCTACATACTCAATTGCCGTTCCTCAAACCCAAAAATAAGGTTCATTCTAAATTCACACTATTTTAAATTTCATCTGATCTTTATTCTCCCACAATGGAATTAATCGGCTTTTTTATCATCGTACTACTTATATTCGCCAATGGATTTTTCGTTTCCGCAGAATTCGCTTTGGTTTCGATTCGTCCATCCCGTTTGGAAGAATTGATTAAGGAAAATAAACCTCTCGCGCTCGTCACAAAACGTGCCGCTCAAAAATTGAACGATATGTTGTCCGTCTGCCAGGTCGGAATCACAATCGCCAGTCTTTTGTTAGGTTGGGTCGGCGAAGGATACGTTTCAAGATGGCTTGTTTTTCTTCTAGAAATGTTCGGGTATTCCTCAAGCGAGGCTACAATTCACGGTTTGGCGATCACGATTTCGTTCACGATCATCACGTTTCTTCATATTCTTTTGGGAGAACTTCTTCCTAAAACGATCGCAATTCAGAATACGGAAACGATCGCTCTTTTTATCAGTATTCCTTTATTCTTCTTTTATTATATATTCTATCCGATCACTTTTTTCTTAAACGAGTTGACTTCCTTTCTTTTGAGGTTGATGGGAATCCAAGCCAATAAGAGTAGAATGATGCACTCCCCCGAAGAATTGATGATTATCATAGAAGAACAAAATAAACAGGGGAAGATCGACCAGGAAGAATTTCAGATCATCCAAAACACGTTCCAGTTTTCAGAACATCAGGCAAAGGACGTAATGACTCATCGTTTGAGTATCATAGGCATTCCGCACGATACCATGATGGATTCCTTGATTTCGATCATCGCGGAACATCATTTTTCGAGATATCCGATTTATGAAGGCAACACGGATAAGATCATAGGAATCATTCACGTTCAAACGTATCTTACTTGGTTATCCAATTCCAAAAAAGGAAGAAAGGAAAAAGTAACGGCTATTATGCAACCTCCAATTTTCGTCCCCGAGGGTCTTTCGATCGAAAAGGTGATGCAAAAACTCAGAGAAAACAAACAGCATATGGCGATCGTTATCGACGAATACGGCGGAGTTTCCGGCCTTCTTACTTTAGAGGATATCATCGAGGAAATTTTCGGACAGATTCGCGATGAAACCGACGATCACGAGACGGATCCATTTCCCACACAACATTCCGATAGTTTTACAATCGACGGGGCTGCAGAGTTGGACGATCTGAAAGAAATTCTCGTAGGTGTTCAAGAAGAAGAGATCAAGGACATCCGCACGATTGCGGGTTTTATTTTAGGTCGTTTAGAAGATATGCCGGAAGAAGGTTCTACGATTACTTTACAATCGGGAACTCTTACCGTCGAGAAAATGGAAGGGAATAAAATTCTTTCTGTACGTTTTACAAGAGTCGGCTTAGGCAATAAGGTTCAGTCTAAGAAATAAAATCGGATATAATATGTCTATGTCCAATTCCGGAAAAGAAATACTCGTTGCCGTTTCAGGAAGTATAGCGGCCTATAAAGCCTGCGAACTTGTGCGAAATCTCACAAAAGAAGGTTACCCTGTCGGTGTGATTATGACCGCACACGCGACTCAGTTTGTCGGTCCGATTACGTTCGAAGCAATGACAGGCAAAAAAGTTCGAGTCGACGAATACGAACAAGGAATGGCTCATATCGATGCAAAAAATTCCGCCTCCGTGATCGCAGTGGTTCCCGCGACCGCGAACATCATCGGTAAGATGGCAAATGGAATTGCGGACGATCTCGTAACTTCCGCGTATCTTGCGGCAACTTGTCCGGTAATCGTCGCTCCGGCGATGAATCCTTTTATGTACGCACATCCGGCGGTTCAGAGAAATTTAAAACGTTTAGCGGACGACGGAGTGATTCTCGCGGATCCTTCCGAAGGTGTAGTCGTTTGCGGAGATGAAGGTTATGGAAAGTTAGCCGAAATTTCTGTAATTCAAAAGTTAATTCTGGACGCGCACCAAAAAAATTCTTAAATACAGAGAAGTTTAAGTGGGATTTTCCAAGGCTATCATTACATCCGGACCGACTAGAGAATGGATCGATCCAGTTCGATATATTTCAAACGCTTCTTCGGGTAAAATGGGATTTCACATTGCAGAAGAAATCGGGAAATGGATCTCGAATGTTACTTACGTTCATGGCTTAGTTCAAGAAGAATATAAAAGTCCCATCGGAATCAAAAGAGTTTCCGTGGAAACTACTTTAGAAATGTGTGATATCGTTCTTTCTGAAATTCAATCCGATACTCTATTGGTTATGGCCGCCGCTCCGGCGGACTTCCGACCCGCCGAGAGTAAAGAAACCAAAATCAAAAAAGAGGACGGTCGTGAAACTTTGCTTTTGGAATTTGTAAAAAATCCGGACATTTTGAAGACCGTGAGTTCTAAGATTTTGAAAGATACAATCCACGGTTGTTGTTTGGTAGGTTTTGCGGCGGAAACGAATTCACTGGAAGAACACGCCATCGGCAAGTTAAAAAATAAGAATCTGGATTATATCGTTGGAAACTATGTCGGGAAAAATGAAAAGGGCTTTGGCGAAGGGGAAACGAGTGTGATTATTTATTCTTCTTTTGGAAAAGTCGCAGAGATAGGACCTCTTCCAAAAAAAGTTGTTTCGGAAAAGATAGTTGAGTTCTTGAAAAGGGAAACTTCAAAGACATTCGTAAATTTGTAGTTAGGCGCTATGTTAAAATCAAACTTATACCTTTTAAAGAGTAATTATTCAAAGGTAAAGTAAACATAATATGAGATTGGATAACTACGAAACAGCAATTTTTAGAAAAAGGACAAAATGATTAATTTAGAGAACAAAATTATAGCAATTGAAACAAATCTAAAAGGTTACAAATCTCTAAAAAATTTCAAATGGGAAAATATTCCAGATTTTGCAGTAATAACTGGTTTAAATGGAAGTGGAAAAACTCAATTACTTGAAGCCTTGAATGGAGGTGAAGAAATTTCCAGTAATGGCTATAATAGTGTTAAATCGAATAATATTACATTAAGCTATAAAAAGAATCAAGACGCAAACATATATTATATTGACGTTACATATAAACCACGATTAGAAAAGTATTCTGCAATTAGAAAATTAAAAGTACAAGAAATACAAAATAATTACTATAGAGACCCTAATCAAACTTCCAAAACAATAACCATTGAAGAAGATATTGGTGATTTAGATTCAAAAATTATAGAGAATTTAACAAGATATTTTTTGAATTATATTGAAGACAAATCTGTAGAAAGTTCTGGCAAAAATATTTCTTTGAAAAATGAAGCTTTGAATTTCTTCAATAAAGAATTTCAACTTTCTGCAGAAGAAATGGTAGCTAATCTTAATGATTTGATAAAGAAATATTCAAAATTCAATATTGGTTATATAATAATCCAAATTACTCTTGAGTATTTGGATTACGTAACTCAAAAGGTGCATAATCCAAAATCCAATTATAACAATAAAATAAACCTGGATGATACTTTATCTAGACTATTTGTCATACACCATAAATGTAAGCGAGATTTAATTAAAAAAATTCAACAATACAAAGAACAAGAAATATTAACAATTGAAGAAGCTCATGAACTAGAATTAGGAGTTGAAAGTTATTTTTATAAAAAGGAGCATCCATGCAAGTTAATAAATAATATTTTAAATGAATGTCGACAAACCTACAAAAACCACTTTAACTTGAAATACAATATTGATTATGATAGGGACAAAGCCATTAAAGATGGAGAAGCAGATATATATTTAATTGATTTGGAGACAAACGAAAAAAGAGATTTTACTCACCTGTCTTCTGGAGAAAAAGTAATAATTTCTTTACTAGTAAAATTCTTTACTATTCCTAAATTAGATTGTGTTGATATCATATTAGTCGATGAATTCGATGCCTTTCTTAATCCACAAATGGCATCTATGTATACTAATATTATGTATAACATTTTCTACATGAAATATGGAAAACAAGTTATTCTAACAACTCATAGTCCATCAACTGTTTCTTACGTACCGGAAGAAAACTTATTTTGGATGGAAGAAGGAAGGGTCCATAAGGAAGAAAAAATGAATATAATTCATAAACTTGCTTTCGGCTACCTTGCAGAAGAAGATTCTTGTCCATTTAATAGCTATCTTATCGATCCAAGAAAACCATACTATATTCTTGTTGAAGGATATACAGATATTTTGCATTTTAAAACTGCTTGCAGAAAACTTGGAGATAAGTACGAACAAGGGATTTGGAATAAATGCAATTTTATTAGCTTAGGCGGAACTAAAGAAATATATGCAAAAACTTTTATAAGCAATTTTGGGCATAGTAAAAAGATAATATCTATTTTTGACAACGATAAAAGTGGTAATGATTTATTTTTAGATTTATTTAAAAATGCTTATGATAATAATAAAGCGGAAAAAAACATTAAACAAATTAATAAAGATTCAATTGGCTTATTATTAAAGCCACCAAATGATATTAATTATTCTAAATTATATAAAAAACAAATTACCTTAGGATATATAACAATAGAATTACTTTATCCAAAGGCGGTAGTAGAAAATTTCAACATACAGAACAACGGATTTATTAGAAAAATTGAAAATATAGATGATTTAAAAAAATATTATAGCAATCCAGGAATTGCAACAGATATTCAAAATTGTTTTGTTATCGAAAAAGATAAACTGAAACTACAATTTGCGAAAGAATATATTAAAAATCATGAAAAGGATAATTTTATTTATTTTCGAGCAACTTTAGATTTAGTTTTAAATATTATAGAAAATTGGGAAAAAATTGATAATGAGATTACAAATGTGAAAATTGCAAAATAAATATATTATCTTAACTAGAAAATTACGCATATCGACTAACTAAACGTAAAACGCATCGCTCACCACTAGTTCGTTAGGCGATATTCTGAGAACAGTTTCTGAGTTCAAGATCAGATTGAGGAGACTTTCGGATTAATAACATAAAATGCAGAAAGGTTAAATTTAAAAAATAGTATCGAATTCCAGCAATATTAATTGTGATTAGCTCTTTCAAGTTGTCAGAAACGGAAAAAGTTGGGAATCAAGAGTTTTCGAAGAAATCACCTAATCAAATCCAAAAGATTGCGTATCGAAAATTAGTTATGATAGCACGATCAAAGAATATTGAGGATTTAAAGATTCCACCTTCTAATCGTTTAGAAAAGTTATCAGGTAAAAGATTAGGCCAATATAGAATTAATGATCAATGGCGCCTTTGTTTTAAATAGAAAGAATTAAATGCTTATGATGTCGAAATAGTCGATTATCATTAGGAGTAATAATAAATGAAAAAAATTCCAAATGTTCATCTTGGTGAAATCCTAAATGAAAAGTTTTACTTCCAATGAATATAACTGCCTATCGTTTAGCAAAGGAAACAAAGATAAATCCAACACGAGTGAGCGAAATAATTCATGGGAAGAGGGAAATTACTGCGATTACTGCTTTAAGATTTTCTAAATTCTTTAGAATGGTTGGCATCCGAATTTCAAGCAAAGATAAAGTATTTTTGAGATAGTTTTTAGTCTTTTCTTACGGAAAAAACTGGCGAGGAACAGATTTGCAGCTTGATCTTTCCGACAAAGTAAACTGAAGTTTTAGGACAGGTCTAAAATTTGTAACGCAGACGGTCAAATCGCTCTAAAAAAAGGAGAAAAACATGGCAAAGTTAAAGAAAAAAATCAGCCCGCCGAAGCAGAAATCTGATGAAACGAGAGTTAAATTCGTGGGCGCTCCGTCGCACAGCATAACACCTTTTCTTATGTTCAACGCGAACCCCGAAGAAGCGGCGAATTTCTATGTATCGATCTTCAAGAAATCCAAAGTTCTTAGCGCAAACGCGATGCAAGCCGATTTCATTCTGAACGGCCAAAGGTTTTTTTCCTACAATGGCGGGCCTGATTTTCAATTCAGCTGGGGCGTCTCATTCATGATCAGTGTAGAAACACAAAAAGAAGTCGATTATTATTGGAACGCCCTTCTCGCAGACGGCGGCAAAGAAAAGATGTGCGGCTGGATCCAGGATAAATACGGCATGTGGTGGCAGATAACGCCTAAGATTCTCTTGCAACTTATATCGCATAAAGATCGTGCGAAGGCTGAGCGCGCAACACAAGCGATGTTGAAGATGCAGAAAATTGACATCGCCGCACTTAAGGCTGCAGCCGGCTAAAACGGTTTTTACTTTTTGCCCTCGCAAGAAAAAACGCTACTTTCGCTTCGGGCTTCCGCCTCAGATAACTTTGTCGTTTCGTTCGGGATCGCTCATGCAATCCTCATTGTGGCCTTTGACACATTCGCTTTATCACTCAGTGTGCGAGACGTAGCGTCGAAAAGCTATTTCGTTGGCCACAGGTTTCCAAGCGGAAATTAAAAAACTTTCCTATACTTATTTAGAGGAGCAAAGCCGAATAGGGAAAGTCAAGTTAGCAAAAAGAAATAAATCACAAATTGATTCGATCGTTTCTAACGATGATAGTTTGTATAGATTCAGAGTTTGTTCCAAAACTGTCTTCTGTGGAAGCGACACTGTCATCAGTCCTCAAAATGTAGGAACTCACACGTTTGATTCAAAATTCCTAAAAAACGATCACACAAATTTTTGAAGGTTTCTGGACAAGCTCTCAAGTGTTTTATTGTCAATCATCTTCCAAAGAACCGACTTTACATAAATCAATCACGATGTGGAAAACTTTTGAGCTTAGAGTAAACTCAATGCTCTTAGAAGCAGAATGTAAAATTACCGTCAAAAGGGCTTACTTTCATAATACAAAGAAAAACTAAGAGTCTTAAAAGCCGTCGAGCCGGTAAAAATTACTGAAATCCATAATTTTATTTCGAGAGGAAAAAACAATCATTTCGTAATTTAAAGGTTAGCCAATTCGGAAACAATCCTAACTGGTGAGAAAAATCACATCTGTCGATTTTCTTTACGGCTTCTTAAACTAATCCGGCCAATTTTTCTTGATCTTGGGCGAGAAGAATTACGGATTCGCAATAAGTTTCCCAATCGGTCCGTCCGGAAACAAAATCGAGATAAACGGATTCCAATAAAAGAAAAAACATAAATTACCTCTTTTCTACAAGATCGAACCAATTTCGGATTTTCCTTGAGTTCTTTTTCTTGTGGTAGATAATCGAGGAACGTCGTTTAGTGTTCCTATGTCTCTTGCTCTTTCCGAACTTCAGATCCGAACTCTGAAACAAATCTTAGAATCTTCTAAAATACCTTTTAAATCGGAAGTACGCCTAGACATTCTATCTTCATTTAAAATCGGCGGAATTTGTCCGGTGGTTGTCGAACCTGAAAATTCAAACCAGGTTTTGGAAACGCTTTTTATTTTTTACAAATCAGAAATACCTTGGAAAATTCTTGGAGGAGGTTCGAATCTTTTAATTTCGGATCATCCGGACAACTTCGTCACTTTGCGTTTGTCCGGCAAATTTAAAGAATTTGAATCTTTAGGAGGGGGAAAATTCCGAATCGGATCGGCGACCAATACCACGCCGACATTTCGACAAATTTCACAATTAGGTTATACCGGAGCCGAGTTTTTAAGTACAATCCCGGGATGGACAGGTGGAGCGGTGATTCAGAATGCGGGTTGTTATGGAGGAGAACTTTTTGATTTGATTCAAACCGTTGAATTTTTGAGAAACAACGAAATATTTGTTCGCAGTCCCTCCGAAATCAAACATGGTTACCGATTTACTGAATTTTTAAACGAAAAGGATTCTATCATCTTAGGAATTGAAATTCTTCTCAAAGAAGGAAATTTAGAAGAAATTCAAGCGTCGTTAAAAGATAAAAGAAATAGAAGAAATTCTTCTCAACCTGAAAACAAAAAGAGTGCCGGTTCTGTTTTTAAGAATCCCAAAATTTTTCTGGAGAATGGGAAGGAAATCAAAGCTTGGGAATTGATCGATCAAGTCGGTTTGAGGGGAAAGATAAAAGGTGGGGCTCAGATTTCTCCCGAACACTGTAATTTCATCGTAAATGTAGGAGCTGCGACCGCTGCAGATGTGAACTATCTGGTCGAACTCATTTTAGATAAGGTCTTTCAGACTACCGGAATTCGTTTAAATCGAGAGATCGAATACTTCGGCGATATACCGTGATGTTGCCTTTCGAAGCTACGCTCTTAAAGTTGTTATTAACGTGAATTCGGCATAAAAAGAAATTTTTTCCCAAAGTAGAAGTTCCCAAATTGTATTTGCAGAAAGATGAGAAGGTTATCTACGCCAAATTCATGTTAACTCATGTTTTTTAGAAAAAAATGGGGCATACGATGGAAATCTGTCTAGTTCTTTTACAGCAAACTTGAGCTCGGACTACTACGGAAAAATTTTAATCTTTAGAAGAATACATTGAAAGATCTGCCTCATGAATCAATTCATCCAGTTTCTGAAGGGGACCGACGGACATACCCCAAGTAAAATGAAAAGGAGGATTATTCTCTTTACATTTTCTCAAAAGAATCGACATCGCTTCCTCAAATCTCTTCCGGGTTTGAATGATCTTTTCCTTGTTCTCATTTTGAAAAAGAATCAAAAATTCATCCCCTCCGATTCTAAAAATGTTATCCGTTCCACGAATAACATAACGCAGAACATTTGCAAAATGACAAAGGACTTGATCTCCCACCTTATGACCGTAGGTGTCGTTGATTATTTTAAAATCATTCAAATCGAGAAGAGCAACTAACGCAATACGGTCTTCTACTCTTCTATCGGACGATTCATTCTTAAGATGATTCAACTTATTACGATTAAATACTCCCGTTAACGCATCTCGAAACGCGAGAACCTTCGTTTCTTCGAATTGATTGGAATGCGCCAAAGAAATTGCCGTAAAGTCTGCAATTGTTTGAAGAATGACTAAATCTTCCGGAGTAAAAGAGGAACCATCAAATCGATTTACCAATTCGATGACTCCGTAAACTTGTCCCCTGAAAATCATAGGAACTGCAATGATCGTTTTCGTTTCAAAGCCGGTTTTTTCGTCGACTCTTTTGGAAAATCTCGGGTCATTTCTCACATTCTCCACGAAAATCGGCAACTTTGTTTGAACAACCGAACCGGCAATTCCTTCTCCAGACTTCAACCGAATGTTCTTGATACGATTGAGTTCAAGACCTTCTGCAATTAGGAAGAATAATTCCCCGGAATTCTCATCGTATCGCATAAGACTCCAGTTTTCAGGACTGAAAAACAAACGAACTTCTTCCATGACGGCATCTAAAACTTCTTGTTGTTCCAGGGAAGACGTAATAATTTTCCCAATGGAGGAATATAACTTTACCAGCTCTGGCTCTTTTATAGTCATTTGTGTTTCTTGGTCTTTCGGCGGATTGGTCATCATTACTTTTTTATTCGAATACAAACTTTTATTTTAAGAAATTAAGGCGTTATGTATCAAAAAAAATTACTCCTTGAAACGACATTTTGAGACAAAATCAGAAGTTTTTTATGATTAATTAAAGATATTTTTAAAAAAAACCAGCCGATTTTATTTCAATTTTATTTCATTAAAAATCTAAGATTGTCTTAACGAAACTTCGTCTTTTTCGAGGAAATCTCCAAGCATACAGATGTCTATTCCAAAATTTATCCACCTATATTCTAACGCCGCTTTACGCTTTTATGAATTATTTTAGGAATAGACTTGAGTCAATTTTGTATTTCGCTTTAAATAAATTGTCCTTAGACGTTTGATTTTTGAAGAACTTTCCCTCTTTTAAAACGATTCGATTCATAAACAAAGGCTTTGCACATTGAAATTTAAGTACAATAAATCGATAAAAATTTTATCGATCACCCTTCCGTCAGGCCGAAAACCAAGTCGCATTCATCCTTGCAACACGTTCAATTTCATAAGTCCTTAATTTCCTAAGTATCTTGTGTCAAACCTTTCCACAATTTTTTACATAAGAACATAAAGTTTAAACTTATGAAACAAACAATCTTCGTCGTAGTAGAATCAAAAAGAGTTCTTACATTCTAAGATTTTGGGACAAGTTCAAAATTAAAGTTTTCCTAATCGGTCTCTTTTAAAAGTAGACCATCTTCGAATTCAGAACCTCTGTGCGGAAAAGCCTGTTCATAAAATAATGCAGCAAACAATTCAAAATCTTCATCGGTCGGGAGCGAATTTTCTTCCCAATATTCGTTTCTTCGTTTAATCAACACGGAAATCGTTTCGTCTTCAAGTGAAAATTCCTCTTCTGCTTCGTTAAGTTTTCGAATCAGCCAGTTAAGATTATAAATTGTGTAAGGCCCCAAAAATTCCAGAGTAGCGACCGTAGGTTCCCATTTCATCAAGGCTTCCGTATGAAATAAAGGAATCCTCAAATCGTAGGGGTCGTTTGTTTTTAAGTACTGTTTGTAATTGGCTGATATCGATTCCAAAAAAGAAAAGGTATTTATATAACTGTTTCGAATTAGAGTTTCTTTTTCCGGATAACGAAACATCACGTCTAAAACGTCTACAAATTCTCCTTTGGAAATTGCATCTTTTAAAATCGCGTCTGCGGGTCTTGGAATCGGATCGATTAACTTTACGAACAAATATTTCACTTCGTAAGCGAATCTGGATTCTCGGGGAATATAATATTCGATCCAAATCGGTTCTTTATAATAATGAACGAGTTCCCCTTTGGGAAGATCGGGAGTTACGTTTAAGGACTTTAATTTCTTAACATCGTCCGTGATTACTTTTTTGCCCTCAACCCTCGTTCTAGATTTTTTGATTTGTCGTAGTTCCGACTTATTCAGTAAAGGTTTAGGTTTGAACGGCTCCATAATATATAATATCGGTTTTGAAGAAATCGAATCTAAATTCAAAATCTACCATAAAATCTACGTACACAACACGTCTATAGGAACCACTTCCTTCAAATGGAAAGTTAAAAGAAAGATACAATCCAAATCCTCAGAAAGAAGCTAAGAGGATTCATCATCCCGGAATCCATAAAACGAATCTTACCGAACCGATCCAAAATCACAAAAGATGGGTAGGAGTTGATCTTCCATTCCTTCAAAAGGGAAATATTTGCGGGAATGACTTTAAATCGAAGATCTTTTTCCCGTATGTATTGATTCAGTTCCTCTAGATTTTCTCCTTCTTCGACGCTTACAAAGGAAAATCGAAAACTGTTTTCCAATTGATGAGAATACCATTTAATCAAAGGAAGATGAAAGGAACAAACTCCGCACCAAGTCGCCCAAAAGTAAACGACGGTTACTCGACCTTTGGAATCATATCTTTCTCCTTCGAAGGATTTCATACCATCGATTGAGATAGACGGTTTTACATCGGACGCTTTGAAAATCGAAAGTACAATCGTAATCGTTAAAAATAACAAAATCCAAAGCGTGACATTTCCGCTCTTTTTCAGAATTTCTTTCATATCCTTTAAATTCGTCTTATTCCGAGAACGTTACATCTTATTATTTTTCCGATGAAACGTTCCGGCAAAAAAATTCGCGATCTCAAAAGGGCTTGCAGTTTTTAAAACTTGTCGGAGGGTTTCAGAGATATTTTTTTCCAGGCCTTGGGACAATTTCTTAAGGAACATTGATCTTCATCGATTGATTTTTCGAATGGATCATATTTTTTCCGGACGAATTTTTTGCACGAACTTCAAAGATCGAATCGGATTCCAAAATCGGAATACATAATCGTTACCACCAAAACGACCCAAATCAGACCGGCAAATAAAACTCCCCAATCAGAAAGAATCGCTTTCGTAGGATTGTGTCCCATATTCTTGATATAGATGATATACAAAGATCGAAAGATTGCATACACGACGATCGGAATCGTATAAATCAAACGGTCTGTTCCAAGGTTAGCGATCGTAGCAGGACTAGTGACGTAAAGAACATAACTCATCAAAGTCATCGTAGCTACCATTCCAAGCATCATATCAAGAAAACTAGTCGAGTATTCGTCCAAAATTTTACGATGTCCCTTTGCATTTCCTTCCAAAATGATGAGTTCCCCTCTTCTTTTGGAAAACCCCCAAAAGAGTGCGAGCATAAAAGTACACAATAAAAGCCAAGAGGAAAAAGTTACGTGAATGATCACGGAACCCGCAATCGCACGGATCACGAATCCGATGCTGATACTCATCACGTCCAGAATCACCATATGTTTTAAAAATCTGCTATAAAGCACATTGAACATGAGATAAAAAGCGACTAACCCGAAAAATAGAGGATGCAATAAATACGCCATGATTAAGGACAAAGGAAGTATGATTGCCGTGATAAAAAGAGCAAACGAAGGATCCAACTTTCCGGAAGCTAACGGTCTATGTTTTTTTTCGGGATGTAACGCATCTTCCTTACGATCCAAATAATCATTGAGAACATACTGACAACTAGCAACAAGTGAAAAAAGAAAAAAAGCCGAGATGACTCGTTGCACCGACTCCGGATCGGTCAACTTTTTAGCGAAAATAATACCCGCAAAAATGATTACATTTTTGATCCATTGATGAATCCGGAGTAATTTCAAATATTGTAAGAGCATACTCGGTTATATTCCGGATAATCCTTCAAATCATCAAGGAAAATCCAGGAATCCCATCGAAAGATCCTTAAGCGATATCAAATCGGCAAAGGACATTTTATCCAAGCGAAAAAGCACTGTTTCTTTTGTGGGTAAAAAACTGTCATTCAACCGTGTTTAAAATCAAAAATATCCGAATGAAATCGTCTATAAATCAACCTCTACTGATTCTTATTCGATATAAGTACACGAATGTTGAATTTGCGATATAAATTGAGAATTTTCAACCTACTTGAATTTTCAATCCGTCGTCCTTTCCTCCCAGATCTCCTAACCCGGAATGACCCGTAAACGCGATCAAAAGTGTGAAAGTTCCGACTCTCCCCATGAACATGAGTGCGATGTAAAGAAACTTCTCTAAGTCGTTTGTATAAGCCGTCATTCCTAAACTTAAACCCACAGTTCCAAATGCGGACATCACTTCGAAGAAGATGGTTTCAATTCCGTATTTATTTCCGTTTGCAAGTGTGATTAAAAACATAAATACGACCAAAGAAATGGTGGCAAGAAAGTAGATTCGAGTGGAAATAGCCACCGAATTTTTAGAGACGTCCTCTCCCCAAGCCTGCACTCTCGCTTGCGGTCTAATTACGTTTTTCAAATATAAGATTAATATAAAGAAGGTAGTGATTTTGATGCCCCCTGCAGCTCCTTGAGGACCTCCTCCGATAAACATCAAAGCACAGAGGAGAACGTAAGTCGCGCTTCGAATTTCGGTGACGTCGAACGTATTAAAACCTGCGGTCCTCGAGGAAACGGAAAGGAAAAAGGAATTGAACAATTTCTCCGTAAATCCCATTTTTCCGATCGTTTCGATATTATTGTACTCTATGAGTAAAATTGAAATTCCTCCGATATGAATCAGAATCAAAGAACCTAATACGATGATCGCCATCTGCATTCGATTCGCGTCTCCAAATAACTCTTTTCGATACAGCTCCAATCGTACGGAAGCCGTAATGATGAAGATATACCAAGTCGGCGGATCTTCTCCTAACAGAACCGTCCTTCTCATCATAAAAGTTTCCGTGACCGCTTCGATCTTCTTCATGAACTTTTGGATGATCTCCAAAATCGACTTTTCAATAAAGATAATCACAGGAAATCCTATTCCACCCATCACGATCAGAAACTGAATAATGAGCAAACACAAAGGATCTTTCGCCAAAAAACTCAAATCGTCCACGATGGAAAATCCGGCGTTATTAAAAGCGGAAACAGAGGTAAACACACTCAGAAAGAATCGACTCGGAGTTCCCGGAAGACGATCCGTCTCGGGCATACAAAAGTAAAGAAGACCGGCTCCCACTGCTTCGATCGAAAGTGAAATATTAAAAAGAGATAAAAGCATTCTTCTCACATAAAATGCTTCAGCTTCGGTCTTATTCTTTCCGGGCAGAATAACTCCGGAATGTTGTTCGGATTTTTTATCCTGCATTCTTTTTGCGAAATGAGCATCCGTCGCCTCGTAAACAAAGGAAGCAAGACGAGTACTCCTCGACAAACCTCTAACAACCAATACACCGATCAACACTGTAAACGTGATGATTCCCAACCCCCCGATCTGAATTAGAAACATCATAATCAATTGTGTAGAGCGTTGGAATTCCGACAATAAAACAGGAGAAAGCCCCGTGACACAAATTGAAGAAGTAGCCAGATACAAGGAAACCGTGTAACTTAAACGACCGGACTCTGAAATGAAAATCCCGAAAGAACCGACCAATATGGCAATCGCGAAGCCAAGGCAAAGGATTCTAGCGACGGACAACAAAAGAAACACTTTTGCAATCCTATTTACGTTTCGCTTGATAAGTTTGAACGGTTGCATCAGTTTTCTATTCGAAGCGGGTTTCAAAAGCCTAACGTAAAAACGTCATTTCGTGTTTTGTCAAAGACGCAAAGTTCATCCTTTTTGAAAACCGTTCCCAGGCAAATGAAAAACTCCTTTAAACGGTCTGACTCGCCGATTTGAGTTTACAAAACCACTCTTTTTTGGAATTTGGTAAATTGAGGGATTTTCTTTAAAAACTCTCAACCGGTGTTTTTACCGAAAAGTATCTGCAATCTTTTATAAGAGGATGGCCATGAGCACTGCTGTTGCCGAATTCAAACCGAGCGAAAAACTTCTAAAAACCAGAAATATCGGAATTTCTGCCCACATCGATTCCGGAAAAACGACCCTTACCGAAAGGATTCTATTTTATACGAATCGAATCCACGCCATTCATGAGGTTCGTGGAAAGGATGGAGTCGGCGCAAAGATGGACAGCATGGATCTCGAAAGAGAAAGAGGGATCACCATCCAGTCTGCCGCGACCTATTGCCAGTGGAAGAACCACACGATCAACATCATCGATACCCCGGGTCACGTTGACTTTACCGTAGAGGTAGAACGTTCTCTCCGCGTATTGGATTCCGCGATTCTTGTCCTTTGTGGGGTTGCCGGAGTTCAATCCCAGTCGATTACCGTAGATCGTCAGATGAGACGTTACAACGTTCCTCGCGTCGCGTTCATCAATAAACTCGACAGAACGGGAGCAAACCCTTTTCGCGTAATCGAGCAACTCAAAGAAAAACTGAAACACAATGCCGTTCCGGTTCAAATTCCTATCGGTCTGGAAAACGACCTAAAAGGAGTCGTAGACCTCGTTACGATGAAAGCTTACTACTTTGAAGGAAAGGACGGAATGGACATCCAGGAAAAAGAAATTCCGGATGACCTCAAAGAACTCGCGAACAAAAAGCACGAAGAACTTTTGGACGCAGCTTCTATGTTCTCTGACGAATTGACCGAGGCTCTTCTCGAAGGAACTCCTACCGAAGAAATGATCAAAAAGGCGATCCGTACCGGAACGATCGAGCTCAAAATGACTCCTGTGTTCATGGGCTCAGCTTTCAAAAACAAAGGGGTTCAAAAACTTCTGGACGGAGTTTTGGATTATCTCGCAAGCCCTGTGGACGTTAAGAACAAGGCTCTCGACCAAAACAACAACGAAGAAATGATCACTCTTGAATCCAATTACGAGAAACCTCTGGTTTGTCTCGCATTCAAACTCGAAGACGGTCGGTACGGTCAGCTCACCTACGTGCGTGTTTACCAAGGAAAACTTTCCAAAGGTATGACCATTTACAACATGTCGAATAACAAGAAGCATAACGTAGGTCGGCTCTGCCGAATGCATTCCGACGAGATGGAAGACATCGATTCGGCGGAAGCGGGTGATATCATCGCCCTTTTCGGTATCGATTGTGCTTCCGGAGATACGTTCACCGACGGAAAACTCAAAGTTTCCATGGAATCCATGTTCGTTCCCGCTCCGGTGATTTCTCTTACCATCGAAGCGAAAGAATCCAAACATTTGAACAACCTTGCAAAAGCGTTAAACCGTTTTACCAAGGAAGATCCTACCTTCCAGACGCATGTGGATCCGGAATCCGGGCAAACCATCATCAAAGGGATGGGAGAACTTCATCTTGAAGTTTATATCGAGCGTATGAAGCGAGAGTATGGAGTAGAACTCATCACAGGAGCTCCTCAGGTTGCGTATCGTGAAACGATCACGTCCAAAGCGGATTTCGATTATACTCACAAGAAACAAACCGGCGGTCAAGGTCAGTTCGGTCGTGTTGCCGGTTACATGGAACCGATTCCTCTTGAAGAAACCTTGGATTATGATTTCGTAAACAAAGTCGTAGGTGGTGCAATCCCGAGAGAATATATCCAGTCGGTAGACAAAGGATTCAAAAGCTGTTTGGAACGTGGGTCCCTCATCGGGTTCCCGATCATCGGAGTTCGCTGCGTGATCAACGACGGTGCTTATCATGACGTGGATTCTTCCGATATGGCATTCCAAATCGCAGGCCGCTATGCGTTTCGTCAGGGATTCAACAAAGCGAACCCTCAGATTCTCGAGCCGATCATGAAAGTGGAAGTCGACGGACCTTCCGAGTTTCAAGGAGCGATCCTCGGGTCGTTGAACCAAAGACGCGGTATGATTTTGAATACAACCGAAGAGGATGCATACTGTAAAACGGAAGCAGAAGTTCCACTTGCGGACATGTTCGGATATTCCACCGTATTACGTTCCTCAACTCAAGGAAAGGCGGAATTCTCTATGGAATTCTCCAGATACGCTCCGGTTCCAAGAAATGTTGCGGAAGAGTTGATGAAAAAATACAAGGTCAACAGCAAAGACGAAGATTGATCTTAGAGCAAAATTCTTTTTTCTCCGAAAAAGGGAGCCTTCTCGCTCCCTTTTTTTGTCCTCCGAGCCTTTCCTGAAGCAAGCTGATCAAGAAACCTGCCGATATTGAAAGAAATGGTCTTTCGACGTTTTGGAATTCTAACGTTTTTTTTAATCCTTTCTCGGATCTTTGCGGCAGGATCACAGCAGAATGTTTCCCTTTACACCGTCCAAAAGGGAGATACATATTATTCTTTAGGAAAAAAATTCAAAGTCGATTATCATAAGATTATGGAATGGAATGGAAAAAAGAATACGAATTCGTTACATCCCGGAGAAACCTTAAAAATCCAGAAACCGGCAGCACTAGAAAATGAAAAACTCTCTTCTAAAAATACAAAATCGACTCTTAAAAAGGAAAAAGGCGTCGAATCCTCACGACCCGTTCTTAAATTCCCTTTAAAAAACCGTCCCCCCATACAAAATCATTTTACAAAACTCAGCTTCGCTCCTCACAAAGGAGTTTTATTCAAATCTTCCAGACACAATCAAGTTCGCCCGGCTTCTCCGGGAAAAGTATTGGTCGTGGACGAGATGGAAGGATACAAAAAATACGTGATCATAGAACATAAGAACGGCTATTCTACGGTGTATGCGAATTTAAAAACCGTCTCCGTAAACGAAGGAGAAACCGTGAGTTCCTCAAAGATATTAGGCTTTTTGGAATCCGGAAAAGGACTTTACTTCCAGCTCAATCACGGTAGCTCCGCGATCGACCCAAGTTTACAAATCCGCTAGACTTGGCTTCAAAAAATATGGAATACGAACTCGTAAACGCCTGCATTGTAACCAAGGACCGATGGATTCCAAACGGAAGTGTTGTAGTGAAAGACGGTCTCATTGCATCGGTAAACGCGGGCGGACCTCCTCCTGGAAAAAGAATTCGCTTAAATCTCAACGGGCTCTATGTCTATCCCGGATTGTTCAACGCACACGATCATCTCTTAAGCACATACCTTCCTAAAGTAGCTCCGAGTAAACCATACTTAAACTGGTTACCTTGGGACAACGATCTTAAATCTTCGATTGTATTTTCTGAAAGACAACAACTCGACCCGGAACAACTCTACCTTCTCGGCTCTTATAAAAATCTAATTTCCGGCGTTACTTCCGTTCAGGACCACATTCCTCATTTTGTTCAGGATCCGTTTGTGGAAAAAATGCCGGTCAGGATTCTCAATCAATACGCATTGTCACACAGTATCTGCACTTACTCCTTGAACTGGGGGGACGGCCCCAAGGAAGAATATGCAAAAGCTCTAAAACAGAACATTCCTTATGTTACTCGTATCGCGGAAGGATTCGATTCTGAATCGAGGGATTCTCTCAAAAATTTACACAAGCTGGGATGTCTGGGAGAACATACCGTTCTAATACACGGGATCGTGTTGTCCGAATCGGATATCCAACTGATCTCTGAAAAAAAAGCGCATTTAGTTTGGTGCCCGGAAGCGAACCAGTTTTTGTATGAAAGGACCGTAGATATACGCGATCTCTTAAAGCACGGAATCAATGTCAGTCTCGGGACTGACTCAAGTATTTGTGGTTCTCTCAATCTCTTGGAAGAAATAAGTACGGCACGGAAATTTTATCAGACCGAGTATGGAGAGGACCTTTCTACCAAAACACTCTTCGAAATGGTTACCTGTAATCCTGCAAAGGCGTTTCGAGTCGAAAAACAACTCGGAAGCATCGAAGTAGGAAAAATAGCGGATATAGTCGTCCTAACTCGAAATATCGAAGATCCGTATGCCAATCTCTGCGAATCCGATCTGAGCAGTGTCCGTCTTGTTCTACGGGACGGTATTCCCGTCTATGGAGATGTAAGTTTAGAATCTTTTTTCGAAGAATCGGGAGTGATCGTAGAAAGGGTTCTTGTAGATAATATAGAAAGATATTTAGTTGCATCTCCCGGGAAACTTTTGGAATCTCTTGTCATCTCCCTTGGTTATAAAAAGGATTTGGCTTTTTTCCCCGTACAAAAAGAATTTGATAACTTTGAGTAGGTAATCCATTTGGCCGGTCCGATTATCAGAAATTATAAAGGCGGATCCATCATCTATTTTGAGAGGGACAAAGCTGAGGATATCTACGTCCTGAGAAACGGACGAGTGATACTAACCTTCCCTGCGGTGGATACGGGACAAGAAGTCAAAGAAGATGTCCGAATTGGAGAATTTTTTGGAGTAAAATCCGCTCTTGGAAAATATCCAAGAGAAGAAACCGCTCAAGTAATCGGAAGCGCCACCGTTCTCGTTTTTAAACCGAACGAATTCGAACAATTTGTCGCTGAAAAAACTCATCTTATTCTCAAGATGATGAAAGTTTTCTCCAGCCAACTCAGGCAAGTTCATAAAAAACTCAAAGAGATCCTAGGCCAGTCCGATACGCGCAATCCTGCATTCGAATTGATGAATGTAGCGGAAGTTTTTTACAAAAATAACAATTTCCCGCACGCAATATACGCTTTTGAGAAATACCTGCAACACTATCCGGGCACGACGTACACCGGTAGAGCTACGGAACTCTTAGAACTTGCAAAGAGAAGTAGTCCTTATCCCCTGAATATGCCTCCCTTAGTATTTGAAGGAAGTACAAGCAAAATAACACCGGAGACTCTTCAAAACATCATGAAACCTGCTGTGGAAAAGTCGTCGCTTACCAACACAGGTGTGGATAATTCAATCACTTCCCTTTACAACAGGGCCCATACCCTCGTAAACGTTGAAAAACACGGAGAAGCAATGGCGATCTATAAAGATCTTCTTAACAGGACCGATTTTAAATTCGATTCGGAAAAGAAGTTAGTGGAAAATTCCCTTTTTCAGCTTGGAGTTTGTCTATTAAAACAAAACGACTTAGACAGCGCAAATTCCTCCTTTTCAACCTATATCAAAAAATATCCATCGGGAGAATCGATCAAAGAATCCCTTTTTCATCTCGCGGAAATTTCCGAGCTTCAAGGAGATCGTCAAAGAGCGAGGATGTTATACGGTAAAGTCGCGCTTCTACCTCCCGAAAAAGACAGCCTCTCCCAAAAATCCAGGTTAAAAGCCAAGGAAATGGGAATCTGATGGATATGATGCTCGAAACTATGTTCTCTAAATTCGGTCAGACGTACGAGCCGAATCAGATTATCTTTTGCGAAAACGAACCCGGAAATAATTTTTATCTGATCCAGTCTGGAAAAGTGAAGATCGTAAAAACGGTCCCGAATCCAACTAAGAAAGAAGATTATTTGATCAAAACTCTCGATATCCTCGAACAAGGGGACATTTTCGGAGAAATGGCGATCCTGGAAGAACAACCTAGATCCGCGACTGCGATCGCAATCTCAGAAGTGAAAGTATTGAACTTCAACCGTACAAACTTTGAACTTTTAATGACTAAAAACCCCATGTTGGCGATGAAAATTCTCACAATTTTTTCGGTTCGAATCAATGACGCTAAAAGAAGGCTTTTGATACTTCTAATGGACGACATTCAAGGAAAGGTTGCCGACGTATTCCTAATGCTCTATGAAAAGATGCACGCGCATAGTGATTTCAAAGAAATCGTTTTGAATGTTTCTCAACACGACGTGGCGGAATGGTGTGCCCAACCGGTAGGCGAGGTGCAAAAGGTCCTAAATACTCTTTCCAAAAGTGGTAAAATCGAACTTTACGAAGATAAAATTGTTATACACAACATCGCCGACTTCCAGAGAATAGTCTCACAAAAACGGAAACCAAATTCTTAAACGCTCCCGTAGCTCAGGTGGACAGAGCAGAAGTTTCCTAAACTTTTGGTCGGAGGTTCGAATCCTCTCGGGGGCACCAATCTAATGCTGATAAAGGAATTCTCCATTTCAAAACCGAACTTTATATAGAAGTTGCCGTGCCCCATTTAGAGTCTTGCTCTAAAATCTGGAAATTTTTTAGTCTTGAACTCGTTCCTGTCTCCAAGTCTTTAGATCATAGATTCTTTTAAGATTTTCGTTGGAAATTTTTTTTCGGAATTTCAATGTTTGACCTTCGATCGGAAAATCGTATGTTCAGAGAATTCTTTCTGAACATCCCCAATGCTGGGAATCCCTTAGCCATTTTACGGGAAAATTTTTTGTGAAACGAAAGAATTCCCATATTCTAAAACCAAAAACATGCCAACATTCAGAATCTACTTTTTTCACAAATCGAAAATTTTCAAAACTTGATTCCGAACTTAGTTTGCAAGTTCTCATAATTCATCAAAATCTAGAATCGTACTTAAAAAAATGGAATCCACTGCAATGGAATTCCTTAACTTGACGACACTAAACCCGAATTTCAAACCGATGCAACATCCAGATTCAATTCTCACTCTTTTGAAAAAATCAGAGGAATTCTTGAGAAAGAAAGAAATTCCGAGCGCCAGATTAGATGCGGAAATCCTTTTAGCCGATCTCCTCAACCTCCAAAGAGTAAAGTTATACGTGAACTTTGAAAGACTCCTAACAGAAACGGAAAAAAACGCTTACAGAGAAAGAATCGTAGACCGTTCCAAAAACAAACCCACAGCTTATATTACGGGCCAAAAGGCTTTTTACAATTCTGTTTTCTTCGTAAACGAGAAAGTCCTCATACCGAGACCCGAAACCGAAGAGCTCGTGGAAAAGATTTTACTCGACTTCAAAGGTAATAATAGCGAACAAAACGTATTGGATCTTTGTACGGGAAGCGGTTGTATTGGAATTAGCTTGAAATCAGCGAGGAAAGATTGGAATATTACATTAAGTGATATTTCAAAAGACGCTCTTGAAATCGCGAAAAAAAATGCGATCCAAATTATCGGAGAAGGAAATAATATTCAATTTTTGGAAAGTAATTTATTTCTTTCGATCCCGAAAGAATCCGAATTCGATTTGATCGTCACAAATCCTCCCTATATTCCCATTTCAGATAAAACAGAAATGATGAAGGATGTGGTTGACTACGAACCTCATCTAGCGCTATTTTTGGAAGACCCAAAGGAATTCTTATCCAAATTGATCGAAGACGCCCGAATTCATCTGAAAGAAGGTGGAAAGTTTTATATGGAAACGTATCCTTCCTTGGCTTGGACTTTCGTTTCCGAATCGACAACAAATGGCTGGAAAGAAGGAAAAGTAGAAAAGGATCTTTCTGGAAAAGATCGATTTGTCGTTTTGACAAAATAGTCGAAGAATGTTTTCCTTTTGAATCGGAAACCTCCTAAAGACGCTTAGGTTCGTTTTTCCAAAAAAAATCCTAAATTTTTGAAAACGTACGGGAAATTTCTTTTCGCCTCGAAACATCTCGGTAAGAAAGCTGGGTGCACTTTGTATCAACCCTAGCCCGGAAAAACGAATGATGACGAGTCAACGTTAGAGTTAGTTTCGCAAGTCGGACTCTTTTTGGAATTCTTGCGTAGGCGCCCACGGAGTGTCCCGCTGTTATCTTTTTAATTTTTTCTATCCATACTTTTCAAGATAGAAAAAGGATTTTTGAAACAAGTCTTAAAAATACGGAAACCCTACGAAAATGGAACAACAAAAAAGACCTCAAAATCCATAAACTCTAAGGCAAAACCAATCTGGGGAACTCAATTACTTTATTACGAACTTACCAAATGATTATAGTTGAGTTCATTTGATGTTTTGAGACAGTTTTTTTACTCGGAACTATATAAAGAGTACCTAATATTTCACACTGAAACAGGTTTTTAGAATAAAAATTACGGTACTTAATTTTATAGGAATCAGTAGTAAAAAAAATCAGATCGCGGAACTCCCTCTTTCTCCGGTTCTGATCCGAATCACGTCCTCAAGAGGAGTAATAAAAATCTTTCCATCTCCTATTTTCCCGTCTCCGGTTTTTGCCGCTTTCAGAATAGCGTCCACAGTAGGTTTTACAAATTCATCATTAACGGCAATTTCAAGACGGACTTTTCTTAGAAGATTCACCTGGTACTCGTGACCTCGAAAAACTTCGGTTTTTCCTTTTTGTTGACCGTATCCCTGAACATCACTCACGGTAAGTCTGTAAATTTCATTCTTCGTTAATTCTGCCTTTACCTCTTCCAATTTATGAGGCTGAATGATAGCAACGATTAATTTCATAGAATCTCCTTATTCAAAATTCTTCAGTAGTTAATTAAAGAATATAACCTTTTTCGCCGTGGATCTCCGAATCCAAACCGGTGATTTCTTTTTCTTCCGAGATACGGAACCCGATCGTTTTATCGATTAGAAATACAAGAATCACAGACACTACAAAAGAATACGCCCCGGTTGCAATAACACTGATTATTTGAACGAGAATCTGATCTCCTCTACTTGCAACGCCCGCACCAAGAGTGAAAGTGAAAATTCCAGTAAGGATAGCGCCTAACGCACCTCCTACTCCGTGAATTCCGAAAGCATCCAGGCTATCGTCGTATCCGAGTTTTCCTTTCAAAAGAATCGCACCGTAACACACGGGACTTACGAGAAAACCCATGATGATAGCGCCTTGAACACCGACAAATCCGGATGCGGGAGTAATCACAACTAAACCTGCGACGATACCGGAAGCGGCTCCAAGAGCGGTAGCTTTTCTTGTATGAAGATATTCGATTATAAGCCATGCAACACCGGCAGCCGCAGGAGCAATCAATGTAACTAAGAATGCTCTTGCTGCGATTCCGTTTACCGCAAGCCCGGAACCTGCGTTAAAACCGAACCAACCGAACCAAAGTAAACCGGCACCGATTAAAGTGTAAGTAAGATTGTTCGGAGCGATCAGAGAAGGTCCTTCTCCTTTTCTTTTTCCGAGAACAATCGCTGCCGCAAGTCCCGCGATTCCGGAAATCAAGTGTACTACGGTTCCTCCCGCGAAATCCAAAGCGCTCATCTTAAAGAGCCAACCATCCGCCGACCAAACCCAGTGTGCAACCGGATCATAAACAAGAGTGGACCAAAGAAAAATAAAGACTATATAACCGCCGAATTTTACCCTTTCAGCAATCGCTCCCGAAATCAGAGCAGGTGTGATCAATGCAAACATTCCTTGAAAAAGGAAGTGAATGTATTTGGGAATCGTCAATTCCAACGTTTTTTCATCAATTCCGTTCAGGAAAGCGAGATCAAAATTTCCAAAATAAGGATTAGTTCCCGAAAACGCAAAACTATATCCAAAAACTGTCCACTGTAGAGTTAAAACTAAGATCGCCACAAAACTATGCATCATAGTCGAAAGAACGTTTTTAGATCTTACAAGACCGCCGTAAAACAACGCTAATCCAGGAATCATAAAAAACACGAGAGCCGATGCGACGATCATCCAGACTGTGTCTCCTTTATCCGCGACAGTGGAAGCAGTTGCTTCTTGTCCAAATACGACAAGTGGAAGAAGTAGAAGAAGCAATAAGATTAACCTTTTAGTCCAATTCATAATCATTCTTACCCCAAATCAATTGATACCTATTACCTGCAAAATCGATACCAACTAAAGAATAATTTAAAAATTTTCAGAATAGGAAAAGACTGCTCTTGAAATGCAGTAAATCCCACATTTTTTGAAAGAAGAGCCAAATACAAATCGGAGCCCAGACTCAAACTGCAAAAATTCTAAATTCAGAGTAAATCAATTACTTCAAATTGCCCAAAAAATAAGCAGCTTTTGAGATTTTGCTATTTCTCTATAATAGATGCTAATAAAATCTAAAAACTGCTACTATTCTAACGTGAATTCGGTGCAATAAAATCAGAGTTTGTTTCCAGTATAAAAACCCCACGAAATCAGGCCACGATCTCTCATCAACTTGGTCATCATAAATCGATTTGTGAACCACGGAACAACTTCTTCGTTGTGAAAAAGCCTTCTAAAACCGTAAAAAGAAGATAAGAACCCGTCGAGACCAGTCGGGAGCGAGACGTTGAGTTATCCAGCGACAATAGAAGTGAGAGGCTTTCGTTTCCTTCGCGATCGACAGAGCGATCCACAAGTTGGGTTGCAATAGTAAGGATCGAAAAACGCATATTTTTCCAAGTGTTCCGACAAGAACGAGGTTTTCTACTTGCAAAAAGTATGATTTTCTGATAGAGAAAAATCTCCGAAGTCTTCCCATCTATTTCGCGACCCGTAGAGAGCGAAATAGAGTTTATTCACCCCTCCACCCAAAAACGTGCATAACCTTACCCACAAGTTGAAGAGGACTTTAGAATCAGAAGGATCCAAACGCACATTTTTGAAGTGTTCCGACAAGAATGAGGCTTTTTACTTGCAAGAAGTATGATTTTCCGATAGTGGAAAGTCCTCCAAGCCTTTCTTTCCTCCTCCCAAAATTAGGGAAAACTCATGCAACGCTCTCTATAAATCATTTGCAGGTGTAAGTTTTACAGTGGATTTGTCGTAATTCCGACAGATTTATATTGAGATCCAAATACTTGTGGGTAAGGTTATGACCCAAAGAAACTCAGCGCAGAGCTTTCCTATGGGTCGCTCTGCAGGGCCGCCGAGTCTGTTTCACGGAGGATTGTCGGAAGAGATCCAAGTAATTGTGGGATTGATTATGACAGAGGATATTATGCTTCTATTCAGAGAGCGATCAATTCATCGAGCGTCCCGTCAGGAGCCGAGATACTTTCGTTTTCTCCACCGGCCTTCTTACTCCGTCGATTCAAGAATACCACATTCGGAACTGTCTTATATTCAAAAATCATACTTATCTAAGGATCGGTTCCGCAGATTTTGGGACAAGTCCTATATTCTCTTTCAAGCAATGTCAAAAATAAGGAGCAGAACAAAAAAGAAAGTAACTTATCCGATATACATTTCCAACCCAATCAAATTGTGGTTTAAAAATTCTCTACATTCTGAAAATTCCATAACGAGGATATTCCGGCCTTTTAGAATGGTCAGCATAAAGAGTGATTCCTAAAATATCTCTCGTTTTGACGGGATCGATTACTCCATCGTCCCAAAGCCTGGCAGAAGAATAGATGCAAGAAGATCTACTTTCGTAATCCTCCAAGATCGGTTTACGAAATTCGAACTGCTCGGCTTCAGAAAGTTTTTTGCCTTCTTTTTCCAACTGTTCCATTTTTACCGTCAAAAGGACATTTGCCGCTTGCTCTCCACCCATTACGGAGATTCTTGAATTCGGCCACATCCATAAAAACCTTGGATTAAAAGCCCTTCCGCACATTCCATAATTTCCTGCTCCGTAAGAACCTCCGATTACCACCGAATATTTAGGTACGACAGAAGTTGAAACCGCATTCACCATCTTGGCACCGTCTTTTGCAATTCCGGAATTTTCGTATTTTTTACCGACCATAAATCCGGTGATGTTCTGAAGAAATAAAAGAGGAATTCCTCTTTGATTACAAAGTTCGATGAAATGTGAAGCTTTAAGCGCACTTTCTGAAAACAACACCCCATTGTTTGCGACGATTCCAACCATCTTTCCATAAACTTTTGCAAAGCCGGTCACGAGAGTAGTTCCATAATATTTTTTGAATTCTTGAAAGCGAGATCCATCCACGATTCTCGCAATGATCTCTCGAACGTCGTACGATTTACGAATGTCCTTTTGTATGATTCCGTAAATTTCTTCAGAAGGATATAAGGGTTCTTCCCAACTGATTGAACCTTTTGCAGCAATGTTCCCCGCATGATACAAAGTGGAAACGATATTCCTAGTGATCTCAATCGCGTGCGCGTCGTCTTCCGCATAGTGATCCGTCACTCCGGAAATCGTACTGTGAACCAAGGCGCCGCCCAATTCTTCCGGAGTAACGATTTCTCCAGTCGCCGCCTTTACGAGTGGAGGACCGCCTAAAAAAATTGTTCCGTTTCCTTTTACGATAACGGATTCATCGGACATAGCAGGAATATAAGCTCCTCCCGCAGTACAACTTCCCATGACCACGGAAATCTGCGGAATCTTACAAGCGGACAAATTCGCCTGATTATAAAAAATCTTCCCGAAATGATCCTTGTCGGGAAATACTTCGTCCTGCATCGGAAGAAAAGCTCCTCCAGAATCCACAAGATAAATACAAGGAAGAGAATTTTGAAGAGCGATCTCTTGTGCTCGAATATGTTTTTTTACAGTAAGAGGATAATACGTTCCACCTTTTACGGTCGCATCGTTCGCGACGATCACACAATCAGTTCCGCAAATCCTCCCGATACCGGTCAAAATTCCGGCAGCAGGAACGCTATCAGGATAAACACCCTCCGCAGCCAGAGGAGAAAATTCCAAAAAGGAAGTTTCCGGATCAATCAGGGAAGAAATCCTTTCCCTTGCAGTAAGTTTGCCTCTTCCTTTGTGACGCTCAATTGACTTTTCACCACCGCCTAACTCGATTTTACGGATTAACTTGCGTAAAACTCCCACCTTCTGTTTTAGATCTTCAAAATTCTCTTTATATTCCGACGAGGACGTGCGTATTTTGGATTCTATGATTTCCATAAAACCCTCCGGATTTTTATTTTTTTACTTTAGATTCGTATAAAATGCGGATCAACTCTGTTTCGGATAACGTGAGTTCTCTATTTCTTCTTGCCATAATTTTTCGAGCGTCTCTTAAAAATAGATCGAGAATATAAGGTTGCCCGGATTCCGCCCAAGTAAACGGAGAAACATATCCGCCAATTCGAGAAGATACGACGTTCGATCCGAAATCCACTACGGTTCCCGTATTTAACATCACTCCAATCGCGATCTTACAATAGTCCGAAATCACGGAACCGAACTTGATGGAACCGGTGATACATTCGTCGTTTTCTTCCCGAATTTTTACGACGCCGTAATTGTTTTTTAAATCGGATGTGGTCGCAAGTGCACCTACATTGACCCAACTTCCGAGAATGGAATGTCCTAAAAATCCTTCATGATGTTTGTTCGTAAAATCTCCGATCAAACAGGTTCCCACTTCCCCGCCGATTCTACAAGTAGCTCCGATGCTCGTTGCTCCGGTGATCCTTGCGTTATCGATTTGAGAATTCGGTCCGACATAAACAGGTCCCTCAATGAAGGAAAAGGAAGTGATCTTTACATCCTTATCCACGATCACAGGGCCCGACGTCGTATCAAATACAACTCCGGGATAGATGACGGCGGACGAATGTACATGAAGGTGCTTGGATTTTCCGATAACGTGAAAGTGATTCGATTTTACTTTGAGTTTTCGAATCCATTTCTGAACTTCTTTGCCAAGCTCAAGATCGTCTTCTATATTTTTTGCGGTTCCATCAATTAAATTCCACGGCAAACAGGACTCAGGCGATAAGACCAAGTCCACATCCTTTTCATCATAAGGAAAAAGTTTCGGATTTCTTTCTAAAAAAGCCTGTTGAAAGGCAGGATTCGAATGCACATAGAAAATTTTTGCGTCCGGATAAAGTTCCTTTGTTCTTTGGACCGTACTCAAAATTCCATTGCGAATCTCCGAAAAAGATCGAATACGCGTTAGAGAACGTAAGCCGATAGGAATCTCTCTTTCATCGATGAGAATTCTCTGAACCTTCGGCATAAACTACTTACTCTACGGTTACGGACTTAGCCAGGTTTCTGGGCTGATCCGGAGGACAGCCTCGGGCGATCGCTGAATAATATGCGAGTAATTGCAAAGGAATCACGTTCAAGATCGGACTTAAAATCTCGGAACATTCCGGAATTTCAAAAGAATAGTCCGAAAGAGATCTCGCTTCTTGATCTCCCTCGGTCACAATCGAGATGATAATTCCTTTTCTCGCTTTGATTTCCTGAATGTTGGAAACCATTTTCGTATAAATTTCCGACTTGGGAGCGATACAAACTACGGGAACTTCACTAGTGATGAGCGCGATCGGCCCGTGTTTGAATTCTCCGCCTGCGTAACCGGAGGCGTGAATATAAGAAATTTCCTTTAACTTCAAAGCGCCTTCCAGTGCAACAGGATGATTATAAGTTCTCCCTAAAAAAATAAAATCCTTTGCGGTCGTAAAATGAGAAGACATCCGTTCGATCTTACTCGCCTGTGTGAGAATCCGATCTATCTTAGCAGGAAGTAATCTGATTTCTTCGATGAGCGTTTTTCTCTCTTCGTCGCTGATGAGCCACTTGAGATTGGCCATATAAATCGAAAATAAAAGAAGATTTAAAACCTGGGCCGTAAACGCTTTCGTACTCGCGACTCCGATTTCGGGACCAGCGTCGGTTCGGATATAAGAATCCGATTCTCTTGCAATCGTGGAATTTACGTTGTTCACGAGAGAGACCACTTTGATGAACTTAGCCTTTGCTTCATGAATGGAAGCTAACGTGTCTGCGGTTTCGCCGGACTGAGAGATCCCCATAATAAGGGTATCTCCTTCTACGACCGGATTCCTATAACGAAACTCCGAAGACGCTTCCGTATCGGTTTGAATCTTTGCGAAATTCTCAAGATAATGTTTGCCGATCATTCCGGCGTAATAACTAGTTCCTGCCGCTTGGATGATGATTCTATTGACCCTGGAGAGTACGTCTTTACTTAGTTTGATTTCCGGAAAAACAATTTCACCGTTATCTAATATTCTTTCTTGGATAATTTTACGGAAGATTCCCGCTTGTTCGTGAATCTCCTTGATCATGTAGTGAGGATAACCACCCTTGTCCAGATCTTCCCAGCGGAGTTCCTGTTTTTTGAATACGGGCGTAAGCTCCTTTCCGGAAAAATCCAAAAGTTTGAATTCGTTTTGAGAGAAATAACCCCATTCTCCGGAGCTTACATAATATACTTCTTCGCAGTTTCTGGTAAGAGGAGAAATATCGGAGGCTAAAAAGTATTCCCCTTTTCCTTTTCCGATCAAAAGGGGCGCCCCGTCTTGGGCGAAGTAAACACGATCGGGTTCGGTTTCAAATACGGTGGAAATAGCCCACTTTCCGTGGATCTTTCCGAAAAGTTCTAAAAATGCGTCCTTGTTGGATTTGCCGTTCTTTTTGCTTTCTTCGAGCAAATGAGGAAGAACTTCCGTGTCGGTTAAACTTTGAAATACGTGCCCCCTTTTCTTTAACTCGCTTTTGAGTTCGAGATAGTTTTCGATGATTCCGTTATGTACAACAGCAACTGTCGAGTTGGAGTCCGTGTGTGGATGGGCGTTGATCTGATTCGGCTCTCCGTGAGTCGCCCAACGAGTGTGTCCGATCCCTACGTTACCCGGCGCAGGAAATTCGCGCAAGTAAGCTTCCAAGTCTTTGATCTTTCCTTTCGCCTTACGAACCAAAATATCGCCCTGATCCAAAACCGCAATCCCGGCCGAATCATAACCTCTATATTCGAGACAGATTAGACCTACTACCAGTACTGATTCCGCATTCTTTTTACCCGCATAACCGACGATTCCACACATATTCAGGCATTCTCCATGAGACTTCTCGAACGGTCGAGCAGAGAATTGAGATCTTTTTTGGTTCTCGCTTCCGCTATAACTCGTATGATCGGCTCCGTGTTAGAAGGACGAATGTGAATCCAAGAATCCTCGGAAGCTAAGCGCAAGCCGTCCAGAGTTTCTTCAGAGAAAGCCGAAAATTCTTCACTGAACTTGGAATAGATATCTTGGAGATTTTTACCAGCCACTTTGAAGCTGGTTTTCTGCATATGAACCGCGGGAAGTTCTTCTACGATCGAATCGATCTTCTTTCCCGTCGCAGCCATTCCATTTAGGATATGCGCAATTCCGGAGAGTGAATCTCTTCCAAAGGAAGCGATTGCGGGATCGATCACTCCTCCGTTTCCTTCTCCACCGAAAATCGATTTTTGGCGAAGCATTTCAGACACTACGTTCGCTTCTCCTACTTTAGAACGAGAAACGGAAACACTGTATTGTCCCGCCACGAATTCGTTGATAAAACTTGTGGAAAGATTTACGACCAGATTGGCCTTTTTAGGCATCTTCCCCAGAGTGAGAGAAAGAAAACTCAAAGGGAGAGTATATTCTTCGGAGATTGCTCCTTTTTTCGGAGTGAGAACGACAAGCCGATCCGCGTCCGGATCCAGAGCAAAACCGATATCGGCACCGGAAGATTTCATCTTTCGAGAAGTTTGTTTGAGCGCGTCCGGAGTCGGTTCCGGTGGCCTTGGAAAGGTTCCGTCCGGACTGCAATGTAAAAGGATCGGCTTACATCCGAGTTTTCCCAGAAGTTCCGGAATTAAGGCACTTCCCGCTCCATTGACTGCGTCTACAAGAACCTTGTATTTTTTCTTTCGAATTGCGCTCACGTTCACTCGTTTGAGAACAGACTCGATGTGTTTTTCAGACCATTCTTTTCCGGAAACGATTTTAGAAGAAGGTTTGTATTGAATCTGTCTATAGGATTGATTTCGAATCGTGTCCAGAATTTGTTCCAAATCCGCCGCTCCGGTAAAAAATCCGCCTGGACCTATAAATTTAAACGCATTCCATAGAATCGGGTTGTGAGAGGCGCTGATCATGATTCCACCTCCCGCTTTGGAAAGATTAACGACCGCTTTCACGGTCGGAGTCGGAACAATTCCAAGTTGTAGGACGTCTTTTCCCATCGCCTGCATCAAACCTAAGGCAATGTTTTCGATATAAGGTCCAGAAGGTCTGGAATCGCGACCGATCACAACTTTAGATCCTTCGATCCATGTACCGAAAGCACGCAGCGCATTAAAAATAACTTCAGGAGAAAGTCCTGTAGGAATGATTCCTCGAATCCCAGAAACGGAAACCATGAGATCCGGATGATTGAATACGGGGACTTTTGTATTCATAAGTTTTAGAAATAGTTAATTTCTCCGGAAAAAGTATATGGGCGATGACAGGATCGAACTGCCGACATCCTGCTTGTAAGGCAGGCGCTCTACCAGCTGAGCTAATCGCCCTTTATCATTCCGTAGTTTTAGGCTGCTGCAGATACTGCGTTGAGGCGTTTTGCCATTCTACTTTTCTTTCTATCTGCGTTTTTAGAATGGATTAAATTTGTTTTTGCAGCTTTATCTAAAAAAGAGGTATACTCTACAAAAAGAGCCATTGCTGCATTTGGGTCTTTTTCTTTGATGGCTTTCAGAATTTTTTTAGCCTGAGTTCTGAGCCTGGATCGATTCTGGGAATTGGCCGCATTTCTGCGTTTCGTTCTCCGAATGTCCTTTTCTGAAGACTTGATATTAGCCAAGGCCTACACTTCCTATCGAATAAGTTTTTCCAGCTTTTCCGTACCCTAACTTCTGTCAAACGAATTCTTCTAAAATTCCGCATCGATTGAAAAGTTTCAGAACCTCTACGAACGACTTCCGGAACCGACACAAAAGGAGAGGCAAAAATGAAGCACAGTCATTTCGGAAATATTTTTTTGACTATTTTATTGGATCTAGACTTTTTTTCCCGTCTGCAAGAAGAAGAAATAGACCTTTCCGAGCTTTTAGAGTTGGGAGTCGTATTTTTAGAAGACTTTGAAAAATCAGGGAGGTGTTTCTTGTCGACTGAAAGAGAAAAAATTTCCACCTCGTTGTTAATTCGGAAAAGTTCTTATTTACAAATTTTTAATTATTGCTTCCATAGTTTTCGTTCGTTCGATTCGTTGATGGAAGAGATTTTGCATAACGTATATCTGGATTTTCACTTACGTTTGAATCAAAAGCCGGATTCTCCTTTTTTTGACAAATATGACGTATCCTATCCCGAAAACTTTCTTCAACACAATAATATCATATTTGAGGAAAAGTCGTCATGTTAAAACGATCCGAATACATCGAAATCGATTCTATTTCTTCGGTGGATCCTAACGCACTTTCCTTAGGCCAACTCAGTCAAAAATTTATCGATAAACAAGGAAACCGTTTTGCTCTTCGATTCAATCGGAATACCCGAAGAGCAGAATTCGTGAGAATTACTTTAGAATCTCCGAATGAAGCTCAAAAGCACAAACACGTTCCCCATTCGACTCATCATAGCCGACAAAGTGTAAAACCGGTCAAACCTCTTCCCATGCCAAAAATCTCTTCTCTACAGGAGATTATGACCAAAACCCAGGAGCAATCTTCCGTAAAAATTCCAAAGCCGAACCCGGACTTAACCCAAACGGTCAACGAAGTGGATGTTCAAAAAAACGCCTTTCAAAAACCGGCTCAAAATCGTCGTAAATCTCAAGAAAGTTCCGGTTTAGATTTAGAAAAAATGGATCTCAACATCTTGGAGAGCCCTACCACTTCCACCAAACAAGACCTAGGCGAACCTTTCTTAAAAATGGAATACGATTCCGCTCCTTCTTTCATTGAAATAGACGTCATTGAAAAAAGAATTTCCGAACTTGCAAAGATCAAGGAAAGAATCCAGTCTGTTTTGAATAACCTTCAGAATTCGAAAATTTTCGAAATCACGGGGGATCCTTCCGAAAACAAGAATATCATCGGAAACTTAAACAGGGAATTCGACATAGAATTTTTTCAGAGACTCGATCGAATTCTGAATTACCACAAAGAGTTGACCACATATCCGAGATCCGTAAATTACTACACGGCCAAATACGAATCTTCCAGAAAACAAATCCTCCAATCCAAAAATACTGACAGTGAAAAATTGAAACTCGTGACCCTTTGGGAGATGCAGGAATTGATGCTTGGATTGGTTCAAAAACTGAAAAAAATGGTTTTGAATACCTTGAACATTCTTAACATGAAAAACGACAACCACATCAAACAACTTTCATACAATCAGCAACAAATGTTCCGAGATTCCAGAACCGCACTTCTGTATTGTTCCGAAGATATATCTTCTTTACTTATTTTCCTGGAAAGATGGGTCGATACTGAATAGGAGAGATCTCCTATGGAACCCCTACAAAGCTCCGAAATCCATGCCGTTCTAGAAAAACTTAGGACGGAATATTCAGAACATTCCAAAAAGAATCCGAAAATCTTCGATTTGAAAGCGTTTGAGTCAAGGCTTACGATGATTCTCCAACAAAAAGGTAACCTTGCTCAATTTCTCAAAGACGAGATTCAATTTATAGAAACTTTAAAGGCCAAACACAAGGAATTAGAAGACAAAAAACATGCGGCCAAGGGAGAAACGATCAATAAGATCCTAGAAGAACAAGAAGCAAAACTCAAAAAGTATCAGAGGGTCGATTTTCATCCCTTAGCAAAACCGGAAATCCGTTACTTTTACGGCGCAATCCTTTCCTTTGCGGAAACCGAATTACCGGCCTTGATTTACGTTTTTAAAGGAACTCCCGAATTTGCGATCTTCAAAGATATGATCACCGTCATTGAAAGAATGGGAATCAGTAGAAGGGGAATGCCTTCGATCCGAATCAGCGAACACATCAAAGCTCTTTTGGATGCGAACGGAAACCAAAGTGCGATGGAAAAAGACGGTCAGAATATTCTAAAAGAAGTCTGTATCGCTTTGAAGGAAACGATCACTTCTATTCGGGAATGTATGGAAAAAAAGAGAGTTTCTCAAACTCTTTCCATCAAAATGGACGAGAGGGAATTCCCCAAAGCGGCGGAATTGTATCAGAATTTGGTTTTCGGAATCGCTCTTGAAAAAATAATAGTACGAGCTGATACAATTATTCGGGACTTCCGAATGGCCGAAATCACAGGTCTGGAGTTAACATGAAAGTTTCCATCGTCATTCCTTGTTATAACGAGAAAAATACGATCCGTAATATTCTGGAAACGGTTAAGAAAGTTCCGATCAAAAACAAAGAAATCATTCTCGTGGACGACTGTTCCAAAGATGGAACAAGAGATCTTCTTCAAACTCCGGCTATTAAAAAATTAACTAATCAAATCATCTTTCACGAAGTCAATTATGGAAAAGGAGCCGCCCTTAGAACGGGTTTTAAAGCCGCAACCGGAGATATTGTAATCGTTCAAGACGCAGATTTGGAATACGACCCTTTTGAAATTCCGGAAGTTATCGATCCGATTTACAAAGGCAAAGCAGACGTGGTATTCGGAAGCAGATTCTTGAGCGGACGTCCTCATAGAGTTGTTTATTACTGGCATCGTCTGGGAAATATGGTGCTAACAACCCTTTCCAACATGTTCACCAATATCAACTTAACGGACATGGAAACTTGTTATAAAGCATTTCGTAGAGAAATTATCCAGTCCATCGATATCAAAGAAAATCGTTTCGGCTTCGAACCGGAAATCACCGCAAAGGTCGCTAAAATTCCGGATGTTCGTATCTTTGAAGTAGGCATTTCCTATTACGGAAGAACTTACGCGGAAGGGAAAAAAATCGGTTGGAAAGACGGTTTTCGCGCGATTTATTGCATTCTTCGTTATAACTTATTCGACTGAGGTATGATATTACGTCTGAATTATGGGAATTTCCCATAATTTTAAGATTTTGAATCGAATCACCCCGACCTTAAAAGCCTGTTCAAATTTTTAAAATCAATCAGCTTTGATCATTCAGAAAGTTTGTAATAAAAATCCGAGAGCCCTCCTAGAGTCGGCTTTTGATCAGTTTTACCTGTCGTTTAAAATGGAAGTAGTTTCTATATTCATAAAACTGATGACAGTGTAGAATCGATACCGCTCCTATTTTCTCTTGATACGGTTCACTCGCGCTATATCTTGAATCTTTTGATCCATCACTTTTAGATTCTTCTTGAACTCTTACTCGACTATAACAATCGTTAAGCGTCTTGTGAAGGATCCCATTTCTAAAGTGGAAAATTGTTCAACCACTTGTAACGACTTATCGTCCAATATTCCGTTGTTGTACAAGTTATACTTAACGTGAGTTCGGCTTAACAAATGCGAAAGCGATTATATGTTTCGACCTGAAACGGCGCCCTTTAGGAAGCCGTTTCACTGAGTTTAGGGAGAAACATTGAGTTAAAGCGCGGTCCAGCCTTTGCAAGCAAAGGCCGGATTCGCACAAACTTTCTATATCGAACTTACGTTTACTTGCTACTCGAACGCATGAAAATTGTACCACAAACCTCTATAAAATACATTTTAGAATTCTCGAATGTCGTAAAACAGTGGTTTCTCGTAAGAAACCTTTATAACGTTCTTCTGTTGTTTTTTTATTTTATAGAGATGCCTAAAAATTAACTGGCGATTTTTGTAAAGATGCAGAAGCCCTTAAAACTTATCAATGTAAGGAAAAAAGTCCAAACAATCTTAAAAATCGAAATTCACAACACCTAACTTTTAGAATCTCCTTCGTTTTATCCTCAATGTTTTTACTCCGTTCCATTGTTTTGTATAAAATTTGAAAAATCAAAGAATGAAAAGTTAAAACCTTTTGTAAGCCCAATCAAAAATTTATTTCTTATTTGTAATTGAATCTACGGATTGATATAATTAATATGAACAAAGACATCTTTGGAGAAAGAATTATGGAAACTAAATCCGACCCCCTTAACCAAAAATCCAATGAACTGAAACTTTCGATTGAAAACATTTCCTCTTCCGGAACCCTTCCCGGCCCGGCGATCATAGTTCAAATACAAGGTGACATTAACATATTTTCGGCCAAAAAATTAAAAGACGCCTTTAACGAAGCTATAGAAAAAAAAGTTTATATTCATCTTATAGATCTTTCGGGTGTACGCACTATGGATTCCTCCGGAATCGCCACCTTTATCGGAGCCCAGAATCAATTGAGTAAAATCGCGGGCGGTGGGCTTGTACTCTATTCTCTCACTCCTCAAATCGAAAAAATGCTCGAATTAACGAGACTTAAAGCGCTTTTCCGTACAACTTCCAACTTTTCAGAAGCGATTCGAATTCTTAGCGTATAACTATTCCATTGGAAAACATCTGGAAAACAATCGAAAGAACTTGTATTTCGAGCTTACTAAAGATTTATTCAAGACCTATCTAAAAAATAACAGTATGAAATTTATGGAATTGTCAAAAAGTTTCATTGAAATATAGGAAAAAATATTTTTATCATTTGAAATAGTCCAAGTTATAAACTAAGGATAGAAAAAATACTACTACCCTTTAATGATCAATTAAATTCTCTTATAGCCCAATCCGAATCAATTCATATAGAATTGAACAAAAACCAAACTCCAGTAAAATGTCTTTTAAAATTCATCTTAAAATGTAAGAACTCCTACATTTTTTAGAAACTTACCGGGGATATTTAGAGATTTTTTTAGATTTCGAGACAAGCTCTAAGTTCCAATAAACCATCTTTCACAGTATACAATTAAAAACTTGTCCCAAAACCTCAAATGTTGGAACTCCTACTAGAATGTTCTAACGATAAAATCCGTTAGAACATTCATAAATCACCAATCTGCGGGAATTCCCACGTTCTATTACGAATTTATGAAATGATTGTGCTGATTATTTTTAAAATTTTGGGACAAGTTCTTAATTGTACTTACAAAAATCTAAAAGACATTCAATTTTTGAAGATATTCACACAACAATTATTCAAAATAAAAAATTATACTTTTCTTATACAAATCTACTTTGGCATGATAAAATTTGTCGTAAGAGATTTCGTTTAGTTTTTGTAAAAACGCTATTTCCCCTTTTTCTTTTAGGAACTTAAAATTTGAATTTAATTTTCTTGATTCAATGGTTTGCAAAAGAAACTAAAAGTAAAAATCTATCTCACATGAACCGATTCGAATTTACAATCTACGGAAAAAACATAGTCAGAATAGGTCTCCTTCCATTTTAGTATTTTTAAGATACTAAAATGGAGATCGTTCACTCCTAACTCCCATGAATTTAAATCAAACTCGAAATCTTAAAATTTCCTTAATGAATATCATTTACATTCTCATCTTTTGTTTCTCCCCGTTTGCCATGTTTTCGGAACTTCAAACGAAAAGTACGGACCAGCAAAAAGCCACTCCTTTCATACGAATCAACTTAGAAACTCAAACGGAACAAATTCTCCCAAACCAGTCCACATCTGTCAAAGCAAAGGAACCGCAGAAAAGAGTGGATCAGAAAAAGGGGACTTGGAGTTTTCAGTGGGGTTATAATCGTGATTCTTACACTCAAAGTGATATCAATTTTCACGGCCCCGGATATAAATTCACTTTGAAAGACGTGATCGCAAAGGATAAACCCGAAAGATTCGATCCGTCCGTTTATCTAAATCCGAGCATTTGGGAAATCCCCCAATATAATTTTCGTCTAACGTATTATTTTACGGATAAATTCTTCTTCGCTTTCGGCCAAGATCACATGAAATACGTGATGAGTCGAGGACAAGCGGCAAACATTTACGGTTATATCGACCCACTTTCAATCCAAAAGGCTCATCTTGGAACTTCTCCCGAGTCGGCGGTTTATCTATACCTATTCCCTGATGCGTATAAAAAATTGGAAGGATATCACAACGGAGAAACAATTAATATAACTCCGGACTTCCTAAAATTCGAACATACGGATGGATTAAATTTTCTTTATATGGATGTGGGAATAATCCAACCTCTTTTGATTTCATCTGATGGAGAAAACGCCCTCAGTTTCGTCGCATCCGTAGGCGGAGGCCCGATCATTTGTAGAAGCGACGTTCGTCTTTTCGGAGAAGGGAAAAACAATCATTTTCATACATCAGGCTATGGAGTTTCCGGTTATGTTGCAAGTCGCGTCGACATTTACCGACTCGTCTTTTTCGAGCTCGGCGCCAAAGGAGGATATATCGATCTTTCAAACATCCTTACGAATGGACATTCCAAGGACCGAGCTAGTCAAAATTTCGGTTTTTTAGAATTAGTGATTTTTGGAGGAGTGAATTTCTAAACATCTACAAAGAATCTCTCGTTCAAACAGACTTTCATCGTATTCTGTTTAGATCGTTTGATTTTTTATGGATCTTTGCATATACAAGTTAAACCTAATATACCTAGATACTGTTATATAGAATGTTTGGAAACGAACTTTTGAATCAACTCCGTCACTACGTTCGGTTGTTCTCGGTGCACCCAATGGTTAGAATCCAGTTTATGAATTTCTAAGCTATCCACATACTCATATGCATTTTCATATACTTCCGGAAGAACGATAAAATCCTTTTGAGGAATAATTAATTGCACAGGGACTTTGATGTTGGAAGGAGCGGAGATTACTGTTCTACCGAACAATAGTTCCCGAAACAGATTGATGGGGGCGATCGTTGCACTGTAGATATCGTTTCGATTCACTTTCCGGAGGAAATCCTTTTGAGGAATTCCGCCGAAGTCCATGATCCATTTGTAAATCAATTCACCGAAATTTTGCCACATCAATTCGGGGAGAATCGGAATTTGAAAAAACCAGATGTACCAGGAGCGAAAACTCTGATCAATTACTTTTTTCCAATTATCAAAATTGAGACTAAATAGATCGTCGATCATTCGTTTACCCGCAAGCCAGGGATGAGGACCAGAAATCGCAGTAAAAGAATTTACGTATTTAGAATATTCCGGATCACTAATAAACAACCAGCCGAGTGTAGCCCCCCAATCGTGACCGACTATATGTACCTTGCTATTCTTGGACAGAAAATTGATCGCTTTTAATAGATCGGGAAGTATCACCGCATAGTTGTATTCGGATTGTTCCAAAGGTTTGGAAGACCTGCCGAAACCTCTTAAGTCGATCGCACCTAACCTGAATCTTTCCTTTAAGGAATCGATCTGGAAGTCCCAGGTTTTATGAGTATCCGGGTATCCGTGGATGAATAGGATAACATTCTTCGAATCCGTGTCTGAATAAGAGAGAAATAATTTTACTTTTTGATTTTCTATGTATGTGTACTTCAAAATTTTAACCTCCTTCTTTGCCCCGGAAGGAAAACCGTCCTGCTATCGTTGTTTTTAGCGACAAATTTTCCAGTCTTTTTACGGAATCTCGACTTCGTTGTGATTGGATTTTAACCGAGATTTTTGTACATTGGCTCCATGTCGGAAAAACGATCCGAGAAATTCAATTCGCTTAACGATTTCGGAAGTCCAATGGCAATGTTTCGCAACAGACTTTCAAGAATGTCCAAACATTGGAAGAAGTGGGCGCGAAAAAGAGGTATAGAATGTTTTCGAATTTACGACCGAGATATACCTCAGGTTCCCGTAAGCGTGGATCTTTACGGACTGTACTGTCAAATCTCGGCGTATAAGAACAGTTATGAAATTTCGGATGAAACAAGAGAAAGGGAGAACGTGGAAATCAGGCAGATCGTCGCGGAAACGTTGAATCTTGACGCGGGTTTTATATTTTGGAAAAAGAGAGAACCTAAAAAAGGCAAAAAACAATACGAGAAACAATCCGAACAGTCGAAGTTGCTAGAAGTAACAGAGAACGGCCTCCGATTCTACATAAACTTATCCGATTATATCGATACTGGATTATTCTTAGATCATAGAATCACAAGGGATCTTATTCGCAAAGAATCAAAGGGAAAAAAATTCCTAAATCTTTTTTCTTATACGGGATCGTTTACCGTTTACGCGGCGTCAGGTGGAGCGACCCAAAGTTTAAGCATAGATCTTTCCAATACATACTTGGCTTGGGCTGAAGAAAATTTAAAGTTAAACGGACTCTCTCTTATAAAACATCGTCTACTCAGAGCGGATGTGGTGGAATGGCTTTATAACGAAAGAAAAAAGCCGGATCGGGAAAGATATGATCTGATTGTTCTCGATCCACCGACTTTTTCCAATAGCAAAAAAATGACGGGCATCTTCGACATACAAAAAGATCATGTGGAAATTTTAAACATTCTCTATCGAGACTTTGCTCTCCCCGGAGCCGTATTGTATTTTTCCACGAACTTTAGAAAGTTCGAACTTTCCCAAACGTCCGTTCTCTGGAACAATCCGAAAGACATTACAAAAATGACCCTTCCAGACGATTTCAGAAATCAAAAAATTCATTTTTGCTGGAAAATGGAAAAACCGAATCGTTCCTAAAGTTTTGGTACGGTTCTTATTCTAAAATCGAATTTTTGAAGAAACACAAAGTTGCATAATTCGAGCGTCATAACTATTCTAACGTGAGTTCGCATAACAAATACAAAAGCGATTATTATGTTGCGATCCATAGCAAGCGATATTTTAGTTTGAAAAACTCAGCTGAAACGCTTTTTACGAAAGAGTTCGGCTATGAAGTTTGTGAGCGATTCTCCCAAACTTTCTGATATCGAATTCACGTTATTCTATCATAACGTTACCCACAAATACTTGGATCTGAAGATAAATCTGTCGGAATTACTACAAATCCTCCGTGAAACTTACGCCCCCCTGATTTTGGGTGGAGGGGAGAGGAGGCGGGAAGACTCCGGTGGTTTTTCTATATCAGAAAATCATACTTATTGCAAGTAAAAAGCCTCGTTCTTGTCGGAACACTTGAAAAATATCAGTTTTTGATCCTTATGATCCCAAAAGCCTTCTTAATTTGTGGGTAACGTTATCCATTCTATGGATCGCTATGACAGAGAATAATAGAGTTGTTGAAAAATTAATTCTTCATCTGTTTCCGTTTCATGAAAACGGTCGATTAAAGCAGTTTTGTTAATCTGAATTTGGAATTTTTCAACAACTCTATTATCTTTAAAATCGCATTTCTATCCCGAAGTTGAACATCGGAATCTTAGTTTTACCGACATTAAGACCGTTTTGATTGATATATCCAGTAGCCGGATTCTGACCTGGAAGATAAGGAGCTAACGTATTATAAAGGGTATTTGAAACCGCAATCCGATTTCCCGTGAGATTGATGATTTCAAAATATAAATCCAACTTTGCCCAACTCGTCGTTATAAAACGATCGAATCGGATATCAATTTGATTATACGACGGAAGACGCGCAGACCGAAGATCCCTTGAATAGATCGGAGTGTAAAGATTTACGGAATTAATCGGAGTAAGTTCCGATCCGACAATCGGAGTATATGCATAATTCGTTAAATGAATGATTCTCGTACCAATTTGCCAAGTATCCTTATATTTCCAACCGCCGACTATACTAAGCATATGCGTTCGATCGAGATCGTAGTATTCTTCCTTCGAATTTTTCTTTAGAACCTCGATATTTCCATTGTCATAAACGTTAGTGTAATAATCCTTAGATACGTCCTGATATAAAGTCCTATGATTTTTAGCCAGTTCGTTGTGGATTTGAAGTTCAGTATCGTTGAGAACGGGCTGGTTTCTATTTCGTTTCGTCAAAGAGTTCGTATACGAAACCCAGCCGAAAAAGCCGGAATCTTCCGGAATTTCCTTTTTTATCATCAATTCAAATCCCTTGGACCAACCGGACATAGAATTCGAGTAATTTAAATTTCTCTGAGAGACAAATTCCGTGTTCTGATTATTAATCCCGGAAATGAGATTGTTGATGTTGGCGGCGGAGGAGTTGTAAATGAAATTGTCCCGAACGACTAAGTTATCAAACGTGTTTTTATAACCCTCTAACTTTATGGAATAACTCGATAAAAATTTCTGTTCAATTCCAAGATTGGAATGTTGGGATTCCTCCATCTTAAGATTAGGATTCCCCATTCTTTTGGAAATATAACTGACGTCCGTAGGAGCTTGAAAGAATTTTCCGGTCCCCCCGAAAAAAGTAGTTCTAGTGGAAGTTAGTTCCTTCGCAAACATAAGTCTTGGACTTGTTTTCCATTCATCCGATAAATCGTGATAATCCCGTCTCACTCCAAGAGATAATACGTTACCTTGATAATCAAACTTCATCTCGGAGAAATATCCTATCTGCCTATGAACCATTCTATCCCCTTGTAAAGTTGTAGATGTATTCGGGTCGGAAAGTATGAATTTAGTGATCTTAAGAAATTCTGGATTTTCGTTGATGTAGATTATTTTACCTTGAAAGCTGGATACGGTTTCCCTATATTGTCCGCCCGCCCGAAGCTTTAAGATTTTCTTGAATAAGCTCAATTCCATTACGTCTTCAAAATAGCGAAAATCTTCCGAAAAATTGTTCCCGAGAGTATTCGCTTTTTGTAATCCTTGCGCCAATAAGGCGGCAAGAGCCCCTTTAGAAGTATCGAAAAGATAAGTACTGTTTTGAGTTCTTTCTTCAAAATAACTTCTTGATATATTCATAGTATTCGAAACGGCTTCAAACGGTTTCCAAACATACTGAACTCCGTCGGTTCGAAAATTTCTATCAACAATCAAAGCATCGTTGATACTTTCCATTGAATCATACTTGGGTTTGTATTGTTTGTTCGCGGCAAAAGGATGGCGATAATCCTTCGTCCCGAAAGAGGAAAGTGTGACAGAGTTTTGATTGTCGATATCCCAGTTGATCCGAAATTGATAATCGCTATAATCGGAAACAAACGTTTGATTCGGTACTAAATCAGGAATTCTTCCCAAAACGTAGTTCGGATAGTATTTTCTCCCCGATACATTTACATTCAAATTTTTTGATATATTTTTAAATACGTAACCATCCACCAAAAAAGTATTTAGATTGAGGACGACGGAATCGTTTTTCTTTTTAAATCCTTCAACGGCAATGACCCCGCCTGTCGCAAATCCGTATCTGGCGGAATAAGTACCCGAATAAATTTCCAAAGAACGAATCGAATTATTGTTTAAAACGGAAGTGATCCCATCCGCGTGAAATGGGTAGATTAAAGGAAGACCGTCGTAATAAAATTGATTGGCTCTAGTACCCGCTCCTCGCATCACTAGAAACCCTCTCTGACTATTGGAAATATCGGGGCTTTTATTATTGGGGGCAGTGGGATTCAATCCAGTTGCCATTGCTGATTGAAAACCCGCGTTCGTATAATTTTGAAATATAGGCGCAATCCCCGGAATGTTGAATACCGCCTTTAAAGAATCTCCGAATGTACCAGGCATTTTATTGATTTCTTCCGGCTTTAATCGAACAAAATCCGGTCTATCCCTTTCGCCTACTACTTCAATAGCTCCCTCCTCTTTTTCTTTTATTTTATTTTGAGCGTATACATCTAAAGAAAAAATACCTAGAACGTAAAATAAGATTACATAGAAAAAAGAAAGTTTATTTATTTTCAATTTAGTTCTATGGGAACGAACGAACTTGAAAAGTCTTTTAATACTCGCATACCAATCCGAAAACTCCCGGAAGTTATTGTATTCTATTGCATTTTACACAACGAACATTCCCTAAGTAATTCTCCATAAAGATGCCGACAACACCTTTTTTAGACTTCTTACAAAATAACAACTCTAAGATAAAACTTATCGAGTGACACTTACAATAGAAAGCGAGATTTTAAAGTTTAGAAAGTCTAACGATTTTGGAATCAAAATGTTTGGAAATATCGGGGACTTCTTCTAAGACAAAATAAAAAACGCATAATGTTTACTGAAGATTTTCTTTTCAATCAACATTGTATTTCTAAACGGCCCTACAAACTTTTGATTCGTTTACAAACCGACTGGATTCTTGCGGCAACGTATAGAAACCAATGAGGAAGAACGATATTTAGATTGGCATATCGATTGAAAGAAATTTTCACGGAATCCAAATAATCATCGACCGTTTAAAATTTCGACTTACTACTCGGACATACGAAAAGAATATTATAGTAAGTTTATTTCAAAAGTTAGAATATTATATTTTCTTCAAAAAGTCGACAATTCTGGATTCGGTACAATTTTATGAGGACTTCTCTATCTTTGCAAAAATCGCCCATTCATTTTGGTACCATTTTCATGCGTCCGAATAGCAAAAATCTATCTTAAAACTTTAGGACGTGGGAACTTCTAAATTTTTGTGAAAAGTTCACAATGATATTTCCCCTAAGTTTCAGGACAAATATTAAACAACGAAAAAGACCGCTGAAAGCACATCAAAAACTACCGAAAGGAACAGAACTCCTGCTATTATGGACCTTGCCGATTTTTTTGAGGTTTTACTCATCTCTATATAATAGAGTGTCTAAAATTCTTCATCAAACGTGGGATTTATGCTCAAATTAACGGTACTCTATTTTATAGGGATCAGTAAAGCAGTCTTTAGTCTTTAAATTATCGATTGATTAGAAGCTATCTCAAAAATACTTTATCTTTTCTTGAAATGCGGATGCAGATCATTTTAAGATATTTCTGAGATAGCTTTTGGTGCAATCAGGTTCATCAATTATTTCATAGAGACTACTCCTACAAAGCCGTTACACAAATACGAATCATTTTCGGATAAATCCGCCATAGATACAAAGACGATTCTTTAGAAGAACATCGATATCATTTTCCACCTGGAAATGAAAAAACGATTCGGCGATTATTTTTAAACTACAAGATTTCTTGATTGAAATAAAAAACCCTGTACTAAAGGAAACCCCATTTCTGCTGCTATCAAAAGATCCTCTTGGGTTTCAATTCCCTCCAAAACACACAGGATGTCCGCTTCTCTCGCAAAATCCAAAAAACCCCAAACGATATTTTTATAATATGCTTTGGTCCTAAAAAGATCAAGCCAGCATTTGTCGAATTTAATAAATTTAGAATATTCTAAAAAATCAAAACAGAAAAGATTTCTCTTTCCGCCTACATCGTCGAGCGCAATCGGAATATTCGATTGCTTTAATGCGTCCAAACAGAATCGAGTATCTTCGATCAGAGTAGAATCCGTATTCTCTATGATTTCACAAACGATATCCCTTTCCTTGCTTAAAAACTCGTGCCAATCAATCGACTGCGATCGATTTTTACAGACATGGGGATCCAAGTTTAAAAATAATCTCTTCCCTTGTGGACGATTCCTTATCTGAAACCGTTTTAAATTCTTTTCGAATTCAAAAAATAAATCCACTTCCTGATGTAGTTCGTTAAAAACGAACTCGGGAGAAATACTTTTTCCTTCGACATAAAATCGTGCCAGAGCTTCGTATGCGAAAATTTTCCCCGTTTCCAGAGACAAAATAGGTTGATACTCCGTGTGGAAATCCCCAGTTTTTAAGATATTAGTCAATATCTTAAAAAGCGTTGAACCAAAAGTCCGTGTGCAAGGACCGTCTTCTTTAGAAGGAGAAGAAAATGGGGTTACGGTTTCAAACTCCGCAATCATTTTCCGAGCCGTTTCACGTTTTTCATTGAAAGAGAAAAGACTTTGAGCGACTCGCTTGTCTAAAGTTGAAATAGATTTTGGAAAATCCCAATTCACGTTAGACGACAGATCAAGAATTTCTTTCATTGTAAGACCTCTTCGTTTCCAAAGTAGAAGAGAGATCGAAAAAGTCAAGAAATATGAGAATGAAACTCAGGATCAAATTGATATCTAAAAAACGAAAAAAAAATTTCAATCATTCCCGTACGAAATGATTTTATAAGTTATCTTGAAATAGCTTCCAAAGTGATCACATGAAGTGGAAGACTTGAATCTTGAGTAATGGAATAGGAATGATTCTATTTTTGCTTCGGGAAAAATAGAATCTGTGGGAACTTCACATTTGATCTTTAGTATTATTTTTATACGCCTCCAGAGTAACATTCAAAGATTTAAAAAGCTGATTCTTTGATGGGTTTCTTGGTCTTTGATGTAGATTCCAGCGACGAAACAAGCAGGAATTGCAACAATTTGAAGCTTCTTGAATCAATATGACGGTTCTTTCGAGACTAGAATTGTCTCAAGACGAGATTACTCTAGTAGATTTCGTTTTTGAATGCGACCAACACGATGGGCATAAACATTCAGTGCCGGTTAGAGAAATTCAGTATCAATTTTCAATATAAAAATCCGTCGAGCGCCAATAGAAGCGAGACGTTTTAGTTACAGTTTGATCTTTCTGATAAAGCAGAAAACTCATGCGTCTCTCTCTAAGGATCGCTTCCGCAGGTTTTGGAACATGCTGTAAGTCATTCCGTTCATCAGTCAACCTTCCCAACGACATCTTCGAGAAACGTGATAAAATGATCCGTAAAATCACACTCTGTGTTTGCTCAAACGCCACGAAAGCAAAGACGAATAAACTATCATTCACAACTTATTTGAAAAATCGCAATTTAAAGGAAATAACGTAATTCTCTTTTTTCCGGGATTTCCCCTTGGAATTCCTTTTTTTCTTTTCTTTCTTTGAAGCAAAGTAAGATTGTTTTAACCTCTATGCAGGATTTAAAACGTAAGATTGGAAAAAGCCCCTTTTCTCCGGTTATCTTAAAGTCAGGGCTTTCGCCTAAATTCTTTCTCAATCTTCTCAAAGAAATTTCTCCTATCGTCGCAATCGACGATAAAAGAACAATTCTATTCGCTAACGAATCCTTTCGGAAAGAATTTGCAGGGAATTCTCGCAATTTGATGGGCAAAGATCTGTTTCGGATCCTCGGTCTCAATCCGGCGGATCAAGAGGAAATGGAATCGAACATCAAACTTTCCAAAAAAGGAATGGTTCAAAATCAAGAATTCAAAAAACAAAAGATTTACTACGGCTATTCCGTGTTTCGTTTCGGGGAAAGTATAGGAATCATTCTCAAAAATATTACGGAAAATAAAAGGTTGGAAAGAAAAATCGCCAACCTTCACACCAAACTTTTACAATCTCAGGAAGAAGAGAGAATTCGACTTTCCAGAGAATTACATGACGGAGTCGGTCAGACAATTCTCGCAGCCAAACTCAACTTCCAAGCATACAATAGAAATCCGAAAGTTTACGGGGCTCAGTTCGATACCGGCCTTCTTTTAATCGATAAAGCGAGTCAAGAACTGAGAGATATCTACACGAATTTACACCCTTCCACTCTTCGGGAAATCGGTTTAGAAGCCGCAATTCGCGCTTTGAGTTCGGATTTGTTTCCGTCTATGGACGTGGAAGCCGATTTGGATCTTAATCTAAAGCCGGATCTGGAATCCACGGTCGCAAATCAAGTCTTTAGAATCGTTCAGGAAATCTTTCAGAACGTGATCAAACATTCTCAAGCAAGAAAAATCTATCTCAAGATCCACGTCAAAGGAAGACAACTCTTCTTGGACGCGAAAGACAACGGAATCGGTTTCCAGGAAAAAAAAGCGAGAGCCAAGTCCTCCGGTTTTGGACTTGAAAATATCCGCAGAAGAGTGGAAGATTTAAACGGTAAGTTTAAGATCGAATCCTCTTCGGGAAAAGGAACTAAATTTATCGTTCGAATTCCTTTAGAAAAAACAAAAACACATCCGCCAAAAAAATATGAAACCTACTAACACAAAAATATTCTTAGTCGATGATCACGCTATTCTCAGAGAAGGGCTTAAAATGATCCTTTCCGGACAATTTGAAATCTGCGGCGAATCCGGAGACGCTGAAAAAGCTCTGGATCAAATCGGTAAATTGAATCCCGATTTGGTAATTACCGACATCTCTATGCCCGGTTTAAGCGGGATCGACCTTGTCAAAAATCTAAGAAAGCAGTATCCGAATATTCGGACCATTATTCTTTCCCGGCACGACAACAGAGAATACGTTCAGAAACTATTGGAATTAGGAATCAACGGTTACGTTTTGAAAGACGACGCCGGTAATGATCTCCTTCGCGCAATCGAAGCGGTTCACAAAGGAGAAACGTATTTAAGTCCCGGAATCACCGCTCATTTCCTATCCGGTTTTGTAGGTTCTGGAAAACCGGGCGAAGAAAATCAAGACGCCAAAAAAGCATTTTCTGTCCTTTCGGATAGAGAAAGAGAAATTTTAAAATTAGTCGCCGAAGGAAATTCCAACGAATCCATCGGTAAAATTTTAGGGATTTCTCCGGCCACGGTAAAAGTTCATCGAGCCAACATCATGAAAAAGTTGAATCTTCATAAGGTTGCGGATTTAGTTATGTATGCGATCCGCGCGGGTTTGATCGAATCTTAGATCGAAGTTTGTAAAATCCACGACACAATTTGATAAACGAAGAATCGACAAACTAATTCCGAACAAACAACGTGTTTCGATATCTGCTCATTTTACTCAGCTGTCTTTCGGTCTTTTTTTGTTGTTATGCGGTTTATACTAGAATCCCGATCGAATTTTGCATCGAAGACAAAATCGTTCTTTGTTTGAACGGATTGGAGCCTCCATTTTCTTTACCGGTTTTTCTACCGGGTTTGCTTTTAGAAATTTTAGGTTATTCTTGGATCTTCGTTCCATTGAATTATTCAGTTTTATTTCTCGTGTTGATATTTCCGATTCTACAAAAAAGGAATTTATCTGAAGAATCTTCGATTCCGAAACACACTTTAGTCTTTGCTAAACTCGTTTTTATATTTTCCACACTTTATTTCATTACCTTTTGGAAAGTGGGCGTCGCTAACAGAGGCGGTTCATTTATGAATCACGTTTTTTTCTTCTACGTCTTCGGTTGGGTTCTGATTTTTTCAATTTACATTTACAACCGAAAGCGGAAGACCTTAATTTCCAATTACCTTTTTCATCTCCTGTTTTTTGTTTGGTTCTTGTGGAGAGCGTTTCCGTGGTTCTGGGGAAGTATGTAGTTTCAAACTAGGAAAGCTTTGCGGCCTTTAATTTAGGGAGTGAAATACTTGAGTTTTACAAAACGTGGGAGTTCCCACATTTGTTTTTACGGAAAAATTAACGCATGAAAAGAAACTTCTTACACCCGAATTTACGAGTGAGATCATTCAAGAGCCCAACTTTGTTGATTCATTTTTGACTTGATCGAAGAAAAATTAGACAAAATTCTTATGCGAAAGGTTTTTTATGCTACGTCCATCCACTCTCGACTTTCTCAAAAAATTGGCCAAGAACAACAATAAATCTTGGTTGGAAAAGAATAAGGATCTATTTGTTGAAGCCAAGGCGGACTTTGAAAATTTAATCACGGAACTGATCGTAGGACTAGCGAAGTCAAACCCATCCTTGGCTGAAGTCGATCCCAAAAAGTGCATTTTCAGAATCTATAGAGACGTTCGTTTTTCTAAAAATAAAGAACCCTACAAAACCAATTTCGGCGCAAGTATAGGAGCAACCGGTAAGGATTTAGGGAAACCTCTCTTTTACCTTCACGTTCAACCGGGAGGAGAATCTTTTCTCGCAGGCGGTCTTTATATGCCGGATTCTCCCACGCTTAAAAAAGTTCGTGAACATATATTAGAATATTCTAAATCTCTAAAAAAAATCGTTCAGGAAAAAAAGTTTGTTAAAGAATTCGGCGGACTCTCGGATATGAAATTGAAAACAGCCCCGAAAGGTTTCGCCAAAGATCACCCCGACTTGAAATGGATTCAATATACGAGCTATATTGTGGAAAAAAGACTGAAAGATGAGGATCTTTTCGCGCAAAATTTCATCAAGAATACGATTGAGTCGTATAAAATTCTGCAACCGTTTCTTAAATATCTGAACGACTCCCTTTCCTAAGATTACTATTTTAACGTGAGTTCGGCGGATAAAGTTTCTGTAATGGAAATGGAGCGGAGGTGTCATGTCAAATCGGTCTGTGAACGGAATCAACTGCTTAAACAGGGAATTTTAGAATATCAATCTAAACGGCTTCTTGATTCAAAAATAATTTGGAAGAAGAAGCCAAGACTAAAAAGAACATTCCATTTTCGGAATGTTCTGGCGAGAGGCACGCCCAAATAAAAAAGCGATCCTGAAATTTTAAGACCGCCTTTGCATATCAAATGCCGACTTGAATTCGGTATTTTCAAACAAACACACATTCAATGTTAGCGGCTATTTTGGAAATACCTCTTAAGAATCGAAATCTTGACTCACACGAAGTTCGCGTTTTACTTTCCCGATTTGCGTTTTAGGAAATAAGAATCCGCCTCGTCCGTAATCGGACGGATCGCTTCCTCGTATTTTAAAATCGATTGAACCGCTTTTTCATAAATGCTCATCAGAAGCGCCTGAGCCGCGTCGCACATCTGCTCCTTTCTGAATTCTTCCACGTGAAGCGTTTCCGTAATCGAACCGTCCGGATTAAACGGAAGAGAAGCAAGCAGATTCGAAATCACAATTTTGTCGTCTCCCGCAACATGAGAAGGATCGTAAATCACCGGAAGAATTGTCTGATTTTTTACGTGAGTGATTACGTTTAAATCCGGAGTATTTCTGCAGTAGCCTTCCTTGATAAAAAGAGTCTTCACTCCTCTTTCACAAAGAACTATATTCAAATTTCCTTGATTAGCGATATATTCCGCCGCGGAAAACCATTCGACGGCTTCGTTTCCGAAGCCACGTTTTAAAATCACAGGTCTTCCAGTTCTTCCCACCGCTTCGAGAAGTTCGAAGTCCTGAGCATTTCTAGTTCCAATCTGAATCATATCGGCGTGTTTGGCGACTTCTTCCGCCATCGTATGATCCATAACTTCGGTCACATAAGGAAGACCGGTCTCGGCCTTAACCTTATCCATCATCGCAATTCCTTCCCAACCGAGACCTCTCCAATCGGTCGGACGAGTACGAGGTTTAAAAGCCCCGCCGCGAAAGATGATTCTATCTAAGATATTGTATTTTTTTCCAAGCTCAACCGCTTGTTTTGCGATCGTCAAAGTTTGCTCATAAGTTTGTGGAGAATCCGGTCCCACGATAAAGATATGTTTTCCGGTTCCGAATCTACGAACCAAACCATCCGGGCCTTTCACTTCCACGATTCTTGTTGCTCTATGAACCACTTCACCGTTTTTACCGGCCGCAGTTTTTGCGATGTTCTTATACGGAATGGACACGTTCCAGATTTTGGTGATCCCGGGAAGTTCTTTGACATAGCCTTCTTTTTCGGAAATCTTGCGAGTATCGCCTATAAAATGAATCGTATCCGATACCGCCGCACCGCGAATAATTTCGGTTTGATTTCCACATTCTTTAGCCAACTCTTTAATCTTACTCTCCGTATCCGGGTAGCCTTTTTCTAACTCAACTATGTCCACACTTCACTCCAGACGGGAGATTCTCCCTTAAAGTTTACAACCTTCTATATTTCCGATTATCGTCAAGAATTCATCAGAAACTGTGATCTTTCCCAGGAAACTCTCCAGATCTTACTTCCTCATGATAACTCTCGATCGCATCTTTGACGATAGAATGGAGATTGGAAAACTTCTTTAAAAACTTAGGCTGAAAATTCGCATCTAACCCAAGCAAATCATTTAAAACCAAAACTTGTCCGTCACAATCGGGACCTGCACCGATTCCGATGGTCGGAACCCCGACTTCTTCACTGACTCTTTTACCGAGTTCGGCGGGAATCATTTCCAAAACTATGGAGAATACACCCGACTCGGAAAGAGCCACAGCTTCTCTGAGAAGTTTCGCACTCGATTCTTCCCCTTTCCCCTGCACTCTATGACCGCCGAAGACATGAACACTCTGAGGAGTGAGCCCCAAATGTCCCATGACCGGAATACCGATTTGTTTGAGAATGGCGACTAACTCGCAAATAAAATCCGAACCGCCTTCTATTTTGACCGCGTCGCAATCGGTTTCCTTCATCATTCTTCCGGCGGAACGAATCCCTTCTTCGATGGAAGTCTGATAACTTAAGAATGGAAGATCGGCGATGATAAATTTATCGGGAGCACCTCGGCGAACCACTTTCGTATGATAGATCATTTCTTCCAAGGTTACGGGAAGAGTGCTCGAATTTCCTTGGAAGACCATTCCAAGAGAATCGCCCACGAGAATCGAATCGATCGGAGTTTCACCCAGAATTCTCGCGAAACTGAAATCGTAACACGTAACGACGGAAATTTTTTCTTTCCCTTTCTTTTCGGGAGAAAAAATTTTATGTATGTTTTTCATACTCGCCTCCCGCAAAACGTTCGTATAAGGAACCCTCGCCGATCGATTCCAAAATTTCCCGGATAAAAGGACGAGTAAAAAGAGAATGATGGGGAAGGTGCAGATTATGAGTATCCATCGTAATCACGTCGTAAGTGAGAATGTCGATGTCGATTTCTCTCGGTCCTTTTTTAATTTTTCGAATCCTACCCATCTCTTTTTCAATCCGAAGAGCAACCTCCAACAATTCCTCCGGATTGAAAGTAGTTTCAATTTTTAGAATCTGATTGAGAAAATCGGATTGATCGGTAACTTCCAGAGCAACGGTGTTTATCGGTTCGGATTCTTTTAAAATTTCGATCCCGATCGTATTTTTTAATTTGCGGACGGCGATTTTCAAAAACTGGGCTCGATTTCCGAGATTGGATCCTAAGGAAAGAAAAGCTTGTTTCACCCTCTTCCTCCGGACTCAGAAAGTTTCAAACGATAATCCGCGCATTCTAGATGAATTTCCATTGTCATCTCTTTCAATCTGGAATAAATTCTTCCTTCCGCTTTATCCTTCCACTCTGCAGGAGAAGTATTAGAAGTGAGAATGGTGAGTTTTTCCTGCTCGTATCTTGCGTCGATCAGATCGTACAATTTTGAGTTGGACCAATCGGATTCCTTTTGAACTCCAAAATCGTCTAACACTAATACTTCGACTTCGGCAAACAACGTTTCGATGGTTTTTTCCATCCCGTGGGTTTCTGAATCCTTTTGATACGTTTCTCGAAGAGTATTGAGAAAGTCACGGTTGATCTTCGCGTATTTGCAATTTGTTTTATATCGAAAAATCAATTCGTTGAGTATAATACAGGCAAGAAGCGTCTTTCCGGTTCCCGGCCCTCCCCAAAGATACAATCCATGTGGTTTAAACCTTGCGTCATTCCATTTGTGTACGAGTTCGTTCGCCCAATCGTGTGCGATCATAAATGAGATTCCGATTTCCGTGCTGTGATCGGCCTGATCTAGCGTTCGATAGATATATTTGGGAGGAATTCCAGATTTTTTGAATATAGTTTCCAAATGTCCGAGTTCCATTCTCGCGTTATGACAAACACAAGGAACCATCTTACTCAGACTCTCGTCGTATACTCTCCAGGGAGGTTTTCCCTGACAGGGGCAATTCTCAGAAATGCAGTGGCAAATCGAAAGAACACCCGAATGAGTTCCCGGAACATTCTCGGTAAGGGAGAATCCGACGCCCCCGCACTGCGTGCAGTCAGGAGCGCCTTCTTGGACGGCTGTGTAATTCTTAAGAATCATACTGGTAATTCCAATTTTTTCATTGAAAGAAAGAAGGAAAACCTTTTCTGAAAACAGAATCTGCTGGAAAAATCAAAGGAAGTATAGAAAGTAGGGAAAACTTTTAACTCCAGGAAAGCTTTCCAAAAAGTACAAAAGATTTTTTTGAATTCCAGAAATGAGATGTTTTATGTCCCTTCTCCGGAATAAAGTGGAAAAAAAATTCGTTCCTAGTTTATATCTCGAATTCTAAATCCGATAGTTTATTCAGGAGAAAAGACACAGGATGTATCTTTTTTCCTAATACCATTGAAAGAGAAGTAAAGGTGTGAGCATTATGAAGGTGATGAAAAGCATATTCATTCTTCTGGCCGTGCTGGGACTCAACCTGTCTGTTTTAGCTCAGCAAAACAATCAGGGCGATAATCAGCAAGCCAATCAAGCTGTAGAAAAAATTGACGAACTGTTAAAAGGCGAGTTGGTTCCCGAAGACGATGACAAGAACCTCACGGAAGAGCAGAAGCGTCGTAAAAAAGCAATCCAGGAACAAGAAGCTCTGTGGAAGAACCCTGATTTTAAGGGCTATGATAAAAATTTCCAAGAACTCCACCAGCTCTCCAAGGCATTCGCGAACAACAAATTTAGATTGGCATTATCCAATTACCAATCGGGAGTAAACACGGTTCTTAAAATGAGAGAATCCGTGGAACAATACCGTAAAGAAGAAGCCGAGAAAAAACGTCTCGATGAAAAATGGTATTGGCAAAAGGTCGATCGCAAAGCAAGAGAAGACCGTGTCGTTTCTCGCGAGAAACTCGTTGCAAAACAACAGGCTCTGAACTATTTCACTAAGGCGATCAACCACTTGGATGAAATTAAAAACCCGGATTTGAGAGAAAGACCGGAGTTCAAAAGACTTCTTTCCGACACTTATAGATCGTGGATTCTCACCGAGTATGATTTACAAAATCTTCCGCAGTGTATCCCCATTCTCGAACTTTATATCGAAATCGATGAAAACGAGAAGGAATATCCCGCTCACAAGTATCTGGCAAGTTGCTACGCTTTCGAAGAGAACATGATTAAAAAATACGGCGGAGCATCCGAAGACCAGATGTTCAAATACCGTTACAAGAAGAACGTTCACCTCTTAAGAGCAACCGAGCTGAAATACGGAAAAGATTCTCCGGAATACAAACACATCGTAAACCTTGTGAACAAGGACGAAGTGATTTCCGTAAGACCTTAACCTACTCTCTTTCAAACGAAATGGAAATAGACCCCGTTGATTTCAGCGGGGTTTTTATTTGAAGCGTCTTCCCCAAAATCTTAAAATAAATTCAGCTACAAATTTTTAACAAGTCCGTAATAAGGCATAGTAATTCCCACAGATTACGTCTCTCGCTTTTTGGTGTTTTATGGACTTTACAGCTACTCTTATTCACTAATTCCTAAAACGTTGGAGTTCCAACATTCAGATCGGGATTAGACAAAATATTTTATGGTTACGTTTTGTGCGTTTTCTCAATTTTAAACGCGCGTAAACACCGAAAAGTCAAACCAAATAGAACGAGTTTCTTATAGAATAACTTTGAATCGAAATTGAAAAGGCATCCATAAAACATAGCAATAGACAAGAACCAGGATATTTAGCTTGCCGACTTTCCATACAAAGATCGGATGATAAGAAAATGGAAATAAAAATCACGGAAGTCGGTCCGCGTGATGGGCTTCAAAACGAAAAACGTGCGGTATCAACAGAGATCAAAGCGGAATACATTCGACGTTTGGTTCAAGCAGGTTTAAAAAACATAGAAGCGACGTCTTTTGTAAAAAAAGAATCCATTCCTCAATTGGCGGATGCTTCAGAACTTTCCGCACTTTTGGATCTGAACGGACATATTCATTATTCAGCACTGACTCCGAATATAAGAGGTTATGAAGCCGCTAAAAACGCTGGTTATAAGGAAGTTGCAGTTTTTACGGCAGCTTCGGAATCATTCACAAAAAAAAATATCAATCGAACAATCACGGAATCCATCGACGGATTTAAAGAAATTTTCAAACTTGCGAAAGATGACGGTATCCGAGTTCGCGGTTATGTTTCCACCGTGATCGATTGTCCTTATGAAGGTAAAATCGATCCGAATCAGGTTCTCAACGTTTCCAAAATTCTTTTGGATTTAGGCGCTTACGAAATTTCTCTCGGCGAAACCATCGGCACGGGAGTTCCCGCAGAAGTAGAAGTATTATTAGAACGCCTTCTCAAAGAAATTCCTGCAAATAAACTTGCAGGACACTTCCATGATACGTACGGAATGGCGATCGCAAACGTGGAAAAAGCTTTTTCAATGGGACTTCGCTCCTTCGACTCTTCTTCAGGAGGTCTGGGAGGATGTCCTTACGCCAAAGGAGCTGCCGGAAATTTAGCTACTGACGACTTGGTATATTTTCTAGAAAAATCAGGAATCTCTACGGGAATCGACCCCGACCTTTTATGGGAAGCGTCCGCTTTTATGGAAAAAGCTCTTTTCAGAGAATTACAGTCAAGAACTTATCTGGCAAATAAAAAGAAAAGAGAATCTTGAAACACTCTTCTCAAAAAACCAAACAGGTTCTGAAAAGAATTTTTTTAGAATACCAGACACCCCAGTATCTGGGGTCGGATCCGATAGAATTTCCCCATTCCTACTCGAATTTTCAAGACCGAGAAATTTCTGGATTTATTGCCGCTTTATTCTCCTACGGAAACGTCACCTCAATCAAGGAATATCTCCAAAAACTCTTCGCACTTTGTGGAGATTCTCCATATCAATTTCTTTTAAAAGAAGATCTCAAATATATTCGGAATGAACTCAAATCTTATCGCTTTCAAAAACCGGGCGACATATATCTTTTTTTACAAACGATTCAAAACAAACTCCAAAAAACAAAAGATCATAAACTTGAGTCACTTTTTTCCATGCCCCAAGAAGGAGAATTCAAACTCTCTACAAAAGATCGAAAATCGTTTACGGAGGGAGGAACTTTAAGACAAAGAATTCTCGCTTTCCAACTTCGGTTTTTAAAGGAGTCCAGGAAGATTAATGAGAAACAAACGGAAAGTTACGGATATAAGTTTTTAATCGGACAAGGAGTTCGAACGACCTCTTTAAAAAGATATTCCATGTATCTTCGATGGATGGTTCGAAAAGAATATCCGGATTTCGGAATTTATACCACAATCTCTCCTTCGGAACTACAATTTCCTTTGGATATTCACATTCAAAGAATTGCAAGCGTTTTACAGATAGGTTCTCGTCAAACACCGGATTGGAAAAAAGCCGAAGAAATCACGAATTTTTTCCGCGAAATTTTTCCGGATGATCCGGTCAAAGGCGACTTTGCTCTCAGTCGACTGGGAATCCTGAAAAAATGTAAATCAATGTATGATAAGGATCTCTGTGAAACCTGTAAAATCAATACGATCTGCAAAATCTACGAAAATAAATTCCTTAAAAAGACGACAAGTTCGAAATCTTAATTGGGTCCGCGCAAGGCCTCCGATTCAACTTACAGCTCGTCTCCAAACCCGTCGAGCGCCAATAGAAGCGAGACGGCTTGAGTTTCCTCGAGAGCGATCCTTAGAAAGCAGCACTTTAGTTTCTTTTGGAGCAGGTTCTTATATCATAATATTAAAAACACGGACAAATTGAAAATACACTTTCATGTTTAATGATATAGTCGCATTAAAATATAGATTGTCATAAGTTTGATTCCTTAACGATTAGAGACCGATTTATTTCTTTCGAAACAATAGAATGAAAAAAGTATGGATTAAATTGAAAGCTTGTTTAGATTTGCAGAATATGGATATATGTAAAGATTGGAATGTTGAAGATTACTTAAAAACGAACGAGCAAAAAAAACTTCCGTTTTTAATCAGAAAACATCTGAACGAATGTCAAAGATGCCAAATAGAGGTCCTCGAATATTCCAAATCACATACGATACCCGAGTTTTTTTTCGGTCGGCCCTTTTCTAAACAGAAACTTCTCTGGTTTGGGGCAGAACTGGCAAATCTTGACGACTTGCACTCATCAACAAAAGAGAAAAAAAAGAAAATCCGCTCGGAGGTGGGAAATTTAAAGGAAAAATCTCATATCTCAAATTTAATTCAGAATCATACTGAATTTCTCACGTTTTGTCATCGTTATAAAAAAGCCATTTTTATATCCGGTTATTTCGCTTTGCTTATACCTACACTACAACTTGTATTTCAGATTTTTTAGAGGATGTTTATGATAAAACCAGTTCAGTTCTTCACACAAAATAAATTCAGGATCTTTTCCATTTTGCTTTTGATTATATTTTTATTCGGTAGTAGTTATTTTATCTTTCTGAAAGAATCTTGTAACGGCGATTGTAAAAATGGATTTGGGTCGAAGATCTATTGGGACGGAAAAAAATATATTGGTCAATGGAAAAACGGCGAGGAGAACGGATACGGCGTACTTGTTGCAAAAGATCAAAAAATTCTCTATAGTGGTAAATGGAAAGAAGGGAAACAAATTTCGAAAGAAAGTATTTTTAAAAAATAAATAAGAGTCTCTAAAAAATTCAAAGATAAGGATTCTAAAAGTCCAATGTTTGTATACATTAGAGTTGTTGAAAATTCCACAGTTCAGTTTAACAAAACTGCTTTAGAACTTGTCCCAAAACACGAAAAGAAATCAGCGCAATCATTTCATAAGTTCGTAATAGAGCGTATGAATTCCCGCAGATCGGTGATTTATGGATGTTACAACGGATTTTATCGTTGGAACATTCTCGTAGGAGTTCCTACACCCGAGGTTTTGGGACAAGTTCTTAATCGACCGTTTCCATGAAACAGATGAAGAATTGATTTTTTAACAACTCTAATGTCGTTTTAACAACCTTCATCCAATGAAAAATTCATTTTGAGTTTGTCCCATAACTTTAGAATTTGTACGATCACTATAAAGTCTCAATGCAAAAGCGAACGATCATCGAAGCCTACAAAACGAAATTCGAAGGGATTTTATGTGATTGACATTCCAGGTTAGGCAATCGATGCAGAATCCGGAAAGAGTTTAAACATGTCCGAAACTATATTAAAAATATTGAAGGGAAAAAAATGTGACTCCTGTGGTTTCCAAACGACGGAGTCTTTGATCTCTTGTTCTCAATGTGGAAGTTCTAAAATATCCGAAATTCAATTTTCAGGTAAAGGTAAAATTTACACTTACACGGTAGTTCACTTAGGTTTCGCACATCTCGCTCAAAGAGCGCCTTATGTTTTGGCGGTTGTAGAGTTGGAAGAAGGAATCAAGGCGATGGGAATTCTAGAAGGAGAAGTTTCCGTAACCGAATCGGTAAAAATCGATCTTCCCGTTCAATTCCAAAGAGATGAACCCGGGACCGGATTTATCTTTAGTCCCATTTGATACCCAGAACCCCGGGAAAAATCAAGCCCCTGACATTTGTCTGACAAAAAAATCCTATCATGAATTTTCCTCACAATATAAGCTGGCTTGCTAAATAGAGGTGATTTTCGATGAACTCCAAAAATATGATCCTTTCCATCGTTATCGCTCTTACCTCTTGGGTTCTTTTTTTGAACTGTGGAGATAAGTCCGAAAAACCGGCTGAAACGGCGCCTACTGCGACGGAGACCGCTTCAACTCTTAATCCCGAACTTGAAAAGGGGCGGGAAATCTTTAACCAAAACTGCGCTTCCTGTCACGGAGAAAAAGGAGCGGGAGACGGAGCCGCTGCAGCAAGTCTCAATCCGAAACCTCGCAACTATAGGGCCCCTGCTTCGCAGTGGAAAAATGGAAATACGGAGGCGGGAGTTCTAAAAACTCTCAACAACGGAATTCCAAATAGCCCGATGGTCGCTTATAAATTCTTAGGTGATGAAAATCTGAAACTACTTGCAAAATACGTAGTTCATCTTTCTCAAAACTAAGATTTTCTCTCGGATCGGAAAATGCGAGTTTTCCGATCCATTTCTACTTTTTCGATTGGCGTTTTTTGACCCCTAAGCTACATTATTCTTGTGAATTTAAACAACCCACTTCCTCCTTGTGGCGAAGACTGCGGAGTAAATAGAACCTCTCCCAACAGTCGAGAAGAGAAAATATATTCCAAATTCGGTATCTTTTTGATCCTATTCGGAATTTCATGCAAACCGAAAGCTGTCAAATTTTATTGCAAAAAATGCGGAAGACAATTTGACCAATTGTCTCCGACCGAACTCGGAAATTATGCGTAATTCGATTGACTTTCATAGAATTTAGCGATTTTTAAGTTGTAAAATTTTTTATGCCCGACGACTTCAAAGTTTTTGTAGATTTTGCCGTCTCCGTTCCGATTATCCATATAGAAGGTGAAATTACATCGGAGGCGGATGAAGAGATTCTAGGAAAATACGAATCCATCCCTCAAGAGAAACGAGATCGTGTGATTCTAAACTTTCAAGGGACTTCTTATATCAATTCGGCTGGAATTGCAACCCTCATCAGCTTGATTACAAAAGCTTCTGAGACAAAAAAGAAAGTCGAATTTGCAGGTCTGAATGAACATTTCAGAAAGGTGATGGATATTGTAGGATTAGCGGATTTCGTTCTGATCCATAATTCTCTTCAAGAAGCCCTTAAGTAATTCGAATCCATTTAAAGAATCTCCTTTCTAAAATTTAGAACTTGTTCTCAAAATCCCAAAGTGTGGGAATTTTTATAGGAATTTAAGAACGAAAAGATTATTTCAAAAGCCTATAAACGATCTAAGGTGACGTAAGCCGTGGGAACTACTGCATTCAGGGGAGATGACAGGTCGCGGCAATGCCACTCCTACAGAAGACAATTTTGAGAGAGTGGCGTGGCAGCTTGAGTTCCCTATACCTTCAATCGCATTCGTTACGCCGAACTCACAGTTAAATACTTTTTCGCAAAAAACAAAATCGAATGTGGGATCTCCCACTTTTAGAAAAAGTTTTTTCTAATTTTTTTAAGAACTTGTTCTCAAAACCTTAAAAGAAATCAGCACAATCATTTCATAAGTTTGTAATAGAGTGTGAAAATTCACGCAGATTGTTGATTTATGGATTTTCTAACGGATTTTATCGTTGGAAAACTTTTGTAGGAGTTCCGACATCCGAGGTTTTGGGACAAGTTCAAATCAAAATACAGTTAAGTAATCCATTTTCGTTTCTTAAAATCTTCAATCACAACTTCCAAATCAGCGGGAGTATCCACGGATAACCCCGCTTCTTGAGCCAAATAAACTCCGATTCCATAACCTGCTTCGATCGCTCTGAGTTGCTCCAAAGACTCTGATTCTTCCAAATTACTTTTTGGGAGAGAATTGTATTTTAAAAGAAAATCCCGGTCATATCCGTAAATTCCCAAATGACGATACAAAGGAACCGTCTGCTTAAACTGACTGGGGATCAAGGATCTAGAAAAATAAATCGCCTTTCTATTCCGATCGATGATTACTTTGACACGATTGGGATCCTCACCGTGAGAAAAATCGATTAAAGGAACCGCCGCTGTACTCATTTCCCATTCGGGATGAGATGCCTTTAGACCCGCTACTCCATCTATCAATTCCGGCTCGATTCCGGGCTCGTCCCCTTGGATATTTATAATTATGGAATATTCAGAAAATAGATTTGCAACTTCTATAATCCGATCGGTTCCCGAAATATGATCCGCTCTCGTCATTACGCTATTTCCACCGAAACCTTGTACAACTTCATGAATTCTAGTATCGTCGGTCGCGACTACCAGTTCAGAAAGAGCAGTAGACCGAGAAGCGTTCCTATACGTCCATTCAATCATAGTTTTATCGCCGATCTTTGCGAGCGGCTTTCCCGGAAAACGAGAGCTCGCATAACGTGCCGGAATTACTCCGAGAATTTTTACCATTAGTTGACGATAAACTCGGTAAAGTAAACTTCCTGAATTTTTCCTTCGGTAAGGATATGATTCACTTGTGCCTTAATCTCTTCCCTCAAATCCAATTGATCCTCGATGTTGATAAGTTCATCTTTTGATTTTCTTCCCACAATTAAGTTAATCAAATCACGCATTTGAGCGTTTCTTTCCGCAAGTTCCGCCGACAAAGTTTGATCCTCCTTCGCTATCCCGAAAGCGAGTTTCATTTTTACGAAGTGAGCTTCTCCTTTATCCGAAGTGTTGATCCGAAATTCTTCAGTAAAATTATAGTTTGCCAAAGGAGGAGGAGGTTTTACCAACGCAACATTTTTCATTTGTGTGAACGTGCTCGTCGCAGTTTGTTTTGCAACTACCATCGCAATGATCGCAACGATGATGATTCCGAATATGGCTCCTGCTACATAAAGAAGCCATTTGATAATGGGAGACGTACCACCCCCACCTTCGGCTGCGGGGAGCCCGCCTTCTTCCTCATCTATTTCCGCATCACCCATGGGTTTGCCTCCTGAATTTTAACGTTAGTCATTCTTTCCAATCACTCTTTGCCGGGTACACTCGACTCTGAGCCGGGAATTTTCGTTTTTGGAAGTCCGAAATTGGTTTCGTAAGGACTTCTTTTGGTAGACTTTTCGGTCATGACTACGATATCAATCCTTCGGTTATAAGCTTTCGCTTCGGGTGTTCCCGCATATTCGATCACCAAGGGACGAAACGCTCCGAAACTTACCGCTTGAAACCAGGACGGATCCAATTTTTCCACATTGATGATGTAATCCGTCGCATTGATCGCTCTTGCTCCTGCTAAATCCCAATTATTG
>NZ_QAJG01000003.1:197500-207500 GCF_003046425.1 Leptospira borgpetersenii serovar Javanica
GGAAGACTATTTGTAAACGCCGTAGTGATTTTTCTTTGTTCGATTCGTGAACTCAATTTTCCGGGAGCATAAAATAACGTAAAAAGATCGGCGGATGGATAAATTTTTAAGAGAGAGTCTAAAACCAGTTCTCCCCCTCTCATTCCGTTCAGCCAATCGTGAATAATGGCAACTTTCATGCAGTTATCTTCGACAGATTTGAGAGTTTTCCTCAGATGACTGCGAATGTTTCTTGAACCGGTGATCGTTATTGGACTTAGAGCCGGTCTCAAAACCTCCAAAATGTGGGAACTCCCACGAAAGCTTGACAATAATAAAACCTATTCGAAGGCCGATGATCGTCAAAGGGGAGAGAACTTTTCATTTTATGAAAAATTCAAAATGAATATTTCTGTAGAGGTTTTAAGACCGGCTCTTACACAATTATAATCATAATTCCGATTTGCAAAAATGTTTTCGATAGAAAAGAAAGGTCCAAAATGGAAATGTGAAATACAATAGAGGTGCCCCAAAATTAACTCTCCGTCCGCTTCCGTTTATAAAACGATCGATTGAAGCGGTTTTGTCCATCTGAACTTTTTCAACAACTCTAATAAGGAAAGGAAATTTCTCTTTATGACAAATCCAGTTTTATTTTTTGGACACGGCTCTCCAATGAACCTCGTAACTCCGTCCGACTTCACTCGGAACCTGAAGGAATTTGGTGCAACACTTCAGGCTGTGAAAAATATACTCGTCGTTTCCGCGCATTGGAAAACGAGAGGAACTTACGTGACCACCTCTGATCCACCGAAACAGATTTATGATTTTTACGGATTTCCTCCCGAATTATACGAGATTCAATATCGACCTTCCGGATCCCCGGAACTCGCCGAAAAGATCCAGAATTCGCTCAAAACCGTAAACGCTCAACCTACACAAGAATGGGGACTCGATCATGGGAGTTGGGGAGTATTGTGTTTCCTATTTCAAAAAGCAAATATCCCCGTACTTCAATTGAGCCTCGATACGAACTTAAGCCCCGAAAAACAATACGAGATCGGAAAAGAATTACGACCACTCCGAGAGGAGGGAACCTTAATCTTAGGAAGCGGAAACATCGTTCACAATCTGCAAAAAGCCGATTTTTACGATATGAATGCGACACCTACGGATTGGGCGATCGAGTTCGATGAGTTCATACGACAAATGCTGGAATCCAGAAACGATAAAGAGATTTTAGACTTTCAAAAAAAAGGAGACATCGCAACGTTCTCAGTGCCTACCACGGAACATTTGGAACCGATTTTTTACGTTTTAGGCGCGATGAAACCCGAAGAAAAAGTGAAGTTCATTCATCATAGTTTTCAGAATCGAACCGTATCCATGCGGTCTTTTACTTCGATTTAAAAAAATGCGAGTTCAACGTAAGACTGTCCGTCCGTTTCTGTTTTATAAAAACAGTCGATTGAAGCAGTTTCGTTTATCTGAACTATGGAATTTTTCAACAACTCTATTCTTCGTCTCCGGAGAAAACCCATTCTTTATTGAGCAAAGAATTGGAAACCTTCATCAAATCCCTCTCAGGATCAATCAGTACTTGACTTTTCCTTCCATTTAAGGAAACCATAACATCCGCATATACTGAAACTTCTTGAGCGGTTCTTTCCTTCTCATTTTTACCGACCCAATGAGCGAATTGCAAAATCAAATCCGGTTGATAACTCATCATAATCCTCTGGATTTCGCTTAGGTGAGATTCCGGAAGAACTACGTTGGTTTCTCCAGTTTGCTGGTTCACCACTCTGAAAGAAGCAATCCCGTTCTTTTGAACCAACATGATCTGCCAAGAAAATCGAAAACCCTGCTCCGTCCAAAGATGATTTCCCGGATATAAAAAATGTCTCAGAGGAAATAGAGACTGAAAAAAAACGTAAAAAATCCAAAAATAACGAAGAATACGATCCGATAAAATAAAATCGAACTTTTTTCTCAGCATCTCAACTTTATAAAAAACGAACTTTTCCGAAATGGAGGACTTAGATTCTAAAAAAAATAAATAAGATTCGATAAAAGCCAAAACTGATTTCCTAAAATGAATCGGGAAACGGGTCCACAAAAAATGAAAAATGTTCTCTCGATCCGGGAGCATACTTCTGGATTTCAGAAATTGAAACAAATCTATTGGCCAAGTCGGGGAGAAAAACAAAGTGGCGTTCAAAATCATCACCCAAGGAAACATTCCGATCGGAAACAATTTCCAAGTCAAAAAATGAAATATTAGAACTAAAGAATATCCCAACATTCTCGTCTTGCGGAATAATAATAGGAAAGGAACCGAGAGATCAAACATCAAACCGGCATAGCTAAAAAAGTATCCCGTAGCCGACATGGAAAGAATCGGACCGAAAATCGGGATATCCGAATTACGAAGAAGCCAGATTCGCACCGGTTGCGCGTCGAAAAGCCAGTCCGGAACCAATTTACCGATCCCTCCGAAAAAATAAACCGCTCCAATCTGAAATCTAAGTATATAAAGGCTCCATTGCGGAATCGGATCTACGTTCTGAATCGACCCACTTTTGAATATTCTAAAAATATGAAATAGATTTAAAGCCCTATCCGCCGGAACCCAAATCAAAATAAAAAGCAATAGACAAATAAGATAGTAATGATTGAGATAAACCGCAACCTCGAGAAAATTGATGTACGTAAAAATCAGAAAAAAACAAAAAACGGAAATTCTATAAAAAATCCCCAAAGAGATAAAAACGGCAAAAAAAAGAAGCGAAACAAAAAGAGGGTACAAAACCCAACCGGGAAGAACTCCGATCCAGGAAAAGCCGTAAAATTTGAAGTGAAAATTTGGATCCAAAAAATATCTAGAAATCCAACCGTTTGCAAAATAACGAAATACTAATATAAAAAGCAGAATACCGAATATAACTCTATAAAGTCCCAGCGACCAAGCGGGAACCGGCTTAGAGGCCCGGAAGAATAGGTTGGAAAAAAGTTTTTTTCGCATAATAACCGGAACCGATCGATTTCCACTCGCCAGAAAAGCGTTTCTCGGAAAGTTCTGCAAGCATTCCCGGAATTTTCGATTGGGAATCCGGCAAAAGATGATTCATATGAAAAACTTCCTTCATCCCAAAAGAGATAGTATTCAGATCCAAACTTTCCGCCCCATCTCGAATTAGAATTTCCCCTCCTTGATTTTTCGTCTGACGCGGATCGGAAAAGATAAAAATATTTCTGTTTTGTTCCAGTGCATTGTGCGCCGATGAGATTGCGCCCGATTTTTCAGGAGCTTCCATAATAAAAACGGAATTACACATTCCGGTCACGATTCGATTCCGTTTTGGAAACGTATATTTCAAAATCTTTTGGCCGGGAGGATATTCCGTCAAAATCAAAGTTCGTTTCGCATACTTCATTCTTTGATAGAGTTTTCTGTTTTCGAAAGGATATTCCGTTTCCGGTCCGGTTCCCATAACTCCGATAACCGCTAACTCTTCGTCTAAAGCCGCATTCATACTCGTTGCGTCGATTCCTTTGGCAAAACCGGAAACGACCCCCGAAAAGCCGGTTCCCTTCAAATAGTAAGGAATCAACTCAGCCGCATAACAGGAAATCGGAGAAGGATTTCTAGTACCGACAACTGCCGCAAAGGATAAATCTAAAATATTCAAATTTCCTTTATAAAACAAAATCAACGGAGGATCGTATATTTCCTTTAAAAGAGAAGGATATTCCGGATCAAAAAAAGAAAGAACCGAAAATCCGGTCTTTTTTAAATCGCTCGAAATCTTTTCCGAGGCATACAAAGCCCCCCGTAAAACGGAAGAAGGAAGAAAACGTTCCAAATATGCGTTCAAATTCGCCAAAGAATTCAATTTTTTGAATATTCCATTCTTCGAACAGAATTTGGATACGTAGGAATCTACGAGAATGAGAGGATTCATTCCGCCTTCAAGGAACTTTCTTCGATCTTTTTCAGGTTTTGAAGTACGTTTTGATACGAATCGTTCTTTTCAAGACCGCCTCGAACGAGACCGGCGTCGTTCAATTCCTCGATCGTTTTTTTGACTTTCAAATATTCTTCCTTGGAATCTTCCGTCCTACCGAGACGATACAGGAAGTTGGCTTTGGCAAAACGGGCTGGAACATTTTTATATTCTTTTTTGATGATATCATCCAGAATTCGAAGAGCTTTGTCCTGATCGTGAAAACCGGCCGACACACCTTCCCAGGAAGAATCCGACATGGAAGAATCGAAATAGATGAGAGCGAGTTGAAACGGAAATCTCGAATCACGAGGATCTTGAATTGCTAGATGAGTGAAAAGATCGATCGCGATCTGCCTTCTTACGGTCTCCCAACCTCTGTCTTTCGAAGCGTTCGCATAAGCGAGAGCTGTTTCGAATAAGAGTTGTTGATCGACCGGTTTTAGAAGAAGTGCTTTTTCAAAAAATGGAATCGCAGGTTCAAAAAAATGAAGTTCCGCACCTACGATTTCCACTTTTTTTCCTTCGTTGTTTTCTTTCAACGCTTGGTTGTAAAATTTGACTCCCATATCGTAGTCGCCGATTTTCATATAACCCTGGGCAATTTTCCAACTGAGGGCACCTGCGGATCTTGTCTTTTGAGCCATTGAAGAAATTTTCTTTTCCAACTCTACGATCTCCGCTTCCTCCATCGCAAGTCTCTCTTTCCACGCTTCCAGATCTTCCACAGTCGGAGGCCGATCTCCCCGATTTTGAAACCCAAAATTTTTGGATCTTTCACAGGATACAAAAACGAATAAGAACAACAAGAGAAGAATCCGTTTCCATGGAAAATCGAAATCCATATCTTTGAATTCAACACGGTGAATGGATTTGCAGAAAACCGAATTCTTAGAACTGGATTGGAGATTTCCAAAGTTTTTATAAAAGAAAATTTGAATTCTTAGTAAAGTTAAGATCAAATGCAGAATATTTTGAAACATACGATTTCCTAGGATAGAATCGACCTTTTCTATGAGTATCGGTCTCCCCTAATGGATGCGGTTTTAGAAATGGAAACTGCAGTTTGAATTTTCGAAAAAAAGAAAAAAAGCGGAGTTTTTCCCCGCCTTTTAGAGAAAAAAAATCAGTTTTTCTCGGTTCCTGCAATCAAAAGAGCGGCTCCTAAAAGAGAAACATCTTTCAAAAGTGCGATTGTGGAAGCCTGATTTCCAGCCGCCGCACCCGGAAGATGCACCAAAACCACAAAAATTCCCAAAAGAACCGCAAGAAGAACGGTCGCCAAATATGTCTTAATCCCGGTAATCACAGAAACCGAAGCCGCAATCAAGGCCAACCCGGTTACATAAACCCAAACGATCGGAAAAGGAATATAAGAAGGAACGATCCCTGTCATCGCTGGACCTGAAATGAAGTGAAATAATCCGAAAATCGCAAAGGGAACCGCATATACAATTTTACCTATTTTTTTCATATTAACTCCTCAATTCATATTCTTCAGAGAAGAATTTCCGAAATCAGTCATTCTATCTGAAAGTCAGGTATCGAATCCTGATTGAATATTGAACTTCAGCAACTATAATTTGACCAAAAAATAAAGTGGGTTTCCCGTTTTGGATATAAAAGTTCTCAATAAAACCGATCTGGATTGGCTCTTTGCCTTGGAAGAAAATTGTTTCGGTAGTCACGCCTGGACAAAAGAAATGTTATACTCTCACCTTCGAGAGTTTTCAGGGATCGGTTCGACTGATCTTTGTTACATTCTCTATAAACTCGCGGGTGACGAGATAGAAATCTATCGAATCGCGGTGTATTCCCGTCAGAGAAGACAAGGAAAGGGAAAAAAGCTTTTGGAGCATCTTCTAAATTTCGAAAAGGACAAAACGTTTTTTCTGGAAGTCGATTCTACAAATTCTCCAGCAATCGCTTTGTATGAATCCTGCGGATTCCAAAGAATTCATATAAGAAAACATTATTATGAAAACGGTTCGGATGCATTGATTTACAAAAAAGCTCCGATAGACGTTTTTGAGAATTTCAGTTTTAATGTACCAGATCCGTGAAATTACAAGTCTCCTTAATTTTTTCGGCAAAATCTGGAGTTTCATAAACTTACAAAACTGGCCGGACCTTAGGAGTGCGTTTTATACCGTATTCAAAAATCCTAAACGAAGTCCGTTTAATGATCCCATGAAATTTTTTTATTATGCGTTTGTTAGAAACTCTTTTTTAGCTGAAAGTTATTTCCAATCGGTATACACTATTTTTAGTGGAAAATTTTAGTATGAGAAGAATTCTTCGAACTATTTTGCCCCTTTTTGTCTGCGGATTTTTTCTGAACTGTTTTTTAAATCCTCTTTCTAAACTCGTCACTGATACCGTTTTTCCCACGAAAGAAGACTGCCAGAACTGCGAAGAACAACTTCTTCTTGCGGTCTCTGGCGTTTCACAACCTAGCGTTTTACAGCCTCGCGCCGATGGAATCCAAATGTTCGCTTTAGATCTTTCCGTGTCCTTTCCATTTCATTGCACCGCAGGAATTTGCGCGGGAGGAATCACCGAGAACCAACCCGCGTCCACGGTTAACGTTGCGGTTCCCAACGGAACCGATCTCACCGCCTTAAAGCCTAACTTCTTGATTCCGGAAAATTCCAAACTGGAAGTGAACGGAGAAACGCAGGTTTCGGGAACATCGGTTCAGAATTTTACCAACCCCGTGAGCTACAAGTTTACGGATTCCAAAGGAGCGACTCAAAGTTATACCGTGACGGTGAATCCAGTTCCTCCGGAAGATAGAGTAAACGGAACCGTTTTATTTCCGACAGGAGATCTTTGGACGAAATGTTCTTATGGTCAGGTTTGGAGACCGGGTTTCAACGATTGTAAGGGTAAGGGAAACGAAAGCGACAATTACGGAGCAAATACTGACATCGTCTTCTGCGATACTGCCGACGCTTCTTGCGACATCTACGGAAACGCTGCGTTTCAAAACGCGTGTTTCGAAATGCAGCAAATATTATCACCTCCTAATATTCCTATGAATGTATTGAGAGCCGGGGATTTCAACCGACTAAGCGCCCTGGTTCTATGCAATGGTTTCTTCAAAGGGCCTGCCTGTGGAACCGCGGACCAGTGTCTCGGAAATTCCGGAACCACCGTCAACGAGAACCTGTTTCCACAAACCGTAAACGGTTACTATTGGACTTCATCCATTTGCTCCGCCTCGAACATGCAGGTGATTCAATTCGGCGGAGTGAGCAACACAACCGTCCAGGCAAAAAATGGTAAGGGCAAGGCTTTGCGTTGTACGTACAATACCTTCTCATGATCCGCTTTCAAACAGTAAAATTCCCGTTTCGCTCGAGGTGCGGTTTTATATGAAATCTAGATTTTACGTTTTGTCTTTCTATTCTATTCTGATCCTATTTGCAAACTGCAAGATTGATCAAAGAGTCAGCACTGATAAAAGTCATCGGACCGTTTTAGCTTCCGTTGATACGAACTGCCAGGTCGTCTCCGTCGAACCCTTGTATTCTTTCCTGTTCGGTTTACTTCCCGTGTTTCGTCAAGTCGAACCCGAGCCAGGACCAGGAAAAACGTTACGCGTCACAGAAATTACAAACTGGAAGGATTATGTAGTAACCGCGTTAGGCGGTTGGGCGATCACTTTGGTTCGCCGGACGAGAACGATCGAATTTTGTGAGGAAAACTTATACGCCAGCAATTGGAATCCCGAAAAGATTTCCATCGATCAGACCTTGTATCAGATGGCCGTATCCGGTAAGATCGTCGTCCATTTGAAATTGGGAGATCCTTTGACCCAGGTAAGAATCGTAGGTTTTGATGAATCCTCCGTGGAGATTGAAATCGTGATTCCCGATCCTCAAGGTGGAGTGATGGATCGGGCTTTTTTACGGGATGGTTCCATTTTGGACGGTAAGCAGATCGGACAGGACGACAAGGAAGTGATCATGGAAAGCCTGGAAGGGAAAAAAATTACGATCGCCAAGTCGACCCTTCATAAGATCGACATGCGGGTTCCGAAAACGATTAAAGAAAAAAAGAATATTCTAAAATCCGAAATCTCCAGGATCGCATTCGAGAATTCGGCGAATAAGTAGCGTGTAATATCGAAGAACCTTTGTTTTGTTCCACTTCCCTCTTGTAAGTTTTACGACCAAGGGAAGTTTTTTATTGATCTCTTTTTAAAATCGCGAATTCATCGAAAAGCAAGTTCCCGATGAATTCGAAGCTTTTGAAAAAAATCACCGTAAATTCACGTGAGTTCGGCGTAAGAAAGTTTGGGCGAATCGCTCGCGAATTTCAGAGATAAAATAGCTCGCGACCGCGCTTTTCGCTCCAATTCCTTCGGAATTTCCACTACAATCGCTTTCGCATTTTGTTATATCGAACTCACGTTAAATTCCGAAATATGCATGTATCCGAGGGCTCCGGATTCGGGTTATCGACATACTAGAACTCTTTTCCAACAAGTTGTCGCACGAACAAATCTTAGAGGAAATGTCGGATTTGGAGCCGGACGATTTTAAGGCGAGTTTACTGTACGCTTCTATGAAAATTGATCACGCCGCGGTGCTTGCCGATTGATTCTATGGTTTGACACACAGCTATCCCCAAAGCTTGCAAAGTGAATGTACGAAGATGCAAATCGAACTCTATAAATTCTTAACCAAAAGAATCGTACAAAACGTACCTATCCCTTCCTGACGACCCAAAGCTCCCATTTTTTCGGTGGTGGTAGCCTTGACGGAAACGCAGTCCACCGGAAGATCCAACAAGCTACATAAAGATTTCTTAATTTTCTCTTTGAGAGGCGCAATTTTGGGTTTTTCTCCGATCACTGTACAATCCACGTTGACAAGTTGAAAATTTCTTTCCTTCATCAGTTCCAAACATTTCGCGAGAATGATCTTGCTATCGATGTTCTTCAATTTCGGATCGGTATCGGGAAAATACTGACCGATGTCCCCCAAAGCCAAAGCTCCTAAAATCGCATCAGAGATCGCATGCAAAATAATGTCCGCATCGGAATGCCCTACAAGCGCGACCTCGGACTCACATTCGACCCCGCCCAAAACCAAGGGCCTGTTTGGATTGACCTCCAGTCTGTGAAAGTCGATTCCGTTCCCGATTCTATACATTCTAATATTCCTAAATTCTAATGTTGCATTCTACGCTCAAGAGTTCTCCTTTGCCAAGCTTTGTGGGTCTTTAAAAAGCAATCTATTTTTGCAACCCAAATAATTGTTCCGACAAACGATAGGCAATTGAAATTGCGAGAATTTCCTGCAAATTCTAATCCTTTTACAAAAAGAAGGAGTTCCTATATTCCGCAATGTTTGAAATAGAACGGATTTTTGAAAATAAAATAGGAGTTCCTACTTCTTACGAATCCGGCATATAAAATTTTCCGACTCCGGAGATCGTTTTTCATCCTTTGATCTCGTTTCAAAAACGTCCCAATATTCCCAATTTACAAGTTTTTCCTCTTTGCATAGCAACATCGACTTTCTTCTTGATCCTGTAAAACTTGTCTCAAGTAGAAATATAATTTGGAGTAGAATTTGATACGTTTTATATCCGAGGTTTTTGTCTAAATCCACAGCCCAAAGCAAATTTTACCGCGTTTCTACTTCGTATCGATTCGATTCAAAAAAACGTCCACGATATTTTGTTTCCATCTCAGTTCTTTTATCAGATAGGCTGCATTGGCGAGATTTTGGTGGAGTTCTATCGATCTTTTTTTATTCCGTTTCGCCTCGTCCCGCTCCGAAAAATGAAAATTACAAATCGATAAACCGGCATATGTTTCCCCCAAAAGAAAAGGTCCCGAAGGATTCAACTCGATCGATCGTAGGAAATATTTTTTTGCCAAAGTGTAATCTCCTTTTTGAAGATGGAGGTATCCCAGATTGTTGACTGGATAAGCGAACGTGGGATTTAATTCCGCCGCTTTTTGAAAATGAGAAAGCGCTTTTTCCGTCTTACCGTCG
>NZ_QAJG01000003.1:212500-232179 GCF_003046425.1 Leptospira borgpetersenii serovar Javanica
CTCCGGTTCCGGTCCCTCCCCCCATTCCAGCTGTGACAAAAACCATATCGGCCCCGCGGACTGAGGATTGTATTCTTTCCTTATCTTCTTCCGCCGCTCTATAACCGAGTTCGGGATCGCCACCCGCTCCCATACCACGAGTCACTTTTGTTCCTAAAATGATTTTATTCTCCACTGGAGAACGAAGTAAAACTTGCTCGTCGGTATTAAGAATCGTAAATTCAACCCCTTTTAAAGTGGAGTTAGACATTCTCGTCACTGCATTCATTCCGCCGCCGCCGACTCCGAATACTTTAATTACTGCGGGGCTTGATTTTACTTCTTCTTCAAATCGGATCATATTGTTTTTCCTTTTGGGGGACGGATCAAAGATTGTCTTCAATCCATCTTCTGATTTTTTTAGACCAGCCTTCCGAACGGTCTACGGATTTCTGATCCATATCCGTCATCCTATCTGCATATTTAATCATCCCGATCACCGTAGAAAATTCCGGAGAAGACGCTTTTTCAGCGAGTCCGCTGATTCCACCGGGTCTGGCTCTGGATACCGTTAGACGAAATACATCTTCCGCAAGTGTGTCGATTCCTTCGAGCAGACTTCCTCCTCCCGTGAGGATCACTCCACCCGCAAGTAGGCCTTTTTTTCCGGACTTTTCCAGTTCCTTATCCGTCATTTCGAAAATTTCCCTCATCCTCGGTTCGATGATAGAAACAAGTTCCTCTCGAAGGACTTGCCTTGCGGGTCTTCCGCTAATTGGTGGAATTTCGATCGTCTCAGTAGGATCGATTTCGGACAGAACGGTATGTCCGTATCTTTTTTTTAGAAGTTCGGCGGTTTCTAAGGTGGTTTTAAGTCCGATGGAGATGTCGCTCGTAACGTTGATTCCTCCGAAAGGTATCACGGAAGAATAAGAAATCCCTCCGTCCACATACACGATCAAATCACAGATTCCGGCTCCTATGTCCAGGACTGCGGTCCCTAAATCTTTTTCTCCCGAAGTCAAAACCGCCTCAGAGGATGCAAGGCTGGAAAGTATCATCACCTCACATGCGAGACCGGATGATTCAATACATTTTTCTAAATTATGAATTGCTGTTATTCCCGCCGTCACAATATGAACTTCTGCTTCTAGACGAACCCCCGTCATTCCGATCGGATCTCGAATACTCGTTTGATCATCGACCGAAAATTCTTTGGAGAGTACATGTAAGATCTGTTGATCCGCAGGAACCCGGATCGCTTGCGCAGCCTCGATCACTCTAACCACGTCCGGCTCCGTCACGGTTCTATCTCGGTTTGTGATCGCAACCACCCCTTTGGAATTATCGGCTTTAACCGTCTTCCCGGTAATGTTAACCGCTACTATAGAAATTTCTTGACCGGACGTGAGCTCAGCTTCGCTGATTGCTTCTACGATGGAACGTGTAGTGGATTCTATGTTTATGATGGATCCGTTTTTGACTCCGGAGGAAGGATAAGCTCCGGTCCCGATGATTTCCACTTCATATTCGGAAATAGGTCTAGCCAAGACGACCTTTGTCAAAGAAGTTCCAAGGTCCAGTGCAGCGATAATTTTATCTCTCGGTTCCGACATATCAGTGATAGACCGCGTCTTCTCCTCTGATATCCACAAGTTCGGATTGGATCCGATCCTTTTCAAAATACGCCAGTATAGCGTAGAGTTTTCTGATTTGATCTCGATGAAGTAGAGTGCCGATTTGAATTCTCAATTGAATCGGTTCGTCCGCAAAGAAAAAAATTTCCCCATCTTCTTGCAGTAAAACTTCGGAAATTCTCGGCTTTAAAGCGGGATATATTCGAAAAGCTTGTTCCACCGAATTGTAAAAATCGCGAAAGATAGCGTCTTGGATAGCTCCGTTTTTTACGGGAAAGTTTCCGGAAAGAATACAGAGATCTTTCTCGCGAACATCGTTTTTAGAAAGAAGTCGTAATTCCGAATCTACCTCGTAAAGATGCCCGTTTGAGTTTACGACGTATATGGCCTTTTTTTCCGTGAGTTCTATGAGTAATTGATCTTCCGATTTTTTAGTGATGCGGGCAGAATTGACCCTGGGAAGCCTGGAAAGTCTTTTTTCCAGAAGATCCAAGTCCAACGTATCAAAGGAGGTTCCGGGTTGAATTTCAAGCATTCTTACGATTTCTTCCGTTTTGAGCTTTTCATGCCCCGTAATAATTAACTTATTCAATTCTCGTGGCATCATCCCCTGATAACTGAACCCGAACATTATTCCAATACTCAAAATTCCGATCAGGAAAGCTAAAAGGAGAATGTTTCTTCTTTTCTGCACAAATTCTCTTAGGAAGTCAATCAGATTATGTCTCATAATAAATTCTTCAGGGAAATTTCTTCCTTGGTTTCCATATCGGATTTTAAAATCACTCTGCATCTCGTTTTTTAATGTGAGAACTTCTCCATTTTAAGAAAAGCCTAGTTGAATTCAAAACAAACCCGAATTTTAGGAGGGATATTGAATCTAAGAAATTTTATCCCAAAAATAACCGAAGATATCAAATGGTCTCATTTCTGAAAATGAAACGTTTCTACACATTTTTAGGAACCACTTACGAGAGTGTTCCAACGATTAAGTCTGTTAGAAAGCCCATAAATCACCAATCTATAGGATCAGAGAACTGATGACAGTGTCGCGGCTATGCCGCTCCCACAAAAGACAGCTTTGGGGCGCCATATCAGAGCCGGTCTCAAAACCTTAGGAATGTAGGAGCTATTACAATCTTAAACGACAGGAAAAACCTTCAATACGACGATTTCTGTGGGAACTCTCACGTTTTTTAAAAACTTGCCGGACCGTTTAGAGATATTTTTCTTCAGGTTTTGGGACAAGTTCTTAGGTGAACTTGACGTAAGAAAGTTGGGTGAATCACTCGCAAACTTTATAACTACAAAATGGCACACAAACTGAAACGAAAATGCTGCTTCTATAGATCCAGCATAATATCGCTTTCACATTTGTTATGTCGAACTCACGTTATCTGAGGCATAAAATCCGTTCGATACGAATTTGAAACCAACCTTTTTTCAAAAAAAGAAAGTCGCGCCGGAACAACTGTCCTATAAAATCCGATCTTATAAGAAATAGACTGTCTCATGAATCTTTCCAAACATATAGCTATTCTGACGGGTATCATTTTCTTCTTAGGATTTTCCTTAGGGATCTACGTTTCCGTGGTCGAAAAAGCCGGAACTCAAGACGAATATCCATATACCATGAAAATTTATTATCCTCGTTTGGAAGGAATTCATCCGGGCGCGCCGGTTCGAATTTTAGGAGTAGAAAAAGGAATTGTTCGCAGTTTGGATGTGGTTCCGATAGACGAGGTAGGAGACCAAAAATTCTTAAACAAGGATCAGACAAAAGCGATTGAGATCGTGATCCGACTTAAAGAACCCGTCACGCTTTGGGACAATTATAAAATCACATTCCAAACAAACACGATTCTCTCTGGAAGAACAATCGATATCGATCCGGGCTCTTTCGAAAAAGAGGATACTACTTTTTTTCAACCTACCTACTTGGAAAAGGAACAAAGACCTCCGGATTTTTTACCTTCTGCGGATTATTTTGAAGATTTTTTCGCGGCGTCCACCGGAGTGATCCGGGAAAACCGAGAAGACATACGTGTATCTTTTAATAATTTTTATGAGATTTCGGAAAAACTGAAATCGAACCGTGGAACAATTCCTCGGATTATCAACTCTCCGGAAACGTACGACAATGTGATAGAACTTCTTTCCGATGCGAGAATTTTCGGAAATGATATGCGTCGCTATACAGAAGGATATCGCAAATTGGAACGTTCGGCTCCTACCCCATTCACAATCAATTTATACCGCAGAACCACGTTGATCGGAGAGGTAGGAAACAATTATTATTTCGGTAAATTGTAATATACTAATTTAGATTTAAACAAACCATCCACAAGCCGCTTCCATGAGGTAGGCAGCAAAAGACACGGAATAATATAAGAACCTGTCCCCAAAGAAACCAAAGTGCTGCTCTTTATGAATCGTTCGATAAACTTAAACTTTATGGTCTTACGTAGAAAAAAATAGCAGAAGGGCTTGATACAAGAAACATAGAAGGAGAAAGCCGAACGGATGAAATCAAAAATCGGCTTATCGATCTTTTCCGATCAATTCTGCAAGAATCAATCCCGCAAAAACGATTGTACAACCTGCAATCCGAATGGGGCCTGAAGTTTCACCTAACAATAAAAAAGCGATAACGGAAGAAAAAACAGGTTCCAAAGAAAAAATGATTCCGACACGAGTTGGTGACACATAACGTTGAAATTTTGTTTGTAAAAATGTGGTCAATACCGAAGCTAAAAGCGCATTGTACAAAACCACCGGAATCAATCTCATACTCGGATTAACTCTCACTTCCTCGATTCCGATAAAATGAAGGCCGATCACCGACACCAAAGCGAGAAAACCTGCCACAAAGGATTGATAAAAAATGGAAACTCGAATCGGAATTTCAGCGCTTACACGATCCATTTGGATGATGTATAAAGAGAAAAAAAATGCGCCGCCAAGAGTAATCCAATCTCCACTTGTGATCATCAAGGAACCTTCCATCCCAATTTCTCCCAAAAGGATCAGATAAATTCCAGTAAAAACCACGGCAGCCCCCAAAAGATTTCCTTTTGCGGGCATTTTCCTTTTGAAGACCGCTTCCAGAAACGGTGTAATGACAACTAATGTTCCGATTAAAAAAGAAGATTTGGTCGCCGTCGTAGTTTTGAGCCCTAAGGTTTCACAAGCAAACCCGAGATATAAAAACATTCCGAGCCAAAATGCACTCGGATACCAAACTTTGCCGTTTCTAAATTCTTTCCAAACGAATGGAAAAAATACGATGCTTGCAATCCCAAAACGAAGCCCCAAAAAGATGGAGGGAGAAGTATCCCTGAGTCCAAAAACCGTCATGGTGAAGGTCCCTCCCCAAATCAGTGTACAAAGGATAAGATATACCTCGTTTCCAAGTTGTCCGATACGAAACATTAAATTCCACTTTTCTTAAGTATGATCTTTAGAGGTTCCCAGTTTCGGCGCGGCCGGGACCAAATTTCCACGGATTCGTAACCTTTTTTGGAAATTTTGATCTTCGTTTCCTTTCGATCGGGAAATAGCTGAAAGAAAAATCCATTGACCGGATTGGAAACCCGAATTTCCTCATGAAAGTATTTTACTCTTTCAATTTCTATCTTTGCTTCGAGAGGTATTCCAAATTCGTCCGTAACTTTTAGGAAAATTTTTCTTCCTTCTAAGACTTCGTTTAACAAAATGTTCCAAGTTTCCCTCAAAGAAACATTCACCTTTTCCACTTCCCCATAGGCGGGATTTAGATGTGTAGTTTCCAATAAATACGCAAGCGTCCCATGAGTGAAATACAAATAATCCTGATCCACTCCATCGATAGGATAAATATTTTTTTTCGGTTCGAATTCTTTTTCGGGATTTAGGCTTACGACCGAAGCCGCAATCTTTCTTCCTAATTCTCCAGCCATGTCCGGTTCGGGATTGTTCAAGGAATCGATTGAATAAGGAATTAACAGACAATTGGCATATGCGTGATAACTAATGGATGCAGCAAATCTTTCTCGATCGGCCAAATCCATCATCGCCTTTGTTTCGGGCTCCGATCCCGCTGAAGGCCCTCTATAAAAATAGTTGGAAGGATTCGAAGAAGAATAACCCCCTCCCGTTTTTCCCCAAAAAAAAGGATAGTTTCGATTGATATCAACTCCCGGATTTAATTTGTCATTTACTGGACCAATTCCAGGATGACCATTTTTTCTTCCCATCAAATTGGACACATGCCAAAAGTGCCTAGCTCCGTCCGGATTAACAATCGGAACAACCCAGATCTTCATCTTATTTAGAATTTCCTCATATCTTTTAGGCTCGGACAAAACGGAATATATGATATCGTAACAGTGTTCGATCGAAATGACTTCATTCGCGTGATGGGCACAATTGAAAAGAACGGAGATTTTTTCCTCATTGGACAGGTTCGTGTTCGTAAGAAGCAGCGCCGGAATCTCTCTACCTCTTGCGGTTTTACCGATTACTTCCATACGAGCTCGTTCAGGATAACGACTTGCAACTCCAAGTAAATAATGAATATTTAATATATTATCCTTATACCCTTTTTTGAGGTCGTCAAGACCGGTAAACTGTTCTTTGATGAGATCTTGATAATTTCCGGAATAGTATTTAAACGGAAAGTACTGCTTGACAATCGTAATTCCCGGAGACGGAAATCCGAATTTCTCGATATCTTCCCTACTCATCACGGAATAATAAGAATCAGTCTCCTGATAACTGATGGGATACTTTCCTTCGGTTTTTTCCTTAAATTCCCCTAAATGCCCAGGATCAATCCGAACAAGGAGCATTTTTCTTGGATCATTTAACGGAGAATTTTGTATCTTCTTTCGAAAGAAACCTCCGCAGGAGACGACTACAAACAGACTCGTACAAAAGAAGAGTATGGTGCAAAATGGAAAGACGGAATACGATTTCATTCTCTTTAAAATATTAGAACTAATTTGTTCCGATCGTTTTAAGAATCCAGAGATTTTTTAAAATACTTGATTTGTTTGTTTCCTTTTTCAGTCTATCCTCATTCTAAAAGCTCCTTTCTACTATGGGTCCTTTAGGATAGGAATCTTCATGAAACCGAAAATTCGAAATATCCTTCTACTCGTAATGTTTTCGACCGCTTGTTTAGAATGTACATACAAATTGTTTGCGGACTCCCTTCCCTGCGGTGGTAAAGAAATCGCCGGAATGAAATGTATTCCTGCCGGAGAATTCATACGAGGAAGTAACACGTACGACGCGGACGAGAAGCCGGAAGAGAAAATTTATGTGAGTGACTTTTATATGGACATATATGAAGTCACGAACGAAGAATTTGATAAATGCAAAACTGCGGGCAAATGCCAAGAATGTTTAAAAGCAGGTAAGTGTAATTACATCGGACCACGTTATGGTAAACCCTACTTAGGTCCCAAACAACCCGCAGTAGGAATCAGCTGGTATACGGCAAAAGAATTCTGTGAATGGGCAGGCAAGAGACTTCCAACGGAAGCAGAATGGGAAAAAGCGGCCAGAGGACCCGATGGAAATTTATATCCTTGGGGAAACGAACCCGCAACCTGCGAAAAAGCGATCATCGCGATGGGAGACATCAAAGGATGTGTCGCTAAAAAAACGGAAAAACCCCATCTTATGCCGACGGCCGACGTGGGAACAAAAGCCCCCGGAGTCTACGGTTTGTACGATATGGCCGGTAATTCATGGGAATGGACCGCAGATTGGTATTCCCCTTCTTTTAAAGTTTGCGGGGACGCCTGTAGAGGAAAAAACCCAAAAGGTCCTTGCGGTGGAAAAGGATCCTGTCCGGGTTACTCGAAGAAAGTCTTAAAAAGCGGCTCTTGGTGGTGGCCGGCAAGTTATGCAAGAGGCTCCAAAAGGAGAGCCCACATTCCGGAAAACTTTCCGGAATACCATCATTTCGGTTTTCGCTGCGCAAAGGACGCAGACAATTAATATGATCAATAATGTTAAATTAGAAATTTATTCTATTCTTATACTCTCGACTCTCTGTTTTTCGTCTTGCTTCGGATCGAAAAAAGCCGAAGAAAGTCTAAATCGCAATTTGAGCGAACAAGATCTAGTTTCCAAACTCGGAATTTTTAAGGAGACTCCCCAAGAAACTCTCGTTCCTACAAAATGGGACGTGGGCGATACTACCGTTTCCAATGAAGATCGTTTGGATCTTCTCATTCCTCACGTTCAAAACATAGGCAACGTTTATGTCGGAGTCGGGTCGGAGCAAAATCTCACGATTGCAGCTTGGGCGAAATCGGATTTTATTTATCTTATGGACTTTACCCAGATAGTCGTTCATGCAAATACGATCACGATTCTTTTCCTTAAAAAAGGAGAGAGGAAGGAGGATTTTATCCGTCTCTGGGGTAAAGAAGGCGAAAAGGAAGCCCTTGAGTTAATTCAGGCCTCTTTCTCCGATCCGGAAATCTACCAGAAAGTTTATAAACAAGCTTCTCCGTTTATTCGCAAACGTCATAAGACCAACTTGATGCTCGCTAAAAAATACAACTACAAGATGTTCCAAACCGACGAAGAACAATATTCTTATATTCGCAAATTGGCGATCGAAGGCAGAATTTTTCCGGTTCGCGGAAATCTTCTCGGAAATATTACGTTAACCGGAATAGGAAACACTTTGAAAAAAGTAGGCCATAAGATTGGAGTCATTTATTTCAGTAACGCGGAAGAATATTTTTCTTATCCCAAGGAGTTTAAGAATTCCATTCTCAATCTTCCGATCGAAGAAAATTCTCTTGTGGTGAGAACGATTTCCGTTCGTAAAGATTTGTTCCCTTGGTCTCCCGGTTCCGAAATTTCCACAGACAGGGGATTCCATTACTGCGTTCAAAAAATTTCCAATTTTCAAAAATGGCTAACGAGCAACAAACCTGGACTTCGTTCTTTACAAGTTATGGTAGAAGGTGGGACCGTCGACAAAAAGAATGGAATCACAGTCGTGGACAAGGAACCGGTCGTAATTCCTACACCGACTTCAACGACTATCCCACCAAATCAAACAAGAACCAATCAACCTACACAATAAGTATCGAGTTCTGAAAACGGATTGAACAATCTTGTTTTCGGAACTGTCCGTATATACCCGTTAAACGCAGAGCGATAGGCGCCCTATTTAACGTGAATTCGATATAAGGATGTTCCAAAACTCATCAACTTACTCAAAGGGCGTAACCTGTAGGAATTCCTACGTTCTATCACGAATTTGCTAAACAATTTATTGCAACTGATTTCTTTTTAGGTTTTTAGGACAGATCACAGTCGATTTTAACTCCACTCCGCACTTTTCTTAACTCCACGATACGTTAACTTTGTTTTTTGATAAAAAATTTGAACTTTAAGGCAAAAACAAAAAATCACAAAAGATGCGTTTTTGAAAATTATTACAAACATTAGAAAATTATAATTATTAGAAATACGTCTATCAATAATTTTTCTACCTGTAAAAAATCCATTCGAATAAAATCTCTACAAAAAGAAAACTCACTTCCTAAGTAATTCCAGCCCTTTTTTCTTCCCATTTAAACTCGACAAAACCCACTTAAAAATGCATAACTTACCATTAAAATCCTCTTATAAAATACGTTTTTTGTTTCTAAACCGAAACTTGAATCCAAAAAACAAACATCAGACGAAAACAATCGAAGCTTTATCAAACCCTAAAGTAACAATTAACGGGCAAAAATCATAACAAAATAAAAATTTAATAAGCATTACCAATGCTTATGATTCATTTTACAGCAACACTATAATTTTATTATTTACAATATCTGAAAAATATATCCAACATTGAACGCCAAGACACAGGAGTCAACATGACGGACTACATCGTTCGCGGAGGTGAACAAGAACTTCCCCCGCCTTATCAAATGAAACAAGTAGAATTTTACGCCTTTTGTATACAAGGAAATCAGAATGCAATTCAATCTATCGTAGATCGAGATCTAAACGGTCCCGCAAGTGGCAAGATGTATTATTCCGCATTTACGGATAAATTATTTCTTGTATTTGCAAAACAGCAATATCTCGTTCCGGGCAACGACTGCGGCTGGGTGAAGGAAACAGACGTAGGTTTTTGGATTCCTCTTTTTGCAAAAGATCCGTTTCGAATCCGGTTCTATCAACCTTATCTTTTCGTAGATATTCCTACTGCAATGACTACGGGAAGGGAAATCTACGGTTTTCATAAAATTCAAGGTGAATTTCAGATACCTTCTCTTCAGGTTCCTCCCGAATACTTTTCCGTGGATGCGATCACCCCTCGTGGCAAAGATCGTCAGGCCATCTCCCAACGAATATTCACTCTTACTTGTCCTCCAGAAGAAACTCATTCAAAGGAATCGTTCGACGAATTGTCTAAGTTAGGGAATGAATTCTTTAAAATTCTTTTCGATGACCCTTTCAAGATCAAAATTCCGAATACCGGCTCAACGATCAATCTCTTGGAGCATTTATTTTTTCCCGAAGTTGGAATGGTCTTCTTAAAACAATTTAGGGATGCAGCCGATCCTAAGTTAGCTTGTTATCAAGCAATCGTAGAAGCGAATAGTAACGTTACTCTCTTTCGTAAGGGAGGAATTTTGGAAGGGAATTACATTTTAGATATTTTGAGTAACGCGTATTTTCCTTTCATTTCCGACTTCGGCCTTAAAAGCACTTCCATCTCGATTCAATTCGGGATTTGGTGTGACTTTGATTTTGATTTTTCTCCCGGAAAAATCATTCATCAAAACGTCTAAAGCCAGCTTCGGAAAAAACCTACATATATAAAAAACGAGGCCGAGTTTGGGAATCTGTTAGTTTAAATTCAATTTGTAAATATATATTAAAATTTTAATATATTTCACCAACATAGCTTAACTGATAGTAGAGGAGATTTTATGAAGAACAAAAAAGAAAAAGTAATCATACTCGGAGGCGGCTTGGGTTCTCTCGTTACCGCATACGAAATCACTTCTAAACCCGATTGGCAGGAAAAATACGACATCACAATTTATCAATTAGGTTGGAGGCTCGGCGGAAAAGGTGCAAGCGGCAGAAATCAGGACTTTTCCAATCGAATCGAAGAACACGGATTACACATCTGGTTCGGATTTTACGATCACGCTTTTCAACTCATCAGAAAATGTTATCAAGAATTAGGAAGACCTCTCACCGATCCTTTGGCTACCTGGGAAGAAGCGTTTAAACCGGCGAATTTTTTCGTATTGGAGGAACAGATAAACGGAAATTACCAACCTTGGCCGATGCGATTTCCAATGAATAATCAAATCCCCGGAGATACGACCGAACTTCCGGATCCTTCGGTTTACCCTTTGATGATTCTAAATTACGTGAACGAATATTATGTAAGTTATCGGAAATCTATTTTTCCGGAAAACGATCAAATCAACAATCAAAGCTCCTGTAAACAAATTTTGAAATGGATAGAAGACGAAGGAGTCGGAGTGGACGTGATCGAAAAAATCATTTTCGTTCTAAAAAATCTTGCAGATAAACTAAACGATGATTTTGTCCATGATCGCTTTCTTAAGATCATAGATCTATTCATTGATGATCTTTGGGAAAAAGTAGAAAAAAAGATCGAATCGAACACTGAGGCAAGAAGATTCTGGATCTTAGTCGATTTCAGTCTTACCAATATCAAAGGAATAATCAAAGACGGCGTTTTAGAGAAAGGTTTCGAAAGTATAGACGACTTCGATTATAGAGAATGGCTAAAACGTCACGGAGCAAACGAACTCACGATCAACTCCGCGATCGTACAAGCAATCTACGGTCTCGTATTCGGAGGGAAGGAGCAATACACTTTCGCTGCCGGCACGGCTCTTAAAGGAGCTTTAAGAATGGTCTTCACTTATAAAGGTGCAGTCGCTTATAGAATGCAAGCGGGAATGGGAGATGTCATTTTCACTCCTCTGTATGAAATTCTGAAAAAACGGGGGGTTCACATCAAATTCTTTCATCGAGTGAGGGAACTGATCCCCGGAAAATCGAACGGACAATCCTTGATTCAAACCGTAAAAATCGGCAAACAAGTGAACTTATATAAAGACGAGTATCATCCGCTGATAAACGTAAAAGGACTTGCATGCTGGCCGAGTAAACCTCTCTACGATCAGATCGAGGAAGGAGAAGAATTAAAAAAATATAATATAGACTTGGAAAACTATTGGTCCACATGGCAGGATAAAGAGGAGATCGTTCTTGAATCCGGAAAAGATTTCGATCGAATCGTATTCGGAATTTCCATAGGCGCAATTCCTTTTGTATGCCCGAAAATTTTAGAGGAAAGTTCAAAATGGAAACAAATGACGGAATCAGTCACAACTTGTCTAACGGATGCATTTCAACTTTGGATGTATCCCGATATTGCAGGTCTGGGATGGAAATATTGGAAAAACGAACCTCCTGTGTTAGGATCTTACGTGGAACCTTTTGACACTTGGTGCGACATGAGCCACCTCATCAATAGGGAGTCTTGGCCGGATTCCCTCTCGCCGAATCATATCGCTTATTTTTGCGGCCCTTCTCCCGTCGGAATAACGCCTAAGGATCCTCTGGTTGACCCAGATATACCAACTCAAATGGAAAAATTAAAGGGAAGGATTGCGAAATTTCTAGAGCAAGATATACATATTCTTTGGCCGAATTCTACGATTCCTGGGAAAACTTCAGGATTCAATTGGGACCTTCTATTGGATGCCGACAAGGCGGAAAAAGGACCTCGAAAAATCAAGTCGCAATATGTCCGTTTAAATATTCAACCCACGGAAAGATACGTTTTATCGGTGAAAGGTTCGACAAAATACAGACTTCCCACGGGAGATAATGGATACTCCAACCTTGTAATTACGGGAGATTGGATTCAAAATTCCGTGTTAAACGCAGGATGTGTGGAAAGTACCGTCGTAAGTGGTATCGAAGCGGCTCGATGTTTTTCTTAAATTTCGGAAATGAAATCTTCTCTTTTCGATTTCGACCTTAGAAAGGGAATTTAATTGTTTTAGGATGAAACTCCAGCTCCACGGTTTTAAGACGCTTGGATTTTTTTCCGTAGATCATCAATTTCTAATATATAGATCTCTGGATCAAAGATCGGGAAAACGCGTTCTTCTCAAACTCCTTCGTCAAAAAAACCAACCATTAAGGACATTCAAAAAATATATCACGATTTTAGAATTTCGAATTTTGTTAAAGGACCAAGAATTCAGAATTTTCTGGAATTAATACGACATGAAGGCATTCCAATTCTCGTAATCGAAGACTGCGACTCCGTTCCTCTTTCGAGATTGTTTCCTAACGGCGTGAATTCCATTGAGAAATTTTTTGAGATTGCCATGGGTATCTCTTTAGCGCTCAAAGAAATTCACGAAAAAAAAATTCTCCATCAAGCGCTCCGTCCAGATAACATTTGGGTTCAAGCGAAAACAGGGATAGTTAAAATTACGGATTTTTCATCCGCAACTTTCTCAGACAAAGAAACCTCAATTTCTATTACGCCGGATTTGCCCGTCGAAATTCTTTCCTACATCTCTCCGGAACTAACCGGAAGACTCTCACGCATTCCGAGTTTTCGCACGGATTTTTATTCCTTGGGAGTCGTTTTCTATCAGATGATTACCGGAATTCTCCCGTTTATTTCCAGGAACGGCAATGAAATTTTACACGCCCATCTTGCAAGAAAACCGACTCCCGTACACATAATTCGGAAAGAATTGCCTATTACGATTTCACTCGTTATTTCTAAATTACTTAAAAAAGATCCGGATCAACGTTATGCATCCATTGACGGATTGATATACGACTTAAAACTCTGCCTTCAAAATTTTCAAAAAAGAGGAATCGATTCAACGTTCATTCCCGGCTCCAGAGACATCCCGGAACTAATATTTGATTCCTCCATTCTTCACGGAAGAGATAAGGAGAAGGCCGTTTTAGAATCCTCTTTTAATAACGTACTTCAAGGAGATACGGAGCTTGTTTTCATCACAGGTGATTCCGGTTGCGGGAAATCGGCGCTTGCAAAATTTTTTTTAAAGAGTATCTCCGAAAGAGGCGGGATCATCATCCAAGGTAAGTTCGATCAGTATGAAAGGTCGATTCCGTTCGGTGGACTTATACATTCCTTAAGGGACCTAGTTCCAATTTTACTTTCCAAAGAGGAAAAAGAAATCAGGAAATTAAAAAGACTGATCAACCAATATATAGGAGACAACGGAAAAATACTTCTGGACCAGCTTCCCGAATTGGAGTTTATTTTAGGTCCGCAACCAGAATTGTCCGAATTACCTCCGGACGAGAATCGAAACCGTTTCTACTATACTTTCCATAACTTTATCAGAATCCTTTCCGAAATGAGCAGACCACTCGTCCTTTACATGGACGATTTACAATGGGCCGATCCGGCAAGTCTTAATCTCATAGAAACTTTTTTTATCCATTCGAAAATTAAGAATTTCTTATGTATTCTCTCGTTTAGACCAGAGGCTGTCGAATCCCCAAATCCGTTTTCCGAAATCCTAAAATCCATCGAAACTAATAAGATTCAGAAAAGTCTGATCACGATCGATTCACTCGATAAAAAAAGCGTTTATCGCCTTATTCAGGATTTGGTTCCCAGCTCAGAAGAGCAAATTCGATCTGTGACCTCCATCCTCCATAAGAAAACATTGGGCAACCCTTTAGCAATCATTCAGCTTCTTAGAACCTGTAAAAAAACGAATATTATTTCTTACGAATTCGAATCTCAACTTTGGAAGTGGGATCTCGAAAAAGTCGACAGTCTATCGGCTGCGGATAATGTCGTCAATTTTCTCTGTGATAGAATTAAGGAGCTTACTCCGGAAATTCAGGAACTGCTCGGAATCTGTTCTTGCTTGGGAGAACAATTCACTTTAGAATTCATTTCAAAATTAAGTTTTTTTGATATTCCAAAACTGAATCAAACTCTTTGGGAAGCAGTAAAAGAAGGACTTTTAGTACCCTTTCATAATCAGAACCAATCCATTTTTGAAAAAAGCCTTTCTTCAGAAAGAACCTTCGGTTTTTCGCACGACAGAGTTCGACAAGCGGCTTATAGCCTTTTGAAAGAATCAAAGCGGAAAAAATTTCATAAACAAGCGGGACTAACCTTGCTTGCCATTCACGGTCCACAACCTAAAAATAGAATCCTTTTTGAAATCACGAATCATCTTAATCAGGCTCTTGATCAAATCGAAGAAGAAACTCTTCGTAATAACCTTACGATCCTAAACTACAAAACCGGTCTCCAAGCCAAAAACTTAGGTTCTTATGAAAGTTCCCTTCAATACCTAAACTTTGCATTGAAGAACCAGGAAATTTGTATCAAAGATCTGGAATTTTATTCCAATGTGATTTTGGAAACCGCAGAAACGGAATATCTGCTGAACAATTACGAAAGGGCAATATCACTTTTGGGATTATTAGAAAATTTAAGTATTTCGAATTTACAATACATTCGTGCAAATATGATACGAGTTCGGCTCTATTCTAAAATGAACAAGGTCGAAAAAGCCGTTTCAGCCGGTTTATGCGCGATGAAGCGTTGCAAGATTCACATCCCTTCCTCCCGATTTAAGATTAATTTGGCACTTTTTAAGGAATTATTTCTCTCTTTAATTTTATCCAAAGGAAAATCGGATTTCGAACTCGCTCATTTAAAGGAAAATTCGGAGCCGGAATACCAAGCCCTGATCGACCTTTTCGCGGATCTTGGCCCTTCCGCATTCACGTACAACCAAAATCTCTTTGTACTCTTAGTATTAAAGATATTTAATATTTCTTTAACGAAAGGAATTTCCAGAAGTAGCCCGATCGCATACAGCGGTTACGGAATGATCGTGAACCAAATACTAAAAGATCCGAATCAAGGTATACGTTATTCCAAGATTGCGATGGATCTAAACGAAAGGATTCCCTTCGACCTGGTAAAATGGAAAGTACAGTACGTTTATTCAGCTTATCTTTGCCATTGGAAGAAGCACATCACTCCCGACATAAAGTTGTTGGATGAGGTTCACAAAGGAGCCTTACAAAACGGAGATATCCTTTATGCGGGATTTAGTCTACAGGCAAAGATCCAGAAAAAAATCTTCGCTTCCTATCCGATAGAAGAACTTTTAATACACGCAGATTTTGCGGAGAGATACTTTAGAACTGCAAGAGATAATTTCGCGTTTACGATTGCAAAAAGTTCCCATCAGTTGCTTAAAGCGCTCGCCGGAAAAACTTCGTCCCCTAATTCCTTGAATGATTCGGAATTTCAAACGGAAAATTTCGAAAGAAAAATCCTGCGAGATAAGAATTATACTGCACTTTTCTATTACTATCACGATCTTACCAAACTTCATTATTTTTCGGAACAATTTTCAAAAGCTCTCTCCTACGGCCAAAAAGGTGAAGATCTAATTCAGAATGCGTTCGGTTTGATTCCCTTTGCCGAATTTTGGTTTTATTACGGACTCACCATTTTGGCGAATTTTGAAGAATTTCCCTTTTCTTACAGGATTATATATTCAAAAAAGCTAAATCTTATATTCTCTTATTTTACTAAGTGGAGCAAAAATTGCCCTGAAAACTTTATGGGACTTCTCGAGCTTTTACACGCGGAAAGAGAAAGAGTGCGAAAAAAAACCTCCGAAGCCACCACAGGTTACGAAAAAGCGATCAAACTTTTTCAAGAAGCCGGTTTTGTTTCATTTCAAGCCCTATCCAGCGAAATTGCCGCAAGATTTCATTATAAAATGGGGAACTTTTCCTTAGGAAACCACTATATACGACTCGCCATCAATTTTTATTCCGAATGGGGAGCTTCCGCCAAAGTGATCGACCTGAAAAATCGTTTTGCAAAACGGCTTAATCCCACTTTTTACCATGAAACGACTCAAAAAAAGCTTAACAACCCGAACACGAGTTTGGACCAGGAAGTTGTATTAAAAACATATAATGTTCTTTCTGAAGAGATTGTTTTAGATAATCTTTTAAAAAAATTAATTCAAATCGCCATAGAGACCGCAGGTGCGACAAGAGCAATTTATTTCCATTTACACAACAAAAATCTAACGGTTTATCTTACGGGGCAAAGTGGTGAAACGGAAATTATAGTGGAGAATTTTCCGGAAATTGATGAAACTCAATATCCGGTTTCATACCTTAATTATGTTTTCAGAACACATAGGATAATTTCCACTCGCGAATTGGATTCCTCTTTGATCAAAGATTTTACCGATCCGTATATCAAAGAAAAAAAACCTCAATCTATGATTTGTATTCCTCTGCTACACACAGGAGAACTCAAAGGGATTCTCTATCTCGAAAATCAATTAGTCAAAGGAGTGTTCACCGAAAACAATATTCAAACTCTGAAGCTGATCGCCGGGCAGGCAGCGATCTTAATCGAAAATGCAAACCTCTACGCGGAACTCGAAACAAAAGTCGAGAAAAGAACGGCGGAACTCAATAATACGATCAATCTGCTTCAAAAAGACTTGCTCTATGCGCAAAAGATTCAAGACAGAATTCTACCAAAACCGGAAGCTACATTAGATAAAATATATATTCTTACGAAATACGTTCCCATGACCCAAGTCGGAGGCGATATCTACGACTACGCGGAAATTTCTCCCGGTAAGGTGAGAATCTTTTTAGCGGATGCTACCGGTCATGGAGTACAAGCTGCGTTAGTCACTATGCTGATTAAATCCGAATATGAAAGTTTGAAATATCTAGACCTACCTCCAGGTAAAATAATTTCCGAACTCAACCAGGAAATCATCGCAAAATACAAAACACTTAAATCCTTTTTCAGTTGCCTTGTAGCCGACATAGATGTAGAACAAGGAATACTTTCCTATTCCGCAGCGGGCCATCCGGATCAATTCTATCTTTCCGGAAATACGATTACAAGGTTGCCTAGAAGCGGACCGATCATCGGTATTCTTGAAAATACAAAATATAATTCTCAGTTCTTAGAGATATCCAAAGGGAATAAATTATTTTTCTTTTCGGACGGAATGACGGAAGAATTCAATCCATTCCACGAAGAATTCGGAGATCGTAGACTTTCAGAATCTATACTTAAACAGGCCTCCAAACCCGTTTCAGAAATCGTACAATTCGTATTCGAGGATCTTCAATCCTTTCTTTCGGGTCAGAAAATTCAAGACGATATCACGTTTTTATCCGTGGAAATATTATAATAAATGTGAGTTCGACGTAAGGAAACTGGACAGAACCTCTTGTACATATTTCATGAGGGATTCTCTCTTGCTCTAAACGATTTTTTGAATCTAAAGTACCTAAATATCTCCAAGTTTCGTGTTCCAATCAAGCGAGGAATTTCGGTTCCGAAGATTTAGAAGAAAACGTAACGTCCTGAGCCTCGTAAAAAAAACGGAGTAGCGGATAAATCATAAACCATTTTTACGCCCAATTTGCGTTTTACGGCTTCGATTCCTGATATCCAAAGTCGTGCGGCTTCGTTATTTCTCTTGGCCTCTTCCTTATCTTCTCCTTTCAGGTTCTCTATATCCTGCGTCTCTGGCTTTTCCCGATAACAATGATGCGCCTCATCGTTAATAACTAATATATTTTTAAAACCTATTAACTCTGGCATCTCACACGTTGGATCATTTGACCTTCTGTTTCCATCGTATTCAGTTCGGGACCTCGGCCTTTTAAAAGAAGTCGCCCAATTCGCGAAATATCTATTTTTTCTCTTAGCTTGAATGAATGATAATTTGTAATTACAATCTTTGCACGTTCTAAATCAGATAACATGTCAGAAGGAACTATTTCACGATGACGATAATAACTGTCCGGATCATTAGGCTTTAATACGCGCAACCGATCTCGAATTGTAAGTCCAGGAGTTATAATTAAAAAGCCGCGGCTAAAATTAGAATTAGCGGGCCGTCTGACCGCATTGATCGTTTGCCAGGCGATTATCATGGCAATCACAGTAGTCTTTCCCGTTCCGGTTGCAAGTTTCAATGCAACTCTCATTAGCTCGGGATTCGCTTCCAAATTTGCACTTTTTAAATGAGCCCAGATTCCTGTACCAAACGAGTCCTTAGGCAATTTTGGCGCAACCTCCGTGAGCCAAATCAGAGTCTCAACTGCTTCCACTTGACAAAAAAAGGTCGCACTCCTTGAAATTGATGACTTCTCCAATATTCAAGCAAACGAGCGGTTTCGGGTGTCACTAACCATTGGGTAGGAGATTTTAGCTTTCTCCAGTCATCGACAAAGTTCCAGACCATGTTGATAATGGGAAAAGGATCGTATTTTTGAGTCTCCGTATCAAAGCCAGTAAGACCTGAAAATTCGAGATAGTCTTGCTTGGCATTTTTTCTTAGCTTTTGTGGATGAGAAATTGGGGTAATAAGTTCTGATCTTCGCCGTCCTTCGACAATTTTCCCAGTAGGCTGCCCAATTTCATCAAGATCCCAGTGACGTCCTGGATATTCATAAGGCGAATTTAGAATCGGCTGTGAAAAAAAAATCTTCAATCATTGCGTAGGTTATTTTTATCCAGAATTTTGATTACGGCTAAAGCAATATCTTCATGCAATATCCATAGATTCTGCATAGTGTTTAAAGATTTTTTTGAGGAAGTTAATGGAAAAACTCATGACTTCTGTTATCTTACGGCAAATGCAGCAATTCTCTAAATTTAGATTTCTTATTTAGTGGAACAGTGTTGCAGAGCGCAATTTCTAAAACAAGGACAAACTCGTTAAACGCAAAAACCAATCTCTCTTCGAGCTTGGCTTTAATCATTCTTAGAAGTCTAGGATACACTTTGATCCTAGTTTATTTTGAATTGTTAAATTGTTTTTGAATTTAGTTTAGGGGAGAGCTTTTAAGAAAAGCATCCTTAACAACATATAAGAACCTGGCCTTTCGGCCAGAACCTTGCAACGTCTCGAGAGACGTTGTAAACTGCGATGAGAGAAATGTAATTTGTTGTTCTAT
>NZ_QAJG01000004.1:0-95000 GCF_003046425.1 Leptospira borgpetersenii serovar Javanica
TCTTGCAAGTAAAAAGCCTCATTCTTGTCGGAACACTTGAAAAATATCAGTTTTTGATCCTTATGATCCCAAAAGCCTTCTTAATTTGTGGGTAACGTTATGGCTCCCTACAGGTCGCTCGGGAAACTCAACGTCTCGCTTCTATTGGCGCTCGACGGGATTTAGGACACACTTGTAAGTATATTTTCGAATCTCAAACACAAAATTCGCGTTATTCTTTGCTTCAAACTTATTTCAAAAAATGCCAAGAAAACCACCAAAAAGAGAAACAATTGTTGCAATTGTTGTTTAAAAAAGCATTCATTGTCGATCTATGTCTTGGAAGAAATTAGCCCAATGTTTGCTTATTCTCCTGCTATGTCACAACGTGAATGCATATCAAGAAGACGGACATTTTTATACCGTCCAAACCATTTTAAATAACTTTCAGTCTTCTTCTCCTTTAACCAAAGAGGAAATCGCCCTTATCGCTTTTTGCACTCAACTTCCGGACGAAGTCCCCGAATTGGATGCGATTTCGGTGTACCAAAAGCTGGCTTTTAAATATCCTTCCGATTACATACTTTGGGTTCTTAAAAGCCAAGGTTCGCCGAAAGTTCTGGGGAGAATGGCCGAGATACAACAGTTGTTACACGGTTTAACCGGTGGAAACAGCGAACATCTTCGTAACGTAGCCGTCACAACCTTGGATCGACTGCGCACAAAACTTGCTTCCAAAAAGGAAAGACTTCCGGAAAGATTATGCGCGTTGGGTTTCGCTTTTCATTTGTTAGGAGATTCATTCGCACATCGTAAATTGTTAAATCCTAAAAAAATGTACCCTACGGGAAGAGGACACGCTTCCGATATGACCTTGCCCGACCACCCGGTTTACAACGATGATCGTGTTGTCGAATGGGAAAATTATGCGAAGAATATTCCGAATTTATTTCGTTCCGATCTGAAGGAAGTTGTAATCAAGGAAGATTTTAGAAAGATAAGAGAACTTACCGGAAATAACTATCCTTGGCATTGTATTTTTGGAACAAAATGCGAGGACAGACTTAGAAAAATCCTATTACATCGATTGAAAGAATCTGACTCTTTTCCAAAATACAATCCCTTACAGAAAGAACGTTATCCCGCTTCTAATTGTCAAGAATACGTTCAAAGGGTAGTCGAACAAAAGGACATTCCACACGTTCCGGATTGTGGTAAGTCTTGGAAAATTTACAAACAAGTTTCCCTGGAAGTTTGGAAAGATCTCGGTTATTTCCAAGATCAAAAATCTCGTAAACAAATCGAACTCTATGACGGAGACGACTTATGGCAGAATCCTTAAGGGAAGAACATCCTCGAAAAAAAAGAAAAAGAAAAGTTAAGAAGAAATCGATTTGGGGGAAATCCTTATCGTATTCGCGGGTTTTCCAATTTTAATCACCTGGATTTTTTTTCGCACATTCATATGTTGGGGCAATTTAAGTTATACTGGAGAAGTTTTTTGCACCATTTCCGGAGGAATCAATCCTCTTCTTTTGATTTTAACCTCGATTCTGATCGTATTGACTTTCGTGGATCTTCACAAATTGGGTGACGAACTTGAAGAACTGCCAAAATGGTCTTCGAAACGGATTTATAAGGGATTTCGTTCCTTGGAAAAAGGGGATAAGTTACATTTCCTGTTCTCGTTTGTTTCTTTTTTGGGAGCCCTGCTCATCGGCATCTATCTCTTAAATCGTCTTGAATTTAGTTTATTTTAATACACGAATATACTATTTGGGGTTGTAATGAAAAAATACGAAGCGGTTGTGATTGGTACCGGATTCGGTGGGGCCGTAAACGGATGCAGACTGAGCAAAAAGTGGCCGGGCCGGGTTTTGATTTTGGAACGTGGAAAACGTTATCCCAAAGGTTCCTTTCCCCGCTCTCCCCACGATATGTCTAAAAATTTTTGGAACGTTCCCGAAGAGGATAGTTCCAAAACTCGTCCAAAAAAACTTTCCAAATTGAATCAAACTGGTTTATTCGACATTCGAAACTACAAAAACATGGACGTAGTTATTTCCGCAGGACTCGGCGGCGGATCTTTGATTTACGCGAACGTTTTTCTGGAACCCCCGGATCACATCTTCGACGAACGCTGGCCTGCGAATGTGAAAAAGAAAAGCCTAATTTCATATTATAAAATCGTTAAAGAGATTTTGGGCTCCAGGCCAATTCCGACAAATAACGATCCTCGAAGAAAAATCGTTCGAACCGAACTCTATCAAAAATTTGCGAAGTCCGTCGGCCGAGAATCCAAACTCGCGGATATCAATGTGTTTTTCGGAAACGATTTTAAGAAACCGATACCGATAGGGCTTCAGGAAAAAAATCGTTACGGAGCCGTCCAAACCTCCTGTACGTATTGTGCGGAATGTGATATCGGATGTAATACACATTCCAAAAACACTTTGGATTTAAATTACCTTTTTGTGGCGGAAAATAAATACAAGGCGGACGTAAGAACCGAACATCTAGTTCAAAAGATCGTTCCTCTCGGACCGGATGGAAGCGACAATTCTTCTTATCACGGTGAAAACGGTTATCGAATTTATTTTAGGGATCTTTCCGCACATTCCAGGGATTTGATTTCCATCATCACAAAACGAGTCGTAGTTTCCGCGGGAACGTTAGGAAGTACTGAACTTCTTTTAAGATGTAAGGAGGAATTCAAAACCCTTCCCGATATATCAAATCACCTGGGAAAACAATTCTCTGGCAACGGCGACTTTTTATCCTTTGCCATTAAAGGGAAAGAACCTGCAAATCCGAACTATGGCCCGGTAATTACACAATATACGGACTATAACTTGTTCAAAAGTTATGATCCTAAAAAAGCTTTTATTCTTCAAGACGCCAGTTATCCCGTCTTTGCTTCTTACTTTGCCGAGGCGTCCGTTCCCTGGTTTTTAAGAATCGGGTTTTTCTTTCATATGCTCGGAGAGCTTTTCAAAAAATTTTTAAACGGCAAAATTTTGGGAAAGGTCGGTTACCTAATGAGCGAATTAATGAAAGGCGACCTTTCTTATACTTCGGCGGTATTGTTGTGTATGGGAATCGATCGCGCGGATGGTGAAATGATTTTGGATCGTAAAAGAGGTTTTGAGATTCAATGGCCTCAAAAGAACAGTATGTCGCTTTATGAAGCGATTCTCGGCGTGATGAAAGCCTTTGCTTCGTTTATCAAAACGGATTTTTACTTTCCGCTCCCGACCTGGTCTTGGCCGGTTCGCAATAACGTCTCCGTACATCCGTTAGGCGGCTGTATCCTCGGAAATTCGATAACTCACGCGGTAACTTCTGCGGATTCAAAAACTTTCGGGCAGGTTTTTTCCTACCAAGGGCTTTATGTGGCCGATGGAAGTCTTTCCCCGACCGCAATCGGCGCAAATCCATCTATGACGATCGCCGCTCTTGCCGAAAAAGTCGCGGAAGGAATTACGGGAATAAAACCGACGGCGAATCTCTGATAAAAAATACGTTATTGCAAGTATGAAGACGAGTTCAGTCAAAAATCTCTATCTAAACAAGCTTGCAGAATTAAACACAGGAAAATAATATTCGTTTTTAGGATTATTATGAATAGCGCAACGGAATCCATCAAAGACACATTGGAATTGATCAGACCTTATCTGCCTTCCGCAATCGTTCGGAGATTGGCAGATGCAAACGAATCCAAACTGCAAAGATCACAGTCTTTCGAGGGAGCCGTCTTATTTTTCGACGTTGTCGGATTTACTCCCACCACTTTGACGTTAGCGGCCAAAGGAACGAGAGGAATCGACGCGTTACAAATCGTTCTCTCCAATTACTATACTAGATTGCTCAAACATCTCAGCCAATGGGGGGGAGCAGTTTATCAATTTGCGGGAGATTCCGTTTTAGTCAGTTTCGAAAAACAAAAAGACGAAACCGATGCGGAAGCCGCACTTCGTGTCGTGAATTGTGCATTAGGAATTTTTAATTCGATTTCCGAATATAGCTCGAACGAACTTCTGGGTGAAACCGTAAATCTCCCGGCCCGAGTGGGATTAGCTTACGGTGTATATCAGGAATTTATACTAGGAGAACAGGATCGATTTTTAAGAGCGGTAATCGCAGGAACGCCTGTGGATCACTCCATTTCCGCTGAAAAACTCGCTTCGAGCGGAGACATCATTCTCAGTTCGGAACTCTGGAATCTACTTCCAACGTCCAAAACCGGCGAGAATATCAACTCCGATTTCCATCGTTTGATCGATTGTGAAAAATGCGAAAATATCATTCCGCTTCCTTCCCGTTCCGCGTCGGAAGAAAGAATCTCGGATGAACGTTTTTTCAAACGTTGTAAACGTTTTATAGTTCCGGAACTATATCAAAGAGTGACGAATATTCACAAAGCTTTTTCCGGAGATTACCGCGAGGTAGCTTCCGTTTTCGTTCGAATTGATTCGCCTCTGGAATCGAATGCGGATTCGAAAAACTTTAACAACTTCTTCACATACGTCCAAAGTGTTGCAACTTCCTGTTCCGGCACATTCGTGCTCACGGATTTATCTGACAAAGGTGGAGTATTCAGTGTTCTATTTGGTGCTCCTGCGGCGCTTGAAAATAAGGAAGCGTTGGCGGGTCGATTTGCAATTCGGCTCTTAGAAGGAGCTTCCAATTATCCTGCGGCAAAAAATCTACAAATCGGAATCTCGACGGGAATGGCGTATTGCGGGGATTTAGGGGCACCCTTCCGAAAGGACTTTACGGCTATCGGAGAAATGATGAATATCGCAGCGAGACTTGCGACTCTTTCCGGGTATAGCGGAGTCCTCATCGATTTCCAAACTAAAAGTAAGTTAGCGAAGAGTTTCTCCTTTCATGAAGTGGGGGACGTCGAACTCAAAGGTGTTTCAGGAGCTAAGAAGATATTTCAGCTAACGTCTGAACAGAAGAATATTCCCGGGCTTCTGATCCAATACAGAGATAAGATGATCGGAAGAAAAGAAGAGCTAGATCGCCTTCATAAGATGTTGGACACTTCCAGCGAAAAAGGCGGGGTGGTTTGTAGAATCATCGCGGATGCCGGAATCGGAAAATCCAGATTGACCAATACTTTTATCGATCAGGCTTATGATCGAAACGTCGAGATTCTCATCGGTTATTGTTATCCTTACGAAAAATTCACTCCATTCTATCCTTGGAAAGAATTGTTGAGTCTTTTTCTAGGAATTTTTGAAGACGATTCCTTGGAAACAAGAGTCTCGAAAGCGGAAAAAGCACTCTATAATTTGAATTCCTTCGACATCGCTTGGGCTAAGGCGCTCGTCGCGTTAATGGGAGTTCCCGTGCAAGAAGATCCATTGACTAGAGAAATCGACCGAAAACAAAAAAACGAAAGACTTTTCGAAATCATCCTCTGCTTGTTACAGGAACGTGCAAACGAGAAACCATTGGCGTTGGTCTTCGAAGACGTTCATTGGATCGACGAACTTTCTAGCCGCCTTTTGGAAAAACTCGCGTTCCGATTGTCTACGATGAAAGTAATGCTCATTCTCGTATCTAGACCGGAAGGACAGTTTGCAGAAGACTTCGTTTCTCCGAACGAAGAACTCATTCGTTTGAAAGAATTCAAACCGGAAGAAGCAAGGGATTTTCTCATTCACAAATTTAAATTGGACACAAGCCAAGAAGAATTTTTAGATCAAATTCTTAACAGATCCGGCGGAAATCCGTTTTTTCTCGAATCCATCGTGCATAACTTAATCGAAGAAGGAACTCTCAAAAAACTGGAAAACGGAACGTTTTCCCCATCCGACAAAAGCCGAGATATCCAGATTCCTAATACGTTAAACGACGTTCTGCTCGCTCGCGTGGATCGTCTTCAAGAAAGCGAAAAAATCGTTTTGAAAACGGCTTCCGTAATCGGTCGCTTAATCAACGTAGATACCCTCAATCATCTATTGCCGGTCGAATTTCGCTCCGAGATCCAGAATATCCTGCAAAGTTTGGAAGGTTTGGATCTAACCCCTCTTGAGGTTACGGATCCTCTTACATATATCTTCAAACATATCGTGATTCGGGATATTGTCTACAACACCCTTTTACACTCCACAAGAGAAGACCTCCACAAGAAAATCGCATCGTTTATCGAACAAGAAAACGAGGACAACGTGACAGAGATGGCGGATATTCTTGCGTTTCACTATCAGCAATGTTCGGACTTTGAAAAGGCGTATAAGTATTCTTTGATGGCCGCTCGTAAAGCCAGAAGTAAATACGCGAACAGGGACGCGATCTATCACTACAATAAGGCATTGGAGATGATCTCTCAGTTTGAAACGACAAAAGGAGAAGTCTATTACGAAATCAAACAGGAGCTCGCACATGCCCACCGTCTACTTGGAGAGTATTCGATCGCAGAAGTTCTTTTCAAGGAATGTTTGGAAAACAAATCCACGCTCAATTTGATTCGTTCTTATACGGGATTGGGTCAGGTCTATCAAGAACAGGACGATATTTCCCGTGCGATGGAAACCTTGGAAAAAGCCCTTCGTATTACGGGCATTCGTCCACCGGGCAGCAGACCGGATACGATATTCAAAATCGTATTACAACTTTCTTTTGTTCTTCGCTTTTCCATATTCGGCTCTTCTTATACGTCTTCGTACAATGCAGAACGATTGAAACTTAGATGTATCATTTTGACTACTTTAGCCAAATTATACATCATGAAAGACGTTAAAAAATTCGGTTGGTCGGTGTTTACGCAATACAACGCGACACAAAGATTCGAAGACCCGGTACGCCAATCTCTTGCGGAATGCGCGCTCGGTCAGGTTTTTGTCGGAATGAATCTTTTCGGACCCTCAAAACATTTTCTAACCAGAGGAAGAGAACTCGCCGAAAAAACGGGAGATCCTTACGCAAAAGCGATCAGCATTTTAGTACAAAGCGCTTATTACATGATGATCAACCGTTCGGATTTAGGACTTCCTTTTCTTCACGATTCGATTTCGATCTACCGCCAAGTTGGTGAAAAATGGGATCTGCTTTCGGCACTTTCTTCGGGCGGTTTTCTTTATTATCTTCAATCCGATTTTAGAACCGCAAAAAAATATTTCGACGATATCGGGGAACTCGCGAGCGATTTAGGCGCTCAGTTACAACTCCGGTGGACCCGAATCTGGTCTCCATACCTCGGATATCTTCTCGGTGAAATGGAACCTCTCGAATTAGAAAAAAAATTGTTAATCGAAGCCGAAAGAGCGGCTTTAGAAAACGACGTAATGAACGAACTTTCCACTATCAATAAATTGTTGAAACTCACAATGCTCGAAGGTTGGCCTGAAAAAGCCGCATACTGGTCTAGAAGAAGTTATGCGGGATTTTTAAAATGCGAAGTGAAATTCCCTCAACTTCAAATCGGAAACGTTTATCTCGCGGAAGCCGCTCTTTACGCAAAAAGAGAACTAGGCGATAAAAGTTTGGATAAAATCATCAATTACGGTTTAAAACACAGTTTAAAACTCGGGAAATATCTTCCTTATCTTTACGGCCCTGCTTTGATGCTTAAAGGAAAGTTGAAGTTACACGGAGGAAATCGAAAAAGTGCGGAAGCCATCTTTAAAAAAGCTGAATCCTTTTTGTCCAACACATTGAATCAATGGGAATACGCGACTGCATTGTATGAGGCCGGGCTGCTTCTGGAAGATAAAAATCGTATTTCGGTCGCAAAAGGAATTCTACAACAACTCGAAGCTAAGGCGGATTTAAAACGTTTGGAAGAAAATTCGATCGTTTGAATTTTCGCTTCAAAATCCGTTCCAAAACCTTAAAGTAAATCTGCTTCAATCATTCGTTCGCAACAATAGGTAGTAGTTTCCACGGATTATGAGATAATTTATGAGCTTTTAAACGTCTTTTTCGTTTTTAAACTTCTGCATTAGATGCTTTTGCGGCAAGTTCCAAATTCAAAAGACGATTATATAAGAATCCGTCGAGCGCCAATAGAAGCGAAACACTTTAGTTATCAGCTTGATTTTTCTGATAAAGTAGAAAACTAAAGCGCCGCTCTGAGGATCGCTTCCGCAAGTTTTGGGACGCGTTGTAAAGATGTAGTGGGTCATAAGATCTTATTTGAAATGACCTACTACATCCACAAATCAGTTACAGTGAAAAGGGCCAGCCTCCAAGTTTACGATAAATTAGATCTTTACTCCAATCTCTTTCAGGTGAGGTATTTAGTTTAACGTTAAAGAATGAATTAGGTTGGGCATTTTCATACCAAAGATAGATATAGTCTTTCCAACTTCCTCTGTCCCAAACCACAAGAAAATAATAATATTTCCCGTAAGTATCAAAATCTTTGAATACGACCGAATCGCCATCATCCAAACATCCCTGATTCGTTACTATCATTTCAAGTAGTTTAGAACCATTATTGAAGTTGGGATAGTAGGCATAGTTACCGCCTCCCCCTTGAAGCCACCAAGTCCAAAAATAATTTAAATACTGAGAGGACTCGATTCTAACACGTCCGCTTAACATACAAAAGGTATCCGAATCCGGATCGTATTCTTGCAATAAATTGAACTTTGTAAATTCCGTTCCTTTTTCTTCCACAGGTCCATCCGCTTTCAACCATCCATCCGGCCTATTATGATCCGTTTGAACCGCCTTTCCCGTATACTTGGCTATTAAGGAAACTTGATCGTATTTTCTCCTGTGGCCGGACTTTGTAGGAGTAGAAGGATCAGCATAAACAAAACCGTAAACTGGAAAATGATCGGAAAATTCGTAACTTGTATATCCATCCGCTCTTTTCCAAGTAGTCGACGAAATAGGATCATACGCTAAATTTTGCCAAACCGGGAATTGAAAATGGTCTTTGGAAACAAGTATATATTCCCCGTAGTTCGGGGTCCAGTTCCAGGAATAATAGCTATTATTATAAGCGGCGATTTTGTTCTTCTTAGGGTCCCATGTAAAAGGAATTCCAGCATAACTTGGCTCATTTGCTTCTAGTATAGTAAGCATTTTTTGATAATAAGATTTATCATTCTTATCCACATTCAAACTTCCTACGATCAACACGGTCTCCTTCTTCGGTATTTGTTTCGAACCGATAAATTTTCTGATTTCAGCAATCTGATCGGTTCTTGCGCCTACTCCCAAATCGGAACATGCAGAATCCTGCGATTGAGTATCCACTCCTAGGATATGAATTATTCGATCTTTTTTTTTAATTTTTACGTAAGCAAATCCTTTATCATAGAGTGCGTCATTACCACATCCATGATTCTTGAAGATATATTGTATTTTTTCTTGAATAGGCCATTTGCTTAAAACGACAACTCCTCCGTTGTTGACGTTTTGTCTAAAATCTCCAAGAGTTTGGTTCCAACCGTCTCGGGTTCTTCCGATTACGTCGGTTTGATCAGGATATTCCAAAGCAAGATTGTTTAGGAGTATATTTCGTGCATTCGTATCGAACGCTTCTTCAAGCACGATAACGTCCTGATTTTTCATAAATTTTGATTTTGCAAGAAGTTCCGCCCTTTCTTCCTCTTCCCAATATCCGAAATATGCGTCTTCTTTCGAATATAAGAAAAGATTGTAGCTGAGAACATTTAAATCTTCGTCAGAATCGGATATTCTCGTTGAACTGGTATTTGTAAATTCTATGTTTTGATCTTTCAGAGTGAAGAAGAAAGAAGTTAACAAACTGTTATAAGTCGGTCGCTCATCGGGAATACAGTTTAAAAAAAACAAGAAAAGGAAATAACTTACAGCGCGTCCCAAAACCCGCGGAGCAACCTTAGGAAGCGAACGCGCTAAGTTTTTCCGCTTTGTCAGAAAGACCAAGTTGCAAGAACCTGTCCAGCCCCAGTCTCTTCCGTAAGAAAAAACTGGGGCTGGACAGGTTCTTATAAAAAATCTTCCATTTTTAAATTCATTCAGCTTCTTATACATATTTTGAAAAAACTTTCGCTTTAATTTCATCAAACACCCTCTATTTACAAATTGCTTTCGATATTACTATGCACAAATTGAAAAAGACAATATTTTATGAAAAGTATTTCAAGAAGGACAAATTCAGAACACTACTCAAGCGACACATTTTGAAAATATTTTCCATTCCTCGATTTTTCAAAAATAAAAACATTAAATTATTAAAATATTCGGTTTGTCCATCGGAACCGTTATAAGGTTCGGCATCTGGAATTAAAATTAGAACTGTTGAAAAATCAATCCTTCATCCGTTTCTATCTCATGGAAACGGTCGATTAAAGCAGTTCCATTACTTTGAATTATGGAATTTCTCAACAACTCTAATTTAGAGCCGGTCTCAAAACCTGAAGAAAAATATCTCTAAACGATCCGGCAAGTTTTTAAAAAACGTGGGAGTTTCCACAGAAACCGTCGCATTGGCGGTTTTCTCCCTTCGTTTAAAATTGTAATAGTTCTTTCATTCCTAAGGTTTTGAGACGGGTTCTTATTCCAAAACCTCAGATGTCAAAACTTCTACAAAAACGAGAATTTCCACGCTCTATTACGAACTTATAAAATGATTATGCTGATTTCTTTTAAGACTTCAGGAAAAATTCTATATTTTTTTAGAGATAAATTCAAAACATAATATATAATTATATTTTCATTATAAAAACTACTTAAGACAGCCTTTCGCTATCGAAAGATAAACCATCTATAAAGCGCCCGCCGTACTTAAAAGTTTCCATACGGTCTAACATCGGCGCAAAATGAATTTCGCAAAACGCCCATTCTTACCAAATGCAAATTTGACGTAAGCAATTCCCTTCATATGTTTATTTTTCTGTAAAACAAAACGTGGAAAACCACGTTTCAAGGTCAAGACAACACTACAATTGAATATCATTGATCGCTTGAAGTGCAGTAGCTTCCACAGATTACTTCACATTACGTTCTTTTTGCATTTGAAACGATTTTCTTTGCAACGAAAATCATCATACAGTAATTAATAAACAGTGGCTCTGATTTCGTGAGAACTCCCGAACTCTTGGGACGACTTTGATTTTCTTACGCAAAACTCACGTTAGCTACTTAGCTTTTTTACCGATAAAAAACGCAATCGCACCAATCACGTAGAGTTCATACTCTTTGAAATTCTCCTTGAGAGCCGCTTCCAAATCGGGAAGAGTGTCTTCGGTATTATGAAAAACTCCTTTTCGATTTAATTTTTTCATTCCGATTTTGGATAAGAAATGAGTCTGACCTAAATCGTGTAAGCCGGTGGATCCGAAGATGACCCCGTCCGGTTTGCGGATTTTTAAAAGATTCTCGAATGCGATTGAGGCTTTTTTTCGAATGGGCCCGGGAACACAGTGAAACAAGAAATTCAATCCGATCGAATCGAATTTTTCCTTCGTATGGATCGGTTCCAATATATTGGCCCTATAAGCGTTGAACTGCCCCGCTATTTTAGAAAGCCTTCTTCTAGATTCTATCAGAGTATTTGGATTTAAATCCATTACCGAAATGATGGGTTTTTCTATCGGAAATTTCGCCTTTTGCAGAAGATAACCCGTTCCCACCCCTATATCCAGATGGTTGCCGCTTAGATTTCGACTGTATAAATCAATCATATTTTGCGGAACACAACGCCAAAACCATCTACTGATGATATGTAAAACGAAGAGGTCGTAAAGCCTTAGAAAACTAGGAGTATAAACCTGTTGTCCTTCTATAACTTCTTGGCTATACTGACTTTCAGACATACCGAGATCGACATACAGTTGATTTTGTTGCATTTTGAATCCTTTTTATATTCCGGAATTTACCGTATAAGAAACGATTTATTTTTCCTCAAATCCTTCAAGTACATTCCCAAATCACATTATTTTATTATTGTATTCAAAAAATATGGAGTTTATTTCGAATACAAGGCCCTCCGCATCGGGTCACAGTCCGGCACAAATCGAAGCTGCCGTATGTTCGGCCACCGCAGAAATCGTCATCACCGGGTGAAATCCGATCGAAGATGGGATTGTCGATCCATCGGCGATGAATAAATTTTTATAACCGAATACTTCTCCAGTTTCAGATACGACCCCTTTATCCGGATTAGAAGCTAGAATACAACCCCCAAGAGAATGTACTGAAATGATCCGATTAAACAATAAAAAGGTCGCCAACGGTCCGAATTGTCCTCCGTATGCGTCTCCAACTTGTTGCATAGAAGTGGTCATATTTTGGATAAGGGTTTTATTTTCTTTGGAATACTTCCACTTGACATCTATATTCTTACCTCGACGAACGATTTTTCCGTTCGCGTTATCCCTTCCAATCGCAAATAAGTTGGTCATATAAGTAGGATCACCCGCCCCCGGAAGTCCCGGGGACAACGGTTTTGAAAGCAGTCCCTTTTTGAATACGAGGGGAAGAATCCACTCCAAACTTTTCCAAAAAAGAGGACCGATCATTCTTAACAACCAATTCGGTTTAGAAATTCCTAATGAAGCGAGTACCGTCATCACGGGTTGGTTGAATGTGGGCGCCGCCATCGTAAATTGAAATCCTTTCGGAAAATAATTGATTACTGTCGTAACATCCGGCCCATCCCAAGGTTTAAGTTCGGTCTTACTAGATTCGATCCCTCCCAGAAAATCCCCGTTCCCGGAATATCCTTTTCCAAGTTGTTTACTAAGATTCGGTAAGGTTTTGTATTTGTCCCGACTGTTGAAAAGAATTCGATTCGTTCCCAACGTTCCCGCAGAAAGAACAACTCTTTTGGAATGTACGGATTGTTTTTCTCCGGTTTCCGTATTTTCGTAGTAAACCACATAGCCGTTTTTCGGGTCGGGAGCGATATGAGATACCAGAGAATTGATTTGAAACACGGCCCCGTTTTTTTGAGCGTCAGAAATATAATTAAAATCTAATGTGTTTTTAGCTCCGTGATTACATCCGAACTCACATTCCGCACAACGTAGACATATGGATTGCCCCGGTCTGGAAGGTTTTAGCCAGCTAGCTGCCTCATCCGGATCGAAATAAGTGTGCTGATTCAATTCCGCGGCGGCTCGAAATTTATTCCTTTTCGGAAGATCCCACTCCGGTGGAACCGGTTTTACGTCGAACTTGGTCGCGACTTTATCATAATAAGGATCCAGATAACTTCGATTAAACGGAGCGGGCCAGCGAGGATCTTCAAATACTTTATGGTCAGGACGAATATGAACGTTGGCATAAATCAGCGAGCCCCCTCCCAAACCGGAAGCCGTTACGGTTCCAAGCCCGCTGAAAAAATTAAGTTCATAGAGTCCCAAGGATTTTCTTTTTTTAGGATAACGCCAGAGGAGATTATCAGTTTGGCGCACATCCCGCGGAAAATCCCCCGGAGAGTATTTTTTTCCCCTTTCTAAAACGAGAACCTTTTGACCTTTTTCGGAAAGTCTTAAGGCACTGATAGAACCTCCGAAGCCGGAGCCGATTACGACTGCATCGTAGTATATATTGTCTCTTGACATACTTTTTTCCGCGAAATTATATTAGTAACTTATAAAATTAAAACTCTTCAATACAAATTTAAGGACTGAAGAATCAAAGGATACACGTCCTTGTGAGCGCCTTTGCCGAATATACAATCGATATGTCCGTAATCGGGAATCACATGACGTTTATATTGATTCGGATCGAATCGATCGATCAGTTTTTTGTAGGTCAACTCCGTACTCTCCGGAAGATAACAACGATTCTCTGCTCCATGAATGAAGGTGATCGGCAGATTCAGTCGATCCCAATTCGGAACATACACATCTTTTCCTTCCGAGTTCACCACCTTGTGTGCACGGATCATTTTGGACAAATGTTCAAACGCTTTTATGTTGGACACTCCGAACATCTCTCCCAAACCGTATCGATAAGTTTCTTCATTCAAATTTTCTAATCTATAAAGACTTCCATAAAGAAAAGAAATTCTTCTACTGACCGGATTTACATCGTGAGAGAAAAGAGACTGCGGCTGTAGCGCCAAAACACTATTGAAAAATTTATCCAACCATCCGTCTTTATCGCTCGTATACGCCGTCATATCTTCGATTCCAAGCGTATCCAAAATTTCCGCTGTATGAAGTCCGACCTTGATATCCATAGAAGTAGGAACTTCTACATCCGCTGAAATTTGAGAAAGGACCACGGAACGAACTCCTTCCAGACCCGCAAGCAACGCCATCGTAAACGTAGTTGCACCGAAACAATGAGCAACTACTTGGATTTTATCTACTTTGGTCAGCTCTCGAATCTTATTTACTGCGGCGGGGTAATCTTTCGTTGCGATCGCATCTCCGGTGTTAGGTAGAGGAGCCGAAGGAAGAGCGATCGAGGTTCTATAATCGAAAAGCCAAACGTCGTATCGATTTTCAAAAAGATATTCCAAAAGATTGGTATCGATCGTATCGATGCTGAAAATCAAGCTGGAAACCCCGAGACCCGGTGATAAAAGAACCGGCCCTTTGTTACCACCCCTATATCTTAAAAGTCTTAAGTCCATTCCATCCGAGGCTTTGAAAAAATGAACTTCAGGAGAAGAGACTCGAAGAGATCTTTTCGTTCTTGGCCTTGCGTCCTTGTCCCAAGGAACAATCGAACTCGCGACTCCTCCGTAAACGTCGTATAACACACCTGCAAAAAAAGAACCGAACTTCGCCAATCCTTTAACTTCGTCTATAATTGATTTCGAATTGATGACCTTCATCGTCGTCATCTGTTTTGCAAAATCTTCCGGAAGTATATGTAGAATTCCTTTTCCAAATACGGGAGAACTTTCGGTTTCACCGTCATAAATAGTCGTGTAAAGGGTGCTCGTATCCCTCCAGATGTTCGTAAGTCCGTCGTCCTGAATCAACTTAACTCCCGCAAAAAGATATTTCTTACCTTCTTCCGTGTTGAGAATCATACGATAGACCATGTTTCTGGTCTCAACCCGGTCCTCTTTGGAAATGAATAGTAAAAATTCTCCTCCTGTGACTGTGATTACATCTTTGGAAATAAAAGGCGCTTTTACGGTTCCGAATAACGTAGCTTTATGATCCGGATTGCCAACCATCTCTTCCAAATTCTCGCTTCGGATCGTAAGCAGAAATTCGATGGAAGAACCCTCGTCCTTTCCGATCTGATAACCTCGTTCCGTGTCTTCTTTAGATTGGGTGGAAAAAAAACCCTTCATACATTCCGTGAACTCGATTCCTAAGTGCGAAACACCTCCGTTTTTAGGATAAGAGGGAAGGTCGTAATTGATCTTAAGCCCCTTTTGAGCCGTGAGTTTCTCGCACGCTCTTTCCGAAATCGCGCAAATCGTAAGCAGAGGATTAACTCCCAAAGATCGAGGAATCACGGAGCCATCCATGATATACAATCCGTCATGGGCTTCGATCCCGCTTTTGCCGGAATAGACCTGACAGTTTTCATTCACTACGGAAAAAGAAGCATCCTCTCCCATCGGGCATCCTCCGAGAGGGTGCACCGAAATCAAGTCCTGATCAGTGAGACGGTTCCATACAGGATTCTTAATATATGTTCCTTGAAGAGGAATCGTAGCTTCCTTCAAAACGGTGCTGATTTTTTCAAAAATCGGTTTTTTTCCCACGTTTGGCCAGGAAATTCTCAAACGATCGTTTTGTAGAAACATCTTCCCATCGTTTCCGTCGTGAGCCATAACGAGATAAGTCTGAGTATTTCGAACCGCACCTCTATACGGCCCTAGAATAAAACTTAAGAAAATTCTAATTTTCTCAACAACCCATTGAAAGAATCCCTTTTTGGTTTTGATCCCGGTGAATTTAGAACCCAGCGCAAAAATTGCGGGTAATTGACCGGCGATCGCGCCCGGAATGGAACCTTCTTCGATGATCATTCCTTCGTTCAAAGGAACACCTTTACGAGTATCAATTACCCCGGTGATACAAGGGCCCACATTTGCGTTTCCATTCGTTTTTTTCTTTCCAAAGCCGATTCCGTTGATTTTGGTATTTCCATTATAAGAAAAACCTAACATATCTCCGTTCCCGCTGAACCGAACTCCGACTGCATCAGAAACGCTTAATCCTTTTTCTTTGGAACGAAGCAAAATCTCCGTAGAACCTAAAGAACCTGCGGCAAGAACGACCGTTTTAGCACGGATGAACAATTCGTCCTTGCTGAATTTTTCCCGGTCCACTCCAAGCGGAATAAAATGAACCAGCCAAGAATCTTCTTTTTTTTCGATATAAGTTACTTTTATTTCCGTAAAAATCTGTGCTCCAAAGTTAACCGCGTCCGGAAGATAATTCATCAGAGTCGTGTTTTTGGAAGAAACGTTACAACCCGTGACACAATCTCCGCAGTTTGTACAAGCCTCTTGGTTGACTCCGACATGATTGATTTTGGATTCGAATGTCACGTTAATCGGGGTCGGATAGAATTCCTTTTTTAAAAAAGAAGCGGAAGTTTTAAGAGCTTCGTACTTTGCAAGACTTCTATATTCGTTCGGAAGAATATTCGGTCTTAACATTTCTTCCGCGCGGGAATAATAAGGATCCATTCCGTGCTGACTTGCTTCTCTGCGGATGATTTGCGGCCAAGTCGGGTCTTGAAACACTTCGGGAACCGCCCTTAAACTTACGTTTGCATTGATAAGAGAAGTGCCCCCCAAACCGCAACCAACTAAAACGTTGATGTCTTTGTTAAAATGGAAGTCGAATAAGCCGCTTTTAGAACCGATATGTTTGTCTTCATAGTTGGCTTGAACTTCTTCAAAAGCCGAGATTTCCTTATTCGGAAATTCTCCGGGCCTAATTTCCCTGCCTCTTTCCAAAAGACAGACTTCGATTCCGGCTCTGGAAAGTCGAGATGCCGCGATTCCACCGCCGTAACCGGATCCGATCACAACTGCTTCGTATTGACTTTTTATTTTTTCGATGGGTTGAGAAATTTTCTGAATCAATGTTTTTGCCTGGGTTAAATTGGCAGAACATTTTCAAAAAAGTAAAATATTGCAAGAAAAATAACGATACAAGATGGACTTCCCCGGATATTTTGTCCGTTCTTTAGTTAACTTCGGACTTTAAGTTAGTCAGGTTTGAATCAAAATTACGCATATGATCGTTTGATTCTATTCTAAAAATTGGGACGTCCGTATCTTGATTTGAAATCGGAAGGAATCGTATGTCACAATTAAATTCAATTCTCACCTCTTATGGATGGAAACCGGAAGCGTTTCTTACAGAACCCATCGAACATTTAAAGCCTGGACGGGTTGTATCCGTCTACAGAGAATATTCAAAAATTCTAACGGAATTCGGAGAACGAAAAGGAATCCCCTCGGGAGCTTTGACGTCCTCGGGAGAATTTATCACGACAGGAGATTGGGTTTTGGTTCGAGAAATCAATGGAGAAGATCTTTGTATCGTAGAAAAAATCCTTCCTCGAAAAACGTTTTTAAGAAGAAAAAATCCCGGAAAACGAAATAACTTTCAAGTAATCGCTTCGAACATCGACCTTTTGCTCGTGATCATGGGTTTAGACGGAGACTATAGTCCGAGAAGGATAGAACGTTATTTATTCTTGGCTAAGATTAGTGGCGCGGAAACGGCGATCATTTTGAATAAAAAAGACCTTTGCGAACGATCTGAACGAAGATTTTCAGAAATTAAAACGATCGCCGGAGAAATTCCGGTCGAAATGATTTCCGCGTTGGACCCGACAAATATCCCGAAACTTCTCCGCTTTATAAAACCCGGGAAGACGATCGCGTTTTTAGGATCCTCGGGTGCGGGTAAATCCACGATCATCAATTCACTATTAGGCGTTCAAATTCAAAAAACGAACAAAGTCAAATCCTCGGATGGAACCGGAAAACATACCACAACTCACAGAGAATTATTTCTTCTCCCCTCAGGCGGAATTCTCATGGATAATCCCGGAATTAGAGAAGTTGGTCTTTTTTCAGCAAGTGGCGAAGAGGATATGGAAGAAATCTTTCCCGAAATTGCAATCGCCTCACAAGAGTGCCGTTTTAAAGATTGTTCGCATTGCGGAGAGCCGGATTGTGGAGTCGCGGCCGCTTTAGAAGCCGGTAAAATCGATGAAATACGATATTCTTCTTACTTAAAGTTAACCAAAGAATTACTGGCCTATAAAGTTTCAATCGATCCCCGAGAAACAAGGAAAAAGAAACAAAAAGACAAACAACTGTCCAAAGCATTACGCAAACGATTGAAAGACAAAGGAAAATAGTTTCCTCTATTAGATTTTTCTTGTTTTTCAAAGGGTTTCCGTAAATCCAAAAAGAACCTTCTTTGTCTACAATAGACTCCGGAGGGATAAAAAATCAATCCCCTCATCCTTGATGCTCCCTAAAAAAACGAGATCGAAAAAAACCTTTTCATTCTTGAAGTAAATGTTATAAACTAATCAAAATATCCGAGTTATTCATTTTTATGATTCGATTATTCTTAACGATCTATTTCTCGCTTAGTTTCGCAGTTCCTTTGTTCGGCGAATCTTTGCCTTTGCTTCCCGGAAAAATTTCCGGGCTCCAAAATAACTCTCCCTTTCGTTCTTTCATCCATTACTTCACCGACTCCAAAGACAAAAATTTTCGGGAAAGAATTTTCGCAAAAGATACTTCCCTCTCATTTCGAAACATTCCGGCAGAAATGTTCTCATTAGGTTTTACTGAAGATACCGCTTGGTTTTACATTCCCTTAAAGAACGATACTTCAAACGATTACCATGGAAAGTTCGAAATCTACAATCCTTATCTCGAAAAAGTGGACATCCATTATCGATACGGACATAAGGATCGGATTTATGAAATTCTTGCAGGGGCAAATCGCGCCTACGAGGCAAACTTTCCCGTTCTCGATTTTTATCTTCGCCCTGGAGAAGAAATTCAGATCGTTTGTGCGATTAAAAGCGGCACTCCTCTTCGTATTCCTTTTGTGTTGGAATCGGAAAAAAAATACAATTTTACGGAACAATTTCGTTCAATCGCAGTCGGCCTAACCCTCGGATTCGGAATTGCGATGGGTTTATACAATCTATCCCTGTATTTCTCCTTCAGAGCAAGATCCTACCTATATTATTTTATTATGATTTTATTTTCCACAGTCTATCTTACGTCTTGGGACGGCTTGACCTTACCTCTATTTAAACCGACACACGGACGACATTATCTCCCTCTCACTTTAGTTCTTATTTATACTTCCACCTTGTTCTTGTTTTTATTTTCTCTGGAATTTTTGTACCCGGAAAAAAAGGATAAGGGGGCCGAAATTATAACGGCCATCTACGTCGTCTCCAATCTTATTTTGATTCCGCTTTCAATTTTTTATCCGATCCAATTGAATCAGTTTTCATATTATCTGGGACTGATTAACAACTTAATCATCGTATATTTTTGTATCGTGAAAATCAGGGACGGTTTTAAGCCCGCGAAAAATTTTCTATTGATCCATATGGTATTTCCCATCGCCGGAGTTCTTGCAAATTTAAGCACCACGGGCACGATTTCGATCAATTATTTTTCTCTTCATCTCTTAAAGTTGGCCTTCGTTTCCCAGTCCATTCTTTTTTCCGTCATGCTCGTTCAAAGAATTAAGGAATTGGAATTCAAACTAAAGGAAGGTTTACAATCCGAGATTCATAAGAACATTATCCTTCTCAAAAAAGAAATCCAACAAAGAAGAGAAACCGAATGGGAATTGATTCAAGCGAAAGAAATCGCGGAAAAGGCCTCCAAAGTAAAAAGTAGTTTTCTTGCAAATATGAGTCACGAGATCAGGACTCCTATGAACGGAGTATTGGGAATGGTTCAGCTTTTAGGAACTACAAAACTCAACGACGAACAGAAGGAATACATTCAAATTCTTTCCATTTCCGCCAAATCATTGTTACAAATTATCAACGATATTCTCGACTTTTCCAAAATCGAAGCCGGAAAAATTTCCCTGGATAAGGAAGTGTTTTCGATTCATTCCGTTTTGGACGAGATACACGATCTTTTGTATCCTCTTGCAAAACAAAAACGAATAGGTCTTCGCCTGGAAGATAAATCTGAAATTCAAGAATATGTCTATGGAGATCAACTCAGACTTCGACAAATTTTATGGAACCTTACTGGCAACGGAATTAAATTCACCAATCACGGAGAAGTAGTTCTTAACGTGTCTCAAAAAAATATTTCGAAAGACAAGATTTCGATAAAGTTCACGGTTTCAGATTCCGGTATCGGTATTCCTTTGGAAAAACAAAAACAAGTATTCGACGCATTTTCGCAAAGCGACACATCCACTGCGAGAAAATTCGGAGGTTCCGGTTTGGGTCTCAGTATCACGAAACAACTTGTGGAACTCCAAGGTGGAACTTTGAACCTGGAGAGTAAAGAAAGTTATGGTTCCAAATTTACGTTCACAATTACTTATGATATACCTTCCGAATCGGAAATCGAAAAGATTTTGGAAGCAGAAAAAACAAAGGACTTGGAAAGCGCTTATTCAAATGCGACTTCTAAAAGTATGAAAATTTTAGTAGCAGAGGACAACGAAACCAATTGCCTTTTAATCGAAAGAGCGCTTAAAAAATTAGGTTACGATCCGGTTGTCGTTCATAACGGCAGAGAAGTGATCGAAAAAATGCAGTTGGATTTTTTCGATATGATCCTTATGGATATTCATATGCCCGAGGTGGACGGAATTGAAGCTACAAAATGGATTCGTTCACAAAAACAAAACACGGAATTTCCAATTATCATCGCCCTAACCGCAGACGTAATCGAAAGTAACAAGGAAGTGTATATTTCTAAAGGTATGAACGACTACCTAACCAAACCTTTAGATTTGCCACTTTTCAAAAAGACCTTGGATTTCTGGTCCGATCATGTAAAAATCTCTCATTGGAAACAATAAAGTTTTTGAAAAATTCCATAATTCAGATTAACAAAACTGCTTTAATCGACCGTTTTCATGAAACGGAAACAGATGAAGAATTAATTTTTCAACAACTTTAATAAAGTTTTTGAAAAAGTTCAGATTACCGAAGCTGCTTTGATCAACCGTTTTCATGAAACAGAAACGGATGGAGAATTAATTTTTCAATAATTCTAATAAAAATCTTTCTGCAAACCATAAACTATCGAGCGATTCATAAAGAGCGAGGTTGAGTTATTCGAAGACTCTTAACGTAGCTAAGACGAGCGATTTATGAGGATTTCAATATCTTTGCAAAATCGCCTATTCATTTTTGGTACCATTTTCATACGTTCGAGTAATAAACGGAAATTGAAGTACTACTTAATATGGGATCAGTAATTCGGAGTTTGTCTTAAAATCCTAAGAAATACCGCATCATAATCGTCGGGTCACTATAGCTTGTCTCAAAGATATTATAAAGATTATAATAGTCTCATAAAAAAATTATATAATGCTCTGCAAAACTTCCGCAATCAGAGATGGCACAAACATCGATGAATAACATCGATCATTTCGAGTTGGAAACCGGAAAATTTGTCATTTTGGAAAAATCGATTTTGTTTTCTTCCAAAAAAGATTCAGAATTTAATTTCCACATACTCCGAAAATCGTTGAACCGAATTCCATAACGTTTCATCGCGGAAAGGACGTAAAATGCGACCCATTGTCTAAGATAAAACGGTTGATTTACGACAAAGTGATGGATTCCATGAGTCGCTCCAAAATTAAAGCAAAAAAGATGGAACGGAAAAACCAGCCAAGAATTTAAAACTTGGGTTTGGTGATAAACATTCGGAACGTTTCCGTAGTAGTGCATATTTGAAGAAACGACTTGGAGCGAAGTTTGACGAATCCAATTCGGGATCAGATAAACGACGGCGGCCGAGTTCAAAATCGATCTGTTCGTTTCCAAAAACGAAGGCTCCGAAATCGGATTTCCGAATACCACATTCAAAATATAGAATGCGTTTATAGATAAAAAAGAATACCAGAGTAGAAAGAAAATTTCCCGATACAGTCCTACGGTTCTCGGCACCTTGATTTTTCTAAGCTGAAGATACGCGTCTTTCGCAACTTTCCTTCCCTGTAAAATCAATGCCAAGTTTCCGTCAATCATGATTAAAACTCTTTTTAAACCGAAAGGTACTCCATTACCGATCATCCTTTCTTCCACGTCCTCTTTATTTCCAGACAGTTTATGATGTAGAAGGTGAATTTCTCTTCGAAACCAAGGATTAACCGTGTTGGCTCTAAAAAGCCAAACCACCCAGAGCATAAAATTCTGAACTTTTACTCTTCCCTTGTAGTAAAGATTATGAATGAGATCGTGTTCTATCTCGTGCAAAAAAGATGCAAAAATCGTGTTGAGTACAATACAAAACCAAAAAGGAATTAGATTCGTTATATAAAGTACAGCGAAAAGAATCATACCGGATGCGGAACCGATCATGATACCGAAGCCGATTTGATCCTGATATTTTGATAAGTATGGAAATCGATTCCGAATTCGATCATCCCAAAATCGAATCCACTGAATGATTTTTCTCGTTTTTTCCTTTTCCGAAAAAACTTTGTAGGGTTTGTTTCGAGTTTTCCATTGTGAATTCATGAGTTAGTTTACATCATTCTATAATTTCGGGTTTACCTTGACTTGCCTCAAAGTCAACCGCTTCGGTTTAAAGATCGGGTTCTTCCTAAGTAAAATTCTATCCTAGTTTCCAAAAATCAGAAACCTTTTTCCATATCATACCAGTGAGATCCGATCCACTAACTCATTAATATTCGAACCAAAACAACGCTATATTTCTTTTTAAAACCGGATTCTGAACAGTTTTACAAATTCCTGATAACACGCTCCGAAAAAGGAAAAACAATCAGTAACAAATTGAATCTCTCCGTTTTAATACGAACTCGGACTCAGTTCGGAATTCGTATTATACAAAGGCAAAAACTGATTTAAATCTTGCAGATCGATTTTTCCGCCGGAAAGGGTACAAATCCCGTCTAAGCCGGAAAAAACTTTTTCAAAAATTTCGTAACGGAATTTTTCCAAAAGTATCCAATCCTGGCTTGTGGAAGCGTATAATTTTTTCTCATCGAGTAACTTTTCGAAAAGCCTCACTCCGACCAAGGATCTTATTCCGCATTTTTCTAATATTCTCAAAGCCTCATTTAAGGAAACTATATTTCCTTCGGAAATGGAAACACCTTTCAGAAAATTCAGAATGCGAGTAACGATAAAAAGGGAGTAAATATCCTCTCTTTCAAAATGTTCGGAAAGAATCGCCATCGAAGTTAATCTGGAAAGAAAAATGTCGGATTCGCTTCTTTCCGGGAAATCCGAAGCAATCGGAGAATTCGGAGTAAGATAAAAAAGCGAGGCGCCCATCAAAACGGGTTGGGCCGCGTTAAATCGAAGCGTTTGAATCATAGACTCCAAAGTTTCCATCGGAAGTCCGAGGATTTGATACGAAGTGATTTGAAACCCGAGTTCGAAACCCTCCCGAACGATTTGAAGGTATTTTTCGATCGTATGCGGTCTTTTCGTTGTTTCTCTGACGAGTTTATCGGAACTAACCAAAGCAAGGTTCAGATTCGTAAATCCCGCATCCCTCATCAAACGAAGAAGCTCACTATCCAAACTGATATAAGAGATTCCGTTCATTGCGACAAATCGAACGTCTTTTTTAGGAAAGGCTTGGATCAATTCTTCACAGAGTTTTTTCATTTCGGGACGGAAGAAAGTCAAATTGTCGTCCTCAAAATCGAATACCCGATAACCAAGTTCATAAGATTCTTTGATTTCGCTTAACACATTCGCAACCGTATTTCTTCTATACTTAGTTCCGAAGGTAGTGTGAACTGAACAAAAACTGCAACGATGAGGACAACTTCTCGAGGTGATAACAAAACGCATCGGCTTTCCTTCGAAAAGATAGTGTTCCTTCGATAAGGAAGATACGTCGGGAGCCGGAAGTTCTTGAATCGGAAAATTATCTCCGATCGGATTTAAACGAAGACTTCCATTTTCTTTCCATCCGAGAGAATCAACGATCGCATAACGTTTACGTGTTTGAAATTCCGTCAAAAAATCGCAGATCGGTTTCTCACCTTCTCCTCGAATGATAAAATCCACATTCGGATTCGAGAGTATGAGTTCCGGACAAGCGGATACATGAGAGCCTCCCATTAAAACGGGAACGTCTAATACTTTTTTTACGGTTTCCGCCGTTTTCAAAGCCTCTCTGTAATAAGGAGAAAACAAAGAGGAAATGCCCACAAGATCGGGGGCCAGAGATTTTACTTCGTTTGCTATATCTTCGTAAGGCGCTCCGAAATGAAAGTATTCAAAAAACGTGGAGAATGGACTTTTATCAGGAACCGGATAGTATTCCTTTAAGTATTTGAGCTCGCTCGGAATCGGAACCGTTCTTCTTCCAGCAAGTTTGTCTCCCATCCCTCTATGAAAATCGCGGATGATGACTTCTATGTTTGGCAAAAATTTTTGCACAGCTCCTTTGAGATAACAAAGCCCGATCGGTTGCAATCGAATATCGGTATCGTAAAAATCCTGCACCGGCGGTTGAATGAGCAGAAGACGCATGTCACCATAGAAACAAAAAGAATCACAAGATCAAGCCTCTTCGATCCTATCGAAAACGGACGAATCGAATTTTATCCGTTGACCCTAAAAGATTTCCGAGTTATACTTCGCAGGCAATAAAAGGAGTCGTTTCAGCATGCCTTATAAACCCACACAACCGGGTTTGGATTTGAGTAAATCTCTAGTTCAGTTCGCAAAAGATACTTCGGTAGGGACTTTAGAAAGCGTTCGTTCGATACTTACCCAATCCTTCGATTGGTCATCCAAACAGTTGTCTCAACTTTCCGGAATTCCTTTGGTTCAGAATACGAGTCTTTCGGAATTTTTTTCCAAATCCGGGGAATCTCTCAAAAACGCAAGTGAAAAAACGGAACAAGGACTGACACGGGCTTTAAGTTCCACGGCAAAAGCGATGCATGAAACGTTAGACGCTCTTGAAAAAGCGGACCTAGTCGTTAAACGAATTTTTTTCGAAAACATTCCCGTTTCCAGTATAGTAGGAGAATCCTTCGCGGGACTCGTGACCACTTCCCATATTCAGGCATCTTTTCGGCTTGAGGGAAAGGACGTGGAAATTCAAGAAATCCTAATGGATTGGAAAAAGTCGAAACTCCCGCGTTTGATCCTTTGTATTCCCGGACTTTTTTGCGACGAAGGACTTTGGAACGCAAAAGGGGAACTCCCTCTTTCCGATACGATGAAAGAATGCGGTTATTACCCGATCTATCTTCGTTTCAATCCAGGGATTCATCTTTCCACGAACGCAAAACTCATGTTAAATCTTATCGAGGCGCTTTTGAATTCCCCCGAAATAAAAGGAGGAACGTTAGACGTTATATCTTACAGTCAGGGCGGTTTGATTTTCAGAAGCGCCTTGTATCAAGCTAAACAAAAAAATTCACCCTTTTCAGACAGGATTCGCCATGCGCTCGTGATCAATTCTCCTGACGGAGGATCATATATCGAAAAAATCGGCTTTTGGCTCGGGCTTGGAGCGGAGTCGTTACCGATTCTTCCGATTAATATCCTAGGTTTTATCGGAAATCAAAGAAGTGATGCAATCAAAGATCTTTCTCACGGAATTATTCGAGAAGAGGATTGGATCCAAAATGATCAAATCAAGAGGTACGTGAACGATTTGTATTTCAAAGAGTTGGACGAAGTGAATGCGACTCAGATATACAGTTTAGTAACAAAAGAAGAATCCAAATGGTCCTCATGGATCGGCGACGGAATCGTTGAAAAGCCGAGTCTTACTTTGTTAAGCGACAGGGTATATCGAAAAAAATCCGATCCTGAATCCCGGGTTAATTGTCTGCTCGAGACTTCCCATTATCAGGTGATAACACATCCGGAAACTCACAAAATTCTCCGTAGAGTTTTGACCAGCCCATTTTAAATTAAAATAGGAAGAGATGCGGTTTTAGCTCGGGAAGCATTTTACCTGAGTTCATTTAACGCGCTTTTACTTCTATTCTTACTGAAATTATATTTGGATAAAAAGGAAAAAACACGGAGGACAAAATACTTTCCGGCCGCGTTTTGCTCTTACTCGGAGTTTTTGTCGAAGCGATCACTTCTTTTTCCGGTTTAGGCTCGTCCTCATTTCAATTTATTAAAATTGAATATTAAAAAAGGCGCATTTATTTTCATGGGAGTCGTTCCTTTTTTGGCGGTCAGCGTTTGTATCGGCTATATACTCGAAACACCAGCACTTCCGTATTCGAGTGCGTTTCAAATCGGTTATGTGGGTTTCTTGTTTTCGATTTCTCTCTTTATTGGAACCTACATGCGATCCTTCGTCGGAGTCAAGGCGGCACAAAAAGTCGAAGCGAAAACGATCCGTTATACATTAGAGTTGTTGAAAAATTAATTCTTCATCTGTTTCCGTTTCATGAAAACGATCGATTAAAGCAGTTTTGTTAATCTGAATTATGGAATTTTTCAACAACTCTATTTATTACGATCCTTCTGATTTTATTTGCAAAAATGACTTACGAACTCGAACCTTCCGGACCGGATTCGGTAAAATTGACGGTAAAACGACTACTTTTTTCGGAGTTTCACAAGGATGGCCTAGACATCTCAGCAACTTGAAAACATATCTCGAAACCGGAAAAGGTATGAACCTACCTTCAATGCATTGATATAAAAAAATGAACTGGGAGAAAAGTTATGATCCATTATGGAAAAATCAATGTGATAGCGGGCTTCACTGCAATGTTACTCGCCGCGATGGGAGGATTTGCGCTCGGAGCCACGTTCGACACGAACGTTGTCAAAGATGGACAATACATTCTGAGTATCGTGCGTTTTTATCTGAGAGAAGGGCATTCCCATGAAATGCCGATTGCGATGTACAATATGATCGTAGGCCTTTGGATCGATAAGGTCGCACTTTCGAATCGTTCAAAACTGATCGCTTCTTGGGCAGCTGTCTGCGGACTTCTATTACCTGCCGGACTCGCGTTAAAAGGAGCCGCGGGCGCACCTGCAAACTTTCCTCCGGTAGGACTTCCAGGAATCTTAGGAATGTTCACTTCGATCATTCTTCTTTTGATCGGAGCGATTCGCATTCAAAGAAACGCATAAAAGAATTCTTCCTAATGTGCGCATAAGAAATTTTGCGCGCGTTCGTTTCGGCTCACTGTCGTTTTAAAAAATTTTTCGAATAGAACGGGAACCTCGGAAGGTTTTCTTTATCAGAAATACTTTTTGCAAGTAAAAAGCCTCATTCTTGTCGGAACACTTGAAAAAACGTGCGCTGGGATCCTTATTCAACGTGAGTTCGGCATAACAAATGCCAAAGTGATATTATGTTGCGATCCGTAGAAAGCAGCACTTTAGTTTCAGCTCGCGAGTCATTTTTGCTATAAAATTTGCGAACACTCGATTGAACTTTCTTATATCGAATTCACATTATTTATCGCAGTATTCTTTTTAACTTGTGGATAAAAGTACGGCAAAGACTTTTAAAAATAGTTCTATTCAGAAAATCGAAAATACAAATTAGAGAAGCTTCCATTCAAGACTTGCAGGAGACCGCAAAATTGTTTGACAAATATCATCTCTTTTATTGGTTATAGAATCCATTTAAATTTCTGAATGTATGTCTGAGGCAAAAACTTTAAAATCCGGAATCGTTCAAAAGACCTGTCAGCGTTGCGGAAAAATCTTTGATTGCGGGGCAACGGTAAATTCCTGCGAATGTTTCTCGGTGAACTTACCTCCCGAAATCGTAAAACAACTCCAAACAAATTACGGCGATTGTCTTTGTGTTTCCTGTTTAAAAGATTTGAATGGAAAACGAAGACCGAAAAATTTTCGACGGAAATCAAATCGTTTCCGAAGAACGGATTTTCCGCCCGTCCTCCGAAACGTCTAACTTGAATTAAGCAAGAACGGCTTGTTTGGAAGCCCTTTCCAACTTGATCAAATTGGCACTTGCAGTTGCGACGCTATCCAAATGGTAGGCTTGCGTGACCGCTTTTCGTTTTTGAAGTTCCTTTCCGCTCAATACCTTGAGTGACCTTTCCAGAAGCATTCCACAAAGAAAACGAGCGGCGATTTCCACCACCTCAAATGCCAAAGAATCTTTCACATTTCCGTCATGAATCGATTTATAAAGTCCTACACTCGTATTGAGGTCGCTCCAAACTTTTTTGAGATCTTCGGAAGGGGAGAATTTAGAAAGTTCCTCCTCCGCGTATTGTCTGAGTTGTCCGGTTGGAGACATCCCCGATACTACGCCGCCGATCGCAGCCACGATCTGCAATTGGGTTGTTCCTTCGTAAATCGTAGTGATTCTACTATCTCTATAGATTCGAGCTACGTCGTAGTCTTCGGTGTAACCACTTCCTCCGTGAATCTGCAACGCGTCCGATGCAATTGCCACACACCCTTCGGATGCGTAATACTTACTAAGCGGTGTGAATAAATCCGCAAGTTTTTCCCAACGACGAATCGTTTCGTCCTGACTCACATCTCTTTCAGATTTGCCTTCGGCTTTGATAAGGTGCTCTTTCGGCCAATGGTAAAGATCAATCGCCTTTCCGGTTTCAACGATAAGAACTCTGGTAGCTAAAATTTCTCTTTCCATACGATCCAAAATTTTTCTGACCGCAGGAATTTGTTCGATCGGTTTGCCGAATTGAATTCTTTCCGAAGCGTACTTTTTTCCTTCGTAATAAGCGGCAGTCGCAATCCCTAAAGATTGAGTCGCAATCGTAAGTCTCGCAGCGTTCATCATTCCCATAGAATACTTCACAAGACCGTATCCGGTTTTTCCAATCAATTCTCCGGGAGAATTATCGAAAACAACTTCACAAGTCGGAGAACAATGAAGCCCCATCTTATGTTCTACTCCGGCGATATGAACATCGTTCCCTTTTACGAGAAAGAAAGATAATCCTCTCGCGCCGCTTTCAGGTGATCCGGTTCTCGCCAACGTAAGAATTACGGAAGGTGCATCGATGTAACCGCAGGCGTGTGTGATAAAACGTTTTGCTCCATTCACTCTCCAGACTCCATTCGTATCTTGAGTCGCTCTTGTTTGAACGTTCGGGAGATCCGATCCGTAGTTCGGTTCGGTAAGCGCCATTGCCGCACTGTATTTTCCTGCGGAAATTTCAGGAAGCCATTTCTCGCACATTTCGGAAGAAGCGTATCTTTCCATAATCTCCACAATGTTTATATTTCCGTATGCAAGACAAAACGCCGCATCAGCCCTCGCCGCAATTTCCATCATCAAAGACTGAACAGTTGCAGGTAGTCCCATTCCGCCGTATTTCCTGCTGATCGAAATCGGCATGAGTCCTGCGTCTCGGAGAGTATTGTAACATTCTTCCTGAGCCGTCGGAAACGTTACCTTTCCATTCGCATACTTGAGCCCGATTTGATCCATTTCCTTACTTCGGGGAGCCACAAATTCCCCCATAATTTCACCTAAAGATTCCAATACGGATTTATAGTATTCTTTAGCCTCCTCCACATTTGAAGGAGCATAAGCCAATCTTTCATTACCGGTCTTTTTATATTCTTCCGCATCTTCGAAAGCATGTTCGTAAGCGTGAATAATCTTTTCCCAATCGATCAACTCGTCGAAAACGAGTTTAAGATCCTCGTTATCCTGAAAATAATTACTGATAATCATGAGATTTCGTACCTCTCAACTATGCCCAATAGTTAAAACCATCTCGAAGATATGTCAAGCACACAAAGAAAACTAATCCTTAACCTTATCTTCTTCTTTCAATTTTTTTAATTTTGGTAGTTCCCCAGTTGCAACGGAATACCAAATCGTATTCAAAGAATGTTGATAAAACACCTTTCTATACGCGATTTCAGAATCCAGAAAAGAAATTTCCGATGTAAGAAGTTCGAGGCGGGAAACTGTTTTGAAACTAAAACCCCTTCTTTGACTACTCAGATTGGATTCTACGGAATTAAGAGCTTTTAAATATAAGGACAATAATCGAGCAGAATTCCGGGAACTTTCGTATGCTTTTCGAATTTCATCCGTTGCGATCCGTTTTGCTTGCGATAATTGTAATTCCGCCTGTCTAACGGCTGATTCCGCTTGTTTGACTCCCGCCGTGATCGTTCCGGCGGACAACAAAGGAACGTTAATCGATAGCTGCATCGTTATATCCTTGTTCGGCGTCGTATTATGTTCGGGGATCGTATAATAGTTGTTTAACGTTACGGAAGGTAAATGTCCGCCCCAAGCCTTTTTCAGATTGAGCTCCGCCATCTTAAGATTTTCTTTTGCCGCAATCACATCGTATCGTTTTGCTATCTTTTCTTCGGGCAATAGGTTTTGAGGAATGGAAATCACTCCCTTAGGAATCGACAATCGAAGTCCCCCTTCTCCCACTCCTACGAGACTCTCCAAGGCCATTTCGGCCTGTTTTAATTGGTATTTAAAATCCTCGAGATTCGCTTCGGATCTGGAAAAGTCCGCTTCGGCCCCGCTCAAGTCGGCTCTGGTGATTTTTCCTAAAGAAAAAAGCCTTCGTCTTTCCAAAATCATTTTACGAACAAGATCTATTTTCTTCTCCTCCAACAAAATGACCTCTTTTAACTGTAGAACATTATAATATGCTTGTGCAATTTCCAGATAGAGGCGTCCTGACTCGTATTTAGCTTCGTTCATTCTCACGTTGGTGAGAGCGCCTGCGGCTTTATAAGTCGTATATTGGTTTACTCCATTTAGGATGGGGATACTCAAAAGTAATCTCGTTCCGGGACCGACGGTCGGAGGCAGACTACTCGTAGAAGATCCTCCCGTAAGAGGATTCGGTTCCGTATAAAACGGGTTAAAGTGAGAATTCGGTCCGGGAATCCTATAAAATTTATTATAAACCAAAGACAAAGACGGAAAGAAGGAAGCGAACGCCGCCGCCTTTTGAGAATCGGCTTGCTGAATCGCTTCTTCCTTAAGTGCAATTCTTTCCGTTCTTTCCACCGCGTATGAGTAAAGTTCGTCGATGCTCAACTCTTGCTCGGGAGAAATATTCCGAATTTTTTCGGTAGTAACTCCGGTGACTTTTTCTAGACCGGATTCGACGACTCCATCGCCCGTTCGGATCTTCGAATCATCGATGCAACCGAAGCCAAACGCCAAAGTCGCAAAAGAAAGAAAAAATAAATTCATTTTTTTGAATGTGTTTTTAAAATCGAGCCTTGACCATATACTCCGACACAATAGAATCTGCCTTTTGACTTGCGGTGAAGACGGATTTACAAATTCTATTTTTATAATATTTTTTCGATTCATCATTTGTTTCTACGATTTGTCTAAAATCCAAAATCTAAATTACAAAGAATCCTATTTTTAGTTTCTATTCCGTCGCTTCTTGCAATATCATTTTACAGATATCAGTCTATGGAAAGACATCTATTTAACTTTGGCGCCTATCAGAACTTGTCCCAAAATTGTCTTCTGTGGAAGCGGCGTTGCCGCGACACTGTCTTCAGCCTTCTGAATGTAGGAGTTCCCTACAGATCCGTGCTGCGATTGCGATCGTTTGAAAAAACTCATCGTTTTTCCTTTTCTCCAAGATAATATGCCGCGGGAACGACCAAAAGTGTAATTAAGGTGGAAAGAGTCATTCCTCCCAAAATCGTCACCGCCATTGGGATTCTCGTTTCCGCCCCCGGGCCGAGAGCCAAGGCGGGAGGAATCGCAGCCGCAATCGAGCTGAAGGAAGTCATAAGCACCGGTCTCAAACGGATCGGACAGCCCTCCTTGACGGATTCTCGAACATTTTTTCCGGTCGACCGAACGTGATTTACAAACTCCACAAGAAGAATCGAATTCTTTTTTACCAAACCCAAAAGGAGAATGAGCCCGATAAAGCTGTACATATTGAACGACTGGCCAAACAGATAAAGAGAGACTAACGCTCCCGTAAAACTAAAAGGCATTGCAAGAAGAATATAAAGCGGTTGTTTTAAACTGTTGAACTGACTAGCAAGAATCATATAAGAAAGAAGAATTCCGAACGTCAAAGCAAGTGTAAGGCTTTCGCCGGATTCCTTAGCGGTTTTAGCCGAACCAGTAATTGAAACGGAATAACCGTCTGGAAGAATTTCTCTGGCAATCTCAAGCGCTCTCTCCGTTGATACGGTCTGCCCTAAAGCGGGAGCCGGATTTCCAAAAACTCGGATCGCTCTTTCCCGATTGATCCGAGTGATCGTTTTAAGCGCTTCCTTTTCTTGAATGCTCACAACTTCTTTGAGTTTGACGAATTCACCGAAAGTATTTCGAACACCAATGTCCGGAATGATCGCTATCGTTTCTCCCTGATCCTTTCGTATTTTTACTCTTACGTCGTAACTTCTTCCGTTTTCCGTAAAACGACTAACGTTCTTTCCGCCCATTAATGTTCCGACCGTGTTTCCAACGTTCGCCATACTCACTCCTCTGAGTGCTGCGGCTTCTCGATCGGTAATCAGTCTGAGTTCCTTTTGTCCGGCGACGTAATCAGTATCCACGTCCAAAACGACCTTACTTTCCTTGAGTTTATCCAAGATCCGAATCGAAAGAGCGGATAATGTTTTCCAATCAGGACCAGTTAACACGAGTTCAACGGGATAACCTCTCCCTGCGGAGAATCCCCTCTGGGAGAGATCCTGCATAGAAAACGTCGCCTCGGGCACGAGTTCCTTTAAATCCTTTCGTAAAATTCCGAAAAGAGCCGCCTGCGTGATTTCCCTTCCGGTCTTAGGATTTTTCGGTCTGTGTCCCATCTCCTTCATCGTGATAAAAAACATCCCCGTGTTCGCTTCGGTTCCTCCGAACCCTCCCACGTTGGAAATATACTTTTCGATTTCCTTTCTTTGGATAAGATATTGTTCCACCTTCTTCATCGCTTCGTCCGTTCTTTGTAGAGAAGAACCCAAAGGTAAACGCGCGCGTACTATAAAACGCCCCATGTCCTGCGGAGGAATAAATTCTTTCTTTAAGAGAAAGAAAAACCCGAGCGATACGAGAAACAAGGCAGTGGTTCCGTATAATATCGATTTAGGATATTTTAATACGAAATCGATCGAACGAGCGTATAAGTTCGTGCTGTAATCGAGAAATCGTTCGATTATCGGGTCCATCCTTTTAAAAACGGAAATTCTCGAAATCCAACGATTCCAAGATTCAAGCACATCGGCTGAAAACACCGAGGAAAGATAGGGTTTTTTCTTATTGTCCTTTTTGTCTTCGCTGTACAAAGAAGAACGCATCGGCGTAAAACTCAGCGCCTCAAATAACGACAGTAAAACGGCGACGGAAATGGTAACTCCGAACTCCAAAAAGTATCTTCCGATGATTCCTTTCATAAAGGCTACCGGAAGAAAAATCGCAACTACGGCTAACGTAGCCGCTAAAGCCGCAAATCGAATTTCCAAAGCTCCTTCCAATGCGGCTTTAAACCAGGATTTTCCCATCTCATGATGTCTCGTAATATTTTCCAGAACCATGATGGCGTCATCTACGACAATCCCAGTCGCAAGAGATAAACCTAACATCGTAAAGGTGTTGACCGTAAAACCCGCAAAATACAAAAATAAAAACGTTCCGATCACCGAAGTCGGAATTGCTAGAAGAACATTTCCGGTACTCTTCCAATTCCCCAAAAACAACCTACACACAAAGCCGGTGAGAATTGCGGAAAAGATCAGAGTGAATTCAAGCTCGTTTACGCTGTCTCGGATATAACCCGTGTTATCGTTCGAAACCGTAAGGTCGTAACCTTTCGGAAGTTTCGGTTTTAATTCTTGGACCTTGGCTTTGACAAGATCTCCGACTTGAACCGCGTTAGCTCCTTTGAGTTTTTTGATTCCGATCGCAACGGCGGAAACTCCGTTAAATCGGGAAATTCTTCTGATCTCACCTAATCCGTCTTCGACGGTTGCGATATCTTTAAGTCGAATCGATCTAAAAAGAGGAGAACCACTTCTTGAATTTAAAAATATGTTTCCAAATTGTTCCGCAGTGGGAACCTCCCCCACCGCTCGAAGACTGATTTCATTCGTCCTGTTTTCCAATCTTCCCGAAGGAACTTCCAAGTTCTGTTCCTTCAATGTATTGACAATATCATCTACGGCGATTTCGTTTTTGGAAAGTCTGAGTGGATCCAAATAGACATTGATCGTCCGATCGACGTAACCTCCGAGAATGATTTCACCCACTCCCGAAATTTCCTGAAACTTATCTTTCAGAAAATCCTTTACAAAAAGCATCTTTTCCTTTTCGGTCTTATCGACCGCAGTTACGGAAACCCAGATGATTGGAACGTCGTCCGGATTGGATTTCGTAATCACCGCCGGGTCCAATTCTTCCGGAAGTTTATTGGAAACCTGAGCCAGTTTTGTTTGAATCTCTTGAACGGCAACATCCACGTTCCGACTGAGTTCCAACTCTACGGTTATAGTTGCGGAACCGTCCGAAGAAATTGAACGGACCTCGGTAACTCCTTCGACAGCCATTAGGGCTTCTTCAATCGGATCGACTACGTCGGTTTCCATAACTTGGGCATTTGCACCGACGAGTGTGAGCGAAACGTTGACTACCGGAAAGTCAACGTCGGGCATTTGAGAGACACCCATTCTGGAGAATCCGACCGATCCGAAAATAATAATCGCGGCCATCATCATCCAAGAGAAGATCGGGTTTTGTATCGATATGGTGGAAAGCAAGAAAAACCTCTTCAGAATTTAACAAAAAACAAAAGTTCTAAAGCGAACTTTGAGTATCAATTCGACCTAATTTTTCGACCTCGGATCCCATTTTTATCCCGCGAATCTATTATAATTCATTCTCAACTCCCTTGACAGGAAAAACAACACGGTTTCATCCTGGGAAGATATGGAACGACTCAGCTCCAGAGAACGATTGATACAGACCACAGCGCAACTTTTGCAAGAGAAAGGTTATTACGGAACCGGATTGAAGGACATTCTTAAATTAAGTGGAACTCCGAGCGGTTCGCTTTATCATTATTTTCCCGATGGAAAGGAAGAATTAACCGCAGCTGCAATTCGAAGCGCGGGAGAACGTCTCGAAAAACAAATCGAAACTACCATTGAAAATCATCCCGATCTTTATAGGGCTTTGCAAGAAATTACGAGTCACCTTTCTCAGGAGCTAATCGACTCCGACTTCCAAAAAGGTTGTCCCATTGCAACTGTGGTTTTGGAAATCGCAGCCGAAAGCGATCGAATCCAAAAAGTTTGTTCGAGCATATATCTCAAATGGCAAAATTTATTGGGCACTTTTTTGCAAAGATCAGAAATGAAAGAAGATCAGGTGAAACCCGTCTCGATTCTTCTTTTGGCAGTGATAGAAGGGGCTTTGGTATTATGTCGTGCTCACCGTAGCATAGAACCCTTGGAAATTGTTAGCAAACAACTGGAAAATATTTTGAACATTCTAACTTAAGAGAATGTAATTGACCACTTTTATTTTCCAATAAAATCAGTAGATCCATCCATTTCTAGGGAGCGAAGAATGAATCTTTTTATCACAGGAGCTTCCGGCTTTGTAGGAGAAGCGGCGACTCGAATTTTATCTAAAAAACATATTGTTAAAGCAATGTCCCGGTCGGAAAAAGCAGACGCCGTCATTTCCATGGTAGGAGGAAAACCTGTTCGCTGTGAACTCAATTCCGTGGATTCAAATTTTTTGAAAGGAATCGACGTCGTCATTCACAGTGCTGCTTATGTGGAACAATGGGGATCGCTTCAGGATTTTTGGAAGGTCAACGTGGACGGAACCGCTCAACTTCTGGAGGCGTCTCGCAAAGCAGGAGTCAAACGATTCATCTTTATCGGAACCGAAGCCGCTCTCTTTTACGGACAACCGATGATCGACATTGACGAATCGTATCCTTATCCGAAAAATTCTCCCTTTCCTTATTCAAAGACCAAAGCCGAAGCGGAGAAACTCGTATTAAAGGCGAATTCCTCTGAAATGCAAACTATTTCCATCCGTCCTCGTTTGATTTGGGGGCCCGGTGATAAAACGGTTCTCCCAGTTCTTTTAAAGATGATCTCAGATGGGAATTTTTCTTGGATCGACGGCGGCAGGGCCCTTACTAGTACGACTCACATTTACAATCTAATTCATTCAATTGAACTCGCCCTTACAAAAGGCCAAGGCGGTAAGGCTTATTTTGTCACCGACGATGAAGTATTCAATTTTCGTAATTTTCTTGAATCTCTTCTCGAAACTCAGAAAGTGGTAGCTCCGAATCGTTCCATCCCGGGTTGGCTTGCTCGTTTTTTAGCGAGAATTTTAGAAAGAGTTTGGAAACTTTTTAGAATCAAAAACGAACCTCCTCTAACTCGCTTTAGCGCGAGTATCATGTCTCGAGATTGTACAATCAAAATCGATAATGCCAAAAAAGATTTGGATTATTCTCCCCTGCTGACGGTTCGCCAAGGTCTTGCAGAAATGCCGGTTCTTGGTTCTTAAATGTCGGAATTTTTCCGTTTTCGATAGGATGTAGGAACTTCTATAAAAATTGAATAACGAAAAAACTGCTCGAAAACCCATAAGTTCTATCTCAGGGAAAATAATTTGTGAAAGCTCCTTCAAAGGAGTTCCCACAAAATTCCGACCAAAATAGAATTTTTCTTGTACTTTTTTGATTCTCTCAAAACCTGCATTTTACAAGGCATAGAAAAAGGTCTTTACGAGATAGAATTCAAATACAAAATGCGACATAATAAAATTATAAGAGCCCAAGTTGGATATGAGTAGCATCGAAACTGAAATTTCGGAAAAAAATCTTAAAAAAAAGACGGAAATCGAATTTCACAAACCTACTCTATCCAGGGAGGATTTGAAAACTGTTCTCGAATGCTTAGTTGAAGACCACCTCACAACCGGAAATGTGACAATACGTTTCGAAAAAGCATTCGCTTCCACCTTTCGTTATAAACAGGTCATTTCCAGCAACAACCTCACCTCTGCATATCACCTTATCCTTCTCGCACTTGATATCCAAGCAGGTGACAAAGTGGCCCTCTCCACCTTCGCGCCTGTTTCTGCACTAGATGCGGTTTTTCTTTTAAAAGCAATTCCAGTCGTAATCGATTTGGATAAAAATTCTTTTCATTTGAGTCCAGAAGGGCTTACAAAAGCACTCCAAGACTCTTCCGTGAAAGCGATTCTTTTGGATCATTCTTTCGGGTCCATTGCAGACGCAAAACGTTACGACTTTCAGGAAATTCCAGTCATCGAAGATATTTCCGAAGTTTTAGGCGCTCAAAGCGCGACATTCACTCCGGGAAAACAAGGCAATATCGCTGTTTGTGGACTTTCCGTAGACCAGATGATTACAACCGGAAACGGTGCGATGATCATTACCGATCAAGAATCTTTGGCTAAAAAAATCCGCACCATGAAAGCCGGTAAAGAACCTTACCAAAGAAAAGAAGGACAACCTAAATTAGATTACAATCTCATCGACTACCAAGCCGCCCTCGGAATCGAACAACTTTCCAAAATCGGAATCATCTTAGAAAGAAAAAGAAAGATCGCACAAGTTTATCTTCAGTCTATCTCGGGAAGTTCGGTAAAAACTTGGTATGGTGATCCGAATCTGGATACGTTTAACCGTTTTATTATTCTTGCACCGGGAAGTTACGAACAGGTTGAAAGATACTTTCGTTCCTTACAGATCGGAACCCAAAAAGTAGCGGAAGAACCGATTCATCATATTTTAGAACTTCCAAATTCAGACTTCCCGAATGGAGAAAAACTCTTTCAAAGAGGTCATTGTATTCCGATTTATCCCAACCTGACAAAAGATAATATCCAAAGAATTTCTCAGGCAATCCGTAGAATTTATTAAGACCTTGTCTGTTCAGAGGACTGGGGACTGACAAACTCGCATTCAGAGGACAGAAGACTGACGAACTCGCTTCGCTCGTTCTGGACAGAGGACAGAAACGGAGGAGATAATACATCACGAATTTAAAATGCAGCTTGCGGAGACAAAAAAGAGAACAAAAGCAAACTGCACTAGAAAAGCCTTCAGTCGTCTGTCTTCTGAACGGACAGTTCTAACGATTACCCGAACGCGTAAACATAGAAGAACGAGGTGCCCATTCATTATTTTCAAGAGATGTTAAAATTTCCCTACGGAAATTTGATATTGATTTCTTTTTTAAGAAGCTCGACGCCAAGTGGTAAGTTATACTGAGGTAGTCCATGAATATCGCCCAGCTTTCGATCAAACGACCTATTTTTATTTGTAGTATCGTTCTTCTGATGCTTCTCACTGGTTGGGTGGCTCTGGGAAGAATGGGAGTGGATCTCTTTCCGGACGTAAACATCCCGATTGTTTCCGTTACCACAATTTATCCAGGAGCGGGTCCCGAAGAAATAGAAGAACTCGTTTCCAAACCTCTAGAGGAAGAACTCTCCTCTATTGCCGGTCTGAAAAAAATTTCTTCCAGAAATCAGGAAGGTGTTTCGGTCGTATTCGGTGAGTTTACACTTGCAACGGACATCAAATACGCCGAACAACAATTTAGAGATAAAGTCGGACTCGTAAAACCCAAACTTCCAACCGGAATCAAAGAACCGAAGGTGGTCCGTTTCGATCCAGCGGATCAACCGATCGTTCGACTCGCACTTTTCGCGGAACTAGACCAAGCAAAACTCTACGACATCGCTAAAGAAACCGTAAAATCTAAATTAGAACAAGTTGCAGGCGTCGGTTCAGTCAAGATCGTCGGCGGAACTCGAAGAGAAATCCAAATTGAATTAGATAGGAACAAACTAACTTCTTATCAAATGCCCGCAGTTGTAATTGCAAACCGCCTGAAAACCGCAGGTTTAAACGTTCCAGTCGGAAAATTTGAAGCAGGTGTTAAAGAAACTTCTTACAGAACCCTGGGAAGGTACGAATCCTTATCTCAAATTGAAAATACAATCGTTTCCTTCAGCGGTGAAGTTGGAAATGCGGTTCTCATCAAACAACTGGGAATCGTTCGGGACGGAACGGAAGACGAAGAAACGATCGGTTATCTTTGGGCCTCGAAGGAAGGAGCCGTCGAGGAAAAAGTCTCGTTCTTCACAAAGATCGGAAATTTCTTTAAAGGGAAGAAAGAAAATATCGCCGTTGCGAAAGAAACAAAGCCCGCTCTGTTCATCGACGTTTACAAACAATCAGGAGCCAATACGGTCGCGGTTGCAGACGAAGTTCTAAAACGAATCGTTAAACTCAACGAAGGAATTCAAAACTTAGACGGAAAACCAAGGATCCGTTTGATTCGCGACGGATCCAGATGGATTCGTTACAACGTCGAGGACGTAACCGAAGCGATCATAATCGGGATTCTTCTCGCCGTCATTACGGTTTATTTCTTTTTAGGAAATTTCCGTTCTACGATCATTACGGGACTTGCTCTTCCGAACTCCATGCTCGGCGCATTCGTTTTAATGTGGGCGATGGGTTTTACCATCAACGTGATGACTCTTTTAGCTCTTTCTTTGGCGGTAGGTCTTCTCATAGACGACGCAATTGTAGTTCGAGAGAATATCTTCCGAAAACTGGAGGAAGGAAAGGGTGTAATGGAAGCGGCCGAAACGGGAACCACGGAGGTAACGTTAGCCGTTATTGGGACGTCTTTAACGGTGATCGCCGTATTTTTACCCGTAGGGTTTCTTTCCGGCATTGTAGGTCAGTTTTTCAAACAGTTCGGTTTAACTGTAGTCTTTGCAATGCTCATTTCTCTCTTCGACGGACTTGCAGTGGCGCCGATGCTTTCTGCCTATTTCGCCGGTAAGATCGATCACCACGCAAAACCAAATAAAGCCGTGGAATTTTTCAATAAATTCCAAACCTGGCTTGAAAGACAGTATGGAAAAGTAATGAAAGTTGCCCTCAAAAGACCAGGAATGGTGCTTTTGGCTTCTCTTGGAATTTTCATTCTCTCAATCTTATCTCTGAAACTCGTAAAGAGTACGTTTTTACCCGCAAACGATCAGGGAGAATTCCTAGTTACCTTGGATCTTCCTCCCGGAACGAGTCTTCAAGGAACCAAACAAGTCGCGGATCAAGTTCTTGAAATTTTGAAGAAAATTCCCGAAATGGATATGATCGCGATTACGATCGGTAAACCGGACGGAGGAGAACCGAACGCAGGAACCCTTGCAGTTGCATTAGTACATTCTAAAAAACGAAAACGTACTACGACTCAAGTCAAGGATGATATCCGTGAACTTTTAAAACCGTTCGCATATGCTAGACCGGCGGTATCCGATTATAGCGCGGTCGGAGGCGGAATTCAGTATCCCTATCAGCTTGTAATCAAAGGGGAAAATTTAGCCGAGATGGACGCGTATTCCAAAAAGGTAGTAGCAAGATTAAAATCTCTTTCCGATCTAGCAGATATCGACACCGACTACAGAGCGGGAAAACCGGAGTATCAAATTCACTTGGACAATCTGAAAATGCAACTTGTTGGGGTACTTCCCGGGGTTGCAGGTTCAGAACTTCGTTATCAGATTGCGGGGGATCAAGTCAGTAAATTTTATGATAATGGAATCGAATACGAAGTGAAGATGAGACTTCGCCCCGACCAAAGAAACCTAAAAATGGCCTACGGACAAACCAAAGTGCCGAATATCGCCAATAAACTCATTCCACTTTCCGCAATCAGCGTTGGAAAGGAAGCGGCAGGCCCTTCTCGAATCAATCGGATTGACAGAGCGAGAACGATCGTTATCAATGCGAACTTAGCGCCGGGAGGAGCGGTTCAGGATGCGACCAAAATCACCGATGAAATTCTAAAGAAAGAACTCCCTCCACCTCCTGGAATTCGATATAATTTCCAAGGTCAATCGGAAGACTTCAAAGAACTTTTGGCAAACATCGTACTCGCGTTCGGATTGGCGCTCGTATTTATCTATCTAGTGCTTGCCTCTTTATACGAATCGTTTATCACCCCGATCACGATTCTATTTGCAATTCCTCCGGCAATTTCCGGAGCATTCTTCGCACTCGCATTGACAAACGAAATGCTCAACCTTTTTTCAATGATCGGTTTGATCCTTCTCATGGGACTTGTGGCAAAAAATTCGATTCTTCTAGTGGATTATGCGATGCAAGCAATGAGAGAAGGAGGAAAGTCTCGAAACGACGCGATTTACGAAGCGGGGCTCGTTCGACTCAGGCCGATTTTAATGACTTCCATCGCAATGATTATGGGAACGGTTCCAATCGCCCTTGGATTCGGAGAAGCGGCAAAATCCAGAACCGCTATGGGAATTGCGATCATCGGAGGATTAATCCTTTCAACCATCGTAACGCTCGTGGTCGTACCTTCGATCTTCGGATTCATTGATCGATTTAGAGAATGGATCGAAAGTAAATTTCGACCGGAGTACGATATGAACGCTTCGTTGACCCAACATGAACATTCCTCCAACGGACAAGAATTCTACAAAAAAGAATGGGCTGTCACTCCGGAGGTAAAAGTGGAACTTCCTAAAAAATCAGTTTCCAAAAGATCTAAAAAATAATATTCAAATTTTTGAATGGAGAATCCGTTTGAAGCGGGTTCTCCTCCGAATTTTTGGCCACTTACAAACAAACCTAATTGAATACGATATCGAAATCTCATTTCTTTCCGAAAATTTTAACTCAAATTCCCGTTTAGATTAAGGGTAACTTGTCACTAAGACAAAATGGCGCCCTTCTCCGGGCTTGAAAAACGAGGGTTAGATGCGAGCATGAACCACAAAAGAGCTGTTGAAAAATTAACTCTCGATCCGTTTCTTTTCTCCTGCATCGAAATGAGCGTTTGAAGCGGCTTTTGTTAATCTGAATCATGAAATTTTTCAACAACTCTAAAACAACAGAAGGAACTAAAAGCCCGTCACAAAACTGTCTTCCATAGGAGCGGCATTATCGCGACACTGTCATTAGTTTTCTGAATGTGGAAATTCTCGCAGATTGGTGATTTATGAATTTTCTAACAGATTTTATCGTTAGAACACTTTCGTAGAAGTTCCTACATTTGAGTTTTTGAGACGAAATCTAAGTTAACGTGAATTCAATATAAGGTTCTGTCCCAGTTTTGGGACGCACTGTAAGAAAGTTTGAGCAAGTCCACCTTGCAAGCAAAGGTTATACCGCGTTGAAACTAAAGTGCTGCTCGCTATGGATCGCAGCATAATAATCGCTTTCGCATTTGTCACACCGAATTCACCTGAGTCATCAGAAGTATCACATAAGATCTTTCCAAAAACGGAAAGAAAAACCAAAGTTGATTTTGAAAAAACAACATTCGCTATAGCTATTCTCCTAAATGAACAACATTGTCGAATCTCTTTCGAACTCCGTAAAAAAGAATTAGTGTACGAACCATTCGACAAATCGTGTAGGGTTCATTTAAAAAATGGAATAAAAGAATTCAATTTTGAAATAAGTCATAATTTGGAATCAAGTATGTCAGACTTCGGAAAGATATGTTGCTTCCTTACGGAACATTTAAACATCTGAATCAGATTTCCGAAGATCGTCTCGTTCCTGTTCGTCCAATGAAAAAAGTATTTCAAAGAAAAAATTAAAATTTAAATCCTAAAATTTCAGTTATCATAGAAAAGAATGCTTTTTACCAAATAACTTTTCCATATTGATTTGTGAATTTTTGAGATATATTTTATTAAATAAAATCATTTAAAATTTTCATAAAATAGAAGGCCTTAAGGAGTGCATTACTTTTTTCGGAGACAATCAAAGAGTTTCAAAATTGTAAAATTGATATCGACTTCGGATCAACAAACCGATTTCAGCAACTTTTGGGACGATAGGAGTAGAGTTACAAATAAGCATAATGTTGTTATTTTAAAATAAGAATACGGGTTCATTTGAATCCGACCAAAAAATAAAAAGATCACCGGAATCTTCGTACTTTCAAAACATCTGTATGCAAATCGAGTTATCCAAATAGCGGGGAAATCCAAAGGTACTGATGGAAAATACGCAAGACGCGATCTTGTCCGTGGACAAAGATTACAAAATTCTAATAATGAATCACCTCTTTCAAGAATTCATATTCAATATATATAAAATAGATCTGAAAATAGGAAATTACGCCTTAGAACGGTTCAGACTCGATACCTCCGCCACTTGGAAGGATATTTACGATTCCACTTTCGACGGTATTCCGGTTCGAAAAGAGTGGAAGATTTCGAACCAAGAGGGAAATTCAAATTATTATGAAATTCTAACTTCTCCCATTTACAGTTCGACTGAAAACACTCGAATTTCGTATCCGAAAGATCAGGCGTCTTTTTCGGGTACTCTATGCAACGAAGAATCAAAAAGCGAGAGAGAAATTCTAGGAGCGACGCTTTATATTCGAGACATCACCGAAAAAAAGCTATTGGAACAAAAAACCGGCAGCCTTATCAAAAGTAAGAACCGGTTGTTGACGACGGTGATGCATGATCTTAAAAATCCGATTAACGGAATTCTGGGCCTAATTGAACTTTTAAAAGAACAAACCGATAATCAAAACAGAACGGAACTTCTTAATATGATGTTTCGAGCGGCGGATAAATCCTTAAATATCATCCAAGATCTGTTGCAGATTGCGGAAATGGAAAATGAAAACTTCAAACTCAAAACGGAAAAAACGAATTTAAACTATCTTATTGAATCGCTCGTAAAACAAAATTACCCTGAAGCTCAAAATAAAAAGATCAAACTTTACACAATACAGGAAATCGATCCACTTCCGGTAAAGATAGAGTTGTTGAAATTCCAAAGAGTTTTGGAAAACCTAATTTCCAATTCATTAAAGTTCACGAAAGAAGGCGGAGAAATCCTCATTCATTCTTACGCTCAAAATAAAAAAGCGATGATGATAGTGAAAGACACCGGGATCGGAATTCCTTACGGCCTTCAGCCCTCGATTTTCGATCAGTTCACAAAAGCCAGAAGACAAGGACTAAAAGGGGAAGAAACTACAGGGCTCGGAATGTTCATCGTAAAAGTTATCGTGGAACTTCACAAAGGAAAAATTAGTTTAGAAAGTAAAGAAGGGCTCGGAACTAAATTCATTGTAGAAATTCCATTGGATGCTTGAATCAATAGTTTAAAGACAAAACCATTTATTTCTTTTTGCAGAAAGAATTAAATTTGATCTAAAAATATCAAACATCAATTTTGGAAATCAAGAAAACCAACGGATTCCAAAATCCGGGAAATCGAGGGGAATCATATGAAACTTGCAAAGGAAGTGATTACTTCTAAGGATTCAAAAATTGGAGTGATGAAGTTAATCCCGGAAGGATCGATGACGCTCACGCTTCCGTTGATACACGAGATGGGTGATATTCTAAGAGAATTCACCATGGATCAGGAGATCCGAGCAGGAATCATTTCCGGACCGGATGGAGACTTTTGTCTTGGACTCGATCCAGACACAATCCTCAATTCTTCCACAGACGAAATTTCTAAGATAATGGCCGGAATTTTTGAAATGTTCGGATCACTCATTAGCTTTCCAAAACCTTTGATTGCGGAAGTCGGTGGAAACGCTGTCGGAGGTGGAGCAATTATCGTGTACACATGTGATTACAGATACATGGTGGACGGAAAAGGAAGAATCGGATTCGCGGAACCTCTGGTCGGCTTGCCGATTACAAAAACGTTGGTCCTTAGGATGAGGCAGGTTATGGTACCTTCCTTCGTATCCGAAGCAGCAATGGAAGGCGCGCTTTACAAACCGGCGGATGCGGTTCAAAACGGATTGTTAAGCGAAGTAGGCGTTTCTCTGGAAGAACTAAGAAAAAAATCGTTGAGTAAAATCAACGTCCTCAACCGAATTCCCGCGTCCGCAATGGTCGAAACAAAAAAAGCTTTGAATAAAGAAACCTTAGAAGCGGCAAAAGCCGCGCCGCAAGAACTCTCAGAACTTTTTAGAAAACAACCAACAATGATCAAAAACCTTCTGGAAGCGATGAAGGCGAGCAAAGAAAAAAGAAGACCTTCGATGACCCACGAAGCAAATTACGTGTAAGTCGATCATAAAATTGAAAACTGGTCTCCAGCAATTCCCGTTTTAATTTCTTCGGATTGAATATTCGAAGAAAAAACGCAGGGCTGGAATTGCGTCACAAACTGATTCGTCTCTCGCGGATTTTACAGAAATCGAAAAGATAAGGAAAACACTCAAAGATAACGTTACGTACCTTTTACATCCATACTATGATCTGAAAAACAATTCTATTGTCTCAAACGAATCGCGGTTTCAAAATTCAAAATATTACTTTTTTCTTCTATAAAACTTCAATCCGGACCAAATATCCGAAACGGCGCATACTTTTACGTCAACGATTCCCAATTCCAATCCGATATTACGAACGATATTTTCATTAATATCGGTCGAGACCTTCGAAGAACCCTTGGGCCAGGAAATCCAAATCATCCCCTTTTCACTCAAATGTTCAACCAGTTTCGGAAATCGCTTCCGGAGTTTTCCGGATTCTTTTACAAATACATGCAAATAATCTAATGAATCTTTCAAAATTTTGAATGATTCCACATCTGTAAGATGATCCTTAAGTTCTTTTCGAACGTCCTCCGGCAGATCTTCGAAAAAAACCTTCATACCAGCCTTGAGCCCGAGTTTATCTCCTAAGGATTTGCCTGAATATCCCGCCATCTTTTTTCCATTCGATCACTGATGAATATAACCCCAACTTTCCAAAATCTTACGCACCTCTTGTCCCATAGCAACCTCTTCTTCGGTCTCTTTTCCCCCGGAAAATCCTACGTGATAGTATAAAAACGGAGCTTCAGAAGAAGTATATCGATATGGATTCCTTCCGAGAGAAACATAATCCGGTTCGATCAAAAGAATTTCTGTCGCGGCATCGGAACGAATCCCCCATTTGCCGACACGATAACCCTCCGGTTTTCCGTTTTTCAAGATTTGAAGTTTGAAATTCGGGGAAGGATCCACCGTTTTGACGGTAAGTATTTGATCGGAACGACTTGATTCATTTAAAATCTTTAAAGTAATATTTTTCGAATCCTCCCGTAAGACGTTCAAACTTCCCGTAAAATCATAACGATAGATTCCTCCTTTGGTAAAAAGTTGAATCTCTCTTTCACAGATCTTTTCACATTTCGGAAGCCTCAAAAAGAAGGCGTTTTTATTAAGTTGGTTTTCTTTTAAGATAGATCTTGCTTCGCTTAACAATTGAAAATCAACAGCAGAGACATTTTGCAATTCTTCGGGATCTTTTTTGAGATCGTAGAGTTCTTCGGGCATTTTGTGTGGGATTCCTTCTTTCGTCCTACGAACAAGATCATAACCCGGATATCTTCGTATGTATTTAAAGTCTTTTGTCCGAACGGATTCCGAGAATCTCCCTTCGGTATAAATTACCGGCTCAAATTCCGGCCCTTTTTCACCGAAGATCGCATTGGAATAGTCGTTTCCTTTTAGTTTTCCCTGCGGATAGGGAATTTGATTCAAGCCTAACAAAGTAGGCATTAAAGAAAGGAGAGAAACCTGATCTTTGAATTCTTTTTTTTGAATTCGACTCAGAAACGACTTCGGTGGACGAATAATCCAAGGAACTCGAATTTCCTTTTCGTAGTGCGTTTCTCCGTGAGCGTAAACGGTTTCGGTGATAAAATGATGGTGATAATAATGCGACTTCTCAAGTAATTCTCCGTGATCACTCGTAATTACGATCCAAGAATCTTCGAAAAGTCCCTGTCTTTTTAGCTCTTCGAAAATTTTTCCTAAAAGAGCATCCGTATAACGAACCTCTCCCAGATATTTTTGTTGGTATTCATCCAGTCCTTTCCAAAGTAAGGAATCGGATCGATCTTTTAATTCTTGCAAATATTTTGCGGGAGGCCGGTAACCCCAATGCGGAGTATTCAAATTTAGATGCAAAAAAAACAGATCCTCTTTGTGTTCCTGGAAGAATGTTCTTGCTCTGGAAACCAATTCCTCTGTATCCAAAGTATCTTTGCCGACCTGTTGAATTTTATGAAATCCCAAATCAACTCCCACCGAAGTATAGTCCATTAAAAAAACGTTATTCATTATGCTTTCCGTGAAATACCCTTCCGCCCGAAATGCGTTCGGCAGTGTTAGGGGTTTTTTGGAATAGAAAAGTTTTCTTTGTTGGCCGGAAGTGTAAAACCAAGCGTTTCCAAGTCCGAGATTAGACGCGATTTCCGAGGTAAAAAAGGAAATCATGGACGGTTTAGTCCAATTTCCGTTTGCAATCGTTTTTTTAAAGACGATCGATTCCTTCGATAAGGAATCAAGAATCGGAGTCGTAGGGAACGGAGAACCGCCCGAAGACAAAGAATCCTGCCTAAGTGCGTCGATCACGATCAGAATCACGTTCTTTTTTTTAATATTCCGTTTTTCTAATATAATAGGTGAGCCTAAAAATAATCCGGAGCCGAAGTCAGAATCCCATCGAATTTTAAGAAAAGATTTCGATCCACATTCCTTTTTTTCCTGTTCATCTTTTCTTTCGAAAAGTTTCCAACTTTTCGGATTTGATTTTTGACTCTTTCCTAAGCCGTTATCATTCGGATATTTCAAAGGAATGGAATAATAAATCCAATTTTCTTTTTGCGACTTTAAGTTTTGCTCGAAGATTTTGGAGTTATCCAGAAAAAAACGCAAATTTCCTTGACCGAAAAATTCACTTGCTCCGTTCGAAAGCAACCCGGCATAAAATTGAAAAAGGTTTCCACAAACATCCGAAGGCAAATTTTCCAATTTCAGAACACATTCTCCTCCGGATGGAATGAACAGGGAATCTTGTGATTCGTTGATATAGAGAGATTCGTCCGTATAAAAAGTCATCTGAACGTTCTTCCAGCGGTTTTGAGGATTCAAATTAGAATATCTTCCCGGATTTTTTTTCCAATGATAACGGAATTTTTCGATTTCACGATTCGTATCCCCCTTGCAGATAAAATCGCCGCCTTTCAACATACGGGTCAAATCCCCTTTCACAACGTTTTTGCTCGAACTTGGAATTTGATTACATCCTTCAAAAATCGGAACCGAAAGTGTAAAAATCAAAAACATTCCGCAATGGAAGAATGTTCCGTAGGAAGACATGAGTCCAGGAAAATCGTTTCGTTTTGTGAGACAACAGAAAAGAATCTTCTTATTGGAATGAATTTTTTCCAAATGAAATTTTTTTCTCTTTTCAAAGGATCGTTTGTTTTTATAACACGTCTCGCTATGTCATGGATTAATTCTTACAATCTAGAAGACGATATCTTTGTGGGAAGTAAAGGAACCAAGATTTTCTATCGAACCTACCAACCCAAGGAAGGTAGGAAAGGGAACCGGGTACTCGTGGTACAACACGGGATAGGAGAGCACAGCGGACGCTATGAATTCTTAGTAGAAGCTTTCGCTGGAACCGGAACAGCGTTTTATCTTATCGACTCTCACGGACACGGACGTTCTGAAGGAAAACGAGGCGCAGTGGATTCTTTTTCGGATTATCTTTCCGACTTGGATAAACTCATTGAAATCGCAAAGAAGAAAGAAAAAGTTTCCAAAGTTACTCTTCTGGGTCATTCGATGGGGGCCGCCATTTCCACTTTCTATGCAGAGGAAGGAACAAATCAAGGTAACTTGAATGCGCTGATTATTTCCGCCCTTCCTATAAAAGTAAAATTGGACCTCGTGATGAAACTCAAAAAAGGAATCGCGCCTTTTATGGCCGACATCCTTCCGAATCTGACTCTTCCGACTGGTTTGAATGTAAATCACTTAAGTCACGATAAGGCAGTAGTCGACGCTTATGTGAAGGACCCTTTAGTTCATGGAATGGCTTCGACCTATCTCGGAAACATGCTTCTAAATAGCGAAGAACCGATTCTCGCCAACGCAGGAAAAATCAAAATTCCAATTTATATTTTTCACGGAAAAGAAGACCAAATAGCCGATTCCGCCGGAAGTGAGGTCTTTTTTGAAGTTGTAGGCTCTTCCGATAAAACCCTCAAAATTTACGAAGGACTTTATCACGAAACAATGAACGAACGTATAGAAGACAGAACCAAGGTTTTAACCGATTTAAAGAAATGGTTTGAATCTCACGTAAACTGACAGACAGAACGTTTGTTCTGTTTTTCTCTAAAAAAATCATCGACCGGGACCTCCCCTTTAGTAGGATTGAATTCGGTCAAAAGCCTTTTTTAAAAATAAAATTCAGGAATTTTATATGTCAGCAAAAGGAATATCCAAAGACCTGATCGGGACCAAGTTGGATCGCTACGAATTCGACGTAGAAAGAGGAAAGATTCGCGAGTTCTGCCAGGCGATCGGGGAAACAAATCCGATTTACTTCGATGTAGAGGCCGCTAAAAAAGCGGGTTACGAAGACACTCCCGCTCCTCCAACGTATCCGACCGTAATTCAATTTTGGGGTTATCCTAAAATTTGGCAGGATATGGAAAATATGGGAGTAGACACTTCTAGAATCCTTCACTTAAAAGAAAAATACACATATCTAAAACCGATCTATCCGGGAAGAGTATCTTCTCAAGGAGAATGTATCAACGTTACAGTCGGCAAAATGGATACGATGACGTTTAAAACCACTGTCAAAAACACAAAAGGTGAAACAATCGTAGAACAAGAGATGTCCATCTTTATCAGAAAACCGGAGGTATGATTATGAGTAAGATTGATTTTGATAAAATCGAGGTTGGACAGGAACTTCCTCCTTTAAAAACGGACGTAATCACTCATGCGAATTTAGTGCGTTATGCGGGTGCATCCGGAGATTTTAATCCGATTCATAATGATCCTGATTTCGCTCGTAAAACGGGACTGGATGGGACCATCGCACACGGTATGTATGTGATGGCTCAACTCGGAAGACTTTGCACTTCTTGGGCGGATCAAAAACAAATCAAAGAGTTCGGAGTTACATTTAAGAACATGACCAAACCAGGCCAGAAACTTACCTGTATCGGAAAAGTAAAACGTAAGAAAGAAGAAAATGGCGAGAAACTAATTACGGTTGCCGTAGAGGCCGCCGATGATTCCGGAGAAATAAAATGCTCCGGCGAGATGGTGGTAGTCGCTTAACAAACATTACAATTCTTCGAAATCGGAAAAAATTCGGAACCGGTTTCGAGGATGCGTTTTTCATTACTCGATTTACCACTTCAAAAACGAAATAACGTTCATTCGTTTTGATTCAGATCGATCGGCTACAATCCCTTCTTTTATCCATCAAAAAAAAGTTGACTTCTTCGTTTCAAGGGATGTTAATACCTCATGTTTCTACCCTATCGTCTTATTCTCCCGATCGTTTTGTTCTTGGTCCAATGTTCCGCACATCGTCTAGCAAATGCGGAAGGAGCGGCAATCGGAACTCAAAACGAACCGAACGTGATCGACGAACGGAAGATTTCCTATACCGCCTACGTCACGTTAAACGTCGGTAACCTGGAAGAATCCAGAAACAAAATCAAATCCCTAATCAAAAATTATAAAGGTTTTATAACCCGAATCAGTCAAAAGAGCGCCCTCGTTCGTGTGCCTTCCGGAAGTTTCGAAGTATTTCTTTCCGAATTGAAACAACTCGGCGACATGGAAAACGAAGAGGTGATCGGTTTGGATATCACCGATTCGTATCGGGACAATCTGATAAAATTGGAAAGTCTTAAAAGAATAAAAATAAAGTACGAGGACCTGATCGCAAAGGCCGTCAACGTCAAGGATATGCTAGCTATAGAAAAGGAATTGGAACGCATCAACGTTGAAATAGAAACGTTGGAAGGAAGCAAACGAGCTTCGGACATGATGGTTCAATATTCGAGTATAAACATCGATTTAAACACGAAAAAACCCGGACCCGGACCGCTCGGTTGGATATTTTATCTCGGATACAAGGCGATCAAATGGCTTTTTATTTGGGAATGATACAGGACAAATTCGAACGGGAGTGCTTCCGGCAAAGCAGGACTGGATTGGGATGCTGTTCGAATGGAATCTTTGATCCTTACGGCAATTTAGGCGCAGCATTTCACCTAACTTCTTTCAACCGTATAAGATTCCACGACTATGAGGGTGATATCGTCGTAGCGTGGATTTTCCCCCCGCGTTAATTCTTCTATTTTAATGAGTTCTTGAATCAAGACATTCAGCTCGCTTTTTTTTCCTTCGTGAAGAGCCTTTGTGATCAGTTCCATATTATGTTGTTTTGTATTTAAGGAATCCTTCATACGATTTTCGATAAGCCCGTCCGAAAATAATAAAAGCCTCGATCCTGTCGGAAACAGAACGGTCTTAGAAACGATTTCGAGAGATTCGAACAAGCCGAGGATCGGACCGGTCTTTTGAAGTAAGGAAGGAAACTCTCCGGGCGCTTGAAGAATCTGATCAGGGTGCCCGGCGGATGCGTAGGTAAACTCCTCTTTTTTTGTATCTATATCACCGATCATACAAGGGAATATACTTTCCAACGAATCGAATTTTTTTAAGAATCTGGAATTCAATTCTTTAAGAATCTGAGCCGGGTTCTCCAGATTTTTCAATTCTTCATACTCCGTTTTCAAAGCCATGGTCATCAAGGAAGCTTGTACTCCATGACCGACCGCATCAGCGATCAACACTCTTACTTTTCCTGGAAGAATTTCGGATATGTCCAAAAAGTCGCCTCCCACCTTTTCAAGCGGCATATATTCGTAATAAAACCGTATTCCGGAAATATTTCGATCCAAGGGAGTCAAAATCTTTCTCTGGACGTTCTGCGCGATTTCTAATTCCCTATTGATCTGAACAATGTTATCGTTTAAAACGCGGGTTCGATCCTCGATTTTTTGAACCAATTGTTCCTTCATCTCGAAAAGCTCCAGATTCGAAGTTCTGAGATTAAGAGCCAACTCTCTCGTTTCGGCGAACTTTCTCGATCTTTCAGAAGCGAGAAGAAGCGATTGCAGAAATACGAAAAGTACGAGAGCATAATGCGAGGTTTGAATACTTCCCGTTTTTAAAACTCTCACGTAAAAAAGATCCACAAGAACCGCGATAAAAAGAATTCCGGAGCCGTAAAGAATATACGCGTAATTCCTTTCCTTATCAAAATCGATCTTCAGAATTGCGTAGAACAAATAACAAATCGTAATAAGAATAAAATAATGATAGATTGAAATATTTTGATTATTGAATTGCATGTTACCGAACAAGGTAACGACAGAAAATAAAATCGAAAAGACTACTCCCGCATTGATGAACTTCCGGTTCACATATGGAGCAAATAACGAACTGAAAAACAAAAGAAAAAATGGAACACCCATCGACAAAGTCAGATGATTGAGTTTATTGACCCAAGGCCAAGGAATTTGAGGAAAGAATAACATTAAAATTTTAGAATTTATTAAAGAAGATCTGAGACAGATCACAAGGCTATACATTCCGAAATAAAGAGGAGACACACTACTTCTTAAATAAAGATACTGGAATATATGATAAATTCCCATGATAAGGAGGCTGCTAAAGGAGAATATATCAAAAAACAGAGTGATCGCTTTCGAAACTCCCGCGGAATCGGAAGGTCCTATGGAAATCGGAAGTAAAACTCCGGGTATCGTGGAGCTGTAGTTCGCTGCGAAAATTTCAATTTGTATTTCGTTTTGGTCCGCAAAAAATAAAAATTCTTTCGGCTCAACCCTTGAAATCGTAGAATCGGCGTCGATACCAGGTACTCCGCATTCTCCGATGATCTGGTCGTTGATTTTAACTCGATACGCTGAAGCAATCGCCCCTAAGGATATGGAAAGAATTCTCTTTTTCCAAACTTCCGGAAGAAAAACCTTAAGTCCATACGTAGCATAACCGAATTTCGGATAAGCTCGATAATTTTTGAATTCGTTGGTCCAAGAACCGGGAACTTCAATAAATCCTTTGGAATGATTTTCATCCGACTCTTTAAGCCAATTAAATTCCCACTCTCCGTTGAGTTTTGTCATGCCGGCGGGGTTTGGTATTCCTCTAAGATCGATTTTACCTTGATAGGCTTTGAGCCCATCTCCCGTCCGCCAAGGAGAAGAAATCATGACAAGAATAATAAGTGCAAACGGACCAACTAAGAAAAAAAATATTTTTGAAAATTGCATTTCGAATTTAAATCCGCTCTGAATTAAAATTGAAATTCAAATCAGGCGCGTCAATTGCATATAACAACTGACGTAAGATTAAAGTTAAAAAAAATATAGGATGCATAAGTCTTTTTTGTTTTTTTGAACTAAATTATGAAAAAATAAACATTATATTGTCAAAATATTGAAATTATTTTCATACCAAACAAAAGCTAAAGAAATTTACCCTTCTTTGAAATAAGTGAACCGGCTTTTACATCGTCGGGATCACAACAAAAAGCAAAATCAGTTTTTAGAAGAAACTCTTGAAAGGGTATTACATACCGGTATGATCCGATGTGAGACTTATAAATATCTCAACTCGAATTTCTAATAGAAATATGAAGCGACTATTACAAAATACCAATGACAATCAAACTTAACTGGGGTTCCCCGGAAACCCGCATTTTGGTTTCTCTTCCAAGAATTTTTTTTGTAAAAAAGGAAAACTTTGGTTTGTAGGCGCGAGTTTTGCAAACGTGGCTTTCATTTCGCATTGTGAAAGGATAGAATTCTCATTGATTGAATTGGAATCCTTTTTCAAAAGAATCTGCCAAGATTTTATGTCCAAGCCAATCACTATAACTTATTCCTGTTCCGTTAATCGTCTTTAATAAAAACAAAGGATGAAAAATTAGAATGTTTAAAGTCGTGTTCGAAAAGACTTAAAACTTGTCCCAAAACCTCGGAATGTAGGAACTCCAACAAGAACTTAACAATTATAAAATCCGTTTAAACTATCAAAGGAATGCAATCTATAAGAACTCCTATACTCAGAAGACTGATGACAATGTTGCGGCAATACCACTCCTACAGAATACAGTTTTGGGACAAGCTCTTATGTTATATAAATCTTAATCACTAGTAACGAAATCGCCGGGGCTATCGATCTAAAATCCCGAAAGATATATCCAGCGGAATTTTCTAGCGCTAAAGGAAGGAACCAAAATAGGAAAAGACCTGCCGAACCGGTCATTGAATTCCTGAAGCATCCATATAAATTCTTTTTTCCGATTGCGTTTATCAAAATGATCTTGGATTCTTTCTGAGCGGGGAAAATAGATCATCAATCTCCGCAAAATTTTAAATGTACAATTAAAAAGATAGGATTTGAAATAAAACATGAACAGATTCAATCTCCTCCGCTTAAGGATTTTTTTGAATATTTTCTTTGTCACGATTGAATTATTTTTTTCGATCGTAAACTGCAACAAAAAAGAACCAATCCCCATATTGGAAATTCGGGATCTTACCGAAAAAGAAAATCTCGTGGAAGCTCTTCAAAAAGCGGAAGAAAATCTGAAACTCAAAGGTGATACCGCCGAGTTACTTTACATTCGCGGCTGGATTCGTTATCTTCAAAAGAATCAAATCGCGGCAATGAACGATTTCAAAAAATGTATTGCTCTCGATCCGAAATCCCTGGATTGTAAAAGAGGGCTCGGTCTTATATACGAATCCAACAAAGAATATAAAGAAGCTGCAACCACTTATCAAGAAGCCCTCATACTCGCAAAGAAAAAAGGACCGGACTTTGAGGCGCTTATTCATGAGAATATCGGAAGCCTTTACCTCAGACAGAATTTGAGAAAAGAAAGTTTAAGCGAATTTCAAAACGCGATTTCCCTTTCCGATAAAGGAGATGCGTACTACGGCTTTAGTTTGTGTTTGATCATGGAAGGACACTGGGAAGAAGCAAGTTCTTATTTGAAAAAAGGGGTTTCCAAATCGTTTCGCACCAAGGCGTTTCAATCCGAATCTCATTTCCTATTATCGAAGTTCTACTTCGAAAAGAAAAAAGATCCTGTAAAAGCGGAAATAGAAATCAAAAAAGCGATCGAGATTTTCCCTCTTCATAAGGAATACTTGGATGCATTACAAACTTATATAGGGGAAAGAATTAAATCCGATCTTTGATTTCAAATATGATAAAAGTAGTATATAGACCCATTCATAAACAAATCATAGCTCCGTTTTTTATATGCCGATCTCGACCGCCATGATCTGGATCACAAACCTAATTACTTTTCCTTTTTTCTATTACATCTTTTACATCGCAGGAGCTGCCCAACACGTTAGGTTTGAAATATTGGAATGCATTTTTAATAAACGATACGGGGCCGCTTATGTTTTTGGGGCGGTTTTTTAATTGGAGTTCCATCTGCGATCGCCGGTTATCCGTTTACGAAAGATTCTCAATCCATTTCGTAAGAAATAGGCGCAAAAGAGAGAATCAGCCCGAAAGAATGGGAAGAAAAATACATGTTAAAATAGGCAAACAAAATGCATCGATTTAGAATATTCTAAAAACTTAATTTAATTTGATCTTTAGTTTTTCGGCTAAATCTTCCGGGCCCAGATTTAAAATTTCAGGATTCGATTCCGCTTCTTTAATCAACCTTACAATTTCCCGGTTTAACGGAGCTGGATGTCCCATTATGTCCGCGAGTTTCACCACTTCCCCGTTTAAAAAATCGATTTCAGTCGATCTGTTTTGAATCAGATCTTCCCACATAGAAGATCGTGCCTCCGGATCGATTTTTACCATGCTCGAGGCGATTTTGAAAAACAGAAAGTCCGGGAGATTCAAAATGGTCGGAGCCAAATTTGGAATCATCCTCCCGGAACGAATCGGTCTAATTTCAGCAAGTTTTAGAATATCAAGGGACTCTTTCATCAATTTAGAAAGAATTTTTCGATAACCCAGTTTTGATATTTGGGTTTTTAAAGTGAGTCCCGAAAGTGCATTCAAGGAATTATTCAAATTGAAGATAAGTTTGCCCCAAAGAATTCCGCCTATGCTTTTATGAGTGTTGGTCGGAAGTCCAGCACGATTAAAAATCCTCTTCAGAGAACGAGAAGATTTGGAATGTTCGATCACGAGATTCCCGCTCGTACCTCTGTGAAAATGACCGTTCCCTTTGGAAACAACATTGAAAGGAACCATTCCCGCTAAAACTTCCACAGGAATACCTTCGAGGCCTTTCTTTAAAATTTCAGCGTTTCGAACTCCGTTTTGAAAACTGACTACAATCGGAATTGAATACGAAACGGAATGTTTACTTTGCCTTTTTTCAAGAATTCCTTTGAGTTCCCCGACAAGGTCTTTGGTGTCCTTGGATTTTACGGTAACTAAAAAAACGTCTGCGTCTGAGACGCTCGAAAGGGAAGTGGAAAAAGAGATCGAACCGGGAGAAAGAAAAATCTCTTTATCAGTATAATCGGTGATTTTTGCACCGAAAGTTTCCAGTTCATTCCCAATTCTTTCCCTACCGTAAAGCGTCACTGTATTCCCTGCCGCCGACAATCTACAACCAATATATGTCCCGATACTTCCGGAACCTAAAACTGCAAAAGAAAAATTCATGGGAATACGCATCAAATCAGAATTTAAGATTTAATTCTACAACTATTGTAGTTAATCAGGAAAAAAATAAACGTTCACACCTTTCATAAATTTTAAATTCCTCATTCGCTTCAAGATTCCAATTTTTTATTTCTTTAAAATATACTTTATTTTTCTCCCTCATAATATTTAACGTGAATTTAACTTTGTTCACGTCCTAACTTTCCGCAAATCATCCACGGGAAACTCCCATGTTTCAAAAGTCAAGACAACATTACGGTTACAATTCATTCCAATCTTAACCCCTCACAAAGCACAGTTCCCAAATTCCGAGATTTTAGAACAAGTTTTTAATTTATTTCTTATATACTTTTAACATTCTTCTAAACTACTTCAATCGCCTTGAAACTGCGGATATTTTTCATCGAAAGCATTTACGACAAAACTTTGAAAATAATCGCTTATAACCTTACACAGTGCGTCCCAAAACCCGCGGAGCGAGATAGCTTGAGTTTTTCGCTTTGTCAGAAAGATCAAGCTGGTAACTAAAGCGTCTCGCTTCTATTGGCGCTCGACGGGTTCTTATATGAAACTTCGATACAAACTCTTCTCGATGGAATGTTCTCGGATCTGGAACTATTCCTTAACAATCGAATCGGTCAAATAAACATACAAATTTGCAGGAAATCGATCTCCAAAAATTGCAACCACAAAACGATGACATAACAGAGGGAATTGTATCGTTTAGATAAATTTATAGCTACTCTATATTCAAAAAAAGGAAAGTTTATTATAAACTCTACCGATCCGGAATCGAAGAATCCAATTGAATCCTTATCTTCTTCGCATTAGAATTGTTCGGATCCAATCGATCTACTTTTTCCAACAACTTAACGGTCGCTTCCCTTTTTTCGACTAAAAGATAAGATTCCGCAAGATGTACAATGTTATCCAAAAATTCCGGTTCTCTTAATAAAACTCTCTCACCTAACTCAATCGCCTGATGAAAATGTTTAAATCTTTTGTGAATCAAAGAAGCGTTAAATATCATCTCCACATCCTCCGGAAACTCCGAAATCAACTCTTCAAACAAAGATAAAGCTTCTCTATACTTTCCAGCTTTATAATATACCTTAGCCAGTTCTTTTTTGAAAATGGGAGGCATTGTTTCTCTAGAAATCTTATTTGTTAGATTCTCGAGGTGATAAATCGTATCTTCCAAGTTTTCGGACCGAAGATGTTTGAAATATGTTTCGCCTGGAAATTTAAAAGAAAGATCATTATCGGAAACAGACTTCAAACGAACGGGCTCTTTAAGATAGGATAATTTGACGATACTTAAATCATCCGTTAGTTCTCCGTAATTTTGGATTCCCTTAACCAGCAAATCAAGATCACCTTCGGATTCTTCCACCCTTTTTAAGAATTGAAGTTCGTCTTCGTTGATCACAGGAACCCCTCCCTGATCAACTCCTAATAAAAGATCGTCTCTTCCGTCCGAACCTACAAAAATAGAATCTCCTTTTTCGAGAAAAAAGGTCTTTACTTTCATTTTACTTTCCAAGCCGGTAATCCCTATTTTACGAAGTTCTAATTTATCCTCGATGAAGGAAGCGATGCCGTTTCTGTAAAGAACCGTCGGAGGATGCTCTGCATTTAGAAAAAACAAGATGCCGGACTTTAAATCCACTAAACCCAATACAACAGAAACTAACATCGAGCCGTCAAAAGCTTCGAAAATATTCTGAAGCTCCAAAAAACATTCATTGAGCCATAGCTCGGGAGGTTGGGAATAGTAAGAAGAAACGGTTTTCGTTCTAGACACGAAAGAACGAAATACAACTCCTAAAACTAAGGCGCCGCTAGCTCCTTGAATGGATTTTCCCATAGCATCGCCGTTTACAAAAACGAGATACTTTCTATCTTTTAAAACAATCTCATCGGCGATAACGATGTCTCCGCCGATTTCTTTCTTCCATTGTTTAAATTCGAATCTTTTTTTTTGGCGACTGAAACCTTCCACCGCAATGAAATCATTTCGAACATTATATCGATTTAAAGGATCCAGGATAAGAGAGGTTAAAAAATAATCCCCGTCCTGGTGAATCTTAAGTTCCCGAATTTGATTTAACGTATCTTGCAATCGGCTTGTTCTTTCTTTCACTTTTCGGTCCAGATTTAAATTCAATTCCTCCACCTGATTATGAACTTTCAAAAACCGATTCGCCAAAATGAACACAATTCCGAGTTCGAATACAAAAAAACCATACTTTAGAAGTCCATAATTTTCTAAACCGGAAAACAACTGCATCGAACCTAAGAGGTCAGCAATCCCCGAAGCCAAAAGAATGATAAAACCCACAATCAAACGAATGGCATCCCGATTCTTCCGAATCAAAGCCCGTACCATAATGAAGAGAGAATACAGAGCAAATACAAAAACGGAAAATTGCCAGATCTGTAAAAGAAATAAACAAACGGCCCTACTTGAAAAAGGGATTAAAGACGTAAGTATAAGCGCAAAAAACTGATAGAATCGAGAGACCAAACTTATCTTCGATTCAAAAAACGTATCTAGAAACAAAAGAAAGAAAGCCGTTATGTTGAAAATGACCATATATTCCAACTTCATCTGCAAAAGCGGATCTAAACCGAGCTCGTAAACAGCGTTACTTCTAAGGTAAATATAAACCGAAAAGAACATCGAAAATAATCCGAAAAACAAATCGTACCTTTGTTTGGGACGTTTAAAATAAAACAAGAAGTGGTAAAATCCAACGAATAGATATAGGAACGACAGTATTAATCTAGGACGTTCGGACAAAATTGATAGGTTCCGAGATTGCAAATCCACGACAAGAGGCGCGGAATTAAAACTCGCATATACATCCAATTCCTCGCCAGGATTCCATGATAAGATTACTCTGATTTCATTGGTACCAATCTTTACTTTATTCTCAGGAATCGGAAGAATTATGTGCCTCTTAAATCCATTCCTAACGATTTTTCCATTTAAAATGGAACCTCCCTCTCCGATTTTTTCTCCGTTAAAGAAAACTTCGTAGACATTCGACAATAAAGGGAAATGAACCGAAAGTCCGTCCAAAGCAAGCTCTTGAACTTCCTGTACGGAAATTTCAAAAGTTTTCAATAAAGTTAAAGTATAAATCGTATCTTTCGGCAAAGAGAACGATGGAATCGCCTCTTTTGGAATCGGAAGGGATTTTAATTCTTTCCAGGAAATATCTTCGACCGAAATATCTAAATTTCTTCCCGAAACGAGCTTCCAATTTTCCGTGAGATCAATCGGAAATGCAAAAACCGGAGTAGATATAAACAATATAACAAGCCAAAGAAATTGATCGTAAAAAAAAATTCCATTCGGTTTCATGGCGTTATTCCGCATTTCCCTTTAAAAAATAAACGATAGCATAACGTATTATTCTTATTTTGCAAGGATTAATAAACGTATTTTAAAATAAGAAAACCGCTCCAAAAATACCGGATAACTTCCGTTCCCACACTCGAATCCAACGTCCTCAAAAAATCCATACAGTGAGACGTTACTTGAGTTTTATCACTCGATAATTACAATATTCTCGAAAGCGAAATCACTTCTTCTCGAGTATAAGCATCAGGTTTTTTTAAGATTTGAATCAATGCTTTAAATTGATTTGTGTCTAAATCAACCGGCTTTTTTTTAAAATAATATCGAGATGCCCGATTCAAACCGTTCATTCCTCTACCCCAATAAACACAATTGAGATAATATTCCAGAATCATATTTTTTCCGAGTTCATCTTCCAACGCGGAAGCAATCTGAATTTCCTTCCATTTCCTAGATAAGGATTTTTCCCTAGATAAAAAAAGCGTTCGGGCCAATTGCTGGGTGATCGTGCTCGCTCCTCTCATCTTTCGAAAAAATAAGACGGAAGAAATAAACGCAGAATGAATATCCGAAATGGAATACCCTTTGTGGAAATAGAACCTTTTGTCTTCTACCTGAACGGTATATAAAATCCATTCTTTGGGAATCTCCGAAAGTCGAATCCATTCCGATTCGAGTGGAACCGATTCTTTTTGATCAGGCAAATAGACCAACCGATCCTGCTGCATCAAAATTTTTCTTTCCGGAAAGAATTGCTCATAAATCAAAACAGATACAAAAAAAATCGGGAGAATTTTCGAAAAAAAAGCGTAAAATAATTCCTTTTGTCCCATAAACTCAGAGCTCAATTTTAGAACTTCTAGGATTTTTGATATATTAGAAAAATTTCATTTTCTAATGCTTCCGAAGAAATTAGATCCCATTTTTTTCGATCAAAGTTCAAATATTCCTTAGGTCCGCCGGCAATCGAAGGAAGATCCTTTTGCCCGATTAAAAAAGGAACGATTGTGAGATAAATTCTTGAGATGAGATCCGATCGAAAAAAGGAATCGTTAAGAGAAGGCCCACCTTCCAAAAGAATCTCTCGATAACCCATTTCAGAGAGAATTTTAAGAACCTCCAAAGGACTCAAATCGTTCCCAGGAAGGGAGATGATTTCCGCAACAGAACAAAGATTATCCAGAACGGAAGAATAATTTTCGTTCAGACAAAAAATCAACGGAGGTTGTTTAGAAAAACGGAATACTTTTTTATCTTTCGGAAGAGTTCCAGATCTGAGAAGAATCACTGGACGCGGATCTTTAATGTCTCTAACGTAACGAAGATGAATGACTGGATCATCGTTAAGAATAGAATTTTTCCCAAGAATTAAAACATCCGCCTTGGAGCGAATTTCATCCATTCTCTTTTTATCGTTTCTGGAAGAAAGTCCGTACCACCTTTTATCCGGACGAGAAACTTTCCCGTCAAGGGTCATCGCCATATTGATTGATACGTTAGGAAGTGAAGTCATATCCTCGGAACGTTCAGTTCTCGAGCTAAAATTTTACGGATCGAATTTATACAAGTCCCACAACCGGTGGAAGCGCCGGTATCGTCCATAAGTTTTTGCAAGGTATCGTTTCCATTTCGAATCGACATTAAAATTTCTTCCTCGGATACTTGATTGCATACACAAACTTTACGGGGACGCATGAGTTGACACAGGTCTACTTGACTAAAAAAAGAGGAATCCATATTCTTATATTTAATTGGACATCAAAAAGTGATTTCTCATTCAGATTAGAGACTCTAAAAATCTTATGCAAGAGAAATTTTTTAAAGTTTTCATTTGACACTCGGTTTTCGAAAAAATATCTTTCGAAATTTCCAGTTAGAAACAAAAAGGCAAGCTATGCAGAATACCAAAAGAGCCCCATTTCGAGAAATCCTCGGCTGGTGCATGTTCGATTTTGCGAACTCATCTTATACGACCGTTATTATCAGCGTAACATACGGAATCATTTTCAGTCAATTGGTAGTTCCTTCCTCCTCAAACCAAGAAAACCCGTTTGAATACGGAAATCTCCTTTGGTCGATCGCTCTCGCAATTTCTTATCTTCTTGTGGTCATAACGGGGCCTATTTTTGGTGCAATTACCGATTATTCCGCACGTAAAAAGCAGTTCCTATTTTACAGCTATATCTTTTGCATTATTTCAACGGGCGCACTCTGGTTTGTAATTGCTCCTGGGCAATATCTATTGGCTTTTATTCTCATCATCTTTTCCAATTTCTTTTTTGCCTCCGGAGAAAACTTTGCTTCCAGCTTTCTTCCCTACTTAGGGCCAAAAGAAGACTTGGGCAAAATCTCAGGTTACGCTTGGGGAATCGGATACTTCGGCGGAATCGCTGCCGTAGCGTTAGTCAATACTTTGGGGCCTAAGACCATAGCAAACTTCAATAGCCTCCGTTTGGTCGGTCCTTATACCGCATTTTTCTTCTTGTTTGCTGGAATTCCCACCTTCCTTCTTTTGAGAGAATACACCGCAGGAAAAGAAAAACCAGAAGGACTTTCCTATCTCAAAATCGGAATCGACAGAGTAATTTCCACAATGAAAGAAATTCACAAGTTCCGTGATATGGCTTTTTATCTCGTGTCTCTGTTTTTTACGATGGCTGCACTTGGAATCGTAATCAGTTTCGCTTTTATTTACGGCGCACAGGAGATCAAAACGGAAGAAAAGCACGAAATCGCAATGTTTTTATTGATCCAACTTTTTGCTGCAATCGGAGCGATTGTATTCGGTTATATTCAAGATAAAATCGGTGCGAAGAAAACATTTAATATTACACTTTTATTATGGATCATCTGTTTGTTATTAATCTATTGGGTGAAAGACCTAACCACGTTTTTGGTCGAAATTGGGATTCCGACAACACAACAATGGGTGTTCGTAGGAACGACCGTATTTGCTGGAACCGGACTCGGGGCCACACAATCCGCAAGCCGTGCGATCATAGGTCTTTTTGCCCCGGAACCCAAATCGGGAGAATTTTTCGGGCTTTGGGGCTTATCCGGAAAAATAGCCGGGGCATTTGGTCTCATTGCAGTCGGGGGATTGCAGGTTCTCTTCGATTTAAGAAATTCCTTCTTGGTAGTTTCCGTCTTTTTCGTCGTTTCTCTTCTCATTAATTTCCTCGTAGATGAGAAAAGAGGAATTCAAGCCGCCATCGATTATCGGGAGACTTAACCGTATTGCAAGTCGAGTTCGATTAAAAAATTGAAATTTGTACCAAAAGCCGGTTCTAAACCTTAGCCAGAACTCCACTACAATTGCATTTGCATTTGTTAACTCATGTCAAAGTAGAATGGCTTGCTTTTTTTCGGAGTTACGCTATCCTTTCATAAGGGCAAAGGATCAGAATGACCTTTCAAATCGAAGACGAATTCGAATCACATCAAAGTCAGCGTAAATTAGCTTTATCTACGATCGACGAGTTGACTCAGACGAAATTGGATCTGTTGGAAGCCGGAAAAGAAATTCCAAGGTTTATCAACCTCGCAATTTCCTATCTCAACAAGAAATATCTTACCGAAGAGAAAGTCATCAGTGACTTTCTAATCAAAAAGTAGTTCTTCCCGATTATCCTTATTCTTGAATTAACAACTCACTTAAAAACGTCAATTTAACTTCAATACTATTTCGACGCGTCTACAAAGCAAGGTCCCTTTTTTAGACAAATAGTTTATTTTATTTGTGGGAACTACTACATTTTGTCTAAATCCTTTCATTTCAAAGAAAAAGATAAATTAGCATTTTTTAATAAATAGATTCCAAATAGAAAAACGAAAATCAATGAAACTCGAGCATTTTGGAAATCATGATTTTTTGATCTAACTCCATCGCGTGGAGTTTAAGAGCCACCATCTTATCCACTTTTCTCAAATATCTTTTGTATTGAAGAATGATTTGTCTTTGTTTATTATAAGGAAGCGGATTTGTAGCATCGTGCAACTTTGTGACCACACTTGCCGGAACGGGTTGAATCGGATTATCGGGCCAAAGAAAATCCGTGTCATGACTCGAAAAAAACTCCAAAAGAATTTCACTGTTATTGTTCGGAGTTCTTTTCCCATCCCCTAAAAAAGTTGGTCCTTTGGGAGAATTATTAATGAGACGTCTCATTTCTCGTATGAAAACTTCCCCTTTTGCGTTCGTTCTTTTAAACTGAAGAATGATTTTGTCTAAAGATTGTCCGTCCGTTCCAGGATAAATATAAATTTTGGATTGATAGAGATATGTTTTAGGATAATCGGCAAATGATTGACCTAGACCTAAATCAAGCTCAAGATATTGTTTATTCTCTTTATCCTGGAATAAAAACTTTACGGCTTCACGAGGTTCGTCTTCGATATAACGAAGGGCCTTTTTATAAGTTTCGTTTCCAAGAAGATTATTGATTCTTAGAATATTCCCGGCAATCGACGCGTGAAGATTATCCACTTCGATATCCGTAAAACCGCCTTTACGCACGGTTTCGATCTGTTTTAATTCTTCTTTTTCTTCTAGAGTTAGTACCTTATTTGGCGCGGCTCCCAAACCTGCGATGGAAAGAATTATCAGAAATGATAAAATACGGATGTTCATAGGTTTACTCTTATCCAAATTATCGAAATTCTGATCCCCCATTCTTGATTTTACAAACCAAAAAATTTCAGGATATTATGACTCGTTATTGCAGATTCAACGGATTTTTTGAGGAAGAATTAAGGTCCGAAAATGTCGCTCCGGAAAAACTGGATTTAAAGAACCGGTCCTTGGAAAATCTATTTTTTCTCTTCCAATCGATGTATGATCCATCAACAACATTTCTTTTAAGTGAACCTCCCGATCCCAATTGGACTCGGTTTTGGGAAAGAAGAGGAATCCGATTTTGCAAGTTTCAACTCTTAAAAAGGAACTCCGACAAGAATCTTCAATCTTTACCGATCGATTCGATCCGAAGTTGGGAAGAATGGGGTTCGATTTCCGATCTGAATGATTCGGGTGAAATTCTTTATTCTCCTCAAAAAGCGAAACTTTCTAAGAGAATAAACTCCAAAATCCTTTTGACCCGTTGGAAATCGGAACGAGGTTTTCAAGATATCCCCGCCATGATTTTGGAAAAACCTCCTTACCTTTCCACGTTAGTCTCGGAACTACGACCGGACAAAATTGTTCTCAAACCGGAGTTTAGTTTTTCAGGGAGACATAAAATTATTACATTCTCTTCCATTGCTTTGGAGAATTGGGAAGAGCTTGATTCAAAGAAAGTTTTTTCTTGGTTTCCCTGCGTTGCAGAACCTTGGGTTCTAAGAACGTATGACTTTTCAGGTCTCTATGATTTTTCCCACGGAGTTCCCATCTTCTGCGGAAGTACGATCCAAATCTGCGACGAAAAAGGAAAATACAACGGCGCTTATCTTCCTTCCAAAAAAGAATCCGAACTTGTCTTTTCTCTTCTTGAGCCAGTCGCAAAAGAACTATCCAAAAGTTTTTCTCCCGAATATGAAGGCCCGGTTGCACTCGACGGCTTTGAGTTCTATTCTCAGAATACGAAAAAAATACAAAGAATCAGCGAAACGAACCACAGATGGTCTATGGGAAGAATTTTACTCGAACTTTCAAAATCCCCTATCCTTAAAGAAAGAAGGAAGGACTTTGGTAAGAACCTTTCTATTCTTCCTTTACAACTAAAAGATACAATTCCGGAATATTCGGAATGGATTTCACACTGGGGTAAAACAAAAGGAATTGAGATCCTTCCTTTAACTCCGGATCGATTCGCATCCGGAAAACCTTATGGAATTTCCTGGATTCTTTTGAGCTTTTTAGAAAATTCTCAAGAAACGATGCAAAGGAAAATTGAAAAATTTTATTATGAGTGGAGGAAACGAATTCTCCACTGAAATGTACTTGAGGCTTTTTTAGACCTTGCCAGGATGTCCTTTAAGGTTGCGGTTTACCGCCCGGAAACCACCCGCAATTTCTGCGGTTCACATTCAGGATAAAAAATGGAACTGTTTTTAAACTACGCTCTTTACATAATCGTTAGCATCGGGTTTCTGATTCCCTTTACCGGGTTTGTAATCGGAGCCGGAGCAATCGTCAACGCGACTCTCGCGGGGTTTGCTATTAATTTCCTTTCTCAAGTTTTAGAAGAAAATAAGCTCCAAGATTTTATCACAAGAAATAAAGATAATAAATTTGGAAAAGCTCTTCAAGACGCAATTTTAAAAGGTCAGGAAAAGTTAAAAGGTACTCCTCCTCTCGTGGAAGAAAGTCACGGTTCGCACCACGTTATTTCGGTAAAAACCTATTCTATAATTTTTGCCACTTTGATTTTCTTTACTTTCGTTACCGTGTGGGTAGCCGGAATCGACTTCGGAGCGATGAACGTAATTATTGCCATGGCTGTAGCAACCGCAAAAGCTTCTTTGGTGCTCGGTTATTTTATGCATCTTAAATACGATACAATCATGAACCGAGTCATTTTCGGTTCCGGTTTTTTCTTTCTTCTCCTCCTCTTCGGATTTTCCGCTGCGGATATCTTTACAAGGTTTAAGGTGTTACTTTCTTTCGCGTTTTAATCGATAAACCGATTCACCTTTGAAAAGCTGATCTGTTAAGGTCGGCTTTTTTATTCCTCCAAATATGTTTCAAAATTCAAAGGATAACATCGGCAAAGTTCCTCATCTTATTTCAGTAAATCGGAATAAGGTTCTGTCCGGCTTGATTTTTCTGATAAAATGAAAAACTCAAGCCGCGTTCGCTTCTATTGGCGCTCGGGTAACTCAGTGTCTCGCTTCTATTGGCGCTCGACAGGTTTTGGGACACGCTGTAAATTGATTGACTCGCTATTCTCTTCGAAGAAGTTTTTCTTTCTATTTCCTAGGAGCGTTTATCGTATGGATCAAAATTTAATCCGAATTCTTCCGCTATCTTTCTTTTTAGCACTTACTATCCTTACTTGCAAAAAAGAACATGTACAAAATCCCGATGCAAAAATAGTCCAGATTCCATCTCTTGGGCTCGGACTGGATTATGAAGATTGGAATTTTAGCGACGATCCAAAACTTTTAACTCAAACCGAACAAATGGCGTCAAACTCAGGCTCAATTAAAAAAGCCCTAGAAGTTGTGGGGATTAACTTTTTTCTTTTTGAATATCCCCCTTCGGAAGCGAAAACATTCAATACAAATATCAATTATACGATGGAAGATCTCTCCAAACAATCGAGAGAGTTTACGTTAGACGATTACATTGCCGCAATCACAGGTCTTTATCCTTCCGTGTTTCAAAAATACGAAATGACCAATCCTCCGAAAAAATCAAAAATTCACGGTATAGAAAGCGCGCTTTTAGAAAGCAGATTCGAACAATCGGTCGACGGCAAAAATCTGAAACTTCACAATTATCAAAGAATTTTTATCGTGAATCAAAAAGCTCATGTCTTTACTGGTACTTTTTTAGAAGCAGACATACAATCCAAAGGACCAAAAGTCCGTGAAACTTTAGGAAAATTCGTGAAATTGTAAGTTAAAAGGATATTCTTAAATAAGAATAAGAGCGGGACTTAAGAATGATATTTTTTCAATCCTATCGAATTCCACTAGAAGCCTATCTCAAAAATATCTCAGAATGATTGGAATCGGCGTTTTAAGCAAAGACAAAATATTTTTGAGATAACTTCTACCTCTTATGGATATTTCTTCTGTCTCCATTTTCAAAGGATAAGTACGAAGTCATGATCTTACACTTCCGAATTTATGTCTTTGTTCAAAATTTCATTGAATGGAAAAGGTCACAAAAAACTTCCATTCCAAATCAGAAAACCAAACAAAGTAGAATATTTTCGAGCATTGATTTTTCAATTCAAGAAGGAGACACATATCGAAATGAATATATCGACTGCCATATTACGGTTATAAGAAAAAAGTAAATATTCTCAGTCCGAAAAATGTGACTCTATTTCGCCGAAATTTTTTGGAATTCGGGTTTAGGGAAAAAGATGAATCCAAAATTTGAAGACACAGCCAAAATCTTAAAAAATGAGAATTCGACGTAACTTAGAACTTGGCCCTAAACTTAAGTAAAAATATCATCATGAATTTTTCACAAAACGAAGGAGTTCCCACATTTTATGTCGCCTTGACAATTTTTCCTGTCGTTTAAAATTGTAGTAGCCCTGCATTTCTGTTAAACTCAACATCTCGCTCCCTATGGGTCGGATCTTAACCTTTGAAAGGAATCCCCATTCCATTTAAAATTTTTTTTGCCTTGTCCTGAAATTCAATTTCTTCTTCCGGAGTGAAAGGACCGAAAATTCCTTTTTTAAATCGATCAGAAAGAACGATGTATTCCAAACATCCGGCTACGCTCAAAACGGGTTTTGCTTTTCCTTCAAAAATTTTTAGCTCTCCGTTCTTTTGTATGACCATCGCTCCCGGAGGAATTTTTTTCCCACCTCGAACTGTACAACCGGCCATCACCATTGCGCCATCTCCAATTTCTGCCTCGTCTAAAACGATACTCCCAATACCGATCAGACAACCTCTTCCGACTTTACAACCATGCAACATTGTATTATGGCCGACTAATGTATAATCTCCAACCGTAATTCCTCGACTCGAATCCGTATGTAGAGTAGAATTATCTTGGATGTTCACTCCTTCCCCTAAAACGATCCGATTCATATCTGCACGGACGACCGTTCCCGGCCAAAGGGAAGAATACCGCCCCATTTCCACAAGGCCTATTACGGTCGCTTGAGGATGAATAAATGCAGTTTCATGAATATTCATATTTTTTTATACTTCTCCCGAAACCAGATATTTCACGCTCGAAAAGACGGAATACGTTCAAAAATTAATCTCGAAACTCAACGAGTCAAAATCAGGAAAAAACTCTTCACTGACACTAAAAAACAAAACTTTTCGAATTTTATCTCGGAAGAATTGGATTACCGCTTCGAGCAATTTTTCAGAGCGACAATCTGTTGAAATAGGTAAAATAAATTTTCATTTAAACAAAAGCGAAATTTTAAAAAATCTCTTTTTTGAATAAAGACTACCTTAAAACGAACCCGTTTTTGCCGGCAAGAGCAACTAAATGATCAGAAATTTCCTTGATTCTTTCCTGAGTGAAAGTCTTTTCATAATTCACCAATCGAAAACGATAACTCACGGATCTCTTTCCAACCGGAACGCTACCGCCTGCAAATTGGGAATATACCCAACCTTCCTGAAGTTCCGGAATTTTTTCTCTTCTTACGAGATCGGTAAACAAGTTGGTGTTTTCCTTTTCTCCTATCAAAATCGAAATATCAATTTCGGCTTCCGGAAATTGAGAAGGAACGTTAAATCGGGAAATGTTGCGATTAGTATTCCAAATTTCCACAAGCTTTTCGAATTCTAAAGAACCGTAGATCACCCTCTTTTTGAGTTCGAAAGAATCCAAAACCGCGGGATGAACATATCCTAAATTTCCGATCTGTTTGGAATCCACGATCAAAGACAAACTCGCTCCGGGATGAAAGAATATTTCCGGTTTGATATCCCAGAAATATTCAAAAATACGAATATATTTCAAAAAAGATTCGATTTCCTTTCTCACTTTCAGGAAGTCATCCTCCAAAAGTCCCAGATCCGACTCTGAACTTTTTCTATCAAAGGAGACCGCAAAAGAAAAAAACTTTTTTTCGTTATCCGGTTCGGGTATATTAAAATAAGCGCGACCGAATTCAAAAATTTTGATTTCTGAAAATCGGTCTTGGTTGGTGCAGATATTTTTTAACAAAGAAGATATAAGAGAATTTCGAAGTACAGATTGTTCTTCCGGCATTTCATTCCTAATCTTTACGGAAAGTTCCACATCCCCGTCGAGTTCGTTCTCTTTTAAAGCCTGAAAAGAATAGTTATAAACTTCGTGATAACCTAGGCCGACCGAAAAGAAAGTTTTACATTTTCTTTCTAATTCTCTGCTTAAATTTCTAATCGGAGTTTTAATTTCCGCCAAAAGCGGCGTCACTTGAATCGTATCGTAACCTCGAGTTCTTCCGATTTCCTCCACAAGATCCTCCGGGATAGTCACGTCGTAGTTATGGCGAAATTTTGGAACCAACGCCTCAAGACGATCTCCCTTCCAAGAAACCATAAAATGCAATCTTTCTAATATATCCGTTATATCCCCTTGAGACAAGGTAATTCCTAACTTTGTATTGATAAAATGAATATCCGTGTGAATACGAACTTCCTTATGAGGAGTATGTAAAAATCCGACAGGCTCGGAAGCCTTCAAAGATGGACAACCGTTTTCTTTTAAAAGATTGAGAGCGCGGCGAATTACAGGAAGAGTCGTAGTAGCTTCGAGTCCCTTTTCGTAACGAACGGAAGAATCGGAACGAATCCCAGTGGAACGAATGGATTTACGAATTTTTTCCCTTGCAAACACGGCGGACTCCATCACGATTTCCGTCGTATTATTTTGAACGGCGGACTCCTTTCCGCCCATGACACCGGCAACCGCAACCGGCTTTCCTTGATTACGAATGAGAAGAATTTCTTCCTCTAAAGAAGGTGATGTTTCGTCTAAAAGCGCGAAACTTTCTCCTTTTTTCGCGTAGGAAACTTCAAGAGAGACCCCACCTTGACTTTCCAAAAACCTCTTATCAAAAAAATGAGTCGGCTGACCCATCTCTAACATCACGTAATTGGAAACGTCTACAACATTGTTGATGACTCGAATCCCGCATTTCTGCAATCGAGATTGAAATTTTCTTTTGGAAGGAATTACGAAAACCTCGCAAATCGAAGACGCATAGTAGGAGTGCGCATTCTGATTTTCTAATACTCTTGGAAGTTTCACCGAAAGATCAAAGTTCCAAAGGGATTCGAACGGATTAAAGGTAATAGGCAATCGAAGTTGAGAAGCGAGTTCTCTCGCAAAACCGAAATGACTCCAAAGATCAGGTCTATGTGTGATAGATTTATTATCTATTTCAAATATAATATCTTCATAATATAAAAACGAACGAATCGTTTTGCCGATCTCCGCACCCTCGATTCCGTTCAAAATCCAAACTCCACTACTTTCTTCCGACAAGGAAAGTTCCTTTTCCGAACAGAACATTCCCGAACTTTTGACCCCTCTGAGTTCCGATTCTAAAATTTCCCTATCTCCCAGTTTCGCTCCCGGAATCGCAAGAGGAACCAAATCCCCCACTTTTACATTAGTCGCTCCAGTTACGATTTGAGATTTAGAACTTCCGTCGAACACTTCCGCAATCTGAAGTTTATCCGCAGAAGGATGTTTGTCCAAAGATTCTATTCTTACAATTTTTACAAAGTCCAGCTCGGGACGAAACGGTACGACGCCGTCAATCTCACAAACGGAAACTGCGATCTTTTTTAAAATCACATCGAGCCCCACCTCCTTCAAAGGTGTAAAATCATTCATCCAATCTAAAGAAAGTTTCACGTCGCCGACTCCGTTCCAATTACTAAGGTCCAGAAACTTCGATCAAAATCGGATGTCGAGCAGGAAAACTTTTCTAGACTCGGTTCGGAAGGTACACTTGAAAGAGTTGAAAACGATGCTGAATGGTTTTACCGTTTCTCACCTTACGAAGCTCAAAATCAAAATCTTCTTTTACCTTTTGAATTTCGTTTCGAGTTCGATTCATTGCCGATTTTTTTTCGGGCTTTCCTTCCCATTTGAAAGCGGCTTCTTGACGCATCAATTTTTCTTCGAGCTGTCGGAGCGTATTTTGATTGCTCGTTCTGATTTTGAATTCTTCCTTTTGGAAAAGATCCAAAGTTTGATCCCCTAGTTCCTTTTTTCTAAATTCAACAATTTCATCCAAAACCAAAAAAGTCCGAATTAAACTCTCTTCTAAATTAGTAGGAAGTTCGACATGAGAAGATTCAGAGGCAGAAGATTTTGAGAGAGAATGAGATTTTCTAAGTTCTGCGGGTAGTCCTTCAATTTGTCTCACCGAACCCGTTTCGGGATTCGTCTCGAAATAGAAAAGCTCCGTTCGATTGAGGATAAATTGAAACTCCACAAGAAAAACATAATATTCTTTATTGGAAACAGAATGAAAAGAAACACCCCACCCTTTTTGATTTTGAATCAGATACGAAACGGTTCTGTCGATCAACAAGTGCCCGAAGGCCAAAAATTCCAAACTATCGTTCTGAAGCGCAAGTTCAGAATCGAAGGTTCCATATTTCCCTTTATATTGCGAAGAATCGATTTCATAAATCTGAGATTTTTTCCGAATCAGTTTAAAACCCGCTTCTTCCGGAAAGATCTTGGTAAAACGAGAAATAAATTCTTCCAAGTGAGTATTATTAAACGAACGTTCTTCGAGTGTATGATTGTAATAATCCAAAAGATTGAAGTCTATCAGCTTCGGAGTTACAAGAGCGCCTAACTTTTCAAAACCTTTCTTGGCAATTTTGATACGGTTATCGATCTCTTCCTCCATTTCCGTCCTGGATTTATTGCCGGTGACAAATTTCATAAAGGAAGAATTAAAATCCAACTCGTCCTCGATTGCACCGAGCAGTTCATCTGAAGATCCGATCGATTCTTCAAAAAGCCGGATTTTATTCGTGAGTACTTCCAAAATTCTTTCTGCAACCGTATCTTTACTGGCAAAGTTGAAGATAAACACGTTGTCCTTCTGACCAAACCTATGAATCCTCCCGATTCTTTGTTCTATTTTAAGCGGACTCCAGGGCAGATCGTAGTTGAATAGAACGTTCGCAAATTGAAGATTTCTTCCCTCTCCGCCCGCCTCCGTACAGATCAGAATTTCAGTTTTCGTTTTAAATTCCACGATAGCGTTTTCCTTTGCATCCGCTCCGAGAGAACCGTGAAACAAAGTGACTTGAAAATCGGAAAGAACAGAAGCCAAAAAATCCTGAGTCGTCCTAAATTGGGTAAATATAATGAATTTCGAATGTCCTTCTTTTCGAAGTTTGAGAATCGTTTCTTTTAACTTGATAGACTTTTTATCTTCTTTGATTTTTTTCCCCAAAAGAATCAGTCGATTCAAAGAAAGAAGCTCTCTTTTTAAACTTTGAAGATCGAGTTGTACTGATTCGTCCAAACCGGAAACGAATTCTTCCACGTCCTCGGTTTCGTCCAAATCCCATTCTTCCAACTTACATTCCTTTTGTTGAATATGATGAAGTCGATTCTCCAAAAGGAACTTCCTTTTGGTGAGGGCGGAAATAAGTGCAAACACGGAAGAATCCAATAACTTTTGGAATACGATCATTACGAACCCGATCGCCCGGTTTTGTGTTCTCATAGCAAGATTGTATTCTCGTCTAACGTAGTTCGTAGTCTCTTCGTAAAATTCCCTTTCAACGGTAGAAAGCTCGATTTTTACGGTTTTAGCGAATCTTTTCGTAAACCCGCCCACTTCTATCTTCCTTCTCCTTAAAAGAACCTTGGAGATTTTATCTTTGAGGTCGGTTTTGTTTCCTAGAATATAATCGTTTACGAATGTATGATACGGACCCAAAATATTCGGATCGATCAAATGCATAAGATAATAAAGCTCTTCGAGTTTTCCTCGAAACGGAGTCGCAGTCAAGAGAAGAAGACATTCGCACTTCTTGGAGATTTTTTCCGCAAAAAGATAAGAGCGAGTAATTTTATGATAATCCCTTCTAAGTCTATGGGCCTCGTCGAAGATAACAATATCCCACTTCGTTTTAAGAATCTCCTCCGCGTACTTCGGATTTTTGATGAAGTCTACGGAAGTGATGATGTGTTGAAAATTTTTCCAGTTCTTGTCGCCGTCGGTGCTAAAATTCCTTCGCTTAACAATTTCAAAATCTTCGTTGAACTTATTCTTCAACTCTTGCTGCCACTGAACCAAAAGCGGAGAAGGTGTTACAATCAAAACTTTTTTGTAACCTCTTCGAAAGATCAGCTCCTTCATCACAAGAGCGGCTTCGATCGTTTTTCCGAGACCAACTTCGTCCGCGAGAATAAAACGAGGACGAAGACTATTGACTACTATGTAAGTCGACTCGATCTGATGCGGAAGAAGCCTAGTTCTCGAATTGGAAAGTGCGGAAAGTTTATCGAATGCATGGGTCAGCTTTAACTCATACGCGGTCAGAGCGAGATCCATCAATTCTCCCTGTTCACCTACGTTTCTCAAAGGAGAGGGATAATCCGAAAGAATTTTTAAATACGGGGAATCTTCCGCAACCGTCTTTTTAGAAGAAACCGCCGCAAACTCAATCGTAACCTTCCCATCAATCGAAGAGACGATCTTACCAATTCCAGACTCCGGAGAATCGGTAAGATAACAAAAATCCCCTCTATATCCCGAACGCGATTTGGATTCAAAATCGAGACTGAGTTGTAAAGCGCCTTCCAACTAAATTCCCCTCTTATCGCCCCAAATGTATTTATGAGTTTGAAGAGAAAGGCGAAGCCTCGAACCCAAAGAGGATTTCAGCCATTCCGAAAGAATTTCGGGAGACAATTCTCCTTGTACCGGAGAGGCCAGAAGATTACCGGATAATTCGTGAACTTTGATCACTTCGAGGCATCTTTCGAAATCGTTTCTATCACGAATCACAAACTTAATCTCATCCAATTCGTTCTTTCGTTTATTATAAATTTCTAAATTTTCTAAATTCATCCGATTTTCCATTCCCGAACCTGGAAGCTTATAATCCAAAGTAAAAACGAATTGATCCAATCCCTCAATCGATTCCGCCCCGTTGGTTTCTACTCTCGCCCTCGGATATGAATTGGAGAATTTTCTAGTTCTAAAAATTTCGTTACCTAAAGCGAGACTGAAATCTCGATTCCTTCCTTCGAGAGGCTCTCCTCCGGTTAGAAGAACTTGTGTATATATCGGACTCAATTCCTGAATTCGATTCAAAACCCGTTTTAAGTCCATTTCCTCACCGGCGCTCGGAGATAAAGCATACGGTGTATCGCACCATAATTTTTTTCCGATCGCCATTCCGCACCGAAGAGAACATCCCGCCATACGTACGAATACTGTCGGGATACCCGTCGAAATTCCTTCTCCGGAAAGAGAAAGATAAATTTCATGTACGGAAGTTTTCAAATTGTCCATGGGTTCTTTCAAGTACAAGGTTTTTCTTTGAGCAAACAATAAGACCGTAAAAAAATAAAAAGGCAAATTCCAGAATTTCCGACCCACCCTTTAAGGTCAACTCCCGGAGCTTTCATTTTCAAAACGTGGATTTTTTTCCTTAGAGTCTGTAAAGTCCTAAATCTGTCGAGCGACCATAGGAGCGAGACGCCTTGAGTTTAACAAAAATGTAGGAACTACTACGAGAATGTTTTAACGATAAAGCTTGTTAGAAAGTCCATCAATCACCCAATTTGTAGGAATTTCTACATACTAGTATAAACTTGTGGAATGATTGGAACCGATTTTTTTCAGGTTTTGGGACAAACTCTTAGACAAATGGCACCTTCTGAATATGAAAAACGTGGGTTTAAATCAAAGAAAAATATTAACTACAAGACAAGAAAACCAACAGAAGATACTGGGATGAAAAGAAAAAATGCAGGAATGAATGTCTTTGCTTGAAATGCATTGTCCTACGTTGCGACCCATATCGGGAACAATGTAACTTGAATTTTTCTTTTTGGCTTAATAAAAAAGAAACTACTTTTCTACAAATAGCGGGAACTAGATGATTTATCGTAAATCCAAATTCACCTTATACCACAGAATTTTTTGTAGAAAAGTCAAATGACGAAATCACTTCTTCTATCTTCTAAACAGTCGATCTTTTGCTTGTCAATCCAGACAGTAATCGTTCCTTTTGTATTAAAAGAATGATCTCGGAGTCCTCTTGATTCGTTATATACCGTCATTTATCTTTGTTTATTTATTCTATCTTCCGTTTCGAATCCTACCATATCGTTTTTGTCTTTTCTATGGAAGGTTCCTAGTTTTTCTTCTTTATCCGTTTGCAAAAAAACACAGAAAGATCGCCTACGAAAATATTACTCACGCGTTCCCCGAATATACGGAAACACAAAAGAAAGAACTCGTTTGGAAGAGCATTCTTCACATTGGAAATCTTGTCGCGGGCACTTTGTTCGCTCCTCGTTTGAATCAAAAATGGATGGATCGTTATCTCGTTTATGATCCCGAATCTTTAGCGATCGAAAAGAAAACGAACGAAGAAGGCATCGGAGTCGTTTTGATCTCGGGTCATTTCGGAACTTGGGAAATTTTAGTTCAATTTATGGGAATTCGTATGAAAGGCGGAGGGATTTATAAAAAAGTAAGAAATCCGTTCGTGGATAAATTGATCTACAAACTCAGAACGAAAAACGGAATCAAACTCGTTTCTACGGAAGAATCCAGTCAAGTAACCAAGATGCTAAAGCAAGGTTATTGGGTAGGATTCGGTTCAGACCAAAACGCCGGCAAAGTCGGTATTTTTGTCAACTTTTTCAATCGTCCCGCATCCACTTATCAAGGTCCCGCTTTGATGGCTTATCTCACAGGAGCAAAAATGCTTTTGTATTCGGTTCTCTGTGGTGAGAATGGAAAGGTAATTGTTCGAGTCAAAGACTTAGGTTGCGTGGACAAAAAAGCGTTTCCGGATCGTGAAACGGCCGTTCGTCATTACACAGAGGTCTGGACAAAAGCCTTAGAAGAAGAAGTAAAGCTTTATCCTGAACAATACTTCTGGGTCCATCGGCGCTGGAGAACGAAACCGGGAGATTTCCCGGGTCAAATTTGAGCTATCATAGTTAGCAATGCACTGCCTCAAATACTAACATAACGTGAGTTCGATAAGTTTGTAATAAAAAAATCAAACCGTCGATTGCGAGAAGGTTCAGCGAACCGCGACAAATCGTCTCAGACATAGAAAACAAAGTGACGACAATCGCAGAGGTGAGCCGAGAATATTCCGTAACAAGAAATTCGACTTACAAGCAGACTATTCGTATTTTTTCTTTCACGCCTCTCTATGGATCGACGTGAACTCAGCAAACTTTTAATGATAAGGCTCATTTTTAAAATTACTCAAAATAAAAAATATCGAGCTAAATTTCACAAAGTACAACAAGAAACACTTTTATTATAGAGTTTGCAACCGCTCCCCACCTTTTTTACGGCGAGCTCGAACACTTTTAAGACGAACTCTTAGAACTATTCGATTACTTTTTTGGAAAAGTTTTTTTATACAATTCTAAAGAATCTAAAACGATCTTACGAGCAAGAACTGCATTTTGAAATTCTTCAATAACGACAGTTTTATTTTCCAGTTTTTTATAATCTTCAAAGAAATGTTTCAATTCTAATGTGAAATGAGGAGGAAGTTCCGAAATGTCGCTAATATGGTTGATTGACATATCGTTTGCGGCAACCGCAATGATCTTATCGTCTTCTTCTCCCGAATCTAACATCCTCATTACACCGATTACTTTAGCTTTCACTAAACAAAGGGGTTCCAATTCCACCTGGGAAAGAACTAAAATGTCCAAAGGATCGTGGTCTCCACAATAAGACTGAGGAATAAATCCGTAATTTGCAGGATAATAAAAGGAAGAATATAAAACCCGATCCAGTTTCAAAATTCCGTATTCTTTATCAACCTCATATTTAGCCCGACTACCACGTTTGATTTCAATAACGCCGTTTACAAATTCCGGAATTTGATCTCCCGGAGAAATATCATGCCAAGGATGTACCATATCAGAAAACTATTTAAACGTTCCGATGAAAGGCAAGTTTAAAATATGATCTATTCCAATAGAAGAACGGCTCTTCCATAATATGTCGAAATCAATCATAAATATCATAAATGTAGGATTTAAAACCGAATTAAGCCTTGGGTTTCCAACTCCAAGTAACAGCTAGCAAAGCGAGAGCAATTAAAGTTGCACCTATGATAAGATATAAGGATTGTTCCCAATGAAATCCTGGTTGTTTACTCAGCCACCCCACTACTTTTGAAAGAGCAGTTCTTCCCAAATATCCGAACAAACCGATAAAACCCGCCGCAGTTCCAACCGCTTTCTTCGAAGTAAAATCAAGTCCAGCAACACCTAACAACATAACAGGCGGATAGACAAAAAAACCGATGATACCGAACAAAGTAAGATCCAGCCAAAGAAAACCGGGGGGCGTAAATAACAACGCGACAAGAGCCGATAGAACCGGGAGTATACACAAGAAGCTCACCATCCCCCTTTTTCCGCCCAGTTTATCCGAACCCCAACCGACAAGAAGAGTAGAACCGATTCCGGCAAATTCGTAGATGAAGGTGCTAATTCCTCCTTTTTCCAAGGAAGCTCCTTTGGCGAATTTTAAGTAAGTTGGACCGATATCCGTTAAGCTATAACGAACCACATAAACAAAAAAGTTTGCAAAAGCGAAAGTCCAAACATAATAATTTTTTAATACTAGTTGAAAAATGATTTCCCGAAAGGATAATTCTTTCTCTTGTTCTTCGGAGGAAAGTCTAGATTCTTTTTCAGGATCTTCCTGATATTCTTCAATAGGAGGAAGACCCACCGACTGAGGAGTATCCACTAATCGAAATAGAAGGTAAATTGCAGTTACGATCGCCATCAAGGCCGGAATGTAAAATGCATTCCTCCATCCCCACCAAGAAGCGCTATAAGCGGCGACAACCCCTACTAAACCGCCACCTATATTATGAGCTATATTCCAAATTGCGAATTTAGCCCCTCTTTCCGATACCCCGAACCAATGACCCAGAGAACGCCCGCAAGGAGGCCATCCCATTCCTTGAAACAATCCGTTCAAAGCCCAAAGATAAAAATGAACTTCATAATTACTCGAAGCTCCGAACAACAAATTACATATCGCAGTTAAAATCAAACCCAATGGCATGAAGTATTTTGGATTACTTTGATCGGATAAGGCTCCCATGACAAATTTTCCGATTCCATAAGTAATCGCAGTCACCGCTAGAATATTCGTGATTTGTTCTTGGTCATAGTGTAGAACTTCTCCCATTTCCTTGGAAATAACCGGAAAATTATTCCTTACGAGATAAAATACGGCATACCCGATAAAGGTCGCCTCTAAAACCCTCCATCTAAAACGAGGATAAGATCGATCGATCATTTCTTTCGGTAAGAGAGGTTTTGGTTTTGCAGGAAGTATCCAACGGAACGGTGAAATCATTAGGCCAATCTCAAAGATATAGAATCTCTTACAAGGTCATTTTCACCGATGAATGACCGTTTCAGTGTCCATAAGTTAAAAAAGACCGTTAGAATTTTACGAAATTTGTAAATCATACAATGGAAAATTCTCCGAGATTTTAGAAAGTTTTAGTAAGAAAAACTCATTAAGTCGATTTGCGGCTCGTTTTATAGAAATCAAATTTATATTTGCATTTTTTAAAAATCTACATTTCCTTGCGCCTTATGATAGATTTGAATCCGGACTTAATCAAAAAGATGAAATTCAAGGAAGGAAACAGACTGATTGTTATCAATAAAGAAAAAGTACATAAGCCCTCTTTTATAGAAGGAATTATAACTACAAATAAAATTTCCGAAGCGGACAAAATTCTACTTTTTGCGGATTCGATTTCGTCTCTGCGATCTTCTTTTCTAAAAATTCTTAAATCGATTGGCAAGGAAACCATTCTATGGATTGCATATCCTAAAAAATCTTCCCGAATCAAGACAGACTTAGATAGGGATCACGGTTGGGAAATCCTTTCCAAAAACGGATACGAAGGCGTTGCATTGATTTCTTTAGATGACACTTGGTCCGCGGTTCGGTTCAAAAAAGCTAACGAAGTCAAAAAAGGAGGTTCCAAAGCGGAAAAACAAAAACGTCCGGAGCTATCCAAATACATCAACTACGAAATGAAAATCGTAAAACTTCCGGAAGATGTAAGCAAAATTCTTTCCAAAGATAAGAATGCGAAAAAAATTTTCGAATCCTTATCTTGGTCTCACAAAAGAGAATACATCGAAGCAATTTTAGATGCAAAATCATCAGAAACCAGATTAAAACGGATTCAAAAGTTAGCTCAAGCAATGAGTTCTCAAAAAGATCAAAAGAAGAAATAAAAGTTAAAAAATACAAAACCTGCCAAAGAAAGAGATTTTGAGTTTATAAAAATACAGGGCATCTCCTTTCAATCTAGGATCGAAAAAATTACTCTTCCGCAACTTAGAACCGGTATCACTCTCCACTGTCGTTCGATAGTACTTCGTTTCGGTCATTGCTTGACCACACTTCGGTCGCTAGCGCGAAAACTGTTATAAGAAGAATTCAGTAATCAGTTATAGAAGTATTTTGCTGAATTTCCATAGTCTGTAGCGCTCATTCAGAACAACATCTTTTTCTACGGATCAATTTCAGCTCAACGTTTGATAATAAATCTATGTTTTCCAACTGCGATCCTCACCAATATACACTTCAAAGCATCAAAAAAACCAGGCCATCCGACATAATCTATAAAAATTTCATCGTTCTATTCGTCCATTATTCATAATACTGCATATTCGATTTTAATTTTTGTATATATTTATTTTTTATAATATGATAAATAAATACTATATTTTTGAAAAAGCTAATGTTAACAAAATGCTTCAATTTATTTTTTTACGAAACAAAAGCGGAGAGAATTAATTTTCAAAACTCTATTATAAATATTTGGATTAGCTCAATAGTTGACAAACACCAGTTTATAAAGTTACTCTTATATAATCCCCTTCAACCACACCAAAAAGGAAATAAAACTAAGAGAGGTTTGAATGAAAACTTACAAATTAAGCATCATCCAACTTTTGCTCATTTTTATTGTTTTCTTATTTTCGGAGATTGATGCAAAAAAAACGAGAAGAGCTAAACGCCCGAAAGTTCGCAATACTGCAACACAAAGAATCCAACAACCGATCGAAGTTCAAAAACAGAAAGCGGATACTCAAATTGTCCCAATCGAAACCGAAATTAAAGAACCTAAAAAAGACACTCCCTGGTACGAATCGGTTAAACTTGGCGGCTTGATTCGAATCCGCCCGGAAGCGCGATACAATTACGATTTTGATAAATTCAAAAATGATAATATTTCTTTCGTTGGAGCTAAAGCGCAAATTTGGATCGAAAAAGAATTTACCCAAAATATGAAAGCAAGAATCGTCTTACAAGACTCCGCACTTTGGGGAGGGGAAAAAGGTTCTATCATTGGAATCGATACCGCAAACGACAATACAAGACAATCTGTAGGAATTCGAGAGGCTTGGGTTGAATCCAAAGAATTAATCGGCCCCGTTACATTACAAGTGGGAAGACAAATTCTAAAATACGGAGACGAAAGACTGGTAGGTGCATTAGAATGGAACAACGTAGGAAGAAGTTTTAACGGTTTTCGTTTGAAAATCGACAAAGAACTTTTTTCCACTCATGCTTGGATCATGATCGTCGGAGAGCAGGATTCGGACGTAGCGGGCAATTCCACAAATTTAGGAAAAAGAAACTCATTCCCGATTCAATACAATTGTCCCCCCAATTCTTTTTCGTCTTCAACTTGTACATTGACTACTGAACTTTCAAAACAACAGCAAGGAGATGCAACCTTCACCGGTTTTTATAATACATTTAAACCTTCCGACTTACTTCACATAGACGCCTATTACATCGGATTGTACAAGAAATGGCTTCCTCAGAACAACTCTACAATTTTGCTTCTTCCTAATCCAGAGACGATTCCAAGAGATTCAAGGTACGACCAATTACATACATTCGGATTCAGACTTTCCAATAAAACAACTCCCGATAAAAAAGCAAAAATACCATTCGATTTTTCGATCGAATATGCAATACAGAACGGAAAAAACGGACTGAACGTCACGCCAAATTGGGACATCTTAAACACAAACGTTTCCACCGTCGACCCACTTACCGGCAAGACTGTAACCAATAGTATTTATAAAGAAAAACAAAGTTACGATGCTTATGCGTTCGCATTCGACATCGGTTATACAATCGGACCTTTTCGATTTGGAGGAATTTACGACATCGGTAGCGGAGATCCAAATCGAAAAGACGGAAAAGTTGCAACCTTCTCAAATTTATTCCATTCTAATCACGGATTCTTTGGAGAAGCGGATCAAGTAAGTTGGGTCAACATGGTCGGTAAATCCGTAAATTTTACATGGGACGGTGGGAAATTTGGTAAATTAAAGATCGCATACTGGATCATTGATAAGCAAAAAAGACAGGACGGTTGGTATGATGTCACTGGAAACCTCAAAGAAGGAGCCAGTACAGAATCAGCCACAAATGAACGTTTTAAAGATCCTTATGTTCAAAGTGAAAAAGGCGCTCTAGATCAAAGAGGAGTCATAACTCTAGGAAAAAATCTATTTAGAGAAATCGATATGATTTATTCGTTCGAATATAATCATATTCTTTGGTCGTTTGGTGGAAGTTGGATTTTTGCAGGTGATGCGGTTCGGCGTAAACTCAATGACGACTCGATTTATCCAGAATTCAGAAAAACCAACTTTCTTCCACAAGCGCAGTTCGGTTACTTGATGATGACGGTTCAATTTTAAATCGCGACAAAAATAACTTTAATAATTTTGAATATACTTAACGAATCTGAAGGTGAAATTTTGTATAACATCCAAACGTACGAAAATGGCACCAAAAATTAACGACTGGATTTTCGTAAAGATATGGAAGTCCTCATAAAATCGCGTTTAATCCGGAATTGTTAGCTTTTTTTGAAGAAGATTTAGGATTTGTCCCAAAACGTAGGAACAATTGTAACGATCCACGGAGATTCTGATAAGATCGAATGGTTTTGGGACACGCTCTTAACATTCTAACTTTTGAAATAAGTTCATCATAGAATTATTTTCACGTGTTCGAATCGTAATTTAAGGATAACGATTTTAAAATCGAATTCCCGCGTGAAATCTCGGTCCTGGGACCATTATCAAACGAAAAACTTATTTCATAGTAACGATCTATAGTTTCATTTCTAAATGGAATCCATCTTAGATTGGCAAATTTCGTTTTGAAATTTAACCATTTATAGATTCGAATTTATTTTTGAAATCGATTGCACAAATTCTCTCGAAATCATTAGATACAGATCGTTTTACTCTTTTATCCTTGTGTAAATAAACGATCCTAAAATCGTAGTAAAAATAAACGTCTCATTAACGAGGACGTAGAATTTTTCCTGGTTCCAATTTTCCTCTCTTCGATCCGCTTTTTAATCTTCCGGATAGTTCATCTTGAAAATTCAAAGTATTAGAGGTTCCCGGAAGCGGGCAATTCATCGTTTTAAAAGGAACATCTCTATGAAAAAACTCAAGTTTAGCGAACTAAACTTATCCGCCGAAATTCAAAACGCGATTCTGGAAATGGGCTTTGAAGAAGCCTCTCCCATTCAATCGGAAGCGATTCCAGTCATATTAAAAGGAAAAGATATCATCGGACACGCTCAAACCGGTACCGGTAAAACGGCCGCATTTGCAATTCCCGCGATTGAACTTCTCGAGGTGGAAAGTAAACATTTACAAGCTTTAATTCTTTGTCCGACTAGAGAGTTAGTCATCCAAGTCAGTGAACAATTTCGTAAACTGATGAAATACAAAGGAAACTTCGAAGTCGTCCCTGTTTATGGTGGTCAAGAAATAGAAAGACAACTCAAGGCACTTCGTAAAAATCCCCAGATCGTAATTGCAACTCCCGGAAGAATGATGGACCACATGAGAAGAGGCTCTATCCGTCTCAACGACATTAAGATCGTGGTCCTGGACGAAGCCGACGAAATGCTGGATATGGGTTTCCGCGAAGACATGGAATTCATTCTAAAAGATACCCCCATAGATCGCCAGACGATCATGTTTTCCGCTACGATGACGGACGATATTCTGACATTGATGAAAAGATTTCAAAAGCATCCTCAAATCATCGACGTAACTCATCAGAAATTGAGCGCACCAAAAATCGAACAAATCTACTACGAAATTCAAGAGAACGCCAAAGGAGAAGCTCTCGCGAGATTGATCGAATACAGAAACGTAAAACTCGCATTAGTATTTTGTAATACAAAAGCGCAAGTGGATACCGTCGTAGAATTGTTGAAATCGAGGGGGTACTTTGCGGAAGCACTTCACGGAGATCTGAATCAGAAACAAAGGGACAAAGTGATGAACGGATTTCGAAACGGAAATATCGAAATCTTAGTCGCGACCGACGTGGCCGGAAGGGGAATCGACGTCAACAATGTAGAGGCGGTATTCAACTACGATCTTCCAAGAGACGGGGAAGACTACGTCCACAGAATCGGAAGAACGGGAAGAGCCGGAAAAAAAGGGATTGCGTTTTCTTTTATCGTCGGAAAACAGATCTACAATCTTAAAAAAATAGAACGGATCAACGGAATCAAAATCGAGGCAGGAAAAATTCCTACATTAGACGATCTCGAAGAAACCAAAATCCATTCTTACACTTCCAAAGTCAGGTCCATCGTGGATGCGGGCCATATCGGCAAGTATGTAAATCAAGTGGAAAAATTAATGGGAGACGATTATACTGCATTGGATATCGCCGCCGCTTTGTTTAAAATGACTATTCTTAGGGATAGCGTTACTTTCGATGACTCTGTACAATTCGAATCAAATTTTAAATACGAAGAAAGAAATTCCTTTAAAAAGAAACCCGGAAAATACAGAGATCGGAATTTTGGAAGATCCGGTTCGGGAGCGAGAACCAAATCAAATCCGGGTTCACATTCCGGCAACAGTTCCGGTAACGGATCTCATTCTAAATTCTCTAAAGGAGATAAAAATCAAAAATCAGGCGGATCATCTTCTTTCAAAAAAAAGAAGAAATAAGATTCGATTTCAAGGAAAGAATCCTCTTAAAATTCTTTTTTAAACCGGAAATTTATGCCGAAATTAAAAATAGAAATCGTCCTCTGTCGAAAGGGCGATCGGGCATTATGATCTTCAACTTTATTCTTAAACTCAAACGACTGATTATAATTCTTTCCATTTTTTCCTTAGGATCGTTCACACAAGCTCAAGAAAAAGGAGAATCTTCTCTTAATACGAGAATGGTTCCCCTTTGGAAAGGAGAAGTTGAAGCAGTTTATAGCGGAAAAGGTAAAGTGAAAATTCGAATTCGAAAGGGTTCCATATTTTACGGAAAGGAAGAAGAGGAAATCAAAGCCATCCTCGAGAAAAAAAATCAATACACCGTTTTACAAAAAAATCCCGAAAAAGAAATCGGCTCTTTTTACATTCGTCAAATCTCCATTTCCTATCAAACGAATTTAGAAGGAAAGAAAGCCTCGGAAATCGAACTCTACGGTTCATTTACCGCAAACTCGGGAATGCCAGAACATCTTCTCACAGCCGGAACCTTCATTCAAGACTACAAACAAGAAGTAGTTTACGTAGAGCCCGGAGCATTTTTCACGGAAGACAGAAGAAGAACAAGACCCGCCAAACAATTTAGACATCCAAAAGACGGCAAAGAAATGGTTTTCGTATCCGGAGGATACGAGCAAAATGGAGAATTATTTTACGAGTCGATGGGATTTTTCCTTCACGGACAAGGAAACGAACCCTCGGAAGATAACTACAATCCGTTTTACTTTAAACCAGAACGAGGCAACCTCCAAGATATCTCCTCTTTTTACATTGATAAATACGAGGTTACAAATCAGGAATATTCAAAATTTCTAAAAGAAACAAACACTCCTCCGCCGCCTCATTGGAAAGGAGGAAAATACCCGACCGGAAAAGAACATCATCCCGTAAACGGAATCACGTATAGAGAAGCGGAAGCATACGCACGTTGGTCTGGTAAACGACTTCCGACCGAGATGGAATGGGAAAAAGCCGCCCGTGGAACCGGAATGACTTGGAAAATCAATCGAGACGAATCTTATTCCTTTTTTCCGAATACATTGGAATATCCTTTCGGAAACGATTTCGATTCTTCCTTATGCAATACTCTCGAAAGCAAAAATATGGATACAATTTCCGTTTACGAATTAGCAAAAAGATCAGCAAGTCCCTACGGAGCAATTGGAATGTGCGGGAACGTAGCCGAATGGACAAGTTCCGACTATCTGCCGTATCAAGGACATTCACTTAAAAAAAACGCATTCGGAAAAATGCATAAAGTCATCCGGGGCGGATCGTTCTCATCCACAAAAGAAGAATCCACGACATATTTCAGATCCTTCGGAGGAATTCCAAATTTAAAAACGGATCGCCGAGCCGGAATTCGCCTCGTTTGGGATCTTCCTGGAAAATAAAAATAGAACCACAAATTAAGACAAAATGGTGCCCCTTCTCTTCTGGGCTTGAAAACCGTGGGTTAGATACAAGGTATTTACCATAAAACAAGAAAACTAACAGAAGGAATTAAGGGCTTGTCCATTCAGAAGACAGAAGACTGACGAACTCGTTTCGCTCGTTCTAGACAGAGGACAGAAACGGAGGAGTTATTACATCACGGATTTAGAATGCAGTTTACGAAGATAAAAAGCGAACAAAAGCAAACTGCATTAGCAAAGCCCACTGCCATCAGTCTTCTGAATGTGGGAACTTCTAGATTTTTGTGAAAAGTTCACGATTATATTTCTACCTAAATTTTGGGACAAGTCCTAAGTAACTCTCGCTCTTTTCAAAAGTTTATCCAAAAGCGAAGGTGAGAATCGACTGATCCAATACGCTAATATCTCTCTAAATTGAGAAGGATATACATCCCTTTTTTTGATTCGATCGCTTTTAAAATGATAGAAGCCACTTTATCCGTAGGCAGTCCGTTTTTAATTCCTTCATCCATGATTCCGTAGGTGGACCCGTCACCGGATAAAGCCTTAACAGAAATGTCGGTTTTCACATAACCTGGAGAAACCGTCATAACGTGCATTCCGCTTTCGGATGTTTCCAATCGAATACTATCCATAAACGCTTGTACCGCGTGTTTACTCGCCGCATAACCCGAACGGTACTGAGTGGCAAATCGTCCCTGTAAAGAGGAAACCACAATGAAATGGCCTTGGTTCTGTCTAAGCTCCGACTCCAAAAATCTAAACAGATGAATCAAAGGGTAGAAATTTATATTCATTAGACTTTCGTAAACTTTAATATCCGTCTCTCTCGCAAGACCACGCATGCTGATCCCGGCGCTATGAATCATTCCATCAATACGTCGAACTTTCCTTCTAAACTCTTCCGTAATTTTCTTGAGTTGAATAGGATCCGAAACGTCTCCTGGAAGAGATATCACCTTTTCCGGAAATTGGACTTCGTTTTTTAATTCTTTTAATAACTCTTTCCTTCGAGCAACCGCACCGACCACGGCTCCGTTCCGGTTCAGTTCTAAGACGAGGGCCTTTCCGATCCCGGAGCTTGCACCAGTAACCAAAAATGATTTTTCTAAAAAAAATGAAGTTATCATAAAATCGAACTGAAAGTACCAAAAGGTCGCAAAAAAGCAAATGAAAATAAGCAGAAAAATCTTTTAGCGAATCCGGTCTTATTAAAAGATGCCCCAAAAGAATCCGAAAATGTTTTGTTTAAAAATGTTCCTTCGGAATAAGAGGTTTTAATGAATACGTTGCAGGAACTCAAAGAGCGAATTCGTTTTCGGAACACGAACTTTCAAAGAAATTATGAAAGCAGATACTATTGGTTTCCGGAAGAATCCCCTCCATTTTGCATCATCGAAGTCAATCAATACGATCCCTATCACGATATCACTTTGTATCTCGAAGTCGATTTAACCACGATGAAAATTGTAAAATCGGGAGTAGAAGAAAAAAGGGTTCCATACGAAACCTGTCCCGCTGCAATTAAAACATATGATTATTTGGTGGGAGAGGATATGTCTTATGTAAAACTTATGAATCGTTTTCCCACAGATAAAACGTTAGGCTGTCTTCATATCAACGAATTGATCCAAAATGCGGCTATGAATTTTCATTCTGCATATGCTTTTTATCTCAAAGAAAGAAATTTTCCGGCTCGATTAGACGAATATAAAATGTACGAGGGGAACCTTCCTGCTCAAGAAAGAAGAGAAATCGGAAGGCATTGGTGGATGAAAGACAGAGGAGTCAGAAATTCTTGCTATTCTTTTTCAGGACGTCACGAAAAACCAGAACTCAAGGATCAGGTGAAACATCTTGACAGTATCACGGCAATGATGGTAAAAGAATTCAAGAAGTCGAAGAAAGATGGCTCCTAAATTATTTCCGTCGTTCTTGTTTTACAACCGATCTATACTTAGGTAGGATTTTCATGAGCACGATTGATGATACTGTAGTTTTCTAAAGCAAACTCCTGTTTTACAAAAACTACGGTAAGGTTCTTCTTACTTCGAAATGCCCGCTTAGCTCAGGGGTAGAGCATTTCCCTCGTAATGAAAAGGTCGCCGGTTCAATTCCGGCAGCGGGCTAATCCTAAATCTCTTGCCCTATCGCGTCTACCGTAAACTCTGTACATGTGTCTCATCTAATACTCATTCCGGTTTGTATCGTAGGAGGTTGGATACTCAAACGAGGAAAAATTTTTCCGGAAAATACGGGATTCGTACTCGGAAATTTCGTAGTTTATATTTCCCTTCCTTCTCTTATTTTAGCCAGCGTCCCAACAATGAAACTGGAAACCTCTCTGATTTATTTGGCCTCTATGCCATGGATTCTTTTCGGGCTTTCAGTCGTATTTTTTTATATAATCGGAAAATTCTTCCATTGGAATTCGGAAACAAGAATCGTAACGACACTCTGTTGTGGATTGGGAAACACGTCTTTTTTAGGACTTCCCATTTTAAGGGTGTTCTACGGAGAAGGAATCACTAATTCGGTGTTAATCATCGATCAATTCGGAACTTTCCTCTGCCTTGCAATTCCGGGATTTATCCTTTCTCTGAGTTTCTTATCCCAAAACGATCAAGAGAGAAGCGGAAATCCGGTCGGATCTATTTTGAAAAAGCTCTTTACTTTTCCTCCTTTTCTTGCTTTACTTTTTTCGTTTTTACTCAGATTTTTCATCATTTCGGAATTGATCCATTCCGTACTCAAAATTTTGGGAGAAACATTAGTGCCAATCGCTTTATTTACCGTTGGATTTCAAATGGAATTCCCTACGTTAGATTCTAAATCCGAAAAATCAGAAAATTTTATACAACCTTTATTTATCGGCCTTATTTATAAATTGCTTCTTGCTCCAATCTTGATATTTCTAACCTATCGTTTTCTAAACGTAAACCTAAATCATCTGCGAGTAGCTGTCTTAGAAGCGGCAATGGCGCCTATGATTACTGCGTCTATCGTTTCTATTCAAATGGGTTTCAGACCCGCTCTTTCGGCAGTTTTCCCAGGGATTGGTATCTTAATTTCGATTCCGACTTTATTTTTATTTTATATATTTTTGGAGAATTTTTTCTGACTGATTTTTCCGAATCACTAATCGACCTATTTTCCGCAGTCAAAACCGGAAAAATGGATGAAATTCAAAGACTCCTCACTTCCATGGAAGGAGAAGAAATCCTCGTCGATTGGCTGAAAAACTATAGAGATAATTACGGATCAGGGGTTTTATTCTGGGCCGTAAAAAATTCGGATCCGGAAGCGATTCAACTCCTACTCAAGGCCGGGGCTGAACCCGACGAAACAAACACAAGGGGAGAAACTCCCCTCTTAATCTCTTTGGATCAGGGTAATGAAGATTTAATTCGAATCTTTTTAGAAGCGGGCGCAGACACCGAGAAAAAGGATTTCGCCGGAAATACCCCGCTCACAAAAGCGGTGAGCACCGGAAACGTTCAGATCGTAGAAATGCTTTTCGCAAACGATCACCCAACTCCGGACTTGGAAGAAAGAAACGGAGAAGGATATACTCCGCTTCTCTTAGCAGTGGATCTAGGGCACTTAGAAATCGTGGAATATCTTCTCGACAAAGGCGCCGACTTTTTAAAAAAGAACTCAGAAGGAAGAACCATTCTCCATTTAACGGCTCTCCATAACGATTTCGAAATACTGGATTTATTTTTAGAAAAAGAAGAAACGAAAACGATTCTAGAAGATAGAGACGCGGACGGAAATACCGCACTTCTTCTCGCTGCCTCACACGATAGTGTGGAATGTTTAGAAAAACTTCTTAAAATCGAAGCAAACTTTTTACAAGTAAATGCATCCGGAAAGACCGGATTAGAAGAAGCAGAAAGACAGAAATACCATCACGTTTCTAAAATCCTTAGGAAAGTTCTTACCGAAAAATTATTTTTTGCCGCCAAACATGGAGAAGACGAATTATGCCGAACTATTCTTAAGCTTAGAATTTCCCCAAACCCGATCGATCAGGACGGAAACACTCCTCTTCACATCGCCGTTATTCATGATCGGATTTCCACGGCTCAATTACTGTTGGATTTACACGCTTCTCAATTTTTAAAAAACCTGGAAGGAAAATCCGCTTTAGACATCGCTAAGGAAAAAAAGAAGGAAGAATTGATTCAACTTCTGGAGCCGGAAAAAGAATAGAGTCCGTCCTAAATCCCATCGGGCGACCCGTTGGAAGCGAGATGTTGAGTTTCACAAAAACGTATTGTTATGATTCGACACAAACCCTTTCAAACAAAACGCCGATGTAATAGATCGAGTAATTCTTCTGGATTTTGCGAAACAATCAGGCCGTTTTTAGTCTCCGGATCCAAAAAACCGTCCTCTACCATTCTTTCCAATTGCTTGAGCAAATAGTCAAAATAACCGTTTACATTCAGTAAGCCCAAAGGTTTCGAAATTAACTTCAACTGATTCCAAGTCGTAATTTCCACAAGTTCGTCCAAAGTCCCAATTCCACCAGGCAATGCAATAAAACCGGAAGACTTTTCATACATCCTAAATTTTCTTTCATGCATGGAAGAAACGATCATAAGATCTTTGACTCGATCATGTTTAACTTCCTTGATAGAAAGAAAATCGGGAATGATTCCAGACACTCCCCCACCCTTTTCCATCACAGCATCCGCGATCGTTCCCATGATACCGCAAGAAGCGCCTCCAAATACCAAATCGAGATTTTTTTCGACGAGCAATCGACCTAAATCTTTGGCCGCCTCGGTATACACAGGATTGGTTCCCGAACGAGAACCGCAAAAAACACAAACCGCCAACTTGGTCACATTCATAATCTCTCTTTCTAGTTCCATTTTGCGTAATTTTATCGAAACGTAGGTCTTCTATAAAATCGTTCTATTTCGTTGTTTTCACCAAAGAAAATTTGTAACATTTTTCTTTTTCTATGTTCGGGAAAAAATGTTTCAATTCCTTCGTCCTATGTAATTCTCACTCCTTAGAAACTATGAAAAAACAAATTGAAAAATTCCTTGTTACGATACTTTTTCTCCTAATTCAAACGAACGCAATAGGACAAAACAATTTATCCCAATCCGACCCGGATATTTTAGAAAAAGAAGCCAATGAACTCGAAATGAAAGCTGGTAAAGCACAAGATCCAGTCACGAGGCAGCGCATGATTTTCGAAATTCGGAAAAAAAGAAAAGAAGCCTCGGAACTCAGAGATAAACTTCACGAACAGGAAATTTCCAAAACACCGAAAGGTGCCACTTTTGAAATCGCGATTTTATTGAACCAAACGAGTTGGATTCCGGAATCCTTAGCGAGAAAACAAAACGTATCCATCAATGAAACAAACACTTTTCTTTACACAAACGGGCTTTACCAGAATATCAATGTGATCGCGGGAAACGACCCGCATATCATCAACAACACTGGAAGTTTTTATTCGAACCCGCAAGGAAACACAAAGACTGCCTACCCGATTCGATTGTTATTCTTAACCGAATCAAAAAAATACGGAGTGGAAGCAACATTTCTAGATTTTAGGATTCGTCCTTCTTATTCTTCCGTAAATGTCAATCCAACTTTAGGAAACTTAAATCAAACCTATAGTTTGTACGGCCCGCAACTTAGAAGAACGGATATTCAATTGAACTTTCTTTACTTTTTTGAAACAGGATCTGGAACCAGAATCGGACCTTCCCTAGGAATCCGGAACCTGGACACGTATTCTAAAGAATACGGAAACTTACCCGGAGGATTAGGTTTCGGAACTATGGAAGAAAAAGCGGGCGGTTTGGGTCCTCAAATCGGATTTAGGATCGTTAAAAAACTGAACAACTTTTTCCAATTCCACACAAGCGCAGATTATTTTAGAACATTAGGAAAATATTATCTAAAGACGAACGGAACCACAATCCATAACGGCACTCAAAACTTTCTAGTTACGGAAACTTCAGGTTCAACGGGTGATAACCTCGTCAAAAGAAGAGGTTATCAAATCGATGCCGGACTTTCTTTTTTCAGAACAAACTGGCTCAAATTTACATTCGGTTTTCAATATACAGAAATGAGATCTTTCGTAACCGGATACAACTACGACATCAACCTACTGCTTCCCGACGTAATCAGTTTGACCGTCCTGAACACAATTACAAAAACGGCGGATCTAACTACGACAAGGCCTGCTCTTCAAAAGGAAGTGATCGATACATACTACGGATTCTATTTAGGAGTCTCTATTACTCTGTAAGAATGAAATCGGCTTTTTGAAAAAAATCAATTGCGGTGGTCTTAGAGCCGCCTCAAAACCTGAAGAAAAATATCTCTAAATATTCTATTGTTTTTTGATTTTATAGAGGCGCCCTTTACTTGATAGGAATCGGAGAGAGTTTTATCCAACCTATTTTTTCAATCAGGGCAAATCCGCCAAAAAGAACGGTTGTATAAAACATATCACCCAGAAGAGAATTCTGAAAAAAAGGAATCGCCAAAATATAACACTGAACGAGTCCATTTAGGTCATACGAATAGTAACCCGCAAGCCATACGTAAAAGTTTGTAACGATAAAGAAAACTGCAGAACCACCCAACGACCAAAATGCAATCCTAACGGCGGAAGAAGACGCCCTTAACTGCCATCCCGCTACAACGAGAAGCAAGACCATTCCGTAAACCGGCAACATCTGATCGTGCAATCCGATCAATAAATCGCTTATAAAAAGGGCACATACGGGAACTAACAGAGACAGTTTTTTAGAAACAAAATGGGCTCCCGCAAAAAGAGAAATCGCAAGAATCGGCGTAAAATTAGCCGGATGTGGAAAATAACGACTCGCGACCGCAATCAGAATGAGTGAAAGAACAATAAGACTTTTTGAACGTATCATAAAGGGCCTATAAAGTATTTTTTGAACTATACTTCAACTTTACGGCTCCCGTCAATCCAATCCCGATTTCAAAACAATTGAAAAAGAGTGCAGATTCAGCTTGGAAATTAAAAGTTGGAACAAATCTCCCGTCGTTTTTGGAGGGAACTCATATGCAGGCAAAATCACTCGCAGAGGAAATTGGTAAACTTCAAGAAATCACAGCCACTCTTCGAGGAGAAAACGGATGTCCTTGGGATAAGGAACAGGATCATCAAACTTTGATTCCTTATCTCATTGAAGAATCCCAAGAAGTCATCGAAGCAATCTTAAAAAACGACGATGAACTTCTCAAAGAAGAATTAGGTGATCTATTATTTCAAGTTGTCTTTCATGCAAGACTTGCTGAAGAAAGACATTCATTCAATTTGGGAGACGTTGCAAAAAGCGTTTCCGATAAACTTATCTTCAGACATCCTCATGTTTTTAGACCGGAGGAACTCACTTTTTCTTCTTCTCAGGAAGTTTTGGAAAATTGGGAGAAAATCAAGGATAAAGAAAAGAAAAAATCAAACGATTCATCCATTTTTTCGAACATCCCGGAGAATTTCTCTTCCCTTTTAAAAGCGGAAAAATATCAAAAGAAAGCCGCTAAAGTCGGATTCGATTGGGAGAACATTTCAGATGTGCAAGGAAAAGTTAAAGAAGAAATGGAAGAGTTCTTAATCGAATTCGGTCGTGTCAAAGCGAACGGAAGCAATCAGGTCCGTATCGAAGAAGAATTCGGAGATTTATTATTCAGTTTAGTAAATCTAGGAAGGCATCTTGGAATTTCCTCCGAATCCGCACTCACAAGGACGAATGCGAAATTTAAGAAAAGATTTCAATACATAGAACAAACCTTAAAAAACCGAAATAAAACCCCGAAAGAATCCAATTTAAAAGAAATGGATCAGCTTTGGAATGAGGCAAAGCAATCGGAAACATGAACGGACCGAATTCACTCGAAAAAAGAATCGAACGAACCGAAACTTTGATTTCTATCCTCTCCAAAGAGTTTTTTTTGAAGTTAAAATCGGATTTGGAAGAATGGCCGCGAACGTACGAATTTACTCATTTGGAAAAAAACTATAAAGCGATGTTTTCCGTTTTCGGTTCCTTTACTTTGAGCGATCTAAAACAAACAGTCGGCTTTTCTCCAATTTATTACCTTAGTTTATGCAATAATGGTTACCAACAACTTGTTTGGACTAAACCGGACGGAGAAATCATGGACGACCCAAAACAAATCTTTGATGAATTGAGAAAACATATTCAAATTTTCGAGACTTCGATTTCAAAAACCCATCTGAGAGAAAAACAAGCTTGAAGCTACTCATTTTAGATTCCGGTACAACCTTCAGAAAGATCATATCGTCTTTTTTTCCCGCGGAAGACTTTCAAATCGTCGAAGCGGGTTCGGCAAAAGAAGGATTAGATCTTACGTTTCGGGAAAATTTCGATTTAATTACGATCGGAATGATTCTTCCGGACTCGGACGGATTTACGATCTGTAAAACCATACGAAACGACTTACGGGAAAATAAATATAATGCATGCAAAAATTCTAAAATATATCTCGTTACTTCCGGAGATGTCGAATCAAACCGTACAAAATCTATGGAATTCGGATTTGACGGAATTTTTCCGAAGCCATCGGGAATCGAAGAATTGAAATTAGTAATTAAGGAAATTATAAAATT
>NZ_QAJG01000004.1:100000-157500 GCF_003046425.1 Leptospira borgpetersenii serovar Javanica
TCGAGCGACCGTAGAAGCGAGACGCTGAGTTTAAGGAAAGCGTTGTGCTTTAGTTTCCAACGCGATCCGTAGTTCCCACATTTGAAACGTTAGAACAACATCCTTATTTAAAATACTTTAAAGTTTATTAGAATTATTAAAAAGTTCAATAGTTGATCTAAACGAAATCATTTCAATAAAATGAAAATTAATTTTTCAACAATTCTATTTTACTCATCCCTATAAAATTGAGTATCTCAATGTTTATCACGAAAGATCGTTTCATGTAAGTAATGTAAAGGGACTCAGCGTTTCGCTTCTATAATCAATTGAAACTATAGATGATTGTTGTACAATGTTCCATGCAATTTATTGACTATTAATACTTTATTATACAACTCCGAGCAGTGAAGAAATTTTAAATCTTCTTTGATACTGACAATTCTTCCGCCAGAACACGAATCACATCATAACCCCAAGTAGAAAAAGTGGGATAAAGATCCGATTCATCTTTTGTCAAAGGCCGGATTTCTTGATATCCTTTCATCAATTTAGAAGTTCCCGACTGATAACCATCCTGAGATTTGAAAAAATCCGGTTCTATTTTATCCAAAGATAAATTTCTATACCCGATTATCATTCCATTCAATCCGGTTTGATGGATTGTTTTAATATGAACTTGACCTTGTTTTATAGTTTGTTTTCCAGCCAAATCGTTTTCTTTTGGAACGACTTCTCCAATCCAATTCATCAAACCTGCCAAAAACATTTTCGTTTCAAAAGGATGAACTTCGATGACTCTTCCACAGGCAAATTTCCCGTTATTCAACGGAATTACCCAAAATTGACCTGGGATCAAAGATCGATTGGATTTTGGAACAAACGGATATTTGACCTCATTTAACATTTATTAGTTTATAATATAAAATATTCGCTCTTTTTTTAGATTCAAATTTCCTTCTAAACAAACCCTAAAAAACGAATCTTCAGATTTATGTGCGCTTAAACAAAATACGAATAGGTTCAAATCCATTTTTCCTAAAAGAATTTTTCAATTAGGAGGACTTTCCCCTTCGAATTCCGATCAAAAGATTGAGATAATAAAGTCCCGTTAAAAAAAGCATCAACCAAGGAACTATATTTCCGTATTGAGTATAAAATGTAGGCGGAGAATCAATCACTTCGATCGTTTCGGAAATAGTTTCCGCAGTCATTAATCCTGTTTTTTTATCTCCTACAAATCTTCCCAAATGGTCTATGTTTGCGGAAATTCCCGAATTCGTAGAACGCACCATCCATCTTCGAAGTTCGATCGAACGCAATCTTCCGAGTTCCATATGTTGATCACTTTCGGTCGTTGTTCCATACCATTTATCGTTTGTAAGATTCACGATAAATTCAGGATTTCCCGCGGTCCTAAATTCTCTTACAAACTCAGGAAGAATTACTTCGTAACAAATCAAAGGAAGAAATTTACCAGACACCTGAACTTCCGTCTTCGCCGCCTCATAATAAGAACGAATCGCCTCGTGACTCAAATTTTCCGTATCATTCCAACCCAAATGTAATCCCTTCGGCGACTTATCTTTATCGGCGGGAGTATAATATCGAATCAGGTTATGAGTCAAACCCGGTTCAAATCTTCCGGTTTGTTGGCTGAGTTCGTAGAGAAAATCAAAGGGCATATATTCCCCGAACATTAAAAGAAATTTCTTTTGGTAGGAATCCCTTCGATCCCCGTTCGGATCGTATAATACGTTATTATTATAATATCTTAAATTACGAGCGCTTGGTTCCCCTTTATATCTAGCGTCAATTTCGTTAAAAAACACGTTGGCCTTATATCGATTGGCAAGTAAAAACATCAAAGAATCGAAACGATGCCAATACAATCTGCGTGTAACCGTCGTAACCGTCGTATTGTGGGCCGAAAAAAACGGAACTCCCGCTTCGGGAAGAACGATAAGATCCGGTTTTTTTTCCATTTTTTTGACACCTTCATCGGTCAGCTTTTCGATCCGAACCATAAGAGATTCGATCGACTCTTTGAGTTCCCTTCCATCTCTAAAACTCAATGGAGCATTCGGCTGAACGATTAACACACTTAAGGATTTAACGGGCTTTACATTCTCCCATTTTTTATAAAGGACAAAGCCTGAAACGATAAAGCTCAAAAGTAAAAGAACAGGTAATGATACAAAACGAAAATATTGTTTCCTTTTTTCTTTGGAATGAAGGATTTCCTTCCAATACCAAGGATTGGATTGAAAGAGAGTGTAAGAAACAACAAATACCAAAAAACTGATTCCGTAAACTCCAGTGATCTCCACGTTCTGTGCGAGGATGATATTTCCGGCCGCAAGATTGCCCCAATACCAAGGAAACAGCTGAGGTCCCACTAACTCGGACAAAAGTCCGCAAAAACCCGCGACCCAAATCGAATGACGGCCGACCTTTCCCGAAAGAAAAGAAAAACTCATCATAAAGATCGGAAACTTTAAACTGAATAAGGCGCCGGCAAGCAGAAGGATAAGAACCGCAACCATATACGGAAAATCTCCGAAGGTGATCGACATGTGAACAATCCAATGAAAAGAGATTGTGTAAAAAACGATTCCGACGATAAGCCCTTGGTAAAATAATTGTTTATACTTTCCATGGTATTTCAAACTCAACCAGAAAAAACCGAAAGGTGCAATCCATACGAAGTGAGTCAGAGAAACTGGAGCAAATGCTAAGAAAGAAAAAAAACCGGTCCAAAAATAACAGAATATGTTGAACCAGATTGTTTTCTGGAACTTCTGAAAACGATTGTGTAAATTATTCATGAATAAAACGTTTATCTCCTCTTTGGAACGAGAAGTCAACAGAATTCATTTAGAACGGCACTTGATTCAATCGAATGCGACCATTTCGGAAAAGCGAGTTTGAAACAAGCCAAAATCTGAAATGAAAACGATTTGAACGTAGTGTTACAATTCGATTGCCAGAAAGACCGTATCCTACAGCTTATCATTATGAGATCTTCGTATTTCAAGATCATTGGAAAAACCCCTCTTCATGGAACAGTGGTTCCACAGGGAAATAAAAATGAAGCTTTGCCATTACTCGGTGCAGTTTGTATGGTTCCGGGAACCGTTCGTATTAGCAACATTCCGGTTATCTCAGACGTACTCATGCTCATGGAAGTTCTCCGCCACTTAGGTATGGAAATCACCGAAGAAGAACCTGGAACTTATACTTTCAAACACGACGGTAATCTAAAGAACCAACTTCCCGAAGAGCTTTGTTCTCGCATTCGTGGCGCCGTCACTTTAGCGGGTCCGATTCTTGCGATTACGGGAAGAGTTTTCTTACCGAAGCCTGGAGGAGATAAAATAGGAAGAAGAAGATTAGATACTCATCTTCTCGCGTTACAAGCATTAGGCGCCAATATAGAAGTTTTTCCGGACGGTTACGAAATTAAGGCAGACCAATTGAGAGGAACGGATATTCTAATGGACGAGGCTTCCGTAACCGGAACGGAAAATGCAGTAATGGCTGCAGTCCTTGCGGAAGGAGTCACGATTCTTCGACATGCGGCGAGTGAACCTCATGTACAAAGACTTTGTCATTTTTTAAACTCCGCGGGAGCAAAAATTTCTGGAATCGGTTCAAACATCCTTACAATCGAAGGAGTAACCTCTTTAAAACCTCCCACAAAAGAACACAAAATCGGATCGGACTATCTCGAAGTCGGCTCGTTTATCAGCTTGGCCGCTGTCACGGGCGGAGAACTGATGATTCGAGATGTAGAACTGGAAGACATTCGTATGATTCGAATGGTTTATTCCCGGCTTGGAATAGAGGTACGCCCACATGAAAACGGAATCCTAGTTCCTTCCGACCAAAAGATGGAAATCATTCCAGATTATCACGGAGCTACTCCTAAGATAGACGATTCTCCCTGGCCGGGTTTCCCCGCGGATATGACCTCGGTTGCTCTTGTAACCGCAACTCAGTGTAAAGGAACGGTTTTGATCCACGAGAAAATGTTCGAATCCAGACTTTTCTTCGTGGATAATATCATCGCAATGGGAGCCCAGATCATCCTTTGCGATCCTCATAGAGCCATTGTTATCGGACATTCCAGATTGTATGGACAAAAGGTGGCCAGTCCGGACATACGCGCCGGGATGGCGATGATTATTGCCGCTCTTTGTGCGGAAGGGACGAGTACTATCCATAATATAGGTCAGGTCGATCGAGGTTTTGAAAATATTGATACTCGTCTGCGTGCGTTAGGTGCAAGAATCGAAAGAGTAAACGCAGATTGAACCGAAAAGATTTTTTTAAAAAAGGTTTTGCGAAGATATTCGACTTCGCTCAGGAAAATGCGGCGGATCTAGTTTCCGGTTTTCAAGAAATCGTTTCCGAAGATTCTCCCTCTTCCAAACCGGTGAAAAATCAACAAACTCAAACCGGATCAGCTCTCAAAAAAACAAAGGCAAAAAAATCTTCGAAAGAAGTTGAATTCATTTTTCCTCAACAAATCAAACCGAATCGAAAACGAAAAATCCGAAACGTTCAATCCCCGCCAGGAGCATTAGACAAGACGGAGTTCTTCAAAAAATGCACGGGTTGCGGAGATTGTATTTATGCCTGTCCTTACAGCGTTTTGTTTCCCGTTTTTGACGAGACCACGGAAAAACATATTCCTCGAATGGATGTCAATCTCAACGCTTGTATGCTTTGTAAAGATTGGCCCTGTATCAACGCGTGCAAGGACGAGGCCCTGCTTCCTTTGAGCGGTCCTCCCAAATTCGGACAGGCAAAAAGATTTTTCGAGTTCTGTATCAACTTTAAAACTGGAGAACTCACTTGTTCCAATTGTAAGGACAGTTGTCCCGTGGAAGGAGTCGTCAACTTTAAAGGAAATAAACCTTCTTTCTCAAAAAATTGCACAGGTTGCGGTCAGTGTGTTAGTGCTTGTCCTACGTTTCCGAAAGCGATTCGAGTCGAGCAAGGGCATACAAACTAATTAGAATTTCATAAATCTCCTTACTATTAATTTCTAATAAATCTGAGCTCAGAGCAAAAACCGAACTTTTATAAAACTGAATTTTTCCGTAAAAAGTTAAACGCTGGAACGACAAGAAGTCCAATGATAAAAAAGCTTATACGCTTATAAGAGATATAATTTGTAGGAACTCTTACAAATCGCGATTTTATTAACATATGCTGAAAGTGTAGGAATTCACACGTAGAAAGTTCTCTCGTATTTTCTTATGTCGAATTCACGTTAATTAGAGCCCGTCTCAAAACTGTCTTCTGTGGGAGCGGCATTGCCGCGACACTGTCCTTAGTCCTCTGAATGTAGGAGTTCCTACATCCGAGGTTTTGGGGCAAGTTCTTAATTTATGATAATGCGAAAATCATACTGAATTGATCTCCTTTTTACTCAGATTTTAAAAACTCACCTGTCTGAATAAAATGTAAGGAAGCTTCTTGCACTTCTGTAGCATCCATTAGAAAAGTATGAGTTTTATCTACTAACAGAAAGTCCTTCATATTTGCCAACTTACTCTTATCAACCGAGACCCTCCCGTCGTCATCGCCTGGTATGATCATGGAAGAAATCGGATCTAACGTTGAATTTCCCATGATTACTCCATATTCAAAATTCGGAATTCCAAGAGAATTTACAAAGCTCATTTTATTAGTTCCTAATTCTTTTAGCATTGGACCTAGTAAATAGTTAATGAGTGAAAATTGTGAAAGAAAATCCGCAACCTCACTGCCTCTATTAGGAGGAGCCAACATCACTACTCTTCCGAGATTTTTTAAATGATATTTTCCTAAAAAGTATCTAACGACCACTCCACCGGCAGAATGAGTAACAAAATGAATTTTATCATGATTACCACAATTTGATTGGACTACTGGTAAAACATAAATATCTGAAATTTCTGCAATCTGATTTACCCGAGAAAGATAGTCAACATAATGAACTGAATAACCGTACTTTAAAAAATAATCCCCTATTTTCTTCAAATGAGACGATGATCTTAAAAATCCATGAATCAATACGACACATTCATTCGATTTATAATTACGTTCGGCGTTATTGTCCTTACTAAAAACGCTTATCGAGTAAAACAGGATCACTGCGTAAAAAACGATTCTCATACAATAGAACAACTTTATTAAAATACAATACTTTGCAAAGAGGTAGAAATTATCAAAAATTACGTTCAACTTGGAATTGTTGGTATTTTTGAAGAGATTCTATATTCCAATTTTTAAAACAAGCTTGTTATAGTATATTATTAATTTTGATGCGTTCGAGTTACAACATTTCCACAGATCACAAATTATCCAAGAGCCCGTCTCAAAACCTGAAGAAAAGTCTCTAAATGATCCGACAAATTTCTAAAAAATGCGGGAGTTCCCACATTCAGAGGATTGGTGACAGTGTTGCGGCAATGCCACAACTACAGAAAGCAGTTTTGGGACGGATTCTAATATAATAAATTCCTAATTATTCGTTTTAAAAAATCTTAAAACCTATCTGAAAATGATCGGAATCAACGTTTTAAATAAAGATAAAGTATTTTTAAGATAGGTTTTAGTAACCCAAATTTTTCCGGATCTTTTCGGGAATATCTTCGAAATGTCTGTATTTATGTTTTTTACCGTCCGGAAAAATCACATAATAAATTCCGTTTAAAATTTCCATATAATACTTACCGGCCTTTTTTTCTCCGGTAGCGCGATGATCCATTTCTTTCACCATTCTTTGATAACGGGAAGGAAGAGTCTGCCAAGAACCGTAGACTTCGATTTCACCGCCCGTATTGACGGTATAAATCCCATTCTCATGCATAATCTTAATCCCATTGTAATCGAAGACTTCCAAAACATTTGTTTTAGGATTTTTATTCTCTCCGGAATCAGAAATTCGATTGATAGAAAAGTTTAAATCATCCTTAGGAAAAGAGTATTTTACGATCGAATTATGAGCGTTTTTTTCTTTTCTCCTTACAAAAAGAAGAAACAGATAAATAAAACCCGCAAACAAAAGGCTCAGTACAAAAAACCATTCCGCAGATTTCATTTTATTTCCTCAATATCGAAACTCAATCGACTTACAAGTCGTCGGAGTGGCATCCGTGGAAACGGACGCCCAAGACTGACAACTTACCGCAAGGACCGCATTCACACAAAGATCGATTTCTTTTTTTCGAGAACGCCCTGGAACAAACGCGGTAAGTCTCCGATTTGTATTACAAATTACGTCTTTCGATTCATACGCAGAGATTAATTTCGTATTCGCTTCTTCAAACGTATAAAAATCTTCATCCGTATTTCTCTGATAACATCCAATACTCGGAAACAAAGATAAAATAAGAATTGTGAATCTGAATTTTTGTATCATACATTTCATGCTTATTTCAGTAAGCTTCGGTAGCAAATCAGATTTCATCTGGGACTTTGCGGATATATAAGTTCAAAACCTATCAACTCTTAAGTGAGGTAGTTTGAAGAAACTCGCATTTTATCCAAGACCAAAGTATAATTTCTTTTATATTTTCGAGATAGTTGTAAAGCAACTTCACGTTGTTTTTTCAAAGAATTCGTTTTAAAACTCAAAAAAATATCTTGAATTCCCGCAAAAACAGTAGCTGCAGTAGAATCCGTCTTGAATCAGCAATTTACGAATTTTAGAATGTTCCTCTTATCGCAAAAAAAATTTCAAATTCCCAAATCACCTTTCCTCGTTTTTAAAGGGATCTTTTCGTTCACCGGAATCTGAACAGAACCGAAAATCGTTTCATATTCGAAGCTTCCTCGAATCGAAAAATTGAGTTCCTTTCCCGACAACCCCGCCTGTAAAATTCCTAAAGCGATTTGTAGAAGATTACGATCCATTTTCTTTTCAAAAAGGGTTTCCACTTGAAGGTCTACCGTTTTCTTTTGTAGAATGGGAACGGTTATTTTCTCTTCGGATTGTACTCTCGCAAATACGGATTCCTTTTCGGCGTCATCCAGAATGAAAAAAGAAAGGTCAAATTTATGAAGAATTACTTCGGTCTCGTTCGGATTCGTGATTTCAACTTTTGCTAAAAAAACAATCTTAGGCACAGGTGGAAAAGAAATCAATTCCGCCTTTAAAGTTTCTAAAGACAAAACCCGAAAACTACATTTCTGAAGAGCCTTGTAATTGTCCTTCAAAGCGGAACAGGAATGAAAAATCGAAATTCCGCATAAAAGAATCAATTCGATTCGAAGTATAGAATATACATTCCTCAATTTCTCAATTACCTTCCGTAAATAAAGTCTGAATCAAAACTTTTCCCTTGGTCATATTGGCAGAGTAATAATCAACCGCCTCGATCGCTTTTTCCAAAGGAAATCTTGCGGAGATATCGGTTTTCAATTCTTTTTTAACCAAAGATTTTAATTGTCTTGAAAGTTTCCAGATTCTGTACGGAGTTTGTTGCGGAGCCCAAGCGGAAAGCCAAAATCCTTCCAACTTCTTATCTTGGAATATCATCATTCCTGCATGAATTGGAATCTCTTTTTCCGAAAGCCCTCCATAGACAATCGCACGACTTCCGTAAGGCATCGCTGACAAAACTTTGGATGTCAACTCTCCTGCAACTGCATCCAAACAGACTGTGGCATTCAGTTCTTTAGAAAGAATTCGGAGCTGTCTTTCGAAGTTTGAAGTTTCCGAATTTAAAATATATTCCGCCCCGACCGCTTTCAAAACCTCTTCCTGTTCGGTCTTTCGAACGATATTGATCACTTTTATACCTTTGCGAGCTGCAATCCCCACGACCATTTTTCCTAAAGCACTCGCGGCGGCTGTTTGAACCAAAGCTTTGGCCCCTATTTTTTGTACTCGCTCTACCAATACGATTGCCGTAATCGGATTCACATAAAGACAGGCTCCCTGTTCTAATGAAAGATCTTTTCCGATCGGAAGACAAGCAAAAGCATCCGTAATCATATATTCCGCGTAGACACCGTCTCCTCGTCCGGCAGTACATGCGACATTCTTTCCTTTTAAATAAGAGGCGTAAAAACCACCGCCGGAAGCGACAACGTTTCCACTTCCTTCAAAGCCCGGAACAACTGGAAGTTTTTTTTTAATTCCGTAAAAACCTCTTAAAAACATTAAGTCGGAAGGATTGATCGGAGCGGAATGCATACGAATCAATACCTCTCCTTTTTTCAACGGGCGAATCGTCTTATCGACAATGGTTAACCTGTCCTTATTTTCACCGTATTCTCTGAGTTCTAATGCTTTGTACGTTTTAGGGAGATTCATTGATTTTCCTTTATGATCAAATGTTCTATTTTTTCCATTTGTTCAGATTGTATATAATATTTTAAGAATATATCTACGTCTTCCTCAGTCCTCAAAGAAAACCATCTTCCTTCCGGATAACTCACCTGAACGGGACCTAACTCACATCGATCCAGACAACCGGCTCTCTGAATTCTCACTTTTCCTTCTATCGAAAGATCCTTCATTTTTTTCTTGAGGGAAGCCAATAACTGAATCGAACCGGAACGACCGCAAGAAACCCTCTCTCCTTCAGCTCTCACATTCTCACACACAAAAACGTGTTTGGTATAAAAGTTCGGCATTAAGTAAGAACCTCGACTTTCATTTTCAGTAGAATCCGATCCCCGGTCGATTGTGCAACCCGTTTCCTGAGAAAGAGTCGATCGAAAAGCAACATAAGAACCCCGTCGAGTGACAATAGAAGCGAGACGCTTTAGTTAGTTCTATCGACCGATCTTTTTGATAAAGCAGAAAACTCAATGCGTCATTTTCTAAGAATCGTTTCCGCAGGTCTTGGGACGCGCTGTAAATAAACAAAGATTATCTTTAATCATAAAGCAGTATGATAATTTATCATTCTGAATGATTTTGATACGATTTGCTTCTTTTAAAAACCTGAGGAAATACGAAGAAACGCCAGGAATCTATCGCAAAAGTAACTTATAATGCCGAACAACGCATTCTAAACCAATGTAGAGAGTTTTTGAGATCGGTTCTAGTATTTTTTAGATTTTAAAGGATTCCGTACTTTACACCAAGGTTTTTTCAAGAATTGTAGGATTTAAGTTTACACGCTTTTATTGGAGATTTGAAGAATGCAGAAAATTTTAATCCTACTAATCAGTATTCTTGCCCTTTTATCCTCTTGTCAAAAAACTCCTCTCGTTATAACAGAATCTGAAAAAGACGTCTTACAACAAATTCTCGTGGAAAACGAATCCATTCATAGTTTTTTAATGAAAGAGGAAGGTAAAATTCCCGACACGAGCAAATTGATCTCTCATATCAATGCACTCATTTCCTTAAACGGAGGACTTAAAAGTTCGGCCGAAAAGATGAAAAATTTTCTACAAGACAAAGATACGAAAGACATCGAAAAGTTCTTTCAAGCCTATTCTTCTTTCTCTGAAAACCTTGCAGATAGTCTAAGACTTGCAGGTGGAACCGGAGTTTTTAATCGATTCTATTGTCCGATGATAAATAAAACCTGGGTGAGTCATGGAACCAAAATTCAAAATCCTTACGCTCCCGAAATGAGAGATTGTGGGGATTTAGTCCGGTAAAAGTGGAAGTTTAGTCTGGATAAAGAAGTCAAAATATGTTGTAAAATCGGTACTTCTCTAGGGGAGCCGTGCCTTGCTAATTGTAGGCAAAACCTATTACCCAACGAATGGAGTCGGGAAATTCGGGAATCCTGTATAGCGAGTGAAAAAATGCAGGCATTTGCCGAAGGAAAAATCGGAATCAACGTCGGCGCTTCCGCTTTTTTACAAGCTCATCCTATCGTCTTGGAGAAATTTATTTCCAAAGGACCGGTTTTTTTCGAAGTTCTAAGATATTTTCTCACACTTATCGAGCCCCAAAAGGTCAAAGAGACCATAGACTCATTCGGCAATAAATTACTTTATAAAATAATAATTTATGAATATGGAATATATAAACAAACCGAGGACGAAAGAAGAAGCCTCAGAAATACCACTTCTTTTTTGGACTTAAAATTGAACGCGTATTGGAGTTCGCTATCTCCAAAAAGAATATGCAGTTTTATCTCATACTGCCTGAAAGAAGCAAAAGATCCGGAATTTGCTTCTCAATTTTTAACCGTTCTTCCTCCGGAAGCGGTTTCCGATCTAAGAAATCTCGCGGGACTGAACATAGAAGAAGAAAAAGAGCTCTATCTTTCTCTCAAAGACGGAATCTACGAATTACCGATTCAAAGTCCGGGAATCTATCGACATATTCTGAAATTATTCGAGGACGATCCGGAAATTTTTTTGATCCTATCCACAATGGAGGAACTTGTTCTAAGGAAACAACAAATCATTGAATCCTCGCACGTAATTCTAGAAAAATACAAATCCGGCAAACTCAATCATCAATCCCTGTTCGGAGACTTATCCATCTTAGAACCGGAAATTACGATGGAAATCTTGGGAATATTTGAAGAAAAAGGAATTTTAGGAAGATCCGAAAAAAAACCTCATTAAAGAACTCCTTTCCAAACACAAAAACCACACTCCTTGAACATAATGTAACGTGAGTTCGGCACAACGAATGTGAAAGTCATTATTATTCTGTGATCTTAGAAAGCACTTTAGTTTGAAAAATTCAGGTGAAACGCTTTTTACGAAAGCGCTTCAATTATCAAATTTGCGAGCACTCGCCCGAACTTTTTTACAGCGCGTTCCAAAACACTAGCTTACTTTGTCAGAAAGATCAAGCTGCAAGATTCTGTCCCAGTTTCGGGACAGAATTTTATATCGAATTCACGTTAATGTGAGAACGATCATGCTCTATAAATTTAATAAAAGATAAGAGCCCGTTGATACGGAATGTCGACGACTCGTTTAATAAACGGCCCTTTCTTCTACTTGGTATTCTTTAAAAAGACTTTTTTGATTTCCTAATTCACTTTGAAACTCTACGGGATATTGAGCCGTGAAACATGCGTTGCAAAATCCGCCGCCCTTATGATCCATTACCGCACGATTCATAGATTCAACCGAAAGATAAGAGATGGTATCCACCCTTAAATACTTTCTAATTTCTTCGATCGTATGAGTCGCGGCGATGAGCTCATTGTGCGTCGGAATATCAATTCCATAATAACAAGGCGAAATGGTAGGAGGTGCGGAAACTCTAAGATGGACCTCCTTAGCGCCCGCGTTTCGGACCATCTTGATAATCTTTCGGCTCGTAGTTCCTCTCATAATGGAATCGTCTACTACGATCACTCTTTTTCCTTCGACTACGTTTCGAACCACGTTGTATTTGATCTTTGCTCCAAAATCCCGAATCTTCTGATCGGGTTCAATAAAAGTCCTACCGATATAATGAGAACGAATCAAACCGGACTGATAAGAAATTCCGGATTCTTCCGCATAACCTAAGGCCGCAATGTTCGCAGAATCGGGAACCGGAATCACAACGTCCGCTTCGACCGGCAATTCTCGGGCTAAAAATCTTCCTAAATTCTTACGAACCTTATAAACAGATTCTCCGAAGATACTGGAATCAGGTCTTGCAAAATAAATATATTCAAAAATACAAAGACTTGGAGTCGCTTTCGGAAACGGATAGTAAGAATTAACTCCGTTCTTATCGACTACAATCATTTCGCCCGGCCCAACGTCTCTTTCATACTTTGTATCCGTGATATCGAAAGCGCAGGTTTCGGAAGCAAAAACGATGGACCCGTCTTCTCGGCGGCCCATCACCAATGGACGAAATCCGTTTGGATCTCGCACTGCGATCAATTGGGTTTTCGTCAGAATAACAAGAGAATATGCACCTCTTACCTTTTTGAGAGCAGAAGAAAGTGCGGAAAGAAAATCTGTTTCCCCGGAACGAGCCATCAAATGAACGATCACTTCCGAATCGATCGTAGTTTGAAAGATACTTCCTTCCTTTTCTAGTTGACTTCTAAGTTCCCAAGAATTGACCAAATTTCCGTTGTGAGCCAAAGAAACAGCTCCGAGATGAGATTCGACTCGAAGAGGCTGAGCATTTCTTAAAAAACTCGCTCCGGTAGTAGAATATCGATTATGCCCGATAGCAGAAGCCCCCTGAAGTTCTTTGAGTTTAGCTTCCGTAAAGATGCTGGCTACCAATCCCATACCCGCGTATCGATAAAGATGCTCTCCGTCCGAGGAAACGATCCCGCTAGATTCCTGGCCCCGATGTTGCATCGAGTAAAGACCTAAATATGTGAAATTAGAGGCTTCCGATGAATTAAATATACCAAAAATCGCACATTCATCTTTTGGTTTGTCATCCTGGGCTTGTCTTCTTACTCTGGATTTATCGGGAATTCGACTCATTCTCTGCCTCTTAAGCTCAAAATCTCAGGTCGCGTTTTTCATGCAAATAAATTCCGATTACATAGTCGTAGATACAATTCGAAGCCTACAACTCGTTCTCATCACTCTGAGTCAGGCCGATTCCATCTCCATCGATACGGAGTCCTCCGGTTATTATACCTATTTCTCAAAGGTCTGTCTGATCCAAATTTCGGCTAAGGGAAAAAATTATATCATCGATCCTTTGAAATTACAAAATTTAGATGGCCTTGGAAATTTATTTGAAGATAAAAAAATCCTAAAGATATTCCATTCCGCCATTGATGATATTAAAGCCCTTAAAAAAGACTTCGGTTTTAAATTTCATAACATCGCGGATACCGGATTCAGTTCCCGTCTTTTAGATCACGAACAATATTCTTTAACTTATCTTGTGGATTATTATCATAAGATAAAACTTTCCAAAAAAGAACAAAAATCTAATTGGGAAAAACGACCTCTTGAAAAAAGTCAACTTCAATACGCGGCTTTAGATACGGTTTATCTAGAAACGATTTGGGAAAAAATGAAGGAAGAACTTACCAAGAGAAATCTTTACGAAGAAGCGCTTTCCGAATTTGAAAAGATCGCATCCGAAGAACCGGGCGCCGAAGGAAATTCCATCTCCATGGATAAGTTCCCCGAGATTTTGGAATACAGCGCCGATGAAAGAAGATTTATATACGACACGTTGGTTTTTAGGGACGATAAATCTAGAAAGTTAAACAAAGCCCCATTTCGGGTATTCAACAACGAAAAGGTGATTCTTCTCGTAAAGTCAAGAAGAGACATGGCAAAGTTAACCGAAATTGTCGGTAAAAAAGATGCGGAAAGTTTATTTCGGATTTATGCGAATCCCAGCGGACCTCCGATTCAAAAATCCGAGCTTTTTAAAAAACCGGGTGAAAACTTGACGAACGAAGAAGGCGAACGTTTCAAACGTCTGAGAATTTGGAGAGAAACGATCATGTCCATCAGAAGAATGAGTCATCAGATGATGCCTTCGAACAAAATGATCGCGGAGTTGGCCCAAAGAAATCCGAAAACTTTAGACGAGTTGAGAGAGATGAATCTTTTCTCAGAGTGGAAAGTGATTCACTACGGCCCCTCTATTTTGGCCGCATTAGAAAATGTACCTTACGAATCGAATATCAAGGGACTCATTCCGATAAATAAAAAATTCGAATAGAAATATTTAACTCTTCCAATGCAGGTGAAAAAATGAGATTTGATTTTCAGTCGCTCAAAAACCGACTTGCAGTTCCTCAGAAAATTTTTACCGGAATTCCAACTCCGCCGATCGGAGAAGAAAAGTCCAAGGCTTCCTCCGTTATTCTTCCTATTTATGAAAAGGAAAATTCGGCACAGGGCCTGATTTTACAAAAAAGAAATTTCAATCTAAAAGCACACCCAGGACAAATTTCCTTTCCCGGAGGAGCTTATTCCAAAACGGATAAAAATCTTTTAAACACAGCTCTAAGAGAATGGGAAGAAGAAATGGGAGAATCCAGTTCCGTTCTGGAAGTTTTAGGAGAATATGACGGATTTTTTACTCACACCGGATTTCATATTTCCCCCTTCATTGCACGTTACAACGGATCGTTTCTATTCGATACAAATCCGGAAGAAGTAGAACGTCCTATCCTATTGGATCTCAATCGCTTGGAAACGGCTCCGTTTTATTCCATTCGAATTCGGAGATCGGGCGCGAAAGAAATTGAAATTTATTACTTCGACCTCGAAGAAGAACTACTTTGGGGAATCACCGGAAGGATCATCGTAAATTTTCTGAGAGACTACGCAAACTTTGAAAGGGAACCTATTCTAGCGGAACCGAATTTAAGTAGTCCTCCTTTTTTTGATCCCGCTCGTAAATTCTTCCAAAAAAATTAAAAAGACATTTTTTTCTTCATTTAGTTTGCCATTTGAAAATTGTGGATAAAACGACATGTTGTTTTAACCCGAATCCTTTTTGGAAAAAATACCGATTAGGATCCTGTCGACTACATATAACACGAACATCTGAAAATTTTAAATTCAAAGACGAAAAACATATCTTACGAATCGAGAAATCATACTACGAATTGTACGAATCTGCCGATAGTTTTATAAGACATAAGAACCGATTCTGAAGACTATAACTTTACGGTTCTTATCGTTTGAATTGACATTTGATTTTTAAAACGTGCTATAATTTTCAAAGGAGGTAAAAATTTATGAAGATGATTAAAAACTTGCTTCAACCCGAAATTCGGAATTCTTTCTTAAAAGAAAGTTTCCAAGAAGAAGAATGGTATCAATCTTTGATCAATCGCCCAGGTATAGAAGAAAGAATTCCCTACTTTAAAACCAAAGCAGAACATAGAAAAATGACAGCGATTGTAAGATGAATCCAGAAGAAAAAGTAAAATTACTAGAAACGCTCGACTTGATTCTGAAACACCTTCAGAATCAAAGTCCCAATCCCGGATCCGATTATAAAGTGGTTCTTTACTTAGTTCCTATCTTCGGAATCGTATTCGGTTGTGCGTTACTATTTTTTGTTTTTTATTGGTGGTACCGACAACGGATTGAAATCATCAAAGCCGGACTTTATAAAAAAGAAACTTTCGATCTAAGAACTTATTCTTTCTTTTTAGGATTGATTTTCACATTCGTTGGAATCGCGCTTTCCATCGGATTCATTTCCGTATTAGGACAATCTCTCGCCATGTTAGGCGGACTTGTTCCGCTCGGGACCGGCCTGGGATTACTCTGTTATTATAAATTCTCCCGATGAGGGAAAACACTCCAATTGTATGCAACCAAGAGGACTGGGATTGCATTCAAAAAGTTTTACACGGCGATTTTAATTCCTTTGAAATACTGATGAACCGGTATCAAGGACTAATTTACTCTCAAGCGATCAAAGCCTTTCGAAACGAAACCGAAGCTGAAGATTTTACTCAGGATATTTTCTTAAAAGCCTTTGAAAGTCTATCTACATTTCAAGGTAGGTCCCAATTCTCCACTTGGTTGTTCGTAATCGCAAGAAACGAAATTATCCGAAGGTATCGTAGAGAACATCCCGATATATCAGGACTCGATACGCTTCTACTTACGGAAAGTGAAGTAGAAAAGAAAAACGAAACCTCATCCGAACAGGAAACAAAACTTCTGAAACAGGAAATTTCCGAAAAAATCAGAAGCCTCGTGGAAAGTCTACCGGAACTCTATCGTAAACCGATCATGCTCCATTATTTCGAGAATATGTCCTATAAAGAAATTTCCCAAAAATTAAACTTGAAAATGAACACTTTAAAGAGTTATATTTTTAGGGGAAAGGAAATCATGAGAGATTGGTTAAACAAAGAAGAGAATGAAAAACAAGAATAATTCCCATTCTAAAGAAATAGATTTCGTCCCGACCGAACTCGAAGAAAAACTGCATTTTTTCGAAGAAGAACCTCTCAATCCTTCGGAAAATACGACGAAGGTTCCGCCTGATTTAAAGCGCAGGGTGATGCTGCACATCGTCCCCATACGTCACATTAAAATTATCTTATCCGGTTTATTTTTCCTGGGATTTTCACCCTTATCCGTTTTGTTCTTTTTGGATTTTGGATTTTTGGTCGAGACCAATCTCCTTCCTTTTATTTTAGTCACAAGCAGCATTCTCTTTTGTGTTTTCTCTATTTTAGCAGGAATCTATCTTGTCCATTATAGAAATCCATACACAAAAGAATGGAAAAACAAATTAGGTTTTTTTGAATGAACTCGACTACTTTAAAAATTTCTCTCTTTTCCCTTTTAATTTTCTCCATCTTGACAACGACAAACAATACGTTTGCAGATAAAAACTCTCTTTCCGGTAACGGAAAATCAAAATCGATTCTGGGAGCGAAAGAGTATCTTAATTCCGATCTAGACCAGATTTTTCCCATCCTCCAAAAGATGAAAAAAGAAGAAGCGGCGATTCTAATCACTCAAATTCGGGAAGAATCTAGAAAAGAGTGGCCTAAGGCGGACAAATTCTATTTTTTAATTTCTCACTTAGAAAGTATCAAAGCAATTGAAGAAGAACATGAAAGATTGAAAAGTCTGAACGAAGTTTATTTCATAGGAGCTTTATTACTCTCTGGCTTTCTCGTTTTTTCAATTTTCCGCCAAAGAGCACTAGTACGAAAGATCAACGCACAATTGGGCGATAAAGAGTAGTTTTTGTTTTCTCTCTATCATGTAGATTCAATTAGGAGCGATAGGAAAAATCGAATTTCTGTTGTTTGTAATTTTTTCGTATTCTAATTGTAACGAATTTCTGGAATATTAAGATTACAGACTTTGCTCGGTCGAAACAGAAAAAATCTAACGGTTTCTGATTTTCTAAAAAAGAAAAGTCGCTTTGTAAAATAATAATGATAGGCCGACAAAAAAGAACAGGACTTCATGAAAAACCAATCAGGGAACCCAGGGCAAAAAGTCCTTGTCGTAGATGATGAGGAAGATATCGCCGAACTGATCCGATTTCACCTCGAAGAAAACGGCTACCAAGTAGATACGTGTCAGAACGGATTAGAAGTACTTCCAAAACTGGAAAAAAATACTCCGGATCTAGTCATTTTAGATCTTATGCTTCCAGGAATAGGAGGTATGGATCTTTGTAAAAAAATCAAAGAAAAATATTCCATGCCGATCATTATGGTTACCGCCAAATCCGGTGAAACCGAAGCAGTTCTTGGACTCGAACTCGGCGCGGACGATTATGTTCGCAAACCTTTCAGCACTAGAGAATTGATCGCAAGAGTGCGTTCCGTTTTAAGAAGAACGAAAGAAGGCGAGGAAGAAGAGCAATTCGAAGGAAATATTACCATCGGAAACATCTTTCTTAATCTGAAAGCACATAAAGCATTCATCAATAACTCCGAAGTCGATTTAACGCTAATCGAGTATAAAATTCTGAATCTTTTCATGACCAACCCCGGCGTAGCTTTTACAAGGGACAAATTATTAGATCGGGCTTGGGGAAAAGATATTTACGTCACCGACAGAGCCGTCGACGTAAATATTAAAAGATTACGCGATAAACTCGGAGACGAAAAGGAAAGACTCGAAACGATACGCGGAATCGGCTATAGATTCAATGAGGCGTAGCTTATTTTCAAAACTTCTTCTCAGTAACTGGTTACTTTTGCTAGTTCTTCTCGTTGTTGCTGGGGCGGTTCTTTTTGCGGAAAAGTTTGTTCATTCGGATTTTAAAATTCTTCTGTTTTCGTTTTACGTTCTTTTCGCGATGTTCGGAACATTCTACATGTCCTATTCGATCGCCAAAAGTGTAGCGGAGCCTTTGGATAGAATCGAAAAAAAAACAGGAGAGATCAATGCAGGCGACTTCGGATCCGAATTGACTCTGTCGGACATTCGAGAACTCGCAGACCTCGCTTCCTCCATCAACTTAATGTCTACAAGGCTTAAAAGCCAGTTTGTGGATCTCACGATCGAAAAAGAAAAATTCGATTCCGTTTTACAGAATTTAAAGGAAGGTGTTTTTGCGATCGACCCCGAAAATGCTTCTATTCTTTTTCAAAACAAAAGTATCCCAGGATCTCTCATTGAACCGAATTCCAGGTCCAGAAAAGTCGCAGACGCAACTCGAGATCCGAGGCTCTTGGAATTCGTATCGAACCACCTCAGAGGATCGGGCGATTCCAAAATGGAACTGGATCTCGGACAAAATTTTTACACAATCAAAATGTACCCTCTGAAAACGAACGGTAAAACTCTTATGTACATCGGAGTGATCAGAAATATTACCGAAGAAAAGCAGTCTCATATCATAAGAGAACAATTTGTTCAGAACGCTTCTCACGAACTCAAGACCCCGATTACGTCCATTAAGGGATACACTGAAACGTTACTCGATCGTCTACGTCTTTCTCCCGAAAGTCACGAGAAAAGATTTTTGGACGCAATTTCAAGAAACACAGACCGTATGGTTCGTATCGTGGAAGATATGCTCACGATTACTCGGATCGAAAACCAAACCAAAATTTCTGGGGAAGAGGAATTTTCCTTAAAATCTCTTGTGGAGAATTTAAGTTATACGGTCGAAGGGGTTGTGTCGCCTAAAGGACAGAGGTTTCTAGTAGAGATGCCGGAGCCTCTAATGATCTCGGCCGACTGGGTTCTTTTGGAGCATATGCTTTTGAACCTAATCTCAAATGCTTCAGCTTATTCTCCCGAAGGCAAAACGATTACACTGAAAATCCTTCCTTTCGAATCAGATCAGGTCCAGTTTCAAGTGATCGACCAAGGAATCGGAATTCAAGACGAGGATAAAAGTAGAATTTTCGGAAGATTTTTCCGAGTCGATAAGAATCGTTCTAGAAAAGAAGGCGGAACCGGCTTAGGCCTCTCCATCGTAAAACATATTGTTCGTCTTCACCACGGCTCCGTAAAAGTTTTCGACAATTCAGAAGGTGGAACTATTTTTGCGGTTACGATTCCCATTCGTTATCAAGCCGAAATGTTCTGAATTCTTCTTTTCGGCAGAGATAATTTCCCAAAGATAGATCCAACTGATACGTTGAGGGATCTTATGACAATGCCCAAAGGCTTTTCATCTTTCGGAATCAATATTGGAATCAAGGACGACACGAAAGACTTCGGCGTTATTTACTCCGATGTGCCCTGCAAAGCGGCGGCCATGTTTACAAAAAACAACTATCCCGGCGCTCCGGTGATCGTCGGAAAAGAACATATTCAATCCGGAGTTCTACAAGCGATCGTCATTAATTCCAAAAACTCCAACGTTGCGACGGGAGAAAAAGGAATTCAAAACTCCAGAGAAATCTGCAAAACGATCGCAGAATCTCTCGGCATCGACGAAAAGCTCGTCCTCCCTTCCTCCACCGGCGTGATCGGAATTCCTCTAAAAATGGAAATCATACTTCCCGCTTGCAAAAAAGCGAAATCTCTTTTAAAACCGGGAAACCTGGAAGAAGTCGCGGAAGCGATTATGACTACGGATAAGAGAAGGAAAATTTCTTTCCGAAAAATTAAAACCGAATCGGGAGAAGGCACAATCTACGGAATCGCAAAAGGTGCGGGAATGATCGAACCGAATATGGCGACGATGCTCTGCTACATTCTTTCCGATGTTTCTCTTCCAAAAGGAACCAATCTCTATTCAGTTTTAAAATCATCGGTCGATCGGAGTTTCAATTGTTTGACCATCGATTCGGACACTTCAACTTCAGATACGGTCGCGTTACTCTGCAACGGTTTGTCTGGCGAAAGTTCGATGGAAGATTTTTCTCAAGCCCTTACCGAAATCTGCATCGATCTTACAAAACTCATCGCAATTGACGGGGAAGGGGCGACTAAATTGATCGAACTTACAATCAAAGGAGCGAAAAACGAAACCCAAGCGAGAAAAATCGGCAAATCCATTCTCAACTCTCCTTTAGTAAAAACAGCGGTTTATGGGGGAGACCCGAACTGGGGAAGATTGGTGATGGCTGTGGGCAAGGTTTTCGAAGAACCGATTCCGTTCGAAAGTCTCCAAATTTATTTTGGGACCCTTCCCGTTAAAGAAGCGAATCCAGAAATCTTAAAAAAGCTTTCCGAATATTTAAAAAATAATACTGAAATTTCTTTAAATGTAATGTTGAATATCGGAACGGTCTCCATGAAATTTTGGGGTTGCGATTTTTCGGAAGAGTATATAAAAGAGAATGCTTACTACACTACCTGAAAGTAAAAACACTCAACGAGGATTTAAGGAAACGTTTCGTTCTCTTGTAACGGATTATTATCTTATTTCAGGAATCATCAATCTATTCGCAAAGGGAACCTCCGTTTTGATCGCATTAGGGTTCTATTTCTTTATCCTCTCCGTGTTCCCGACTGCAATCGAATACTACATGGAGGTAAGTTTACTTTCTACTTTGATCTTTGCCGTTTTTATCATTTTTCCTCTTCAGGAAAAACTCAGCGGTAAGCTTAAGTCCATTCTAATTTCCGAATATTTAAGTGACGATCCCCGTTCTTCCCGATTAGCCTATCGCAAGTTCGACCACGAAGGTTTGATCAAGAATGTTTTTCCAGACCTTGTTCGATTGACCGAAAGTAATTATGGTAAACTCGCATTACTCAATAACGATTTGAAAACGTTCGAACTCTATATGTATGCAAAAAAGAAACAAAGAAAGGTGATTACCCACGATGGGATCAATCCCGAGGCAAAACTTTTAAAATACATTTTGAATAAGAAGAACGGTTCGATCATCGGAGAGCCAGACCAGAATCACGAGATCAACGAAGACTTTGTGAGTCTTAGAGCTAATTTCATCTTACCTTTCGTTTATAGAGAAACTCTCTTCGGTTTTCTCGCCGTATCCAATATTCCCAAGGATTCGGTCAGACAGGATTTGAGTTTTCTTTCCGGAAAATGCGGAATCGCTGTCCACAATCATATCCTATCCTCCCAAGTTGCGGAAAATAAAAAATACAGAAAGGAATTGGAAGCCGCAGGTAAAATCCGAAAATTCCTGGAAGCGGCCGCGGAACCTCCTATGATCGGCAATATCCGCATAGAAATTCTTTCCAGAGAACCGGGAGAACTCGTGGAATTTCTCAATTCGGAGAGTGACGAAACCTACTTTGTAATTTTAAAACTGGGGATCACAAATCAGGTCTCCGTATTAGTTCTTTGTTATATACTGGGAGTATTATATTCGGCGAGAACTTCCAGATCCGTTCAAAATTTAAGCTACATTAAGAATCTTGTAGAATCCTATCTCAAAGAAATATCTTGGAATGAAGAATACGATCTTCTCGTCGGAATCATTCGAAGAAGCGAGAACACAATCTCTTTAAAAACTTCGGGGAAAAATTTCAAGGTTCATAGAAACTCCGACTTCGGTAAGAACCTTCTTTCAACGGGATGGGAAGTAGAAGAAAATATCGAAAATGATCCTCTGGTTATTACTTGGAAAAACCGTACTATGCTTTCTATTCACGATATGAGGTTTCCGTAGTGAGAAACATACTTTTATTATTTATCTCCCTGATTTTACTCAGCATCGTTCTCCTCATCGGAGTTTTACAAACTTCTTCCGAAACGTTAAGACCTCCTTTTTATTATTATCCGAATGGAACAATCATTCAAAGTAGCGAAGAGTTCCCAAGCATTCTCGGAAAAAAAGTCGATCTTTTGGAATTGGAAATCGCCGTAAAGATGGCCGAGTCTGGAAAATCTTACGAAAACGGAATACACATTTACGGCAAGGGGGTAAGTGAGACGATTCCGGTTATTTTAGCCCCAAAATCGTATTATTCTGTCATCCAAGAATTTACGAGGGATATTCTTATCTCTTTACTGTACCTTTCCGTAGCAATTTGGTTTTTCTTTTATACGAGAGACCTCTATATGCTTTTGTTATTCGGATCTTTATCGTGTCTGAGTTTATTCAATTTCTTTTTAGTGGGATTTCACGAGTTTCACTTTTTATTTTTCTTTTTTCTCTATTTTACCGCGTTTGTAATCCTGAATATATCTTTCAGGCTTAGAGGAAAGGAACTTCCCATTCGTTGGTTCGCTCCGGAAGTTATTTTTTCTTTGATCGCCGGTTTTGTAGGCAGGTCACAGAAAGCGGATCCTCATATTTTTGGAATACTCGCAACCAACGGAGTTTATTTTATTTTATTCTGTTCCATAATTTGTATTTTTTTTCTTGTTCTAGATTCAATACGAAATCTTTTTCCCCTTCAAAGTTTATTCAAAAAATTAAGTCTGATTTTTGCATTCAGCGCAATTTCCATTCTTCCATTCGTTTCTGTTGAATTTTCGGAGCTGATTTCTCCGGATCTATCCAAACTTTTGATCTTATCCGCATTTCTGATTTTTCCTGCATTGATCATCTACGGAACCTTCACGTATTCAATTGTTCCGGTCCAAATTGCATTCAGTTCTTCACTCACTTCAATTTATCTGATTCTAATTTTAGCGGGCAGCTATTTACTTTTACTTGGAGCGTTTTTTAAATTCAATCCGATCGCCGCAGACAAATATTTGGAAGAATTCAATATTCTATTTCTTTGTTCGAGCGTTTATACGATAAGTTCGATCAATAGGCGCCTTTCAAATCTAGTAGACACATGGAGTTTTAAACGGAACCATAAATTGCATTCCGCCATGGAAACGATTTCCGCGATGATCAGCGCGCCGATTTCTATGAGAGCAACCATCAACAGTCTCATGAAAAAAGTTTCAGAAGCTCTGGACATCACCAAAATTCTCGTTTTGATACCTGCAGATAAGTTTCCCAGAACCGATCTAAAAAACATCAACTTCATTCGAATTTCCTCCAATTCTGAAATATGGCAGTATTTTGCGACAAATACAGAAGTCACTGTTACGACACATCTTGCCTACGGACTCGGAATTCGGGAATCGGTTTACAAATTTCTTCATAATTCGGGAGTACAATTAACATATCCTATCTTCAATTACTCCAGAGGAAAAGAAGTGTCGGGAGTATTTCTCGTAGGAGAAAAGAACAACCGAAAGAACTTCAATCTGGGAGAATTGCATTTTTTGAAAGAATGCACTCGAATGGCCTCTATGCTCCTTCAAAATTACACTTTATTGGCCGAAGAAGTGGAAAAAAAAAGAATCGTTCGTGACCTTAATATGGCTTCAATCATCGATAAAACCCTACACGTGGCGGAAAACGAACATATCAAAGAAACCAAGATTGGATTTTTTTCAATACCTGCTGTCGGAATTTCGGGAGATTATTTAGACATTCGAAAATTAAATTCAAATACGATGTTGTTAGCTTTAGGAGACGTTTCGGGCCATGGATTAGGAACTGGGTATTTAGTCAGTGCGATCAGAGGTATCATTCAAAATCAAATTCGAAAAAAATCGGATTTATCCACGATATTCAAAGTGATCAATTCGTTTCTTATCGAGCGATATAGAGGAAGCGAGTTCATGACTTTCATCTGTGGAGAATATAACTCCCAAGAAGAAACATTTGAGTACATCAATGCAGGTCATTCTTCTCCGATTTGCATTCGAAAAGACGGAAAAATAGAATTAAGAGCTGAAACTCAAAGAGTTTTAGGCGTCTTACCCACCGAATATAAACGTCTGACGATTCCGATTCACCCGGGTGATAAATTAATTCTATTCACTGATGGAGTCACTGAAACATTCAATGATAACGAAGAGATCTTCGGTGATGAGAATTTTTTAAATCTTTTAAAGAATAATCATCAATTGAATCCACAAGATCTAACGGATCTTGTACTAAAAACGATTCAAGACTTTCGAGGTAAAAAAGATCCTAGCGATGATATATCTTTTATCTGTCTTGAAGTGAATGAGAAGACTCACGAGTTAAAAGGAAATCAGTTAGACAAATAAATTTAAAAAAAATGTAAAAATTTATTAAAACACTTTACATTTTTATCTTGATCCATTAATTATGTCTCTAATCACGGCATTAAGCTTTGAAAACGTTTAGAGCTTAACGTTAGTAACACGGAGGAAGAGTCAATGGTTGCAAAAAAGAAAGCAGCTAAGAAAAAAGTTGCTAAGAAAAAAGCAGCTAAAAAGAAAGTTGCAAGGAAGAAATAAGTAAATCTAGCAACAGATTTTCATTCTAAGAAGGAATGAAATTTTAAAACCCGCTTCAAGAAGCGGGTTTTTCTTTTAAAGACATACTTCCAAACGCTTCAAGTCACTCGATTCAGTATAAATCAGCTTTAAATGCCTAAAAATTCGATGAGAAAATTTATTTCATCCTTCATCTCTGGCAAAATATTACCGTAAACCTTGATCTGCTTGAACTCTCCCTCTGAATTAATCTCATAAAGGCGGTATTCTTGTTTTGTTACAGACGATTTTTCTAATTTGAAGAATCGAGTCGGCTTCTTTGAAAAACGATTGTATAAAGTAAACTTATGATAATAAAATCCCTCCTTGTTTGAATTGACCGGATAAGGTATAAAATATTCCGCTCCAATCAACAATGAGTCAGGTTTTACAACCACCATCCGCGTCCAAGTAGCAAGATTAATCGGATAATTTTCTTCTAAGAAAGATTTCTTATACTTACTTTCCCATATAGAAAGAATTTTTTTACGAATATCATTTGCTTGTTTGTATCTCTGAAGTCCATTTAAAGAGATTTCTAGAAGAGATAAAAGAGGGATTGTCTCATTTTTACCACTCTTAGCGAGTTCAAGTTGGACCAATTTTTTGGAAGAATGAAAATCTTTATTATAAATCTCCTGCCAAATTTTTTCCTGTACTTCTACACTTAACGAATCGGTGCTTTCGGATAAAAGAGACAATGGAAGTGTGATCCATAAAGAAGAGGCACAAATCAAAGCCGATAAAAATGTCGAATGATTCATGTAATGTTTGATAGAGCGTATAGTATCTTCTAAAACAGCCATTTTTAGTGTATTTCAATCGCCACAATTCATAAAGAGATTCTTTTACTCTATCAAAAATACCAAACTGCAAGATTCCATTTCATCTTAGCCTCATTGAAACAATACAATACAAACTTTTATATAAGAGCTGGTCTTTCCGCGTTGTGGTACCAAGAAAACCCTTTTTCATCCCACAGTCGGTTAAAAGATTGGATTCCATCTCTTTGAGCGTATTCTTTTTCTTCTTCAGATATAGGTAATAAGGTTAAAAATCGAACTTGTTTTCCATTTTCAGAGGTGAATCCCGAAAGATCCGGCACATTCAATGAAGAAGTAAAACTTTCAAAGTCTCGAAAGAGAATGGAAGTAAAACTCAAATAAAGAGCTTCAGGATCCTTTCTCGACATAGTGATTGTATGCCCATGGCCGAACCATTTTGCCATATTCCAAGGAAAACGAATCAATTCACCGATTAAATGAGGAACCCAGGATTCGGATCTTTCCAATCCTTCCAAGCCGATTTTAACGGCGAGAACCAGCTCAATTCTCGCATAGTCCTCATAGTCTTTATGAAAAAGCTCGACCGTAGGCATGTTCTGCGCACTCATTCCGATCGTAGAATAGATTAGAATCTCGGAAAACTTTTCCGATTGAAAACGGGCAATTCCGAGTTGCGGATATTTTCCTCCATCCGCGGCCCAATACTTATCGTGTTTACCGAATTTGGATTCTAAAAACGAAAGCCGCTTTTCCTGAATTTCTTTCCAAACTCCTTGTTTGGAACGCGCTTCCCAAAAATCTCGAGACGCCCGCACTCGATCAGGAATAATTCCAAAATCAGAGTTGCCCAAAGGATACGCCGTTAGGGCTTCTGTTTTTGCATGAAACGAGTATCCATGGAAACCTTTGATACCTGACCAAGAAGGAAGAAACGCAATCAAGGTTTCTTTGTAAAAAAGAGCGACCCCATCTCCTTCTTCCGTCCAGATAAAGTACAGTTCCTTTTCCTCTAAAGCGGGATGAGGTTTCGGCTCGTTTACTTCAGAATGAAGAAGAAGTGGTGCCAAACCATTCGAAAGATCTTCCACACTTCTTTTATCAGGAGCTTCCACTCGATTGCAAACCCACACGGATTTGATTCCGAATTCCGGATTCTGTTCTCCTTGAAGATAAAGATAAACGGTTCTTCCATCGTCTTCTAAATACGCAGTAAATGTTCCGTACGGATTCGCTTCTTGATAAATTACTTTAGGTTCAGTAAAATGAGTCATTGAATGGGAATTTCCACAATCTTTTGCCTGAATTTTTCGAGAAGTAATCGAATTGTTTGTTCAGATCTATATCCGTTTAGGATATCCGGAAAATAAAAAGAAGCATTGAGAAGACCGGTAAGCTCGATCTCGTTCCAAGATTCAAAAGAATTTAAAACTAAAATCACTTCTTCCGAAACAGGTTCGTGTTTTTTCTGACAAAGAATAAAAGTCTCGATAGCTCGAGTAGGAGTCATTGGTTTTTTATACATACTTTTCTCGGTCTTTAGACAAAGTTCCATTGGAATGAGAATGTTTCAACTCTCTAAAATGGAATCAATACAAAGAAGGGGGAAAAGAAAGTGAAAAAACAAAAAGCCGAGAGTGTAAAAACATTAACTACTTTCCCGGCTTCAAAATAATTCAAAAACTAACGATGGACATACTGTTTTAAAGCACGAATCGGAACTTTTTCCCGAGAAACCCTGGTTTTATACTGCTCAAACAAAATTAAGAATAGTATAGTGATCAGAAATAAGTTTTCCATATTTACAGTTGACTACAATTCTCGCAAAAAATCGAATCATTTTGGAAAGTTTTTATGAAACGTTTTAATTCTTTGGAAAAAAATTGACTGAACTAAAAATCAGGCGATCGAAAGAAGGCCGTATTTAATCAGCCTTTTAAAGCGTCTTTTGCAGCGGCTTTGATAGAATTCTTGAGTTTCATACGATTTCCAGAAGTCAGTTTAGCCATAATTTCGATCGTTTTCACGAATTCTTCTGCTGCAAGATCCAACATATCCGAAAGTCGGATATCATTTTTTTTTATCGAAGAATTTGCGGAGCCTTTATTTTTTTTAGGAACCGCCTTCTGAACTTTGGTCTTTTTCTTCTGGACCATGATTGAATTCCCCTAGGAAAAAATACTTCATTACGGATTCTATTTTTGTATGAGTTCGAATCCAGCAGAAAGTGATTCTTATTCCAAAAATATTCCCATCACTCGATAACAATCGATCTTACTTTCAGAAATTTCAAAAACAGATCCATCCGGCCCGACTTCTTGCAATTTAATCGTATCGGGAAATCCTGTTTTAGAGACAAAATCAGAAACTACGAAGAAGGTGGAATATTTTCTGAGATTTAGACAGTTTTCAACCTTTCTTCCCTGAAGAAACATAGTTCCTTCTTTTTCATTGGAAGAATCAGGGATTAAAATCAGATCGGAACCGTTAAAAATTCGAACCTGGCCCGTTTGAATATTCTCAGCCTTTATATGCATAAATCGATCCAATCCTGAATTTTGGAGAGTCTTGGGAAATGTCTGACTTATCATTTTGGAAATTTCTTTCAGGCTAAATTAAAATTCCTTTCAAAAAACCATTTTCACTTATCACTTTTAATTTCGAAGAATCGAATCGTAACATATGATCCGTTTTTAAAAGTTTTCCTTGGAAGTCAAATACGTTAACCATTACGTATCCCCCTGCTTTCATCTTTACAAGAGCCAACGAATAAGGTACCTTCGTAGAAAAACCCGGATTCATATTTACCGTAGTTGAAGAATAAACGGTTCCGATTTCGTTGTTCTTGACTTCGTTTTGATTGAGGAAAAGGTGTTTCGGTTTTATTTTTTTCGGTTTGAATGTGGAACGTGTCGAGGAAAAAATAGCGACCGTATTAATACTATCCACTCCTCCATTACCGCCAACTAAAGATTTTCCAGGCCGAGTTATTCGAATATTCGATACCGGTCGAGAATATAATCCGTAGTGTGCTGCAACATCTATCAAACCTGTCGCTGCGGATATAGACATAGCCGCTTGGTAATTTAAAATTCCACCCATCTCGTTGACTTTGATTTTTTTTCCGCCTTTGAGTCGTAATTCTCCATTCTTTAAATGTTCCATAGCGTCCCTTTTAGGAATTCCAAAGTACTCAGATGACTGGAGGATCACCATTCCCGTAAAACAATCATAAATCCAAGCGTAATCTATATCTTCCCTTTCGATCCCCGCGGATGCGAACGCAAGATCACTCGCTTTTCCTGCAGGAGTTGCAAAATCTCCCTTCAACATAAAGTATTCCGCATGCGCAGCTTGACCGACTCCAATAAGATACATAGGATCGATTCCTTTTTTAATCTTTCCCTGTAATTGAAGCCGTTTCGCCTTTTTTTCTGACATGAGTATCGTCGCAAACCCATGATCCGTAACGACCGCAATCATAGGCGCAGAATAAGGATCTGCTATAGTTCGAGAAAGTTGTTTATCCGTGATTTCTTGCTGATAAACATATGCTCTCGGATTATTTATCGCGTTCGCTCTGAATCGTTTTGTGATCGTTTCGAGATCTTTCCGAGTAATGTCATTTTCAAACATCATTCTTTTTATCAGAAGTCCGTACATCGCAATCAAGGTTGCTCCGTAATTAAGTTCATATATAGGATGACAAACGGTTTCGTTCAAATGTTTCATGTCGGAAACTTTTCTAAATGTGGATTTGGGAACGTCCGCGGCGGCAATCAATACGACCGCTTCCGTATCGGAATGAAGGATACTTTTTGCTTGCCCGAGCGCTCCCGTTACACTCGCTCCCCCCAAATCTACGAGATGAGCACGAAATCCAGCATAACCAAGCTCGTTAGCAATCCGAACACTATGCCCATAGCCGGATTTTCCCAAAGACGCTGGTTCGATACTAACAAAATCGGTAAGAATATCTTTGAGTGTCTCTGGCTTCATTTCCAGAAATTGAAGCAAATCATATATTGATTTTTTATAATGCTCTAATACTCTTCTTTCTCCCGACCATCCTTTATAATCCTCCGAAAAGTCGGACGCAATGGAATCGCTTATTCCTAACAAAACAGGATTCATAGATGTAACATCCTATAAAAAGTTGTCAGTAAAAGCGAAAGACAATAACAACGATCAAGCGTTATAATGAAGTGATCGAGGAAATAGAGACAGACAAATACAATCGGAGAAAAGGGATGAAACACTATGATATCAAAGTTTTCGAGATAGATTTTTAATGAACAAATCTGTTTTTAATATCCAATAAATTCTATTTAGAAAATTCTAATTCGTATTCTTAAAATTAATTTTCAAAGATTTCAACAAATCTAGGAATTGTTTCTCATTGTATACTACAATTCCTAGTTCATTCGCTTTTTCTAACTTAGATCCAGCACCCGGGCCAGCCAAAAGATGAGTAGTTTTGGAACTTACAGCGCTCACTTTCCTTCCTCCATAATAGACAATCAAATCCATTGCTTTGTCTCTAGGTTGAAAATTTTCGAAAGAACCTGTAACACACCAAGACTGTCCTGCAAATGGTTGTTGATCGGATACTTTTATTGGATCGGCTTTTAGTTTAAGTCCTGCATTTTTAAGACGAGCAATCAGTTTTAAGATCCGTTTGTCGGAAAAATTCTCTTCAAACGCTTTAATCGTAGAAGGTCCGATACCGGGAATTTCCAAAAGAGATTCGATTCTTTTTTTATCCTTGGCTATAGAAAGAATCTCATCCATGGAATCAATTCCGTGTTCGATTAATAATTCTGTCACTTTGTGGCCGAGCTCCGGAAGCCCGATGGAAGGCAGTAAAAAACGAAAATCCTTTTGTTTGGAATGTTCAATCCCGTTGAAAATAATAGCGAGACTTTTCTCTCCAAAACCCTCCTCTTCCATCAATTTCTCTTTCTGATCCTTCAGATCATACAAGTCGGCGATAGATCGGATATAACCGTGATCGTATAAGAATTCGATCTGCTTATCACCGAGCCCTTCGATATCCATCTGCTTTCTTTGACAATAAAAGATGATTCCGTTTTTCACTCGATCAGGACAATCCGGGTTCGGGCAAAACAAATCGACTAAATTCTCTTTTTTGATCGTTTTTGTTTTACAAGAAGGACAATAATCCGGAATCTTAAAGACGTCCTTACCAGGAGTAATTACTTCTTCCACAGCGGGAATAATTTCTCCACGTTTTGCAACTCTTACGATCGCTCCAATCCCCACCCCGAGCTCATCTATATAATCTTGGTTGTGAAGAGTTGCAAATGTAACCGTCGTCCCCGCAAGATTCACCGGCTCGATCTCGACTCTTGGAGTAATCTTTCCGGTTCGACCGACCGCATAAGTAATATCGACGATCCTACTTTCTTTCATGATTGCATCGAACTTATACGCCCTCGCCCATCGGGGAGAATGTGAAGTATAACCTTGTGCGTCTCTTTTGGAAATATCGTTGAGTTTGATTACAAGTCCGTCGGTTGGAAATCCTAAAGTATCTTTTTTCTTTTTAAAATCCTTGATCGTTTCTGCAATCTTCGATCCATTCACAAAGACCGTGTCAGGCGGAACTGGAAACGTAAGCTTTTCGAGTTTGGAAAGAATTTGCTGATGTGTTTTGAATTTTTTCGTGAATCCCGGAAAGGTTGCGTCGTACGTAAAAATCCGAAGAGGACGTTTTGCGGTATCTGCAGAATTTTTTTGTTTGATGGATCCTGCGGATAAATTTCGGGGATTCGCATATTTGCCGGAAGAAAGTTCGTTGAATTCTTCGAAATCCTTGAAAGTCATAAATACTTCGCCTCTAAGATAAACCGTAATCGGTTCCGGCAGACGAAGAGGAATATTACGAACCGTCCGGATATTATCGGTAACGTCGTCTCCGATTCCGCCGGAACCTCGAGTGACACCGTTCTTAAGCATTCCATTTTCATAATATAATACGATGGACGCTCCGTCTATTTTCCATTCCACGGAATAAAGCCCATCTGGATCAGTTTTATTAACCCAATCCAATAATTCGTCGTCGTTGTAAGTATTTATGAGAGATAAGACCGGAAGTTTATGTTGGAACTTTTCAAAATCCTTATCCAGATCGGAACCGACCACCAAAGTCGGACTATTCAAATCTTTAAACTGCGGAAATTCTTCTTCCAGATCTTGAAGTCGCTTAAAGAGTTGATCGAAGTCAAAATCCGATATTTCCGGTTGATTCTTTACGTAATATAAATACTGATGATGCCGAATCTCATCGGCAAGTTTGGCGATTACTTTTTTCGCCTCTTTTTCCGAAAGAGTGTTCTGATAAGTTTTTTTTTTCTTGGACATATCTAACCCCGCTAAATCAATAAACGGGAACTTTGAGGTATTCTATAGGATCCGTACGATTGGATTCTCCAATCCATACTTCATAGTGTAAATGCGGACCGGTTACATTTCCCGTGGAACCGACCGTTGCGATCAGATTTCCTTTTCGAATTTGTTGTCCGTCTTTCACGAATATCTTCGTACAATGCCCGAAGAGGGAAAAGTAACCGTTTGCATGTTGGATCACGATATGATTTCCATAACCGCGGTTCGAATAGACGACTCGATGAATTCTTCCATTACCGGTCGCATAAATCGGAGTTCCCGGGACGTTTGCAAGATCGATCCCGTCATGATATTCCATATAACCAGTAGTAGGCGATCGTCTAGTCCCGAAGTAAGAAGTGAGATTATAAGAATACAAAGGTTCCCCGAAAGGAATCGCGTCCATCACGTCGTATCTGAGGTTTAAAAAATCGTAAATGCTATCCATTAAAGGACGGTGTTTGTCCATGTAAACTCGTGCGGTACGATATCCATAAATTTCGGAAAGATAACTTCTACCCAACATGAGATCCTTATCCGCCGATTCTTCCGTCTTCAATTCCGCGAGTGCAATCGTTTCGATATCCGACTCATCGGGAAGTTTCAACATTTCGTCGCCATGCCCATCTATAAGAGAGTAAATTTCTTCTAAATTCTCCGTAAGTGCAAGGAAGTCATCCTCAACTCCTTCAAGTTGTTTCGAATATTCGATGTATTCGTCGAAGTATTTCCCATAAACTTGTGCTAAAGCATTGATTTGTTTTCTTGTATTGTTATATTTTACGATTCCGAAAACCGCAATTCCCAAAATGGTAACCAAAAGACTGAACAAAAAGAAAATCGTAAAAACCGAAATTTGAAAATGAAATGATTTATCAAAACCGTGTGGAATAAGAAGCACCGTCAATCTTTGATGCCCCTTCTCCTTAACCCGATCCAATCGCTTGCGGATTTCTTTTTCCATGGATATGATTCCAGATTAAGGGTCTACCCGGGGGAAATATAGGTCAAGTGGAAACCAAATCATTCACGCCCATACTTCGGTCTTGAAGTGACTAAAGGGTCGTCCCATTTTGACTTTACGACCAAAAACTGGCTTTAGATCATGCTTCCAAAGAATTACACTCAAGATCAAATATGGCAAAACACGTTCCCAATATGCACCTTGAACCTGTGCTCCAATGGGTATTTCAAGTAATTCTTTGAATTTTCGCTCAAAAAATCTTTTCAACCAAAACTTTTACGGTTCTTGTAAAATCGAAAATGAAATAGATATAAATCGAAACGTTAGTTCCCTATAGGATCACCTACATGATAAAGGAAGACGTAGTTTTTCCAAAAGTGTCTCTACTAGTATTTTTTGTTTCTTATTGAATTCCAGACGCCAAACTAGATTCTAATTTTCTAATTAATTATCTTCGGTCCAACGAAGCATCGATCAACGTGTCCACATCCAAAAAAGTGGGGCCGTTTCTCGCACTATTTTCTTCTTTATAAATTGTACTCTGGATTTTAGATTCGGCTTCTACAGTCGCTCCATAAATCTGCTCTTGAATCCAAGTATGAAGTTCGTTACGAGTAAGCTCGGCTTTTTGATTTTCAAAAAAAATCAACCAAATCATAGAACTGGAAAAGAAAGCAGATAAAAATGTAATCAGCGCCAATTGAATTATTTTCCAACGGCGTTTTTTGTAAACTGCGTCGCAGATTCTAGAATTCCAAACCTTACTACAAAGTCTGTCCGAAATTTCTTTTTCGAATCTGTTCGATTTCATACTGATCTAATCCTACTTATCTACGAAAAATTTTTTTAGTATCTGTTTTCCACGAAATGCCCGAGATTTTACTGTCCCTTCGGGGATACTTAACTTTTCGGCGATCTGTTGTTCCTTATATCCTTCACCAACAAGACTTAACACCGATTTATACTTCCACGGAAGTACCGCCAAAAGATCTTTTAATTCAAAATCGGTAAAGCTGATGGATACGGCTTCTTTTTCCTGAATGGAATTGTCCAACGTTACTTTCTCTTTCAACTTGTTCGCAAGTGCAGTTTGTCTCGATCTTTTTTGATTCATCCTCAAAGATTCGTTTCTTGCGATTGTATAAAGCCAAGTGCTTACCGAAGAATCTCCGCGAAACTTATTTGCGGAAAGACTTTTGTACGCACGAAAATAAGTTTCTTGCACTACGTCGTCGATGGAATCATAAAACTCGTCGAATAAATTCTTTTTAATCGCCGAAAGTACGATATGTTTGGTCGAATTGATTAATTCGGTAAATTCTTTTTGGTCCATGTATACCTCAGTGTAGGATCCCTTGAATGGGAAGGATGATTCTCTCCGGAGAAAAAAGATTCACGGGAAATCCGGCCCCCGGGCGAGTAAAAGATTCTTTGATTTTGGATTTTTGATCCTGAGTAAGTACTTTTTCAATAGCAAGACGATGCGAAATTTGATTGATCCGAATTTCAGCGGTATATCTTCCAATTTCGACAAGAAGCTTTCTGATTTTCGCAAGGTCAACGTTAGACTCCATTAAAAGTCCTTCAAGTTCAATTTCAATTGGTGAAATTTTTTGAAGCCATTTAAAATGTTCTTGTTTATATTTCTCATTGATCTTCGAAATTTCATCTAATTGCTTTTCGGAAAGAGCAAATCTTTCTCTCACAGTGTCTACATTTCCGAACACTAGACCGAAACTTCTTAATTGGCGAATTGGAGCTAATTGCCGACCTGGAGGAAGATTAGAACCGGAACGAAGCCCCATCAATTCCTGGGAAAAAATGATCATAGGAGCGAAAAAACAACCCACAACGGTAATTTTGACAAATGAATTCAGGAATTTCATGAGATTTCTACTCAATCGGTAGGACCCGTGGTTCAAAAGTTTATTTCCGATTTCGAAGATTTTTTCCGATCAAAACCCGTTGAAAAGAAAAAAAGAATTTTCTCTTTTGAAATTTGTCTTGTAGCCTACCAAAAAAGCTTCTTGATTTTGTCAGATTTTCAATCCTGTGTTTGACTTAAGTTTTCTTAAAAAATCTAAATTTTATGTTCGAAGTTTCTTCGTATCTTGCATCATTATAGCGCCTCCGATTGCAATCGATTTCAGTTTCGAAGAATTATATTTTCGCACGGAAAAATTTCAGAATTATAGGTCCGCAAAATTCGCTACAGTAGCTATAGTTCCCGGAGCTTCGGTCTACAAAAACGAGCCTTCCGCCATTTTAAAAGATCGGTTGGATTGCGCTCTGGAATTGTATCATCAGGGAAAAGTAAAAAAGATTCTCCTCTCGGGAGATAACGGTTCGATTTACTATAATGAAGTAAAACCGATGTTACTTTACATTCTTAAAAACGAAGTGAACGAAAAAGACATATTCGTCGATCATGCAGGCTTTAGAACGTTAGACACGTTGATTCGTGCAAAAGAAATTTTTCAGATAAAAGATCTGATCTTTGTAAGTCAGAAAGTATATCAACCTCGGGCCGCTTTTCTTGCAAATAAAATCGGTCTTAGATTTCAAGCCTTCGAATCAGATCGAAAAATTTATACAAGCGGGCCCTTCAGTAGATTCAGAGAGTTTTTCGCAAGAACTCTTGCCTGGATCGACATGAATTTATTCAAAACGAATCCGAAATACCTGGGCAATCCGTTCCCAATCGAAGAAAGTGGCATTAAAACTTGGAAAGGTTCAGTGCTTTAAAATTTTATAATCTAACGTGAGTTCGGCTTAACAAATGCGAAAGCGATTATATGTTTCGACCTGAAACGGCGCCCCTTAGGAAGCCGTTTCACTGAGTTTAGGGAGAAACATTGAGTTAAATTCCGAAGGAATTGGAGCATTATGTTGCGACCGTAGGCAGCAACATTGAGTTAAAGCGCGATCCGGCCTTTGCCATAACGTTACCCACAAATTAAGAAGGCTTTTGGGATCATAAGGATCAAAAACTGATATTTTTCAAGTGTTCCGACAAGAATGAGGCTTTTTACTTGCAAGAAGTATGATTTTGTGGTAAAGAAAACCTCCCGAGTCTACCTCCTCTCCCCTCCACCCAAAATCAGGGTGGGGCGTAAGTTTCACAGAGGATTTGTAGTAATTCCGACAGATTTATCTTCAGATCCAAGTATTTGTGGGTAAGGTTATGGGCCTTTGCAAGCAAAGGCTGGATTCACCCAAACTTTCGACGCGTCCCAAAAACCCAGTTTACTTTGTCAGAAAGATCAAGCTGCAAGGTTCTGTCCCAGTTTTGGGACAGAACTTTATATCGAACTCGCGTTAATTTAATTTTCGATTCAGATTCTATGAATCGTAAATCCACCCAATCCAGAGTTTCAGATCGTTCGATGCCAATGATAAACGTCTTGAATCGTATCCGATAAATCGAAATTAGGCGCCCAGCCTAGTTTTTGAAGTTTATCTTTGTTTCCGAAAAGGCGCCTCATTTCCGCAGAACGAAAACGAGAAAGATCCACTTCCACCGGAATTTTTCGACCGGAAGCGGAAATAACTTCATCCAAAATGTCTCGAATTACAGTTTCTTTACCGGAGCAGATATTGTAAATTTCTCCGGGCTTTCCTTTTTCGGAAAGGATTCGATACGCACGCACAACGTCTCTTACATCTAAAAAATCTCTTGTAGAGGATAAATCCCCGACTAAAATTTTTCTTTCGGATTCAGGACGTTTCAGAGCTTCTAAAACCTGAAAACAAAAATTAGGAACTACAAAATTAGGACTTTGTTTTGGACCCGTATGATTAAATGGTCTAGCAATCACAACTTCAAGTTCGGGAATCCATCGATGATATTGTAGGCAATAAATTTCCGCACAAAACTTTGAAGAAGAATACGGATTCAATGGTGCTGGAATAACGGATTCTTGAACGGGAAGACAAGATTCCGGAACGTTTCCATACACATCGGAAGAGGAAATGTAAATAAAACGAACTCTCTTTTTTAAGGAACGCAGAGATTCTAATAGATTCAACGTTCCTTGTACATTAATTTCTAACGTTTCACCCGGATCCTCTACCGCTCTAGGAACAAAGGGCTGTGCAGCAAGATGAAAGACTGTGTTTGGTGAAAACTCATGAACGACTGAATGAACCTGATCTACATTTCGTATATCACAGACGACAAATCGATACGATTGAGGAAGTTCAGGATCCTTTTCAATATCGGGGCCCGGTTGAATTCCAATCCCTAAAAAATCGGTATAAGATTCTTTCAGCTCCTTCAGTAAGTAACCACCTACAAACCCCGCTGCTCCCGTAATAAGGCATTTCATAGAATTCTTACTTTTCCGTAAAAATACTGTTGTTTTAGAAAATGAATAAAAAACAATCGAATAAAATTCTTTCCCCTTTTGAGTATGGAAGACAAATTTCAGGAACTATTCGAAATCAGAGATTCTCGGATCAATGTACGAGAAATCATGGAAGAAATCGAATCCAAACTCAAAAAAAATCCTTCCACAAAGGAAGACATCGAAAAACTCACTCATTGGAAATTTTCCCCTCCGAGCCCGGAAGGTTATCGGGATTTTGATCCCGCCGAAATTGCTCATCTTTTCGAAAAAGGAATCTCTCCTCCTAAATTTTCTAATCCTAAACTTCGGTTTGTACGCGGACCTCTCAAATGGCTTTTGATTCGTTTTGCGGAATTTTATTCGTTTTTAGATAAGAAACTTTCAGAAAACAGAACCCGCGCATTCTACAGCGTATTGCACGAATTAATTCTAATCCGTTGTGAAAATCAAAATCTAAAAAGAAAGATGGAGTCTTTTTATTCCGAATTTTTAGAATGGAATCAAACCATCGGAAAAGAAATCAGGCCCGAATTTCTTTGGGCGAACGAGGATCTCTACTCGGAAAACATTGTTGAAGAAAGCGAAAACTTTTTGCTGGAATCCATTGATCCTTCCGAAAGGGTTTTAGTCCTATCGCCGGGTTGGGGCAAGATACTCAAACAACTTTTAAAATTAGGCTCCAAATTCGATTCGGTCAGTTGGAACAAATCCTGTTCGGAATTCATCGGAAATTCAATAACCACGAACATCTACCTGGAAGAACCGGGAGCAATTCCGAAAGATTGTTCAAAATATTCTAAAATTTTAATATATGAGAATTTATCAATTCATCCGCACTGGCTGATCGAAAAGACCCTTCGAGCCCTTAGCTTAGGCGTATCTTCCGGTACGGAAATCCGTTTTCGGTTCTCAAACGAAAACTCCAATTACCTTTCTCCATTTTTGCCCTTAAGGCTTACAAAAATTCAGGAACCGTTGGTTCGGAATTATCTCAAACAACTTGGCTTTAGAAATATTATAGAAAAAAAATCGGAAGACGGTTTTACCGTTCTTTCATTTCGAAAATGAAGGTCTATCAGCACGTCACCGAATTTCGAGATGGAGACGGAATCGGAAACGACATCAAAGGGATTAGAAACGTTCTCGAAACCTTAAACGTTTCTAACTCCATCATCTGTATCAAAAATTTTTCCAAAGAACCATTTCCAATAGAAACCCATTCGTCGATATTTTCTCGTTTTTCTCGGAATGACGTGCATATATTGAACTACGGCGGCTGCGGTTATCCTCTCAATTGGTTTCGAAATCTCCCCGGGAAAAAAATCGTTCGCTATCAAAGTTTTACCCCCGCGATTTATTTTAAGGATTTCGTAAGTCCTGAAATTTATAATACCCTTCAGTTGGACGAAAAACGCTCTTTGTTGGAGCTATATTCCCTTAAGAACGAAACGGATTTGTTTTTACCATCTTCCGAATTTAATGCGAATTTTCTGCGATTTCTTGGTGCGACAAATATCCTAGTCCTTCCCATCGTAAAAAAATATTCGATTCGAGAAACCGTCATTAAGGATAAAAGGGAATATACGATCGGTTTTATAGGAAGAGTCGCTCCCAATAAAAAAATAGAGGATCTTTTGGAATTGCTCGAATCGATTTTAAAATTAAGACAAAACGTCCAACTTTTGATTTGCGGAAACGTTCCACAGATTTTCGAAGAATATTACAATTTTCTTAAGAAGCTTATTTTACGAAAGCGACTTACGGGAAACGTCCAAATTCGCTTGAATGCAAACGATTCTGAAATGATATCCTTTTTAAATTCCATGGACTTATACGTTTGTATGAGCCAACACGAAGGATTTAATATCCCCATTTTGGACGCATTCGGCGCCGGGATCCCCGCAATCTCTTACCATGCCGGAGCGACGCCGGAAACGATGAAAACAGGAGGAATTCTTTTTAAAGATAAATCCTCTTCATCCATGAGTTTACTCACAGGTCTGATCGATAATATTTTAGAAAAGAAAAACTTACGCGAACAGATTTCGGAAAAAGAACAGGATATCGCTAAAGAATATAATTCCTTTCCGTTCGATATTCTTTTTAGAGACAAAATTCTGACATGAGACAGATTCAACAATTTTCCGCTGGCTTCAACCCAGGCGATGCAATCAGCAATCAAATGCTGGAGATTCGCAATCACTTAAGAGATTTGGAATATAAAGGAGATATTTTTTCCGAAAATATAGGCGCATCCAAATTACCTTTCGTGAAAAAATACAAAACCTACGATAAATCCTCAAAAGACATTTTATTTTATCACCATTCGATCCATTCGGGTGTATTCGATTTTTTAAGAAGTTTCCGATCTCCCAGAATCCTGATTTATCATAATGTGACTCCTCATCACTTTTTCGAATCCTACGATTTAAAGATGAGTTATCTTTTAAAAAAAGGAAGAGACGAATTGAAGGAGATGATAGACAGATTCGATCTCGTTTTGGCCGTTTCCAAGTTCAATCAGAAAGAGTTGGAAGAATTAGGTTTTCAAAATGTCGGAATTCTTCCCATCACGTATCAGTTGACTAAAAATTTTGCGAAAGCCGAAAAACCGGATTCGCCGATCAAAAAAATTCTTTTTGTCGGAAGAATCACTCCAAACAAAAGACAAGACGATTTAATCCGACTTGCATACGCATACAAGTCCATGATCTCCGATCAATTTGAATTCTATCTCGCCGGTTTTAGTTCGAAAGAGTTATATCTCTATCGGGAAGAGTTGGAAAGAATGCTGGATTTTTACGACCTTAGAAAAAATATTTTAATCACCGGTTTTCTTTCCGATACAGAACTGAAAAATCTCTATCAAGAGGCAGACGTTTTCGTTTCCATGAGCGAGCATGAAGGTTTCTGTGTCCCTTTGATTGAGGCAATGATTCATAGAATTCCGATTCTTGCATATTCCGGCGGTGCGGTTCCCGAAACCTTAAACGGTGCAGGAATTCTTTTTAAGGAAAAAAAATTTCCGGATTTAGCAATTTTACTCAATAAAATTTTGACGGATATCCCTTTTAAGGATCGAATTTTAATGAATCAAGACCTTCGTTTGGAAGAATTTAAAAAAACGGATTTTAAATTCGTTCTTAGGACAATTATTGAAACCCTCTCTTAAAAAAATCGCGGTCGTTTCTCCGATTTTTTCGGACAAAGTTTCCGGGGGATCGGAAAAACTCATCTTTCAGCTCGTGGAATTATTAGCTACGGATTTTGAGATCACAGTTTTAACAACTCGCAGTTTGGATTATATCACTTGGAAAAATTCGATTCCGATCCAAGAGAAAATCTTTTTTTACGAAGGAACAAATCATTCCAAACCGATTCGATTCGAAGAAAAAACTTCTTCCTTAGGCGGAAAGTATAAGATTCTTCAATTTACCGTTGAAAAACAAAGAAACATAGAACGATTCAATCGTCTTTCCAAAAAAATTTTGGAAAGACCCTCTCTACAAAACAAAGAAAGTATCAATCATTGGCTTATAGAACAAGGTCCTTATGTTCCCGAACTGATTCAATTTATTGAATCTAGAAAAAGTGAGTATGACGTTTTTTTCTTCGTGAGTTACCTTTACTATCCTTTGGTTTTTGGAATACCTCTGGTTGCCGAAAAGTCGATCATCATTCCTACGTTTCATGACGAACCTCCCGCTTATCTTCCAGTATATAAAGAAATTCTAACAGATCAAAGTTCTTATTCGTTTAATACTCCAGAAGAATTGAATGTTTTTCGGAACATTCTTGGATATAAACCGAGTACGTATTCCATAACTGGAATGAACCTCAATTTAGGTCAATGTTCAAGTGACCCCGGTTCGGAAAATAATTACGCGGACTATCATCATAAGAACACGTCAAGCGACAATAAGAACGAGACGCTGAGTTGCCAGCTTGATTTTTCTGATAAAGCAGAAAAATCAATGCGTCGCTCTCTAAGGAGCGCTTCCGCAGGTTTTGGGACGCGCTGTAAATCTTCGCTTGAAAAAAATTCGAACAGAGAAGAAACACCTTTTCTTCTCTACGTAGGTAGAGTAGACCAAGGAAAGGGCTTTCTGGAAATGGCGGAATGGTTCTTGGAATGGAAAAAGAATTCAAAACTTCCTCACAAACTCAAAATCGCTGGAAAGATAGCTTCTAAAATTCCAAACAAAATATTAGAGGATCAAAATATAGAATTTTTGGGATTCGTCGAAGAACAAATCAAATTTGAACTTCTTCAAAATTGTGTATGCTTGATAAATTCTTCTCCTTTGGAAAGTTTCTCCATCGTTTTGATGGAGGCTTGGTTAAAAGGAAAACCGGCACTCGTTAATGGAAAGTCGGACGTTCTCAAAGGCCATTGTCTTAGAAGTAACGGCGGACTTTTTTACTTCGATCGAAAGAGTTTTTTTGCAACCCTAGACTTCATTTTGGACCACCCGAAAGAATCGTTCGAAATGGGCATGAGCGGAAAAAAATACGTGGAACAAAATTTCAACCCGAAAACAGTGAGAGAAAAATTACTCCGATTGATCGATAAAACGATTCAAAAAAAATACGCGAGTTCATAAGAGACCTTTCGATTTAGTACACCTTTTGAATTCTTTAAGCGCATTCCTAAATCTATTAAGACACATTGTATGGTATTCTTATTTCTGAAATAACCCTAACTCAAGTCGTTCAGATAATCCCCCATTCTTTCCACCATCTTTTCGTGAAGAAATCCATTGCTTGCAATCAGATTCGGAACATAGGAAGAAAACGCATCACCATCATAAGTCGACATCCTTCCGCCCGCTTCGGCGAGTATCACGGATGAGGCGGCCATGTCCCAAGGTTTTAAATCTTCTTCCCAAAACGCATCAAAACGCCCTTCAGCAACCCAACAAAGATCAAGTCCAGCCGCTCCGATCCTTCGAACTCCTCTCGCCTCCAATAAAAAGTTCTTATGAAAAAACGTAAGTCGATCAATTTTCTTTTCGTGATCGTACGGGAAACCCGTACAAAGCAAAGATTGTTTCAGATTTTTCGTTTTTGAAACGGAAATCGGTTTTTGATTTTTAAACGCACCTTGACCTTTACGTGCGTGATAAATCTCATTCATTGCAGGAAAAGGAACAATTCCCATCACAACTTCCTTACTTTCCTGATTCTCCAAACCGATACAAGCGCAATACAAAGGAAGTCGATGAGAATAATTGACAGTTCCATCAAGAGGATCAATGATCCATTTAAATACGGAACTTCCCTTTTTATCGGTTCCTTCTTCTCCTAAAATACTATCCAAAGGAAACATTTTTTCGATTTCGTCGATGATCCTTTCCTCGGAGCCTTTGTCCGCTTTGGTAACAAGATCGATCTCTCCTTTGTAAGTGATGTCGAGATCCGCCTCTCTTTGGGTTATCGTCAAAAATTCCATTACTTTCGGAACAAAGTTCAGGAAGTGTTCATATCTAATTTTGATTTCGTTGTCTAAATTCATTTTTTCTCCAAAAATTTCCGAGCCATTTCCCTATGTTCTTCTCGAATCGCCGATTGTACACTTGCTAGTACCGCTGCAATGACTCCCGCGTCATCCAGAAATCCCGCACCCGGAATAAAATCCGGAACAGCATCCAAAGGAAAAATAAAATAAGCAAGTGCACCCGCGATAATGAGTTTAGTTCTAAGTGGAGTTTCCGGATCCATCATGGAATAATAAAGTGCCACAAGATCCCCCGTAAACGGAATCTTGAACATTACGGACTTTAACTTCGGCCAAAATTCCTTTTTTACTTTTTCAATCAGATCCATAAAAGGCTCCTTTTCCTTCCTCAAAGACGATTTCTCTCTTGTCCCCAATTCAAGGCCCGGATATCAAGAAAGAAAGATGATTTTTATTTCCGTCGCACTTTTCCCGGAAGCAAAACCTTTGATCGAAACGTTGGGTTTGAAAATTCTCCGGGATAAAACCCCTTTTCCGATCTATCGAAACGAAAAATATATCTTAATCGTTTCCGGAACAGGCAAAATTTTTTCGGCGATGTCTGTTGCATTTTTGTTAAACGAATTCAAGAATTCGGTGACGGACTCATCCTGGATTTTGAACTTCGGAATCTGCGGCGCCCCGAAAAAATCCTCCAAAATCGGAGAATCGTTTTTAATCCATAAAATCAAAGACGAAGGATCGTCTAAGAGCGTTTATCCGGATATTCTTTTTAAATCTCCGATTCCCGAGTCGGTTTTATTGACGGTCGATAAACCCGTATTTCGAAACGAAATTTCCGAATTTCCGAACACATTAGTCGACATGGAAGCTTTCGGTTTTTTCCAGGCTTCGAGAAAATTCTTTTCTTCGGATAAAATTCGAATCGTCAAAACGATTTCGGATCATTTTACGAAATTGGAATCCGAAAAAGAAATCGGAATCCCCAGCACGATTTCCCTTAGAATTAAAGAAGCTCTTCCGAATATCCTTTCGATTTTGTCTATCCCGGTTTCAAAAGGAAACGAAGTCGAACTTCAACAAAACGAAACTACCGCCTTTTTATTCATAGCCGAATTTTTACGTTTATCGGAAACCGAAAGGATCCAACTGAAAGATTGGATGATCGGTTATAAAATTCGGACCGGAAATTCTTCCGAACAAGGTCTTAACATTTTGAAAAACGCAAATGGAACTCTAAACTTGAAAGAAGCCGGAGTTAAAACAAGAGAAGAAGGAAGGAAAGGACTATATGCACTCAAACAATTTTATCAGTCCTAAAAGATTCTCTCATATCTACGTGGAAGAATCCGCGAAGTACCATCCTAAAACTTCTGAAATTCTTTCCAAGTTTCCCGAATCGTACACGATCGCAATCGATTCTTACAAGGAAGTATTCAATCCTTCAGCTCAAAGTTTCCAAACTCAGAAACGAAGCCCGAAACTTATATTAGCAAAACGAAAAGAACAATTCTTATATCCGGGCTCGGGAATTGCTCCGGACTTCGGATATCAATTCTTCTATTATAACGCCCTTGTACTAAACTGCCTCTACAATTGTTCCTATTGTTATCTTCAAGGAATGTATCCTTCGGCTAATATCGTGGTTTTTGTAAACAATGAAGAATATATCCAAAAAACCCAGGAACAACTTAAACTTTCCAAATCCCTTTATCTTTGTATTTCTTACGATACGGATCTTTTGGCCCTGGAAAATATATTAGGGTATTGTAAAGAATGGATTTTGTTCGCGGGTTCCAATCCCGACTTGATCGTCGAAATCAGAACCAAAAGCGCCAATTTCAAATCCATCGCCGATCTTAAGCCGACTTCGAATACCATTCTTGCTTGGACTCTTTCGCCGGATTCCGTGATCGGGGAACATGAACCTCTGACTCCGAAACTTTCCTCCCGATTGAAAAATATTAAAGGCGCTTTAAATGCGGGTTGGCAGGTCCGACTTTGTTTCGATCCAATCTTAAACGTCCCGAATTGGAAATCCGTTTATTCAGAATTCGTTCGGAAAATTTTCGAAGAAATTCCGGGAGAAAAACTGAGAGATATCAGTCTGGGTATATTTCGGATGAATTCGGACTATTTTAAGAATTCCAAAAAGCGTAGACCGGATTCTTATTTGTTTTACCTTCCGATGAATACTCGCGGGGGAATAAAATCGTATTCGGAAGTATTAGAAAAAGAAATGTTTACAGTCCTTGAAAAAGAATTGGAAACATTTGTCCCTCGAGAAAAAATCCACAGACTCGTCGCCGACCAAACGGAATACAAATGAAAACGAATTCAGAACCAAACAACTTGTTGGCGATCGTCACAGGTTCTTCCAAAGGAATCGGAAAAGCGATTTCAGAATTTTTAATTTCCGAAGGTTATAAAGTAATCGGGATTTCCAGAACGAAGCCAAAATCCACTCTTTTGGAAAATTCTCCTTTGTATCGCCACGTTGTACTTGATCTTTCTGATACGAAAGAAATCAGACTTCGATTGTCAAATATTCTCAAGGAAGAACCTCCCTTGAAAATCTTAGTAAACAATGCCGGCTTTGGAAATTTTTCTCCTCATGAAGAAATCCCTTTCGAAGAATTGGAAAAAATGCTCACCGTCAATTTTGTCTCTCCGATTCTAATCACTAAATTATTTTTAAGAGATCTAAAAAAAAATGGAGGTTGGATCATTCAAATTCACTCGATCGCGGCATTGAAAGAATCAGCTCGGGGAGCGGCTTACGCCGGGACTAAGGCCGGACTTAGGCACTTCGGATTAAATTTATTCGAAGAAACTCGAAAATCGGGAGTCAAATTTATGAGCATCAATCCAGATATTTCGGATACCGAGTTTTATGACTTTTTGGATTTCGAAAAGGATTCCGATCCGGCTTCTTATTTGAACGTTTCCGAAATTTTGAGCGCCTTCGGGCATGCTCTTTCAAGCCCGGAGAATCTGGGTTTTATCGAAATTACGATCCGCCCGAAATACCATCGAGTTTCGAAAAAACCTTTTGTTCGAAAGAATCAATCCGAAACGTTCCTTCGGAAGAATGAAGACGATATGAAATTGTTCGAGGAGGAAAAACAAAATTGAACCTAGGTGAACTGAATATTGCTCTTGTACAATGTGATCTTTCCTGGGAAAACCAGAAAACAAACTACGAACACGTTCGCGAACTTATCCATTCCGCCCTTGAAAAACAGACGGACGAAAATCCTGATTTGATTTTGCTTCCGGAAACTTTTGCGACCGGATTTACGATGAGGTCGGAAAGAATCGCGGAACCGGACGAAGGTCCGACCGAAACGTTCTTAAAAAAAATAGCCAAAGGCACCAAAGCAACGATCTGCGGCGGTTGGATTCAAAAAAACCCGAAAGGAAAGCCTTTTAATACGGTAAGTGTTGTAAGTCCCAAAGGAGAAATCATATTACGTTACTCTAAAATTCATCCATTTACTTTCGGAGGTGAAGATCGACATTACAGTTCCGGTTCGGAAATCGTCAGTTATGATCTCAACGGTTTTAGGATTACCCCTTTTATCTGCTACGATATCCGTTTTCCGGAAATTTTTCGAAGACTTGCGGGAGAAACGGATATTTTTACCGTTCACGCAAACTGGCCGACTCCGAGAATCCATCACTGGGAATTGATCCTAAAAACAAGGGCGATCGAAAATCAGGCTTACGTTTTTGGAATCAATCGGATCGGAATCGCCGGGCATAATAAAAGTATTCATCATAACGGCCATTCTCTCGCTGTAGCACCTAATGGAGATTTTATAGACGTCGGCGAAGGAATAGAAACCGTTCTATTCTACAATGCTCGTAAAAGATCGATTCTGGATTATAGGGAGAATTTCCCGGTTCTTTCCGATCGTAAGGACCAAAGTTTGATCCGAGTCAGAACAGTGGAGCATTCTTCTCAAATCTAAGAAACCTTTCACTGAGCGCAAGAGTCGCTTCGATCATCTCCCCCGTAAACGGGTCTTTAAATTTAAGATAATAAGATAAAAGTTGCAATCCGTACGATTCAAACTGGGAACCGGTCCTTGAATACAATAAATCTCCGACAACCGGACATCTCTGGCTTTGAAAATGAATTCTGATTTGATGAGTCCTTCCCGTTTCCAAACCCACTTCGACAAAACTGAATTTTCTTCCGGAACGGGAATTGACATACTTTAGAACTTTGTAATGAGTTACAGATTTCCTTCCTTTAGGAGAAACGGTCATTTTTAACCTTTCGATTGGATGCCTCGCAATCGGAAGATCAATCGTGCCTGTCTCTGCGGGAAGATGTCCTTGAATCCAAGCATAATATTTTTTTTCGATTTCTCTTTTTCTGAAAAGTTCGGAAAGTTTTCCGTGTGCCCGATCGTTTTTAGCGATGAGCATCAATCCCTCCGTGGGCTTATCCAATCTATGGACGATTCCCGGCCTCGCTTCTCCTCCGACCTTTGACAATTCTTTGAAATGATGAAGAAGCCCGTTGACCAAACTTGGAGAACGATCTCCCGGTCCGCTATGACTTGCAATTCCGGGCGGCTTATGAATGATGAGATAATCTTCTCTTTCTAAGACGACAGGTAATGTCATCGGAATCGGTTCCAAATTGAGAGGGGGCCTTGGAGGGATAGAGAGAAAATATTGTTCCCCTGCTTTTACTTTCCAGGAACTTTTATCGCAAATTTTTCGGTCTTGATTGCAAACATACCCGCATTCAATCCATTTTTGAATCGTGGCTCGGGACATTTCATCCCCAAAAGAAAATTTTAAAAATCGATCCAATCGATTTCCGGAAAATTCTTCCAATACTTCTGCTTTCAGTTCTAAGTTCATTGAAAATGAAAAAGGATTCCAGATTTTTACTCCACACGTTTTTAGCATTCTAAAAAAAAAGTTTCCATTTTACTTCCTAAACCTTAGTGTGACACATTGAAACCAAAACCCCTTAAGATTCTAAGGAAGGAAAAGAAACATGGTCAAAAAAATTTTGAATCTGATTCTGCTCGGTGCAATTGCATTTTCATTCACTCTTTGCTCCTCTGCTGAAAAAAAAGAAGAATCTGCAGCTCCTGAGCCGTCAGCCCAAGAGCAATCCGCTGCTGCAAATAGAAGTGTCGACGTTAACTCTCCGGAAGCGATTGCCGATTCCTTAAACGAAAAATTGAAAAACTTTAGATATCCTGATGGAATAACTCGCCCGGGATTCAGCTATAAAAAAGCAGATGTCAATCCGGGTGATTTCAGTGGATGGTCTAAGGTAAACGTTCCAGTGCTTAAAGAAGGTCTTGGAAAACTTCCCGATAGCTACGCTCTTGAAATTACCGGACACACCGATGCCGTCGGACCCGAGCAAGCTGAAGGAGCTAAAAAGGGAAATATTTTCTATTCCGAACTTCGTGCAAATGCCGTTAAACAGGCTTTGATCAAACAAGGAATCCCCGCAAACCGTATTATTGCGAAAGGTGCCGGCTCCTCAGAACCTGTTTCCGGACTCGATGCTAAAGACGCTAGAAACAGAAGGGTCACTTTCCGTTTTGCGACTTCTGCTCCACAACAATAATCCCAAATAAATGTCCCTGATACTGTTTTAATCAATTACGGTATCAGGGATAAAAATATCTAATCTGCTTCATGTCTTCTTCGATTATTAATTTCATATATATTTAAACTAGGAATAAAAAACCTACAAATTATTGTGATCTGAATCATTTCAAATTCCAGGTTAGAAAGAAATTCCAATCTTCGAAAACGTATTTGCGCGCAATACTAAAAAACCAGTTTACGCATTAGCACTTAACTTTCTACAAATAGAATTCAACTCCCTATATAAAATAGCGTTAATTGAGTTGGTCACATCATTCAATCTTTATTTGAAAGTCTTCATGAAAAAGAGATTCAGCTCATTACAAAATTAAAAAAGAATATGAAGAATAAATTAATGTTCTTATCGATAAAATAAAAAAAGAACAATCGTTGAATCGGTAAATGATGAACTTAGAAATATATGCCAGATTCAATATACTAGAATCGGAGTTTTTTCAATTGGGTCGTTAATCTATCAAACGGTTTAGTTGCATCTTCCTTTTTTCTAAAAAAAACTTCTTTGAATTTGAGATCCAAAGACAATTTACGACTTTTACTCTCTCCTTAGGCCGAACTCATGTTTAAAATAAAATCATTTCTTCTTGATCTGACTTACAGCGCGTCCCAAAACCCGCTGAGTTTTTTCGCTTTGTCAGAAAGATCAAGCTGGTAACTAAGGTGTCTCGCTTCTATTAGGCTGGGCAGGTTTTGATTTTAAAAACAACTCATAACTTTTCGAAATGACACTTTAAAGTGAAATGAAAATTCTTAAGGATTATATAAAAAGTCTGAATTACAAACAGACCAGAAACTATCTCAAAAATATTGTATCTTTGTTCAAAACACCAATTCAAATTATTCTAAGATATTTTTGAGATAGTTTCTCTCTATGTAATTTTATTATCGAGCAAACATACTTTCAGTAATGAGACATATAGAAATTATAGTCATTCAAAGTCATTAAGATCTTGAATTCGAAATGAATTTGAAAATGAACATGAACTCGGACAAAAAAGAGTCACATTTTTGGAATTAGGATGGATTTTGTCAGGGGTAAAAATATACTAAACATACATATAGCTTACTTGTTGGAGTAAAAATTTGGAGACTATGGAAAACCTACGTGAAACTCTTTACTGGAAAGTGGAAAGGACTCTAAAAAAATTGGAGTATGACTTTCAAATTTCTCCGGAACCGATTCAGATCCTTAGACACACTTACTCACAAGAAATCGTAAATTTTATATTCGAATCTCTGGAAAAAAAATAATCACTTTTTCTTTCGAAATTTTTCTATAACAAGGCCAAGAGCTTCCAATTCCGAATCCGGAACTTCCAAAAGGCTTTCCAACAAGACTTCAATCTGCGGACGAGTTCGAATCTTTCTAAGAATGGTCCGATAGCGATCCGTATCAAAATCAGTTTTCATCTCAATTTCAGTGATTAGCATTTCACCTTCACCTGCAATGAGCCAAAGAGGATTTACATTATGCACGATTCGAAGGCGCAGCAAGGATTCTTGTGAGAAGCTCTTTGCCCTTTCATTAATAAGATCACTAATAAATGCAGGTTTAAGATCGATAGACCTTGCAAATTCGGCCTGAGAAAATCCTAAAGTTTCAATAAGTCTTTTTAAGCGATCTGAAAATTTTTTATACATTTTAGACGTATTAAATCATTGACAAAAATACATTTTAGACGTATGGTCATTTGACACGAGGTGAAACTCATCAAGACCAACGTCGATTTCAAAATGGAGCTTGGTCTTTTGCACGACCAAAACTCGCAAATGGAAATGAAATCGCAATCACAAAAAGGAGACTCAATGAGCATCATGAACAGAAACGAATGCAAGGATTTCATTTGTATCACATTAGAAACGAAGATCTTTTCTAAGTTCGCCAAGAAAGTGGAAATGAACTGTGTTCACCTTTCGAAAAGTTTAAACGGGCACTAATCTTATGCAGAAATCATAAGAACATTCAAAAAATGGAATATCATATATCGCACTATTCCCTCAACGCATTTATATGGTAAACGAAAAAACAGGAGAATTTCATTATGAAACGTCATAACATCACTAAAATTACCGATAAAAATCCCGTCCTAAGCAGGGATAATTTGTGCCCGATTGTTCTTTCTGAAATAGAGAAAAAAGCGATCATTCAAATCGCCGAATATGTAAGAGAACAATTTACGACGTTCGATTGGAAATGGAACGATCATACCGAAATGCAAGATAAAGAGATTACCTTTCTTTTTCTTGTAAAAAACGACATCGTCCAAATCTGCAAAAGAAAACCGAACAAAATCAAAGAGTTTATTAGTATTCTTGAGTATATCTTGGAAGAAGAATTCGGCGAATAATTCAAACTAAAAATTATTAAGGAGACTTTATTATGACGACCAACTTATGTATTCAATGTAACCAAAAGGAATCAATGCGTCAAACCGATCTTTGCGAGGAATGTCTGATCGAAAATTTCAAGCCCCTAATTCTTCTTTCAAATGAGATTCGTTCCCTTAACTCGAGCGACACAGGTAATACGACACCTGAAGAACCTAAAGCAACGATGTAAAATTATGAACTCCGAAAAAATCAAAAGATCTATTGTAAACAGAGAAGTTGTTCACGAAGGAAAATTTTGGAAAAGAGGAAGAAGGCTTTCTCAAAGATTGAAACAAATCATCATCGAATCACAACTCAATCTCAAAGACATAGAGTTTAAATATTCCCAAAACTCTCGTGAGGACCATTTGGAACATACCACTTCTCTTTATCGTGAACACCTTGCAGACGTCATCAAAGGGACTCGTAACACCTTACGTTATATAAAGGCAATCGAAGAATCCTGGAAGTTCCCGATCGAAACGATCCGTTCTACTTACCGAGAAGATAAGGAGGCGGAAAGAAAATCGGAAAAGTTAGATCCGGATTCTCTTCAAAACTTCATAAATTGGTATAGGGAAATTCTACGTTCCAAAAAAGAAATTCCGAACAATCCACAAATATAAAATCAAGATACAAGAAAACCAGCCGCCTAAAAGCAAAATTGAAAAGTTAACCTGGAAAGTCTAAAATGGCAGAACAAAAATCTATAAAAGCAAATGTTCAAAAGAGTAAGAAAAAGATCTTCATGAAAAAAATTTCGTTACGATTTTTTCTTTTTCGTCTAATGGAATCACTGTAGGTATGATCCCCAAAAGACTGAAATGGAAGGAACTGTGTCGAAATAAAAAAATTCGCTTAACAAAACGGACTTACTACTCAGATGTATGAAAATGGTACTAAAAATTAATGCTTAATTTTTGCAAAAATGTAAAGTCCTCATAAAATTACATCGGGTCCGAAATTCTTGGCCGTTTTGAAATAGATTTTACGTCCCAAGCTTTGCAAAAAGCACAATATAATACTCTTCTCATGCATTCGAGTAGTAACCTAATTTACGGAATAATCCCTACAAAGATCATACACAATAAGCATAGGCATAAACGGCTCGGAAAAATTAAACGACAGAGTCATCGATGATCAGATCGCCAAAATTCTATCGGATTTTCAAAACGAAACTCTTCCTTTGGATTTAAAAATTCAGGATATTATTTGAGGAATTAAATTTTATCTGGATCCTACTTAAAGGAATTATCTCCCGATTCGAAATATAAGAACCGTAAAATTTTATGAAAAAATTCTCACATAAAATGATCTTTTGGAATAGCTCAACCGTCTTGTTTCTTATAGTCCCAAAACCTTAAAAGAAATCCGTTACAATCATTTGGTAAGTTGGTAATAAAATATAGGAGTTCCGAGATTTTGAGGCAGTAGATTGTAAGAATCTGCCCAGCGCCAATAGAAGCGAGACGCCTTAGTTACCAGCTTGATCTTTCTGATAAAGCAGTAAACTCCGCGATTTTTGGGACGTGCTGTAAATTAAACGGAATTCGCTTACGAATTAGACTTGAATTGAATAAGATCAAATCTTCTCGGAACCTGCAAATACAATCCAAAAAATCGAAATACAATTAAACAGAGGCATTCATATGCATTAGTAAATTATAATACAAAAATAATTAAACTTAATTGCAAAGTTTTTTAAAAGGGACCGCAAAGTTCCCGACCAATTTAATCCACAGAAGGATAAATCATTTTTTCGGGAAGAACCCATTGATCGAATTGTTCGTTTGTCAAAAGGCCCAGTTCGATTCCGGATTCTTTTAGAGTCGATCCTTTTTTATGCGCATTTTTTGCGATCTTAGCCGCGTTGTCATAACCGATATGCGGATTCAATGCTGTCACGAGCATCAAAGAATTATTTAAGTGTTCGTCGAGTTTCTCTTTGTTCGGAGTAATACCACGCGCGCAGTGTTCCTCAAAAGAAACACAAGAATCGGAAAGTAATCGAATAGAATTCAAAACGTTGTGAATAATCAACGGTTTAAAAACATTCAATTCAAAGTTCCCGGAAGCGCCGCCAATATTGACTGCGACATCATTTGCAATCACTTGTGCGGATACCATTGTCATCTGCTCCGATTGAGTCGGGTTCACTTTCCCAGGCATGATGGAAGAACCAGGTTCGTTTTCCGGAATACTTATTTCACCAATCCCACAACGAGGACCGGAAGAAAGCCAACGTATATCGTTCGCAATTTTCATCAAAGAAGCCGCAATCGTTTTCAAGACCCCGCTCACCTCCACAAGAGAATCATGAGCAGCAAGAGCTTCGAATTTATTTTCCGCGCTTATAAAAGGAAGCCCGGTTTCTTTAGCTATCTGAGCCGCCGCTTTAACGGCAAACTGAGGGTGTGTGTTGAGTCCGGTACCTACCGCTGTTCCACCCAATGCAATCCTGTAAACCGCCGACAAAACCGCTTTCACTCTTGCAATATTGTATTTCAATTGTTGAACATAACCGGAAAACTCCTGACCTAAAGTCAAAGGAGTCGCATCCTGAAGATGAGTTCTTCCAATTTTTATAATATTCTTAAATTCGTCCGCCTTCTTTTCGAGCGTATCTTTGAGTTGACCCAATGCGGGAATCAATTTTTGATTCAACTGTTCTGCGACAGCAATGTGCATCGCGGTAGGAAAAGTATCGTTCGAGGATTGAGCCTTATTCACATCATCATTTGGATGAATCGGTTTTTTAGAACCCTTCACTCCGCCAGCGATTTCGATGGCACGATTCGAAATAACCTCGTTAGAATTCATGTTCGTTTGAGTTCCGGAACCGGTTTGCCAAACGGAAAGAGGAAAGTGTTCGTCCAACTTACCGGAGATCACTTCGTCTGCGGCTTGAACGATGAGTTTCTTTTTATCTTCAGTGAGAAGACCAAGTTCTGCGTTTACGATCGCGGCCGATTTTTTTAAAATCCCCAAAGCACGAATCATTTCTCTTGGAAATCGATCATTTCCTATATGAAAATGATGTAAGGAACGCTCGGTTTGCGCACCCCAATATTTGGAATCATCCACCGCGATTTCACCCATTGAATCCGTTTCGATTCTAGTTTTCATGAATCCTCCGAAAAATCACAATTTAATTGAAGCACAAGACCTCTCAAACGAAAGATCAATATTAAATAAGATTAAAATATACTTAAATGCTTATTCGCTCTGAAATTTTCTCAGAGTATCCGCAAGCGCGGAAAACTCCGGTTTTTTAGCAGAAACATTGTCCATATAATCCAAAGTAGTTTGGATCCACGCCGGATCGGACTCCAATTCTCTCCGTATAAAAACATGTCTTACCTGATTCATCGTTCGGATTTCCAGATATCTCCGCTTTTGGTCATAGTATATAAGGTCGGCCACTTTGTCTTTTCCGAATTCCGGTGAAGATATGGCAGCAACAACTTCATCCAACCAAATCAGTCCGTTATTTTTGCGATCCACATAGTCGATCGCCTTCTGAACGCGGGCTGGAATGAGCATTTCTTTTTCTTTAGGTCCAACGATTACGCCGAGAGATTTTTTCTTTTTCGGTTTAGAGGGCTCATGGGAAGTAGGATCAATTTCTGCATTTTTAAAATCCCTTTTAACTTGACCTTTGTTTGTAACTTCCCGTTCTTTGGGAGAAAATTTGATTCCGAATAAACTTAGAATAAATTCGATGATTCTTTCTAAGATCGACTTGGAAGCCCTTTCGGAGCGAATTCTCTCTTTTTCGGTATCTTCTTCCCATTCGGCAATCGCCTTACTCAAACGGATCTGTTCGTCGACGGCAATCTGCCCGTCTTTTACGTCGGAAACTTCCTTTAAAAATTCATATATCCCGCGGGAATATCCGTTTTGACGAATCAAATTATGAACCGAAGTTCTTCTCGAACGAATCTCCACAAAAGCGCGAATAATCATACTTTTCGACAAAATCGTAAGTCCGATTGTTTCCCCATTCGCATTTTTCCTTTCCTTTTTCAAGAAGTCTTCCCTAACGCGAATTCGTTCCAAAACTTCGCGGAACAATTCGGTTCTGCTCATTCCGACACTTTTAATCGCGCCATCATCCACTTCAAAATTGGAAAGATCGAAATGTACCAATTCTTTGGATTCTTTAAAACGAAATAGATTTTCAGTCGTGATTAGATTAATCAAAGACTCTTTTTTAAGGTGTTCAAGAGCTCTTACAGTCTGTAGTAACACTTCGTAAGATTTGATAAAATCTCCTCCCCCCATCCAACTTTTTCCGGATGTAAACGCAGGATGTTTTTTTAACTCCTGCAAGTATCTTTCTGCTTGAACATTTCCGGTCAATTCGATCCAGGAAGATTCTTCTCCCGGGAGAACTTGGAGAAGTATTTTGCGGGCGATCACGGTAAACAAATCGAATATGATCTCCAATTCCGTAAACTTTCCTTCTTCTCTTTTTTCTTTGGAAGCATGTCTAAAACTCAAAAGTTCGTCCAGAGAAGGTTGAAACAAATGAAAACGGGGATGCAGTTGCAACAGAGGAGTCCTTGACCCTCTTTTTTCAATTGCCTGTAAAACTTCCGGTTCTACCTTGATAATAGAAAGTTGATTTAATATCTCCCCGGGTTTTTGATTTAACACTTGAAAGATATTGCTGAATAAATCGCCACGAACTTGCAAACGACTGAGAAGAAATTCCAAAGAAAGAGATTCTAAATTTTGCATGGACTTTTCTAAAAATTTAGAATCCGACAAATTGATCTGTATTCCTTTATCGTCTACATTTAGATAATTCTGATGAACCCAGTCTTCAATCTCTGTATTTTTAGAAGCGTTCAGAATAAACTGATCTCGTGCATATAACATTTCAAGAACTGCCGCTACACTTTGAAGAAGACAACCTCGTTTTACTTTTACGATCTGCTCAGCCTTTAAAGAAGCTGGACGAATAATCACGTCTGCGATTTGAAGTTCCCTGACCTCTTTTTGAAAGTGAAGGAACTGATAAAATTGAATTCCTTTCCGTTCTTCTAAAAATTTAAGATCGTGCAATTTAAGATGTTGAAGTTGTTCGACTTTCGTAAGAGCAAACGGAGATTGATTGAATAAGAAATAATTTTCCACTCCCTTTTCGATCAAATCAATATCCTTGAATGCTCCCGGATTGAATTGAAGCATCAGAACTTTGAGTTCCTGATCCCCAATCATATCCTGAGTATCCTCCGAACTTAAAGTGAAGGTTTCGGGAGTAGGTATTTGATTTTCAGATTTGGACATAATCCACCAAGACCCCAAAGGATATACCATCAAGAGAGTGTAGGAAATTAGAAAAGTCTATTACTGTTTGTCTTAAAACCGGATTTTTCATTCTTGAAGAAGGTCGGGCAACCATTCCGCCGCGATTCAATAATTATTTGGAAAAGAATTCAATTTTTATGATTATCGGAATTTTTTTCAGACGAACTCAGAATCTTTTCCCGAAAGTAGGAGTTACTCGATCGTGAATTTACACCAGCCGTTCCGTTAGTAACATATTTTCAACGCAACTCATACCTTAATGACAACATTTCAATTGTAGAAACTATTCCACGCTTTTTGTCTACCGCAAAACATTCGCCTTCATTCCCGAATGCGGAAACTAATACAGTTTATACATATTCAAAATCCGATTTATGTAAGAGTCGTTTTTGAGTTGTTTAATGTTAAACTCTGATAATTCCTTCGAGAAATCCGAGATATTTTTTTCTCCCCGGATAAGGAATTCGAGAGGAACCACTTGCAACCGCGGCCTCGGCAACTGCGGGAGCCACATGAAATAAAACTCGTTTATCGAACGGTTTCGGAATCAGATATTCGGGTCCAAATGTAAATTTCTCCCCACTATAAGCCTTACTTACTTCGTCGGGAACGTCAAGGCGAGCCAATTCCGCCAATGCACGAGCCGCGGCAAGTTTCATCTCCAGGGTAATATTACGAGCTCTTACGTCGAGAGCACCTCTAAAGATAAATGGAAAACCCAATACGTTGTTCACTTGATTCGGATTATCGCTTCTCCCCGTTCCCATAATTAAGTCGGAGCGAACCGCTTTCGCAGTTTGATAAGGAATTTCTGGATCAGGATTTGCTAATGCGAAGATTACGGGATTTGTTGCCATGGAACGAACCATATCCTCGTCCACCATATTCTCAACGGAAACACCGATAAAAATATCGGAGCCGTCCATCACGTCTCTAAGAGTTTTCGCATCCGTTTTTTGAACATATCTCTTTTTGGATTCATTCAAATCATTTCTATGATGATGAATCACACCTTTGGTATCAACAAGAAAGACTTGTTCCTTTTTGATTCCTATATGTTGAATGAGTTCTGCAATTGCAATTCCAGCGGCGCCTGCTCCGCAAATTACAACTTTAACATCGCTTGATTTTTTACCCGTGAGCTCGAAAGAATTCAAAAGACCCGCAACTGTGATGATCGCCGTTC
>NZ_QAJG01000004.1:162500-167500 GCF_003046425.1 Leptospira borgpetersenii serovar Javanica
TCCGTTCTTAAAAAGAGATTGAATCTCCTTCCTGGATTTTAAAGTCTCTTCGATAACTTAATTCTTAGTATTTCTTACCGAGTTTTTCGTTGGAAACGGTCAATTTGTATCTGCCCTTTTTTCTTCTGCGTGAAAGAACCTTTCTTCCACCGGCAGTAGCCATTCTCGCACGAAATCCGTGCGTTCTTGCTCTTTTAACTCGGCTGGGCTGGTAATTTCTTTTCATAATTATTCCTGATTGGCGTTAATAATTGCGTCTTCTTTCCAAGAAAGTAATTTTAAAATCTTTTCCGGCATGACAAGAGCTTTCTAAAAATGCTCCGAGTCAATTTATATATCCAGTTTGGATCTTTATCGGGAATTCTATTCTTTGGAGTTTTAGGGAAAAAGAAAATACCCGAGGAGATCCGAAAACCGACAGAGAATTATTAGAATCGACCCTCTGCTTAAAAGTAAAAAACCCGGCAACGTCCTACTCTCCCATGCAGCGAACCACACAGTACCATCAGCGATGAGAGGCTTAACTTCCGTGTTCGGGATGGGAACGGGTGTGGCCCTCTCTCTATAGTCACCGGGAATCTTGAGGACAGGTTCGCGTACCTGTTTATACGGTCAATCGAAAATCGATAAAAAAGAGTAAATTTTACACGAAGTCGGTTCGTAAAATCGATGCTGTTCAAAATCGAAATACAATGGAAAAAGCCTACCTTAGTCTTTTAAATTCTTTCTTTTTTCTCATCTTTGTGTTTATAAACCCGAAATCGTTCCTCGCTTTCAAGATCAATACTCACAAGTTGAAACAGGCTTTTAGACAAAATTGCCCCTTCTGGACTTGGAAAACGTGGGTTAGATGCGAAGCATTTACCACAAAACAAGAAAACCAACAAAAGGAACTAAGAAGTTGTCCATTCAGAGGACTGAGGACTGACGAACTTCGCTTCGCTCGTTCTAGACAGAGGACAGAAAGAGACGGAGTGATATTACATCACGAATTTAGAATGCAGTTTGCGAAGACAGAAAAAAGAACAAAGGAAGCTACATTAGCAAAACGAATTGCTTTTCGAAGAAAAGCCTTCAGTCCTCTGTCTTCTGAACGTAGGAATGAATGTCCACAAAGAAACGATCAGAATCGCGTATTTAACGAGCAATTCTAAGGAAGCAGTGAAAGAACAACAGATAAAACATATGAGGTTCAGATCAAAAAATCCATCCAAAAGTTAAAATCAGAATTAAATTCATTGTTGTTATGAAGCCGGCATTAGCACCTAAAGTACAAAAGTATCCACTTGTACTGAACTGACCGTTTTAAAATGTTTCAGAATAGAACGCACATTCTCAATAATATTCCAAAGGTCCGAACATTTCTTCGGGTGTATTAAAAACCGCTTGATAAACGGGAGTGTCCGAATCACGCAGAGCGGTATCTTTCTGCAACTCGTTAGACAAAAGATTTTTACACGTAATTCTTGACTAAATCCGGCTAAAATGCAGGTAGAACGAGGTGCAATTAATTGATTGGCTTATGAAACGTTATTTTTTCTTCCGATTCGGAAGATATTTGTAATATTCCACCTCGATTGTATTAATTAGAAATGTATAATATTTAAGGAGTTTTTTATCATATTGTTTCTTTTGAGCTTCATTTCGTAAAAATTCGGCAATCTGATCCCGGATCAAAGGAGCCTTTAAATCATTGTGGCTAAGGATGATGGAACCGGGCATTCCTTGCGGAACTATATCATCCGGAACCAGAATCGTAGCAGAATTCTGCAAAAGAGCATATTCAATCGTGGAAGCGACCTTGTCGTCGTCCTTTTCTCCTTTGAGATGAGCTACGTTATTTCTAATATTATCTAAATTCTCGAAGATTTTTTTACGTAGAGAACGAGAATCGTGAATTTTATCCGTGATCTTCGTAAAACGGTTTGGAAAAACAAAACGTTCTGCACCCTTCGCTATCAAACTTACCTTCTTTTCCTTAGGAGTTTCTCCCTTGGACTGAAATCGCTCATCTTCGGAATCATCTCCAGAAGGATAATCGTCCGATGAAGACATGATACCATATTCTCCCTTAAAACCGGATCCGAGTGAGGCGTTTCCGTTGGAAAGAATATCCGACTTTTCCTTATTTCTAAAATGGAATGCGAGCAATAATCCTAAAAATAAACTGACCGGAATTCCCACGAATAGAATTCCAGTAGTCCTAAAATGTACGGATGCGATCAAAAATAAGATCATACTTGCAACAAAGCCCAACATTCCCATCGGAAGATTGAATTTTTTTGCAAATTCTTGGGAACGTTGTTTTTCCACTTCCAACTGCTCCATCGCCTGGATTCCCTGTTGGAGTTTTACGATACTTTCTGCCTTGAGTTTTGCATTTAATCCCGGATGTTTTGGATTACTTAAACTCGCGTTGATTTCTTTTGCAATTTCCAATTCTTTTTGATAAGCGGCATTTTTCGTCGCCATACCACTCAATTTATGAAGAACCGCGGCCATATATCCCGGATCCACCGCGTATATCTCTGAAGTCTGATCTGGTTTTTCGATCACCCTCATTCCATATCGTTCAGAAATCTCCTTTTTTAATTCATCGATCAATGCCGGATAACGTATTACATTCGATAAACCGGAAGATTTCAATTTTTGCTCAGGAGAAAAACTATATAAAGTCTGTTCCTGAAGAGTATGTTCTCCTATTTTATGGAGAATTTTCGACTTCAAAGACTTAAATACACTCTCTTCCTTTCTTTGAACGAGTTTCTCTTTTTCTTCCATCAGTTTGGATATGATCTGAATGGAAAATCTACAGGTTTCGGATATCCTTTTGCCCAGTTCATCCGTCTCCCGTTCGAACGGATAATCGTTTATAAGTGAAATCAACGCTTTTACTTTTTCGCCGTTTTGTTTTTTTCCAGGTTCTGCCATTTGAATATGTGTCTGCTCGAACTCCGCAATCCGAGTTCCGAACAATCCGTAACCGGCTCGTTCGCTAAGTTCCTTCAAATAAGGGATTGCAAATTTTTCAAGAGCATCCGCCTGACAACGATAATGTGCGATGACTTCGGGTTGATTCACGTAAGAACCGTCCGGATTTAACTGAAGATCATCCAAAATGATATGATAATCCGGAAGAATTTTCATCACGTAATTCTTTTTGGTCGCGTACGTAAGAAAATCTCTCAGAAAGTCCGTCATAGGAATATAACTGTAAGGTTGAAATCCCCTTTTTAAAAGGGTGGAAAATTCGGCTTCAAGCGAAGCCAGCTTCGGAAAAAGCCAATTTTTTCCTGCCTTATTTTTATGAAGCAAAAATGCGCCTGGGTTATCCTCGTCCGGAAGTTTCGGCTTTTTAGCTCGATTTTGAAGTATAAGGTCGATCATCTCTTCCGAAAATTCAAAACAAGCGGCTCGATACGGACTTACATCCGTTTTCGCTTCTTTCTGAGGGCTTGCAATTGCAATTCGAGCTTGAATCTTAGCTCCGTTACGAACCAAAAACGGATAGATAAATGCGGATTTATTCTTACCTTTTTTTTCATAATCAACCAACTGTCTCAAGGCAAGATCAACACTAGGCGGAGACTTAGCTTGTTCACTCAGATTCCTATATTTATTTAGAAGTTCTGCAAGTTTATCTAATGTAAGCAAGTAAGATGGATGGATACTTTTGGAGCCGTGCTTTTCTGTCTTTTTATGCCAATCCCTAAGTTCGTCCAAAATACAACGTGCGGTTGCGGATAAACCGACCGCCCCCTCGTTCAAAAAAATATAATCAGGCGCAAGAGATTGTATTTCAGTCGGTTTACTCTCCGCCAATTCCTCAAAGCTTATGTTTTGTTCGCTGCTTTCCATATTTCTTATCAAATCGACAATACAGTTCTTTTTAATTGAATCTTTTTATTGCCCAGTATTCCTCTTAAATGGTTAAACAAAACCATTTATTTCGAGAATTTTTCCAACCCGATTCTCAAAATTCCTTTTTCGATCTCTTTACTTTCCCGAACAAAGCTCAATCGAAAACATTCCTGTCTATGAGACCCGTTTGGATCGGTTCCTGGAAAAAAAGTTTCACCGGGAACAATAATTAACGTGAATTCGATATAAGGTTCTGTCCCAAAACTGGGACAGAACCTTGCAGCTTGATCTTTCTGACAAAGTAAACTGGGATTTGGGAACGCGCTGTAAAAAAGTCTGGGTGAATCCACGTTAATTATGCCCGCTTTCTTCAAAATTGGATCAAGATCGTTAACAAGCAAAGATAAATTTTTTACCCAAATCCAAAGAAAAAAAGCGACTTCGCCTTGATGAATCCGATAGTCGATCTTGGAACTCCAATTTTTTGGAATTACCTACTGGACAAAAACCGATTTCTTATGATAAAAAAGTAATATTACTTTTTTACATAAAAACCTGTCCCAAAAGAAACTAAAGTGCTGCTCTTTAAGGAGCACTCGAAAAAACTAAAGCCGTCTCACTTCTATTGGCGTTCGACGGAATTTGGGACGTGCTGTAAATCTTTCCAACGACCCGAACGAAAAAGATCCAACTCAATAAACTGGCCCGGATCGGCAATCGTCAAGTTGACAATCGAATTGCCCTTACGTAACTGGCGGTCGTTTTAGAATCACCCAGTACAAAACCGGTACGAACTCCCGGAGGAACAGCTTAGAAAGTATAAATCCCTGGATCATTCTCAGCTTTGTGAATAAAGGAATTTTTTCCAAAAACCATGTTGGGATTCGTAAGCATTGTCGACCAATAAAGGAATCTCTGCATGATTTGCTATTTCAACCAAAAACTCAAGTTCCCGATCCGTAATCAAGCTATCGATCAGATTCGTAAGTCGCGAAATAGCGGTTTCTCATAAGAATTATTTACAACATTTTGTTATTTTTTGATTTTATAAAGTTGCCTTTACATATTAATTGAGAAGGAATCTTCGAATGTATTGTTTTTTTTATTGGAAAATATCTCTACAAAGGGACTTTCGAATT
>NZ_QAJG01000004.1:170000-172500 GCF_003046425.1 Leptospira borgpetersenii serovar Javanica
TCCGGCTCAAATACAGTCTCTTTTAGGAACCGAAAACCAAAAGAGCCGCCTCTTGATAAGTTGCAGAACGTTTAGAATCCAAGAGAAAAAACCAAAGTTCCGTAGCAGAGATTAAGCTGCTAAAGCTAATTCGTTATTAGCGGTTATTGTTCGAAGGTTTTGAGAGGAGCCTACAACCTCTACACGCCACATAATCCCTGGCAACAACAGTCGAAACCAATTTCGTCCCCTGCTGTTTTTGATTAGAAGTTCAAGAGTAAAAAAGCCGAAATTCTACAGCAAGTCTTTTATTAAGAGTTTGTCCCAAAACGTAGGAACAATTGCAGCGATCCGCGAGGATTCCGATAAATCGAATGGTTTTGGGACACGCTCTAAGATAAAATAGCGCCCTTCTGCTTGAAAAACGTGGGTTAGAGCAAGCATTTACCACAAAACAAGAAACCAACAGAAGGAGCGTAATGCAAAGTATGTAGGAATGAAATCCATACAAGAACGATTTTCACAAAGACCCAAAAAAGAATATTTCTTATTCCCGTTACCGAAGGGTAACATTCGAATAACAAGGCTTCAGTCCCTTCAATCTGGAATTCACAAATTGAAAAGAAATTTTGCTTTAATGCCCAATTCCTATTGCTCAAACAATAGAGTTGTTGAAAAATTCTATAGTTCAGATTAACAAAACTGCTTTAACCGACCGTTCAATGAAACAGATGAAGAATTAATTTTTCAACAACTCTAATATATAAGAACCTGTCCCAAAAAAAACTAAAGCCGTCTCGCTTCTATTGGCGCTCGACGGGTTTAGGCGCGCTGTAAGTAAAAAAAATTAACTTGATAAAAATGATCCCGAGTTATCTAAGAAAGAACCTTAACCCCTATTGTCTTTCCCCAATGATCGGACCGCCTACGATTTGCATCATTCTTTCTTTAGTTAATATTAAGTCTTCTCGGTTGTCAGTCGCCATTTCACCGGGGCCGTCCAGATAAATCGCACCTTTCGGACAAGCTTCCTCACACATACCACAAAAAATACAACGCAATAAATCGATCTCGAATTTTTTCGCGTATTTGTCTTCGGGATGAAGATGTTGAATTTCAGGAGCCACTTCCCCCGCTTCGATATAAATTGCGTCGGCAGGACAAATCCACATACAACAAAAGCAACTTGTACATCGTTCGCGACCTTGCTCGTCCCGTTTCATTGTATGCATTCCGCGGAAGCGCGTGGAGTATTTTCTTTTTTTCTCCGGATATTCGATCGTGACTGTTCTTCTTAAAATCGCCGCTTTGATAAAATGTTTTAGCGTGATCCAAAGTCCTTTGCCTATGGAATAAAAATAAAATTTTTCATACCAAGAAAGTTTATGAAGACTTGCTACGCGTACTACGTTAACGGTTCCCAACGCCAACCTCCTTAGGAGAAGACGCAGATTCTTTGACCAATTCTGCCAGCCTTCGGAAAACAGAACCGGAATTCAATAAACCTTTAGGCGGTTCCATCACTTTTTGAAAGTGTTGGTTTAACCCGTTCTTATTTGTAAAAGAACCCGATTGCTCTGCGAATGTTTGAATTGGAATTCCAAATGCGACTTCGCTAATTTCCTGAGTTAAATTAGTCTCCAATAATACAACAGTCGTCTTGGAAAAAACAGAAGGTAAAAACTCTTTTATATTCTCCTTAATTATAAAAACCAAATCGACTTCCCCCGCTTCGATGGCCTTACGAACCGCGTTTATTCCCTGAGAAGAAACAAAACCGGAATCCACGGCACCTCTCGTATTCGGTCTTAGATCCGTAGTCATCAAGAAATCCTTCTGTTCGGGGACCTTGTATTGAATCTCGTTTATTCTCACTTCCAGAATAACCGATTTTCCAAAAGACTCCACACTTTGTAGAATCATTTTCAAATTTTCGTTTGATTCGGCCGCCCCACCGAGAATTGCTATCTTTTTTGCATTCAAAATCTTTTCCGTAACTGCAGATAATACGACCGCACTTTCTGAAATATTTCCATTCTGATAATAAGCGAATAAACGATTCTCATTCAACCAATCGATATCAAAACGTCCTGCATCACAAAGAAAGTACATGTCTTTTTCCTCATCGATTCGGGGCATGTATCGATACATTTTATTATCTCTTACGTTAGTTGTAATGTTACAACCCGTACTACAACCGTGGCAGATCGATTCCGCGTTTTTATACCACCATACTCTTGATTTAAACAGGGTCTTGTTGTTAAGAAGTGCCCCCGTCGGACAAAGGTCCGCAAGCGCACCCTGAAAGTTATGTTGAATCGGTTCGCTTTTTGCAAGACCGATGATGGAATGATACCCTCTTTCAAAAAGACCAAGATTAGATTCCCCCACTATTTCTTCTTCGAAACGAACACAACGATAACAAACGATACAACGATTATGATTGATGATCAGATTAGTACCGATCTCTTCCTGAGGAACATTCCTTTTTTCTAATGTAAATCTGGAATTGCCGTTTCCT
>NZ_QAJG01000004.1:175000-220121 GCF_003046425.1 Leptospira borgpetersenii serovar Javanica
GACGCCATTCCTGGTTCGTACTGAGAGAAGCGAATTCCCCGGAGATCGAAATAATTCCAGGATCTTCGTCCGTGTAAGTATTTCCTAGAATGTGATGGATCTGTTTTTGAATGTCTTTGATCAGGATTTGTTTTGATTTATCGTCTTTATACTTTTGAAGATATTCGGTCAGTTTTCGAATAATCATATTTGTCGAAGGATAATTATTATTCAGACCTTCTCCGCGGAAAGTCCTATGACTGTTGAGTACCGCCGATTTAACTTCCGAATTGACCCCGCTTAAATTTCCAATCATAAGATAACTGATGATCGGATGATTTTTGATATAATCAAATTCCTCCGGACGAAGATCGATATGATTCGGAAGTTTCATCCTGGATTTACCGACATCCACCATAAATGAAGCTAGCATAACGTTAAGTTGTTTTGTTTTTTGAATTTCGTTATCGTTTTTACTAAGAGCTTTCATCCCTCTTAATTTCATCGCCATAGCAATGACTGTACGTTTGGTCATCATCTCGGAAGCCGTTCTGACACCAGCTTGTCCCATCACTTCAATCACGTTTACAAGTCCCAGTTCCATATCCGAACTTGCCTTAAAGTCGGCAAGAATATCGTCGATACCTTTCTGAACCAAGCGGATATGATTGTTGGTCAACGGAAAGTGTTTGAGTTCCTCTAAAAGATCAGAAGCTTCTTTGGCAAGGGCTATCGCAAGATTCGGATTTACGAGTTTCGTAAAGGAAACTTCTCTTCCGTGAACCGCATCCGGATTTTTCGGTTTGATAAATTTATCTTTTTCCGAAATAAGAAAATAAATCCCCTGACTTTCAAATTTTTGAAGTCTTGTAACGTCTTCTTCGGATGCATCCGATTTTTTATGGATTAAGATCTGGCCGTTTTTATTATAAAAATCGACCGGTACCTCACTCTGACTGATAAAACTTTTGATAACGTCGGAATTGAATTCGAATTTTTCCAAAAGTTCCTTATTAACCGAATGCGAGCTATGATTCACATTAGAATTCATTTTATCAAATACCCTTAATTCCGTTTCGAAAGAGGTCTGCGTATTTCTTCACAATTCCTACTCAGGAAGAATACAAAATCGGACTGGAAAAAAATTATTTATGAAACGTACATTTTAACAAAAGCCGCAAGAATTCAAAAAATTATTTCCTAAAATCATAGAAGATTTTTATAAAACGGACCATAAGGGGCTAAGGCCATTTTTTCGTTTGAAACCGGTTTCACGATCAATCGACGGTCAGTGAAAGAAACGATTTGAAAACGTTCGTCGTGGTTTTATTCAAGAACATGGAATTCAAGCGCCTGGAATTTTACCCTCGTTTTAAAAATCATAGTATTCTATTCCATAATGATCGATAAAACGGCGCACTCCTGATTTTTATATAATAGAGTTGTTGAAAAATTCCATGATTCAGATTAACAAAATCGCTTCAAACATCCATTTCAATGCAGCAGAAACGGATAGAGAATTAATTTTTCAACAACTCTAATAGAATTCCCATAAAATTCTGTCTTTAAACGAGAATTTGTGTTAAAAAACTAACCGTATATAATATGAGTTCGATATAAGGTTCTGTCCCAAAATTGAGACAGAACTTTGCAGCTTGATCTTTCTGACAAAGTAAACTGGGATTTTGGGACTTGCTGTCAGAAAGTCTGGACGAATCACTCGTAAATTTCATAATTAACGTGAGTTCGGCGTAAGAAAGTTTGGGCGAATAAGAAACTAAAGTGTTACGACTCCCTATGAGTCGTCGCAGCTCGCAAATTTCATAGATAAAATAGCTCGCGGCCTGAAACGCTTTTGTAAAAAGCGTTTCACCTGAATTTTTTAAACTAAAGTGCTGCTCGTTATAGATCACAGCATAATAATCGCTTGCATATTTGTTATGTCGAACTTACGTTAATTACAATACGAATAAATGAATATAATCGATTTTACGATTGGAGTTCTTTTGATGAATGCAATGCCTCATTTTATTTTTGGCATTACAAATACAAAATTTCTAGGGATGTTCGGGTTTAGTCCAACAGGAAATATAATGTATGGAGTCATACAATTTATTATTTGTCTGTCATTATATCATTTAAATCATCATATCTCGAATATTTACCAGAATGGTATATTTTTGGGATGTTCGATTGTTTTAATTCTATACCTTGTTTTTGGGAAAATAGTATTAAAATTATACAATAAGCAAAGTAGTTAAATTACATATCTATTAAACGTTTTCTTTAGGAAGTTCGCCAGTCTGTTTAGACAATTCTTCGTAAAGGCGAGCATCTATATTCGGATCTAGAACGTAAACGATTCTTCTCGGATCTTGATTTTTCTCGAGATTGTAAATCGCTCTCCTTCGATCGAGTTTTAACGAAGAAATATCAAACCCGGAAATCCTCAGTTTTCCCATATTGCTGAAATTCGGTCGGATGGTTCCGATCCTTTCCAGCATAGGACGAATTTGAGTTTTATACATTTCCCGAATAATACAAACCTCGAAAAACACCCTCTGATTAGAATCCTGTGTAACCACGATTACGAAATCTCCTTCTTGAATAAAAGGTTGATTATTGCACAAGGAAAGACCGATGTGATCATAAAAATCCCTCAGAGTCTTTTCATTATATGCAAAAAAACTATTATTCAAAATAAGCTTCATCGCAACCAAAGGATCAAACGCCTCCCTCCATTCCTGTCTTGTGGTTAAGGAAGCAAATTCTCCCGCAATGGAAATAACCCCGATATCTTCTATAGGAAGGTTATTAGTGAGAATATTCCGTATCTGTTTTTGAATATCTCCGACCAAAACGGCCTTCATCGGATCATCCTTATATTTTTCTTTATAAAGATTGAGCTTATGAACGAGAACTTTCGGTTGAGGATAATTATTGTTCATCCCTTCGCCTTTGTGAGGACGGTGATGATTGAGAACCAGAGTTTTGATGTTATCATCTAAATCCGGAAGGTTAGCCACCATAAGATAACTGATAATCGGATGATTTTTGATGTATTCGAATTCTTCCGCCTTCAGATCTTTTTGCATCGGAATTTTCATCTGAGTATAACCCACATCCGCAAGATAAGAAGACATCATCAGATTCATCTGATCCAACTTCTTTTGTTCCATATCCACTTTGGTAAAAACCTTTCCCGCTCTTACCTTCATCGCCATGGAGATCACGGTGCGTTTTGTGAGTATTTCGGAATCCATTGGAACTCCGGCATTACTCATAACCTCAATGATATTGACTAACCCGTTTTCCATATCGGGCGTAGATTTAAAGTCTTCTAATATTCCATCGATAGATTTATTAAGATGCCTTACCTGATTTCCGTGAAGAGGAAATTTTTTCAATTCGGATAAAAAGCCGGAAGCATTTCTTGCAAGTTCGACAGTTAGTTCAGCATTAACTAATTTAGCGAAACTTACTTCCCGACCATTTACGGTATCCGATCCAGAACCTTGTTTTCCACCGGCAATTTTCTCAAATTCGGATTTTAAAAAGTAGATCCCCTGATTTTCAAACCTCAGTAATTTTGTAATGTCTTCTCCGTCGGCATTTTCCTTTTTATGAATAAGAATTTGCCCGTTTCTATTGTAGAAATCAACCGGAATGACGCTGTTAATTTTAAAGTGTTGAATGATTTCTTCTGTAAAATCGAATTTCTGTAAGTCTTTTTGGGCATCCATGAGAATAATCTTAAATAGTAAATTTATCTTTCGAATACAGTAATACTAGCTATGTATATTAAAAAGCGGGTCAAAAATTTCATTGTTAATCCATGAAAAGGCGAGAATAAACTGTTTGCACTGAATATTTTTTATAAGAGACGAAAAAAAAATATTTTATCGATTATTTCCAAGAAGAATTCAAACTCATCTCAAGTATATTCCGGCTCACGCGATCTTCTAATGACGAACCAGCAAAACCTCTTTTTCCTTTTGTATCGGAAAGTATAAAGGTATCCTGAGCCCGATTTCCGGTCCGATCCGTCCGAATCGTCGCGGAATGAATGTTAATCCCGTTTTCTTTGAGCACTCCAGTAACAAAGTAAAGAAGACCTTTTCTATCCGGAGCTTCAAGGGTAAATTTAGTTTTAGTTCCCAATTCTATATCTTCGAATTCCAACTTGGAATCGGGACCAAGGTGATAAGTATTCCTAAGATCGATTTCGCTTGAATGATGAATAATTTCTTCCAGAACGAAATCGTCCGTAAATACGGAAGACATTAGAACCCCCAATTTAGAAGCCTTGATTTTAGAATCCGTTTCATCTGATTTTAATGTAAAAATATCGTAGCTATAAAACTGGCCTTCCTCTTCTATCGTCTTGATGTCGCCGGAAACGATTTCCCAGCCCATAAAAAACATTGCTTTCACCATTTTATGGAGAGTGCCGGGGGCAGTTTCGGAAGTTTTTAAAGTAACCGTATAGAATCCATCGTTCTCTTTATAGTGAAAATGAATCATCCTATAGACCTGGTTACAAATATAATTGTGCGTTTCAAAAAAACGACTCTTTTCCTGACGTATTCTGTCTCTTATCCGGTGAAAAATTCTTGCCTCAGGGTTTCAAAGGAAAACAGTCAAAGAAGAGTGGAAATGAAAGATATTCGCCAAAAATAAAAGGAACGACATTTCCCAAAACGGTATGAAAAGACCTCTTGAATACAATCCGGACCTGATCCAAAAATCGGAACACTTGCCGCTGGAAAAGGAAAAAGGCTCCGCTAAAAAATGGAAAGCTCTGAATCCGAAAAAAGAAAAACTGAACTCGGAAACGGAAGGCGCACCAGGTCTTTTGATTTTCGGACTATTTCGATTCGCCAAAAAATATAAGGGAAGAATTTCAGTCATTATCGGGCTTCTCTGTTTCGAAATCGGATTTTATGCGAGTATCCCTTTTAGTTTTAAATATTTAATCGACGAAGCCCTCATCAACCGAAATCAAAATGCACTTTATTGGATCGGAGCCTATCTTGCGATCGGAACGATTACTTTTACAATTCTTGGAACTGTGAGAGATTATCTTTATAATTGGGCCTCCGCAAGAATTATCCAAGATCTTCGATTGCAAATGTACGAACATTTGGATCGATTGAATTTGGATTTTTTTTCCAACAATAAGTTAGGGGATATTCTTTCCAGGTTTTTCAACGATCTTGCGGCATTAGAACACGCCCTTCTAGCGTTTATTCCTTGGGGACTCGGCCCTCTTTTAGAGGCGATCTTCGGGACTATTTTACTTTTTTTATTGGATTGGAAACTTGCTTTGATCGCATTGCTCATCTGGCCGATTAGTTTTTTAGGGCCGGGATTTTTATCCAGAAAGTCCACGGAAATCAGTTACACAAGAAAATTAGAAGAAGCTCAAGTACTCAGTTTGGTGGAAGAATCCATTTCCGCACAGAATTTGATCCGAGCTTATGATCTAAGCGACTATTTCTTCAACAGATTCAAGAACAGCTGTGAAAAACTATTTCAAGTTTCCCTTAGACTCGGGTTGACGAATTCTTATTTGGAACGTTCCGCAGGTTCGGGAATCCTATTTCTTCAAGGAGTTCTCTTACTTGTAGGAACTATATTCGCATATCATAATGCGCTTAGTATAGGTACTTTAGCGGCTTTTTTACCCCCATTTTTAAATTTAAGTTACTCCTTATTGTACCTTTCCCAATATTTACCTGCGCTGAATCACGCAAGTGGATCGGCAAAACGGATCTTAGAATTATTACGCGCTCCGGTATTTGAATCAGATCCGGAAGAATCCTCGATTCCGGAATTAAAAGAGGCGATCCACTTCGAGAACGTTCATTTCCGATACAAGGGAAGATCAAAAAATCTAAGCGATATCACTCTCACGATTCCCAAAGGAAGTTATACTGCCATCGTAGGAGGTTCGGGAGTTGGTAAAAGTACTTTCATCAAGCTTCTCCTAGGAATGGTACAACCTAACGAAGGAAAAATTCTTTTTGACGGTATGAATCTAAATTCCCTATCCAGGAGTTCAGTTCGATCTTTAATAGGTGTAGTATTTCAAGAAACCTTTCTTTTCAATACTACCATCTTTGAAAACATCCGTATCGGCAAACCGAGCGCGACTCTGGAAGAAGTGGTCGAAGCAGCCAAAAAAGCCGAAATACACGAGATGATTCTCTCGTTACCTATGGGCTACGAAACAAACGCGGGCGATAGAGGGACCAAACTTTCCGGCGGAGAAAGACAAAGAATCGCGATAGCAAGAGCATTTTTAAGGAATCCTCAGATTCTTCTTTTGGACGAAGCGACTTCCTCCTTGGACCCGGTAACGGAAGCAAGAATTATGAAAACCCTTTCTTTGTTAAGAGAAGGAAGAACGGTAATCTCAGTTACTCATAGACTTTCCACAATTCGAGAAGCGGACCAGGTTTTTCAAATGCGCAACGGAAAACTGGAAAGATTTTCCGTCCCCGTCCCCGTCCCCGAGCCCGAACAGCAGGCCATGGTCTTGTAGGAATTCCCTTTTCTTACTTGCAATTTTTTTCCCGGCTAAATTACATTCTTTCCAATGCTATTAGTACCCACATACATCGCCGATTCCTCAATCGGCGGTTTCGGTCTTTTTGCCGGCCGAGACATTCAAAAAGGCGAATTGATTTGGAAATATCATCCTAAGACGGTCTGGGTTTTAACTGATCAAGAACTAAATTCCCTTCCGTTATCCGTTCAAGAAATGTTTCGCATTTATTCCTATCAAACCGCCGGAAAATGGTTCTACTGTTCGGATAATTCCAAATTTATGAATCACAGTGACGATCCGAATACGAAAGAAGATTTTACGAGCGAACAAACAAACCCAATGGGACAAGACATTGCAACGAGATTGATTCTAAAAGGAGAAGAACTCACGTGCAATTATAAACTTTTCGACGACAATTGGAAAATAAAACTCGGTTTAATTTTTTGACGCTTTTATTTGTCCTTTGAGCTGAATTGCGGCGAGAGCATAACCTCCGTCCGCCGAATCGACAAAATGGACTTCCCTCGCGGAACCTTCGTGTAAAGCGCAAGTCATCAAAGCCCTATCGGAAATGTGATATCCGTAAAAGAGTTTTCCTTGTTTATAAAGGTCGTCTAAAAATTCGAGAAAAGATTTTCTGGAATCGGAATCACAAGCAACAACCATCTTTAATGTTCCGTCGTATTTCCTAAAATCGGAAGCAAGTACTTGAGATTTTCTTAATTCTCTCAATTCCATTCCGTTTACTTTCGGACCGAACTTCCACTGTGTGTTGATGGCAAGGTTGAGCATAATCCCTTCGATTTTGATCTTGAGCATTCTTAAAAAATGAAAAATTCCCTTTCTACTTCCAGAATGAATCGTCGCTTCTTTACGAAAATATTTTCCGGACAGATCCACTTTGATTTTTTCTTCCTTAAGAGGATGAATTTCCGCGTCGTTCCCCAGGAGAACGCCAACTTGATCCAAGACAATTTTCAACAATTCTTGATCAGAAGCTACACCCGAAGAATTCATTTTAATGATAAACGAAACCGTTTCTCCCCGATGGCTCGGAATATCCTGCCAACGACAAGTAAAACCCGTAAAATCCGGTTTAATTTTTGCCTTATGAGTTAAAGGGATAATATAAGGGTTCGTCGAATCGTCATTCTTAACGAGATTTTCCGCCATATCCAAAGCGTTTCCCGTTAAGATCGCCTGGTTGTAAAATTCAGAAATTCTTAATTTACAAAGTTTTAATTCTTTACCGCTTTTTTTCAACTCCCCTACGTTTACGATTCCGGCTCTGAGTTTCAAGCCGAAGTTGCTTTTCACCGATTCTCGAATCGAAAATAAGATATCCTTCACTGCAAAAAGAACACTATCCGGAAGCAACAATGTCATACCATCCCCCCCGAATAAAAACGGATAATCCATATCCCCCATGAAGTTGGAGACAGCCATTGCCGTGATACCACCTGCGATGTTTACGTCTTTATAATGTCCATTTCGAATTGCTTCCGTCGAATTCACCACATCCGTGATGATTATATTCCAATCGTCCGGAACGGTAAAATAATTGGAAGGTTCTATAATCTCCGTAAAAGAGGAAAGTGCCGGCAGATATTTATAAAAATTCTGAGTATTCAACGTTGGTTTTCGATCGATGGTTTGAATCATCTTATTTCACCTAATAATAGTTATATTTTATCCCCAAAAAGAATTTCAAAAACTCCCTTATATTGAGGGGACTTTACATTAGAGTTGTTGAAAAATTCCATGATTCAGATTAACAAAACCGCTTCAAACGTCCATTTTAATGCAGCAGAAACGGATAGAGAATTTAATTCTTCAACAACTCTATTCTTAGAAATCAATCCGAATCGGATTCAAAAGTTTTGAAACAAATAGATGTCATATTTGGGAATTTTTGCGCGGATTTCCATCCTAAAATTCAAACTTTCTACTATAAAAAATCGGAAACTAGAACCACCATCACACTTTCGTGTATCATGAAATTCAGTCAAGATTCTCCGAATTCAACATATTAATTTTCAGATACTGACATGCCTAAAATCCAAAAAATCATGATTATTCGGTCGTTCTTTAAAAATATCTCAAAAACACCTTAGAACTTTTAAATCGGCTTTTTATGCACGATAAAGTGTTTTTGAAATGTTTCAAACAAAACGAAGGAATTTCCACAAATTACGTCTCTTACTGACTTCTATAATAAAGTTCCTAAAACTCTACCTTTCAACAGGGATTTGCGCTAAAATTAACAATACTTGTAGGAATCAGTAAGGGATTTTACAACTTTTTAAACCGCCTTTTCATCGTTAAAATAGCAGTAGCCTTACATTTTAAGAATAGATTTACAAAGTTCAGATTCCGATTTGCTTTCAAAAAAATGAATCTTCTTACGTCGAACTTACGTTAAGAGCCGGTCTTTTACAAAAGAAACTTTTAAATAAAACGGAAGAATCAGATTACTATTTTCTTACGAACTTATGATTCGACTCAAAATCAATAATCAATAATCAATAATCAATAATCAATTTTGAGATCCTTAATTTTTTTATCCAAAGTGTTTCGGTTAATCCCTAGAAATTTGGCGACTCTCGTCTTGGTATATTTGAATTTTTTCATCGCGTACTTAATCAGACGGGCTTCCACCTCACCTATTATAACTTCGATTGCTCTTCCATCAAGAGCGTCCAAATGAGAGGAGGAAAATCTGGAATTGGCTATTTCCAAAGACATTTCCGAATCACCCGTTTCAAGGTCGAAATCTTCATTCCCGTAGAGAAGCCGTCCGTTGATCTCCGAGAAGTCTTGGATATCCAACATTTCCAATTGTGAAAGAACAACCGCACGTTCGATAACATTCTCAAGTTCTCGGACATTTCCCGGCCAGTTGTAATTCATCAAAAGCTTATGCGCTTCTCTTGTAAGTCCTGTGATTTTTTTACCGTTTTCTTCCGCATACTTCGCGATGAAGTGATTGATCAAAAGAGGAATGTCATCCGCCCTTTCACGAAGAGGCGGAGTATGCATATTTACCACATTGAGTCTGTAGAAAAGGTCCGGTCTGAATTTTTTCTCTGAGATTAGTTTTTCCAAATCGGCATTAGTTGCAGCGATAATTCTCACGTCGATTTTTTTCGGTTTTATAGAACCGACCGCTTCGATCTCTTTTTCCTGAAGAACTCTCAAAAGTTTAGATTGTAGATTGAGATCCATCTCACCGATCTCATCAAGAAAAATTGTTCCAGTATCGGCCATTTCGAATTTTCCTTTTTTATCCGAAACCGCCCCGGTAAAAGAACCCTTCTTGTGACCGAAAAGTTCGCTTTCTAGTAAGTTTTCCGGAATCGCCGCACAATTAATTTTAATAAACGGTTTATCCGCACGGGAAGAATTGTAATGAATCGCGGATGCGATCATTTCTTTACCAGTCCCGGATTCTCCCGTAATTAAAATGGAAGCTCTCGAATCCGAAACGAGATGAACCATTTCGAAAAGTTTTTCCATCGGTTTGGACTTTCCTATCAAAGAGCCAAACTTATATTTATTCTTTAATTCTCTTTTGAGGAGGACGTTTTCTCTTGAGATCTCTCTTTTTTCTTCGTCGATGAGTTTTTGAATTCGAATTGCTTGGTATATTACAGAAGCGACTACCTGCAAAAAGTCTAAATAAGTTTTTAGATCAATATATTTTTTATGGACAAAATAAACGCTTACAACTCCTAAAACACCGGTGTCGGATTTGATCGGAGCCGCAAGGAAACTAACGTTCTCCGGATTATTTTTAAAATGAGCGGCGTTACCCACTCGATTTAAAAAATTTTCGTCGTTTGCGATCGATTCCACGATGATCGGCTCACCCGTTTCAAAAACTTTCCCGGTAATTCCTTCTCCGGGAAGATAAACCCCTTTTTCCATTTCTTCGGCGGTTAAACCGGAAGCTGCTTCAAGTTTCAAAATCGCTTTTTCCGCTTCGAAAAGAACGATACTTCCCCGCTCTAAGTTTAAGGATTTTTCTAAACGATCCATGATATCTTCGAAAATTTCCTGAAGAACCAATGTGGAAGTAACGGTTCTAGAAATATCGATTAATACCTGCTGTATTTTATTCTTTTGTTCCAGCTGTCTGAAAATTTGTAAGTTTTTAAAAATCTGTGCGGCTTGATTGGCAAGAGTCGAGATAATTTCTAGGTGCTCATCATTAAAAGCGCCTTTCCGACTGGAATCCAAAGAAATAACACCAATCACCACGTCCTCGACGATCATAGGAACCGCCAACTCCGACATAATATCGTCTTTTATGGAAATATAATGCGGATTAGCCGTAACATCGCTGACGATCATACCTTCGCCGGATGCAGCTACAATCCCGGTAATACCTTCTCCAACTTTTAATTTTACCTTGGTTCTAACGGAAGGATTCATGCCCCGAAAAGTCACAATATCCAAAACGCTCTCTTTTTCATTAATTAACATCAAAGAACCCGAACCGACTTCGCAAATCTGAATGCAACGTTCTAGAATTAAGTCTAGAAGTTTATCCGGATCCAAAGTAGAATTCATAGCAGTTGCAACTTCTTGTATAGATCTTAAAGGACTTGGCTTTACATATCCTGACATGCTTAAAATTTTTGCGATTTGACAATTTTAGGGTCAATCCAATTTTCATTTTTCGCTTATTTATGGAGCGATTTTTTCAAAAATGCTAATAAAAATTAATGCCGAATTGGCACAATCTTGGAGTAAATTCGATTTCAAGAGGAAATTCGCATTTGTAATTTTAGTCTCTATGTAAAAAAAATTCGGTTTTGAAGTATTTTAACGTGAATTCGATAGGAAAGTTTGGCGAATCGCTTACAAATTTTATAACTGAAACGCTTTCGTAAAAAGCGTTTTACCTAAATTCTTCAAACTAAAGTGCTGCTCTATCGATCCAGCATAATAATCAGTTTCGCATTTGTTGTGCCGAATTTATATTATTTTAGTAAATAATTCTCATCCCTTATATAACATAGTATCTTTTACAATTTCTATGTTCCATAAGCTGTAACGTGCCTAAATCTAAAATGAATAACGATCTTACATTTTCAATTGAATGACCGCGATACGGACTAAATCGGAATGGATTTAAAATAGCGCCTAGCAATCTTACAAATAAACATAGACAAAGTTTGAAAAATTATCCATTAAAACGAAAGCATCTCTAAAATTCACAAATTAATCGAAAATCAAAAGCGGGTGTACAATATTACTCTTGCAGCAATCCGAAGAAGCCGTTATACCTGCATTAACCAGTTCAGATGAGAGATAAGATCTCCGAATCCACACGAAATATTTTTGATACGGTCTGGAAAAGAATCTTTCCTTTTCACGAGATGATACTATCTCGTCCCGCTGTTCTTTCCTATTCCGGCGGGAAAGATTCTTCCCTTTTGCTTCATTTTTATTTTTGGCTTTGGGTCGAGAAAAAAATTCCAGTGCCTTGCATTTATCACTTAGATCATTCGATTCGATTCAATTTGGAACAGGAAAAAAAAATCCTCGATTATACGGAGAGCACGTTTCCATTCCCGAATTTATTCAAAAAAAAAAATATTCCAGTTTTATCTCGAAAGTTAGGCAAAACACTCGAAGAAACCGGAAGAGCTTTCAGATACAAGGATCTGGAAAAAATTTCGAATCAATACGAAGGTTATATTGTTACGGGCCATCATTCTACAGATTATCTAGAAACCATTCTTCTTAACCTGATTCGAGGAGGTGGTTGGAATTCTTTACGAACCTTAGGTTGGTATGAAAAAAATCGGTTTAGACCTCTTTTTGCTTTTACTGAAGACGAAATCAAAACGATTTCGCAATCCGAATCTTGGCCTATCTTCGAAGACGAATCTAATCAAAGTAACGAATATCTTAGAAATCGAATTCGAAATTATATCTTACCTTTACTGTTACAAGAAGGAGCGGACCCAGATCGAATTTATAAAAACTTTCATCGAATGGAAAAACCTACTTCTAAAATTCTTCTTAAAGAAGCTTCATCTCATAAAACTCCTTCTTTTTTGAAAATTGATGTATGGGTCCTGAACGATCTTTCTGAAAGAGAAAGAAAATTTTTTATAGATCGTTATTTACGGTCTTTAAATCTACACCCGACGACTCGGAATTTTTTTCAAGATCTTATGGATTGTTTGAAAAGGATGAATTCTTTCGGTATTGAGAACAAAGAAGTGTGGTTTTGGAAATCGTCCTCTTACGACCTTTACATGATCCCTAAAAACTCACCCTGTCTAAAAAGATTTAAATTAGAATCGAAAAATATGATACTTAAATGGAATGGAAGCCAAAAAAAAATTTCTCCTGGATTCATTCCAGGTTTATGCTCTCCCGGCGCCAAAATTCGCAAAAATGGGATGAGTATTGAAATTTCCGAAATCTTGCGACAAAAAGAGATTCCGGTTCCAGTTAGAAAAATGCTACCCATACTTTATAGGGAAGGGAAAGTTGATGTGATCTGTCTGAGTCTTTGGGATCCGAGATTAGGGGACATTGTAGCGGACAGGAGTCGAAATTTTATCTGATTTTCAGGAGCTCGGAATATGAACGAGGATCCTCAAAAAAAAGACGAACCATTTTTTAAGGACGTCGAGTTCAAAGCATCCTACGGAGAGGCGAATCAAATTCCTTCCCAAGGGATACCTCAGATTGCATTTGCAGGACGTTCTAATGCAGGTAAATCATCTCTACTCAACGCAATTCTCGAAAGAAAATCTCTCGCAAAAGTTTCCTCAACCCCTGGAAAGACAAAATTACTTAATTTCTTTTTTGTAAATCGTTCTATCTATCTGGTGGATTTACCGGGTTTCGGTTATTCCGCAAATTCCCATAAAGACCACGAAGCAATGATGGATCTTCTCATGGATTACTTGAATCTCGCTAAAGACTTGAAATGTCTGTTTTTAGTCTGCGATTCTCAAAGAGAACTTCCGGAAGAAGAATTAGAATTGATCGGAACCTGCTTTGAAAGAAACATAAAACCGGTTTTGGTTAGAACAAAAATCGACAAACTCAATCAAAGTGATCTTTCCAAACTAAGAAAAAAAATGAAAAATATCCACGAACTTTACCCGATGCTTGAAACGGTCCTTGTTTCAAATAAATCGGGGAAAGGTTTACCCGAACTCAGAAAAATTGTAGACTCATTGATCAGTACAGTTGGTACTCTGGTGGAAGGTAATACGAAAAAAATCGAAGGAATTTCTTAAAAAATCAGGCTTTCGCGTCGAAAATATTTCCGGTTTTAACGGAAGCGTTTGCATTTAATATTCTCAAACTAGTTCGAGCCTGTTTATCTATCAGTTCCTTAAAAGTATTTAAAGTATCTTCCAAGATCATTTTTAGTTTTTCTTGGTTGAGAGCCATCTCGAGCTTCCTCTTCCTCTCCTCCAGCTCTACTTTTCGGACGGAATCAAATCTTTGTTCGTTTTCCACTTTTTTTTTCGCTTCAAAAGTCTGAAGTTCCGATTCAATCTTACGAATCTCCAAAAGAATTTGTTTTTCCTTATCCTCCAATCCACTACTGGAAATGTAGGATTTTTCTTCTTTTTTAGGAACGTTTTCTTTTTTCGAAGATTCGTCCCATGAAGTTTCATTTTTTCGTGTTGTTTCTTCCGACTTTCGAGCAGTAACAGCTTCCGTTTCACCCGCGACAGCCACGAGTTTTCCATTTCGAAATTCATAGTGGATTTTCATATTTAAAGAGCGAATTTCGGCTCGATCTCTCATGGCTTCCGAACGAAATTCGGCAACGTGTCCAAGTTCATGAGAAATGACGTGAAGAACGGATGTGGAAGCAGGGGCGCTTTCCAACTGTCCATGACCAACATAATGCAAAGATTCATCTTTACCGAGTTGAACTTTATTTCCTGGACCGACTTTCATCCTAATATTAGTGTCGGCTTATATACCTACGAATTAAGGGCTAAGTATATAAAATATTTCCAAAATCGACAAAATTCTTTGATAAAAAGAAAAATAGAAATTATAACAAGATTAACTAAACCATCCAAGTATATAAGAATTCCTGCAATTTCTTACCAATTTACTGGATTATGATTTCTTTTAAGGTTTTAAGACAAAACCTCAACCGGCTGAAGCAATCTTATTTAAAATTTCGGCAATTACAAAATCCGGCAAATCGTGAAACACAAGTCCATACTTATACTTTTCCTGAACTAAATCTTTTCGAATAACATCTGCCTCGATTTCAACAGAAAATAAAGGAGACATAAATTTTACACGCTCTCCCAAAAGAATTTCCTCTCGTGAGCTGATCGAGGCTCCGATCATACTCATATCTTCTAGATTCCCCAAAATCTCATTCTTACCGAGAACCATTTTTATTAGATTGTTCTTTCGGAATCGTTTATAAAAACGCTTATCGGTAAAAACATCGATAGCGACTTTTTTCTGTTGCCCCATTTCGATTTGCATAGTGCAATCAAGAATAACTCAAATCGAACGAAATAAAAGAAAATTTTTAAGAAAGTGAAAATCAATAAGCCTAAGAACTTGTCCCAAAACCTCGGGTGTAGGAACTCCTACGAGAATATTCCAACGATAAAATCCGTTAGAAAATCCATAAATCACCGATTTGCGGGAATTCCGCACGCTCTATTACGAACTTATGAAATGATTGCGCTGATTTCTTCTAGTGTTTTGGGACAAGTTCTAAATTCTTTTTAGAAAAACTCTTAAAGGAAAATCAAAACACAAAAGAACGGTTTTTAAAGAGAAAACAAATCGTTTTCTCTTCCTAAAAGAACTTTCATCTTAGTAGAGGCTCTGGATTCCTGATGAAAAATTCTAGAAATATCTTCGTCTCTATGATCTGGCTCGTGATGAGTCAACACCAATCGTTTCGCTCCTAAAATTTCTCCACAACAAATCGCAACCTTACCAGAAGTATGTCCCCAACCTACTTTTTTCTCGGCTTCTTCCGAGCTGTATTGAGCGTCTATGATAAGCATGTCCGTTTCCCCAAAAGACTTCTTGAGCTCAAAGAATTCTTCTAGATCAGGCTCTTGAACTTCAACATCGGTACAAAACAAAAAACTCTTCCCCTGTTCCTCAAACCGAAATCCGGTACAATTTCCCGGATGTCTTAGAAGAAAAGGAGTTACCTTTATGGATCCGATGTTCGTACTTTTATTTCTTTCCAAAAGGTGAAAGGTTTTTTGAGACATCATGCCAGAAAGTGGAACAGGAAAATGCTCCTCGTTTTGTTGCCTTTCTAATCTTTCTTGAAGGTTAGGAATAGTAGAATAAAAATGAATATCTATGCCGGGAAAATAAGCGGGTTTAAAAAACATCCAGCCTTGTATATGATCCCAGTGAGTATGAGTGATCAAAATGTGAATCGAATCTCCTGGTTTTAACCCCTCAGCAAGAAGATCGTTCCCTAATTGTCTCATTCCGGATCCGCAGTCGATGATGTAACGCTCTCCCGACTGAGCTTGTATAAAAACGCAAGTGGTGTTTCCACCGACTGTTCTGGATAAAGAAGGATCTAAAGAATCTAAAAACTCCTCCTCTGAAAACATCCCGTTTCTCCGCTTGATTTCGGAATGAGCCGCCTTCAAAATTTTAAGAATTTTTTCTCTGTATTCCGATTCACTTAATGGTGTTGGGAGAGAACCGCGTACGCCGTATAATTTTATTTTCACTGTATTATATTAGACAAACAAAATGTGTAAAATTCCCTGGCGATAGCCATGTCCCAAGATCTTGAACAAAAACTCTGGTCGATCGCAAGCGGGATTCCTTTCGTTTCGGATTATTTTTTGCAGGCTAGTCCTGCAAGGAAACTGAAAAAAGAAAATTTATTCTCAAAAGTGTTCGAGACATATTTTTTAGAGTTGGGCTCGGGTTGGGGAGAAGTGGCGATTGCCATGGCTCTTCAAAGGCGAAATACAGGCTTCGTATTGATGGAGAAGAAATTTGACCGGATCCGTCATACGATACGCGAAATTGAAAAACATTCCCTTGATAATGTGAAAATTCTTTGCGTTAACTTCAATTGGTTCTTAGCGGATGTGTTTGAGGAAAACCTATTTTCCGAAATTTTACTCAACTTTCCAGATCCCTGGCCTAAAAAAAGGCATCACAAAAAAAGAACTATAAATTCCAAATTTCTAGAATCCCTTAGAGTTCTTCTTCCGGAAAAAGGTAAGTTTTCTTTCGCAACGGATTATGGTCCGTATGCGAGAAAGACAATTCGTCTTTTCAGAGATTCGGAAATTTTCAAACCGGAAACGATGGAATTCAGATTGGAAAGAAAGGAAATTCCTGTTTCTCATTTTGAAAGAAAAAAACGGAAAGAAGGAAAAAGAATTTATTATATCGATCAGATTTTGATTCGAAAATAAACTTTTGCTACATTGGTATTTATGAAAAGCATACACCGAATGTCCATAATAGAGTTTTTGAAAAATTAATTCCCATTTGTTTCATAAAATCGATAATTTATGAACTTCCTAACGGACTTTATTGTTGGAACACTCTCGAAGGAATTTTTGCATTTTTGTTTAACTAAAGCGTCTCCGCTCGATGAATTTTAGTACAAACTCGCATTCTATTCGTTCAATTTAGAAGCCCATGAGCACCAAAGAATAAATGCCCAGCATAAAACCAAATACATTCGATAAAATTAAATTTCAAAACGCACTTATTAATCTTTTAACGATAAACTAAAGAATAAATTTTTCCCTCATCATCCTTCAATGGATAAGACCAAATCGGTTTACCGTCGATCCCATAACGAATCGCCTTCCCAGACTTAAATAGAACGATTCCATCATCTTTCTTACCCGGAAGTATTCCTTCAATGTCGGACGCTTCCACGGTAAATGAACTCACTTTGAGTGAGTTTGATTCGACGCGATACACGGTTTTTCCCGCACGAAACCAAAGGTAAGGAGAACGAACTACGAACTGAGAAGTGGAATCGTTCGGAAGATCGATTGAAGTAGATTTTTCGTTATCAATCGAAACGATTTTTTTCCCAGACAAAAAGAAAATTCCGGTTTCATGGGATCCTAAATATCTAAGTTCTCCGGTTCCTCTTTGAGAAACCGTTTTGACATTCAAATCCTTTAAAGAAGAATCATATATTTGTGTCTGAATTCCGTCTTTCTGAGTAACTGAAAATAAAACACCGGATTTAATCCCGACCCAAAATGAACCTTCAAAAACGATCGAACCGTTTAATTCGAGTTGATCGGAATAGCTGTAAATTTTAGAACTTTTTCCGGACATAACTTCAATCAAAATATTTTCTCCGGAAAGATTCGCTTTTTTTACTTCACCGGCAGGAAGTATTGTTTCTCTTAATATGAGTCCGGTTTTAAGATCCATAATTTCGAGTTTTTTTTCGGAAATTCCGACGAGGCGTTTATCAGCCAGTAAGAACTTATAAGGAGTTTTTGTTTGAATTCTCCAGAGGCGAATTCCTCGATTTTTATCCAAAGTCTCCACGCTGGTTCCATAATTTAATATTACGGAATTATTAATTAACACGGGAACGCCGATTAATTTCCCTCTACTTTGATAAGACTGCAAAATCACGGGAGTATCTTCGTCCGTGATCACTAATCTTTCAGCCTGAGTCGCATGAGGAGAAGCGGGAAACTTTTCAGCAAGTTCTCTTCCTAATTCTAGAATTTCTTTTTTGACGGCAGGGTTTGCGATTTTCGTTTTTTGTTCGGAAAGTATTCGAATCAGACCAAACAGATTTTTTTCGTTTCTCTCCAGATCCAAAGCCTTACGAATCTCTTTTTCGGCCTGTTCCAAATCTCCACGTTTGTAATAGATATAGGAAATCTGGTAGTGAGCGTCCGAAAATTCGGGATTTTTTTGGATGATTTCCTTAAAGATTGCAATCGCCTCATTATAAAGATTGTCGTTGAAAAGTATAATCCCAATGTTATAAGGCGCAAGTTCGTTTGCGGAATCCTGCTGCATCGCGGTTTCAAATCCCTCTTTAGCGAGCTTTTTATTTCCGGAATGATACATGGAAATTCCCTTACCAATTCTAGCAGCCACAAAATCGGTGTTGAGAAGCAGAGATCTGTCAAAAGAATCAATCGAGGCTTCGTATTTTTTTCTTTGAAGATGTATGATTCCCATCTGATAATGACTGTAATAAGAATCCGGTTTTTTAGCGAGAATCTCTTTAAAACCGGATTCGGCCTTGTCTATTTCGCCCTTTCGAAGTAAAAAGGCATTGATCGCTTCCCGAGTCTGGAGATTGCGAGTTCCCGGAGGAGGGCTTTCCAACATGGAAATCCCTTTTTCTTCGTTTCCTAAAGCCAAATGACATTCAGCAATTTTAATATACAGCGTCAACTTTCCAGTTTTCTGAAAAGCCTCTTGATACAGCGGTATCGCTTTTTCATACTGGCGGGTATCGAAAAATTTATTTGCCTTTTGAATAATTGGAATTACAGTCTCGAACTTTTGATTTTCCTGAATTGTCTTTCTCGTTTCCGCAATTTCAGGAATGTCTTTGGTCAGTTTCTCCGCTTTGGAAATCCAGTTCAAAGCGGAATCGTGATTGTTTTTTTCGTTCTCTTCCAGAGAGATCTTATAATACAACATCGCAAGACGAAAATTGACCGCTTCGTTATTCGGAAATTTTTTCTGTAGATTTTTATAAACGTTTTCCGCTTTTTCGTATTCCTTTTTATCTTCGTAAGTCCTTCCCAAAACAATTGCTGCAGAAGGATCGTTACCGGTTAAATTTTCCAATTCTTTCGTGTATTGATTAACCAGGTTTTGATTTTTTTGAGAAGAATAAAGGCGGATTAATCCTTGAAGCGCTGGAATATTTTGCTTATTTATGGAAAGAGCTTTTTTAAAATTTTCCTCGGAAGACTTCGGATCTCCCGAAATGAAATACAACCTTCCAAATGCATTGTAAACGGAAGGTTCCTCCGAAGAAGCTTTTTTTGCTTTTTCGTAAAACACCTTCGCTCCCTTGGTATCCCCTTGTCTAAGGTGTTTATCCCCTTCGTAAATCTGTTCGGAGACATCGATAAACGAGATGATCTGTTTCTTTTCAGATTCAGACTTTAAGAATTCAGCCTCTTTTCTTGCGGCTTTATATCGATTTTCTGCGATCAACAAAAATACTAAATTTGTTATGGGTTCGGCAAATGCTGAATCCAATTCTCGGGCTCTTGTAAAATACACGAGAGCCTTTGCAGGCTCACCTAAGGCTTTCATATTCAAACCCATTTGGTTTTGATAAATCGCATTATTCGGAAATAGAGAGATCGATTTTTCCAAGACAGATACGGATTTTCTATAATTTCCAGTTTTGTAATGTACTGCCGCAATTCCCGAAATCGCTTCTTGATAATCGGACTTAAGTGCGAGAGAACTCTCAAAAGCTTTCAATGCAGCCTCATACTCTCCCGTTAAAATTCGAGCATTTCCGAGAAAGATATAAGGTGTGGGATTTTTAGGATCGTTTTGAATCGCAGTTTGAAAGTGAGAAGCAGCTTCCTTATAATTCTTTTTTCTCATGGCCTGGTTCCCATTTTCCAAAGCCGACGCAACCCTGGTTATGGACGCTGATTTTTTTGCAGACAATAATTCCGGATTGTTTTTTCTCGCTTCTTCGAAATAAATCTCGGCTTCCTCATACTTTTTCAATTGCACCGCAGCGTCTCCTAGTTGCATGTTCAATTGAGCGGGAAATGCGAATTCCTCTGCGGGAATTCTTTTGAGAGTTTCGTAGGATTGTTCAAACTTACCTTGATTTTTTAAGATTACCGCTTTTTTGAAGGAATAATTGTATTTGTCCTTGACCGGCAAGGATTCCAGTTTCCCATAAACTTCTATCGCGTCCTCGTTTTTACCTTCAGCGGTATAAATGATGCCTAACGTGAGTAAAATCTGTTCATTTTCGGGATCGATATCGGTTCCTTTTTTCAAGGAAACGAGAGCATCGCGATTTTTACCGAGTTTGTATTCGGAAACTCCAGCAAGATAGTAACCAGGTGCGGTTGGATACGTATTTACCGCAAGATTAGCTTTTTCCAAAGACTTTTCAAAATTTCCTTTTTGAAAGAAAGAATTTCCTTCATTTAAAATCCTTGAAATTCGTTTTAACTTTTCACGAGTTGCCGAATCTTTCTCCAGAATCGCGTCTTGAGTTTGAGATTTTCTAAAATCCTTACTCAAACAATGGATAGTAAACTGTCCCCAAATTAAAACGAGTACGATAATAGATATGATATTGTTTTTCATGGAATTCAAACCTTTCATTTATATCCTTTATATTCGATCTTGAGATTTCTTAACGGAGAACGTTTTGAAAATTTCTCTCCTCTCGTAAGAATGGAAATCCGCCAAACACCGGAAACATCGAACGTATCCTCCAGTATTTTAGAAGATCCCAAATACAATCGAATCGTTTTCTCCTTCATATCCGTTACGATCCGAAACGGACGTCCGTCTTCTTTGTCTTCCTTTCTAAATCTGTATGTTCCAACATTATCTCCATTGGAAGGAAAGGAATATACGCTAAGTCTTTCCTTTTCATATTCCAAGCTGATCGTTTTTTTCGATGTGTGAAAAGAAATTGCTACAATCCCGGAATCCGATTCGGAGGTGACCGGAATGATTCCTTCCACTTCCATATTTTCAGGAACAAAAGGAGCGGAAAAAACACCATACCAACCGGGGGACAAAGAAGAAACATTCTGAAAATCTAATGTTTTTCCCGAAAAGGCCTGAAACCCTTTTTCACCGGAAAGTTTCCAGAACTCGGGTTCGGAAACCAAGTTGTCGGTTTTATAAGGCAACGCAATTTCAGTGATCTTATCAGCCTCTATGGTCAACTGACCTTCGTAATAAACCAACGGCCCGTTCTCAGTGTCCCGAACCAATTCCAGTTGTACCGCTCCCGGACTAAGATTACTTCTATAAAACGGGGTTTCCCCAGTTTTTAAACCATCTAGCGCCACTTGAAGCGCTTCCGGGAAACTTAAAATTCTCACTCCCCCCAGTGTTCGATCCTCTTTCCATTCTTGATAAATGGAAATCGTTTGACCCGAACGAATTTGTAAGGATTTAATTACGTCTTTTTGTCCCGGGCGAGTGATTTGAATCTGCTGCAAACCTTCCGGCAATGGATAATTTCGAAAGGATGCGATTCCAATCTTCTCACCTTGAAACAAAACCTCCGTATCCGCCGAAGAAGCGCTAAATGAAAGATAACCCTGAATCGATTTTTTAAGAATCGAGTCGATTTCTCCAGAACTCAAAGACTTTTCCCACACGGGAACTAAAGAAGATTTCGGATCGAGTGCAAGAACTCCCGAACTGTGTTTTAGATAATAAACTTGATTGGCTTGCAGTTCGTCCTCAACTTGAGAAGTTTGAAAAGATCCGTCCACAGTTCCATAAACAATATCTTTCACCGGATCTACGATTTTTTGGTTTACGATCCATTTTCCGGAGACCTCGCGAATATCGGTTTTTACCACGGCGTCCACTTCCAGTTTTTTGATCGTCTCCGTAAACTCATCGAACTCTTTGAAGCCGCCACCCGAATCTGCAACTCGAACTTGTTTTCCTTTTACCTTCGCCCAAATTAGCCGGATTTCATCGCTTAAGAAAGCTGCAAGTTTCGAATCCATCTCTCTCGGTATCTTAAAAGGAGCAAGAACAAAGACAGGAGTCGAATGTCCCGTCTTTCGAATTTTATAGTCGGTATCGGAACCCGTTCCAAAAATCGCTTCTTCCTCTTTGAGTGATTTAAATGTCGGTTCCTGCAAAACGGAATTGAAGTTTTCAATTTTTTGAACGGAAGAACAATCAATAAAAATCCATAAGAAAAAAAAGAAGAATGTAAACAATCGTATCGGATCAAAAATAAATTTCATAAGAGTTTATTATTTTCCACCAAGTTGAATAAGAAATCCATTATAAAAAAATCGAGAGGGCGATCATCCGTAATTTTAAATGATTTTTGATTAAAAATAAAAAAACCGGAGAAGATTTTCCCCGGTTTGTAAAAGCGCAGTTTAGGGTTATTTAAGTTTAAAAACTTTCTTTCGGATTTAATTTCAGTTTTTCCTTTTGTACATCTTGTTGTACATATTTGGTTTCATTTACTGCCTTAGCAATTTTCGTAACCTCGTCAGCGTTGTTGCGGTCTGCTTCGCGTTTTTGAAACTCCGCCTTCACTTCCTCTACAGAACCTGACTGGCTCAAGATTTTGAGTTCTTCACTGGAAGATTTAAGTTCTTCCACGAGTTTTCCATATTCGAAAGTTTCGTTTTTATGAAGAACGATCAATTCTTTCATTTCAGTAAGAGAATCGTTTTGAAGCGAACGGATCAATTTATCCGTAAGCTTTTGATTTTTTTCGATTCTAAGTTCTCGGTTTTTGTTCAGGATAACTTCGGAAGATTCTCCCTTTTTAGAAACTGCGATAGTTCCTTCGATCACGGCAAATCGAACAGTACAATTTTCTTTCGCACAATTGATCCTTGATCCCTGCGGGCTTTCTACTGAGGTTAAAAAGGAAGTTCCCCTAACACCTGCAAGTGCAGTCGGCGTGGAAACGGTAAACTCGGTAGTTTTCTGATTTTTCTTTACCATAGTCACGATTTTTCCATAGTTTACTTGAACGTTTGTATCCAACCCGTTTGGGTTCATAAGAGTGGAAATTTCGATATTGGAATTTTTAGACATTTTGACAACACCACTGTCCGAAACCATAATCTCGGCTCCCCCGTTGGATCCGGTCACAATCCGATCGTTAGAAGTAAGAACGGCTCCTAATTCCGCTTTTCTTTCCCCGGAATCGGAAAGAATTTTGACATCTCCAAGAATCCATACAATTCTCGCTACGGCAGTATTAGACTCGGTTTTTACCTGATCGCTACCCGATGATTTGTTAGTACTACAGACCGTTGACAACATGCAAATCACTGTAATGAATAAATAACGTTTCATAGATTCCCCCCAAACTCAAAAAAGCTTACATTTTAAATAACATGTTTCCCCGCGGAAAATTGCAAGGATTTAGAATTAATATATCATACAAATAGATTGATTTCTTGTAAAAAAACTAACGCTTTACGTTAGTTCACTTTTTTTGGTTTTTCCGGTTTTTCCGGCTCTGTGATGATAACATCCAATTCCTCTTCCAATTTGCATTTTGGATAGTTATCGATAGGAAGAATAGTTCCGACCCAACCGAAGGCTTCCTGGGCCGTAATTACATGAATATCCCAACCCATAACGATATTTGGACAGCCCCAAACCTTGTTTTTGCAAAGAACCTGGCTAGATTTCGGTTTGGGATACGCCCAAGCCGAAGGTGGATAAACACATTTCATTTCCACTTCCGCAATCTTTCTCAGTCTCTTAACGTTCACTTCAAACTCTTTGAAGGTGGAAACTAAAGGATTTGCAAGAAGTTCGTCAAAATATTTTTTGGAGGTGTTGTAAGCGATGTAGTAAACCAGTTCCTCCATCACATAGTCTTTATCAGAAGCATTGTGGCTGACGTTCGCGATATAACGGGCTAGTTTTAATGCGTCAGTCAGTAATGTTTGAAATAAATCGAAGGATTTTTCCGGAATCGCGTCTTCTTTTGAACGATCCTCCTTACTATCGCTTTCACCGTCGTTCGAAACGATATCGTCGAAAAAAGTTTCGTCTATACTCTCACTCTCTCCGGCTTTATCAATCGAAATCAGCTTATCTGGATTATCCATCATTCCGAGTGGCATATGATTGGAAATCGCCGCGTACGTAAATCCAATAAGATCAAGTTTTTGTAATATATCCGAGCACTTATGCGCAACTCCGACTTTCTCATTATCATCGAAAGGCAATTTGATGAACCGATCCACTCCGATCCGAGGAACGTCCATGAGAACTCCCGCAGTGAAAGCATATCTTCGAAGAAGTCTGAACTTCATCGTATCGGGAATCATCACAATTCCGAGGGTCAAAAGACCCAATTCACTGATGTATTTGAAGAAACTTACATTTTGTTTGTAAACTTTTAACAGAGTCAAAACTATCTTTTTGGAAAGTAAGGAATTTCGAATAATTCCCTTATAATTATAAACCGCGTTTTCATACATAAACTTCAGAAATTTCATATCCGTATTTCTGAGTTGATCCACGATTTTTATGGATAGAATATTCTGAATCTGCTCCACAAGTTCCTTATTCAATTTTACGTCAAACTTGGGGGTATATTGTCCTTTGATATCCTTTAAACGGGAAAGTGTGGATTCCTTAACCTGCACTTCTTCTTTTACCAAAACATTCCCTGAATTATCTTCAACCGGAGAAAGAAAACGAATCATGGACCCGGTTTCAAATTCCCTGGTAAAATCTATAAGATCGTCAATGGAATCGAATTCCAGACAGGAGTGAGTTACTTTCATTTTGAAATTCTATCTCTCCGCGTAACCCTATGTGGATTACCAAGACTTGCAAGCATCGACTCTAAACTTTTCCTTCTTTCCAATGTCATCGATTCGGTTTCCAAAGCGAATAACATTGCACAACCGGAAGATAGTTTACAACAATTTGATTCTTCACAATGCTTTTTTTGACTGGAGAGTTCGGGAAAACTTTCCAGAATTTCCTCTTTTTTTAAATGGAGAATTCCCCATTCTTTTATTCCCGGAGAATCGATCAAAGTAGTTCCATTTTCCAAAACAAGCAAAAGGGAATTTGTAGTCGTATGTTTCCCCTTATCTTTGGAAACGCTGATGTCGGAAGTTTTTTGAATCTGAGTCCGAGTCAATAGATTGATCAAAGTAGACTTACCAACTCCTGAATTTCCGACTAGAAATGTCATTTTTCTCCGCAGATATTTCTGTAATTCGGAGATTCCTTGACCGGTTGTGCAGGAAATTCCAAGTACAGGATATCCTAAATTCCGATAGATTTTCATACGACTTTCTGCCTCGTCTTCGGAAATAAGATCCAACTTTGTAAATAAAATCAAAGGCTGTGTACCTGAGGCAAAAACCGCCGCCAAACATCGATCCAAAAAACCATCCTTGGTCTCTGGAGACTTTAAAGAAATAAGAACCGCCGTCTGATCCGCGTTAGCGCATAAAACCTGAGTATCACCTTCTCGACTCTTACGAGTTAAGAACGATTTTCTTTCCAATCTTTCACAAATCACCCAATCTTTACCAACCGAAGGCTCCGCAAGAATTTGATCTCCGACAACGAACGGATGTCTTTCTTCAGCGGAAACAGTTCTCAATCTTCCACGAAGAAATGCTCTTACAACCCCTCTTTCAGGAGAATAAATTTCATAGTAGGCTCCGTAAACGCGGGAAATGATAAAAAACTCTTTGACTGAAGAATCCGACTCTAACATGATTTCTACGCACTGTTGTATGTCGACCCGAAGACTCAACGCCTTAGGGCCAATCGTATATTTAATTCTCTTGATAGTCTGTTTTCAGTTTATCTCCGTGCTAACTTTGCAGTCATTCCATTTCTTTTTTTTAGAATCTCAGAACCTGATTCTTATTCTTTTTTCCGGCGCGGTTTTAGGGATTATCGTTTATATTTTTTCCGTTCGAATCTTAAGACGAACTTCGGGTAGATTTTTAAGGAGAATTTTTCCGTTTCTCCAATTTTCCAACAACGAAATCGTTAAATACCTTTCCATTTTAGATCAATTTAAAAGTGATCTGATCGCAACGAACCTAACCAGGCTTGTTTGCGAAAAAATTTTGAAATTCATCCAAACCATAATTCCGACAAAAAAAGCTACTATCTTTCTTTGGAAAGAGGAAATGGGTAAATTTGCCCCTTTTCCCGATTTGGGAGAAATTCAATTTTTTATTTTTGATCCGTTTCTACTTTGGATCGCCGAAAACGATAGAATTTATAACTTTAAAGAATTTGCAACCGATCTTAGTTTGAGCAGGATCCGAACCTCCGCCGAGAACTTTTTCACAAAAACCGGAGCTGAACTCGTGGTTCCCTTAATCATCAACAAAAGTCTTTTGGGAATGATTGTTCTAGGTGAAAGAAAAAATCGGAAAAATTACACTTCCTCCGAAATGGACAAACTTAATGAAATACGTTCCGTTTCCGTAATGGCTCTTTCCAATGCGATTTTCTACGAACGTTTGATCGAGCTAACCGAAACTTTGGAAGAAAAAGTCAGAACCCGTACCCGGGAATTAGAAAACGCTCAATCACAATTGATTATGTCCGAAAAGATGGCTTCTCTCGGTATAATGGTGGCCGGAATCGCACACGAGATAAACACTCCAGCAGGTGTAATCAACGGAGCAGCCGATAATTTAGATCAAAATATGAATTATCTGATTCAAAATATTTTCGACATCGTCCTTTTGGCGAAACATAGAAAGCTCAGGAAAAATTTTAAACTTGCTTTGTTCCATCTCCTTCGCGACAAAAAACGTTCCGAACTTGATTCAAAAGAGAAATTCCGTTTAAAGAACAAACTCAAAGAAGAAATGAAAAGTATGAACTTTAATCCCTCTCTTAATTCGGAACTTTCAAATTTTATCATAGAAAACCAAATTGGAGAGGAAAGGAAATACATATATAATGTTATTCTAAAAAACGACGATCGAGGATATCTGATGCTTAAAAACGCGAGTCATATCAATCGAAACATTAAAAATATCCGATATGCGATTCGTAACATCGTTAGAATTGTAAAAGCATTGAAGTCTTATTCCCATTTAGACCAATCCAAAACCTTATCGTCGGCTAATATCACAGAAGGTATAGAAGACACGTTGGTCATTCTTCATAACCAAATAAAATATGGAATCAAAGTAGTTCGAAACTTTCAGGAAATTCCTTCCGTAATTTGTAATCCGGATGAGTTAAATCAAGTCTGGACGAACCTGATTCAAAACGCGATTCAAGCTTTAAAAGGAAAAGGGAAAATCGAAATTTCGGTTTTCCCACAAAACGGTTTTGTCGTCGTCGAAATCGAAGACGACGGTCCTGGAATTCCCCTTAAGATTCAGGACAGAATTTGGGATCCGTTTTTCACGACCAAAGATCAAGGAGAAGGAACCGGTCTTGGTCTAGGGATCGCAAAAGGAATTGTGGAAAAACACAAAGGTAAAATCACTTTGACCTCGAATCCCGGAAAAACGACCTTTCGAATAGAATTACCTATCAATCCAGAAGTTGTCCCCTCGGAAAATATACAATCAAACTCATTCCGAAAATGAAATATAGAGATAAGATGGCATAATGTGAATCATTACAAAGACAATTCCGAAACTTCATTCTTTAAGGAAGTTTACAGTTTGATTAAAAAAGTTCCCAAAGGCAAAGTGACTTCATACGGCAGAATAGCAGCGCTTTTAGGAAAACCCAGGGCCGCTCGTGCGGTCGGCTATGCGTTAAACGCACTCCCCAAAGGTCAGGAACAAAAAGTCCCCTGGCAAAGGGTAATCAACAGTCAGGGAAAAATTTCCTTCCGAGGAGATACAAGCCGCTCCATCCTACAAAAAAAAATGCTCGAAGACGAAGGAGTCAAGTTCGATTCTACAGAAACGATCGACTTGAAAGTGTTCGGTTGGCCGGATACGATTCCGGAAAAATTTGCTCATAAAAAAAGAAAAAACTTGTTCGGGAACCGAGTTCGATTAAAAAGATAATAGATCGTTTTGTCGTATTAAAAACAGAATGTAGCGAAGATGCGGGGATTACTATAGAAACGATCTATCAAAAAAGTATTCAAAATCCGTAAACTAACTAAACAAGAAGTAATCTATGGAAATTACTACTTTTTTAAAATTTTTAGAAAGTTCGCAATAAAACGTAGAAATTTCCACATTCAGAGAACCAATGACGGTGTCGCGGCAATGCCGCTCCCACGGAAGACAATTTTAGGACAGACTTTAAATAGAATATATTTAAAACTTGTCCCAAAACCTCGATGTAGGAACTCCTACGGGAGCGTTCCAACAATAGGTCTCTTTGTAAACCGATAAACTGTCTAAGGAACATGATCTGCGGGAATTCTCACGCTCTATTGCGAGCTTATGAAATGATTGTGCTGATCTCTTTTCAGGTTTTGGGACAAGTTCTTATAAAAAAATCACATGGTATAAAAATCTATCAATGGCTCAAAAAATTAAACCGGTCACTTTGACCATCGCAGGTTCCGATTCAGGAGGGGGTGCCGGAATTCAAGCAGATTTAAAAACATTCACCGCATTGGACACATTCGGAACCTCCGCAGTCACTTGTCTTACTTCGCAGAACCCTTCAGGTATTACGGGAATTTTAGAAGTGAATGCAGATTTTTTAGAAAAACAAATCTTAGCTGTCTTAGACTATTTCCCTGTAAAATCAATCAAGACTGGAATGTTGTTTTCTACGGCCATCATAGAAAAAACGAGTTATCTTCTTTCAAATAGAAAGAATACCGAAAAAAACTTTTCACTCGTGATTGATCCCGTGATGGTTTCTACAAGGGGTTCTAAACTTTTACAAGAATCGGCGATTGACATTTTGCTAACAAAGTTGATCCCTCTTGCAGATTTAATTACCCCCAATTTGGACGAAGCGGAAATTCTCACCGGAAAAAAAATCAGTAAAAGTCGAGAAATGCCGGATTTTGCAAAAGCAATATTCGAAAAATTTAAAGTTCCTGTTCTTTTAAAGGGGGGTCATTTACAAAACGAAGAAGTCGCACTCGATATTCTGTTCGACGGGAAAAGTATCTCCAAATTTGAAAAACCGTTCGTAAACGGATTTTATCCGCACGGAACCGGATGTACATATTCTTCAGCAATTACTTCTTATTTAGCGAGAGGTGAGAAATTGGCCGAAGCCATTCGACTTGCGAAAGAATACTTACACGCGGCAATTGAACAATCTTACGCCGCGGGAAAAGATAAGACGTTAAATCATACCCCGGTACTTCACTAGAATTTGACCTTAAAAAGCTTGTTTGCCCCAAGCTTTCCAAGATTAAATTCATTTTCATTAAACCGCAAAACCTTGCAATCTACATCTAATAAACGCTCAATGAAATGATGATTTTAAACCATCAAATTTAAAACTTTTCCTGAAAGTTTTAAATTTATACGCCATAAAATCGTTTTGTAAAGGGCTTTAACAAAAAAACTTATCCCAAAACCCGTCGAGCGCTAATAAAGTGATCACTCTGTCGGTCGCTTAAAAATCTCATTCCCTGAATTTGAGGTATAACGCTCTCTATCCCACAATTACTACTTGGATCTTGTCGTAATTCCGACAATCCTCTGTGAAACAGGCTCGACCCTGCAGAGCGACCCATAGGAAGCGATGCATTGAGTTTTTTTGGGTGGAGGGGAAACTCAGCCGCATTGCTCCCTAAGGGTCGCAAAACGAGGCGGTGGGAAGATTTGGGAGATTTTTCTTTATCACAAAATCATACTTTTTGCAAGTAAAAAGTCTCGTTCTTGTCGGAATACTTGGAAAAATATACGTTTTAGATTCTTACTACTTCAATTCAACTTGTGGGGTCGCTCTGCAGGCATAGATCCGGTCCGTAAATGAATCCAAATCAGCCACGGCAAACCAATGTGTGGTGGATTAACAAGATCGACCGTGAAGGAAACAAAGTATCTCGCTCTTTATGAATCGCTCGATAAGCTTAAACTTTATGGTCTTATGTAAAAAAATTACGGAAGGCTTGATACAAGAATCATAGGAAAGTAGCACTGAGTTCAGGAAAATTCAATTGAAACGCTTTTCTACGAAAACGTTTCAATTATAGAGTTTGCGAACGATTCTCCCAAACTTTCTTACATCAAACTCACGTTACCAAAAGTTTTAGTAATTTCAAGCCCGCATTGCAAAAAGTATAGTCGATACTATGATCCAAAATAAGAATAATCCGTAACACAATTGTAGAGATCTATTCGGATTAAAAAGTTCTCTTATAATCATACCTAAGATGCTAGAAGAGAAAAGTCCATATCCTATTGATATTCCTAAATGAAGATTATCGAAAAAACCAGGTATTACAAGACTGAGGAAGAGTAGAATATTAAATATGGGAATAAGTTTAGAGTTTAAACTTTTAAGCTGTGGTGAAATTTCTCTCTCTTTTTCGATTGGCAAATTTCTATTTTCATTTAAAAGATTTTCCCAAATAATAGAAAGAGTTCCTCTAACATTTTTGTTGGGATTTGCATATTTTTTTTTTCGTGTCGCTTTTAGATCCCTTGCAATATCTGTGATTATTTCCATACCAGGAATTTGTCCGATAATAAATAGGAAAGTTGAAATTACCATTAAGACAAGAGCTCTAATTTTTAGCATGGATACATTGTAAGTCCATATGACTTTGTTATTTGAAGTATCGTATAAGATTGCAACTTGGTAATTGATTTTATATTCCCCATCATCTCGGGGACCACCATGGAAAACGAGTACTCTATTTTTATTTGTGATAAACCGAATAACGGGCTCAGACGGTGGTTTGGAAATTGTGTCTGACGTTTTTGCGTCGTATTTCGGATATTCAACGTCGATCACTTTGCCTTGATATAGATTAGAGCCAGGGTGCGTAAGCATTTTGTATTCTTGATGATATTGAAATGCAAAAACAAAGCCGATCAAAGCAGGTATAAACGTTCCGATTACGAAACCCATTTCGAATCGAGTTAAAATTCCTATTAAAATTCCCAAAGTGGGACCGCTTAAGAAAATAAAAACCCAAAACAATAAAAACGGATTTTCATTTTCGCCCGGAAAGATTATATCCATAGAGCTTTAAAACTTAAAGAAGTTGCAACAAGTCAATACTTTTTGAAGCTTCAAGAGTTCTTTGGTAGGATAAAAAAAACGAAAGGCTCGAAGTAGTTAAAGACTTCGAACCTTTTGTTTTTTGCGGCAGAGAAATTTTAGTCCTTATCGTAGATTTTTTTAATTTCTTTGCTGTATTTTTCAGTGATTACGTGGCGTTTCATCTTCAGAAGGTTTGTTAATTCGTCACCTACTTCGAAAGGTTTTTTGGCGAGAATTACATGTTGAACTTGCTCGAAAGATTTAAAACCCGTTTTTGTACTGTTATAGTTACGAACTTCTTTTTTGTAGAATTCGATTACCTTAGGATTTTTGATCAACTCGTCGATTTTGGAAGAATCAATTCCATTTTCTTTACACCAAAAAGTTAAGTGTTCCATATCGGGAACAATGATTGCCCCGAGAACCTTTTTATCCTGGCCAATTACCATAGATTGTTTGATGAAAGGAGACTCGTCCATTTTGTTCTCAATCGGAACCGGCTCGACGTTTTCCCCACCTAACAATACTACGGTGTCTTTGGCTCTTCCAGTCAACGTAAGAGTTTTTTTGAAGTTGATGAATCCTATATCTCCGGTATTCATCCAACCGTCCACAATGGTTTTTTTAGTGACTTCCGGATCTTTGTAATAACCTTTCATCACTTGAGGTCCTTTTACAAAAACGATTCCTTTTTGCCCTAACTTACCTGCGAGAACTTCGAATTTATCGTTAATATGTGTTAATATATTACCGTTTTCATCTTTGATCATTAGTTCGGACTTAGGAACCAAAAAACCCACGGAGCCGATGATCGGTTTTGCGAAAGGCCTAACTGAAATTACGGGACTTGTTTCGGTCATACCGTATCCTTCCAAAACGAGCATTCCGATATCATTGAAGAAATTATCTACGTGCGATTGTAAGGCTCCACCGCCGGATAACGATCCTTTCAATCTTCCACCGGTCGCAGCGCGGATTTTAGAAAGAACGATCGCGTCCAAAGTTTTTGCATTGAAGATCAATCCCAAACCGGCGATTGTAAAGAAAAACCAGCCGGGAAGGCGAACTCCATAAGTGGGAAGAGCTAAATAGGCCAAAATGGCAATAGCACTTAACGTAAAAGGCCCCGTTAGCAAAAGAACAATTAGAGATTTAGTTCCAATTGCAATGGACTTCAGGATACTTCTATTCTCATAATCCACTTCCAATCCGTTCAAAAATCTTCTGGAAGCGTTGTAGTGTTTCGAAAAAAAGTAAGCGAGTTTAAACAAGAATTTCCTGAGTGGAGGTGTTTGTTTCGGATCGTTTACTTTATTGTAGATGTTGGTATAAACGTTTTCCCAAACACGGGGAGCAGAACCCATAAAAGAGGGTTTTGCTTTCGTCAGATCGTTTTTGAGATCGGACACTTTCGTATAATACGTTTGAATACCTCTTGAAATGGCCCCATATTCGTTTACCCTTTCAAATATATGCCAAATCGGCAATATGGAAAGCATGCTGTTCGTAGGCTTGGTATCCGTCAGAAGCATCGGTACCACATGAATCATTTGGTGCACCATGTTGGAATGCATGAGCATAACACCTTTCGGCATTCCTGTGGTTCCGGAAGTATAAATGAGGGTAAAAAGATCCTCCGGTTTGATGTCTTCGATTCTTTTTTCCGCTTTTCTGCTTCCTTTCGCTCTGAGTGCTTTTCCTTCCTCGACTAGATCGTAAATTTTATGAATGTTTTTTCCTTTTGCGGTGGAGGACTTATCCATGATAACGATTGTTTCCACTTTAGGAAGTTTTGATTTAACCTTGTTGAACTTTTCAAACATCTTATCGTTTTCGATGAAAACGATCTTCGCTTCTGAGTGTTGAATGATGTATTCTAACTCGGATTCGGTGACGTCAACTCCTCTAGGAACGTTAGCTGCGCCACAAAATTGGACGGCATAGTCCGTGATCATCCACTCAAGCCTATTATCCGCCAATACACCTACGTGTTCTCTTGCTTTCAATCCCATTTGGATGAGGGCTTCCGCAAGTGCGATTCCTATGTCGTATAACTGTTTATAAGAAGTAGGATAAAATTCCTTATCTTCTCCTTTGCTCCAAAATACAGGTCGATCTCCATATTGCTCGGTGGATTGTATGAACATATCCGCGAGATTTTTATACATTTTCAATTCCTCTTCAGTTGAGATTTTACCGGAATGATTTCCAATTAAAAGGCTGGGTTAAACTATGAGGAAAATTGAGAGAGTCAATCAAATTTTAGAAATGGTTTGAAGGGTGCGGTGCAAAAAGAAAATCCGTCTATCTTAGAAAAGATAGACGGAGGAAGAATTATTGCTCTTCACCGGCAGGTGCAGAAGATTCGGAAGCAGGGGCGTCTTCTTCTTTTTTATTTTCTGCTTTTTCTTTCTTAGACTTTTTCGATTTTCTCGCCTTTTTAGCTTTTTTTGACTTTTTAGTTTTTTTTCCTTTTTTTTCGGATTTAGTTTCTTTTGGGCTTTCAGTTTGCTCACTCGGGGTTTCTGTAGTAGGTTCTTCTGCGATCAGTCCTGAGAATCCGGTTAAAGCTATCGCGACGATCAAAAGTTGTACAAGAATTTTCTTAAAAAGGGTCATTGGTAAATTTCCTATTGAATAGAATGATTGGAGAAGTCCAACACCCTTAGCAAAAATGTAAATACGTTTTTTAGAAAACCGTACGTAGAGGGTTCCATTTTTTACCGGAAGCAACGGCAGATTCCAAACGTCTAAGATATTCTTTTTTTGGAATTTGGTAAGCCCCCAAACATAGGGTAACAATGTTTAGTTGCTGGGTATCGAACAATGTGAATTGATCTTTTTTTAGGGCTTCAAATAAATGAAAGAGTCCGATTTTCCCGAAATCTGAAATGAAAGAAAACATGGACTCGCCTGCAAAAAAATTTCCAATTGCAACTCCATAGACCCCACCCCCCAAATTTCCGTTTTCATCCCAAACTTCTATGGAATGAGCATAACCTAATTTGTGAAATTCGGTGTAACTTTTGATGAAAAGATCCGTGATCCAGGTTTCTTCACCGGGACGGTATGCACAACAGCGCATAACTTGTTCAAAGGCTCGGTTGAAAGTGATCGTATAGCGCTTTTGATTGATTTTTCTTTTCAACCGTTTTGAAATATGAAGTTTATTGAGATCGAAAATTCCTCTCGGGTCCAAACAATACCAAAGAATTGGCTGATCCGACCAAGGAAAAATTCCATTTTTATAGGCGTATAAAAGTCGTTCCGGAGAAAGATCCCCACCCACTGCGACAATCTCGCGATCCCAAATATGAGGGTTTCGAAAAAAATCAGAAAAATCTTTCAAGCTTATTCCCTATCATTTTACAACTTTTCGTGTCTTTTATGATTCGGGCCTCTTATTATTTTTGTAAGACGGTAAAAGCGAAAAAGATTCTTCAATGAAATAGACCGGCCCGTTTGAAAAAGTTTTGGATGAATAGATATGAAATTCGGAAACTCTAAAATACGAAGAGGTAAAACCGGCAAATTCTTCTAAATACGCTAGTATTCTTGTCCCATTCGCATTTTTAAAACGACCGATCGTAAGATGAGGATGATATTCTTGTCGATCCGGAAAAAGACCAAGTCTACGAACGCCGGAATCTAAAGTTTTTTGAAGTTGTAAAAGTTCCGGGGAAAAATTTAAAGCCGTGAAAAGAATCGAAGGGGATTTTTGTTTTCCAAAAGTTCCTACGGATTTTAGGTTTAAATCAAATTCCGGAAAGGAAATCTGTGAACAAAATTCGGATAAAGTGTCTACCTGTTCGTTGGATTGTTCGCCTAAAAAAACTAAAGTAATATGGAAATTTTCTTTTAAAACCCATCGTACATCGGGAAGACCGTAACAAATTGAGGTTAGTTCTTCTTTCACTTCTTCCGGAATTGAGATTCCAAGAAAAGTTCTCATGTTTGAAAGTTTAGGACTCTTTTTGGTTTTCGCAACTAGATTTCTACGTTATTCTTTTTTAGGTTTGTGAACTTCTTTCACTCTCAAGATTCCTCGGAGAGAGTTACATAGAAATATCGAGTTTGATCGTTGTAAGTCGTCCAAAGAAAGAGTTTTCTCGTAAAACCCGTTTCGTTTTAAAAGGCGATTTCGAAAAATGCCGGGAAGAACTCCTGAAGAAATCGGAGGAGTAAAATACGAATCTCCGATTTTTACGAAGATATTACTGATACTTCCTTCGGTGATTTCCTTTTTTTCGTTTAAGTATAAAGTGTCGATATAACCTGCGTCTCTGGAACGTTTTCCTTCTCGATCGTATATTTCCCTCAAATTTGTTTTATGCTTTCTAAACTCCGAGGAAGAATCGATTTCAATTTCACTGATTTGTAAAATACCTTCTTTCCGAAATTTCGAGAGTTTGTGCGACTCGAAATGAAATTTTCCAAGAGGATTTAGGCTGATTTTGATTCGGTATGAGCTCGGGCCGGGAGAAATTGAGGCAATTTGTTTTAGAGAAGTGTCCCATTCTTTTTTTGAGAAGGGGAATTGAAAAATCTTGGCGGATTTTTTGATTCTTTCCAGATGTTCTTTTAGAAAGTAGAATATTCCATTTTTGTAAAGTATTGTTTCGAAAAGGAAAAATCCTTGCGGCGCTTCTGTGAAAAATTTCGCTTTTTCTAGAATTTCAAGCCATTCTTTTTCGGGATCGGAATCCCACGTGATTCCGGAACCGATTCCGATATTCCCTTTTCCCTTTTTTAATTCCAAAGTTCGGATTCCGATCGAAAAAACCGCGTTTTGATCGGGTTCAATGACTCCGATCGCGCCTGTATAAATTCCTCTTGACTTTTCCAATTGTTGGATCAATTGCATTGCTCCAAATTTCGGAGCGCCGGTAATGGATCCACCCGGAAAAAGTTCTCTGAAAATATCCTTCCATTCGACCCAATCTGAGAGTTCGGATCGAATCGTACTCGTCATTTGAAGGATCGTTTTGTACTTTTCTATGGAAAACAAGGCTGGAACTTGAACACTTCCTTTTTTACTGATTTTCCCAAGATCGTTCCGCATCAAATCCGTAATCATCAGATTTTCCGCTTTTTCTTTTTCGGAATTCAGAAGAATTTGAATGTTTTTCTCATCTTCTTTTTCGGATTTACCTCTTTGATACGTTCCTTTCATCGGTTTGGTAACGAGCGTTGTTCCTTTTTTCTCAAAGAAAAGTTCCGGTGAGAAGGAAAGTATATCTATATCGCGGAATCGAATCCAGGAACCGTAAGCAACCGGTTGCCTTTGGGATAGTACTTTATAAAATGATAATGTATCTCCTTCGAAATCGAAAAAAATTTTATCTGTATAATTGATCTGATAAATTTCTCCTTGATAAAGTTTAGTTCGGATGGTATCCAAACTTTGAATATAATTCTCATGATTCGGCATCGAAGAAATATAAAAGCCGTAATTTTGTGAAAGTCCCGTTTGAATTTCTGGGAGCTTTTCGGGTTTTTGGAAAACTGCAAAATATAAAATTGGTAAACCTGTCTCAGTTTTTTTCCAATTCATATTGAAGAAAAAATAACCTACTTCATAAGAAATAAAACCCGCTACGTAATACCCTTGTTTTAAACAATCGTTTATTTCGTTCAAAGAAGTTGACAATGTATCGAAACAATATGCCTCGATCGTTTTAATGGGATTGCGGAAGATAATTTTTCCGAAAGGATGGAATCCTTCGTCGAAAATCATAAAGGGCTGGCCAGAGAATATGAGTTCTTCGATTATCATAAAACAAACTTAATTGGATTAATGATTTTGTCTCTTCGTTTCAAAAGAATTATAAGAACCTCGGGAATTGTTTTTATTTCCGGGTTTATCTATTACTTTTCCACACAAATTGGAAGAGACGACTTGATTTATCCGGGCTATACTTCTCCGATTTGGCTTGCTTCGGGAGTCGCACTTGGTCTTACTTTGCTTTTGGGAAACTGTGCAATTTTCGGGATTTTTTTAGCTTCTTTCCTTTCTAGTTCAGGAATGGATTTATCATCTGGAGTATGGATCGACATCGGGAAAAATTTATATCTTAGTTTTCTGATCGGTCTTTTTTCCGCGCTTCAAAGTTATATAGGCAAGGTCGTTCTTTCCGGTAGAATTCCCAAATACAGAATCTCAGATCGTACTCAGTTCGTATTTCTTTTTATTTTTCTCGAAGCGATTGTATGTATCATCAGCTCAATGGGTTCTGTGGCTTCGATGTATTTTTTAGGAAAGATTGAGTTTTCCTTAATTCGCCAAAGCTGGTTGACTTGGTGGATTAGAGACACACTCGGAGTTTATATCGGAACTCCGTTTATTCTTTTTTGGTTTCAAGGTTATTATAAAATACCTCGATGGAAAGAATTTTTAGAATCCACGGTGTTGTTTCTTTTGATCGTATTCTTTTCTCTTGCTTCTTTTGGTTTTATTACGTCGATTTCTTCCTTCGGTTATCCGTTAGCCTATGTTTTAGTTCCGTTGATTCTGTGGTCCGCATTTCGATTGGGAGAAAGGGCCAGTAGTTTGGCTGTCGTTCTTTCTTCTATTATTGCAATTTTGGGAATGGTTTTGGAATCCCCACAGTTCTACGGGGAATCCACGAATGCGTCTAATATTCTCCTTCAATTCTTTGTTGCAGTATTGTCGATCACAAGTCTGCTCATTGCGAGCATGGTGAACGAAAGAAAGGAAGCGGAAAATCAGCTTAGAATTTCCCATCAAAGTTTGGAAGAAAAGGTTGAAGAAAGGACTCACGAACTTTTGCGTTCCAACGAAATTCTTCGGGAAGAAATTCAAGAGAAAAATGAGGCAAGAGCGGCTCTTGAAAAAAGTCAGATTCGATACATGGGATTGTTTGAACATCTTCCCGTTGCGATCATTGAGGCGGATTATTCCCAACTTAAACAAATTTTAGATAGTCTTCCTTTTGATATTCAAGGAGATGCTTTTTCAGATTACGCAGAAACTCATCCTGATTTCGTTCGGCTTTGTTTTGACTCTATACAAGTGATCGGTGTCAATCAAGAAACAGTAAACTTATTAAGAGTCGAATCCGCGGATGCGGTTTATAAAAATTGGAAACTTTTTTTTAGTCAGGATAACTTCAAGGTTTTCAGGAGAGTTTTGCGGAAGATTCGTGAAAAATCTTATTTTTACGAAGTCGAAGTCGATTTTAGGGTTTACGACAATACGAGGCTGAATATCAAAATTCGTTGGTCTGTTCCACCGGGATTTGAATCTTCTCTTTCGAGCGTGATTGTGACTCTTCTTGATTTTACGGAGATCAAGTCCGCGGAAAGGAAATTGCAGCTTTCTCTGGATGAAAAAGAGGTTATGTTAAAAGAAATTCATCACAGAGTGAAAAACAATCTTCAAGTAATTTCCTCATTACTATCCATGCAGTCTGATTATGTTCAGGATAAACAGAGCCTTTCCGTTTTTATAGAAAGCCAAAATCGACTCAGAACAATGTCTATGATTCACGAGGAACTATATCAATCGGAGAATTTGGGGAAAATTCAATATTCCGTTTATATCGAAAAACTTTTGAATCAACTTTTCCAAGTTTATGGAAAATCCGATTCGGTTGTATTGGTAACCGTATTGGAATCTTTGGATATCACTATCAATCGTGCGATTCCGATCGGATTGATTATCAACGAATTAGTTTCAAATTCTCTAAAATATGCTTTTCCGGAAGGAGAATCGATTACAAGAAAACCGGAGCTAAGGATTACACTTTCCAAATTGGATGAAAATTTGGAAATGCGAATCGAGGACAACGGGATCGGTATGCCTTTCGGTTTTGATTTGGAAGATTCCAACTCTCTAGGACTAAAACTTGTAAATATACTCGTGAGACAACTGGGCGGTAAAATCGATTTTTCATCCGATTCCAAAAGGGGAACACAGTTTAAAATTCATATTCCTCTTGCGGTCAATTTAATTTAAAAGATTTTCCGGTTTGCAAAAAAGAATCGTATGTAAAGCCCCAAAATCAGGCTATTTGATAAACGAAATGAGAAGTAAAAAAGCCTAAACGCTGACGAATTTAAACATTGGAGTTGTTGAAAAATTCCATAACTCAGATTAATAAAACTGCTTCAATCGATCGTTTTCATGAAACAGAAATGGATGGAAAATTAATTTTTGGGCAACTCTATTGTTGTAAAAAAACGGTTCAATCGGTAGCGTACCGCACTTCCTTAAAACTACCGAAAGTATTATATAATTCGAATTTAAAAGTTTTATTGATTCTTTCTGCTGAAGCATTTTCTTAATAATGATTCTCTTCAGTCATATCGATTCTGTAACCCGCGTTGAGTAGAATGTCCGTGATTAAATAAGAACTTGTCCCAAACCTTGAAAGAAATCAGTTACAACCATTCAGTAAATTTGTAGAGGAGTCCCGCATTCAGAGGATTGATGACAGGATCGCGGTAATGCCGCTTCTAGAGAAAGCAGTTTTGAGACGTACTTTAAGTATTCTTAAATTTATAACTTATTTTATACGTTTCTTTTGCTGCCTTCTAAAGTCGGTGCGAAGTTCGAAATTTGCTCCGAGCAAAAACTTAAGTTTTGAGGGCTTTCTTGTATTCTTGAATCAGAAGATCCGGGCTTTCGATACCAACAGAGATTCGAATCAAGTTTGGATCCAGTCCATTTTCTTTTAGGAATTTTCTTCCTTCCTCCTGAGTTACTAATTCGTAATGAGCCAGATAAACATATAACATATTGAGAGTAAACTCAGTTCCGAAACTTGGTCCTTTCAATAGAGCCAGTCGATCATAAAACTTTTCTAATGGAATCGAAAGTTCAATCGATAAAACTCCCGCCTGTATGCCCGAAAGTCTCGTGATCTTTTCGAAATTTTTGGAAGAACCCGTCCAGAATACGTTTCTAATACCCGGCTGTTGTGAAAAATATTCTGCGAGTGTTTTAACATTCGCACTGATCTTAAGAACTCTTTCCTCGTATCCTTGGATTTCGTAGGCGAGCCTTTCGCAATCTCTGAGATACGGCGCTTCGATTGATTCTTTACACATCGAAAAAATTTCGGAAAACCAATGTGAGTCTTTGTTTAAAATGACGGATCCCATTATGAGATCTCCGTTTCCGCAGGCGAACTTGGTTAAACTTTCCACGACGACGTCCACGTAAGGAAGAACGTTGATCACCGCCGAACCCGCGACGGAAATATCCGCAATCAATGGAATTCGATATTGATCCACGATGGATTTTAATTTTTCATAGTTAGGAACTAAAAGAAGGGGATTTGTGGGACACTCGGTGATGATCCCCGCAACTTGTTCCGAGTTTTGTCTTAGGAATTGTTCTAAATTTTCCAGATCCATCGCGTTATGGATCACGTAGGAGTCTTTCGTATATTTTTCTAAAATTCTAATATTATCCACATAAAGCCAACCCAATCTAATCCAGATCGTTTTTCCTTTGTTTCTTTGGATACGATCTAAGGCTTCAAAAGCGGAATAGACTCCGTTCATACCTGAAACGGAAAGAAGAATTTCAGGATTTAGATCTCCATAGAAAGAAGATAACGTGGATAGAATTTTTTGAACCGGATTTTCTTTCTCGACTTTCTCTCTGAAAATTTCCCGTAGAATTCCTTTCTTTAAAAGGAAATCCTCCGCCATTCTGGAAGATGCAAGACATCCGGTATGTTGAATAAAAGAAAGAATTTCTTTTTCTAAATTTTTCAAGTTCGGAATCACTAAGGTTACGATTCCTTCATCTTCGAAAATTTCATGTTTTTGAATCGAGAATTTTTGAACGATTGTATTTGCCGCTTTTCGGGAAGATACGATGAACTGAGGAGTATCTATTTTTTTCGTTTCTCGATTGTAGTCTAAAATTCTCGCGATATAGGAATGCGCGACAAATCTAGGATAACCCGATTTCAATCTAGAAAGGGTTTCTGTTCTTTTTTCTTCGTAACCGATCACGTCCGACAATTGGGGAAGACTTACAGAAACTGCGTGAATATTCTCAAAGGGAATTCTTTCCCCGCAAAGTGTTCGATGAGGTTCGTTGATTTCTTGTAACATTTCTATTGATTCTACTCCGGGATCGATCGTCGATTTTTCAACCCCTAAATTCGACCGAAAACTCTCAATGGACTTGTGTTTCTGAAATTTTTCGGGCTCTGTCTTCTTCGGTTAAAGCTCCGATCAGTTCTTCCAGATCCCCTTCCATGATCGCGGAAAGGTTATGACTTGTGAATCCGATTCTGTGATCAGTGCACCTTCCTTGAGGAAAGTTGTAGGTTCTTACTCGTTCGGAGCGATCTCCGCTTCCTATCATTTGTTTCTTGATCGCATCCGAAGCCTGTTTTTTATCTTCGGTCTGTTTCTCGAGAATTCTCGCGCTTAAAATCCTCAGTGCCTTAGCTTTGTTTTTATGCTGGGATTTTTCATCCTGACAAGCAACCACAACTCCGGTTGGAATATGGGTGATTCGAACTGCAGAGTCGGTTGTGTTTACGTGCTGACCGCCTGCTCCGGAGGAACGATATACATCAATCCGAAGATCGTTTTCATTGATTTCGATTTCTTCTTCATCCGCTTCGGGAAGAACCGCGACAGTCACCGCGCTTGTATGGATTCTTCCTCCGGATTCGGTACTTGGAATTCTTTGAACCCGATGTGTACCACCTTCAAATTTGAAAAGGTCATAAGCCCGTTCGTCTTCCAATGCGAAAATAATTTCTTTCAATCCGCCGATTCCGGTGGGAGCAGAATCGATGATTTCACTCTTGATTTTTTGTTTATCTGCAAATTTAGAATACATTCTAAAAAGATCCGCCACAAATAAACCGGCCTCTTCTCCACCGGTTCCAGCCCTAATTTCCACAAGGATGTTTTTTCCTGAATTCGGATCGGGAGTTAAAAGTAGAATTTCGAGTTCTTTTTCCAATTCCTCCAATTTCTCGCTCGCTCGACGAATTTCTTCTTTGAGCATAGAATGCATTTCCTCGTCCTTTTCGGACGGAATCAATTCTTCCGCATCTTTTTTATCTTTGTAAATTTTGAGATATTCCTCCACTTTGAGATAAAGAGAGGTTAGTCTGGATCTTTCCTTGTAAAGGCTCTTAAGTGAAGATGGGTCTTTAGCCGAATTTAACTCTTCGCTGATTCGAAGGTATTTTTCTTGTATTTTTTCAAGTCTGTCTATCATTGAATGAACTCGACCTTTCCTTTATAAATCAACGCACTCTATGGAAAACCATATTTCCGTCGCAGAAGTTTTTTCTGAACGATTTCTATCCTTACTGACTGATCTCCGGAATTATCGAAGTCCGTTCGGTAAAACCGTGGGCGATCCATCCGATCTGATTCAAGAATGTATTCAAAAAGCTTCGATCCGAACCGGAGTGATCAGTTTTGGACTTTCGATTCCAAAAAGAAATTTCGGATATCTTACCCTATTACCCGAAATGATTCTATTTTATAGAATTCAAGGCCATCTCGTCAAAGATATAGCCGCGCTCTACGGAAAAGAATCTCAAGTATCGCCGGAAATCATGAGCTATTGCATTTTTCCGGATAAAAATCACGCTTTGATTCGATCCATCGTGAGAGACGTGGGCAGTAGGATACTTGTTAGACCGGCTTCGTTGGAAGTCTTTCGTTCGATTGGATTTCATCTCGGATGGAGATTCTTTCGTAAGAATGGAAATTCCCATTCGAAATATGCTTGGCTTCCTTATATCGGTGCGATTCTAAACGGAGGAATTTCATTCTTGGATATGAAAACCACCGGAAGAAAGGCCTCCGAGCTTTTTCAAAAGGAATTGGAATTTACGGATCGATTTAAAGAATAGGTCTGAAAGAAGTTTTTAAAATTTACCTCAAAAATACTTACAGCGCGTCCTAAAACCCGTCAAGCGACCTTTAGGGAGCGAACGCGGCTTTAGGTTTCTACTTTGTCAGAAAATCAAGCTGCAAGGTTCTGTCCAGTCCCGGTTTTTTCTTACGGAAAAAACTGGGACTGGACAGGTTCTTATATAATGCCGTTTAACGTATTCGGCGTAAATAAAGAATTTTCGGGATAAGCTATATATATTATGAAATTTGAATTTATTTTAAAAAATAAAATCGCGTTAGGTTTTTTGTCTAAAAAAAATGCGGTCTTAATTTTGTTTACAATCTCTTGTTTCAATTTCTGCAAAAGCAGTCACGAAACTTTCGTCGAAGAGATCCAAGAACTCGTCGAACAGGAAAAATATGAAAAAGCTTCCGAAAGGCTCAAGGAAAAACTTCAATCTCCGAAAGAAAGGGACGAACTTCTTTCAAAGGAAGTTCCGGATTCGGCTCGAATTATAGAATTTTCCAATGATCGCCTGAAACTCGTTTGGACCGAGGATCAGAAAATTTTTTTTCAGGACCTTTCGGCAGGGGAAAATAATTCCAGAAGTTTGGATCAGATTCCTTCCAATCTTTCTCTTTCTCAAAACGCGAATTACGCTTTGGTGGAATATACGATGCAGGCTTCCGGAGGTTGCAGATATGTTGCAATTTCTTTAAAAGATTCGAGTCTTTTTTATGAATCCGGCGCTCAAGTTTCTTGTAGGAACCGAGGATCCATCCTACCCGATGGTTCAAAAATTTATTACTTTGTGGATGATAATCTTTACGAGGAAAAAACCATAGAACCTAGAAAGCCGGTTCTGCTTTTAAAGAAGGAAAAAATTATATCCCCTTTTCCTAATTTAAAAACGCGTTTTCTCATGTACCCTTCCGGAAATTCTTTTTTGATTTTTTCGGGAAACGCGGGAGCATATAATTTGTATTGGTTTCATCCTTCTCAAAAAACGGTTGAGAAGATCGATAAAGATATTCTCAGTCCGATTTTATACTACGGTAATGGAGAGAGCGCTTACTACATCGGCGGAGAGATTGGAAAATTACATCTTAGAAGAATTAATTTTTCATCCAAGGGTAAACCGGTTATTACAAAACTTTTTACCGTGAGCCGAAAAGAAATTAATCCCTGGAAATTGTCCAAAAAGAACGAGTTCTTATCCGGTTATTCTGGAAAAGTTCATCTCTGGGGGCCTGCAAAGAAAAGTCAAAATCTTCCGGTTCTTTGTGAACGTGTTTTTTTAACGGGTGACGATCGAATCGTTTGTGAGACGGAACTCGGAAATCTGTTCCTCAGCAAATTGGATTTTCAACCGGAGGACTGGAGTATTTGGAAGCTTTACGAAGAAGTCCGTAGTAAGTAAATGAGTTTAAAAACGTATAAATATCCGCAAAATATCACTTTATAGAACTTCATTTTATTTGTGTTGTCTTACATTTTGTTTTTTATATTCATAGTAAACTTTTTTTGTACTCACCTTAAGGAAATCTCTATAAAACCAAGAAATAACAGAACGTTATAAAGAATTCCTATGCGAAATTCCTGTTTTACGACATTCAAGAATTTTAAAATCTGTTTTATAGAAGTTCCCTTAATTTAACGCGAATTCGATATAAAAAAGTTTGGGCAAATCGCTCCTAAATTTCATAATTGAAACGCTTTCGTAAAAAGCGCTTCAACTGAGTTTTTCAAACGAAAGCGCTGCTCAACTCCTATCGAGCGATCCATAAAAAGCCATAACGTTACCCACAAATTAAGAAGGCTTTTGGGATCATAAGGATCAAAAACTGATATTTTTCAAGTGTTCCGACAAGAATGAGGCTTTTTAC
>NZ_QAJG01000005.1:0-35000 GCF_003046425.1 Leptospira borgpetersenii serovar Javanica
TTAACCGATTGATGAATTTCTTGATCTGTACTTCTTCCTATTTTATTTGTTGCTCTTTCAATATTTCCTTTGAATTGCTCGTTAAATACGGGATTCTGATCTTTTCTTTTTTGTCTCCGCAAACTGCATTCTAAATTCTTGATGTACTATCTCCCTCGTTTCTTTCTGTCCTCCGTCTAGAACGAGCGAAGCGAAGTTCGTCTGTCCTCAGTCCTCTGAACGGACAAGCTCTTAGTTCCTTCTGTTGGTTTTCTTGTTTTGTGGTAAATGCTCGCATCTAACCCACGGTTTTCAAGCCCGGAAGGGGCGCCATTTTGTCTAAAGTAAAACTCTGGAAGCCATCTCAAAAATATTTTATCGTTGCTTAAAACGCCGATTCTAATCATTCTAAGATATTTTTGAGATAGCTTATGGTCTTTCTAAAGTTCTTATAATACTCTCTAATGAAACAATACCGTCAGCGACTCCAATCGTAAACTCATACAATGAGTCTTCTTGATCTTCGATTTCAACTCCATTTAAATATAGAAATATCAGTAGCTACTCGCTTATTTCCATCGATAAAGGTATGATTCTTACAAGGGTAAAATAAGAACTCGTCGAACGCCAATAGAAGCGAGACGCTTTAGTTACCAGCTTGACCTTGTTTCTTTATTTATTGTTTCAAGACTTGTTTCTGATTTTCTATCAATAGGGTGATGATCATAGGGATTGTTAGAATTCACGTCCAAAAAATTGTCTCGGCTCCTGCGAAAAGTGCGCTTCATATTCCAAAAAAGACGCAAAGGACAAATCAAAGAACCGCCTTCCTTAACGGGCAACGAATAAAACGTAGAATCCTAAACAAAGGTTACATACTGAAGCAAAAAGTAAGGCTAAAATCATTTCCAAAGTACATCCTTGAAAACATGGAACCACGGGTGACATTTCTCGCAATAATTCTAGCCTTGTATGGACTTGTATTTTCCGTGAGTTGCCAATTCCCCTTCGAACTTTTTTTCCATAATCCGGAAAATAAATCTTATAAGGATGAAGCTCGGATTCTATTGCACCGAGTTGATTGTATGACCTTCCTAGAGTTACTACTCGGACGTATGAAAAGAATATCGCAATAAGCTTGTTTCCAAAGTTAGAATATGGAATCTTCTTCAAAAAAGCCGACAATTCTAGATTCGGTACAATTTTGTGAGAACTTCTATATCTTTGTAAAATCGCCCGTTCATTTTTGGTACTATTTTTATGCGACCGAGTAACAATCTTTCTACGCCATACAATTCGTAAATAGAATGAAATTTTAGCTTCAAAACATACTTTGCACTTAAAATAAATACCTTTATTCCAACCGAAATAAATAAAGTGGTAAAGAAATTCATTTCTGCGAAATTTCTATCTTCGATTACTGTTCATTTTCTAACATCGCTCCTATAAAAATATTCGATTGGAAGACCGAATAGCCCCTCGAGAAACGATCTGGAAAGTCGCTATGATTTCGCCCTTTTCGTTCAGAGCAATAAAATACTGACTGAATCTATTTATTTAAAGCCGGCTCCAAAACACGGCCTGTAGAGCACCTTAGAAGGAATCGTTTTGCTGAGTTCAAAAAGTAAAACGCTTAATTTCTCAAAAATATGAGAACTCATGCAGAAACGTCACATCTGGAAGTTTGAGAACTTTTCATCAGTAATCTTCAGGTTTTAGGACAAATTCTAAATATAGATTTGTGTAAGAAGAAACTTCTATGAATTCAAAATAATGATTCTAAGCTCTGAATTTTATATCAAATCTCCATTCAGGTGCGCTCGCCATATTAGAAATTCAATTTATAGATTTCCTAAAAGTTTTTTATTACGAACTTGTCCACACGATCTTTATTGATTTTTTAAATCTCCATAACTTATAAACTTATCGTCCCGTTTTTTATAGATTCATCAAAAACTTTTCATGAATCAAATAAAAACGTTATGCGACACATATATTATTATTGAGATAAATCCAGAAAAACATAAGGCGGCTTCCATAAAATGAATTCTTTATTTCCAAAGTATCGCATAACGTTACATATTAAAATAAATGCGATCTCATACTAAATGAGACTAACTTGTTTTAATTTAGAAGTAATCCAATGTTAATTCTAGAGTTTATTTTTAAACATCCATAACGAAGACATAAAGACGCATAACGTTATCCATTAAAATAAATATTTAAGGGATGAATTTTATAAAACTTTTTATAAAAATTTTTTTTTCTTTTATAAAAAGGCGATAATTTTATTTACGGAAAACATAAAATTTAAAAGGAAGGAATATAAAAATGATAACGAATATAAAGTGTAAATTAACGTTAAGCGTAATTCTAACCTTTTCGTTAGGATGCAACAGCCAAAATAATAATGGCTTTAAAAATGATCTTAGTTTGTTTGCAACAATGTTTGCTCAACCAACACAACAAACTACAATGAGATCGGTAACAAAAAGTGTCAGTTCGTTAAACGAACCAATAGGTTTTAAATCCATTCAAGTAGAAAACGAACAAGACTTTGATAGAATCACAGATGGAAAAAAAAGGATTCTTGTTCCGTCAGTTATGACTTTCGGACCGACTCACTCTTCTTCAAACGGAACCGTACAAAATGTAACTTCAAACAATTGTACTGGAAGTTACGTTGCGCGTTTAAAACCAAGAGAGTTCGTCAGATTCTTAGAAACACATGATATAGACTGTGTGGATAAGTTTGTTTGGGATTACGATCAATACTCGAATTATATTTATTCACAAGAGAACATGCTTGAAGTAGTCGATCGGTTGAAAGTTCTTGCTCCTCATTATAGGGGTAACAACGATTTGAACTTTATACAATTGTTCAGAATGTTTTGGGCTGGGTACTATGTAAAATATTCTCACCCTTCCCTCCCATTTGATACAGACCAAATCTCTCAGGCTTTGGAGGCTCCAATGCAGACTTTTGCAAATAGTGCTCATTTCTTAGATGGAACCGACGACGCCGGAAAGGTTTTAGAGTTCTTCTTTACAGCAGCGAATAATACAGGAAACGGACATATAATTTATCCACGTATCCTTTCCTTTCTTGAAGCTACCTTAAACGATCCACAAAGATTGAGAAACAATTATTCTCAGCTCGTGGCTTTGGATGCTGTTTTTAGATTGTTCAAACGTCATATCCATCCAAACAGCCCTGAATTTCTTGCAGAGATCGATTATGAATTGATTGGCAAACTGAGAAGATTTGCTCTTGATATAAGTCTCAACACAGATTCTCTAGTTTGGATCATTAACAATGCGATATTTTGTTTGGATAGGATTTACGAATTTCTTCCTGGCTTTCAATCAGAGATCACTTCAGTTGTGACTGACGTTCTACAAACGTATCCATACATTTCGGAACCGTATCTTTTAGGAGTCAAAGCGTTAACTCGACATTCAGACTGTGCAAATTTACGGACCGGGAGAATTTGTTTGAGCGATACCAAAGAAGCCGTGAAAAAGATGGTTTTGCCAAATACATATTATTTTGACGATCAAACACAAATCGTACACACATCCCTATCGATCGATGAAATTCAACCTCTTTATCACGCTCTCAAACAGGTAGAATCTCAGTTTTTCCGTTTGATAGGAATTCACGCTCCCGTATCCGGAGATACTACCGATTCAATTTCCATGTATGTATATGGATCTAGAAAAGATTACGAAACTTTTCATCCTTTTTTATTCGATCTTCCCACGGATAATGGCGGAATTTATATAGAAAGAGGCAAAGCGCTTTATACGTATCAGCGTACTCCTGCGGAAAGTATATATACTCTGGAAGAATTACTGCGTCACGAATATACGCATTATCTTGTAGGTAGATTTATAATTCCAGGTTTATGGTCTCAAACTCCGGCTCATGACAATGAAAGGTTAACTTGGTTTGAAGAAGGAATCGCGGAATTTTTAGCCGGTAGTTCTTCAAGAGAAATTCATCCGCGTAAAAGTTTGATCTCCGAAATTAAAAGAGACGGTTCTTCTAGGATGAACGTTTCAAAAATCCTATCGGCCCGTTATGGAGATTTCAAATTCTATAGATATTCGGGTAATTTCTTCAATTATCTCTATACCTATAAAAAAGATACCCTGAGAGACTTAATTAGCACATTACGTGATTCAAATATTCAAACATTTGATTACTTAATTGCTCAAATGTCCCAGGACGCGCGACTCAATACTTCGTTTCATGCATATTTAGACCACTTAGTTGGGAACGTAGACAATCTTACGGATCCATCTACGGCCGCTCCGGATTTAGCAAGTTTGTCCACCGACGATCCGAAAGTAATTCGATCTTTCTTTAGAAAGACCGACACCGGATATAAAGCAAAATGTACAACTGCCGCATTCGGACTCAACAGTCGTTTTTCTTGTAGAGGTTTGATATTTGGAAACGCCGCTTATAGTCCAGATTGGAATTCTGCGTGGTCTGATTTCAATTCAAAGATCAACGACCTTATGACCACCTTGGAAAACAGTGGCGTGAATAACTTTAAGAGTATGAATTGTAGAATAGGAGAGATTCGTTTTGACAAACATTTAAATCTAGTTCGACCTTTTACAATCTATTCTTGTGAAGGACCGCTGGCATACCGTCCTCGAATTTCTTATAAAAATCCTCAGAGGAGAAGCCAAACTGATTTTCGAAACACAATATCAGGCGTATACTCTACTTGTTTTGCAAATCCATCCACTGGATCGGGTACAACTTGTAATATCCCGATGACTACGATTGCATTTTCAAATACTGCTACGTATGAAGAAATGTATCAAGACCTAAACGCACGTTTAAACGAATTGAAATCAGAAATCTATACGATGAGACCTTCGTTCTATAAAAAGCTCGATTGCAATTTCGATTCTATTGATACAGTCAATCTACCAGACGGTAGAAAATATTTAGCCGCAAGTTCAAGTTGTAACCTCTAAATGATTTCGTCCAGTCCATCCAATCCATTTGGATGGACTGGACATGTTTTTTATTTTTCAAATTTACTAGTTAGGCGTTAATCATAAAAATCGAACTTTACCGAATATGATCAACGACTTACTCGTAATAAGACTAAAAGAAGATTTTGTATCGGTAAGTGATGTCACCTCATTAAAAACAAAGTGTCGACTAAAAACCAGTCTCAAAACTGCCTGTATTCGGAAAACGTAATAATATAAATGTGAAATGGACAAATATCACTCGGAGGTTCTAGATGCACTTTGGAAAAAAATAGGCCCGTTGATCCCGAAAGATAAGGTAAACCTTCAAGGAGGGTGTAATCGTGTTCCGGCAAGAGTAGTGATAACGGAAATCATCTACCGCATAAAAATAGGCTGCCAGTGGTGCGCAACTCCGAGCAACTTCGGATCTGGCCAAGCTTGTCACAGAAGATTTCAAGAATGGGAACGAGCAGGAATATTCAAAAATATTTACAGCGCGTCCCTAAATCTAGACAATGGGTCGTTGAAAGAGCGAACAACCGGCAAAACCGGTTCAGAGCCATTCTAATTCATTTTCATGCACCCGAGTAGTAAATGCTGTAAGATCCTAAAATATTTCTTTCGGAAAATACTTTTTTACGTATTTATCTTGATAACCCGAGTATGCACATTCCCCCACTCTCGGAGAATTTACAAGAGGCAAAAGTAGATCCTCCCCTTCTTCTTCAACACATTCATGATTTTTAATACATGATTTACATAAAAGACCCGATCTGTTATGGATACAAAACGGACAAATCATCTCCGCTTTATTATGGCAATGATAACACTTAAAATCAACGTCTTTATTTCTAAATATTATTTTAATATCTTTTTCGTCCCCGTCTTCGATTTCATCAATTAACGATAAAGACAGTTCGGTGGATGATCCGAAATCGTATATGTAATCCACTTTAAAACCTTCTTCAAAAACTTGTCCGATTTTTTCCTCCATTTCAATATCACCGGATTCCACCGTAAAGGCGCTTAAATGACCGCAACATTCAACCCATATATCTCTCTTATGAATGAATCTATTTTTTTCAAGGAAGTATCTGCCTTTGCCTTAATTACAAGCCAATACTCGGGATTGTATTTTCCCTCAATCAGCAAAAGCATATGATGAAAGGTTTTGTTCTTCTTCGATTTGTTTTTACTGTCGCATTTTGAAATATGCGCTTTTATGGATCCGGAATTTTTCGGTATTTCTTCTCTGCAATACGCGCATGTTCCGTTGGTTTTCATTTTTTCATAAGCTACCTCATTCCTTTTTAAGGAATTTTTCGGCAAGTCGCTTTTTGTAAGTAGAAAATTCAATTCCCCAATAGAGTTTTTGAAAATTCCATATTCGGATTTACAAAACTGCTTCAATCATCCGTTTCAATGAACAAAAATAAGCGGAATTCATTTTTCGATTACTTTACCAATCTAAACTAACGTGAGTTCTATATCAAAAATGCGAAAGCGATTATATGTTGCGACTCGAAACGGCGCTCCTTAGAAAGCCATTTCACTGAGTTTAGGCAGAAACATTGAGCTACAGAACTCAATGAAACGCTTTTTACGAAAGTATTAACTCAGTGTCTCACTCCTGAATGCTAATTCACAAAAGATGCATTCGCTGAGTTTCCTGGGTCATTCGACAGGTCGCAAGCTATTTTATCTATGAAATTCCTGAGTTGCGACGACCCATCGGGAGTCGTAACACTTTAGTTTCTTATTCGCCTAAACTTTCTTACGCCGAACTCACGTTAAATTAAGTTTGAGATCACCCCAAATAATTCAGATCAATTACTTCATTAAATATTTATGAATTAGGAATATAAAAGGAATCGGTGCGTTAAGAATGAGAAGTGCCAATGTTAACATTTGGCCACTCCCGTCACTTGAAGAATAGCCGTTCTCGTGATAGATAAATCCACCACCAAATATAATGTCTAATATTAAAATTGGATAAACGAATAATAATTTAAAATACCATTTATTAAATACTTTGAATTTTCCAATCATTAGAAGTACTATAGATGAAAAGTAGAATGGCATAAATAAAAAACTCAATCCGATTGCCTCGAACCTCAAGGTGAAAATTAATGTGAGTATTAGAATTAGTATTTGAGATATTAAAGATAAAATTAAAAATCTAATAATATTTGATTTTGTGAAATATTTCTTGAATGAATATCTGAGTAATATGTTCATGCTGAGTTATACATTCAAAAAACGTATATTTGAGTTTCAATAAAAACCTTAGAGTAAAGATTCTTAAATCACCCGATTCATAAAACATGAGCCGATTCAAGAATTTCTTTTTCAAAAACTTTAGAGCGCGTCCCAAAACCATCCGATTTTAACAAAATCTCTACGGATCGCTGCAATTGTTCCTAAATTTTGGGGTATACTCTAATATTTATTTACCGAGGTAAATCTATGAAACATAAACTTAACCAAGAAGAGAAAAGTTTAGAGTCCTCTATCAAAAAAGAATGAATATTAGAATTTCCGGAAAAGGTATTCAGTTATTAAAAACGAAGGCATTAGAATTCCCTATCAGACTTTAGTTTCAAGCATATTGCATCAATACGTGACCGGTAAATTAAAAGAACATTAAGAACTGACCTCGCACTTTGCCTACCGAATTCGACTTTAAAAAAAGCCTTACGTGTTAAGACATCAGTTTACGATTTGTGAACATCTTCATAAAAACCTGCAATGATGAAAATATAAACCAACATTTGTATTTTTCTACATTCAATTCTTGTAATGTCATTTCGGAACTACTTTTACGAAATAATTCTTATTCGTTTCGAAATCCTTTAAGATTCCTTCCGACAAATCGGAACCTGTCAGTTTGGAATGTTCGGAGATTAGATTTTTGATGATCTCGTAATCGCCGTTTTCCAAGTCCACGGTCTTTACATATTCCTTATTTAGAAGAGATTGAACATCCCATCCTTTTTGAAAGAAATACGCGCTTCCTCCGGTCATACCGGCTCCCATATTCTTACCTACACTTCCAAGACAAACAATGGTTCCACTAGTCATGTATTCGAGAAAGTGATCTCCCGCTCCGCCTACGACTGCATCCGCTCCCGAGTTTCGAACTCCAAAACGTTCTCCCGCTCTTCCGGAACAGAAGAGTTTCCCGGAAGTCGCACCGTAAAGACAAGTATTTCCGATAATCGTATTTTCGTAGGCTTTGAACTTGGATTTTCGGTGTTTTTTGATCACGATCACACCTCCGCAAAGCCCCTTGCCTACGTAATCGTTCGCGTCACCGTGTAAGGTGATTTGAACTCCCTTGACGAGCCATGCTCCTAAAGATTGCCCTGCGGTTCCTTCTAAGATAATTTCCAGTTTCCCGGGTAAACCTTTGGAACCGTATCTTCTGGCGATCAAACCGGAGATCTTCGCTCCCACGGTTCTGTTCGTGCTGCGCACCAGATAAGAAAGAGCCATAGAAGATTTTCCTTCGAGCGCTTTTTCGGCGTCTTTGATGATACGATCATCCAATACTTCTCCGATCGGTTCTTTGCGGATCGATCTGTCCTTTTTCTGTTTTGCAGGATCGTAAAAGAGAGGCAAACGAACAAGAATCGGATTGAGATCGAGAGAATCCAAACGGTCTCTTTCGTAGCGTGTAATCTGTTTTAAGAGATCGGTTCTCCCTATAATCTCGTCGATGGATCTGAATCCGAGTTCTGCGAGATGTTCCCTCACTTCGAGAGCGAGACTCGTGAATAGATTTACGAGTTGATCCGGAGATCCTTTGTATTTCACACGGAACTTAATATCCTGAGTCGCGATTCCGGTAGGACAATTGTTCAAGTGGCATTTCCTCGCCATGATACAACCAAGCGCGACGAGCGACGCGGTTCCAACTCCGTATTCTTCCGCTCCTAAACAAGCCGCTATGATAACGTCCCTTCCGGAAACGATACCTCCGTCTGTTCGGAGGACGACTCGATCACGGAGTCCGTTCATTACTAAAACTTGATGTGTTTCAGAAAGTCCTAGTTCCCAAGGAGAACCCGCATATTTGATCGAAGTGATCGGAGCCGCTCCCGTTCCACCTACGTGACCAGAAATAAGGATCACGTCCGCATTCGCTTTCGCAACTCCAGCAGCAATCGTTCCCACTCCCGCTTCGGACACGAGTTTTACGGAAACCTGCGCCTTATGATTCGCCATCTTCAAATCGTAGATGAGCTGTGATAAATCCTCGATCGAATAGATATCATGGTGAGGAGGAGGAGAAATTAAATCGATTCCCATCGGAGTGTGACGATTGGTCGCGATTTCCTCGTTATTCTTCTTACCCGGAAGTTGCCCCCCTTCTCCCGGTTTCGCACCTTGTGCGATTTTGATTTCGATCTCAGTTGCAGAGTTCAGATATTCGGAAGTAACGCCGAATCTTCCCGAAGCGATTTGTTTGATGGAAGAATTCGCGAGATCTCCGTTTTCGTTCACAACATAACGGGAAGGATTTTCCCCGCCTTCTCCGGAGGAAGACTTAGCGCCCAACCGGTTCATGGCGATCGCAAGATCCGTATGCGCCTCGATGGACAACGCACCGTGAGACATTCCCGGAGTTAAGAAACGTTTTTGAATTTCGGTAACGGTTTCCACTTCTTCGATCGGGATCGGTTTTTTCGCGACAAAGTCGAATAGATCTCGGATATTGATCGGATCGCTTTCTTTGAGAATTTTGGTCGCTTCTTTGAAAGCTTCGTAGTCGTTATCTACCGCCGCTTTTCTTAAAAACTTAACGACTCGAGGAGACCAACGGTGAGGTTGATCGTCCTTTTCGGAGATAAAATCTTCCGGATTGATTTCCTTATAAAACGCCTGCTCGTGATTTCTAAGAATATTCTGTTCGATCCCGCCGATTCCGATTCCCGAAATTCTGGAATACGTTCCCGGAAAATACTTGGACACAAGAGTTCTGGAAAGACCGATCGCTTCGAACACCTGACCTCCCACATACGAAGAAAGAATCGAGATTCCCATCTTGGACATGATTTTTAGAAGTCCGTCGTCCACACCGTAACGGTAATTTCCACAGATCTTATGAAATTCAGGACGGGTTCCGTCTTCTCCGTCGAACTCTCCCTTTTCCCAAAGATCGAATAACGTATCCCAAATGAGATAACTGTTTACGCCGGAAGCTCCGTATCCGAGCAACACCGCCACATTATGGATTTCGAATGCGGATCCCGTTTCCACGAGGATCGAAACCGCGGAGCGCGTTTTATTTCGAATCAGATGGTTATGAACCGCCGCGACCGCAAGTTCCATCGGGATCGGGGCTCTTTCTTTCGAAAGTTTCTTATCGGAAAGAATCAAAATATTCGTTCCGGAGGTGGCAGCCTTGAGAGCCTGCTCTAGAAGGGCTTCGAGGGCCGTTTCCAAATAGTTACGATTCGGATCCGCCTCCACTCCAATATGCGCCTCAAAAGTTGCGTCTAACGTGAGAATTTTATACGGCTTTCCTTCCATTTCCCGAATTCTTTTCAGATCCAGATTAGTGAGATACGGATGGGAAAGCACCAAACAGTTCTGGGGCTTTTCATCTCCGAAGAGGTTCATCTTTTTAACAAGACGAGTGTAAAGAGAGGTCACACCTTTTTCTCTTATGTAGTCAATCGGAGGATTGGTTACCTGAGCGAATCTCTGACGGAAGTAAGTGTAAAGACCGATTCTGGAAAGCATCAAAATCGAAAGAGGAGTGTCGTCCCCCATCGAACTGATCGCCTCTTTCCCTTGGTGTGCCTGCGGTTTGATCACCGATTTTTGTTTAAACGGAGAATATGCGAAAAGAACCTGTCTTCTTCTGAGATCGTCCCCTTTGTAGGTAATCGTCTCCTGCATCGAAGAATCCAAATCCTGGTTGAGATAGGATACGTTCTCTTTGGACCATTCTCTATAATCGTATTTTTTTTCGAAGAGAGAGTTGATATCCTCGTTATAATAGAGTTTTTTCTCTTTTAAATTGATCCCGATCATCTCTCCGGGACCGAGGCGTCCTTTTTTTGTCACGATTTCCTCGTCCACTTGAACGAGACCCGCTTCGGAGCCCATGATCAAAAGCCCGTCGTCTGTTACCGCATAACGTGCGGGACGAAGCCCGTTTCTGTCGAGAGCGCCTCCGATCCAGTCGCCTTCCGCAAACGCGAGAGCAGCCGGACCATCCCAAGGCTCTATTAAAGTATTATTATATTCGTAAAAACTTTTTAACTCTTCCGACATCGTGAGATTTTTGGACCACGCGTTCGGAACGAGCATCGCTTTGGCTTGGAGGACGTCCTTTCCGGACCGGACGATCGCCTCCATTGCATTGTCCAAACTGGCGGAATCGCTCATGTGAGGACGAATGATCGGATGGATTTCCTTTTGATATTCTCCCCATTTTTTGCACTCGAGTTCCTCTTCGCGCGCGAGCATCCAGATTCTGTTTCCGGCGATCGTGTTGATCTCGCCGTTGTGTGCGAGAATCCGGAACGGCTGTGCGAGAGCCCAAGAAGGGAACGTGTTCGTGGAATATCTTTGGTGAAAGATACAGTACGGAGAAACCATCTCCTCCGAATTCAAATCTTCATAAAACTGGGAAACCTGATTACCGTTGAAAAGCCCCTTGAATACGATTCTTTCCGAGGAGAGAGAACAAATATAAAGATCTCCCGCGAGAGAATGACGATCTGCATCTCTCATCAATTTTTTCTGAATCAAAAAGAGTTTGGTTTCAAAGTCTTCGTTTGACATTCCTTCCGGTTTGCCGATGAGGACTTGCTCGATCTGAGGCCTGGATTGATTAGCCTTGGGTCCGAGTACTTCCGGATTTACGGGAACGTATCTCCATGCATAAAGTTTAAAGTTAAACTCCATAAGGGCGGACTCTACGAGACTACGGCACATATCTTGTTTATCGATATCTTCTCTGGGAAGAAAGATCATCCCTACCCCGATGGAATCCTCTTCGGGTCGTCTATGACCCATTTCTTCGATATAAGTAGCGAACAACTTTTTGGGAATCTGAATCATGATTCCGGCTCCGTCTCCGGTAACCATATCTGCATCCACCGCTCCTCTGTGCGTCAGACATGCGACCGCCTTAAGCCCCATAGATACGATTCTGTGGCTATTTTCACCCTGAAAGGAAGCAACAAATCCTACTCCACAGTTATCGTGCTCGAATGACTTCTCATAAAGTCCGTTTTCCTCCAGATACCTTTGAAGTTGTAATTGTTCTTTTAGATCATTCATCTGCAGAGATCCCTCATCATCCAATTTCCCTGGTTTCCATAAAACGTCGGGGGCCGTCTATAGTTTATGGCTAAAATTTCAGCAAAATTTCCCAGCTATTGTCCAATAAATTGAGAGTTAAGTAAATTGAAAACATTCTTTTAAAAGACGGGATTGAAATAAGAATCTGTTGTGAATCGGACGATACTCGGTTGGTAAAAAGTGTGGGGTTTTCGTAGCGCGAGTTTTTTCGTATTACTCCGACCCCGACTTCTCATCGCAACTCTAAGTGCGGGCACTCCTCATTTTCAAAAAAGACTTTCTAATCGCTGGGTCTTCTTTATTTCGTTTTCAAGTATAACACAACTTCAAACACAGATCCAGATCTAAAAAAATAGGATTCTTTTCGAAAGAATCGAAATTTGATTGAAGATTGGTAAAGAACCGACCAAACCTTTCAGCCATAAATTTATCCCAAAGTTCCGCAAATACGATTTATTTAACGTGAATTCAATATAAGAAAGTTTAGGCGAATTACTCGCAAACTTTATAGTAAAAACGGAGGCCGACCTGAAACGCTTTCGTAAAAAGCGTTTCACTTGAATTTTTCAAACGACTTGTAGTTCCAAAAATGAAATTTAAAATGAAAAAATTCGATTAAAGTTTTTGAAGAACGGGAAGAAAAAGATCGGAAAGTTTTTTTCTCCGAATAACATCCGGAATTCTCATAAAAAGCTGATCCAATTTTTGACGCAAAGAAGAAGTATTCGGATACTCTTCGAAGATTTTGAGAATATGAGGCCAAGCTTTTCTTACTAGTTCTTCCATTCCAGGACCTGCAGCCTTAGAAGAAACAAAAGCCGCTTCTAAGCCGGTTCTGAGTTCGGCAAAAACGCGGGTGAGTTCCAAGACCTTCCAAAGTCTCGAATCTTTTAAGCCGATTCGAGAGGAAATCGAAGAGATGATCGAATTCCAATCTATGGGTTCGTTTTTCATTTCTTTCAAAACGAACGAATGAAGTTGAACGAGTGCACTAAGCTCCGGAGGAAGGGTCATCACCCATTTTTTATAAGCGTCCGGTTGTCCTTCTTTTTGAAACTGTCGAACACGATTTATACTTTCCATATATTTGGAAAATGGAATATTCACGGGAGGCTCTTCCGGTTCCATCGGAATTTCTTCCACAAATGTAGGTTCGTGGAATCCACTGAATTGAAGATCTTCCACTTCGGTCAACAATTCCTCGTTGTCGTCGGCCGCGACATGACTTGCGACCTCCCCTTCATCCAATTCCTCTTTTTTCAATACGAGTACATTGCCCGAAAATTCAGAACCAAATCTCTCCACGAGTTCGGTAAGAATCAATTTTTCCGGAAGTTTCTTCAAAGGCGTCGGCGCAACCGTAGCTTTCTTAACGGCATTTTCTTCCGTAGATTTCGAAGTTTCTCCGAAAGAAGAAACGGATGGTTCGAGATCCTTTCCGGTCGCGTCGTCCCGGAGTACAACGTAACCATCCATCCCAATAAATTTTTTTCCGGGAGCGACTAAAACACCGATCGTTTCTACGATCTCTTCCGAGATACGTGCATACTTTTTCTTTTTAGGTTTGCCGAGGTTCGCCTTTTCTTGTTCTATGAGTTTGCTTTTGATCCCTGCATGCGTGTTCATGAAATTTTTCGTCATAAACGCAGAAAGATCCGTTTGCGACATCCCGAGAAATTCCGCAAACTTCGGCAGGTGATCGAAGAATTGTTCCGTTTTCTGAATATTACCTACGATATAAGAACGTACTTTTTGTTTGAGAACTTTCTGATCGGTTGGGGAAATTTTTTTAGCGGAAATGAGCCCGTTAAAAAGCTGAATATGAGTATGGAAATAACTTAAAAATTCCCCATAAGCGGTAAGCTCAAATTCACCGTGAGAATTCTGCTCTATGACTTTTTTATCATTTCCAGACATATGATTTACGCAGATTCAAATTCGCGAAAAGAAACACATACACGAATTTTGCGATCCCATTCAGTTTGATTGGTCAGTTTCCGTCCCGTTTTCAGAAATTCAAGAATTTTCGGGAGAACTCCTTACATCCTTTTCGATTTTCAACGTTGTCAACCTGCCATACAAACGGAAAAATCAAAAGCTCTTTCGATCGTCGTTAGCGTTCACCGAACTTCAGAACGATTCGAACCGCAAGAAACATCTCTAAAGGACAAACGGAGTCGCATAAAATCGGCAAGAAAAATCAAAATCACCAAACCGTTAAGAATCCTCATTTTTATTTTCTCCGTTTTCAACGAATAAAGTGAGATTCATTTTTTTGAGAGTACCGAGCAAGTTTTCGACGGGCCGCACTTTGATAAGACGTTCGTAATTCTCGTTCAACCGAACAAAACTCCGTAGCGTTTTCCTGTTTTTGAATCAGACAACCCGGGACGGAAGTGAAAACACGATACGACGTTTGAACCAAAAATCATTTTTATAACAAATTACTTTTTTATTGATATTGTGATTTTTTGTTGGACAAATATCACAAACAAAATCATACCGTCCACAGAAATAACACGCGTTTATTTTACAAAAGAGTACAAAACCTAAAAAAGGACAAAATAAATGAAAAAGACATTTACGATCTTACTTATCATGGGACTTTTTTTCTCTTCTTGTGAAGATAAGAAAAAAGAAGACAGCTCCGTTACGGGAGATTCAATCACGGATTTGTTGTTGCTTTTGAGCTTGTCCTCAGGGACACACCCGAATCAATCTTCAAATCCATGCCCAACTAACGTAACAATATCAACCTCCGATACAATTACACAAATAGGTTCTTCAATTAATCCTCTGGGGATTCAACTTGTAGCAACGAACTCCTCAGGTTCCGCCATTTCAAATTCTACAATAATAGCGAATCGGAATTGTCAATTTAGTAATTATACGGCCACGAATCTTCCGGCAGGTTTAAGCATCAGCTCTAATACCGGTGCTATAAGTGGAATTCCGACTGCGGCAGGACCCGCTGCGGTCACACTGTCCGTTACGTTCAAACCCAATAACACGCCAGCCGTTATATTAACAAAAATAATGAATATGACCGTACATGCAGCGGGTGATTTAACTTGCAACACAGTGGGAATCTCTAATGGCTGCACCGGGGCAAATCCTTATTCTTGCACTAACTCGAACAGCTGTTGGACTTCGTATTCCAGTTGTAAAGCGGATTCTGCTTGTGGATATTAAGATCTTGTCCCAAAACTTCGGTCGTTAGGATAAGCATTAAAAAACGATCTCAAAGTTCAAAATTTCAGATAAAAATCTTAAATTAACTGAACTCTGCATAACAAATGCGAAAGTGATTATTATACTGCGATCCTAGAGCAGCGCCTTAATTTCAGTGCACTCCAGCCTTTTACAAGCAAAGGCTGGATTCACCCAAATTTTCTTACAGCGCGTCCCAAAACCCCAGTTACTTTGTCAGAAAGATCAAGTTGCAAGGTTCTGTCTCAGTTTTGGGACAGAACCTTATATCGAACTCACGTTAAATTACGTATAGAATATAATTTCTATACATAGGATTATTTCATGATTACTAAATTAACTTTATCTATCGAAAAGACCGTTATGGAAAAGGCCAAAAAATACGCGCAGAAGAGGCATAAAAGTTTATCGAATATTATCGCAAATGATGAGAGTTGTTGAAAAATTAATTCTCCATCTGCTTCTGTTTTACGATCGATAGAAATAGTTTTGTTAATCTGAATTTTTTCAACAACTCTATTTATCCGAATTAACAAAAGAATCCGAGCGTGGACAAACAACGAAAACAAAAATTCAGGATTTAGCTTCAATAACAAAAAATTTGGCAAGGTTTTTAAAAGGTAAAGAACACATGAGCCGCAAAGAAACTTTACATAAAGTAAAGTCCCTTCAAACATTAATCAATATATTCAGTGTTGATGATAAGATAATCGGTTTGGCATCCGGTTCATATATCAAAGATTTTGCGGATTCAATACAATATCACCTGGCAAAAAAAGAAGGCGCTGGTATTTTTTTAACTATAAATAAAAAAGATTATCCCAAACACGACCTTTCAATTTTAAACTGCGAAGAATTTATAAAATTGTTTCGATAATAGTTTCTACCGGCGCTTGAACTCGCAAAAAATTGTCTCATTTCGGTAAGTAAAAGACAAAACTAGGAAATAAATTATTCCATAGTTTTCCATAAATGAGAGTATTGTCGAAAGGAATGCGTTGCAATTCGATTTCTGAAATTTTTTGAATTGATAGATTATCACGATTTTATGGATACCTTTATAAAATCAAAAAACGACAGGACGATATAAAAAATTCCTATACGAAACTGCTGTTTTTACGACATTCGAAAATTCTAAAATCTATTTTACAAAGATCTCTTAGAATGATACGCTTTTCAAACCTTGCACAATGACTTTCATATACCGTAAGGACAAGACCGATTAAATTCTTTCTTTAATCAAACCTTCTCCCGACTTCAGGGAAAGAATGCGATAACGCAAAAATGTATTACAGGTAGCCTCCTCCGCGTAACGAACCAAATCGTAGTCTGGTCTCGGAGAACGAAAAAAATTGGAATGCAGAAGCCTTTCCAAAATTTCTTTTTGAATGTGCGCCCTTGCCTCGGTTCTTCGAAAATACTCGGAAGGAATAATAATTTCGTTCTTATAAGACAAAATATTGTTCCGATAAACGGCGACCGTAACCCGGATGCGGTACGTTTCAACAGGTTTCGAGGGAGAAAATTCCATAAGCAATTTGTATTCGAAGATATATTTGTACTATCGGAGACTATAACCCCGAAATCAAATCCGTTCGGAGAAAATACGAGAAAGAAAGTCGTAAAAAAGGAGAGGACTGGACGAGAACGGCCTACAAAATTGCCTTAGGTAAAGAGGAAACCGGCTTATAATCGGAATTCTTAACTAGAATGAATTTTAGATACAATCACACACCCTTCGGTTATAAAAGAAGACAAACCAGAGAAGTTAAAGTCGGAGACGTCAAAATTGGGGGAAATAATCCGATCGTCATTCAATCGATGATCAATAGTGATACGACCGATACGAAAGGGACAGTAAAACAAATTCTCGAGTTAGAACGCACGGGCTGCGAAATTGTAAGACTTACAGTTCCGTCACAAGTGGATGCGGACAATCTTCCTTCGATCCGACAAGAACTTAAAAAGGTGGGAAGCAAAATCCCCCTCGTTGCTGATATTCATTTTACTCCCAGCGTCGCAATGAAAGCGGTCGAGTATGTGGAAAAGGTGAGAATCAATCCTGGTAATTTTGCGGATAAGAAAAAATTCGCAGTGAGAGATTATACGGATTCGGAGTACAACGAAGAATTAGAAAGGATTTCGGCGACATTTTCCCCTCTCGTTCTGCGTTGCAAGGAACTCGGAGTCTCAATGAGAATCGGTACTAATCACGGTTCTCTTTCCGATCGAATTATGAATCGGTACGGAGACACTCCGCAAGGAATGGTGGAGTCCGCACTCGAATTTATCCGGATTGCTGAAAGTTTAAATTATTATGATATTGTTGTAAGCATGAAAGCCTCAAATCCGCAGGTGATGGTTCAGGCATACAGAATGCTCGCTTCAAGGTTTAACGAACTGAAAATGGATTACCCTCTTCACTTGGGAGTCACCGAAGCGGGGGACGGTAAGGACGGCAGAATCAAATCCGCCATCGGAATCGGTTCCCTCTTGGAAGACGGACTCGGAGATACAATTCGAGTTTCCCTCACCGAAGACCCGGTTTTGGAAATTCCCGTCGCAAGACTCCTCGCGGAGAAATTCAACAAAAGAATCGTAAAACCCGAACCAGTAAGAGGTTACTCTGAATTTAGAAATCCATTTACTTACGAAAGATTTTACAGTAGCGAAATCAAAGTCGGAACGTTCGAAGCCGGAGAAAATCATCCTGTTCGGGTGGAGACCGTTTTGCCTTTCGAGAATTCCAACTCATTCTTAGCAAACATCGCAAAACTCTATCAGTACGGAAAATCTCTTTCGATCGAACCGGAAAGTATCTTAATAGATTCCCCTTCTCCCGATCAGTTGAAAGAAATTTCCGAAGCCGCGGCCGCACTTTCAACCCCCGTGGGAATACTTCTCGGAAAGAATGTCTCTTTAAACGAAAAACTCCAAAATGAATTAAGGGGATTCCCGAAAATCGTGTTTGATCCGTTTCTTCAGTTTCAAGACGGAAAAAAAATGTTATCCTTTTTGAAAGAAAGACAAAACGCGGGACTTTATACGGAAATTCATACGAGTGGAGCAAAAATAGAATCCCTCAAGGGCCTTCCGGAAACGTTATCTGAAATTGGAATCAAAAACGTCCTGTTTTCGATCGAATCGAAAGAAATTCTTTACGATTACAGAAAACTCGGAAGCATTCTGAGCCAATACGAGTTCCCGATCTTACTTCACGGTTCTTTCTCAAATCCGGAAGAAGCTTTGTACGATTCCGCAATCGGTATCGGAGGTCTTCTGATCGACGGAATTGGTGATCTAATCCGAATCAAAACTCCCAAGATGAAAGATATCGAGGAAATCTTCCAACTTTCTTATGATCTCTTGCAGGGAACCAGACTTCGTTTAACAAAAACGGAATATATTTCCTGTCCTTCCTGCGGACGGACTCTCTTCAACCTCCAAGAAACAACCGCAAGAATCAAGTCCAGAACCGGACATCTCAAAGGCGTAAAAATCGCCGTGATGGGTTGTATCGTAAACGGCCCTGGTGAAATGGCGGACGCGGATTTCGGTTACGTGGGTGCAGGCCCGGGCAAAGTACATCTCTATCGTGGAAAAGAAATCGTTATGAAAAACGTTCCGAGCGAAGTTGCGGACGAAAAACTCGTGGAACTCATAAAAAAACATGGACTGTGGCAGGATATTACAAACGTTTAAGGTAATTTGCACATGATTTTTTGATCGAACAGATTCAAGAAAGTAAAGATTAGAATAACGGAAATAATCCTAAAAACAGAGAATTAAACCGATTGTCTTGAATCTTGGGAATTTAGTTATGATGGGCAAGACTCTATAAAATACGAATCTCATTTAAATTTAAGACACAAAATCCTACAAATCGACAATTTCACCTACGGCCCAAATTTTAAGCGGAATAATCGAATCTTTTTTTTCAGAATGTAATTTCTTCAGGTAAAGAGCTGCTTCGAACGGACGATCGTCTCCAAGGGTAAAAGTCCCCCAATGAATCGGAAGAAAGAGGGAAGAACGAAGAATAGTGCTTGCCTCCAAGGCTTCTTTCGGTCCGATATGAGCAGGTTCCATAAACCATCTCGGTTTAAAAGCTCCGATCGGAAGTAGGGTAGCAGTAAAACCCTGAGGGAATCGTTCCCCGATTTCAGAAAAGTGTTTTGAGAAACCGGTGTCTCCACCAAAGTATATTCTAATATTCTCAAATTCGAATGCGTAACTCCCCCAGTGATATTGATTCATATCGGTCAGCCCCATTCTACTCCAATGTTTTGCGGGAAGAAAATGTATCTTGGTTCCGGCATATTCGGAAACTGTCCACCATTCTTGGATAACAGTATTTTCAAAACCTTCATCTTTTGCAAATTCCCTCATTCCGGAAGGAAGGTGAATGGTAACCTCCGGAAATAGTTTCTGAATCTTTTTGATGGAATCGATATCCAAATGGTCTCTGTGTGCATGACTGATCGATACGATGTCTACTCCTGGAAGATTTTCCGGTTGAATCGGTAATTCCGTAAGTCGTTTAACAAAAGGAGGAACTCCCGTAAAAATTGGATCGGTAATAATGTGCGTTCTCTTTCCGTGAAAATTAGTTGCAATCCATACGGTTGCGTGCCCGAGCCAGATGATTCTCACCTTACCTGGCGGTGCGAGAAAATCCTCTTTCTTTCTTGAAATCACTGCCGGAATTTTTTCCACGTTTCCTTCCACCGCAGGCGGATCCGCGGGACCTAAAATTTTCCAGCGAAGGACCGAAAAGAAACTCTTATTCAATCTTTCGTCTTCTTCGACATTGTGATACTTCCCGTCTTGAAAATGGGGGGAACGGATTCTTTCCGGATCGATCGGAAAGCAACTTTGGAAAAGAAAAACAATCGTTAAGAAAAGTAGGAAATTATTCATAAAGTTAAATCAATCGTTTCATTCCGAACTTTCATCAAATTTCGAAGTTTTTAGAAATTCTACGAACTTCTTCCGAAAAGATTTAAAACCGATCCGAAACCCTTGTTTTGATTTTGACAAGGTTTTATTTTTATCCGTTTCGACAAACAGTTTCGCAAAAAGTTTTTCGGAAATGAAACCATATGTTCCATCCCAAAAAAATTGGATGAAAATTTTTTTAGAAGAAAGTTCTACTTACACAATATGGCGCCCTTTCTGGCTATTCAGAGGACTGATGACAGACGAACTTCGCGTTCAGAAGACAGAAGACTGACGAACTCGCTTCGCTCGTTCTAGACAGAGGACAGAAAGAAACGGGGGAGTTATTGCATCGCGGATTTAGAATGCAGTTTGTGGAGACAAAAAAACGAACAAAAGAACCTGCATTAGCAAAACGAACTGCTTTTCGAAGAAAAGTCTTCAGTCCTCTGAATGTAGAAGCGCCATACCAGTCTACTCGAAAGCCAACAAATAGCCAATTTGTGAAAAATTCACGAGGATATTTCTACGAAGTTTTGGGACAAGTTCTGATATGAACACTACTAAGAAATACAAAAAAGATATTTCCCTTGAAACAAATTTTTTGACAACTTTCGGGACTTTTTACTCTCCCTGAAAAATCCGAAAACTCATAAATCAATTTGATTGTCAAAAGGGCGTTTTTCTACATTCTGTCGCTTAATGTCCTATAACCACAAAAATGTCCTAGATACGGAACAGTTTTCTAAATCGGATCTCGACTTCCTCATCAAGAAAATCAGGGATATGGAGCACCTCGTCGAACAGCACAAGGCGTTCGGAATCTTAACCGGTAAACTTTTAGCCTCCCTCTTTTTCGAGGCTTCAACAAGAACTAGACTTTCTTTCGAAGCGGCGATGGAACGCCTCGGAGGTAGAGTGATCTCCACCGTCGGTTTTCAGTTTTCCTCGATTTCCAAAGGAGAAACGTTATATGACACCATGAAAATGGTAGAAGCTTACGCGGACATCGCGGTGATTCGTCATCCCGTCGAAGGCTCTTCTAGAATCGCGGCCGGAGCGGTAAAAATTCCGGTCATCAACGCGGGGGACGGAGCAGGACAACACCCTACTCAGGCGATTCTGGATCTTTATACGATCATTTCCGAAAAAGGAACGTTAGACGGATTGGCGGTCGCTTTTATCGGAGATTTGAAGTATGGAAGAACGATTCATTCGCTTATCAACCTTCTCAGGCACTACAAGGTTCGTCTGTATCTGATTTCTCCTCTAGAACTCACTTTACCCGATTCGTACAAAAAAGGTCTGGAAGGTTATCCTCTCACTCTGGAAGAAACAACCGACATCAAAGCCGTCTGGGACTGTGACGTCGCTTATGTAACTCGAATTCAGGAAGAAAGATTTCCTGATCACAAGGAATACGAAAGGCTCAAGGATCTTTTTAGGATCAACAAGGAGTTGATTCTTGCTTCCAAGAAAAAAACCACGATTCTTCACCCTCTTCCGAGAGTGAACGAACTTTCCACGGACGTGGACGATTTGCCGAATGCGGCATATTTCAGACAAGCAAGATACGGAGTCGTAAGTCGTATGACCCTACTTTGTCTTTGTTTAGGACAGGACTTCTGAATATTCTTGGAACGGAAACTCTGGACATACGAAGAGGCCCGTAAAATTCTACCCGTAATCAGGGAGATTACGGAAGAATATCATACTTATGTGTCAGAACTAACCGTTCCACTTAGGGAAAAAATCCTTCCCGAAAATGAAATGGAAAACATAGAGGAAGAAGTTCGAAAGCTGATACTCGAATGGTCTTCTAAAATTCAAGAATACGGAATCGAAGTCAAAGGACTTTGGCTTATCGATTTCGACAACGGACACGGATATTATTGCTGGCACCTCGGAGAAGAGGACCTTCTTTACGAACACGGTTACGAAGAAGGTTTTGCCGGAAGAAAACCAATCGATAGGAATAAAGAAAATGGCGAACATCAATGAGAATTATTTAAAATTAAAAGCGGGATATTTGTTTCCTGAAATTTCGAAACGCGTAAAGACTTACTCCGAAAAAAACCCTTCCGCGAAAATCATCCGCTTGGGAATCGGAGACGTAACTCTTCCGATCGTTCCTTCGGTCGTCGACGCGATGATCGCGGCTTCCAAAGAAATGGGAACCGTCGGAGGCTTTCACGGTTACGGACCGGAACAAGGATATTCCTTTTTGCTAAAGTCGATTGCCAATAACGACTACGGTTCCCTCGGAATCAAAATCGACGAAAGCGAGATCTTCGTTTCCGACGGATCTAAATGCGATTGTGGTAATATTCAAGAAATCTTTTCCACCGATGCGAAGATCGCCGTCGCCGATCCCGTTTATCCCGTGTATGTGGATACCAACGTAATGGCCGGAAGAACGGGCGAGATCGGTGCGGACGGAAGATATTCCAATCTGATCTATATGCCCGCGACCAAAGAGAACGGATTTCAACCGGAGATCCCGAAAGAAAAAGCGGACATCATCTATCTTTGTTATCCGAACAACCCGACCGGAACCGTGACCACAAAAGAAGCCCTCAGGGCTTGGGTGGAATATGCGAAGAAAAACAATTCCATCATTCTTTACGATTCCGCATACGAGGCATTCATCAGCGAGCCGGGCGTTCCCCGTTCGATCTATGAAGTTGCAGGAGCCAAAGAAGTTGCGATCGAATTCCGCTCCTTCTCCAAAACCGCGGGATTTACAGGATTACGTTGTGCTTATATAGTGATTCCAAAAGAACTCAAAGGCAGGACTCGCGGCGGAGAAGAAGTCAGCATCAATTCTCTTTGGAGTAGAAGACATACGACGAAGTTCAACGGGGTTTCGTATGTGACTCAAAAAGGTGCGGAAGCTTGTTATTCTCCTCAAGGAAAAAAAGAAATCCAAGCTTCGATCGCGTATTATATGTCGAACGCCACGAAAATCCGCGAAGGTTTGAAAAAAGCGGGTTACGAAGTGTTCGGAGGAGTCAACGCCCCTTACATTTGGTTGAAAACTTCGGACAATCTTTCTTCTTGGGATTTCTTTGATAGACTTTTAGATAAAGCACAAGTGGTCGGAACTCCGGGCTCCGGTTTTGGTCCTGCGGGAGAAGGTTATTTCCGTCTCAGCGCCTTCGGAAAAAAAGAAGACGTGGAAGAAGCGATTGCACGAATTTCTTCTCTTTGAAGTTCAATCGAGAAGATCTAAATTCTCAAATCTTTATATGATTTTTAAAAAGTAGGAACTCTTACTTTTTAAAAATCGATCCTTTGAAAAGCTCTTGGCACGAATTTGCGGGAGTTTGTGCGACATTTATTTTAAGAATAGATTTACAAAGTTCAGATTCCAACTTGTTTTTAGAAAAATGAATCCTGTTCTTACGTCGAACTTACGTTAAACTATATAAAAGGAACCTCTATAAAACAAAGAACAACAGAACATTATAGAGAATTCTTTCGAGAAACCACTGTTTTACGACATTCAAGAATTTTAAAATGTATTTTATAGAGACTCCCTTAAGAAATACCAAGAGTTTGTCCCAAAACTGTCTTCTGTAGGAGTGGCATTGCCGCGACACTGTCCTCAGTCCTCTGAATGTAGGAGTTCCGACATCTGAGGTTTTGGGACAAGCTCTAAAATCTATCTCAGAAATAATTTATCATGCTATGAAACCACACAAACCTAAGTAATGAATTTTTGAGACAGATTTCATTTCGAAGATGAAACTTCGACCTTACACTCGAACTCATGAAAAGAATACCATAGTAAAAGTTTGTTTCAAAAGATAGAATGTTGATCTTCTTCAAAAAACCGACAATTTCCAGATTCAATGCAATTTTGTGAAGAATCTTTTCTCGAAACCAAGATTTGGATCTTAAAAAAGAGAGGAATTTTCTTGCAGACCGGAAAATAAGAGTATTCTGACGCCAAATCGGCACTTGGAAACGACCATTTTTCATGAAAATAGAAACCCTCTATAGATATTTTCTAATCACACCAGCAACACATCTTCCGGTCGTGGACGAGTCTGGAGATCTTATCGGGCTTTTATCCCGCAAATTGATACAGATGGAAATGGCGGACTTGAGTTCGTCCGAGCAAGAATACACACGGCTTCCGAAAAATTTTCTAGAAACTGAAATTCCCGAATCTTTCTTTCAATACTTCCAGAGACAAAAATCGATCCCGGTTTTAACCCTAACAGGTGAAAAAAAAGAAGAATGGGACAAAGTTCAAGTCATGGCCGGACTTGGAAAACTCATTTCCGAAAATCGTTCGAGCCCGGAACCCGTAACCGAACCGAAAAAACAAGAGCAAGAGCAGAGTTCCCGCTTTTGGTTCATGGAACTTATCCTACAAAATCTTCCGGATGGACTTTTAGCTACCGATTTGGAAGGGAACTCCGTCTTTTACAACGAAACATTCGAACAGAGTATTCTACCCAAAAAATACTTTCGAGATTCGATCCTTCAGGCAGAACGATTACTTAAGGAGATGAGTAAGAATCTTTTAGCCGATTATCTAAAATCCAATGAACTTCGTTTGGACGGAAGCACGCCTTTTTCCCTACAAACCTATATAACAGAGATTGAGTGTAACGTAAGAATCATCGTTCTCAAACAAAACTCTAAGATCGCAGGATATCTCTATCATTTCATCACTCCTCGCGCCGTTTTAGGTCGTCAGAACGAAAGCGGTTTGGAATTTCCTTCCGTGAGCGACGCCTTCTTTCAAAAACTTCCATTGGAAACGATGCTGAAAGAAGTCGAAAGTGCGTTTATCTTCCATTCCTTAAAAGCCAATCAAGACAATATATCACATACAGCGCTCCAATTGGGCATACCTCGAACAACCCTTCAAAATAGAATTAAATTCTTAGATCTCCAAAGTCGTTACACTCTTTCCAGGGAAAATTCAATTCCCCGTAAAAAAGCTGTCCCGCCGCACCATTCAGAAGAAAAACCGGAGACCCATACGAAAAACCCCAAAAGTTCCGCTTCTTCAAAACAAGTCCCGGTCACTTCCAAAAAATCAGGAAAGAGCACATCAAAAGACAATGTACGAACCAAGAAGAAATCCACTTCAAAAACCGCCTCTTTGAAACAAACTGCAAAAAAAAGAAAACCTCGTTGAATAATTTCGTTGACAGCTTCCGCCTGCAACCGTTATCTCATGGTTAGAGCCGATCTAACCGATCTCTTCTCCACTCTGTATTCTCAAAAATAAAATCTCAAAAAGGCGAATCCTTCCCTTTTTAAAAATTCAAGTAGCTCCTAATATGGCAACAGTAAGACGAGACAATAAAAACAAACACCACAACCAAAATAATAACTACAGTCAAAACGAAACCACCGGTTCTATCGAAGAAGAAAGTGCCGGACAGGAATCCCAAGACCTTGAATCTTCCGATAACGCGGATCATAGATCCCGTAAACGCAAGCGAGGCGGCTACGAAGGTCCGACTCCGGCTCCCATCGATCTTGTAGAACTCAAGAAAAAAGCGATCGCTGACTTAATTGAAGTTGCTAAAGGTCTCGGGGTCGAGAACACGAGCGGTCTCAAAAAACAGAACTTGATCTTTGCCATTCTACAAGCTCAGGCGGAAAGAGATGGCCAAGTACACGCCGCTGGTGTGATGGAAAAACTTCCGGACGGTTACGGTTTTTTAAGATCTCCCGACTATAACTATGTTCCTGGTCCGGATGATATTTATGTTTCTCCTTCTCAAATTAAACTCTTCGGTTTAAGAACCGGGGACACAGTAGAAGGACAAATCCGTCCTCCGAAAGAATCCGAAAGATTCTTTGCGATGCTCCGTGTGGAAACCGTCAACGGTTATACTCCCGATGTCGCAGGTAAACGTGCTCTCTTCGATAATTTGACTCCTTTGTATCCGAATGAAAGGCTCAAGATGGAATACGATCCCTCCATGCTCGATACGAGAATTTTGGATCTCATGTGTCCGATTGGAAAAGGACAAAGAGCTCTCATCGTAGCTCCTCCGAGAACCGGTAAGACGATTCTAATGCAAAATATCGCAAACGCGATCACTTCCAATCATCCGGAATGCACCTTAATCGTGCTTTTGATCGACGAACGTCCGGAAGAAGTAACCGACATGGCACGCCACGTACGCGGAGAGGTAGTTTCCTCGACATTCGACGAACCGGCACAAAGGCACGTTCAGGTTGCGGAGATGGTCATTGAAAAAGCCAAAAGACTTGTGGAACACGGAAAGGACGTAGTCATTCTTTTAGATTCGATCACCCGATTGGCAAGAGCCTACAATCAGGTAATCCCGACTTCCGGAAAAATTCTTTCGGGCGGCGTGGATTCCAACGCTCTTCATAAACCGAAACGATTCTTCGGAGCTGCAAGAAACATAGAAGAAGGTGGCTCTCTCACAATCATCGCCACCGCATTGATCGATACCGGATCCAAAATGGACGAGGTAATCTTCGAAGAATTCAAAGGAACCGGAAACATGGAAATCCATCTAGATCGAAAACTTTCCGACAAACGGATTTTCCCAGCCATTGACATCAACAAGTCCGGAACCCGTAAGGAAGAGCTCCTTATCACCAAAGATGTTCTTCAGAAAGTGTTCGTTCTGAGAAAAGTACTTTCTCCCATGAGTATTACGGAAAGCATGGAATTATTGCTGGAAAAAATGAGGCTTTCTAAAACCAACGATGCCTTTTTGGCCAGCATGAACACCCAGTAAACGCATCAACAAAGGAATTTATGAAAACCGAAATTCATCCAAACTATAAAGCGGCCAAAATCAGCTGTGCGTCCTGTGGAACCGTCTACGAAACCAGAACTTCCATCGGCGATATCAATATCGAGATCTGCTCTGCTTGCCACCCATTTTTTACCGGAAAATCTAAACTCGTGGATACTACCGGTCGAGTAGACAAGTTCAAGAAAAAATATAAGATGCAGTGAGTTTCCGAACTCTTCCTCTTTTTTATGCCGTCTAAAAACCGGGCAGGAGAATTCCGATGAGTGTAATGGACTTTGCACGGTACAAACAAATCAACGATGATAGACTTAACTATCGAGAAATGGAAGACGCGACCGTAGTCTCTAATTATAGGAACGTAGGTTGCGGAGATGGTTACCGCATTTATCTCAAAATAGATTCCTCGGAAAAAGTCACCGATGCAAGTTATACCACAACCGGTTGTGGTTTTGGAATCGTCGCTCTTGCGATGGCTACCGAATTTGCCAAAGGCAAAACAGTCCAAGAATTGAAAGACGTAACTCCGGCCGACATTGAAAAGATGTTCGAGTTTCCGGAACGTAGAAAGAATTACCCGGAATCCGCAGTGGCCGCTCTTTTACAAGCGGTAAAAGACTATGAAAGCGGGGAAGGCGTGCCCAAGGAAAAAAGAATCACTGCCGGGAAAGCTTTGGAAATTCTGAAAGAAAAAGGCTCTCTCAGAGGGGAAGATCTTTCCAGCATCATATTAGAAAAACTTAAATTTGATGGAGTGGATTTCAGCGGAGCCAATCTCGGACACGCGTTCCTTCAAAATTCTTCCTTTGTGGGCGCAAACTTTGAAGGCGCCAAACTCAGAGGCTCCTTTTTAAACAATGCCGATCTTAGAAACGCGAATTTCAGAGGAGCCGATCTTCGCTGGGCAAAACTCGCGGGCGCGAACGTGGAAGGAGCGGATTTTACAGATGCGATCTACGACATCGGAACGCGCCTAGATCAAAAACAAATCCACCTGTTTAGCGTGATGAAAAAAGAAGGAAAAGATCTTTACCTGAACAAAGAAGCGGAATGAAGTCGGACGACAAAGTTAAAATCCCTAGTTATATTTCAGAAAAATCTTCGCGCAACGATCCTACTGACTTTATTTTTTCAAAAGAACTCTTTTTTCCAATTATTTATCTGGTCGCCGCGTTTGAAATTATAACAAGAATCCTATTTCAGGAAAACGGGTTGATTGTATTGTATCATTGGATTATTTCCGGAGAAAATCTATTGATCCCGGTTTTCCTCATAATCCCTGTTCTTCTTGTTATAGCGATAATCGCACAACAGTGTAAAACAATATACTTGATAAAGAAAGGAAACCTTGGTTTTTACATTTTTATCGGCGATAGGCTGCATGAAGGCGCTTTAGTGTATGCGGAGAACGATCCGAGTAAAAATATATTATTTGCCCCCGAAATAAATTCACATCATCCTTCGCCTTACTTTAACGAACTTTATAAAAAATTAATACTCCTTAAAGAACCCTCCGGAACATTACGTAAAGCAGATAACCCAAACATAATCGCTCTTATTATAGGTCAGATTATAGTATCCTTAGCTACATTGTCTTTTTCATTTGCGGGAGTTTGTATAATTCTAAAAACGTACGCTTATACCCAATTGCCGTTAGGTGACACATTCGCTTCATTAGATCATGGTCCCAATCTTGGAGATTTTCTTCCGTTTCTTTCCATTCTTTTGCCATTCTTATTTTTCATTTTATTTTCCGTGGCATCATTCTTCGTTGCGAGTTTTATTTGGATAAAAGTAAAGATTCGAAATTTTACCAATACACAAAAGAATAAAGACGATTCCTCCTTTCTTCCTCGTGATATAAAAAACGGTGCTATTTTTACGGGGCGGATCTTAAAAAGTGTAACGGAAAGAGGTGGTTCCTCTGATAAAACCTTTTCTGAAAAACACCAAATTTATCTGATTGAGTTTACCGATGTTTTTAATACACCCGTATACATTAATTATCACATTATAGGGGAAAACGGCTCGCAAAAACAGCCATGGGGACAAAAAACGAAGCTGAAACAGACCCTTGATAATTGGAAAAAAACAGGGGAACACGTTACGTTTAAAATTATTCCCGACGGTGAACTCTTAACTGTGGCTCCTGTATTATAAAATTTTACGGGCTTAATTATGTTTTGTCGAATCGAATTGAATTTTTCGATAAGTTTTGAATAATAAACCAATCTGGAATATTAGAATTTTTATTTATTCTTCATGAAGGATTAAACAAAGAGGCGGAATGAAACCGGGAGACAAAGTTAAAATCATCAAGCGCACCTTCCTTCATAATGGAATTTTCGTTCACACAAACACAATCGTAGAAGTGATTTCCTTTGATAACGACAAGCTCGTCGTTCTCTTTCATGATAAAGAAGGATTTACCCACAACATCGAATCCCTGACACCGGCCGATGTTGTCCTCGTTTAGAGCAAGATTTACAGCCGTAAAAATTCTCTTTGTTCCCTATGTTCTCTTTCTCTTCTACGTTTTTCCTTTTCTTGCCTGAGCAATTCCTCAGACATCCGTTTCTGCTTTTTTACTTCTGAGAAAGAACGACCATCATGTTCGGATTCCGAGTTAAACTCTGAATTCTTGAATTCTTCATTCTTCTTGCTTACGTTAGGATCAGATACTTTTTGAACCTTGTCGGAATCGTAATTCTGTTTTTGAGTATGACTTTCGGAGCTGGAATCTAATTTAATCGATGAACTTGAATTTGCAATCGTTGACTTTTGAAGGGATTCGGTGGTTTGAATATCCGCCGCGACAGGAAATAATTTCTCAAATCCGTCTAAGGATTTTTTAGGCAGCATCGGCAACGGATTACTCGGGTCGACGTTGACGCTACCCGAAAGAATCGAGTATTCGAGAGTCTTTTGGTTTTTCTTTTTTTCTACGTTTACGACTCCTTCCACGAGTTTCAGAACTCCGTCACCGGAGCGAATCCCAAGAGAAGAAGTATTTTCTTTACTATTCGGTTTTCTCGTAATTTGTAGGCCACCCGCGGAAATTTCCAAATTTGCCCGATTATCCAAATAGTCGATAAAAATCATGGAATTTTCCGCAATCGTAATCTCACTTCCATCCAAAAGTCTGATTTTTGCCTGAGAATTTTCGGAGGTTAAAATTGTATCTCTGTTTTGGAGTGAATTCCCGGTTTCAATTTCTTTCCAGACTACTTCGGAGTCGTATTTTCTTTTGACCGTATTGGATTTATAAAGAATACTCCCGATGACTTCTTGTGAACCTTGAGAACCGTATCGAGTATAATCATATATAAATACTCCGGTAAATACTACGATATTGAATATAAGAAGAAATAGAATTGGCTTATCGCCTGAAAAAAATCGCTCCTTCATATTATCTAGACCTGCCCGATTTGAAATCCATCCCAATTTGCTTTCGCAGTTCCTTAAGATTTTTAGGACAAGTTTTATCTTTAGAATGTCCTAAAACCGCGTAGATAGTTTGTAGAGATTTTTTTCCCTTCACCTGGATCGGTTTTAGTTTTGTCACTTTGAAAACTCCTTTTACTTTTTCGTAGGAGTTCCCAGTAATTAAGATATCCGCTCCGAATACTTTCGTCAAAGATTCCACTCTAGAGGCAAGGTTTACCGCATCCCCAATGACCGTATACTCGAGTCTATCTTCGGAGCCGATCTGCCCCGCAATGACTTCTCCGGTGTTGATTCCGATGCCGATAAAAATTTTTGGTCTTTTATCGGTTCCGCGCCCTTTGTTGAATTCAACCAGACTCTTACGCATATCAAGTGCGGCCAGAATCGCCTTTTCGGTGTCAGAATCCTTATGACCTAATTCTCCCCAAACAGCCATGATCGCATCGCCTATGTATTTGTTGATGTTCCCCTCATGCTTCTTGATACATTTTACCATCGCGGTAAAATACTGATTTAAAAATTCAACAACTAGTTCCGGTTCGATTTTTTCTGAGATGGAAGTGAAACTTCGGATATCGGAAAATAAAATCGCACACTCCCGTTTGTCTCCTCCAAGTTTAACTTCTCCCTTGAGGACCATCTCGGCAATATCCTTGTTTACGAATTTTCCGAAAGCATCCTTCATCTTATCCCGATCGGACAACCCTTTACCCATTTTCACAAAGGAAGAAGTAAGTCTTCCGATTTCGTCTCCCGATTCCGGTTTTAGATCAATGTGAAAGTTTCCACGTTCGATTTGTTTAGATGCATCTACGAGTTTTAGAATCGGCCTTGTAAGTCTTCTTGAATAAAAGAATACAAATAAAATCGAAATATTTACGACTACGATCATGAGATAGATATTTCTCTTCTGAATGTTATAAACCGCTTCAAAAGCCTTTTTTTCCGAGGTGCTAGAAATTACCCCCAACCCTGCATATCCGATCCTTCTAAAAGAACCCAGATAAAATTGATCGTCTTTTCCCTTATAACGAGTTTGTCCATTACTGATCGTACTTTCCAATAATTTCTTAACAATTGGATCGTCACTAAGATCGGTAGCTTGTAATACCAAATTCGAATCGGAATGTGCAACCAACTTTCCACCATCGTCTACCAGAAAAAACTGGGTAATTCCAGACGTTCTAAAAGAATCTAATATGGAATCCATTCTCACCAAAGAAACAAGCACGGCTGAATTAACCCCACTTCCGAGAACGATGGAAAGATATAACACAGGTCTGCGAAATTCCGAAGACACATTAAAAACCTGAGGTTTTCCAATTTGAGCTTTTTTCCATCTGTTTAAATATTTGCGTACAATTTTGTCCGCGTTATCGGGAGAAACTTTGAAATTTTTGAGAGTAGATTCGTTAGCGATTCGTTTAACCCCCGCATAATTCGGCCCTTCCTTTCTGAAAATTTTCAGATAAAAAATGTCTTCGTCATTTTGGAGAATATCGTCCGGCTCTTCCGAACCTGCAACGGACCTAGCAAGAAGCAAAGAACGTTTCGTAAGCGATGCCATATCGGAGCGCACTTTTTGGCTGATCACGTTGGTCAACTTCAAGTTATTTTCCTTAATACGGATTTCATTGTCCGACTTAAAAAAATACGTGGCGAGAGCGATGATCGATCCTAAAGAAACCAAAATGATGAATGAAATGATCACCATTAGTTTCTGGCGAATATTCCAGTTGTATAAATTGAATAATGAATTCATAACGTTTCCATTCGAGTTCTTTATCCGATAAAAGAGTCCTATTTCATTCGACAGAATTTATAAAACAACACTATTTTATAGATCCTTTTAAAATGATCGGATTTAGAAAGTTCAAAATCGAGTCATTCATTTCTTTGGACTATAATTTTTTAATTTATAATAAAAAAATAGAAATTATAAATCAGGAACATAACACTTTAGATGCGATTTTGTCTTTTGTATTATACCCAAAAACCACTTTTAAAAGGTTTTTGAAAAATTGTATCGAATTTAGTAACCTATTATTAAGAAGAAATCATGCTATGAAAGTAACAAACGAAAATCTTGCCTAACTTTATCTTAATGAGGCATGAAGTCAGAATCTATGGTTTTTCATCCAGCCGCCTATCGAAAACGAAAAGTTTTTCCCGACATACATCGATTTGTTGTTCGCACCAGAAAGTCAAAATAGCAGGCGACGTTTTGAGACAAGATTTAACCTAACGCAGTGCGACATCAAGGTGGAGATTCGGCCTTTCGAACCTCCTTATATCGAACTCACGTTAAAATATGTCAGATTACTTTTCTATAATTCATCAAACTATCTCTTTGTTGGCACACGGCGATTTTGAGTTATTTTTCCTCATTTTTTGAAAAATTTTTCTTTTTTACCTGGGTAAAATTGTAAAATTTTCACAAAAATCGAATCCGTTTCCGTTTCATTCTTTCTAAAATCAGCATTCGGCATGAATACTTGTTACTCAATTCCGATCGTAAAATCAGTTCGATTCCTCAAAAAGGTCGTTTCGAAACGACCACTCTTTCTAATTCCGAAAGATATCCGACTTCATTTTTCCAAAAAAAATTCGGAACTTCTTGCAAAAAAATCCTCAATTTTTGAAAATATATGGGAAGTTTTTTCTACTTCAAAACATCTCGATAAAAAAGCCGGACGAATCTTGTATCAACCCAGTCCGGGAAAATGAAAGATAAGACGAGTCAACGTTCGGGTGAACTTACAGGCTAAACTCTTTTAGGACTTTACATTTTCTTCGAAAAGCATTTCATTTTTCTAATGTAGTTCGCTTTTTGTCTCTGTAAGCTACATTCTAAATCCGTGATGTAACATTCCCCATTTCTTTCTGTCCTCTGTCTAGAACGAGCGAAGCGAAATTCGTCTATCACTCAGTCTTCTGAATGGGACAAGCTCTTCGTTCCTTCTGTCGGTTTTTTTGTTTTGTGGTTCATGCTTGCATCTAACCTTCGTTTTTCAAGCCCGGAAGGGCGCCATTTTGTCTAAATTAAAAGTTATATTATAATTTCTTAAAATACCATCCTCATTCCATCCGCCGATTCAAATGTCATAAAATCTCCATTTCGCCAAGAACTTACAAAGCCGAACCGAACAAACTATAGATCTTCATCACAATCTTTAATGCGATTGTAACAATACATCCGTTTTTCGGGTTGTAAGATTTTATAAAGATGAGAAGCGATCATCATCCTATAATACAAAAGGTTACAAAATGATTACAAGACTTTCGATATTTCTTATTTTGTTCGTATCACTCTTTTTAAACTCTCTTTTTGCGGACACCGTAAAAAACATGAAAACGAATGAAGTGATCGAAAACGTCAAAACGTCCGAAAACGAGCAAGGCATCCTTGTTGAATATGAGGACGGAATGAAACGGGGCTTTAAAAAGGAAACGATTACGATCGAAAAAAAAGAAATAACATGGGCAAAAAATGAAGAATCGAAGGAGGAAACGAAAGTAGATCGTTATTTCGCTTTGAGCTCGATGAGCTTACTCTTAATTCTATTCTTTGTACTTCCGTGAAAATTTCTTTGCCCCTTAATTCATATTCGAAGTTTTGGTCCTTCTTTCTAAAATATACGAAAGTTATGGGAATTATACCAATTTGTAACTTATACGTAACTCCTTTTACTTATCTTTACCTAAGACCTTCTACGGTTTATTCCCAAGGAGTATAAAATGGAATCAACTTTCTCTCAAAGGACTTCACTCTTCATCATAAGTGTAGCCTTATTACTTTCTTCTTTTGCAAATTGCAAAGAAGACAAACAAGACAACAATCTATTGATGGCTCTCATTCTTTTAACGGGAGCCAATGAAAATGCAGGAGCCGCAGTCTGCGACGGAATTTCCATTCAAGGCGGAAACACGGTTCTTTCGGGAAATATCACATCGAGTCAAAACTTTGCGGCTTACTCTTCCTCATCGATCAGCGGAATCGTAAAAGTAAAAAGCGGAGCAACTCTCACCTTCGAAAGAGGTTCTGTAATTTTCGGAACGGCAGGTTCCGCTCTGATCATAGAACCAGGTGCCAAGATCGTAACCAACGGAGATGCTAACGCTCCCGTATGTTTCACTTCCTCTAAAAATTCCGGCAACAGAGCACCGGGCGATTGGGGTGGAATTTTGATCGTAGGCGACGGTATAGGCTCCAGAGCAGCAGCACAAAACACGGAAGGTGGAACCGGTCTTCAATATAATAGCGGCACTAACGACAATGGAAACTCCGGCAGCCTTTCTTATACGATTGTCGAATTTGCAGGAAACGAAGTTTCACCC
>NZ_QAJG01000005.1:40000-52500 GCF_003046425.1 Leptospira borgpetersenii serovar Javanica
CTGATCATCTCGGGACTCATTTCTTTTTCCACGTCCGTATTATTCGCACAAAATAAAATTTCGGAAGCAACCAAGACGGAAATACCTGCATCCACTCCGACAATTCAAGAAACAAAAACCGAAACACCCGTTCAAACAACGGATAAAAGTTGGGGATTTGTGGATCTTTTTCTTCTAGGCGGTTGGACTATGTACCCGTTAGCGTTTTCTTCGATTGTCGCTTTGGGAATCATCTTTGAACGAATTTATTTCTTAGCAACGGCAAAACTTCTTCCGAAAGGTTATAATATCGATTTGGGAGAAACCATGGACGCGAAAGGTTTAGATGCAGTCCAAGGTTTTTTTGACGAAAGAAAAGACTACAAAATCACTCAAATTCTTTCGGGCGGAATCGACGTATCTTCCGGAGACGCTGAAATTTTCGCAAAAGGTGTGGAAAGAGAAGCCGCGGAAATAATTACGGTTTTGGAAAGAGGACTCGTAATTCTTGCTGCGGTTTCCACGATTGCCCCTTTAATCGGATTTTTAGGAACGGTTTCCGGTATGATCAACGCGTTCGACGCAATCGCCAACGCAGACCAAGTAAACGCAAAAGTGGTTGCCGGCGGAATCAAGGAAGCATTGATTACGACGGCGGCAGGCTTAATCGTAGCAATTCCAGCAATGACGTTCCATCAATACCTAACCTCCAGAATCGACGGTTTTACTTCCGAAATTGAAGAAGCAGCCAACAGGATTTATAAGGAATTCTTAAAAAGGAATTCTCAAAAGGTTTAAACCTTTTATCAACCACTTATGATCCGAATCAAAAAGAAACGCAATTTAGAAGAAATATCGGCATCTTCGATGTCGGATATCGCATTTCTCTTACTGGTGTTTTTTATGGTAACAGCGGTATTCTTCGTAAAAGAAGGATTGAACGTTCAGCTTCCCAGAAAAAATTCCAATCCGACTTTAGTCCTTCGAGAAAACATCTACGAGATTCTGATCGTAGGGGATTTAGTTAAGATGAAGAATAAATCGATCGGAACGAAAGAATATCGAAACCTAACGGATTTCAGAGAAGAGCTCAATCTGATGGAAATTCCTGACATAGGAAACAAAGTCGCATTAATCAAAACTACGGGTGAAACAAAATACGGTAATATGCTGGATGCATTATCCGTCGTGCAAATCCGAGGATTTAAACAAATCTCGGTAAAAAGGCTGAAATAAATATGAGTTTAAAGAAGAAAAAAAATCCTCCTTCGATTCCGGTCAGTTCGATGGCGGATATCGCCTTTTTACTTTTGGTTTTTTTCATGGTTACTTCCGTTTTAGACACGGATCCGGACCTACCAATCGTCCTACCGGACGTTCCGGGTGGAGAACAGTTAAACAAAAAAATCGCAAATTTATATCTCAGCGCAGATAGAGACAAAGCGGTCTACTTCAATCAGGTTAGAATGCCTCTGAACGAAGCGATCAATCACGTAAGAGCAAAACTAACAACGACTCCCGATCTTAAGGTTTTGATTCACGCCGATAAGAATTTATCTTACGCCGAACTGGACAACACCTTCGAACTCTTAAAGGAAATCGGAGCATTGAAAGTTTCTCTCGTCACAAAGACAACACAAGGCGGGGGCTTTGATTGATGGAAAGATTCAAAATCGCCGCTCTTAAAAAAGGAAAATTCCGGAAGTGGATCGACCGATATCGGGTGGAGTTCTTCCTATCCGTTTCCTTTCTCCTTCAAATGTTCGTCCTATTTTTTTGGTATACACCTTCCATCGAGTTCAATCGATTGGATCGGCTCATAGACGAGGTAGCGTTCGTTGACAATTTAATTATACAAGAACCGAACGTCGGAGAAGCGGCAGACGACGGAGAATTCGAAGTAACCGATACGATTAAAAAGAAAGAAGATCCTAGAATCGCGGGAGCACAAGACGCGATCATTTCGGGAGCGACAACTCCCGTGGATCTGACACCGAATGTGGTTCCCGACTACCCCTCGGAAGCCAGATCCGCCGGTATCGCTGGAACTTCCACTCTTGAGTTAATCATTGCCGATAATGGACAAGTACTAAGAGTTCGGTCCGTCGGAAAAACCCTCGGGTTCGGCCTAGAAGAAGCGGCAATAGACGCCTTCTATAAGAAAAGATATTCCCCTTCCGTTCTTGACGGAAAACCGATCACGGTAAAAGTTCTCATTCCGGTTCGCTTTAGCCTTTATTAATATATTCAAGTTTAAATCAACGTGAATTCTATATAAGAAAGTCTGGGCGAATATCAGCCTTTGTAAACACATTGTATTTTTTGAATATTATTTTACAAACCGGTATTCGCGCGCGTTTTGACGCGTATTTTAAGGGTTGTTTTTCATCCATTCCGCCAGTATCCTACGTTTACGGGAATGAAGCGAATGATCGGAGGAATCATATTTCAAAACGGCGTTAGGATCTATTCCGAACAATCGTTTGACCGGCTCTAAGTTCGCTTTGGCTCCGTGTTTCAATAATAATTGCAACGAATTTACGGACGTATCCCTATCGTCCTTTAAACAAAAAATCAAAAAAGACTCTTCTTCAATCCCTTCGATCCGGCGACCGTTAATAACCCATACATTTTCTTTAAATTCATAGATCCGATTCGGATCCAGTCCCGCTTGTAGTAGTCTTTCCAGTATCTTAGGGGACCGAAGAACGGTAAGGAGCACATCCCGATGGGATGTAAAAGATACACTGAGATCAGAAATATATCTCGCGATAAATTCTATGGAATCGGGATTATCGCTATCTATCGCTTTTTTAAATAAATTTCCAATAGAGGCTTTTGTTTCTTTCGGAAACTTCTGAAACGCTTTTTCCAAAGCGGGACGATAATAAGAGACTACTCCGGATAAAATCGCTTCTGTCCAAATCGGATCCAAATTTTTTTTTAAATGAGGAAAATCTTTGCGAATCATTCCATCGAATTCCAATAAAATTTGAATTTGATATTTCCAAAATTCTTGATCCGTTTTCGGAAGCCCTAAGTCTGAACGGGCCTTGAAAGATTCGGAAGAAAATTTAGACCTTAGATTATCATAAATTAGTCGTCCATCGCGGGAGTAGCGCTTTTCCGAATCCGAATAGAACGTGGCAAACTCTTTGAATAAAATCTCAGCGTCTTTTTCATCTGAAAATTCATGCAAAATATTCCTTAAAAAATCCGGATTACGGACAAGAACTCCTTGATAAAAATGATTTTTCCATACGATTTCAAAATATTCTTCCCATAAAGTTTCCTCATACGTAGCTTTATCTCTGAATTGTTCATAGATTATACCTACAATTTCAACGTGCTGTTTCAATTGCAGCTCCGGATCCATTTGGCCGTTAGACGAAATTGACATCAAATACTCTAAATCCTTATTGAGAGTAATTCCTTCCTTCTGTAAATTCCGAATGTTTCTCTCCAGATATGAAATAGACCTTAACAATCCAGTTCTATATCCACCACTCCTGTCTTTCAAAGCCAAACTTAAAATGTCGCGCGAAGAATTCTTTGCTATAAAAGTATAAAGTCGTTTTTTCCATTTTCTATAATACCATTCTTCAGAACCAGGCGCGCCGGACTCTATATATAAATAATAGGGAAAAGTTAACGGCAAAAGGATGGTATCGAACACAAGAGTAAAAGGAAGGTCGATAAAAATAAGCACGTCCCAAAAACCTTTTGAAAACGGCTTAGGGGGATGTGTCTCCCAGATAAAACGTTCAAGAGCAAGCGCTGTTCCGGAATACGGATAAATTTTTTCTTTCCCCTGAAAAGTATATACAATAGCAGCCGTAGTATTACAGCTCAACTGTAATAGGATTAAAACCGACACAAAGATTTTAAAAAACATAAAAGAACCCGGAATTGTATTTTTCGTAATATTTGGACAATAGGATTTTTTAGGGACTTCGCTTATTTTACGGGAAGTCAAAAAACGACTTCTCAAATTTCAAAAGAGTTTTTTCGAATCGAATTTCATATCAATCAGATTCAAAATCCCGCGAATCGGAATGAAGGTTCGACAACGGACCTTTTTGTTCTTCATCTTTCTTAAATTCCGTAGAAAGTAAAAACGTTTTCTCTTTCGTCAATCTAAAATTCAGATCGAAGACTTGGGTTTGAACAAAACCGACACGATTCGGACTTAAAATCCTGAACGCTTACATCGAAATGAAACCGAACGATTTAATCTTGCGCGATTTTAATTTAGATAAAAACTGTTCTCTATGGACTGGAATGAAATTCAAACCTGGATCTCCAAAGATTTCATCTTAGAATTAGGAAGAGCAGTCGGGATTTTTCTTTTCGTATTATTATTCGGTTATATATTCGGGGATAGAATCGTTCCAAAACTCTCCGAACTTTTCTTTCAAAATAAACTTCAACATTCGCATCCCCTCTATAAAGCGGGCAGAAGAAGCGTCCGTTTATTATTTTTTCTATTCGGAACCTTTTTGTTTTTAAAGTTTCTAAAACTCCCCTCAGGTTCCGAAGAATTCGTATTTTTAAGTTACCGAATTCTTTCAATCATCCTTTTGACTTTTTCTTTCGTTCATCTGTTTTCAACGGGGCTCAAAGCCTATTCCGAAAAAACGGAAGGACTCATTTCTTCCGCTTCGATTATCAACAACGTAATTCGGATCGTTTTATTTGCCGTAGGAGTTTTATTGATACTTCAATCTCTTGGTATCCCGATCGCGCCGATCCTGGGAGCACTCGGAGTCGGAGGACTTGCGGTTGCTCTCGGTTTACAACCGACCTTTTCAAATTTATTTTCGGGCTTAAACATTTTATTCGGAAAACAACTTAAGAAAGGGGATTATGTACGCTTGCAGGGAGAAGGAATGGAAGGTCATGTACAGGATATTACCTGGAGAAGTACAAAAATCCGCAGATTCAATAACAGTACGATCGTAGTTCCAAACTCTGTCATGGCCTCTTCCGTGTTCACGCACTTCGACCTACTCACCAAAGAACTTTCGATTCAGATCGAAGCCGGTGTCGCTTATCAAACAGACTTGGAAAAAGTGGAATCTATGGCTGTCGATATCGGAAATGAAGTCTTAAAAAAATTCTACGGGTCTTCTTCGACCAAAGAGGTTTCCTTCTCTTACCAAAAGTTCGACAAAAATTCGGTCAACTTCAAAATCGATCTCCCCTATCACGAGTTTACGGATCAATTTCCGATCCAACACGAATTCATTAAACTTCTGTATTCCCGTTTTCAAAAAGAAGGAATCGAACTTCGCCTTTAGAACAAAAGTAAAAATGAACTTCAAAAGAATATTCTACTATTGGAATGTTTTAAGTATCGACATCATCTGCGGCGCGATGGCTTCCGCTTGGTTCGCTTCTTCCACTTTAAATACGAATATGAGGACGGCGTTCTGGCTCTTGCTCCCGGCCGCGGTTTGGGTGATCTACAGCTCCGACCACCTGATCGACGGCTGGAAACTAAAAGAGAAAAGCGCGAACCAAAGGCATAAATTTCATTACAAAAATAGAATATCTTTGAGCGTTATCACCGGTTTTACGGCAATCCTTTGCCTTGTTTGCGGAATCCTATTCTTAAGAGAATGGGTGGTTGTAGTCGCCCTAATTATAGGAATTTTCGTAATTTTGCACGTTCTCTTTTCCTATCTTCAAATTTCCTTCTTCTGGAAAGAATGCTCCGTATCGATTCTTTACACAGCAGGAATTTGGTTCGGTCCAATCCTATCCACGACAAAAACCCGATCGGAAATTTGGCTTCCTTGCTGCTTATTTTTTTTAACCGCACTTTGCAATTCGTTCGTAAATTCTTATATGGAAAGAGAAGTCGATCGAAAAGAAAACGCTGAATCGATCCTGAAACAAATTTCACCCGGAAACTTAAGGAAATCCGTCTTCGTATTATCCTTCATCGGAATGGGATTGAATCTCTTTTGGATCGGAAAAAACCACGGATCGATTTTTCCCGAATTTTTTTATCTGAGTTCGGGTTATTGGATACCGGTAAATATTCTTATTTTCGAAAATTCTTTTCAAAAAAATCAGATTTACAGAATCCTAGGAGAAGGTTATTTTATCCTCGCTTGTTTACCCGTCATTTTTCGGAAGTTGTTTCTAATTTGACAGGAGAAGGAATTCTTAAAATCCAGCGAAGACTTTCGTAAAACCTCAAGAACTTCAAAATCGGATTCAACCAACCCGTCGTGATACAAAAATACGTATCGTAGGGAAAAGTATGGTGGATCTTATGATGTTCCGGACCAAGAATCAGTTTATATTTTTGTAAAGTTCGTATAAACACGAAAGGGGAATCTTGGTGCGCCCATTTATGAATCTGATTAGTCGCAAAAATTCCCAAAAGGAGAAAGAACCAAAACACGGCGAGTAAGAAACTTAACAAGCCGCTCGATTCCCAAAAGAAAACATAATATATTAAAATAGGCAAAGAAACCAAACAATTGTTTCCGTTGGTTTCTATAAAATCATGTCTCGTGATTCCCTTCGGATCAACGTGATGATCTCTAAAAGGAAAAATAAACGCAGGTCCGAAAATAGGAGTCTTTTCAGAACCTACACTATCTCCTAAAAAGTGGACCAATCCCGAAATAAAATCAGCCCCGAGCCAAGAAAACAAAACCACCAAAGGTACCAAATAAAAATGAGATACGAACACGTTCGAAAAGATTCCGACAAGTTGATAACCGAGATAAATCGAAAGAAGAACAAAAGCGATGACGCTCAATGTCTCGAAAATTCTATAAATTGTTAAATCCGGTTTTTGAAGTTGAGTTGATTCTGTTTGCATGCGACTGTCTAATGTATTCTTATTATAGATAAGAATTCAGGCGAGATTTTTTCCGAAAAGGAAGCCTTGATTTGAAAAAAAAATGAAACTTTATAGCAGCTCACACTTTCTCTTTTGTTTGAAATGAATCCTCTTTCTTTCGATACTCCCCGCGATCTTCTTCCGGCACTTTCCCCTATACAAAATCACCTTTTAGGGCCTTGCGAGGCAACTCATCGAAAGGTATCAGGAACATAAAAATTCGGATCGTTTGGGACATTTTTCTTCAGCTTTTGAGACTGGTTTTTAATACCCGATATCCAAACGGAATTTCCACTACAACCACTTTCACATTCATTATGATGCCGAACTCACGTTCCAATAAGCTTTTTAAAAATTTTTCATATGTGACTGATTTTCTTGATTCTAACCGGCAATTTTAAAATACTCAATTTTTCACAAATACGGTGAATGATATCCTTAAGGAAAACCCTTCATGGCAAAGAACTACGTACGATTTTGCAAAAAGAATTCGATCGAATGGGGAAAAATCGAAGATGATAAGATTTTTCCTTTAGATTGCGGAAATTTCACCACAAAAGATTTTTTGGAATCTATAAAGAAAAAAAGGAAAAACTCGAAACAAAAACCGATTTACGTCCAAGATGTTTTTATCCTATCCCCGATCACTGCACCTTGCCAAATTATTTGCCAAGGAGCCAATTACAGACAACATCAAATCGAATCAGGACTCGATCCCGACGATAAGACATACAACCTATTTTTTACAAAATCGGATGCCTCCCTTTCTCCCCCGGTGGGAAAGATCATTCGTCCTTCTCATGTAAAACTTTTAGATTATGAAATCGAACTTGGTCTCGTATTCGGCAAGGCTTTCGACTCGACTTTAAAACTCGATTCCAAACGAATCAAGGAATATGTAGCGGCCTTTTTTATGGCAAACGACGTGTCCGCAAGAGACATTCAACTTCCTCAGATGCAATGGTATAAAGGAAAATCGTATCGAACCTTTTGTCCGGCAGGTCCTTATCTTACGGTTTTAGATCCGGAAGATTTTAATTTGTTGGATTCCTTAGAGTTGACTCTTCTTGTAAACAACCAAATAAGACAAAAGGACACCGCCACTAATCTCGTTTTTAAGCCCGCAGAAAGTATCTTAGAACTATCACAATTTTGTAATATATCTCCGGGAGATGTATTATTAACGGGAACACCTTCCGGATGTGCGCTTCGTGCTCCAGGAAAATTCATTCAAAAAATCGCAAGTCTCTTACCTGAAAAGAAAAAATGGGAGCTTTTTGTCAAGAACCAAGAAAAACGGATTCAGTATTTACGTCCGGGAGACATCGTACGTTCCACAATTCGAACTCCTGATCTTAGAATCGATTTAGGAGAACAAATTTTGAACGTCGTGGAAGAGTAAATCCGGCCAACACTTTTAAGATATATTACTTCGATCGATATCCGCATAAAATTCTTGTTAAGCCGAACTCACGTTACTTTAAAACCGGCTTATCGAACGGCTTCTAAAAATATACTTTCTAAAAATTTTCTTTGAGTCCAGGGGATAAAATGACCTTCTGTCTCTAATACGATTGTAGTAAGTTGTGATTGCGGAACTTGAGTTTTAAAAAATTCTAAATTTTGAAAAGGTACCAAGGAATCTTTCTTTCCATGAACCAAGATCGTTCTGCAAGAAATATTTTTCCAGAATTTTTCCAAAACTTCCAGTTGGGATTTGAGAGGAAGCATTTCATCGTTGCTATTTTTGATCTCTATCGGCAATAAGATTCTAACCCAATTCCAGTCCGCAATTTTATTATACCAACGGATTTCCTCTTCCTTTGAACTCAAAGGCGCCGCAAGCAGAATAAGAACATGAACTTTGTATGTGGAAGTCATAACGATTCTTGCCGCGATCGGGCCTCCGTAAGAATGTCCTACGAGTAAAATTCTCGCTTCTTCGGATATCTGAATCGCATTTAAAAAATTACGGATCGCTTTTCCTAAGATATAAGCTTGTTTTTCAACGTCCGGAATCCCTTCTTTCGGTTCCGATTTTCCGAAGCCGGGTCGATCCAGAGCCAATATACAGTATTTTGCAGTTAAAACTTCGTTTCCTAAATACCAAGAGTAATTTTGCCATCCTCCAGGGGAACCGTGTATAAATATTAAAATATTATGATTATTCGATTTACAGCCTACGGCAACCCCGTAAATCCTCTTTCCTTCCGCATCTAAATAAAATTCCCGAAGTTTTGTTCCGGCCCCCTTGAGTCGAATTAGACTCTCTTCCGGCTCTTTTTTGAGATCTTCCGGTATAGAACAGGAAATTCCCGAAAGAAAAAGCCACATCGAAGTGAAAAAGAAAATGCCTGAAGTCAACGACATATAAGGGAATCCCAAAAATTCAAGGGGAAAATTCACCTTTTTGGACCTGAGTATAAAGTCCGAGAAAAGTTTGATTGGGTTTTAATTCGTCCTGAGGATCGTGTAACCCTTCCTTGATCTTTTTTACAAGATACATGTCGATTTCACCTTTGTTTTTCGCTTTAATTTTCCCCCTGTGTTCGCAAAGAAAAAAATCCTTAATCTTCTCGTAAGTTTCACTTGAGATATTCACTTCTCCGGGAATTCCGGAACTTTCCATACGACTTGCGGTATTGACCGAATCTCCCCATATATCGTAGGCGAACTTTTCGGTTCCAACCACACCGGCAACCACCGAGCCTGTATGTATCCCAAGTCTAAGCTCCCAATAGGGTTGATGATCGATTTCTCTTTCTCGTTTTTTGAGGCGCATGAATTTTTGGAATTCAAGCCCGCATAACACCGCGTCTATGGAATGGGTTTTATTTACAAGGGGAAGTCCGCCTGCGGCCATGTAGGCGTCTCCGATCGTTTTGATTTTTTCCATTCCGTGATTTTTAATGATGGAATCGAACTTCCGAAAAAAAAGATCGAGTTCGTTTAACAATTCCTCCGGCGACATCGTTTCTGCGATTTTCGTGAATCCAGCCATGTCCGTAAAAAGCACCGTAACACTCTCATAACGTATGGGAACCACGAAATCGTTCTTCTTTAATTCTTCCGCAACAGTTTCGGGAAGAATGCTAAGCAAAAGCGAATCCGATTTTTTTCTTTCTATGTTCAAATTTCTCGTCAGGATGAAAATCAAAAGTCCGGTTAAAATCTGAACGAATAAATAATTCCCGCCCGCGTCCAGGTAACGTTCAACATCATTCGGGTACATTTTAACGAGATCTCGATGGAAATATTCGATTCCATACAGAAACACACTCACGGCGGCATACACCAAATAGACGATCCAAACGTTATGATTTCTAAGTAAAATCGTAGCAATTACAAGAGCGGGAATGAAATAGTAATGATTACCTCCTACCGAACCTCCGTTAAAGAACCACATAGAAGAAAGATAAACGAGAATGATAAAATTAAAGGGCCAAAACAACGAATAGTAGATGCTCCTTATTCTCGAAAGAAAATACATTCCTATGAGAAGAATTCCTGAAATGAAATTTAGAAGAAAAATCACCATAAAGTTTTCCAAGTAAAAGGAAGAGAAGGCGCCGAAAATGTTCAAAGCCCCGTTTACGAACGCGACCGTATTGAAAAGTCTATGTTCGAGAGATTTTTTTTTAGGGTCTCCAAACATAAAATAAACGATCTTAAGAACTTTATCACCCATGATTCTCCCTCATTTACTCACGACTTGAAACGAAATCTTTTTGCCATCGTGCAATTTTCGCAAATTATACTTTCAATTTTTAAACAATTCAAAAACTTACTCGTCCAATTGTTCCAACAAACGACTCAAAACAAAAACCATCTTAATTTTCGAGTTTTGCCTTATGTTCTTTCGGAAGTATTTCGGAATACGATCACTGTGTCCCGAACATTTCCAAATCATCAGTTCGATTTAAAACCCACAATTATACAAACGGACATGACGAACTTTTTCAATCCGATAGATCGTTTATCTTTCGATTGCCTACGTAAAAACGAATTACGGTTTTTATAATTTCACTTAAGCTCGTTTTAGGAATTCCCCGTTCCCGATTTTCAGAGCCGATTCGAAAAAGCAAATTCCATTGTTTGAACAAAATCCTATACATTTCCCAAAGAGAAAAATCTGGATCATAAAGATTCGTGGATTCGGAGGTGACTCCGTTCAATTCCACAATTCCGAATTCTTTTCCCATTTTCAATTTTTCATCGGATCGATAACGAATATCGTATCTTCCGAAATAAAATCCGGAAAACGTTCTTGAAATTTGATCAATCTTTTGGGTGAGTTCTTCCGTGATTAAATAACTTCCGTCCGTAAAAAGAGTACCTTGACAATGATTCCCTGCTTCGGCCAACCTTCTTTTTTCTCCTTTGGGAAGGACGATCTCCCATTCTCTAATATGCCTTTTGCGAAAGACTTTCCACTGGTATTGAAATCTAGGATGTTCTAAAATCAATTTTCCCAAACTGTCCCTTCCGTTTCCCTCAAGAATCGGAAAAATTTTTCTTGTAATTGATAAAATCCTTCCTTTTTCCTCTTTCGGAAAACGATAATAGAAAATTCCGGCCTCCTGTGGACCGGGATGATACTCCTGTAAGATCAAGTCCACATGGTTTTTTTTGAGATACTCAAGGATCTCATCCTTGCTTTTTATAAGTTTAACCCCGGAACCTCTTTGGCCGGCATCCGGCTTAAGTATATAAGGAAATTCGAATTTTCTTTTAAACGTATTTCGATTTATGAATTCGAATTCCTTTAGTAGACCCGATTCGGTTCTGGGTACTTTTAAAAACTTCAATACATGTTCGGAATCTATACTTTTCAAAATTTGTTCCTTGGATTCGCCGATCAAACCTCCGAGAGGAATCCCCGGATTGGCCGCACAAATCGTTCCGAATCCCTTGTAACGAACCGTTAGATAAACGATATAAGGAACAATCGGAGCGTAAAAGAGCCAAGCTGGCCAAAATTCAGGTCGAATTAATTTTTTAATCCGTATTTTCCAGAAAGTAATTTTAAGTTTTGTCCAGAGACCCAAGACTTCCATTGAAAAGATTTAAAACCGGAGGATTCAAGGAGATCCTTTTGCACGAATTTTCCAAGGTGTATCCCTATGTTTCGGAGTTTTTAGTCTCTGTATCTTTGGTATTGAATTTTTTCTGAAATTGGAGAGTCGATAGAGCAACTCCAAATTCTTCCGGTAAAGACACATCTCGTAAGAAGTACTCCACATAAAGTTTGATAATCGCCATATGATGAATCGTATGATCCTGAACATATAAAAACTCTCGCTTAAGATTAGTTACGGTTTTTCCTTCTAGTCCCGTGTTCGGATCGATAAGATATGCAAGTTCTATGATTTTATTTTCGTCAATTTGCTCGAGCTTTCCTAATAGCTCGAAAATTTTATCTCTGGCGGCAAGAGGGGAAGTTTCATAAAGTGGATTTCGTTTTCTTCGATCGTAAAATACGTTCGAAATTTCAAGTCCGATGGTCAAATTTTCCAGAACCTCGATACAATGACGAACGTGTTTTCCAACACTTAAACCTGCCGATTGAGCAATACTTTTCGAATATTCCTCTTCTCTTACGATGGATAAAAAGTCGGCAAGTTGGTTGAACGTATATTGAATATTTTTGTATTGTAGA
>NZ_QAJG01000005.1:57500-160000 GCF_003046425.1 Leptospira borgpetersenii serovar Javanica
GACTCTTAAAACGCCTTCCGATCCAAAAAGAAAAGCGTAAAGGAATATCCGGATCGATTTCGTGTTCCCTCTCGGAATTCTTTAGAAAAGAATTTAAGGAAGAAGGAAAAATCAGATTCTACCACCCGTCTCAGTATAAATATCGGAAGATAAAGGATCAAAATTAGCAAACGAAAAAGTTTTTTAGGAAATTGAGAATTTTTTTATGCTGAGCGACTCGACTCGTAGAACGAACCGTAGAGAGTCATAACCTTACCCACAAATTAAGAAGGCTTTTGGGATCATAAGGATCAAAAACTGATATTTTTCAAGTGTTCCGACAAGAATGAGGCTTATTACTTGCAAGAAGTATGATTTTGTGGTAAAGAAAACCTCCCGAGTCTTCCCACCGCCTCTCCCCTCCACCCAAAATCAGAGGGTGGGGCGTAAGTTTCACAGAGGATTTGTCGGAATTCCGACAGATTTATATTGAGATCCAAATACTTGTGGGTAAGGTTATGGTAGAGAGTGAGGCGCTGAGTTCAGGAAGCGAGGTTGAGTTTTGCGAGTGGTTCTTTCTCGGCGAAACCGAGATAAGCGATCGGACCAAAATACGCTGTAATCGAAATCGAGGAGTTCCAACATTTCGAAAAAGCCTTGTTTGCCGGTTCCCCTACTTCCCCTTGCCGAAAAATTTTCCTAAAAAGATACAAACGAACCAAGAATAGTTGAGAAAGAACAAACTCGAAAGCCCGTACATTCCGGCTCGGACAAGTTTTTTTTCCGGGTCGGAAATCGGCCGAAAAATCATAGGATATTCCGGAATGGAAAATTTATAAGCCCTTCCCGCATCCTGAACGGAAAGTTTATAATAGGGATACAAGGAATGCGTTTTCAAACTTTCTCCCCAAAAAAAGACGGAATTTCCCCAGACACAATTCGGAAGTTCCACCCTTCCGCATGCAATCCAAACGTAAATCGGGTCCCCTTCTTTCCAATTCGCCGAAACGAGAGGAGCCACGTGAAAATAAATCGTCTTTGTATGCTTTGGCTCCGTTTTTATTTTGCGGACCGCAGACCTCGATGAGACATAGTTAGTAAGAACTTTAACTCCTCGAAAAATAAGAATTCGATCATTTCCGAATTCTCCGCCTTGTGCAAGATTAGCGTTTTTCCCAACCGGAATTCCAAGAAAGAATCCAATGCTATGGCTGATATAAAATGCAGAAACTCCCGCCGAGAGCAAACTCAAGAACAAAGCGATATAAAGCAAGTTGCCGAATTTCGTGCTGAGTCGGATGACCAGAAAAAGAAGAGGAAGAAACAGAAACAATAATAAGATCGTCGTGAGTAAGACGGAACCGTAAATTCCCAAAGGAATAAAAAGAAGCGCCATCCCATCCACGAGACAAAATCCGATCAACAGCAGTTGCCAGAGAGAATTTTGCGAGGGCGGTTCCGGTGGGAAAGGACGATCTCCTGTTTTTACGAGCGCAAAAATCATAACTCATTCGACAATCAATTTCTGGTTCAATTGTGACCAAATTTGTCGAATGCGATCAATCTGTTTTTCCGGTCCGGCTATGGAAAATAAAAGTCCACGATTTTCACGCAAATAATATTTTTCCAAAAAAATCATGGGGACCTTTCTTCCATCTTTATGAAAGTAATCAAAACGACTAACGTAGAAATCCTCCTCCTTTCTCCTCCGAAAGTTTATTTCCCAGATGGTTCGAGGATTGATTCCCCGTTTGAGATCCCAGAGTTGAAAATAATTTTTGGAATTATACACTGCGGCAACCGGATGATACGTGAGTCCTATCGTGAACAGAATCCTATCCGGTCTGTAGTAAAGGAATTTTTCGGACTGAGATCGATATATATTTTTCCATTCCTCTCTCTGCGAAAATTCGTTTTTATCTCCGGGTTCAATTTTTGTTGTTTCGGCGGTAGTATGTTCCTTCTCTTGTTCTTTAAATGGAATCGATTGATAATACCTCCGAATCTTCCAAACGTGATCCTCCTCCCTTCCGCTTTCAGGAGTTTCCGGTTCCGGAAAATAATGTTTCCAATCGTCCGTCGTCTCCAATGAGAACCGGAAAGGCTCGCTTTCAATTTTTAGAATATTCTTTTTTGTGCACCCGTATGGATCGGTGAGATCATCCACCTCTCCTCTTTTGTGAGCCATATGTTTCATCAAACGACTCAGTTCCTCAGTAGCACTTCGATAACCTTCGGGGACTAGTTTTCCAAATTGAAATCGATAACAAAGTCCGATACCCTTCAACAAACGAATCGCAGAATACGGCTCTCCATACTCCGCCAAAGCCTTCGCCTCACTTTCGTGCACATCGAGTTGGGAAACGTCCGGGAAAACCTCCCTAAAATCGCGGTCTATCAAGAATTTCACCCTTCCATCTTTGTAAAAACGATAATTTCTTCCGTGCAGATCCGTCTTCCAAACGAAATGAGGATTCGGTCGAAAATATTTCATTACTCGGTTGTAGAGTACAGCTTCTTTTTGTTCCTCGTCCTCATACCAAGTACCTCGTAGTAACGGATCCATGGGAACAGTCGCCTGAGTTTGCGGCTGAGTTCGTATGCTCATCGGTAGGATAAAAAAGAAAAAGGATAATATCCCCAAAAAACTGAATATTCTAATTTTTAGATACACTTGTATCACTCTCTTCCACTTAGAGCCCGTCTTAAATCCTTAGAAATGTAGGAGCTATTACAATCTTAAACGACAGGAAAAAACCGTCAATGCGACTGTTTCCATGGGAACTCCTACGTTCAAAGGACTGATGACAGTGTCGCTCCTACAGAAGACAGTTTTAAGACGGGCTTTTAGTATTGAATCATATATCTAAAAAATAAACACGAAAATTCAAACGAATTTGTTTACCCTTGTAAATTCAAGCACTCAAAATCAAATCTAGAACAATCTTTCCATCGACTTCACCGATCACCGGATTCATCGCCCTTTCCGGGTGAGGCATCATTCCGGCGACCTTAAAATTTTTGGACGTGATTCCTGCGATCGCTTGGAGAGAACCGTTCGGATTTTCTCCGAAATAACGGAATAAAATTCTCTCTTCGTCTTCGAGTTGTTTGATAACGTCCGATGTCGCATAATAACAGCCGTCCGCGTGAGCGATCGGAATTTTCAATTCTTTTCGAGAATCGAGAGACGCAGTCACCGGATTTCCGGAAGAACCTTTTTTCAAGGTCACGGTTTTGCAGATGTATTTGAGGGTTTTATTTCTTGTGAGAGCCCCGGGTAGGAATTCCGCTTCCGTAAGAATTTGAAAGCCGTTGCAGATCCCGAAAAGTTTTCCGCCTTTATTCACGTGTTCCTTAACCGACTTCATCACCGGAGAAAAACCCGCCATCGCGCCGGAACGAAGATAATCTCCGTAAGAAAAACCTCCCGGAAGAATCACTAACTCGTATTTTTTGCCGAACTGATCCCTGTGCCAGACTCGATCCACTTCCGCTTCGTATTGATCCCTCAAAACGCGGTAGATGTCCGAATCACAATTGGAGCCCGGAAAAGTAACGATCGCAACTTTCATATTTTTTGAATATTCGCAGAATATGTTTCTATAACGTGATTGACGAGAATCTTATCGCAAAGTCTTTCCACATCCTTTCTAGCCGTTTCTTCGTTCGGAGCGTCTATTTTGAGTTCGATATACTTGCCAACTCTCACGTCTTGAACGGATTTTTCTCCGACTTCGGAGAGAACTTTTTTTACCGTACTTCCTTGCGGATCCAAAACGGACTCCTTGAGGACTACTTGGATTTTTGCGATATACATGAAAGAATGAGATCCTCTATCTTCTGATATTTTTCTCTCAGCTCTTGGATAAGTTCCGCCGGGAGATCAGGCGCAGGAGGCATCTTGTTCCAACTCGTAGTTTCCAGATAATTCCTGAGAATCTGTTTATCCAAACTCGGAGGAGAAATTCCGACAGAATACGAATCCGCAGACCAATACCGGGAAGAATCCGGAGTCAAAAGTTCGTCAATCAGAATGATTTGTCCGTCCAAAATTCCAAATTCGAATTTAGTATCACAAAGAATGATTCCCGCACTATCTACCACTTCAGAGGCGCGCAGAAAAATGGAAATCGATTTTTCTTTCAGAATCCCGAACAGTTCCTTTCCGATCCGATTCTCCATTTCCTTTTCGGAAATATTCTCATCATGGCCTTGATCGTTTTTGACTGCGGGAGTAAAAACCGGCTCGGAAAGTTTTTCGGATTCTTTCAAACCTGAGGGAAGTTTTACGCCCGCAAGAGTCCCCTCATTCTTATATTCCTTCCAACCGGAACCCGCGATATAACCACGAACCACACATTCATAATCGATCCGTTTGCACTTTTTTACAAGAACCGACCTACCCTCCAGTTCCTCACGACTTCGAAAAGGGGGAGGAAAATTCTTCACATCTGTTTCCAAAATATGATTGGGGATATTCTTAAAAAATTCAAACCAAGAAATGGAAATCCGATTCAGAACCTTTCCTTTGTTTGGCACGGCCTGCGGAAATACGACGTCGAAAGCGGAAATACGATCCGAAGAAGAAAGAATCAGTCTATCACCGAGATCATAGATATCCCTAACTTTTCCTTTGTAGGTCGGTAAATTCATAGTTTCAATACCATCATAGCGATATCGTCATCATTCGTGCCTCTGTCCGAATGTGCAAGAATGGCTTCCATCATAGAAACGAGAATATCTCCTCCCTTGGAAACACTTTCTTGAAAGATCTTTTTCAATTTTTCTTCTCCGAGAATGTTCATACTCTTATCTGTGATTTCGGTTGCACCGTCCGTATAAAGAAGAAGATAAGAACCTTTCTCAAACCGAACGGATTTGAATTCTTCTTTTACGTTGATTTCGATCGGAATGATGAGAGGTCCCATTCCGGAAAGAATCGTAACCTCTCCATTTTGATAGAGGATCGGAGGAGGATGTCCTCCGTTCGAATACTCGAAGTTCAAATCTTTGCGAAGGATTCCGTAAAAGAACGTAATCGAAAATTCGTCGGGAAGAATTTTCTCAAGATTATGGCGAAGCGTCTGCACCTTCTCTTGCAAACTTTGGTCCGGGGAAAGACTGGAAACCTGCATCTTAAGCATCGCAGCGAGTAAGGCCGCGGAAGGACCGTGGCCGGAACAATCCGCGATAAAAATATGGAGAGAATCGTTTTCAATCCAAGCGTCCGTGTAATCCCCGCCGATTTGCATCAAAGGCTGAAAGATCGTACTTACACTGACTCCGTTCCATTCCAATTCTTTTTCGGGGAGAAGTTCCTGCTGGACCTTTCTCGCCATGATGAGTTCCCTCTCGTAATTTCTTTTTTGTTCTAAAACCTCGTCCTGAAGAATTTTAATCCGAATGAAAGCGCGGATCTTGGCGATCAACTCCTTCGGCTGAAACGGTTTTTGGATGAAGTCGTCTCCACCGTGAGAAATCGCCTCGTCAAAACCGACTTCACGATTGATCCCGGTGATAAAAAGAATGGGAAGAAGTTTGAACCTTTCGATTTCTCTCAGTTCTCTACAAAAGGAAAAACCGTCTTGATCGGGCATACTTACATCCAACAAAAGTACGTCCACTCGATTCGTAAGAAGAACACTACGCGCATCGGCGGCGGACTCCGCCGTAAAAATCTGAAAGCCCAAAGGTTTGAGGGTATGTACGATCAACTTTAGATTTATTTCGGAATCGTCGACCGCAAGAACCGTATAAAGACTATAATTCTGAGAGGACAAAGTTTTTTACTCTTCTCTTTCCGGTAAATTCTCACGAAGATCTTCGATCTTAGACAAACGATAAGCGAAACGGAACAACATCAAAAATAGAATATGATACGCAAAAACTCCTATCCAGAAAGTCAGACGAATATCGGAGTCCATTCCTCCTTTTCCAAGAATCGACTCGGGATGATTCCCGGGATTATCCATCCAACGAATCGCCCCCCAGGTAATAACGGCATTTACGGCGCAAAGAATACTCAAGAAAGCGGAAAATATTTTTTTCTTCGAAGCATCGACGATCAACATTCGAAAAATGAAATATGCTATCAAACTAATAAACAAGATCGTAAACGATTGAAGCCTCGCATCGGTTTTATCCCAGGGGACTCCCCAAGCGCTGAGCGCCCAAATTCTTCCCGAAAATATCACACCCACTGCAAACAAAAGAGCGATCTGATTTGCGGAAAACGAAAGTAAATCCCATCTGGATTCCTTTCTAATCAGATAAAGAACCGCGAAAACGAGAGAAAAAATCGGACCGTAAAGAGCGACCCAAGCGACCGGAACATGAAAGTAAAAAATTCGGTGAGCCGTTCCTTGTTGTAAAATCACATTCGGATAATTGAGCGACAATAAAACAACGACCGGGAAACCCATTAAAAAAACCGCGGACAAGACACAATCCCAAATGGGTTGAGCGATACGAATTTTCATACGAAATAGAGTATTCGCAAGATGTCGGGTGGAATCAAGAAAGATTCTTTAATTCTTTAGGGTTCGTCTCCGGAAAGTTCCAAAAGTAGAATTCCGATTCCAGCGTAAAAAATACAAAACGAAAGTAAAATGGCAATTCCGGGAATCGGATCAAACACTGGCATTCTTTCGAGTTTTCTTTCCGCTTCCATTCCGAAAAGAAGGATCGGAATCGTAAACGGGATCATCAAAAGCGGAAGCAGAATTTCCTTTAACCTCGACGAATCGCTGATATGACTCAAAGCAACTCCCAAAAAAGAAATACAAAGAACTCCGGGCAAAAGGAAAATCAGATTCACCGTAAGATCTTTCCAACCCAAAGGGAACGTTTGAAAAAAAACAGATAATAAAATCATTAAGTAAACGGCGGCAATCGTAAGCCCTGAAAAAACGGCGAGGGACTTGGAAAGAAAACGCATCCAAACCGGAAGGAAAAGAGAACTGATTCTCCCTCCTCCGCTTTCCCGTTCTTCCCAAGAGGATTGGCCAATAAAAACATAGGACGTAAGGAATAAAACGGACCATTTGATCCCGATCAGGGTCTGACGATCGAGTTTTCCGGTCTGTTCTAACGCATAATTGAAAATGAATACGATCGAAGTGATGAGAACTAGAATAGACAATATTCCGTTGACCGCCCTTCCCAATAACAGAAATTCCTTATGGAGCAGAAAGAACAGAAGTTTCAAGATTCCCCTCCTTTAGAGTCAACGACTTCGTTTCACGAGAAAATGGAATATGGGGGTCGTGAGTCACAAGCAACACCGCAGAATTTAGAGAATATTCCTCCAAAACACGAACCGCGGTTTCGAGTCCGGATTGATCGAAAGCCGTAAACGGTTCATCCAAAAGTATCAAGTCTCCTCCGGTCAAAAGTGCCCTCACTAAAGCGGCCTTTTGCCTCATTCCTCTGGAGAAAGTAAAGATCGGATCTTGTTTTCTCACCCAGAGTTGGAACGACTTCAAAAGGGTGCCGACTTTATCTTTTGAATATTCCATTTTTGCGATGGAAAGGAAATAACGAAGATTTTCCTCAAGACTGAGAGAGGTATAAAGTCCGAGTTCGTGACCTAAGTAAGAAATCCGGGGCTTTGTCGATTCAGAGTTCATAAAAGAAAAAGAATCCTTATGACGTTCGTAATTGAGAATCGCTCTGAGAAGAGTTGTTTTTCCGGCTCCGTTGTCTCCCCGAAGTAGTACAAGTTCTCCTCGAAAAAGAGAAAATGAAATCTGTTTGAGAATCCGTTTTTTTCCGATAGAATAAGATAGGTTTTTACAAACGAAAAGCGCTTGTTCATTGAATGTCAAAACGGTTCCTCTTATGAAACCAGAGTCTTTTCAGAAACGGAATTTACAATGCGTTTTTTGCGCTCGGCTTCCGAAGGGTTTCAACGGTTAGGAACGAACGGATCTGCGATCCGAAACTTTGGAGTTTTCCCGATTAAATTATGCCAATTTCCAAGAAGGAAAATCACAAAACTTAAGAAATAGGTTATGAATCGCCCTGGAAAATCTTATACCTCTTATTTCCGGAGTAGAAAAACGTTTCACCGTTTCCTCTTTTTATACCCGCTTCTTTATAGTATTTTAATCATTTTGATATTTGCAACACACGTCGAAGCACAAATCCAAATCGGCGGCCAATACTATTCCGGTTTGCTTTGGGGAGAAAACGAGATTCTTTCCCCCGAATACTACGACGAAGGTTCTTTTTTACGAACGGATCAGGACTTTATTCTCACGGCGGGAAGAAACTGGAAAGGCGATCCCCCTCCTTCCCAAGGAAGTTTTTTATTCGAAAGAAAGGAGATCTACAACAGCGGGCTTTTTAACAACGAAGCGGTTTCGCTTTTGGAAAAAGGAAAAATCGAAGACAGACTCAGAGCAATTTCCATGTTGGAGGAAGGTGTGCGTTTCGATCCTAAATTTTTTCCCTTCCGATATAACTTAGGCCGCGCATACCATCTAGAAAAAAAATATCAAAAGTCCATCATACAATTCGAATACGCAAGCGCAGAAATACCGGAATATTACAGAACCTTCATTCACTTGGGAACGTTGTATGAAATTATACGAGAACCGATCAACGCCACAATTCTCTGGAAAAAAGCGGTTTCGCTTAACAAATTCCACACGGAAGCCCTTCTACTTTTGGCGGACCACTACATCCGAACCGATCTCAAAAACCGCGCCCTCATTTACATCAAAGAAGCCGCAAGAATCGACGAACAAAGCCCGGATGCGAGAATGGGAAGAGCGAGAATCGAGCTTCTTTCCTCCAAGGATCTCTATGCTTATAGAATTTTTAAGAATACGGAACTTGTGGACGATTTGGGGCAGAAGAAACAGTACAATAAGAAGTTTCATTTTTTTTACGCCGAAACGGCAAGTAAAGTAGGAGATTATGTCACTACGGCGGATCAATACGAACAACTTCTAAAATATCCGAACGATCCGTTCTTTTCCGAATTCTCGTATAAGGTGATCGAAAGAAGAAGAGATCTCGCAAAACGATTCGCCGAAATCAAGTCCATGGAAGAAGAAAACAAAACCGAATGAAAAAGGTTTGCTTTTTTCAATTTTCCTCCGTTATTTTGAGCTTGGAGGAATTTATGAAAAAAACCACCTGGCTCACAATCCTGTTTATCCTCCTTAACATTCCTGCATTCGCGCAGAATAAAGAGAAAGGACAGGCGGACCTGAGTCGTTCCGATGTATTCTCTGAACAGGGAAGCTCCTACACGAAATCCCTTCAGAAAATCGTCAGAGATCTGGAAACCACGATCAATGAGAGACTCACGGATTTAGAGAAGAAACATTCTCTTCTCGTAATTCTGAGACCGGAACTGGAAAAGGTGCAGACAATCGTCACGGAAGACATTCCTTTTACTTTTGACGAGGGGTATGAGAGCAACCTGCTCAAATACGTTCGTTTTAAGTTTGAAGGCGGCAAAATCAAGGAAGTTGAACTTGCCTCTGAGAAAAAAAGAATTCAGTATGAATTCGCTTTTGAAAATAAAAGACTGATTTTCTCTCCTCCGGACGTGTTGGCATCTCAGGTCAGACTTGAAAGATTTGACAAAATAGAGAATACGAAAGTGGGAGATATCTCCTTGGAAAATCAGATCAAAGCGCTGAGGCTTTTAGAATCCAGTCTGAGATCTTCGATTTACCGGATCGATATTATGATCGCTTTGTATAAAGATAAAAAAGACAGAAAAAATCTCTATCAGATCGATATCTGATCAAACGCGGAGGGAACTCAAATCGGTCGCACGTATGAGTTCCCCCGTAAAAGAACTTTTATAATTCCCGAACACCTCTTCCGTTTTCCCGAAATCCAACAGTTTACCTTTTTCTAATATACCGATCTGATCGCAGAACTTCTTCGCGGTTCTCAAACTATGAGTGATGAGAAGAATCGTAATTTTCCTTTCATTCGAAACTCTTTTCAAAAAAAACAGGACCTCGCCGAGAAGAATCGGATCCAAAGCACCTAACGCCTCGTCCAATAAAAGAATCTTAGGTTCGGTGAGTAATGCACGAAGGATCGCCGCTCTTTGAAGTTCCCCACCGGAAAAAGAAAGGACATTTCGATTCAGATTTTTGTCAGATAACTGAAACGATTGCAGCAGATCTTGAAAAGATTCTTCTCCCCTCTTTGCGATTTCTCCTCCTAAAATTCGAAGCGGTTCCCGCAGCGCCCTTTCCAAAGACCAAGTCGGATTAAAACTACCAACCGGATCTTGAAAGACAGGTTGCAACTCATGAATCGGAATTTCTTTTCGGTCCTTTCCGAAAATGAAAATCGATCCGCTTTGTTTTGAATTTTTAACTGCGGGAACTCCTAATATCGCGCGGAAAAGAGACGTTTTCCCGGAACCCGAACGTCCTAAAATTCCTAGAATCATTCCAGAATCGACTTCAAATGAAATAGAATCCAAAATCGTTCTTTGATTCAATTGGAGGTTTAATTTTCGAATTTCTATAGCTTTATCGGGCATTTTTTTCAAATTTGAAACGATGCGAAAATCGGTAAACGCCTAATTCATAAAATACTAAGATGCACAAATCCAAACGTATTAAAACGAAATTCAGATTTTAAACTTCGAATGATTCTTTCGGCAACTGAAACCCTGTCGAGCGCAAATAGAAGCGAGACGACCTGAGTTTAACATAAACGTAGGAACTGCTACAATTTTAAATGACAGGAAAACAGCCGATGCAACGGTTTCTGTGGGCACCTTCGCATTCCGAGGACTGATTACAGTGTCGCGGCAATACCACTTCTACAGAAAACAATTTTGAGAGCGGCTGTTAGCAGTTTCTTAATTTGATAAGAGAATCCGTAAAAACTTTCGTTTCTATATTTGGATAAGCGCAAAGCCTCTAAAACATTTATAATAGAGTTGTTGAAAATTCCATAGTGAAAATTAATAAAACTGCTTCTATTTCAATAAAACAGACGAAGAATCAATTTTTCAAAAACTCTATTATAGATTTTTAAAACTTGCTATATCGGTTTGTGCTCGGGAGATATCCGGGTTTCTTCTAAGGAGTTTTTGTCCCGTGGGAGTTCAAGAGTTTTATGGGAGTTTCCACTTTTAAAAACCTGACTCTACCCTTCCTACAGAAAAATAAGAGTTCATACAAGATCTTTTATCCTTACACCAAACCCACTGATTTAAACTAAAACTCAACGCAATTAATAGTTTGTTACAAATTGTGAACTTGTTGAAAAAATAAAGGATTTTAGTGGACTTTTTGACTTTTTAGAGACAATTTGTTAAATTATTCACTCAGTCTAACATACTCTTATAGTTCTTTTGAGAGAAAAAATTTGACACAAATTTTAAATGATATAATTTAACCTATAAGTTAATTAACCATATGGTTCAAAAAGAAGAAAAAACAGATCAACTCAGTCTTACTTTTGCGGCTTTAGCGGATCCCACTCGCCGCAAAATTCTGGCGTTTCTTCGGCATGGAGAGACCACCGTGAAACAACTTGCAAAACCCTTTTCCATGAGTCTTCCAGCAATCACAAAACATCTCAAAGTGTTGGAAAAAGCAGGACTCATTTCTAGAGGCCGGGAAGCTCAATGGAGACCGGCTCGTCTGGAACCCGGGGCTTTGAAAGGAGTAGCGGACTGGATCGACGAATACCGGCAGATTTGGGAAGCCAGATTGGACCGTCTGGACAAGTATTTACAAGAATTTCAAAAAATGCAAACAAACCAAGGAAGGAAAACAGACTATGAATCAGGAAAAAATTAAAACTATCATCTATTGGTTAGCGACCGGCCTTACCGCCGCTAACTACGCATTTGGAGGCTATGCATATCTCAATCGCGGACCAGAAGTTATCGCCGGTATGACTCAACTCGGATACCCACTTTATTTTGCAAGTCTTCTCGGGGTTTGGAAACTCCTCGGCGCAATTGCAATCACAGCTCCCCGTTTTCCTCTTCTCAAAGAATGGGCATACGCCGGAATGTTTTTCAACCTTACAGCGGCGTCAGTTTCGAACGCGGTCGCCGGAACTGAAATGATCCACGCGATATTTCCTCTAATCGCTCTCGTTTTAGTGGCATTATCTTGGGCTTTGCGACCCGCAGATAGAAGGTTGGAAGGAATTTGGCATATATAAGAGAAATCAGATTTACTAATATTCCTACCCGCTTTTTTGAAACGAATCAATCATTCCACTTTCTGAATCGAAAGTGGGATGACGCAGAGCTTACGACTTTTTGGGGCTCTCCATCGTAAAAAATCCGGGTCTCGAGGCAAACCGTAAAGCGAACATTCCATTATGAAATTGAAAAAAGAAAGGAGAATCAAAATGGCAAAAACAAATCAAACAAACGAAGACTTAGTCATCACTCGGGTTTTTAACGCACCTCGAGAAACGGTTTTCGACGCTTGGACAGTTCCAAAAGAAGTAATGAAATGGTGGGGACCGAAAAATTTTACATCGCCGGTTTGTAATATCGATTTTCGCGTGGGCGGCAAATACCTCTTCTGCATGCGTGCGTTAGACGGCCAAGAATTCTGGTCCGCCGGTGTTTACAAAGAAATCGTAAGACCGGAAAAAATCGTTCAAACGGATAGTTTCTCAGACAAAGACGGCAATTTCGTTCCCGCCTCCGAATACGGTATTCAAGGTTATTGGCCGGAATCTCTTTTAGTAACTCTTATCTTCGAAAACCATCAAGGAAAAACGAAATTAACCTTGCGTCATACCGGTATTCCCCTCGGTGAGACGAGCGATATGACAAACGCGAGTTGGAACGAATCCCTCGATAAACTCGAAGCAATCCTTAAATAAATAAAAGAATCCCGGCACAAAAAATTGCAAATACAAGATTCAATATCAGGCGTAAAATGAGAAAACACTTTGCACATTGATGACGCTCTTGCAAATAGTAGAACAACAAAACCGTTTAGAAATATAGATCGATCGAAGGCCTCGATCAAACTATGGATCGCCTGATAAAAATATCCGGCAAAACAAAAAGTTAAAAATTCATTAGGAGAATTTTATGTCGAAATTAAAAACAATCGTTTTAGCGGTGCTCGGAACACTCGTAATTTTCGTCCTGGGCACCCTCGCGGTCGCTTCCACCAAACCGGCTAACTTTCGTTACGAAAGAACATTGAGTATAAACGCACAACCCGAAAAGATCTTTACTCTGATCAACGACTATCATAGTTGGGCCTCCTGGTCCCCTTGGGAAAAATTAGACCCTTCAATGAAAAAAACTTTTAACGGCGCCGCTTCCGGAGTAGGTTCCATCTATGAATGGGAAGGAAACAGCGAAGTAGGGAAAGGTCGTATGGAAATCACAGAAGCGAATTCTCCTTCCAATATCAAAATGCGATTGGATTTTCTCTCCCCCTTTGAAGCGCATAACACCACCGAATTCTCTTTTGCCGTAAAAGACGGCATGACTCATGTAACCTGGGCAATGTACGGTCCGAACGCTCTCGTCTCCAAAGTGATGGGACTTTTCTGCGATATGGATCAGATGATCGGAAAGGACTTCGAAACCGGTTTGAACAACATCAAAAAGATTGTGGAAACAAAATAAAACGACGGAATTCAACAACCATTTCAGGATTTAGTATATCCGTATTTTTAAATATACTAATGTAAATTCTTCCGAAATGTTCCGGTCAAAATCCGAACCGAAAAACAAATGAATACGACGGATCGAGAAAATTACACCGTTTTTTTTCAAAGAACCACCTAAGAGTCTGTCCCAAAACGTAGGAACAATTGCAGCGATCCGCGAGGATTCTGATAAGATCGAATTTTTGGGACACGCTCTAAGAAAACGCCTCTTTGAAATCGATTCGGAATCCGACAAGTCAAGAAATTTCGGTCGTAGGTGACACACGGACCTTCGATCGAAAAGTCACTTTTGATGCGGCTTTCAATCAAATACGAATATAAACCGGTCTATTTTCATACTCTCGTTGTCCGATATTTACAGACGTCGCAGTTCCCGCACCCACTCCACTTAGCATCGAAGTATTCGTACACGAACTCCCTTCTGCATCTTTCCGATTTCAGATAAAGAAACATTTGATACAATCGTTTCAAACTCGTTTTCTTTTTTCGTTCCAAATATTCGGAAGAGCAAAGCACATCCGGCAACGGGGATCTCAATTTCAGCGACTTTTTTTCCAACTCTCCCGATGTAACTCCGTGCCTTTCAAACAAATTGAGAACGGTTTGAAGTCGATGATCTCTTCGATTTTTATGAACGATCATAGACTGCAATTCGTCGTATTCGATCGAAGACAATTTTTCTCCGAGTCGTTCCATAGTTTGGTAGGTACGAGCAATAAAAGATGCATCCGGATTTTGCCACTCGATAAAATCCATCAAGACGGTCAAATCGTCTTGGTCGTAAAATACGTGACAATCGGAGGGATCCCCGTCCCTCCCCGCTCTTCCGATTTCCTGGTAATACCCTTCCAAAGACGAAGGAAGTTCCGCGTGTATGATCATTCGTATATTCGGTTTATCGACTCCCATCCCGAATGCATTTGTCGCTAGTAAAATCGTATCTTCCGACTCTAAAAATTGTCTTTGAACTTTTTTTCTTTGCTCGGGGGACAAACGTCCGTGATAGATTTTATACGGAACTTTTTGTAGATCCAATTTCTCTCCGAACTTTTCCAAACTCCGAATCAAATTAAAATAAACGATTGTACTCTTTTTTTGTTTTTTCAAAAGTTCAAGAATCGCATCCGACTTGGAAGGTTCATCTACAAAAGTTCGAACGTCCAGAAACAGATTGGGTCTGCAGATTCCTTCGTTATAAACTTGAATTTCCGATTCCCGTAAATTCATTTGAAGCACAATGTCTTTTTGAATTTCAAGAGTTGCAGTTGCGGTTAACGCTATTATAGTCGGTTTTCCTAGAATTTCCCGAAATTCCCCAATCTTCGTATAGTCCGGTCTAAAATCGTGCCCCCACTGACTGATACAATGAGCTTCGTCGATCGCAAGTAGAGATACCTTTCTAAGTTGAAGCGAATCTATAAATTCCTTCTTACGAAATCGTTCCGGTGAAACATACACGATTTTGTACTTTCCTTCTTTCAAATCCCGATAACACCGAAGCCTTTCCTGTTTGGAAAGAGAGGAATTGATATAACCCGCGTCGATCCCAAGTCGCTTCAATTTTAAAACCTGATCCTGCATCAACGCGATTAAAGGAGATATGACAACGGTCAACCCATCCAAAGCAAGAGAAGGAAGTTGATAACAAATCGACTTTCCCATTCCAGTCGGCATGACAACCAGACAATTCTTTCCGGAAAGAACGTCCAAAATGATTCTCTCTTGAGAACTTCTGAATGTGGAAATTCCGAAAATGTTTCCGAGCTGACGAAGAGAAGGCATTACGATTAAAATTTATCTTGGGTCTTTGAAAGCAAGAGAAAACGTAATTACTTGCCACTATGCCTAATTCTTAGAATGTTCGTATTCAAGGTCGGAGTAGTCGTTTGTCAATCACTCACATCACAAGTTTATCGCTCGAAGACATGGCCGTAGAACTCTCTAGGAATATTCTCGAAGAAAGAAAAAATTTTCCTTTGCATTCCCCCGTAATCGTAGTCCCGAGCACGAACATGAAACTTTGGTTGAACCTGAATCTTTCTCGATTCTCCGGACTTTCCGCAAATCTTCGATTCCTTTATCTCGAAAAAGCTCTTGAAGAATACTTTCACCTCAGAGCGAACCTGGACTATGATCCGTTCCAACGCGTCTTCCCAAGCCGGGAGGCAACTCAAAGAAAAATTCTTACCTTTCTGATAGAAAACGCAAATTCAAAAGAAACGATATTCTTACGCTCGTTTCTGGAGAACATCACGCGAGCTTTTTCTTTGAGCACAAAGCTGACTTCGCTTTATAAAGATTACGAATTAAACCGATCCTCTTGGATTCAAAGTTGGGCAAAGGAAAAAGGAATCGATATTCCTATGATCTCTCGCCGACCGTCCCCGTTTCCCCAAGAGGACGAGTACTACCGTTTTCAAAAGGTATTGTACCAAAAAGTTTTTTTGAATTCTAAAGAACCGAATACACTCGTCCAATTTTTCCTCAAAGAAATACAAAAAGACAAAACGCATTCCCCTCGTAATTTCCCTTCCCTGCATCTTTTTTGTTTGTCGAATCTAGCAGACACGTATCTCGGAATTTTAGAATCCCTTTCTCAAAAAGATAAACTTCCGATCTATCTGTATCAATTTCATACAGGTTACGTTTCAAACGCGAATAACTCTCTCGGACCGGAAAGATGGTCCGATCCCCAAACTCATATCGCTTTGAGAACTGCTTCCGTTCCCGGAATCATTTTTAAAAATCTGGAAAGTGCTCATACGTATCCGAAAAAACTCGCAACCCTTCGAAACATTCTGAAAGGGAATCAAAACTGTGATAACCTCCAAGATCTTTCACAAGACGCTTCGGTTCGATTCTGGAACGCTCCCTCTCCATATCGGGAAATGGAATCGGCGGCAAACGATATTCTCTATAGGATGAATCAGGACCATCGATTGACTTATTTGGATTTTGCGATTCTCGTTACGGATATGCGGGTCTATCGTCCCGCCGTCGAATGGGTGTTTGACGGCGGAATTCTTTTACAAACTAAAGCGGATGCGGACCCGATTCGTAAGAAAATCCCTTATTCTTTGACGGATATTAAGGCGAACGAAGCCTCTTTACTTTATCGAGGTTTGATGGACTTTTGGGAGATCTGCTCCGGGAACTCCATCGACAAAAGAAGCCTACTCAAATTTCTTAGAAACCCTCTCTTACACAGTAATATTCGGAGTAATTCGGAAAGTTTATCGATTCTTGAAAAACTGATCGATACATCGGGAGTTCAGTACGAGGAGTCAGGAAGAGAGAAAGATTCATTCCAAATTTCTAATGGACTCAAAAGAATCCGCCTTTCCTCGATTTTATCTCAGGAAACAGCTTGGACAAAATACAAGATCGCTCCGATCTTTCTCGAATCGGACGAACATTCCTTCCTCCTCACCAACTTTTGGGAAACCGTCCTCAAAGCGAAAAACGACATTCTTTCTTTTTCCGAAGGGAAAACAATCCGTTGGACCCCCGATTATCTCAAGACCGTTCGAGCTTCTTTGGAGGAACTTTTCGAATTTCCGGGAAAATATGAACAAGAAGGAAAGCTCTTTCAAAATTGGTCGGAATCTCTTTTAGAGTGGGAAGGAATTCGATTACACAATAAGGACGAAGGAATCTCTCTTCTGAAATTTGTTACGGAACAGACCTTTGATCAAATACCGTATCGTAAGGGAGCGTATCTCACCGGGGGAGTTACAATTTCGCTTTTACAACCCATGCGTCCGCTCCCTTTCAAACACATTTATATCCTAGGTTTAGGAGAAGGAAAATTTCCCGGCTCCAACGACCGTTCCCAACTGAATCTCAGGAAAGATTTCCGGGAAGAATGGGATATCTCTCACAGAGAAATTCAAGAGTCCCTTTTATGGGAAACCATTCACTCGGCAAAAGAATCCCTCACATTGAGTTATGTCGGAAAAAATCTTCAGGAAGATAAAACCTTCGAACCTTGCTCCCATCTTTTCGAAATTATGGAATCTCTGCAAATCAAGAAAGCGGTCGAACTTCCACTACATTCGTATAGTATAAAATACAAACATACTTCCGAAGAATTGAAACAAGGCCTCGTGAGCTACGACTTTGGAAGGGTATGGGTAAACGGAAATCGAAACGATTATACGATCCTTGATCGTTTCCAAAACCCGAAGGAACTTGCCAAAACGAGCTCTACGCCCCTTTCATCCGGAATCGACGTAAAGGAACTTTCTCAATTTTTAAGCGATCCCCTGGATACCTATCTTAAAAGAAAACTCGGTATGTATCTCGAGGAAGAGGAAAGCAGTGATTACGAAAAGGAAATTTTCGACTTGGATGCGATTGCGGAAACTTCCATATTAAGAAAAGTGCATGCTTTAATGGTGCCGGACTTAGTTTCCAAAGAGCCTTGGAGTTGGGGCCGGGAAAAAATCCTCCAAGTACTTTCTCCGATTTTGGAAATGGAAAGGTCTTCGGCAAAATTTCCAAGGTCCGTATTCGGAAAAATTCAAGAAACGGATCTCATTCGATATCTCGTAACAACAAGCGAAAACCTTTTCGAATGGAAACCTATCTTTCAAGGTGGGACGTATTATCCTTACTTGAGTTTAGGAGATACCGGCCTGTCGGATTCGATCTGTAAAAAAATGCCGGAACTTAAAGTCCCTCTAGAATCCGGTCACTTTTCCATCAAAGGAGAATGGGAACACGTCATCGAAAAGGACGGAAACTTATACTGGTTGTTTTCGAAGAGTTTGGAAGAAAAACCCAGCGAGGACTATCTCGGTTACAAGGATTATTGGAGAACGATGAGTTTTCCTTTTTTAACCGGAATTGCCTTCGCTTCTTCGAACGAAAATTTTAAGGTCTATTCCTTTAAACCCCGTCCTTCCGAAGAATCCAAAAAGAAAAACACTCTTACTCTCGAATATAGAATCGGAAGCCCGTCCATCGGAATCGAATACCTTGCAAAAATTCTAATGGAATATCTGAAAACAGAACCTGTCTTTTTTCCTCGAAAAGCTTTCCTCAATTACTATCTAAAAAATATCCAAAGCGACTCCAAAAACAAAACACTGGACGACGTCTTCGACGACGAAAGCGCGTGGATTCGTTTTTTGAAGGAGGAATTAAACGAAGTCAAAAGCGGATTGTCCTCTTTGGTTAAACTCTATCCCAAAACCCCAAACTTGATTTTACAATCCCGAATCCAATGGGCTAAAAACTTCTATAAACCTTTTTTAGATTGGAGGAAGGACGACCTATGAACGTTAGACGTTCTTATGAGCTTAAATCCTGCTTTATCGAAGCGTCCGCAGGCACGGGCAAAACGTATACGATCATGGAAATCGTAAAAGATCTGATCGGCGAACACGGGATTCCTTTAACTCAAATCCTGATTTTAACCTATACGGAAAAGGCGGCGGGAGAACTCAAAGAGAGGCTTAGAAAAAAACTCATCGCGTCCGATCTTACAAAAGAAGCGAGAGAACTAGATCAGGTTACAATTTCCACCATACACGGTTTTTGTACTATGATTCTGCAGGAATATCCGGTGGAAACGGAAACACCTTCCAAATGGATCTTAACCGATTCGAAAGAAAGACTGAACTCGGCTTTGTATAAGCTCCAACACGAAGAATGGAGCTCTTGGGTGAATCATCCGGAAGAACTCGAAACGTTTCTTTCCTTATCCGGATATATATCAAAAAAAGAGAATATTCTCATCGCCGGCTCCAAACTTTTGAGCGGAAAAAAATATCCGTATTCCAACGAAACAACTCCGATGAATGCGGAAACGTTCCGTCAAAAAACGGCGTTGATCGCAGCGGAAATGGTTGCACGGGAATTTAAAACGTCCGAATGGATGAGTTACGACCAGATGATTTTGCAAACGAGAGACTCTCTAAAAAATCCCCATCTTTGTAAGGCTCTTCAAAGCAGATATAAAGTCGGAATTATAGACGAGTTTCAGGATACGGATTCGGTTCAATATGAAATTTTCTCCAGACTCTTTTTGGAACCGAACGACGAAACGGAACAAAAAATTCTTTATCTCATCGGAGATCCTAAACAATCAATTTACGGGTTCAGAGGAGCGGATATCGGAACCTATCTCCGAGCGAAGAAGGAATTGAAAAGTCATAAGGCTCAAGAGATTTCGTTGAACGTCAATTATAGGTCCGTTCCAGAGTTGATTTGCGCTTATAACGAACTATTCGGCGGTAAAACCGGAGAACAAAGTTTTTTTCCGATCGTAGAACGAAATTTCGAATCGACTCCAATCGAATACTCGGAGGTTTCCGCTCCCGAAAAAAACCCGAAAATTTTATTAAGCGACAAACATAGGCAAGGCCCGATTCAAATCGTACGTTTTATCGGAAAAGATACCTGGAAAACGAACGATGCAAAAAACGCTTGGGGTCGATTCATCGGCGAAGAAATCTTGAAACTTACTCGAAGCGAGAATCCGTTTTCGTATCAAATTTTAGAAGAATCCGACGAAAAGATTCATTTTGCGGAAAAAAAACTGAACTTTAGAGAAATCGCGATTCTCGTTAAGAGTAAGGCGGAAGGTAAACTTGCGGAGCAATCTTTAAAACTCAGAGGGATTCCTTGCTCGTTTTATAAACAAGAGGGGATCTATCAGTCTCCCGAATCGTATCAGATTTCCAATATATTTGAATGTCTTTTGGATCCGAATAAACCCTCCTCCTATCGAAAACTTCTATTGGGCGATCTGTTTCAAATCCATCCCGATCATCTAGTCGCATTTGACGAACATTCGATAGAGTCCTACGAAAAAACCACTTTGGACCGTTGGAAAACCCTCGCGATCGATCGTAAATTTCCCGAGCTGTTCCGTTCCATAGAGGAAGACAGCAGAATATTCCTAACCGAAGACGAAACGGATATAGACTGGGAGAGGAAAAAGACGAACTACGGACAAATTTTCCGCAAATTGCTTCAGTTCCAAATCGCTAATCAAGCCGGCCTGGAGGAAATATTAGAAGAGTTGAAACTACTTCAGATCGAGTCCAAAAATGAACAAGAGCCTCCTTTATTCGAAAAAGAAACCGAAAAAGACGCCGTTCAAATTCTCACTTTGCATTCTTCCAAAGGTTTGGAATGGCCCGTCGTTTTTCTATTCCATCTTTCCAGCAATTTCGTTCCGGAGATCTACGATTATCCGGTTACGGAAAAAGACGGAGAAAGATACTGGAAGTTAAGCCTTTGGGACAACGAAGAAGAAAAGAAAATTAGTAAAGAAGAATATTCTTATCAGTCCCTGAACGAAAACAAAAGACTTTTGTACGTAGGGATCACCCGCCCGCAAGTCAGACTATACCTTCCCTTCTACACTCCCACAAACCATAAAAAGACGAGAGATTCCGCATATTATAAAATTCTGTATCCTAGATTACGGCACATTTTGGAAAACGAACCGGACCCGAGTTTGTTTCATCCGATCGCTTGGACTCCTATTTCTTTCGACCAAACGGATCCGAATATACGAAATCGAACTCGGGATTCTGAAGTTCGTTTAACACCGCTGCTACACTGCGAATCCGAACCTTCCAAGACGATTCGTTTGCACAGTTATTCTTCTCTAAAAACCAGGGCCAAAACCTCGGAAAATGAATCTCTTTCCATTTTGGAAGAAGCGGAATATTTCAAATCTGACGACGCGGAAGGCACTGAAACTGAAGATGCACTTCCTTCGTCGGCAGCAACCGGCTCTTTTTTACATGCCCTTTTGGAAGAATTGGATTTCTCTTTTTTTAAGACCAAAACACCAAGGGAAGTTTTAAAGAATCGGAAAGTTCTTTCTAGAATGGATTTCCATTTAAATTATTTTAGGCTTTCAAAAGAAAATAAAAAGAACACCCTCTCGGAAAAAGAAACATATCAAAAAAGAGCCGGAGAAATCCTTTGGAATTCCCTAAATGCAAATATTCCTCTCCAGGACAAAACCTCGTTCAACCTTGTGGATCTTGGTAAAGAAAATAGGATTTCGGAAATGGACTTTCATTTAAGCCTGGACCCGACGGGCAAAAATCTTTTAAAAGGTTCCATCGATTTAGTCTTTGAGATCAAAAATAAATTCTATATAGCCGATTACAAATCAAATCTGCTCGAAGACTATTCTCCTCTTTCATTACGAAGGAGTGTGGAAAACACGGAGAACCGATACGACCTACAAAGAGACATCTATGCGATGGTACTTTACGAATATCTAAAGGACCTATTCGGGCCTAAAGACGTTTTTCAAAAGATCGGAGGAGTATATTACTTTTTTCTAAGAGGAATGAAACACGGAGAGAACTCCGGAATTTATTCGGACTTTCATTGGAGTCCGGACAGAATGGAAACGATCCACAAAATCGTACGGGAACTGACTGCCGTTCACTGGTTGGAGGATTTTTGATGGAAGAGTCGTTCTCCCATTTTATTGAAAAACTCAAAGCGGACATTTTAGACTTGTACGAATCCGGGGCCCTGAAAAAAATTCCCGAAAATTTTTCGGATTATTTATTAGAAATTCTGAATTCGATTTGGAGTTCCATGGAAGAGGGAAGTTTATGCGTCCCCGTAAAAAAGGAATGGAGGGACATTTTAAAATTAAAACCTCCCGGTTTAGTCGTGGACAAATTCGAAAACCAGGAATGGGTTTACTTCGAAAAAACGCATCGATCCAAAACCGATCTGGAAAGTCTCCTAAAGGAAAGAATTCAAAACGACGTTCCACCGAAAGTCGACCGACACCGTGCCGAGAAAATTCTCAAAGATCTGGAATCAAAAAGTTTTCCATTAAAAGAAGCGCAGGTAAAGACGATTCTTTCCTGTCTCAATTCCTCCTTTCACATCGTCAGCGGAGGTCCGGGAACCGGAAAAACAACGGTCGTCGCATTTCTATTAGAAATTTTGAATCAACTGGGACAACTTCCTTCTCCCGAAGAAATCGCGCTCGTGGCGCCTACGGGAAGAGCTGCACAAAGATTAACGGAATCAATTCAGGAAAACCTAAAAAAAATCTCCGAAATGAAAGGATCCGATTTCTTACGGGGGCAAACTGTTCACGGACTTCTCTCCTACAAATCGTCGTTAGGCGGATTTTATTACAACCGGGAAAGATACCTTCCGCATCGATTGATCATCGTGGACGAAGTTTCGATGGTTGATTTAAATCTGATGCTTTCCTTATGGAACGCAATCCCTCGCGATACCGAAAAAGACGACCGAAAAATTCCGTTCCGATTCATACTGATCGGAGATCCGCATCAACTTCCTTCCGTGGAAAAGGGCGCGGTATTAAGCGACTTTTTATCCGTACTAGAATCGAAAAAAACGAATTTTGTCTCCAGACTCGAGGGAAGCAATCGTCAAAAATCGAAGGGTAACGTTTCAAAAATCGTTGTTCTTGCGGAAGAAATTCTCAGATATTCCCCCGAAAACCTAAATCTCGGAACAAAGATAGACGATTCTTTTCCGAAAACGACGACGATCGGAGAGAATTCGAAATATGAAAGCGAAGTCGTATGGTTGCAAAATTCCGCAAATAAAACTTCGGATCACTTATCGAGAGACGAAGTCGTTGAAAAACTTTGGACCGAAATTTTTCATCCCGGGATTTCCAAAATTGGGACTTGGAAAGTCAAGGATTCTTTCGACTTAAACGAGGCCGGCTTTATTTTAAAATTTCAGGAGGAGTTGAAAAAATTCCGCTGTCTTACCGTTTTTAGAAATGGTTATTGGGGAGTGGAAGCGATTCAAACGAAAATTATGAATCTGGCCGCGCAGGATCTTTTTCATAGAAAAGACCAAAAACCGGATTTTTTCGCAAAACGCCTTTCCAAACGTCTTTACTTTATAGGGCTTCCCATCTTAATCACGCAAAACGATAAAAACAGAAAACTTTTCAACGGCGATATCGGTATCGTTTTAAGAATGGAATCGACCGGAGAACTCAGAGCGGTTTTTCCGATCGAAGGTAAATTATTGCCTTTCGCGTTAGACACTCTTCCGAAACACGAACCCGCATTCGTGATGAGCATTCACAAAAGTCAGGGATCAGAATATGATACAATTCTAATCTATATTCCGGATCATCCGGAATCTCAGGAAAAGGAACGATCTCATAGACTTCTCAACCGTCAGATTTTATACACTGGAATCACAAGAGCCAAAAACCAAGTAATTCTTGCGGGCAACCCGAAGACCTGGGAAACCGGAATCGCCAATTCTCAGAAGAGAAACACCGGTTTTAAAATTTAAGAACTTGTCCCCAAACCTCAGATGTAGGAATTCTTACGAGAGTGTTCCAATGATAAAATCCGTTAGAAAATCTATAAATCACCAATCTGCGGGAATTTTCACGCTCTATTACGAACTTATGAAACGATTGTGCTGATTTCTTTTAAGGTTTTGGGACAAGTTCTAAATCGGTTTGGGCATTCTCAGGATTTCACAAATCGCCCTCTCGAAAGAAGGATTCGATAAAAAACTGAATTACAAATCTAGTTTAAAAAATCGAAATGATGCTGGCTTGAGAAAGGGGATTCAGTACAGTAGGTATTCTACTCGAACGAATTTAAGCATGAAGTGTCAGGAAAAATATGAAACCGAAAACGAAGTCATCCATTGTCTCAGTAAACAATCTTTCCAAATTCTACGCGAACGGATTTCAAGCGTTGAAAAACGTTTCTCTGGAAATACAGGACGGAGAAATCATCGCACTTCTCGGTCCGAACGGAGCCGGTAAAACAACTCTGATTTCCATCATTTGCGGAATCGTAAATCCGAGCGAAGGTTCGGTGCACGTTTCCGGAAAAGATATTCTCAAAGACTTTCGTTTTACGAGATCCCGGATCGGACTCGTTCCGCAGGAACTGAGTGTACACGCGTTTGAATCCGTATGGGCGACCGTGAATTTTACGAGAGGATTGTACGGAAAACCACCTAACTCCGATTATATTGAACAACTTTTAAAGTCCCTTTCCCTTTGGGAAAAAAAAGACCACATGATCCTTACCCTTTCGGGCGGAATGAAACGTCGCGTTTTAATCGCCAAAGCGCTTGCGCACGAACCGAGGATTCTTTTTTTGGACGAGCCTACCGCCGGAGTGGATGTTGAACTTAGAAAAGATATGTGGAATATCGTCCGTAATCTCCGCGAAAACGGAGTAACCATTATCCTCACAACTCATTACATCGAAGAAGCCGAAGAAATCGCGGATCGAATCGGGGTGATCAACAAGGGTGAATTGATCCTTGTGGAAGATAAAAAAGAACTCATGCAGAAACTCGGTAAAAAACAATTGTTAATCGACTTGACTCAAACTCTGAAAAAAATTCCGACAACTTTGAAAACGAAAGGACTGGAGATCGTAAATGAAGGGAAACAACTTCTTTACACGTATGATTCACACGGAAAACAAACCGGAATCTCCGCTCTCCTTCAAGATCTCAAAAAGGCAAAAATCGAATTCAAAGATTTGAATACGACCCAAAGCTCTTTAGAGGAAATATTCGTTCAATTGGTGTCACAATGAATCTATACGCAATCAAATCCATCTACATTTTCGAAATGTCCAGAACTTGGAGAACACTCTTTCAAAGTATCGCGTCTCCCGTCATTTCTACTTCTTTATATTTCGTGGTTTTCGGATCGGCAATCGGTTCTAGGATTCAGGAAGTCGACGGAGTAGGTTACGGTTCCTTCATCGTTCCGGGCCTTATTATGTTGTCTTTATTGACGGAGAGCATCGCCAATTCCTCTTTTGGAATTTATTTTCCCAAGTTTACCGGAACGATTTATGAAATTCTCGCGGCGCCGGTTTCCATGATCGAAGTCGTAATCGGTTTTGTGGGCGCCGCCGCAACAAAATCCATGATCCTCGGAACGATCATGCTCGCCACCGCCTCGCTATTTGTTCCGGTAAAAATCGCGCATCCCTTTGTGATGATACTTTTTCTGCTGCTAACTTCGATTTCTTTCAGCTTATTCGGGTTCATCATCGGGATCTGGGCTGAAAATTTTGAAAAGTTACAGATCATTCCCCTACTCATCATCACCCCTCTCGTTTTTTTAGGCGGAAGTTTTTATTCGGTGAATATGCTCCCTCCTTTTTGGCAGAAATTAACCCTTTTTAATCCTGTCCTCTATTTAGTGAGCGGATTTCGTTGGAGCTTTTACGAGATAGCGGACGTAAGCGTGGGAATAAGCCTTACAATGGTTTTCGTGTTTCTTTCGATCTGCCTCGGTTTGGTTTGGCTAATCTTCAGAACGGGATACAAAATTAAAAAATAGATTCTGAATATTCAAATTTATTAAATCGATTCTCTTTATTGTAGAATCGATCGCAGAAACACCTCCTGGAATCGTATCAAAAAGAGGGAAAAACATCGGATATGAAATCAAATCATTCCCAATTTGCAGGTAAAAAAGTTTTTATTTCCGGAGGTTCCTCCGGAATCGGCAAAGGATTCGCCGTCGAATTCGCAAAAAGGGGCGCAAGCGTGATTCTCTCAGCCAGAAATGAAAAAACCCTGAAAACGACCGTGGAGGAATTGAGAGAGATAGGCCACAAAAACGCAATCTTTGATTTTGCGATTGCGGACGTCTCCGAACCGAAACAAGTCCAAAAGGCCGCAAAAAAAACCTTAAAAGTTTTAAACGGACTGGATCTTCTCATTTGTAACAGCGGTTATGCGAAAGCGGGAAAAGTTGGCGACTTAAAGGAGTCGGACTTTCATCAATTGATGGACGTAAATTTTTTTGGACACGTCAACTTGATTCGAGCCTTTCAGGAACATTTCCTAAAACAAAAGTACGGAGACATCGTACTCGTCTCTTCCATGCTCGCTACGTTTTCCATATACGGTTACGGAGCGTATTCGGCGAGTAAATTTGCGATTACCGGTTTTGCACAATCTTTACGGCAAGAGATGATGCTTCATGGAGTTCGAGTGAAAGTTTTTCTTCCTCCAACCACCGACACCCCGGGGTTGAAAAAAGAAAATCAGGATAAACCCGATCTCGTAAAGGAGATAGAAATGGGTTCGACGATCAACACGGTTCATTCCGTGGAAAAAGTGGCAAACGCATTTATGAACTGGTTGCCTAAAAGGAAATTTTTAGGATACGCAACCTGGGATTCCTGGCTTCAATATTTTTTAGTTAGACATTTTCCGGAATGGACCTTGTTGATTGCGGATGCGGAACTAAAATCCGCACAAAAAAGACTAGAACAAAAAGGCAAAACCAAAACTCCTAAAAGCGAATAATTTGTCGGTAGATTTCCGACGTTCCCCGCCGTAAAACGGTCGGGCTGCTCCACGTTCGCTTCAGACCCGCAGTCATTCCGTCAAATCAAAGTAATTCGACCTGTGGGAACTCCTGCAAAAACAAATTGCGCGCATCTCTCTAACACGGCAAAGTTGTGTAGAACTCAAAAGAAGAATTCATAAACAGATTCAATTCAAGAGAGAATAGTCCCACATTTTTGCAGGTTCCGAAAATTCTTGAAATCCGATCAATAAAAACATTCCGCACAGAGCGGATCAAAAACCGTAAAAGATATGGAAAAACATATCCAAAACTGGTTGCCTTGCTCCGCGTATTCGAAAATTTCCCTAGGAACATTTGTAGGAATCGTCATCGACTTAATCTTACCGGACACGATCCTTCTATGGATCGGAGCGGGCGTAATTGCAATTTCGATCGGATCATTTCTAAAAATACGATTCCAAATTGTGAAATATTCCATTTTTGGAATGTTTCTTTTCGCATGTGTTTCTACCTATTTTCCGGTAAGATTTCAAAAAAATCCGCAGAAGATTACTTTCCGCGTTTCCCAAAAAAATCCTTTCGGAAAACCGGAAAAAATTTTCCAAGAAAAATTTAGAGAACAAGTTTTACTCGAGTTAAAAGAAGCCAACCTGAAAAAAAACTCCAACCGAGTCGCCTTAGGACTTATTTTCGGAGAAGCAAAACAACTTTCCAGAGAATTCAAAACGAAAGCGAAAGAAGGTGGAATTTTACATTTGTTTGCGGCCTCAGGACTACATCTCGGAATATTAATGGGGATTCAGTATCGACTTCTAAAATTAATGCCGAATTTAGGATACAAACTACCGAGAATCATTCCTCTGCTCACCGGATTTCTTTATCTGTCCGCCTTGGGTTATCCAGTTTCACTCTCAAGAGCCTGGATCTTTGCGGGAATGTTGTTGCTCCAAGGATTATTTTTTCGAAAATTACGATCGGTCGATCTGCTACTCGGTTCCGCCTGGATTTTATGGATCGTGGACCCTCCCGGATTTTATACGGTCTCCTTTTGTCTTTCCTTTGGAGCAGTAACCGGAATATTCCTTTTTTCTTATCCGATCCAAGTCGCTTGCAATTTTCTTTCGGATGAGAATCGAATAACGTCTTTTCTTAAAGAGAATCTATCGATTTCATTTTCCGCCGGACTCGGAACAATGCCCGTGTTACTATTTGCATTCGGATCCTTCAGCTTCGGGTCGATTTTATTAAACTTAATCGTGGTCCCTCTGACGGGAATATTACTCCCGATACTTTATTTTTCCCTAATCATACAAAAGATAAAATTAACCTTCTTTGCCGAACCGTTTTGGTCCATTACGGAATTGTTAATTCAGATGTTGATCTACCTATCGGAAACGTTATCACAATCGCTCGGTTTTTACAAAGAAATGGGAGACGCGATTTGGATCGGAATCATCGGTTGGGTTCTCCTTTGCGTCGGAATATTTTTTTATGCTTATTTTATGGAAAAGAATTATCTGCGGAGTGCCTCGAAACGGAAATTTACTCTATGGAAAATGCCAAAACACAAGTTAAACGTCGAAGTTTCCGACTGGAATTCGAAAGACGCAGATCCTTCTCTCCCCGATCCGGATTCAGCATTTCCGGAAATCGACACTTCGATCCACAAACGGAAATTCGAGGAAATTTCAAAAAACATTCAAAATTCAGAATATTATCCATTCGAAAAGGAAAGAAGATTCAGGAAAAAATCGTATCCGGTTTTTTGCGTTTTGTTTTTTATTTCCATCTTCGGGATCCATGTTCTTCTTTATCAGTCTCCGAATTTATTTCCTACGGAAAATCGTATCGTAAACAATCGGTTTTTCTTTATTTTGAGGAACGGAGATTCCCTGATATTTTCCGGAAAATGCAAATATGGATATAGGACGATATCGAACGTATTTCGGATTTCGAAAAAAATTTATTGCGATTCCACCGATAAACGTCCTTTGAAAAAGGTTTTCGTGGAAGAAGAATCCTGCCTCGTCTGGGCCTTTCAATGTTTGCAAGACCGCTCAATCGACATTTTCTATTCGGGTCGTGATTTTGAACTTTGGAACCGAACGAGTCGATTCCATCTTCTCAAATCGAACCCGATCCGAGAAATCCCTCTATCGAAAGGATCCAAAATTCTATTTTTTCATACGAAAAAGGATTCCCTCTTTCAACTCTCTCAAAAAACGAAAACGGGCAACGGTTGGATTCTTTTAGAAACTCCGTACGGAAGCCGGGATGATTCGGAAGTCTGGAATCGAAACCGAAAACTGCTTGGGCTTTCGGAGAATTGGATGTTTCTGGAAAAAGATGAGCTCCAGAGAATACCCATTTCGAAAAGTTTCTGAAATCCGCAAATTTCTGGAGTCGAAATCCTCGGCCCCATTAAAAAAATGGGGACAGAACTTTTTAATCGATCCGAATGCAATCCGATCCATTCTCAACTGCCTAAGTTCCGACCTTCTTTCGACAATTGATCGAATTTTGGAAATCGGTCCGGGGCTCGGCGCAATTTCACATGGATTACTCGACTTTCAAAAACCGGTCACGTTATTCGAAATCGATCCGGTTTACGCACATTGGCTCCGGGAATATCTTCCGGAATTCGAAATCAGGGAAGGTAACGCTTTAGACTTTTTGCACGAATACTCCCAAAATTCTACTTATCTCTTTGGAAACCTCCCCTACTATATTTCTTCGGAACTGACTTTAAGCTCCGTTAAAAACTTAAAAGAACTCAAAGGCGCGGCGTTTCTTGTACAAAAAGAATTTGCAAAAAGAATTTCAAGCGAACCTTCTTCGATTCAATTTTATCTTTCCGCGTACGGAAATTGGAGTTTAAAAAAAGACGTCAAGGCCGGGGCTTTTTATCCGAGGCCGAACGTGGATTCCTCCATACTAGAATATAAATCTTGTCCGGTATTCGAGAAACAATCCGGATTTATCGCACTCGAATGCCTTTGCAGAACCACCTTCTGGGGAAAAAGAAAAAAACTAACTTCCTCACTTCGAAACGCACCAATCGCCTCCCTGCCCGTGGAAGTTGTTTCCTCCGAAAATTTTTCAGAAGAACAGTTTCGAAATGAAAGCGTCCAATCCTTGGAAAACGCAGGAATCGATCTCAATAAAAGACCGGAAGAATTGAGGGCGGCGGATTTCCACGAAGCAGCACAATCACTTTCCGCTTATATATCAAAAATACTGAATATAATGTGAGTTTGGCGTAAGAAAATGAGAAAGAATTTTCTAAAAGTAAGAGTCCCCACTTTTAGAATTTGTTTGTAAAATCGCGATCTGTTGCAGTTCCACGTTTTAAGAATAGATTTACAAAGTTCGAATTCCAACTTCCTACAAAAAATGAATCATGTATTTCTTACGACCCTGCTCACGTTAATATAGCTCGACAACGTTTAGGATTTCCTATCGAATTCCTTATATTCCTGAAGAGTTTTTTTCATAAATTCGCCCAGCTCGGTTTCTTTTTTGAAACCGAAATGTTGAAGAACGGCGGATTGAATCAGAAAATAATCGGAGAGGCCTTGGGAAATATCGATAATCATATCCGAAAGATAAATCGAAAACACCGCATCCTGAAATTCCTTCTTAACCAAAAGCGGTCTGTGATGCATCTCCGCGGCAACCCGAATCGTATCCGAAAAGTTCCACTTCTCACAGATCATCCCCCCCAAAGTCGTATGAGAAATTCCTAATGCGGCTTCTTCCAAAGTCAACGGAGAAGGTAAAAGTCGATTTCCTAAAATTTCGGAGATTTTTTCGGACATATCGGGTTCAAGAGAAAGCAAAATCACACGACCCACGTCGTGTAATAAAGCTGCACAGACCAGAACGGTGATCGTCTGTTTTTTCCAACCCATCCTTTCCCCAAGGCGCCTGCATATAAACGCCGATAAGCTGGACCGCTCCCAAATCGATTCGAACTCTTTGTATTTTTCCTCCAGAATCCTTTTTGTTCCCAGGCTCAAAAGAATACTGTTCAATTCGGAAAGACCAACGACTTTGATCGCGCCTTCCAAATTCTCCACCTTAGTCCTCTGCGAAAACGAAGCGGAGTTTGCCAATTTTAGAATATTCGCAGAAAGTGATATATCTCGACTTACGAGTTCGGTGATGTTATGGATCGAAGAATCCGGTTTATTAATCAGACTCATGATCTGATTTACATTGTCGGGAAACGTGGGCAGATTATCCAATTCTGAAAGAATCTCCCCCGTTTTTTGAAGATTGGTATTTTTTTTCTTAAATTCGAAAGGAATTTTGATATAAGCCGAAGTAATTCCTTCTTCGGATTTAATTCGATACGAATCCCCTTCGATTCCTTCGTTTTTCAACATAAGAAGAGACATCGCAAGTCCCAAACCGGCTCCCTCCGATTCGTCTCCATGATTTTCGAAAACCTCCGAAAGATTGTTATACGTGCGTGCCTTCGAAATCCTTTCCTGGATTCTTTGATTCTCTTCGGGAAGAAGGCCAACGTTATTTGCCACCTTCAGGAGAAAACTATTCTGATTAAAACCGAATGTAACGAGGACGTACAATCCGTTTTGTTCAAGAAGATCTGCATAAAGGTCTTTCTTGGAGATCAATTTCTCCTTGAATCTTTCCATTCCCGTCTCGTATTGAACCGGATCCTTGATATCCCAACCAGCTTCCTTAAAAATCACCCTCTTTTGATTCGCCTTAACGGCGTTCATGATTGTCTCTCTTAAAATGGAAAAGATACATTCTCTCAAAGGTATGATGTCCAAATACTGAAGATAGCGATCCAGTAGAAAACCGATAATTTTATCGATGTTTCGATTGAAGTGCGTGATTCTTAAATAAAGCGGATTGAGAGATTCGATCGGTTCGTTCAGATTTTTGACGGAGAGAAAATACCCTTCTTTTTCATAATGAAACCATTGAATCTTCATGCGGACTTCCAAACTCCGCTTGGGTCGTTTGAATTTGGTCCCAAACAAAGTTATGACTCTTTAAAGGTTCGTCAACCGGCACTTTATGTTTAGAGTTCTTTCCTGTCCAGAACAACTTTTACGAATCCGAAGCAAAGAATGATCCAAATGCCGATTTGAATAAGGGAGTATTCTCCGTAGTAATGAACTTGTGAAAGGCTTTTTGCGAGAAGAGAACCCGAAAAGAAAAACACGGTTCCCTCCTGAGGTAAAACCCAATATATCGTTTCCAGAACTTGTTTTTTTAAATCCGAAGTTTGAATCATATTCGCCGCAACGGACTCGTAGATGAATAGATCCAAAAAGGTAGAAAAAACAAGCAACGCAAGTCCTCCAAAAAACGCGGCATTTTTACCGAAACTAAGAACTAAGACAAAACCGAAAAGAATCAGGAAGTAAAAAACGGAAAACATCGTAAAACAGGCTTTCAAAAGATCCCAGGAAAAAACTTCCCCACCGATCCGTTGTTTAACGAGATACGTTCCGATTAAAAAGACGCCGTTTGTGAAAACGAGTAAAAGAACTCCCAGAGATTTTCCTCCTATATAGGTCAAAGAAGAAACGGGCCTTGAAAGAATCGGAATATAAGTCTTATTTTCCAGTTCGTCTCCCAAAAGCGAAACGGGAAGAAACAGCGCAAGAACCGTATTCCAAAACGCGAAAAAAAGAAAAACGACGTAAATTTGAAAATCTGGATTTCCGGATTGATCCTTACCGCCCACCTGAACCTGACAAGTGAAATTCAAAAACAAGAACAAAGCCGATATTATAAAAATGAAATATACGATTCTTTTTCGAAAAGTCTCTCTCAAAGTCAGAAATACGATCGAAAAAACTTTCGGAATCTGATCTTGAATCCAAGTAAGATTATTCATTATTCCCCCCAGTGACTCTCAGGAAAACTTCCTCGAGAGATTCCGTGATTCTTTCGTATCTTAGAATATTCGCACCTAAATTCACAAGTTCTGCGGGAATTTTTCTCGGATCGATTTCGTTCTCCGGAAGAAATTCGATCTGATTTTCGACAATCTTTAGTTCGGAAGAAATTTTACGAACATAGGAATCCAATTCGGAAGTCATCGATTCTACTTTGACAAGAATCCGATTCTTTCCTTCCTTTAAGGATTCCAAAGGCCCGATCGCGGCAAGAGTCCCCAAGTTAAGAATCCCGATTTCATAACAGACCTTTTCCACTTCCAAAAGTCTATGAGAATTCAATAATACTGTTGTACCTTTCGTTTTATTCTCCTCCACAAGAGTTTCTCGAAAATCGATATAACCTTTCGGATCCAAACCGGAACCGGGCTCGTCCAAGATCAAAAGCTCCGGGTCGCCGATCAATGCGGATGCAAGTCCGAGTCTTTGCAACATTCCCTTGGAATAACCGGCAACTTTCTTCGAAGCAACATCCGCAATACCCGTTCTTTCCAAAAGGTTCTTGGACTTTTTTTGGATGGAAGGACTCCGCATTCCGGCTAACTTTCCACAGAAGCTTAAAAATTCCTCCCCCGTTAAAAATCCTGGGATAGAAATTTTCTCAGGGAGATAGCCGATTTTCTTCCGCAAACGAGGAGAGAATGAAAGTCCGAACAAACGAAAATTTCCTTCCGTTTGTTTGGAAAATCCCATAAGAATTCGAACCAAACTCGTTTTTCCCGCCCCGTTCGGACCAAGAAGACCGAAAACGGAACCTTGGCGAACCCGAAAGGATACTCCCTTAAGAGCGTGTTGCTCCTTGTATTTTTTTTGAATCGAATCGATTTCAATTGCAAATTCAGACATGCACTTTTCCTTGGAACCAGAGCCTTTTCTAAAACCGTCCTAAAGTAGTGAACTTTCCATAAGAACCTCGGATTCATAATGCGAAACTTTTATGAAAGAATTCGACTGTGGAACGGATTGGAAGAACATAATCACGTTGGACCCTTCTAGTAAACGAAGGTTCCACTCGGAGAAGCTCAATGATTTTTTAGGAATCATTCCCTGTCAATTCTCTATAACACATGAAGATTATCATTGCTAGACATGGAGAAGCGGAAACAACTTCTCCGGATGGAACCGATCGTTCAAGGTCCCTCACCTCTAAAGGCAAAGCGGATGTACTCAAGATGGCGAATTTTTTTAAAATCGGTTTCAAGATCACAAAGATCTATCACAGTCCTTACGAAAGAACAACAAACACCGCAAAAATTTACACGGACATTCTTCATCCCGAACGAGAAACCGAATCATTGGATCATTTAAAGGCAGGCCAAGATATGGCCCAAGTTTGTCCGATCATTCGAGAATACTCGAACTCGGATACGATTCTTTTAGTGGGGCATAGCCCGGACGTTTCCGTATTTGCCGAAAAACTTTTAGGAATCAGCGGAGTTGGAAAGAGTTTTCTTTTTTCTCCGGGATCAGCTCTTGCGATCAACGTTCCTAGAGAAAAATTCCATGACGGTCAAATCATCTGGTTTGTTTGTCCCGATTTTCTTGGTTGAGCCTTCGGTTTTTTAAGTTTACAGAGGAACCTTTTCGGAAATTCTTACCGTCATAGAAAGAATCGGGGTGTAGCGCAGTGGTAGCGCACTTCTCTGGGGGGGAAGGGGTCGCTGGTTCGAATCCAGTCACTCCGAGATTCTAAACTCGATTCAAATCGGCCAATTGGATTTCATTTTAAATTTCATCTACAATCTCCTTTATATTTCCCGAATCGATATAAAAATTCGACGTGCACTCTTCAAAGAAAAAAGAATCGGAATATAAAACGCCGCTCCTCACAAATTCAGTTCAAAAAGTATATTCGAGATTACTACTCGAACATATGAAAATGGCTCCCAAAACTAACGGCCAATTTTTACAAAGATATAGAAGTTCTCACAAAATTGCGCCGAATCCAGAATTGTCGGCTTTTTTGGTGAAGATCAACATTCTAACTTTCGAAACGAACTTTTACGGTATTTTTTTCATACGTTCGGGATTTAAATTTGGATGTTTTTCTTTACAACAATGTTCGACTTCATCAGCATTTAGGTCTTTTACTCCTCATTTCGTTCGTCAAGCGGTTTGATTTCTGTAAATCTAATTTTAGGACTTATAGGAAACTAAAGAGTCTCGCTTCTATTAGCGCTCGACGGAATTTAGGATAGACCCTAGATTCTTTGTAAATAAGAATAGAGTTGTTGAAAAAGTTCAGATTAACAAAACTACTTTAATCGACCGCTTAGAAACGGATGGAGAGTTAATTTTTGGGCAGCTCTAATGAAAAGATTCAATACTTTAATATGATTTTTTTTGAAAAAACTTTTTTCCGAAACTCTCTAGAAAAATCATAGAAAATGGAAGAAGAATATAATTTCCTTCGATTCAATTTTTCTCCGGCGAAAATTAAGGCCAGAAAACAAGAAATAGAACTCTTCGTTTAAAAACGCTTTTATCTTTTAATAAAATGACTGAGGATATTGTCCCGAATCTCCTCGAATCGAACCAATCCCCACGCTAAATTGATTTTTAACTTCAGAGCGCTTTCGCTCATATCTTTCTCCCCTTGGGTTTTTAATTGATCAAATCTTGCTTCGATCTTTTCTTTACCTTGGTTCAAGTCATCCACGAGTTTATCGAAAATTTCACGAGAAGTTTGAACAGCTCCAATTCCTACATTAATTATATCGTTTAATTTTTTGTTTTCCATACAACAACCTCTCAATTCACTCTCGAGGATCTCGATTATTATTTTATGCACTGCACAAAAGTAGCAACCACTTTTTTCCTTTCTTTCTTATTTATCTCTATATTTTCAGGAAGTTGAAAACCAAAACAATAGGAAACAATTCAATTTGCTAAAACAAACCGAAACATGTAAGTGTTCTTTTCTCCTTTTTTTAAGGATAATTTCACTTTTTACCTTCAACTTTTTTTTGAATTGCGGTATAGAAATCAAATCTGTCGGTCCTTCGGGAACTGATTGTATGAAAATCGAAGGACTCCCAGGTCCGGAAGATCTAGCAATTGATCGGGAAGAAAAAATTCTATACGTCTCAAGCCATGAAAGAAGAATTCAGAACCGACTCGGGAAAATCTTTACGATCGATCTGAAAAATCCTTCTGTCCCGACAGAACTTTTCGTGAAATATCCGCCGGAGTTCCGACCTCACGGGATCAGTCTTCTCAAAACCAAGGACACTTACAGACTCTACGTAATTTCTCATCCAAAATTCTACGAAGTTCACACAATCGAGATCTTCGAGCGGAAAGGAAAAGAATGGTTGCATGTAGGAACTCTTACGGACCCACTACTTACAAGCCCCAACGATCTTTTCGTAGTATCTGAAAATGAAATATTCCTTTCCAACGATCACGGAACGGGAGGAGTTCCAAGATATCTCTGGGACGATCTGTTCGGATTCAAACGCGCGGAAATCTCGCATTACGACGGTAAAAATTGGTCCAACCTCGGAAATCCTCTCTCTTTCGGAAATGGAATTTTATACACAAAAAATTCTCGAGGAAACGAATTTTTATATCGATCCGGATACTCGGATAAAAGCGTATTTCAATTTCCGATTCGAAGAGAACAGGGAAAACCCGTATTGGAAGAACCCAAAAGGATTCACATCCATTCCGGTCCCGACAACCTTGAGTTGGATTCCCAAGGAAGAATTTTCGTAGTTGGCCATGGTTCCACGTATCGATTTCTAAGACACGTGAAAAACCCGAACTATTACTCTCCGACTCAGGTGTTTCGAATTTCTACCGACGGAAATTTTCAGGAAGTGTTTGCGACTTCAGGAGATTTGATTTCAGCCGGAAGCACCGCGATTCCATTCGAGGGAAGATTGTATATAGCACAGATATTCAATCCGTATATTCTAAATTGCAAATATACAAACTCGAATTAAAAGACCGTTCCACAGTGTGAGAATTCCCATTGTTAACCGATTTGTTCTCACGTAGGTTAACAAACGCAAAAGCGATTATTATGCTGCGATCCCCACAAGCAGCACTTTAGTTTGAAAAATTCGGAAAGGATTAGATATTATACTCGGAAACTATCTTATGTTCAAGAATCATACGAATCTAACATGAGTTCGGCGTAAGAATCCATGATTCACTTTTCTAAAAACAAGTTGGGATCTGAACTTTGTAAATCTATTCTTACTACTTGGACACATGAAAAGAATACCATTCATAAAAGTTTATTTCAAAAGTTGGAATGTTGATCTTTTTCAAAAAACCGATAATTTCTAGATTCGATATAATTTTGTAAGGACTTCTATATTTTTACAAAAATTGCCCGTTAATTTTCGGTATCATTTTCATGCATCTGAGTAGTAAAATATGGGAAATACCACAAATCACGATCTTACGAAGAAATTCTAAAATTGTTGGAGTTCCTACTTTTAGAAAATCCTTTCTCATTTTCAACCGTCGCACTCACGCTAATTTAAAGTTCCGGAGCAGGTTTTGGCAGAAAATTCAAGATTTCTTATTATTTGATGTAGAGTTTGTGAATCACATCCGTATAAACGGCTCCCATCAAGTCATATCCGACTGGATTCGGATGAACAAGATCCGTTTGCGAATATAAGGGAATTGTATTTTCTCTCTCTAAAAAAACGGACTCCATATCCGCAGTCGGGTAACGAGAACTTAGCCCTTTAAGATACGAATTGATCTGCAAAATATTCGCTCTATAGCCGGGTTGAGCCGTAGGCGGAAGAATCGTCACTAAGATCATTGCATTACTATGAGATTGGATTAAATCAAGGAGATTTTCGTAGTTCTTCGGAAATTGGTCGACCGGATAACCGGAAACATCGTTCGTCCCCAATTCTAAAATTAAAAGGTCTTGTCGTTCAGTCAAAGCAGTTCCAATCGTTTGAAGCCAAGTAGGAACGTATCTTCCTGAAACCGAATAGTCAGTAACCGTAAATCGGAAACCAAGTTTTTCTCTTAGCCCAAAACCGTCCGATTCTTGGGATAAAGAATCTCCAATGATCCCCACTTTCAAAAGTGGGCCCACCAGAGGCAATAAAAGTGAAAGTCCGTGCTGCTCGCTCTCCTTACCGACACAAGAAATCAATAAGAAAAACAGAATATTCTGAAATTGAAGAATTCTACGAAGCCAAAAAGAATTCATTTTTTTTTCCGGAGATAAATTTCCGCCTGAGCACGCACTAACTTTCGAGTCGTGGAAGGAGAAACGGAAACGTTTTTCTTATAAAAAGAAGACGAATTTTCCTTAAGATAATTTTCCACAGTATCGTTCCGTTTCGTCCCTTCGCTGAAAACAAACGTATCGATGGAATCCAAAACTCCCACAAACATCTCCGAAGGAACCGGAAGTTCACCCGGAATAAATTCTAGAATTTCCTGATCCGGATATCTTTCCCTTAGATAAAAATACGGATCCGGAATCGCCTGAAGATAAACCTTCTTGGAATATCTCAATTCGGCCGCAATTTCTTCTGAAAATTTCTTTCCGAGATCGAATTCCGGGTTGATAAAGCCGACTTTTCGATATGCTAGAAACAAAACGATCAAATTACAAAATAAAAGCCCTGAACCTACGTAAATCACCCTTTTACGATCGGATTCTTCAAACAACATCCCACCTAATGCAGAAAGCGGAAGAGTAAGATACATCACGTAATAAAATTCGGTGGATAAAAACAGGAATACAAGAATTCCCAAAACCCAAACAAAAAGAAATAAAAATCGCTCCTTCAACAACCTTCGATTGATTCCGATTCCCGCTAAAAGAAAAATGTAAAATAAAATTCTAACCCCCGGATTTTCATATCCTCCGATCAAAATCTTGATCTTCGTGAGCACGGAAAACAAAGTGAAAAGCTCTTTCTTTCTTCCAAACTGCAATCCAAACTGAAACAAAAATAAATTCCAATAAGGAAGTAGCCAAATGATCCAAATCACAAGGGGAAATATCCCTCCGATCCAAAACAAAGAAGTCGACAAAGATTTCCTTCTCCAAAGAAGATACAAGGAAGGAACTCCAAACACAGAACCGAACGGGTGAGAAAGAAAAGATAGCCCAAGAAAAATTCCAGAAAACAAAGCTTCAACTTTCCCGACGGGTCTTGGATGTTCATCCAAAGCGGTGCGAACCAAAAGAAATAAACTTGCTAATGCGAAAAACAGACAAAGCATCTCCATCCTTGCCATCGTTCCCACTCTCAAAAATAATAGATCCGTAACGAGCAACAAACCGGCAAATGATGCGGACAATAAAGAAAATCCGACTCTAAATAAAATCCCGTAAAAAATAAAAATACAAAGCGCCGCGACTACAAGCGTAAATAAACGAAGTCCGACGATTCCCGGAAACACATACTTCATCCAAAGGCCACCGGAAAAAAAATACAACGGCGGCATCCACAAAGTCGTCTCTTCCATTCCCGGGATCAAACCTTCTAAAACCCGAGTTCGAAGAGTTCCAAATTCCACAAAGTCTTGTGAAGGGGAAAAAAATAAAACTTCATCCGGCCAAACCGGAGGAAATTCAAGCCGATCGTTATATAGAATCCATACGAAAAGGAGTGCTAAAAGAAACGGCAATATCCAGGAAAGTGTTTTCAGTGAAATGAAAGCGAACGTTTTCCGGGACATAAAAACCCGAGAGGGCAATCCCGGATTTTAGGCGAGCGAGTCGAGCGCCGAACTCTCTGTTTCGTAGACTTCAAACAGATCCAATAGTTCGACCACATCGAATACCTTTTTTACGGGAGGAGTAATGCAACAAAGTTTCAATTTTCTTCCCTGCTTTTCTAATTCCCTGACCATACCGACGAAAATACGGATTCCAGAAGACGAAATGTAAGAAATATTTTCCAGGTTGCTCAAAATATCACCCTGTCCGGACTGAACATCGTCCAGCAACTTCGCTTCCACCTCGTCTGAATGCCCAATATCCAGCCTTCCGTTGAGCGCCACCAGAGTATGCTTACCAATCTTTTTCGTTTTGATTTCCAAAAAATGGCTTCCTTTTGGAGAATTAAGCCTAAATTAAGGTTTCGGAATTCGTTTACAACTCATTTTTAAGTTCCAATATCTATAATTTCATCTAAGGAAAAATTTCTCACCGATCTAAACCTCGATTTTTGCCCGATCAATTTATAGACGGCGCGCCTCGTTTTCAATCCTAGAAATTCGCCAATAAATTGAATCGAATCCCCTCTCGAGTGAAGTCGAATGGCTATCGTTTCTCGAATTTTAGAACAACTCACTTCGATATTCGTTTTACGTTTTAATTTTTCGAAAAGTTTCTGAATCGTTTTGGGATGTAACTTTCCCTTCCTTCCCGGAAATACGTATTCCTCTGAAGTTTTACCCCGAGTCGCTCCGTAAAAATCCCGAAGTAAAAAAGGGGAAATTTTGAGGTAACGATCTTCTCTCCCTTGAAATCCGCGAATCCTCAATAACTTACTTTCCAAGTCGACATCGTTACAACGTAAAGAAACCAACTCTTCTGATTTTAATCCGAACATAATTAGGCATCGAATCCATACAAAATGTTCGGGATTGTTTCTACTCGCGTCTGTGAGAGACCTCATTTCAAAATCCGTGAGAATGTTTTTAAACCCGTAAATTTCCGAATTCCCTTTTTTCAGATTCATAAAAAGAACCATTCCTTTCAAATTCGGCTTTATTTGCCGACATTGCGGCAATAATGCCAACAAAAATTAATTTTTTCGAAGAAAGCAGGGAAATATTTTCAAACCATACAACACATTTTATGAATATTCAAAAAACTTTAAATATTCTATTTCGGAATATTCAGAAATAGATGCGCGTTTCAAAACTTTTCTTTCTATCGGTTGACATAAAATCGAAAATCCGCCAAATCATCGGCACATAAAGAATTATAATTGAAAATTAGTATATTTTAAAATTTGAAAATAATCCGAAAAGGGATTCCGAGAGCTCGTTTTTTATTAGAGTTGTTGAAAAATTAATTCTCTATCCGTTTCTGCTGCATTGAAATGGACGTTTGAAGCGATTTTGTTAATCTGAATCATGGAATTTTTCAACAACTCTATTTTATTACGAGCTCGCACGGATCCTACATATTACTCGGGCGCATAAAAAATACTATGATGAGCTTAGAATTTGTATCAAAACCTCATTAATTATATTTCTATCTAAGTTTTGGGACAGGTTCCGATTTCAAAAGTTGGAAGATTCGATCTTATTCAAAAAAGCTAACAATTCCGAATTAGATGCGATTTTATGAGGGCTTCCGTATTTTTACAAAAATCCCCTCTTCATTTTTAGTATTATTTTCATGCATCCGAGTAGTAAAAGAGGGCAGTCGGGTTTTATCGCAAACCGACGCTTAGAAGCAGAATCTTGAAAACTCTATTTACAGCGCGTCCCAAAACCCGCGAAGCAAACGTGGCTTGAGTTTTTCGTTTTGTCAGAAAGATCAATTTGGTAACTAAAGCGTCTCGCTTCTATTGGCGCTCGGGAAACTCAGCGTCTCGCTTCTATTGGCGCTCGACAGGTTCTTATATGGAAATTAAAAACTGTCTCAAAAATATCTTAGAATGCTTGAAATCGGCATTTCAAGCAAAGATAAAGTATTTTTGAGATAACTTCTAATAAAACTCAAGAAAATCAGTTACAATCAGTTTGTAATAAAACGCAGTAAAAGCGAAACTCTATTTTATTTCCACACGATTCAACTCGTCCAATTCCACTTTCCATGTTCGAACGATTTGAACCATTACATCCAAAACCTCAGGTTCAGGTGAATCGTAAGAATCTGCGGCAAACGAATCCACGGTTTCAAATCCCTTAATTTGAATCAGCGAATTCTTTTCCATTTTCGCCCGAAACACTTCGAACTCTTCTATGGAATCCGTCGGAGAATTTTTCACATAATATGGTTTTACGATACTTATCCTGAAACTTTCTATGGGAAGATGTTTGAGGGTCTGTAGAATCCGAAAAGATAATAAGGCCGCTTCCAACTTCATTCTTTCCTTATATTCCTTCTGTCCCAAAAACGTAAGAGCAGTATTTCCTCCCACTGCAAGTGTCACTTTTACTGTGTCCATTTTATCTCCAGTAGGCGAAATACTCGGAGATATTTCGATTTCTTTCAAACGATCGCCTAACAACAGAAACGACGTTTGGCGAATTTTTTCTTCAAGTGGAATCTCCCGATCAGATAATATCTTTTCAACTTGGTCTTTTAGGTTCGGCTTACAACCTACACTCATGATTAAAATCGAAAGAATAAAAATAAGACAAAAAAGCCTATTGATAAAATTGAAATTTGGAAAGACTTGTGTTTGTAAGGGACTTCGATTCGATGAGTTTGAGAGCAATTGCAGATTTTTCATAGAAATCTCCTTGGTTTCTTTTGAAACATCCGTTTAATCTAAGAGTCACAATCATTTTTTGCAAGCCTTTAGTCGTTTTTAAATTTAGATTTCTCAAATGATTGTTTGATTTCTTGTCAAAAGTAAATAGAGAAGTTCAATATCAAATCCATTCGCCTTTCGTCTTGTTATGCTGTCCCGATAGGATCACACAACCGAAATGATAAAAGTTTAAGACCGCCCACAATTACTTCGCTTTTATCTTGACAAGAATTTATTTCAAATGATTACGTTTTACTGTGTTGCCTATAGCAAGTGACCCGTAAAATCTTAACACAATTTGTCTTTTAGACGTAAAACTTTGAACCTTATGCAGCGCTCAGTGGTCTCGATCTCAACTGAAAAAACGTTTTATGTTTTAGATCACCCGGCCAGAAGGATCCGAAATCCATCCCATTCAAATGAGACGTTTCCTCCAATCACGAGTTGCCAAGATTCTTCTATTTTAGAATCCATCTTAGAGCGATTCTCTAAAAAAAGATTCAACGTTTATTTTTTTCTGTAATTTTAATTAGGTGATTTCGTCATAAATATCAGTATGAAACCGAAAAAAATCTCAAAAGACGATCTTGAATCCCTGATAACAGGCGTCAAATCTCAATCCATTGAAGCCGTAGGCAATTACTTATATAAAGGATTTAGAATACAGATTAGCAAATACAATCTGTCCGGCGCCGAAAGGGTTCAACTTTTATACCAAAAAAGAAGAAATAATGGCCTTTGCATCGTATGTGGAACGAAAGTCTCCAAAAAGAACCCTTCTTCCGGAAAACTCTACAGACTCTGCGAACGCCATCGCAAATCAATCGATCAGAAAAAGTAATCAACTTTTTCGAAAAACCTGCAGATAATTCTTTAGTAGGAGGCATATTTTTCCCTCCGGAGCTTTATCTTGCAGGCCAAAAGACTTTTCATTTTCCTTACAGCTTGTTACAAATCTCAAACACCTCCCTATGGAAAGGTGATCCAAAACGACAACAAAATCAGATTCCCAATACTGCCGAATGCACGCCGGGTAATTTTAGGGGTGAGCCGCAGAGAACGACGGCACACTTTGCTTAGGAAAAAAAATATTAAGTTTAGATATGCTTTCCTCGAGCTTTTTAGAATGAGATTTTTGATTATTTTATCCTTAACCTGGACTTTCTTTTCCAGCTCTTTAAGTTCGGAAATCGGTTCTCTTCAGGAAACTCAAGCCGAAAACCTACTTAGGATCGCGGAAGAAGCCTATAAAGACCAAAAATTCCACAGATCCATCGAAGAAATTAAAAATTTCCTGATTCTTTATCCGACAAGTAAACTCAAATACAAGGCTTATCAGGTCCTAAAAAACAATTACTCCAGGCTCGGCCGCCCGGAAAAAGTCCTCGAAATCAATCTGTATCAATACTCTCAGGAACCGACCTCCTCCCAAGGTTTAAACGCATTTTTCGAAGTCGGTAAACTTTATCTCCAAATCGGGGAAAAAAACAAAGCGAAAGAAGTTTTCAAATCAATCTGCACTCAATCTTTTTCCAGAGAACTTGCCGAAAAAGCTTCTTTGGAGTTCTCTGAATGGGATATTTTAAATGATTCAAAGACGGAAACGTCGGAATGTGGAGAAAATACCTCTTTTTTTCGAGATTCGATTCCTGAAAACCGATAATGAAAACAGTTGAATTCTGATTTTCAAAAAAAATATTAACATAACAGCATGTCCACAGGCATCTTCCAAATCGTTAATTTCCAGAAGGGCTCCTATATTATCGTAGAGGGTAAAAAAGATTCCCCTAGTTTCTTTATTATTCGGGAAGGGAAGGTAAAAATAGGTAGAGAAAACCCGGTCGTCGGTGAGGATCCGAATTCCGTTCAAGGCCCGGGGGACTTTTTCGGCGTCGTCGCCGCTATGAGCCAACACGCCCAAATCGAATCCGCAGTAGCACTCACCGACGTTTCAGTGATCGAGGTGAGTTACGATCAATTCGGAACTCTCATTCAAAGAAACACTCCGGTAGCGATGAAAATCATCCGCTATTTTTCGATGAAACTTCGCCAATTCGACCAGACAATCACACGTCTGACATTCCGCTCCGCAGTGGAAGAAGATCCGAACGAACTTTACAATATCGGTGAAAACTACTTCAATCAGAAAAACAACCATCACGCCGCTTACGCATTCCAAAAATACCTTCAATATCTTCCGAACGGTCCGTTTGCTACTCAGGCAAAACTGAAATTACAAACGATGAATCATCCGATGCAAGCTCCCACAATCGATCTTACGAAATTCAATCGTATGTACGCGGACAACGAGATGATCTTTTGCGAACACGAACCCGGTAGAGAACTGTATATCATTCAAAACGGTAAGGTAAAAATCACTAAGATTGTGGATAAAAACGAAGTGTTGCTCGCGGTTCTTCAGAATGGAGATATCTTCGGGGAAATGGCGCTTCTCGACAACAAACCAAGATCCGCTTCGGCGATCGCCTGGGGAAACGTTCAACTGCTCGCGATCAACAAGGCCAACTTCGAAGGTATGGTCAAAGCCCAACCCCAACTCGCAACCCGTTTGATCACTCTTCTCTCCGAAAGAATTTGGACCGCTTACAAACAGCTTGCTAACTTAATGATCAACGATCCTCAAGGTAGAATCGCGGATACCCTGTTGACTCTTGTCGAAAAGAATAGAATCAAGATCGCCCCGAAAATCTCGTATAACTTTGAAATTGGCACGAAGGATTTGATCAAAATGGTCGGCCTCTCCTACCCGAAAGACGAAAATTTGGTTCTAGACCTTTTGACTAAAAACAAATGGATCAAGCTCGATCAGGGTAAACTCAGTTGTACTGATTTAGTAGAACTGGAAAAGTTAGTTCATATTTATAGAAAAAAATCCCAAATGGAAAACAAACTCAAAAAAAGAGTATAATCCGTGTTTTCAAATTTGAATGCCTCTTCCAGATTCTTCCCGACTTCCTAATCCTAAAAATCGTTCTTCTTCCGTTTTAGAAGATAGGAAGATTCGTCTCCAAAAAGCATCTGATTGGCTTCGTAAAAAAGATCCAATCACTAAAAAACTGGTCGATTCCATCGGGCCTTGTAAATTACAAACTATAGGGAACCCTTATCAGGTTTTGATTAAATCCGTTCTGGGTCAACAACTCTCCGTTAAAGTCGCCCTAACCTTCGAACGTAGGTTGATTTCCCTGGCAGGAAGTAAAAAAATTCCTTCCCCGGATCAGATTCTAATGATTCCAAATGAGGAATTGAAAAAGATAGGAGTTTCCCGAGCAAAGATTGAAACAATCAAACGAATCGCCGAAGCCTATTTGAATCGGGATATCACCGATTCAAAACTTCGTAAATTAGAAGATTCTGATGTTTTAAACCTTCTTTGCTCTTTTAAGGGCGTGGGGCCTTGGACGGCCGAAATGGTTTTGATCTTCGCTTTGGATCGTTGGGATCATTTTTCCATCAACGATCTGATTCTTAGAAAATCGGTGGAAAAACACTATGGAATTTCCAAGGATAATAAAAAAGAAATCCAGCATTTTTTAATGAGTTATTCTCCCTTTAGAACGATCCTTTCCTGGTATCTTTGGGCGGACATGGACGGTGGAGAAGGTTGGAACTAAGAAGGAACTTGTTCCAATACCCTGAAGAAAAATCATCATTAGAGTTGTTAAAAAATTCCATGATTCAGATTAACAAAACCGCTTCAAACGTCCATTTCAATACAGAACTTGTCCCAAAACCTCGGAATCGTAAAAACTCCGACAAAAGAGTGCACGAACAATAAAATCTGTTCGAAAGCCCGTAAATGTTCAAAGAGCCATGATCCGTGGGAACTCCTACATTCAGAGGACTGAGGACAGTGTCGCGGCAATGCCGCTCCCACAGAAGACAGTTTTGGGACAAGTTCACAGCAGAAACGGATAGAGAATTCATTTTTCAACAACTCTATTACTTAGCCGTTTAGAGCAAGGCGTATTAGTTCCCACAAATCCCGTCTTTTCGGGAAGTCTCCAGTTTTTTAAATCGTCTTTTCACAGTTAAACGAGTAATAACTCCTACAATTCTAAAATTTTGAAACAAGTTCAAAAGCTTTTCAAAAACCATCCCTGAATACCACCCTCTCTTTTTTCCTGCGCCAGTATCGATTCGCAAACTGTGCACATTGTATCTACCTGATATATTGGAATCATTGTAATATCATTCCTTAAGAAACAATCCCTTAAGATAAAAGCGCAAATTCCCGGTCTTAATCCGCATAAGCGACTTTCTTTCTTCATGTTTGCCTTTCTTTTTCAAGTAGGATGAAGTTCCCTATTCCAAAAGAAATATATATGCAAAGTATTCTCATATTTTACATCAGTATGCATCAAATGAATCAATTTGAGAAAATATCATGATTTTTCTCCTTACTTTCCTTTTTATATTCTTCCAGGCTTGTTATCCGACAGAAATTGCCAACGCCTCCAACCCGGAAACTAAGGATTATTGGATACGGTTTTTACTTCGAAGAGAAGAAGAGAAAATCACTACTACCGAACTCGAAGCCGAAACGGGAGTCGAATTTGAAACCGAAAGCTCCACACAAAGACCTTTTTCTGAAAATTTAAATCCCCGAGAATTAGAATGGACTTTGTTGATCGGAACATCGGGAGCGAGCACCTATGGAGAAGGCATCGCCGTAGATAACAATGGCTTTATATACGTCGCCGGAGATACGGATAAAGGTGTTTATAAAGCCGAGCCGATTGGAAATCGGGATCTCATTCTTGGAAAGTATGATTCCAGAAAAAATACAATCTGGACCAAACAAGTCGGAGCTCCAAAAATAAGATTGGAGGTTAAAGATTTCGCAGTCGACTCTAATCGAAACGTGTACGTCACCGGTGATACGAAAGACAGTTTTGCAAGTCCGCTTTCAGGCGAAAGAGACCTATTTCTAATCAAATTCAACTCGGACGGATCCCAGGCTTGGGCAAAACAAACAGGCTGCGTAGGAAAAGACTATAGCACAAATGTCAAAAAAATCGCCGTAGATACATTCGGAAATTCTTATATAATTGGGAATTCAACCGGACCTTTTGGAGGAAGTGCAATCGGACCCAACGGATTTATCATCAAGTTCGATACAAACGGTAACCGAATCTGGGTCAAACAGATTTCGGTGAATGGAGCCCATGCCCTAATTTATCTCGGTGGGATTACAATCGATGAAGTTAGGGATATTATTTACGTGACCGGTTCAGGAAGAGCGAACTTTTCAACTAATAGCGTTCCCGGTATCGGATTTCTCGACCTTTTTATTTTTAAATACGACAGTAGTGGTAATCGTCAATTTTTCGCTCAACTGGGTTCCGCCTCCAGCACAACCGAAGGCTCCTCTATCAATGTGGATCCGTCCGGAAACGTTTTTGTGGGCGGAACTAGTAACGGTAATTTCGAATCAGAAACCAAAAACAAATCGAACTTTCGCGGTCTTTTGGTTAAATACGATTCGTCCGGCACTCGACAATGGGTTCAACAATTCGATCCTATAGACAATCGGAGGAAACAAACCGTGATTACCGCAATTACAACTGATGCAAACGGAAATATTTTTACGACAGGCTATAGCAGTGAAAATATCACTAATGAAACGAACACATCGATAGGAAGGAACGATCTATTTTTGACCAAATTCAATTCTTCAGGACAAATCGAATGGACCCAACAGATCGGAACTTCTCAAAGCTCAATATTCAGTACCGGAATCGGACTCGACTCCCAAGGAAATCTCTATTGTTCCAGATATACAAGTCAAAGTATGAATCAAATTCCCAGAAAGGGAGTTTATGATCTATTCCTCCTGAAATTCAAATAACCTTGTCCCAATCGCGATTTCTTTTCTGTTCAAAAAAAATCCGTTTGAGACAAAGGGCTCAGGCGGCAATCATGAACCGAAATCGAAACATCATCCACGTAGGTCTGAGCGATCTATTTTTACCGATCATAGTTCGATCCAAATCCGAAGTCCTTCAGTTCCAATCCAACCTGGAAGAATTAGGAATTGAAATCACAGGAACCAATTACGGACCGAATCAAAATATTCTCACAAGACAACTTTCTCAATCGGTTCTGACAATCCAGCTCATCAACGCCGGTCCGAATATCACACAACTTATCATCATCTCCGAAAATCCGGACGGTTCTTTGGAATCCATAGAAGAAGATTTTGAAAGAGTACTTGAAGCATTCGACAAAGTTTGGCTGATCCAGGGAAAAAACGTGGCAAAAAGTGACCTTACCGTTCGTCTCTTAGCGGACTCTTCCACAGAACACGCATTCAGCGAGATCTGGGAAAAAAGACTTCGTCAGAACAGAGACAGTCTACAACAACTCGGAAGACCCATTTTAGGCGGAGGTCTCAGATTCGTCCTTCCTCCATTGAATCCCCAAGACCCGGAAGACCACGGAATCGAAATTAAAATCGAATCCTTTTTTCCGGATCCTCGCAAAGTTTTTATAGAAGCGATTTTTCTTTGGGGTGCACCGCGTATGATCTCCGAAAAATGGAACGCTTCCGATCGTATCCAAAAAGTAATTCAGTATTCGGAGCAACACCTGATTCCTTTTTTGGACCAAACTTACTAGAAACTTATCTCAAAAAATACTTTATCTTTACTGAAAACGCCGATTCCGATCGTTCTAAAATATTTTTGAAATAGCTTCTCAGCATTAACGAATGCGCACCGTTCTTCGGCTTAGCGACACGAAGAAATATAACCGTCGTCGAAGACAAAATCCGAGCGGAAATCTGTGAGCCATAACGACTCAGCTCGTCCGCTTGCAGACGGAAAAACCCCGAAAAAATCTTCAAAGATATCCGAACCTTTTAAATATTGTCCGGGGATACGGATAAACTCCGACGGCAGGAATTACATCATGATTCGATTTTTACACACAGCAGACATACACCTAAGCCAAAAGGAAAAGGATTATTCTCTCTCCGTCTTAAAAGAAATTGTTTCCAATGCAAACGTAGAAGGATGTACTCACATACTTTTCTGTGGAGATCTTTTCGACCGTAACTCGGATATAGCGGCACTCAAAGTTGAAGTGAAAGAGATTTTAACGGAGTTTCCGGGAAAAATTTTCTTTATCCCGGGAAATCACGAAGAATTAGGCATTCCCGAAGGAACCTATCCGATCTCGGCCGACCTTTCCCCGATGTTGTATCCGCAAAAAACCGACAACTTTAAACTTTGGATCGAGGAAATAGACGGCATCGAAGCGGAATTTTTCGGTTTTCCGTTTCACAGAACTTTAGATTATTCGAATATTCAATTCAACGAAAAAAAGGTTCACTATCGGATCGCCCTTTTACACGGAACCGATACAAAGCTGGTGGAATACCTGGGGCCGTCCCCGGAAGAAACGGATTCCATCCTGGATTCGAAACCGTTTTTGGATGCAAAGTTCGACTATCTTGCTCTCGGTCACATTCATCGAGAACGCTCCGAAAAATCCGGTATTCTTCTCAAAGCCTATCCCGGTTCTCCAAGAGTCGTTTCCTCGGGAGAATTCGGGCCCCGTACAGTCAATATCGTAACTCTTGGAAAAAGCGGAACTCCAATTCTTGAAAAAAAAATCATCACCTGCGCCGGAGAATTCAAAGAATTCTCCGTTTCAGCCAACCTTTCTGGAGAAATTCCGGAACTTTCCAACATACCTCCTCTCGTATCCAAACAAGATTCCGTTCGAATCAACGTTTCCGGAATCGTGGAAGACGAACATATCGTTTCGGAAATCCTGGACCGTTTCTCCAAGTCTCTCGTTTGCAGAAAATTAGAATTCAAAACGGGCGATCTCAAGACCTCTTCGCTTTTGATCGACAATCCTATCGCTAAATTATTTTACGATAAATTAATGTTCAAAAAGAGGAATTGGAACACTCCGGACGCTCCCGATTGGAACGAAATTTTGGTCTTAGGCCTTGAACAAATCGAAGAACATTCGGGGAGAAATTAAAATGATCTCGGGAATTCAATTGAACCGATTCGGCAAATTTATCCAAAAAGAATTTAATCTTTCGGACACAGTCACCGTCTTTTTCGGCAAAAACGAATCCGGAAAAACCACGATCTTCGACGCACTCCGACTCGCAATCGGCAGCAAATTTCTTACTGCAAATCAAGAACCAAAAAAAAGTATTCTTTCACGTTACGGTGAAAAAAGTTTAGACGGTTATAATATTCTAGGCAACGTTCCCGACCTTTCTAAGGAAACGGCTCCTCAGTACGTACACTGCGTTTCTCTCAGAGAAGGTGAATTGGAGTTTGCGTTTAACAACGACAAGTTCATCAAACCCGATTTTCTCCGAAGCAAACTTCTAAACAACGGGATCGACTTGGATGGAATTGCAAGTTCGCTCAAAAAGATCCATTCTCCGAAAACGGGAAGTAAGGACTCGAATCTTTTCGAAACTTTGAAAAAAGAAATTTCGGATCTTAAATCAAAAAGAACCGAACTGATTTTCGAAATCGAAAGCCTACATTCCAGAAACAAAAACAACGCCGAAAAAGAGGAAAAACATCTCAAAGACCGAAACAGAGAATTTGAAATCAAAGATAAACTCGCCGAAATCGAAAAAGATTCCGAATTGGATTCTAAAATTCAAAAAAAGATCAAACTTTTAGAATCTCTTTCCGAGATTCAAAGACTAAAATCCATTCAAGAATTCATCAAGAAAAACTTTCTTTATGCAAAGGACGAATCTTCCGCTTTCGAAAACCTTCAAAAAGAAATCGAAAAATCCCGAAACGCCGTCCACTCTTCCGAGGCATTGCTCAAAGACAAAGAAAATGCAATGAATTCCAAAAAGAAACATCTAGACGAACGACAAAACCTACTCCCAACCCTCCAAAAGATGAAACAAAAGGCGGAGGAATGGTGCGAAAAAATCGACAATACACTCCGGGAAGAGGGTTTTATCGAAGAAATTCGAACGAATCACTCCAGTTCCTCCGGTAAAATCCTAGGAATTATTCTAGTCGGACTCGGTTTTTTAGGACTTGTCGGCGCCTTCAGCGGATTTTTACTTTCCAAATTCTCAACCGCTACACTTTTCAGCGCAGTCTTGATTTCCGCAAGTTTGATCGTTCTCGGTTTCTTTCTGTTCCTACAAAAAAGGGAATCCGTCAATTTCAGATATAGTTCCGAAAAGGAAAAGGACTTTGTTCTCAAAATCTCCGGTCTATGGAACTTAACATTTCCGGAATATTCCATTCCCTTTATAGAAAAGATCGATCATCTAAGACAGTTTTTTCTAAAACAAATTCAAAATTTCGATATAGAATCGCGCCAGATCGAAACCTCGGAAAAAGAAATCCGTACATTGTCAACCGAGCTCGACACGATTCGTTCTACCTTAAGACTCGAATCCGAGAAGTCCGCAGGACTTCAATCCAAAATAAATTCCTGGTTGAACGATAGAAAAGCGGCCACCATCCAAGACTATCACAAACAAGTCGCGGAGCTCCAAGCCCAATCTAGAAATTTTTCCGAAGGTCTGAAAAAAATTCTCACAGATCACTCCGCCAAAAGTTTGGAAGATCTGGAAATTCGGCAAAAAACTACAATCGCAACTATGGACGACGTTCCGATCCAATTTCCGAATGATCCCCAAAGACCATTCAGAGATTCTAAAAAAAAGGAACTCGAAAAAGAACTTCGGTCCCTGGAAAATAAATTAAAAGAATTGAATACCGCAATTCAAGTGGAAGAGGCTCGGATTCAGGATTCTCTTCCCGAAAAGGAAAAGGATCTGATTCGTACGATCCAAACCCTTTCAGAAAAAGAATTATATTTTTCTAATATTGTTTCCAAACGCAGATCCGCAATATTCGCTCAAGAACTCGTCGAAGAAATCTCCAAGGATCAATCCGCCCAGTTCTCGTTCGTATCTTCCGAAGTCGGCAAGGAAATCAACTTTGTGCTTCCGAAACGGGAAATTTCCTTCGAATCCATCGACAAAAAAGAATCGATTAAAATGAAGGACCAATCCGGAGAATTCAGACCCATCGATCATCTCTCGGGTGGAACATTGGCGACTTTCTATCTGATTTTCAAGCTCTTCTTGGCTCGCAAAACCGTTCCGAAACACGGAATTCTCTTGTTAGACGAACCTTTTGTTCATCTAGATACGGAAAGAATCAATTCTGCCCTTTCCTATCTCAAGGCCTTTCAAGAAGAAACTGGGTATCAAATCTGTTTTTTTACAAAGCAGGAAGAACTCGCGGAAATCGTTCTTAAGATTTTTCAAAATTCGACAAAGATCCCTTTGTAAAATCGATCCAAGGTTGTCTAACGTAAGTTCTATTTTTTGAGACGCGCTCTTTAGGTCAAATTTCATATTCAATACCGATCCGCAAGAAATCACCTTGTAAAAACGGAAACACTCTCCAGATGGCTCGTATGAGGGAACAGATCCACCGGAGTCATCTTCGTATATTTGAAGACCTTGGTGAGTGCAACCGCATCCCGTAGCAGCGTCTCCGGATTACAAGAAACATAAAGAATCTTATGTATTTTAGAATTTAATAATATTTTTTTCGTCTCAGGGTCAAGTCCTTCCCTCGGAGGATCCAAAATCACTACGTCCGATTTTTCATTCAAAGCCGCCTGCAAAGTTCGTAAAACCTTTCCCTTGGTAAACGCGACGTTTACGATTCCGTTCGCCTTTGCGGCCCCAACCGCGGAACGGATCGAATTCGAATTTTCTTCCAGTCCGACCACTTTTTTGGATTTAGAAGCAACATACAAGGAGATCGTTCCTATTCCACAATAAGCGTCCACTACATTCGAATCGCTCGGAAGTTCCTGCAAAACGAGATCGTAAAGATTTTTAATCTGAAATGGATTCACTTGAAAGAATGTGGAAAGTCCGATCTGAAAATCAAGATCACCGATCTTTTCCTTTACAAAATGCCTTCCGTACCAAGTCGTTTCTTTTTCGCCCAAAACTACCTTCGTATTTCTTTGATTTACGTTTTGCAGTATCCCCACGACCTCGGCTTTCGATTTCTCATTACATAAGAATTGTTGAATGTATGAATGTAATCTGTCGGCAAGTTTTTTTCTTCCAGGGATTTCGGTCGCGTTCGTCACAATTCCCACTAATATCTCCTGGGATGCGTTCGCCTTTCTGAGTACGATATGTCTCAAAAGCCCGCTTCCGTTTTTTTCATTATAGGGGATGACGTTTTCAGTACGCGCCCAATGTCGGATCGCGGCGGCCACGGTAGTCAAGTCCGCATCTTGAATTCTACATTCTTTTTGATCGATAATATATACGTTCTCTTTATTATGAAGTCCTAAAGTGAGAACGGTTTTTTTCCCGATCTTACGGTGTCCGAACGGAAGTTGAACCTTATGACGATACATCTGCTCCTTCGGACTTTTTATGATCGGTCGGATTTCAAGTTCTTGGAAACCTACGAACCGTTTTTCGACCCCTTCTTGTTTGTGCTGCAGCTGTTTTTCGTAGCTGATATGCAATCGATCACAACCGGCGCATTCCGGATAATGCTGACAGGACTGACTCATGGGAGGTCTCATTCTAATTTCTTCCACTTTCAGGCCCTGGCTTGTCAATTGAATTCGTTTCTTGAAGCAGTTTACATCAGATAAGTCTTTCCGTGTTTGTCCTTAATTGTCGGATCGGCCCCATACTTTAAAAGTAATTCGACAAACTCGGACATTCCGTGAGAAGATTTCGAAAGATTCATACAAGTGACCCCGTTCGAATCCCGGACATTCGGATCAGCCCCCTTTTCTAGAAGAAACCGCAAAGGTTCTAACCTTCCTTCGTTCACGCAATGATGCAAAGGGCTCATTCCGTTCCCATCCCTTTGATCTAGATCAGCGCCGCTTTCGATCAAAGTAGACATCATCGTCGTAGAACGATCCTCCAGAATGGAATGAATGAGGGGAGTCAAACCCGTTTTTTCATCGGGAAGATTCGGATCGGCAAAATATTCAATTAATATACGAACGATCTCCAATCGATCGTATTTCACCGCGAGAGAAAGAGAAGTCATACCGTGAAAACGATTTAGATTCAATCCGCTTTGCAAATAAGAACGAACTCTTTCGACATTTCCATTTTGAATAGCTCTTAAAAAAAAGAAACGTTTCCAAAAAGGAACTGATCCTGTTTTTGCGGAAAGATTCTCTATTTGGGATTTTTTCTCTGTGTTTGATTTTTTATTTTCTTTCACCCTCTACATCCTCTGTTTGTTCGATTTTAAAATCGGAAAAATCGAACTTTTTCACAAATTTACTTCCTTATCTCCGACTCGTAAGCTCGATCTCGAGCCCCAAAACCTTACAATAAGTCGGTACAATCATTTTATAAAAAGACGCTGTGGAGTTCCCACATTCAGAGGACTGATGGCTGTCACGACAATGTAGTTCCCGCACTTTAGGATCGATCCGTAAAGTTCAGATTCCGACTTTTTTAGAAAAATGAATCTCCAACCATCGAACTCACGTTATCCTACATTTTTTAACGATTCAGCGTAAAAAGGCGACTCGATCATAAGAGCTTGTCCAGCCGCAGGTTTCGACACACGCTGTAAATCTTTGTGCATTGAGTTGAACATTCGAATAATTTAAAATTCTTCAGATCCCTTCCAAAATTTATTCGGAACATTTGAATCTTACCTGCTTATTCGAAAGATATCGATTCGTCGTATTACGGATATAAACGATTTTAATCGGCGACTTCCGCGACTGAACTGCCTTTTTCCAACTTTGCGATCAAACGAATTTCTCTATCCAAAAACGCATCAATGAAAGGATCAAGGTCCTTAATTTTACTCGATAACTCATAACCTGCTTCCATCGTTTTCACAAGAGAAGTAGCCCCTACCATGGATGCGGCCACCTTAATCGGAGACAATACGAGTTTGATCATAGGAAGTTTGGAAAGGGAAAAAAAGAATCTAAGCGTATTGCCTACCATTTGAATTTGGGTTCTTCTTTCGTCAAAACGATTCGTTTCACCCATCGCAGCATAAAGATTATCTCTGGAGATTTGACCGTCTTCCATAAGATTATTTTCGATCACAACCTTTGCAGTGTCGTAGTCTAAAGAGTCCGTTAGACGATTCAGAAGAATGATCTGGTGAATGTTTTCAGTCATGGACTTACCCGCGACTGTTTTCAACTTCTCATAAAGATTTTCTAAAGCGTTATCCCTTTCCTCTTTGTTAGTGGGAGAATATAAATTGAATTCGAAAAAATCCGGAATCCCCTCATATCCTTTAATAATAAGAAGGTCCGAATAAGTTGTGCGAAGCCTCTCAATAGTCGCACGAACCACCGCTTTACGTGTTAGTTCCAACACCTGTTGATCCATTCTTAATTCAGGAACAGATTTCGTAAGCTACATAACTTGGGTCAATATAAAAATCAATCCTTAACTACTATGGCTCCAGATCTTAATTTTACGGGTAATAACTTTACAAAACTTTCTGCTTCTTTTTTAGAAGAAGCCGATCCGAATCGCACCGTATAATATCCATTCCTGGATTTTTTGACGATTGCTTTCGTATTTTTTTCCTTTCCTGAAATTGATTTTTTCAATCCATCCGCCTTTTCTTTTTCCTTAAAAGCCGCAACTTGAAGTGAAAATACGCCCGATTCGACTGAAGACTTGGAGGAAATCCGTTTTGATTTTTTTTCCTCGTTTCGTTTCGTCTTTTTAGAATCACTCGGTTCTTTCACGGAAAGAGTTTCAAGCGCAGTTCTGTTTTCCTTTTCCACATGAGTCGAAACCGCTTCCGGTTTCTTAAACTCCACAACTTCGGCTGCAGGCGGAATATTTTTAAAGGTCACGGATTCTTGAGAGTTCGCGTTTGAAGGAGAGTTGACATTCACCTCGGGGATTTCAGCGGAAGCATTGCCTTCGACTTGACCGGGTTCCGAAAAAGGTATTGAATCCTGAATTTTCTGGTTTTTGAATTCGTTTAATGCTAAGGATTCTTCGTTGGAATCGCCCGCACGTTTTTTACCGACTGAAACTCCTAAGAAAAAAAAAGAGAATAGTAGTCCGATTAAAAACGTAGAGAGAATTAGGATTCTCTTATTATCCAGATTGATTACATAAAAAATTTTTTCTTTCATAACATTTTTTCCAATAGAGTGGAATAAAGATTTTTACATTCTTCCTTGAGAGTCTCCAAGTTTCCTTTGTTCCTAATGATATAATCGGCTCTTTTCAGTTTTTCCGTAATAGGAAGTTGACTCGAGATCCTCGCCAAAACGTCTTCTTTTTTAAGTCTATCTCTCGAAATCGTCCTCAAAATCGATTCTTCCGGATCGGAGTCCACGGCTACAGTCGCGTTACAAAGCGTATAAGCGTCGGTCTCGAATAAAAGGGGAACTTCCCAAATCACAATTTTCCCTCGAGCTTGAGTTTTCAAAATTTTTTGAAAATCCTCACGAACCTTGGGATGAATCAAACGATTGAGTCCCGCAAGTTTTTCAGCGTCGTTGAAAACGATATCGGAAATTTTTTTTCGGTCCGGCTTTCCTTCCGAATCCAAAATTCCTTTTCCTAAGAGTCCCACGAGCTCCGGAAGAATAGGAGAGTCTATTTCCGTATAACGTTTCGCTAAACGATCAGCACTGATCCCAAAACCTCCCAATTCTTCCAAAATCTTTACGACAGTACTTTTACCTCCTCCGATCATTCCGGTAATCCCAACCAAAAAGGCCTCTTTACCGGAGTCGGAACTCTGCATACGTTGAAGGATAGAACACCAGGACAAAAGTACAAGCAAAAAAGAAACTTCTCGTTGTAGTTTCCAATCAAGAATTTCAACCTAAACATACGGTCTGTATTTACAGCGCGTCTCAAAACCTGCGGAAACGAACCTTAGAAAGCGGCACTTTAGTTTTCTGCTTTATCAGAAAGATCATGCTGGTAACTCAGGCGTCTCGCTTCTATTGGCGCTCGACGGGTTCTGGTAGTTTCATAAAGTGATGATTATGACAACTTCAGATCCAAAATGTGATCAAACAATATCCGCATCGAGCTCGGAAAGAATATCTTCAAGTTCTCTTTTATCTTGGACCTCAACGAGAAAATCTTCTCCGTATTCATCCGCCTCGAGCCGGACGGCAAAATAACCCGAGTTATCCTCTCCTCTTAAAAAACTTACGTCTAAATTGATCAAACTCAGATCCTCTTCTAGAACCGGAGTCAAAAGAAGATATTGATTTTCACCGATCTCCAAAGCTTCCACAACGATAAAAGAATGAGGATTCCCATCCTCGTCCAAAAGTTGAACGGTTTCCCGAGTCTGCCCCTCGTGTTCTTCATCTTGAAAAAGATCGCTCATCTTCAACTTTCTTCCCTTTCGGAATCGAATTCAAAGGGAAGTTTATTCTTTTTAGAGAAATTACATTCTTTGCATGCGGGGACAAGATTGGCCTTGATAGACTTTCCTCCTTTTGCAAGAGGAATCAAATGATCCATTGTAAGCTCTTCGGGAGAAAATTTTCTTCTGCAATAGTGGCAGATCCCAGTTCCTTTTTTCTTTTTCCACCAGGAAGTTTTGCGAAGATCCTTTGCGATCCTTCTTTGTTTTGCAAGTTCTGCCTCGCTAATCCATAGTATCGGTTCTTCCGGGTCCATTCAAAAATTCTAATCTTTGTAAATCGCCCAGTCGGAACCCGGACCGGAAACGGAAAGTTTCGTTAGATCACTTCTATTGGTCGCAAAAATTCCTTCTTTCAAACCGGACGCGGTCAACAATAAAGTATCACCCTGAGAAAGCGTTTCCCCCTCCACATCGATCCGTCCTCGAAGAACAACCAAAATCTGAAACACAGATTCCTGGTAAACATCCGGAATTCGAAATATTTTTCCGTTTCCGGCAACCTCCAAAGTTTCCATCAAAAACTTATCGTTTGCCGTTAGACGAAATCTATCGCCTTCCTCCCAGAACTTAGGCGAAGGTTTCATCACAACTTCTTCGAAACGTCCGGAATAATCCAAAACGTCGAGGGCTTTGTCGAGATGTAGTTCCCTCGGTCTTCCGTAATCGTAGACTCTGTAAGTGGAATCCGAAGATTGCTGGACTTCCATCAAAAGAATTCCCGCGCCGATTGCATGGATTTTTCCCGGATTTAAAAGAAAAGAATCCCCTTCCTTCACCGGAATCTGCCTTAAGATCTCCTCGGCACGATTTTGTTCCACCAGGACTTTGAACTTCTCTCTACTTGTTGCATTAGAAAAATCGCATATAAGTTTAGCGCCAGATTCCGCTTGTAGAACAATCCAGGCTTCCTTTTTTCCCGCACTCTGCGGATCGTATTTTGCCGCGTACAAATCGTCCGGATGCACTTGGACGGAAAGTTTTTCCTTTGCATCTATGATCTTGATCAAAAGTGGGAAGGATTTCCCTCGAAACGGTTTTCCCAAAATCGAATCCGTGTTTTCCAGATATACGGTCCGAAAGTTTTTTCCGGAAAGAGGACCGTTACTAATCACGGACACGTCGTTTCCATAGTCCGAAATTTCCCAGGACTCTCCGATGTTTCCCTCCGGGATTTTTCTTCCTGAAAAATTCCCGAGCTTTCTACCGCCCCAAATCCTTTCCTTATAAATCGGATGAAAACGGATCACCTTCTGCATAAAACCTATTTTTTCACTCCCTCTAGGAGTTCAATTTTTACTTTGAGGCGATTCTTTTTAAAATGGACGAATCCTTCGGGTTTCAATTTAGCAAGATCCAACTCGTAGACCTTCCCGGGTAACAACTTACCGGCTTCCGCTTCTAAGTTGAGATTTCGAAAACTTTTATATGTACCTTTTCCACCACAGGAATCGCAGAATACGTTGGAGCCTCTGCAATCCGGACAAAGGACACGCACTACCAGAGGAATTTTCGCGGAAAGAGGAAAATTTAATTCTTCGGGAGTTAAGAGAATTCTAATATCGTAATAGATCCCGGAGTATTTTCTCCTATCTCTGTTTCTCATTCCCGCCCGAAGTAACCCTTTTCTAGCCAATTCCACCGCTTGCCCCGCGTATAAAATTCTGGTACTCGGTATCCGTTTGATTTTTGCCGGGTCGTTTTGCCCTTCCAGGGAAGTTTTAAACCGAAATAGAATCTCGGGATGTCTGGAAAGATACCAAAGATCATATTCTTTTCTTCGAACCGGATGTGTGAGAATCTGATAAGAGTGAGCGAATTTTTGAAAGAGATCGGAAGATCCCGTTTCTCGGTTGTCGGGATGGAAAATCTTGGCCAATTCTCGATAACGTGACTTTACCTTTTCAATAGATGCGAGCGGAGAAAGACCCAAATTTCTATAATGATCCGGGAAGTCGGTTTTAGATCCCGAATCATTCATAGAGAAATTTTAATCCTTCGGAAGCTCCTCCTGATAAGGCCCGCCGTTTTCCACCGCTTTAAGCGTGGTTTCCACATCTTCCGCGACAGTTTTAATGCTTCCTTCCACATACTTATCGATTCGACGGATGATTTCCAGTAGATTGGTTCTATAAATTCGAACGAGTTTTACTCTTTGAGCAGGTTCTCGAATCGTGGCTACGTTATAAACCGTTTCTTTTGTACCTGCATCCGTTTTTTTTCTCACGACCAATTCAATGGATTCCGGTCCTTCGTTCTTGATCTTTTCATTTTTCAGAATACTAATCTCTTCGTATTGAGGACGCATTTTGGAAATTAATGATTTTCTACTCCAAAACACGATCGATTCCAATTTCAAGGGAGAATTTTCCGCGCCCGCCCCCGAAACTTTCAATACGAATCTGAGATCTAGCATATAACGATTTCTACTTTGAGGGATTTGATCCTCGTAAGCGGGAATAAATTGACTATAAAGATTATCTTGTATTTTATTTTTTTTGTTTAGAAAGGCGAGACGACTTTCTATTCTTTTGTGAAACTCCGCAATATCTTTTCCTAATACTTCCAGGTCCTTAACTTGTCCCCGTTCATAGGGTAGGATTTTCACTTTACCATCCGGTTCGAACTCTTGGCCCAAAATACCGGCAAAGGCGGAAATTAAAATCAGGAAATAAAATAATTTTTCTTTCATTGTGGATTTTCCCAAAAGCCGTCCTTTATTAGTTTCGGAGGTTCTTTGATTTTCCCCATAATTTTATCAAAAATAGATTGAACTTATCGTCAAATCCTAGAAAAAGGGAAGGCGATATGGAAATCAATCACAGAAAGTCGGGAGAAACAAACATCGTGAGTCTTTCGGGCAGTCTCGACATCTATACCTCAATTGATCTCAAAACATTCTTCGAAAATAGCATCAACAAAGATAACAAAAACGTAGTCGTAAATCTTGAAAAACTTAATTACATTGATTCATCCGGAATCGGGATGTTAATCAAACAATTGAATTACGTGCAAGATCTTAACGGATCTTTTTCCATCGCAAACATGAAACCGGCGATCGAAAAAGTCTTTAAAGTCGCCGGTTTAACTTCTTACTTCAAGACTATGAGCCCCGCCGAATTCAGTTCCAATTATCCTTAACAAGAGTTTTTTCAGAAAAAAATTTCCGGCCAGCAGATTTCAAGAACACGGTATTTTCCGATGTCTTAGCGGTCAAAGTATCGAATCCACTGCCACGAAAACTCAGTTGGATAATAAGATCTTTCGAAGAGTGATCTGCAACACGCACTAAAAACGGGCATTACATCACAAATAAGAGTTTGTAAGGTAAAAAAATGGAACATAGTTCATTAGAGAAATCTAAACTTATGTTCAAAAGACGTAAGAGTTTTCGAATAACTCAACCTGAAACGCGATCCGTAGAGAGCGTTTCATTCCCCGAATAGCGGAGCGTAATGAGGGCTCACAACGTAGTTGAGAAATCAACGCGCCCCTTAGGAAGCCATAACGTTACCCACAAATTAAGAAGGCTTTTGGGATCATAAGGATCAAAAACTGATATTTTTCAAGTGTTCCGACAAGAATGAGGCTTTTTACTTGCAAGAAGTATGATTTTGTGGTAAAGAAAACCTCCCGAGTCTTCCCACCGCCTCTCCCCTCCACCCAAAATCAGGGTGGGGCGTAAGTTTCACAGAGGATTTGTAGTAATTCCGACAGATTTATCTTCAGATCCAAGTATTTGTGGGTAAGGTTATGTTAGGAAGCGTTTCATTGAGTTCTGCGGCTCAGCTTTGCTACGCAAAGAGCCTGCGAATAACTCAACCTCGCTTCTACGGGCGCTCGGTAATGCTACGCTATCTACGGCTATATCTCGCTTACTATGGGGCGCTCGATATATATAAAACGTCCCAAATTCCCCAAAAACGACCAATCTCTCCCGCATTCGGAAGTAATCTGAAATCCATTCTACCTTCAATCAATTCCCCAGGATCCACACGAAACCGTACCGGAAATTGAGAAGAATACGTATCACTTCCCGGAAACCGAACCGTCGTCTTTAAAACTCCATTCATATACACTTTCAGCTCTCTCGGTTTTATACCTTTAGGTCTTTCAGTATACGTAAAGTGCGTTAGGTCCAATTGAACATAAAGAGATTCGTTTCGAAAAGGATCTGCAGTCAGATAAAAACGAAGACCTTCCTCCGGAATCATCCTGCAAAGTCCATCTTGAAGCCTACCGGTTCCCACACCCGGCGCAGAATCCGGTCTATCTCTCTCTAACTGCATTCCATTGTGAATCGCCCAAGTGGAAAGCTCGTCGTAAGTTCTAAAATCCTCGGTACGAAGAGGCTCTCCACTTTCACCCTGATGATCAAAGTTGATGAATTTTTTAAATTTCGGATTTTCTTTCGATTGGAGAAATTCCGTATTGGTAAAAGTAAAACAGAAAAAAACGAGTATCAATCGGTGCCAAACCATCTACTCTAGTATCGACAGGATCGGGAAGAATTTGATCACAATCTCTACAATTGAACAAGCCGGAAAAACAATTCATTCTCCCTGCGTCGTTACCTTGGGAAACTTTGACGGGATTCATCTGGGACATCAAGCCCTCTTAGACCGGGTTTTGCAGGTCTCCCAAAAAACCGGACTTGCTTCCTGCGCCGTTACTTACGACCCCAATCCTGCTGTTGTACTCGGAAAAAAACCCGAAATGAAAAATCTCATGACTTTTGCAGACAAGGAAGAATGGATTCGTCAAAAAGGAATCGATTTTTTAGTCGTACTTTCGTTTAACAAAGAATTGGCGGAAATGAGCGCGGAATCGTTTTTAGAGGAAATTCTCCTCAAACAACTGAAGGCCAAAAATATCATCATCGGTTTCAATCATTGTTTCGGAAAAGAAAGAAGAGGTAATTACGAACTTCTGAAAGAATATTCAGAAAGACTAAAATACTCTGTGGAAAAAATGGATCCAGTATTTTTAAAAGAGATCAAACTTTCCAGCTCGTACGTGAGAAGACTGATCTCCGAAGGCAACGTAAAAGAAGCGGCACATTGTCTGAATCGTTTCTATTCCGTTTCCGGAACCGTGGTCGGAGGACACAAACGAGGAAGAAAAATCGGATTTCCGACTGCGAACGTCCAACCGACGAACGCAGATATTCTCCTCCCTGGCATCGGAGTTTACGCCGGATTTACCACCGTGGCAGGAATCGAATATTCCTCCATGATCAACATCGGTCACAATCCCACCTTCGGGGAAAACGCGATAACTTTGGAATCCAACATATTCGACTTTCAAAAAAATATTTACGATGAAGGGATAAAAATCGCATTCACGGAAAAAATTCGAAACGAGATTAAATTTTCCAGCGTCGAAAATTTGATCGCTCAACTCAAACAAGACGAGATTTCCGCAAGAAACATCCTTAAAACAACAATCAAAGAAAAATCATCCCGTCCTTAAGTGTAAATAGAAACTTAAAAAAGACTTAGAAATCTAAAATAGAAATTTTATAGTTTCAAATTCATTGTCGAAATCCATTCTATATCCCAAGCTTCGTTCTTCCGTATGAATTATTATCTCTTTTTTCCTATGGCGGCTTTTGTTGCAAACACGATGTTCATCGCATTTGTATATGCAAGACGTACCAACAGCCCGATCATCCGCTCTTATTTACTCTATACGATCTCTTTAGATGCTTGGCTTTTCACTTACGCATTCGGTTGGTCCTTTCCTCCGAAACCTTGGATGACTTGGGCATTTAAAATTCTCTCGATCACTTGGCTTCCTCTCGGTACACTTTATTTGGAATTTGTTTTTACGTTTCTAAACAGAAAACCCGGAATTTTTCTTTGGCTTTTTAGAATCGGAATTCCAATTTCGTATCTAATCATCCTTTCCACGGACTGGGTCATCCAGGGAAGCATCCATTATTATTGGGGTAATGAAGGCGAACCCGGTCCTTTGCACTTTTTCGTAATTTCCAACTTCGTCGCGCTTCCCGCCCTTATTGGTTTGGGAGTTTTGACCCAGTCCTTTTTCGCTTCGGGAAAAGACCAAAGAAAACAAACCGGATTGGCTATCCTAGGTTCCATGTTTGCGATATTCCTGAGTTTTTATTCAGAAATCATTCAGGTGGACGATCAGGGAAGAATGTTATCCATGCCTTTGACTTCAATCGGAATCGTGATCCAATCTTTCTTGATTTTTATCGCAATCACGAGATACGGATTTTTAAGAATCAACGTAGAAGGACTCGCAGCGGATTTGTTTCGGGACATTCACGACGGAATGATCTTGGTCAGGCGGGATCGATCCCTTTTTTTTATGAACGAATCCGCAATTAGAATATTAGGAATTTCGAATTCTCCTCCTTCCCACTTTTACCCCTCCGATTTTTTAAAAGGATATCGGGAAAGTCCGGATCATTTTTCCAAAGAGTACGAACCCATTTTCAATGTCGATTGTAGAGGAGTCGAACTCACAAGATCACACATAGAATTGACGGGAAAAGAAAGCGGATACCTTTACATTCTGAGAGATATCAGTGAAAAAATAGAATCCAGAGAAAAGATAAAACGTTTTTATTCCGATTTTAACAAAGATTTGGAAATCGCAAAAATCGCACAAACTTCCGCGATTTCCACAATATTTCCGGAAAGTTCGAAATATAAATTCTATTCTCACTTTCAACCGTTCGAGCTTGTAGGCGGAGATTTTTTACGAGCCTTAGAACGTTCCGACGGAAAATTAGATATCCTTTTTGCGGATGTTTCGGGGCACGGCATTTCCTCCGCCATGGTTGCCGGAATGTTATCTATCTCCTTCCAGTTGGTTATAGAAACAAATCCAACTCCGAAAAAAGCTCTGGAAAAAACCCAAACCTTACTTTTAAATGCGGTATTAAACCATCATGTTTCCGCAATTTATCTCTCGTTCGATCCGGATACAAAAACATTAGAATATTCTTATGCAGGTCATCATCCGATTTTGATTTTTAGGGAAGGGGAAATCATTCCTCTGAGAGGCGTAGGAAGAATCTTGTTGATTACCCCGGACACGGAATTGAACAATTATACTTTTCAACTCAAGAAGGGAGATATTTTATTCCTTTATTCGGATTGTCTTTTCGAAGTGAGAAGTCCTGAAGGAGAAATACTCGGATACGAAAATTTCATGTTAAAAATGAACGAAATCTCGGTTTATACTCCCGTCAACATTCTCAAAACCTGCATAGGCCAGGCCCTGGCCTTCGGCAACGGAAAACTCACAGACGACTTGACGATTTTGATTTTGGAGATTTTTTAAAGAATGAATCCGTACATTCTGATTCCTTTTTCGACCTTAATCATAAACGGATTTTTGTTCTCCTATGTAAGCGCACTCAAAGGAAAATCCGAAACGGTTACTCTGTATCAAAGATACTCTTTTTTACTTTTTCTCTGGCACGTCTCGATCATCCTGTATTGGTCCTTTTTGCCGAATGACTGGGCCACAATCGTTTTCAAAGCGTCCTCCTTTTGTTGGATCTTTATCGGTCTTTTATTCTTTGAATTTGCGGTTCGATTTACAAATTCTTCGTATCGATTTACGATCTACTTCTTCAGAGGCTTTTGCCTCGTTTCGTTCTTGTTAACGATTAGCACGGATTTGGTGATAACGGGCACGATTCGCTCTTATTGGGGAGATATGATTCTCGCCGGTCCTTTGTATCTTCCCATAAGCAACTTTGTAAGCGTAATTCCCACGTTAATCGGTTGTTTCATCCTAATTCGAAACGGATTTCGCTCTTCCAATCCGCTTTTAAAACAACAATCCAGACTCGTCGCTTACGGAACGATCCTTACCTTTCTATTCAGTTTCACCACAACTCTTCTTCCGAGATATTGGAGTGCTTCCCTTACATTTCCTCCGTTAAGCGGAAGCGCCACACTCATACAATCGGTCTGCATTTTTATAGCGATCCATAAATACGGATTTATGGACTTAAAGCTGGAACGTATCGCGTTACGACTTTATTCCGAAATCAGGGAAGGACTAATTCTTCTTTCCTCCAAAGGAATCCTTCTTTTCAGCAATTTATCCGCGAGAAGAATGTTGCATCTCCCAGACAGTCTAAATCTCGGATCGAATTTCGATCTAAAGGATTATCTGGAGAATTTCCCTTCCGACTCCTTCTTTAAAAGAAAAGAATTCGTCAATTTAAGCGTAAAAACGGAAAGCTCTTCCTTGAACTCTCCGGAAGAATTTCTGCAAATTATAGAAAACAAATATCTGGAAGTTTCGTCCTCTCCGATTTCCCTTTCCGGAAAAAACCGAGACAAGATTTATATACTCAGAGACATCACCGAAAAGAAAAATGCGCTTGAGAAAATTATGGAATTATTATATAGATTGGATCTGGATCTGGATTTTGCAAGAGACATTCAGCAAATGATTACCACTCGGGACTTCCCGGCTTCTCCGGACTACAAAATCCATTCCCACTTTCAACCTTATGTTAAAGTGGGCGGAGATATTTTGAATGTGATCAAAGAAAAAGACGAAAGTTTGCACATTCTTTTCGGAGACGTTTCCGGACACGGTATTTCCGCGGCGATGGTGGCTGCGATGATTTCCATAGCGTTCAACGCGGCTACGGGAAGAAGCGGATCCACGGACAAGAATCTTCTTTTTATACACGAGCTTTTAAAGGACACGATCACACTTCATTCCCTTTCTTCCGTATACATGAGATACGTTTCTTCCGAAAGAAAATTAGAATATAGTTATGGAGGACACCACGCCGGTTTGTTGATTAGAAACGGAATCTGTCACCCTATCGAAGGTTCAGGAGAAATTCTTTTTGCGACGTTGTCCCCGAAAATCCAAAGATACGAACTTGACTTGATAAAAGGCGACAGGGTTCTTTTCTATTCGGACGGCTTGTTCGAAGTGAAAAATAGAGAAGGGAACGTTTTAGGAAAAGATCATTTCCTAGAAGCGGTCGGTTCCCTGATTGTAGAAGATACAAATTCCATGATCCGATCGATCCTCTCCTACTCCGATTCTTACGGAGAGGGAGAAGTATCCGACGACATAACGATCTTTTGTTTGGAAATTCTTTAAGAGATTTTTTCCCGGATTAATTTCAAAAAAGGCAGAAATTCGTCTAACGTTCCCGGCAATTCGTATTCGATCGAATCTCCGGCGCGAATGATATCTTTCTCTTCCAAAGCGACCGCTATTGCCGCGAGAATCTCGTTCAACTCGCCCGTTTTTTCCTCGAAACCGATTCCGTCGATTTCAATCTGGGAGAAATCTAGGTCCGGTTTTTTCAACTTCAAAGTGATAAACGAAGTCAGAAGAACGTTGATCTGAGTGACGGATTGAGTCAACAACTCCGTCGCCACCTCGTCTTTTCCGGATTGATAAGCTTCGTTTACCTTTACGAAAGCCTCTTTGAGTCCGCCGATGTTATCGATAAACGTATTCAAAATTTCTTTTAGAGTGGGAAGATCCAAATCCAGAACTTGAGTTCGGGCAATCAGATCCATGATGAAAAGTTTCAAATCTCTCAGATGTTCCAAAAAAGCTTCGATGGCTTCCATGTTATCAAGATTTCCGCAGCTGGAGGAAATTTCGGACATAATTTGAGAAACGGTATTACCCGTTCCCATCGGTTTGATCTGATCGAGTTTGAGGCGTAATAAGGCTGACGCAGAATTCAGTACGTGTCCAATCCATTTGATCCCATCGCCAAGTTGGTTCGATTCTTTTTCGGTAAGAGAATCCCTTCCGAATAACGTAGAACCTACCTTATCCACGTAAAGATCCAATTCAGTTAGAGTGGAAACGAGAAAGTCCATCTCTTCGCCTACGAAAAATTCCATCTTAGTCGCCGATTCGATTCCTTGATCGTTCATGCTGGAAGCTTGAAATTCCACTCCGTCCACCGTACAACCAAGAACATACTTCCCTTTTGACTCGACCCATTTGTTGATCTCGCCGAAAACTTCGCCTAACTTTTTTTCGTTTTCCAGAGAACTATCTAACAGATGTTCGTTGATGTAAATTTCCATTTCACTCTCCTGTTTGGATCACTCGTTTTTGGCGCCTTTGAGATTATTATTCAAATAGGCCCCGACCGCTTTGTTTTTACCGACTCCTTGTTCCATATAAAGAAACTTGGACTTCAGTTTTTTCTCGTAACTCACGAGATGGTTTTCGTATTCCTTAATCTTCTTGTTGTTATCGGTGACTTGTTCTTCGAGCATCTTCACCTTTCCGGAAACAAGCCCACCCGTATCCTGAGTGTAGGGTTTGATGTGTTCGAGAAGATCGACGGCGACTCCCGTATCCATTCTCGCATCGGAGTTCGTATCAATCGCAAAAAGATTCCGCACAGAATCCGGATTTTCCGCAAGTTTAAAGCGGAGTTTTTCTTCGTCCAGAATCAGGAACCCGTCCTGAATATTGGCCCATTTGCTCCCGACGTTTCCGGTGCTGATTCCGATGTCGCTTAACATTCTCACCGCGTTTTCCCCACTTACGGGATAGGAAGAACTTGCTACGGTTTTCATTCCGGCGATCAAACGAAGCACGGTATGTTCTCCTGATAAAAGACCGGATTTAGATTTTCCTTCCCAAAAGCTCTGACCGATTTCACCGGAGTCCTCTTTTCCGTCCTTGATCTGCGCGTTCTTATCCACCGCGGTCGCGTCCTTTCCGAATTTCAAAACGGTGTTGTATGCGGCGACAAATTCCTTGAGCATCTCGAGACCTTTGTCCGAATCCGTTTTGATATCAATGCTCGCGGGTGCTTCGGTTTTTTTGAGAAGGTTCAAAGAAACTCCGTCCAAAACATCCGTAAGTCCCTCGTTTTTGGGGCGATTGACCTCGATCCCGTCGATCAGAAACACCGCGTCTTTCGCTTCGGTGATTTCCTTTGCCGGTTTGGCTCCTTTGAATTCTCCCGGAATCACTACATGAAAAGAATCTAATATTACGGTTTTACCGCTCGAATTTACAAAAAGAATCTTATGGGCCTTCTGACCAGAAGGGAAGGACTTCAGATTGAGGACGATTTTTCCTTCCTGTTTAGAAGCCGTTTCGAAAATCATCTTTTCCTTATTGTTTTCTTTATAAAGAATTCCTAATTCTAGTTTGTCTTCCGGCGCGAACTCGGTGGAAGTTAAGAGTTCTACCCTTGCGTTCTTTTTCAACTCCGTGGTGGGAATTCCGAACTGAAACGAACCCACACTCGCGATCTCCATCCACTTCTTGTCGTTTTCTTCCTTGTAAACCGGCTTTGTATCCGTTGCGATTCCGTATTTCTCCGGTTGAAAAACGGAGGTTTGATCCGCTCCTGGAAAAAAGTTCAACACCTTCGGAGGATCCGCCGGTTCAGTCGCACCCACGAGATTGACCGCTTGTAAAATTCCGTTCGTATCTTCGAATTTCAGTCTCTGCTCTTTGCCCGACAAACCCGCAGTCAACGTAAGAACGTAATTATCGCCGTCCACTTTGACAAGACCCGTGTTCACAAGACCCGCGGCGGAAATTTTAATGGAAGAAGCCAAATCTCGAATCGTTCCTCCGGAGAATTCGATTTCCTTCTCGGAATCTCCCGAAAAGATTTTGAACTTACCTGCAGGAATCTGTTTGTTCGCATCGGTTTTTTCTCCGGAGATTTGATGATAAGTTGCAAGTTCCTTAATTTCGATTTTACGTTTACCGGCGCTCGCAGAACGAGAAGCGTCCCCACTCACGACACCTTCCGGTTCGGAGACGATATTCTTCATCGCAAAAGGAGCGGTAAAAGATATGAGCGCTCTTGTTTTATTCTGCAAGTCAGTCGTAACTACTTTGAGCTCGTTCCACGCTTTTACTTGAGCTTTGTTAAACGAATTCTGTTGCTCAAGTCGACGGATCGGCTTTGCTTCCAGTTCCACCAATTTTTTTACGATCAAATTTGTGTCTTGACCGGAACTAAGTCCTGGAATCGTAAATGCGGGCATCTTATCCTCCTACATTCTTAATCGGTCGAATCGAAAAAAAAATGATAGAAAATGAAAAAATTCGAAGGTAGAAAAACGGATTGCCGATGTTAAACAAGCGTGGATTTTAGTCCCGATTTTCGTAGGGGGAAAAATGGCATCGCCTGTTTTGGGAGAATTTTTAGGAACTTTCGTTTTCATACTTTTGGGTAACGGAGTTGTGGCCGGAGTTTTACTCGAAAGAAGCAAATCCAAAGATGGGGGTTGGATCGTAATCACCGCCGGTTGGGCTTTTGCGATAATGATCGGAGTTTTCACTTCGAACGCGTTCGGAAGTTCGGACGCCCATCTCAATCCCGCGGTAACACTCGCGTTTGCCGTCAAAACCGGAGATTATTCCAAATTAGCGTCGTATATCCGGCACAAGTCGCGGGAGCTTTTTTCGGAGCGGTTTTCAATTATTTACACTACTTTCCTCACTGGAAAGAAACAAAGGATCAAGGAAAAATCCTCGCGGTATTTTCCACTGAACCGGCAATTTCGCATATCGTGTATAATTTTTTCAGCGAATTCTTAGGCACCTTCTTACTCATTCTCGGAATCGTTTCCATTTTCTCTCCTACAATGCAGGATTTAAACGTACATTTCGGAACGTTTCTCGTGGGAATTCTCGTTTGGAGCATCGGACTTTCCATGGGAGGAACCACGGGTTGCGCAATCAATCCCGCAAGAGATCTCGGACCGAGGCTCGCTCATTTCATTTTGCCGATCTCCGGTAAAGGTCCCTCGAATTGGAAATACGCGTGGTTGCCTATAATCGCCCCTCTGAGTGGCGGCGCTTGCGCCGGTTTTTTACTCGGATATTTGAAAGTTTAAAAAAGGACCGTTCCTTTTCTTGAATATGAATTTCATCAATGACATGAAAAAAAACTTTTCAAAATTCAATCCGGGCGTTCCCGCATCGGAACTTTCAAGAATTAAAATATTCTAATGTTATCGCGATGCGGTCGGGCTACTTCGGGTTCGGGCATTCGCCCTCATCCCTTCGGGACAAACCCTGCGTATCCCTAACGCGTATCGATTCGTGATTTGCAGCGATATTTAAAAAAGTGGTATCAATCGAAAAAACCGGGAAATGTAAAAAAAGCGGAACCTGAATTTTTCCCTTTGGTCAAAGTTCTATACAATGGAGGAATCCAATGAAAAAAATTTTTAAAGTTTCCGGTCTGATTCTTTTAGTCCTGGGACTGCTGGCAGGAGGCTGCAGACATTACAGGTCTCCCGAAAAAAGAGCCGAGTTCGTCGTTAAAAAAATCACTTCGGAATTGGATTTGAACGATTCTCAGAAGAAAGAACTTCATCGTATTAAAGACGAGGTCCTGTCTAAGAGAAAAGAGCTTAAACTACAAGGACCGAGAATTCCGTCAGAAGTACTTGCCGAGTTTCGTCAGCCAACTTTAGACGAGAAAAAAATCAATAAGTCGTTCGAACTGGAAATGAATAAGATGAGCGAGATGAGAACTTTTATGACGAAAAAAGCAATCGAGTTTCATACGATTCTCACTCCCGAACAAAGAAATAAACTAGTGGATTTGATTACAGAGTTTCAACAAAAACACCGTCATCATGATGACTGAATCCGAATTTACGGAAATTGTAAGTTCCACTCGGGAAATTGTCCTCTCTGCGATAGAAAAAAATCTCGCAGAGAGGTTTTCCTATGCCATCGACGACGTAGCTCAGGAAACTTATTTTCGAGCGTACAAAGCCCTCAAAAAGGATCAATTTCGCCAAGAATCAAAGTTGAGCACTTGGTTATATACGATCGCAAGAAACGAATCCTTAAGAATGAACGACAAACTTAGAAAAGAGGAAGAGCGCGCGGAGAAATTGACCAAGTCCAAAAAAGAAGAAGACTTCCTCATAAGCCATACGGACTTAAATGAAAATTCGAAACGATTGAACTCCCAGGAAATGATCGGAACGTTACGCGCACTCTTAGTTAAAATTCCGGATAAATATAGAAAGGTTCTCGAGTTTTATCTTGCGGGATATTCCGAAAGTCAAATCGCGGAGACGATGGGAGTAAAACCGGGAACAGTTAAATCGAGAGCATTTCGAGGAAAAGAAATGATAAAACGAGTCGGAATCAAGGAGAAATTTTATGAAAAATAATCGTACTTTTTCCCTGAAAGAAGAAATCCGAAAAAGAAAAAAAGACAGGAATTGGGTGAGGGATATTTCTTCGAACGTAATTCGCAGAGATAAAAAAGAAACGAAAAACAAACGTATGTTAGGCGCTTCTCTCGTTCTATTCATAGGCCTAAGCGCATACGTCGATTTTTGGGCCCAGGATTTGGATCTTAGAAATCAGGATCTTTTAAGTATAGGAATATTCGAGGAATTGGAAAACGCTCTGGATAAATAAAAATCCATTTCTTCTCTATTTGATCGTTTTCGATTATAAAGGAGTGTGTCAGATAACCGGTCCGTCTAAATGGGAAGTTCTATAACGAAAAACCCTATAGGTTAAAAAAAATAGAATCATTAATCCGAAAAAGAAAAAACCTCGAATGATCCAAGTGGAAACGGGAGGTTCTCCGATCGAATAACCGAAATTTTCATTCTCACGCTCTTCTTGAATTACGGATCCGATTTGAAATACAGATTCTGAAAAAGTTTTTTCAAAGTCGAACTCCGGATAAAAGGCATAAGGATTGCCGTAATAAATTCTTAAATTTTGAATCGAATCCGAATCATCTTCCAAGTTGAGAGGGAATATAATTTCTTCTTGAAGGATAAAAATTTCCATCTTTTCCAGAGTCAGCGGATCGTCGTCTCCGTCAAAAATTTCTATTTTCAATTCGGAAGAAATCGGTTTATGAAAAACTAAATTCGTGTCCGATGATCCATTCGATTTACGGAATATCTTTCCGCCCCCCAGTCGTTCAAATTCTTTGGAGGAATTTTTAAAGAATACGTTCAATTTTCTTTCGAACTTCTTTTCTTTGATAAATAACATCGCTCTATGAATCGGGACTTTCATAGGATTTCTAAAATAGAATACGCTCGATCTCGTATCCGAATTAAAACCGGATTCTAAATCGGTTTTTTCCACGGTTTTTTTGAACTCCATTCTTTCGGGAACGGATTCGTAAATAACTTTAGTAAATTCTAAATTTATGTTGGAAGCGTTTTGATCAACTTCGATTCGAACGTATGTTTCGTCTTCTGTGGCGGTAAACTCGATTTTGTCTGCCAAGTTTCCTTCCTGATAATTATAAATCGTAAACTCGGAATCAAATCTCCAATTTTCAGGATTTACTCCCAAATAAATTTTTCCCTTAATCTCGTATTCTCCCGGCGCTTTTACGACAATGGATTTGTATTTCGTTTTAGTAGGGATTTTCGGAAGTTTTAAGACGTAAGTATACATGTCGGACTCCCCTTTTTCCTGAAAAAGAAGACTTGGTTTTTTTTCCCCGCCCTTATCGGATGCTCCCATTACCTTTCTGGAGATAAAAGGAATCGTGCGACCGTTATGAACAATCCTTCTATCGTTGATTCCGGAATGCCTAACGACGTCCTCGTCCAATTTTATTTTTCCGTAATATACGTTTTCTTCTTCTCCGACATTGCCGGCTTTATCGGGAAGTTTCGGAATCCTGATTTCCTTATAATATCTATATCCTTTTGTGTTGATTTCCTCCGCATTCAAAGGGAAAGCGAATATCGCCGACAAAAGCAGGAGTAGTAAACCCGAAGTTTTTTGGTAGTCCATGAGTTTTTCTCTAAACTTTTGATAAAATAGGCTCACTAGTATAAAACTCACTCCTAGAGTAAATCCGGCGACAATTCTAACGATCATACTCATCGTCCATATATCGTAAAAATATAATTTTCCCACCAGTACAATCGCAATCACAATTCCGGCGATCCTGAAGGATTTAAAGGAATATCTAAATCCTATAAATAGAAATACAGAAGAGTAAAAGGCAAAAACATAAGAATATGCTAAATTTCTGTAATGTTCGTCATAAACAGTGTGATAAACGTCCATCAGAGTTCCTAAAATCAAAGTGAATATTCCCATATAGATAAATCCTCGATGGAACCGGAAAAAATCCCCGTTTTTTTGAATATAGTATGTTCCGAAAAGAAACAAGGAAGAAAGTAAGTATAAAGCGAACCGTTCGTTTAACAAAAATAAACGACTTACGTCGTCCATCGGATTAAAAAAATATAATTTAACCAAAGCCGAGATCCAAAAACCGGTCGAAACGTATCGGAGATGTGTGTTTCCGTATTTTGAACTCAAAAAAGAGACTACGCCCGCAAAAATAATCCAGGAAAAAGTAAGCCAACTTTCTTCCGAAAAATCCAAAAGAGCCACAAAGGTGAACCCCAAAAGAAGATACAAATGAATCGTTTCGAATATTTCAAGTCGCGACGGATAAAAGAAGCCCGATTTTTTTCGACTTAACAAAATCCATAACGAAAAAAGAACGGCGCCGAACAATATAAAATGGGAACCGAATTTCGGATAAGTTTCCTCTATTTGCACATACCCCATAAGTCCGAAACACAAAGAATTTAAAACGAGAAATATAGGATAAAATATCCAATTCCACCGGGGAAACACTCCGCCCGAATTTTCGTTTTTTTGTACAAGTTTCGGAAACAGGAAACCCTTTCCATAAACGAACAAAAAATACGTAATATTGATAAACAAAAATGGAACGAGAAACCCGCTTTGTTGCATATTATTCATCGCCCAGAAAAGATACAATACGAAGTTCGCAACCAATAGAAAAAAGGAAGATACAATCCAGGTCGTTTTTCTAGAAATTAAAAAAAGCAGTATATTCAAAAAAACTAAATATCCAAATAAAAATCGGTAAGAGTTTTCCCCTGTCGAAATCAATATCGGGGATAAAATAGAACCGATCAGCGCAAAGATATACAAAATTTCCTTACGGATCCAATAAGCTAACCCGGAAGAGAATACGCTTAACAAAGAAAGATATAAAAAAGTCTCCGAAAGAGAAAAGAAATCGTAGTAATAATATCCGCCGAATAAACTGAGATAGACGATTGAAAATCCGGCTCCCAAAACCGATTCCGGTAAAATCCGAAATTTTTTCCGGGCCAATTGAATACCTGCAAGACAAACTCCGAAGCCCGTCGACAAACCGACCAAAACCCGAACGGATTCGTTTACCCAACGATTGTCAAAGGCGTATTTTATAAACCATGAAGACGCAAGCAGTATGGAAAGTAACCCGAGTTTTCCCAAAAAATTTCCGCCTAAAAAAAGCTCCCAATTTCTTTTTTTAAGGGGAGTTTCCGAAGGGGTCGAATCTGTCGGCGAGAACTCTTTCGATTCCGGAATCGTTTGTTCGGTTGAGATCTCTTTTCTGAGAGATGCGATCTCCGCCTCTAGCTCGTCCAAACGCTTTCGTATTTTGTTTAAGTCCAAGGAAGCCCTGCTATATTGAATGGCCGATTTTCCTCACGTTCTTAAGATTGAAAAGGAAAAATTCAATCCGGTTGAAGTTGTTTGAATTTTAATCGGAAAGAAAACAACTTGTCGACAAAAGGTATGGATGAACAGAAGATCCGCCTCAAACACGATCACAACATGATTCGTAATTTTCTCAAAAGCAAAGAAAGAATCGTATCTACCAACGCAGGTCCCAATTTCACGAGAGTTCAGCATAACAAATGCGAATATGTAAGGATCTGTAGAACTCCCTAAAAAAAATCCAAAATTATGCTCCGTTGGATTCCTGCTGAGAACCGTTTTCGGTGAGGAAGAAAATTTTCCTCGCAATAGGAGTATGAAGAATGAAAAACTTAGCGCATATCGTTTTGGACGGAAATCTCACCTCCGATCCGGAAATTAAAACCTTAAACAGCGGAAAGAATGTAGCCACTTTCACTCTGGCGGTCAACCACGACTATAAATCCACACCGGAAGAACCAGGCGAGGTTTCCTTTGTAGACATCGAATTATGGGACCGCCAAGCCATAAACGCGCACGAATATCTCAAAAAAGGAAAAAAAGCGACCGTGATCGGCGAACTTCGTCAGGATCGATGGAAGTCGCAGGATGGAAGTAATAGAAGCAAACTAAAAGTAGTCGGATATACGATTCGGTTCGACGGTTTGCCTGGAAGAAAGGAACGGGAAGCAGCTTAAAGGGAATGGAAATCTGCAACGCGATCCTCATCCGTTGGGATAAAACTATAACCAGGAAGCGTTGCAGAAAGTCGAATGGGGATTTTTTTCATCTTTTTCAAAATAAGAAGGTGAAAACAGACTTTTCCTCCTATAGACAAAGCCGTAGGATTTGATTGGACCGAAGACGGATTTTTAAAACTTTGGTTTTATGAGTTCCTACATTCCAAAAACGTCATGAGTTCCCGCAAGATCACAATCCTAAAAGTTCAAGAATCGACTCGGTCGATTGCGTCCCTCTCTCAAATCTCAGAAGAAGAATTACCTCGGTATCGAAATGGCCTTCCCAAAGGATTTAGAGAAGAAGTGGATTGCGACGAGGATACGATTTTATTTCTGCATCCGGATTTTCCACCTTTGAATTTTGAAAAAATACGAGAACTCTTAATACTTCCCACAAACGAAATGATTCCTATCGTAGCGATCGATGCTCAAAATCAGATTCTCATGCAGGCATTTGGAAATGAAGAAAGCCAAAGGCTGACTTTACAAACCGGTTACGCACATTATTTCAGCCGATCCAGAAACCGGCTCTGGAAAAAAGGGGATACTTCGGGACATACGCAAAAAATTCTTCAAATCTTGTCCCCACTCAACCAGTCTTTTTTGATCTATCAAGTGGAGCAAAAAATTGCGGCGTGCCATGAAGGATACTACAGTTGTTTTTTTAGGGAAAGAATGCCAGGGGGCGAATGGAATCTGTTGCCGGTTTCGAGAAATTTTCTTCCAGAAAAGAACTGAAATCGTACTCTGTCCCTAGATCTTCTTTGAAAGTTATTGAAGGAAATAAATTGGATTTATGAATATTAAGAAATTTTTGATTTTCTCCTGTCTACTAATCGCAGTTTTTCTTTTGATTGCCGTTACAACGTTTTTTATCGTGGACGAACTCAAAGGAGGCGCTGTCGGATCCGGACAGACCAAGATGGATCTACTCATCGAATCCGGAAATACTCCCGGAAAGATCGTGGAAACTCTCTCCACTCACGGAATGATCAAATCCTCCAAGTATTTTCTTTATCTGGTTCGTTTTACGAGAAGTGCCGGAAAGATCAAACAAGGTCTTTACGAGATCAACGATGGAATGGACTCCAGAAAAATTCTTCAGGTAATCACAGAAGGGAAGGTAAAACTCGTAACCTTTACGATTCCGGAAGGATATAACAATCGCCAGATCGGTGATCTTCTGGTTTCCAAAAAGATCATCCCGAAGCGCCAAGACTTCTTACTTGCCGCGAGCAAACCCGAACTTTTGAGAGAATTCAACATTCCTTCGACTTCCGCCGAAGGATATCTTTTTCCGGAAACGTACAGTATTCCGATCAACTATCCGGTCGATAAAATCGTTCGAATGATGATCAAAAGATTTTACGTTCGAATCGCAAAGATCGAAAAAGCGAAAAATCTTTCTCCCTCCGAACTTCATAAATTCGTAATTCTCGGTTCCGTCGTAGAGCGTGAGGCAAAAAGGAACGAGGAAAGACCTCTGATGGCAGGAGTTTTCAACAACCGTTTAAAACGAGATATGCCTTTGGAATCTTGTGCCACAATTCAATATCTTTTTGATAAACCGCACAGTAGGATTTTCGAGAAGGATCTCAAAATCGTATCTCCGTATAACACTTATTTAAATAAAGGATTTCCTCCCGGACCGATTTCCAATCCGGGCTTTCCCGCTTTGGAAGCGGCATTTTATCCAAAGGAAACCGAGTACCTCTTTTTTCTCTTAAAAGGAGACGGTTATCATTATTTCGCGAAATCCCTCAAAGAACATTTGGAAGCAAAAAAGAAGTATATAGACGTACTCTACGATTAATAGAAACGAGACGGCTTGAGTTTAACAAAAATGTAGGGCTCACGATAAAGATCGTTAGAAAATCCATAAATCGCCGATTTGTGGGAATTCCTACGTTCCATTACGAACTTATGAAATAATCGTGCTGATTTCTTTTGACGTTTTAAGACAGTCTCTTACTGCTCTCTATCAAATCGAAGTACCGTAAACTTTTATTGTAAAAGCCCTGCTTCAGCACAAAATTCGGGCGTTTTATTTTATAGTTCTTGAGTAGAAACAACTCAATCAAAGCCCGAAAAAATTTTCTGTACAGAAAACGGATCATAGAATCGAATTTCAAAATAAGAACGATCGATTCCGCCTATATCCGGTCGTTTTTTTAATTTTTTCAATTAGGAAAAATCATATGGCCACTCCGGATTTAGAAATCAAAAACGTAACAAAGGAATTAATGGAAGTTCAAAAGGCTCTGAACGTTTTTCGGGAAAAACAGAAAAATCGGGAATCCATTGACGAAGCAGCCGTGGAATTCGTCACTAAAGCGGACTTAGTCATCCAAAGAGCCGAAAAAAATGAGATTTTTTTAACCGACGACCAAAAAAGAAGGATTAGAAGTAATCTTCTTAAAATCCGCGCTTCTTTAGAATCTGTCCTCAATCTGCAGAGCGACCCTTGAAGCAAGTATCATGTAACGCTCCTCCCTATGGATCGCGTTTCAGACTGAGTCTCACGTTAAGGGTAGTTTGCAATGAATTTGGAAAGTAAAGGTCCAGAATACTTTACTCGTTGAATTGGAATCGTAAAAACCTAAAACGCACATTTTTTCAAGTGTTCTGACAAGAACGAGGCTTTTTACTTGCAAAAAGTATGATTTTCTGATAGAGAACCCCCGGACCAGCCATCTCGCTTTGCAACCCTTAGGGAACAATGCGGCTTTAGTTCCTCCACCGGCCTTCTCTTCTTGACTCCGTCGAATCAAGAACATCATACTCGGAACTGTCTTATGTTCAAGAATCATACGAATCTACGGATCGCGTTGATTTCACAAATACTTTGTGAGCTCCTCATTACGCTCCGCTATTCGGAGAATGAAACGCTCCCTATGGGTCGCGTTGATTTCACAAATACTTTGTGAGTTCCTCATTACGCTCCGCTATTCGGAGAATGAAACGCTCCCTATGGGTCGCGTTGATTTCACAAATACTTTGTGAGTTCCTCATTACGCTCCGCTATTCGGAGAATGAAACGCTCCCTATGGGTCGCGTTGATTTCACAAATACTTTGTGAGTTCCTCATTACGCTCCGCTATTCGGAGAATGAAACGCTCCCTATGGGTCGCGTTGATTTCACAAATACTTTGTGAGCTCCTTATTACGCTCCGCTATTCGGAGAATGAAACGGCTCCCTATGGGTCGCGTTTCAGGTCGTTCGACAGATTTTGGATAAATTATTAGCTAACCTGCTTAAAAATTTCACTTTATACTTTAAAATTTTTCCGACCGAAACTCCCTTTTTTAAAAAACTCTATGGTGTGTTGAAAAAAATCTTTTTCTAAATCGTTTTTGACATCCTTAGGCCTCTAAAAATAGCATATCCCCTAAGTGGCAAATATTGAAGTAGGTGTGATCGCTGCAGCGGGCAAAGGAACGCGGGCCTATCCCAGAACGACATACATTCCCAAACCCTTATTCGAATTTCAGGGAAAAACGATCCTTGAACGAAACGTCGAGCTGATGCAGAGTACGTTCCGTGTTAAAAAAATTTATATTATAGTCGGCCACCTCAAAGAAATGGTACTTTCCGAAATCGAAAAAATTCGGAAAAATCATCGGGATGTAGAAATTATACCTTCCCCTTGGACCACTAAGGGCCTTGCAAGCGATATCGCAAGTTTGGAACCGCAGATTCATTCTCCATTTATCACGATTCTCGGAGACGAATTCTACTTCTATCCGGATCATAAAAAGTTCATACAGACACTCCGAAAACATCCAAAACTCATCGCCTCGATCGGAGTCCAAAAAACTTCTCTTCTTTCCAGAATCCGAAAAAATTATTCCGTGGAATTACAAGGGGATCGAATCTTGGAACTCGTGGAAAAACCTTCCGACCCTCCGAACAATCTCCTCGGTCTGGGAAGCTATCTTTTTACTCCCCCTTATTTCGAATATTTTAAACAAACTCCTCCTTCGGTCAAAAATGGAATCATCGAAATCACGGATGTAATCGATCTGATGGCAAAAAAAAGCCGCAAGGTTTTCGCGACAGAACTCAACGTGGAATATTTCAATATCAATTCCATGCAAGACTACCACCATGCGGTTTATGAGATCCGAAACGAGGAATTCGCACGTTTTAAAACTACGTTGATCGTTCCCACAAAAAACAACGAAAGATCCATCGCGGATGTGATCGTGGATTTCCGGGGAAAGGTGGACGAAATTTTGATCGTAGACTCCGGCTCCACGGATAAAACATTAGAAATTACTAAAAAAGAAAAAGCGAAAGTTATTTCCTGTAAAACCGAAGGGGACGAGGATCACTTCGGAAAACAGATTCGGGAAGGGATCCGGGCCGCATCCGGAGATATCGCGATCATCATAACCCCCGACGGATCATATCGTTCTAAGGATTATCCGAAACTTTTGGAATATCTCAAGGACTCCGATATGGTAATCGGGACCCGAACCACAAGGCAGATGATCGAACAAGGCTCCAACTTACTTCCCGGAGTCCGTGTGGCCAATCTGATACTCGGAAAACTCATCGAGATTTTTTGGTGGGGAATGGAGCCGCGCTTTACGGACGCGATGTGTTCTTACTTTGCGATCTGGAAAGATTCTTACTCTAAAATCGAACCGGATCTAGAGATGAATGACCGGAGAGTCATTCCTGAACTGATGATGGAAACCGTTCGTTCATACATGCGTTGTATTGAAATTCCGATTTCCTATTATCGCCCGATCGAGTCCGTTCCCAAAAACATGACCCGAGAGTTCCTTTCAATCGTTCGTTTGATGCTGAAGAAAAAATGGCTCGGAATCTAATTTAGAATTTTATAATTATACAATATTAAAAAGGGATATTTATGGCAAAAAAAGTTTTAGTGACGGGCGGGTGCGGATTTCTGGGCTCCCACGTTTGTGAAACGTTTCGTAAACAAGGTTGGGACGTTGTCAGCTACGACAGTATGACCAAATACGAGTTGAAAAGAACCGGATACGGTACCGAAGCTACTCGAGAATATAATTGGAATTTTTTAAAAGATCTCGGTGTTACGATGGTGAAAGGGGATATCAGAAACCTTGAGCATCTTGCGGATCGTACGGAAGGTTGCGATTTTATCGTTCATACTGCGGCACAACCCGCGATGACGATTTCCTGGGAAGATCCCGAACTCGACTTTACCACAAATGCATTGGGAACTTTTAATGTTTTGGAAGTCGCCCGTAAACGGAATATTCCGGTCGTTAATACGAGTTCCATACATGTATACGGAAATTCAATCAACGACACGCTTAAAGAAGGAGCCACATCCTACGAAAGAAACCCGGCAGCGATCGGAGAAGATCAACCCGTGATGGTGGGGGAAATTTCCCCGCTTCACGCTTCTAAGATGAGTGCGGAACACTACGTAAAAACGTACGTGGATATATATAAGTTGAAGGCAGCAACGTTTCGTTTTACGGGGATTTACGGCGAACGCCAGTTTGGCGGAGAAGATCATGGCTGGGTGGCGAACTTTGCGATTCGTTCCGTGTTCGATTGGCCTTTGCGGATTTTCGGAACTGGTAAACAAGCACGCGATATCCTTTATGCCGCGGACGGAGCTGAGAGTTATCTCCGATGGTTCGAGAATCCAACTCCGGGAGTTTTTAACATCGGCGGCGGTCCCGAACACAAGATTTCTTTATTAGAATGTATTCATCTGATCGGAGATATACTCGGTAAAAAACAGGAAATCGTATTTGACGTAGAAAGACCGGGAGATATGCGTTATTTTATCTGCGATATTACCAAGGCGAAAAAATTCGGATTCAACCCTAAATTCAAACCGAGAGAAGGTGTGGAAAGATTGATTCACTGGATCCAAGCGGATAAATCCGTATTCGAAGTCAAAAAATGAAAAATCTCGTCGTCATTCCCGCTTACAACGAGGAGAAAACGATTCGCGAAGTTGTCGAACGGGCGTTGACGTATTCGGACGTTCTCGTTGTCGACGACGCTTCCAAGGATAAAACTCCCGAAATTCTAAAAGTGTTGATTCGTGAATATCCGAAGAGATTGTTTACGATCCGTCACGAAAAGAACACTCATATTCCCGGAGGAATCCAGGACGGAATGAAATTCGCGGTCGAAAAAAAATACGATTCGGTCGTGACCATGGATGCGGGCCTTTCCCACGATCCGAATAAACTTCCCGAATTCATCAAAGTGGAAGCTGACCTAGTAATCGGAAGTCGTATAACGACGGTCGGGGTTCCATTTTACAGAAAACTAATATCTTTTATAGCCGCAAAGGTGATGAATTATTGCATTTCTCCGGGTTTGTTCGACGTATTCGGCTATCGATTGCGGGATTGCACTTCCGGATATAGAAAGTATTCTAAAAAAGCGTTCACTTGGATTGCTCAAACTGAATTGGAATCGATCGCGTTTGATTTTCACATGGAAGCCCTTTCGATCGTGGCTAAAAATCAAGGAACGATTCGGGAAATCGGAATTCACTACGTGTTTTCCAACTCCTCTTTCAATCGAAGGGTTTTAAAACAAGCGATTCAGTTTGCGCTAAAGTTATTAAAAAGAAAACTTGGTCTCGACGGCTAAAAATATGCAAAAAATTGAATCTTTATTTCGAAAAGTCGATTCTCCCCTAAAAGGCCTGATTGTTCTCGTTTCGTTATACGGCTTCGTAACACTCGCACTTTGGTCCCGTTACGAGTGGAATCCTTCCGCGATGGTGAATTTCGGAGAGGAATTCGTCAAAAAGAACGAAGCGGAAACTCCAAACGGAGCAATCGCATTTCAGGGAAAAGAAGGAGACCTTGGCGCCGGTTACGACGGCCAAATCTTTTACTATTATTCCAGATCAATCTCCAATCTGAGTCTAAAATGGCCGGAGGGATTCGACGCTACATACAGGGCTCCTAGAATCGGTTATCCGTTACTAATTTCTCTCTGGGGAATTTTCGGTAAATGGGGAAACATCGCAGGGATGTATGTCTTGAGTATTTCGCTGCTTTATCTTTCTTATTTGGCTCTTCGTGTTTTATTAAACGACAAGTCCCATTGGGCGATTTTATATCTCATTTCTCCGTTTACTTTGGCGAGTTATTCCGTTCTTGTGAGCGATACGATCATGGTTTCGTTGATCGTGCTTGCAATTTATTTTTACGAGAAGGAAAATTACGCCCTATTCTATGTTCTTTCCGGTCTCTCTTTGGTTACGAAAGAACCAGCGTTATTCTATCTTTTATCTTTAGGGCTTGCGGCTTTATCCCGTAAGGACGTGAAGAAAATGTTGATCGTCGGCTCCACGTTGATCGTTCCTTTACTTTGGCAAACTTATCTCAAATATACCCTACCTGGTTGGACTCCGACAAGACTTGCGGTTTTTATGATTCCCTTCGAGGGGATTTATAAATATCTAATGGAGTTGGGCACGAGTTTTACCGGCAGCGGAGGAATCAAACAGATCGTTCGATCCTTTTCCAAATTTCCTCTCGTGCTCCAGTTTCTGACGATGTTTTTGATCCCTTTTACGGGATCTTGGAAGAAGGGAACTTTTTATAAAATCGGTTTTTCTTTGGTGATCCTAATGATCGCTATCGCCAATCACTACCACTTCTGGTCCGAATACATCAATACGATTCGCCTTTTTACATTTTCGATCCCCTTATATCTTTTTATCAAAGCAGAAGACGAAGAAATGATCGATCGGCCTTTCTTGATTTTATTCGGTTTGAATTTGATTTTGATTTTGGCGAGACTTACGATTTTGTACAAAGTTCAGAATTATGTTGTGAGATAGACCGAGAATTCGTCTTTGACATAAGTTCTCGGGAATAGAATCTAAATTCCAACTTCAAAACAAACGATGTATCAATCTCCATCGTTTTCCATTACGATCGTATCGGCTGTTGAATTTTTTCGTTTTTAGGCGATTCGAAAGGTACATATCTTCGAGATATACGTAATCTTGTCTGCATATTCAAGCGAAACCTTCATCTTCGTACCGCATCTTATCCCAATTCGCACCTAATTATTTATATTTTTTGTATATTCTTATTTTTGAATTTATCTCATAATGCATCGTAACATTTACGAACTCAACGTCGCATTCCGAGGATAGAATCCATTTCGACTTTTTTGAATAACTTCCGGTTGTCCACAACTAATGTGAATTCGATATAAGGTTCTGTCCCAAAAATGGGACAGAACCTTGCAGCTTAATCTTTCTGACAAAGCAGAAAACTAAAGCGCGTTCGCTCCCTAAGGGTCCGCTCGGGTAACTAAAGCGTCTCGCTTTTATTGGCGCTCGACGGGATTTAGGGACACGCTGTAAAAAAGTTTGGGCGAATCCAGCCTTTGTAAGCAAAGGCTGGACCGCGCTTTAACTCAGTGTTTCTCCCTAAACTCAGTGAAACGGCTTCCTTAGGGGCGCCGTTTCAAGTCAAAACATATAATCGCTTTCGCATTTGTTACACCAAACTCGCGCTATTTATAAACAGACTTTTTATACGTGGTAATTCAATTGGAGTTTTTTTGAGTTTCTTGTAGAAGATACGAGGAATCTACATTTGAAAAAGATTCATTTAATAATTCTTGCAAATGTTCGCTATAGTCCAACCGCTCCCACAAGACGGCAATTCTGGTTCTTTCAAAGCTTAAGATCGAGAGAGAATAATCCATAACACCGATAGAACGATTCGCGGAAATTGCCGTTTTCACATCCATTGTGCTTTGGAAATCTTTTGAACTACACGAAAGAATGCCGAATTTTTCAAGCTTTAATTCCGGCAACGGAAATAGAATCGAAGAACTGTAAGGATCGATTTGCAGAGACATGTTCCTCGGCCAAGAGGAATGTTCAGTATTCAACAAGGTTCTTTTTTTGAAATTAGCGCTTTCACGAATTCTACAGATTTCTTTTAGTAATTCCTGAAATTGTAAGTCCAATTGATTTCTATCTTCATCCGCATAAATTCCGTGAGCGCTTTGAATGGCCAATACTCTATTCTTTTGTACAATCTCGGTGATTACTTGTAGATGTGTTTCCAACCTTTGTAAAAAGCTACGCGCTTCCGCAATTTGAGTAAATGAAACATCCTTTTCCGAAACGCGTTTTTCCATAAGGGAACAGGAAATATAACCCGCGTTAATCAGAATCATAGAGCAAAAAAATCGAGCAAATCGATTTATAACACGAGTCATGCCAGACTTTTCGGTGATTTACCCAATTCTCTTAAATGAAACAATTATTTTTTCCAATTTTATTTCTCTTTAAACTCCAACAGTATCCTATCCGTCTTGACTTTTCCGGCTCGCTTGTAATTAGCAATAATCACTCCACTTGGTGTAACAGAACTGTCTATTAATGTAAATGCCACCGGAATGGTCCCATCATCAAACAAACGTTTACCCATACCAAGCGTAACGGGAAATATTTTAAGCCATAGCTCATCCACTAAATCATTCTTAAGTAGCAGTTGAACAAGTTTGCCACTACCCCAAACTTGAATGTCAGAACCTTCTGAACTTTTGAGCTTTTCGATATCTGCCAAACTTTCGAGGAATACTGAGTTTTTCCAATCTGACTTTTTCATAGTCTTGGACATGACATATTTTGTGCCATCATTGATGCCCGGCCAAAAGTCTGCATGTTCAGGCCAGTAATCGGCCCAAATATCAAATGTTTCTCTGCCCAAAAGATAATCCGCAGGTTTCATCTGTTTTTCCATGACCTTACCAGAAACTTCGTCAAAATACGGCGCAGTCCAACCGCCATACTTGAAGCCACCTGACGTATCCTCCTCAGGTCCACCAGGCGCTTGCATGACTCCATCTAACGTAATGAATGATAAAACAATTATTCTTCTCATATGATTTCACCTCTTCTAATAATTTATAAAAACTTCGAATGAAGATCAATTAATAACAAAATAAATTATCTTACATCGCCTCCCTTCATAAAAAGGAAAGATAATATAGATATTATTTAAAAACAAGCAACAATATCTTTCTCCAACATGCAACTCTTACTCAAAAGTATATAAAAAAGTACGAATATTTTGCACTGAAATAGGGTTTTGTAATAAAAATTTATGGCACTCAATTTTATAGAGATCAGTAGCACGTTTCGCCCAATATGATGCCGGACGATCCTAAAAACCTGGCTGGATATGTCATATAATACAAATGTCTTCTCGACGTTACGTCTCCGAATACATATACACAAAGAAGTTGACATGAGGCCTTGAGCAAACTTTAGCGAGAACCGTGAATGGCGAGCAAGAGAAGAGTTGTAATGAAACGCTTTGGTCCAAGACGAGGCTAAAGCCAATTTTCTATTTTTAAATTTGGAATCCTTTTAAACTCTTTTTCATTATTAGTAACTAAAATTCCATTTGAGCTTAGAACAACCGAAGCGACTAACAAATCATTTGGTCCAATAGGAATTCCTTGAATTTCTAAACCACTACGAACTTCCGCATAAATTTCTGACTCTATATCATTAAATCCGATAATTTCGAATGGGTCCAAAAAACTTAATACGATTTCCCTATTCTTTTTTTGATCGTTACTTTTAAATGCGCCTAAAAGTAACTCAGCTTTAACCACTGAAGGTATTTTAATGCGATTTGGATTTAACTTTCTAATATTCTTCTCTATATTTTCACCTTTACCTTTTAAGAAATAAATACATATATTTGTATCGAGAAAGTAATTCACAATTTCTCCCTTTTCGAATCAATTGTAAATTTTAACTTTTTAGGTTCAGAAAACGATTCGTCTTTAATGGAACCAAAAAGACTAAAATAATCTTCAGGCCAGTTTTTATCTAGAGAACTTTGTATTTTTACTCTAACCCATTGGGAAATAGAAATCTTTTCTTTCTTAGCGGCAGTTTCGATCTTTTTTAAAGTATCTTGATCAAGATATAACGAAACTTGAGGCATATCACTCAATCCTCCATCAAACAAGTATATAGGCAAGTATAATCTTTGTCAAGATAGTAAAAATACAAAAGGAGATCTTAATTTCCCGTTTTAAGACGAACTTTACAATTACACCGAACGAAGTAAGTCTTCTCGACGTTACGTCTCCGAATACATATACACAAAGAAGCTGACTGAGGCCTTGAGCAAACTTTAGCGAGCGATAAAGAAAATGTGCGGTTGAGTCCAAGCGGAAACCGGAGAAACGAACACAGTAAGAAGCCGAAGTTAGTCGATATGCACTACTCAACCAATCGATAATTTCCAGATTCAATTTTTTTCGCGGGACCCTCTTTAAAATTATCTTTTTTAGAAATAAAAATTTTTGGTGGGTTATCTCTGCTAATATGGATTTTTACCTTTCTCGGCGGCGTTCCATGATTTTTATCAGTTTTATTTATTGTCTAATACTTTATTATGAAAATCTGAAAGAACGTATGAAAGTAATATAATTTCGTTTCTGAGGCCCCAATATCCCAGCATTTTTAATTAAAATCAAGTCCGCTTTATGGTTACTATCTAAATTTAAAATAGCAAAAACCCTTTTATTTTTCCTAAATTTGCTCCAAATCGGAATACTCAAAATAGATTGGTTACCATTAAAAAGCTCTTTTTGCTTCTTAGTTAATGAATTAATCGGATCTTTTAAATTTGAATCTGCAGAATCATAAACTACATGTCGACCTGTTTTCCAAGATATTCCACAAGCACCTTTTCCTTTATACCATTTCATTTGAAGTTCTCTTTCACTATATAACAAATCGTCCGGAAAGTTAGAATAAAAGTATATCTTCATGTAGTTTTTTCTTAAAATCCCTCCTTGAGTTAAAAGCATTAGAGTTGTTGAAAAACTAATTCTCTGTCCGTTTCTGCTTTGTTGAAATGGATGTTTGAAGCGGTTTTGTTAATTCGAATCATGGAATTTTTCAACAACTCTATTATATTCATACGAAAGGAAGGGATTTCTGCATCTCCACCACGATGAATTTTAATATAATGAACATACTTTTCCACTACTTGACTAAAACTCAGAGTCACTGTTGTCCTAATTTCATCGATGTCAGATTGATTGGTAAAAGAAGACTTAGTAAGTAGAACTTTGTATATAAGATATATCTAATTCATTGCGGCTCGGGGCGCATATGCGCGAAGGATTGACTGAGGTTCGAGTAATCATTAGTGAACGTAGTTACGTCCCGCAAGCCGAGTGATAAAACGAATGTGCGACCCCGGAAGTTATGCGTTCCTTGCCTACCACCCAAAACACACTTTGTGGAAAAGTAAGTTTCGTTTGGGCTTTCTAGTCACGTATGCCTTCTATACTGAAGGGCAACGACACCGGATTGAAAGTTCTTTGAAGCAATGAGGTCTAGTTGGAGTCTGTTTTGCGGCGTCACCGTTTCGAATAGCCGAGGTCCTTTTCCGGCGACTACCGGATGAACCACAAAATGATACTCGTCAATCAGATGATGCTGCGAAAGTTGGGACGCAATACTCAAGCTACCTACAGAAATGTCTTTTCCAGGCTGCTGCTTGAGCGCAAGCACCTCTTCAGCAACATTTGCGTGGACGATTCTCGTCTTGTGCCCGGCAACTTCTTTCAATGTCGTGGAGAATACGACTATGTCGAGCGAGTCGAACACGCGTGCAAACTCATTGGTTGCTGCGTCCTCCACTTGGTTCTTGGCGACATCGGGCCAATAGGGCACCATAAGTTGATAAGTTGTGCGGCCAAAGAGGATGACACTCGTATTGCGGAGTTGCTTCGTGAAATATTCATGCAGCTCTGCGTCGGCAATCATGTCCTCGTGGTTGCAGTACCCGTCGGTGGTAATGTTGATTCCAAAAACAACCTTTCTCATGAGAAGACCTCTCTTTTGTGATGTTTAGATGAAAAATTCGCGTACCGCCTGGTCAAACCTGCAACTGGCTGGTAGAACGTCAGTAAGACGCATAACAATAGAACTTACAGACGCCGCTGATCTCGAAGTGTTAATCACGCAAAGGAACGCAAGTATATCTTACTGAAATATCCTTCTTTTACTATGTAGTCAAGCGAGTAAAGCAATGCAGCTTTAACCCGGAGTGAGGATCGCATGAGCAATCTCGAACGGAGCGGTAAATAACGGTTTTTATTAAAATCGATTAGTATTTTAATCAACCAACATTTCCTTTAAAATCAATTTCATTTTACATATTACACTTTAGAGTATCTATAGGAGCCTTTAATGCACGCAGCTAAATATTCACCATGTGAAACTGCACTCATTAATCCTTGATGAATGGATTCAGGTACATCAAAATACTGATATGTTCCACCGTTTAAAAATTCAACTTCTAAAGTTGATGTTTCTGAATCATATCCTATTGACCTTATATTCGTTGAAGAAACATTTTCTCTTTGCATAATTTTAATTATCCTCCTTAATTCTACTAATTCGATGATTTTGTGATCTCCAGACTTCCACTATCTCTTCAAATCTTGGATCTTTTTCCATTTTTATACCCCATCCTCCAGGCACTTGCGAATCGGATTCCAATACTTCATCATAGACGATTGGATCTTGACTATCCGGTCTCCTGCTCTGTGGTGGGGGTTCAATTTGTGTACGCATAGGTAATTTAACTGCTTCACCCAAAATAATTGCCTCACCTGTTCTTAATATTGGAAGCATATTTGTTAAACCTTCTAAATTATCAGATATAGTTCCTGTAATTTGACCTCTATCCTGAGAATTTGCTAGTCTCATAGCAAAGAATGTTCCACATTGAGAGAGAATTGTTGCATTCACTTCAGAAGGTCTCTGACTTACAATCATAGCACCAATTCCATATTTTCTCCCTTCTTTTACTATTCTTTGGACAACCTTAGAAGCCATTCCTTTCGAATTTTCGTTTAAATAAATATGCGCTTCTTCCATGACAAATAGTAAAGGACGATGCCGTCCACCCTGAGATAAATCACGAGACCAAAAAAGTGCCTCATACAAAAGTCTAAGAAGAATACCGATTGTTGTATAAAGAATATCTGATGGTACACCGGATAAATCAAGAATTGTGACTGGTTTTTCACTACCTATCCAACTTTTTAATAGTGAATCTAAATCTTTCTCAACCTTTCCATCTTTATCTGGCAACAAGTCTTTCGGTTTAAAAATAAAATCATATCGAGGAATCCTCAGTTTAGAGCCAAGTAATAATAGTTGTTTTCCAAAGTTAAGCGCATTGGGTAAGTAATGTATCTTTTCCTTATCTTCACTATCATTTTTAACATTTTTAAAAATTGGAGCGATTCCCTGTATTGGATTACCCTTTTGTTCTCGGCCTTGAGAATCTAATTCATAAGCTAAATTATCAATCGGCCGTCCAGCAGGACCTTTATAATACGTGCCAAAGGTTTCTATATATAGCTGATGCCATAAATTATGAATATTAAACGGAATAGGTGAATCAACGCTTAGAGAGTCTTGTGTTACTCCTTTTTTAGGATTCTTTTCTAATGATTTTACTTTTTCGCTTTGAATTTTTTCTAAAATGATATTACGTGCCTTTTCATCACTGAACTCACCAAAGCAGACCTCACAAAGCTCATCAAAATTTAGTGCCCAAAATGGGATTTGAAGTTCATTTTCCTTGAATTTTGCCTTACTGCTTGCATTAATCTTAAAAATATTCGCTCTATCAAATAAGGCATTACCATATTCTCCGTGTAGATCTAAAATGAGAATCCTGGCAGATGGATAAAGTTCTTGATTTGATAAAGCGTTAATGATACTGGCAACCGTAGTCGATTTTCCTGAGCCCGTAGTGCCAACTATAGCAGAGTGACGAGTAACTAACTTATTAATATCAACTAGTGCAGGTATGGATTCTGCATTCGCAATATGCCCAAGCTTTACGAAATATGGTTTATCTGGTTGTCCATAAATACGATGGAGCTCTTTTTCCGACACAAGATGGATCTCATCACCTAAGGTTGGATATTGCGAAATCCCTCGTTGAAAAGTTCCATTCCTTTGACTTTCGCCAATAAGTTGGATTGTCATCCATCGATTAGCATAAGAATCAGTTTCTTTATTGCTTTCTGGCACAGAACTCGCGCCTACTTGACTAACGATGCCAAACAAATCAAAGAAACCTATCGGAATCCGAACAAAACTTCCAATTTGTCCTATACGATATCCTTGGCCATCTATATAGATAAAATCCGTTAGGGATTCTTCTGTAAGGAGAACACTAACTGTCGTACCATTTACATCTTGTACATTACCTAAGAAAGTTTCCCTATTTTTCATCTTTATACTCGAATTCTTCGCCAATCAAAGTCTTGAGAAAATCTGAAAAGATAGAAAAATCACCTAACTTTATCCAGGTTTCATATTCTTCTGGATCATCTTTCACCTTAGTTTGTGATATATAGTTATTTAAGCTTGGCTCTGGTGCTACCTTCTTTTGTATCCATGAACCCAAATTTGTTCCAATAATTGCTTTATCGAAAGTCCATACATTCAAGTTATGCCGATCTAAGGCTATCTTATATGCCTTGGCATATCTTTCCTTAGAATTATCAAGATATGTATTATACATAAGAGATAAAACCATTGCGGTCGGGTTAGATTTTAGTGCATTTACTATCGTATCGTTCAAGTGTTCATCACCAAATGAATAACCAACGATTATCAGTAGTGAAGACTTTTGCCTGATAAACATATTTAATTGCTCAATCAAAGCCAAATAAGGCATCTTCTTGCTTTCCTCATATTTCAAATGGGAGGGATAAATGAGGTGAGCAGCATCATTCTTTATTTCAGAAGATCTATAAATTATTCTTTGGCCATTTACTATTTCCTGATACCAGTTGATAGAACCATGAATTTTCCAAATTCTAGTCCAGTGACTTGGAATTAAACGGTCTGCAACAGATCGTAAGTCAAAAAAAGGCCTCCTAGCCCCTACAAAGCCATCGAAATAAGGGACTTCCAATTTCTCAAGCGCTTGCTCCATTAGTATATCGTAATTTGTTGTAAATATTTCGATTGGAACTTCACGATCAATAGAACTAATCCACTTTACCAATTTATGATAAGGTGTTTCTGTATCAGGAAGAAGAACGTCAATTTTTTTAACTATTAAATTACAAATACTTTTTTCTAATTCTGCTAAATCTGACTCATTGAATCCTCTAACACTTTCTCCTTTTGAAACTTCCAAAAGCCCGCGAATAAAGCTTAAGATATCTTCAACGTTCTCAGGACTCTTCCCCGCTTTTATTAGTTCTTGTAGTAAGGCTTTATATTTCTTATCATTTTTTAATTCATTGTTAAGCCAAACTGTTAGGTTCTTTATATCAGGAATTAATGGCCATTTATCCGGAGGCAAATCAACTGCAAGTGGGCAGCCGGATGCGATAAAAAAACCTATTGGCTTTTTATCTTGCGATAATGATTGTCTAATATACTCTAAATGGCGAACGGGATCGTGATTATTAAGCATTGTAAATTTCTCCGCATGTTTTCAAATAAAAGAAAAGCATAAATTCTACTCGTTTGGTAACTCCAAATTTTTTACAACAGGTAAGTTGCTCCTAACCCAGTCAGATCGCCATACATACCTGCCGTATTCTGAATTATTCTATGCATTTGTTTTTCTCGCTTCGACCAAATTTTTTCCATAGTGATCTTTTCAGAATCCAAATCATTCTTCATCTCTTTGAAGGTATCTCCCATGGATTCTATTCGCTGTCTAAATTCAAGACCTACTAATAGCTTATCCCAAAACTTACCTGTACTTAAGTCGCTAAATGTAAAATGTAGAGTATGAAATCGAAATTAGGACATTTAGATCCCTGAACCTATTTTGGCTAAAATTAAAAGAATTACTTCCAAAGAATAGGCGCCTCCTTTCAAACGGGGTCGTCCTCGCTTGGATGATAGAACAGCCCTTGCTGCGATATTCTATCGAGTTAAAACAGGAATTCTTTGGAGATATATGCCCCGATGTGAAGAATTTTTGATAAGATTCATAAAGAAGCTTTAAAGCTCTATGATCATTCTATTAAGATTAGGACGAAAGGAAATGGCTGATGATGAAAGTCAAGTGAGGGCTCCCAAAGGGGCTTTTCACCGGACCAAATCCGACGGATCGCGTTAAAAGACATATCCTCGTTGACCGATTAGGGGTACCAATTCGTTTGTAATCTCTCATTCCGGGACCCACGATTCTAAACTCCTCGTTCCCACGTTAGAAAACTTTCGAGTTTATAGAAATAAGAGGTTTTTGAAACCGGAAATATTATCTCTCGATAAAGCCTACATCGGACAACCAATCAAAAGTGATCTAAGGAAAAGAAAAACTCGATATAGAATCCCAAATAAAAAGAATACAAAATATCCTGAATATATTCTCCCTTTAAAAAAATTTCGATGGATCGTTGAGAGGACTTTTGCTTGGATTAACGCATTTAGAACTGCTAAAACATGTTGGGAATTTAAAGAAAATAATTATTTGCCCATTCTGAAAATTGTTTTTACTCTGATCCTATCAGAATGGCTCTTAAGTAGTTCTGGGGCCGGCTCTTAGCAATCCCGAACAAAGCGAGGAGATGAAGTTAGTCAGCGTGCGCTTATTAGAAAGGTGGAAAATATTCAATTTTGACAGCTCTATCAATGACATACCGGATAAAATCAAATTTATTTTTTGCTTTGTTCTTTATAAGACCAGCAATTATATCTGCTAATTGAATCAAAGGTTCGTTTTTACTAGATAACATTTCCATTTGTGAAATAGTCCCAATTGGAAATCCGTCAGCATTATTTCGTAGATATTCAAAAAATTCATTTTGGAACTTTGAATTTTTTCCGCCGTACTCATCAAATATTAAATTCTGTTTACATAAAATTGAGTAGCATGCTCTGCATCATCAGGATTGTTCACTAAAAAAATTCCAAGACTAGAAGATCCGATAAAAAACTCGCCTTCCTTTTTAAAAGGTATAACTATTCTGTGCTGAAATGAATTTCTATTATAAGTTCCTTGGAAAGGGATCTCTTTTATTAAATTTTCGATTTTTTTCGAATTACGAATTCCTACACAGTGCGTTGCCATAAAACGAATAAATATTGTCCTATCTTCGGCATCTTCAACGCCATCTGGCTCCCAATCTAAAGCTCTTTCAGCTAAACTCTTTTTTCTCATAAATATTAGGAATTGCGTCTAACGAAAGAGTCTCCTCGACATTGCGGTCGCGAGCGCTTTTGCACGTGTGATTGGCACGAGGTTCTCGGGGCGTCTTAGCGCCATCGCGCGAACCGAAGTGACAAAACAATGTGGCTTTAGCCCGAACGAGGGTTGCCTTAGCAATCCCGAAGCGCAGTGAGAAACCGAAGTTAGGTGAAGGTACAAATTTATAAAAATACTTCTTTAAAACCTTTTCCCGATTTTTCGAAATAAATTATATCCTTACTTTCCGTAATAGTAAAAGCATCCTGATCAAAACCATTTGATGATACGAAAATTACTTTATCAGGTTTCCATAGGGCAGCGTTATTTTCCATATCATCGTCAACAGATGAGGATAATTTCATAAAATTATATCGAATCCAGAATTGTTGGCTTTTTTGAAAAAGATTCTATATTTTAACTTTTGAAACAAGCATATTACGGTATTCTTTTCATGCTTCGAGTAGTAACTTCTGATAATTTTCACACAAAGTCATACTCTTTTGAATCAATGCTGAACCAATAAGAATCCTCCTCTCTTTTTTAAAAAGAAAAGAATTAATAAATACTAATTAAGAGTATAGTAATTTTTAAAATAATAAAATAACCGAACCTATAGCTTCGCCCCATAAGTCACATAAATTTTGAAAAAAGTAATATTCGGTAGTGTAGGGTCAAGGAAATTTCGGTAGTATCATTTTTGTCATTTTTTCCCACAAATAACGGGCAAATCTGCACGAAACAAGAATATGCTAAAATTTGATTGTATAGAACCGTCCTTAAAAAGGGATAAATGTCCAATAACGCAAATAAAATGTTTTGCAAGAATGAAGTGTAAAAAACAAAATCATGGGAAAATCCATAAAACCCGGAGAAAATGAAACCAGAAAAAAGCTCGCCCTGAACTGTTTCAAAATAGATTAGACCCAATACTAAATCATAAACATTTGTTGTGTCAATTAACGGATAGGATAACTGGGAAAAATTTAAGAAAGAATTATACAAAGAAAACGGGAAAGCCAAATACAAGATTAAGAATTGTAATCACCTCGAAATGAGTGATACGAATTCTGAATGAAGTCTCTGAGATCTACATATTTAACGTGAGTTCGGCCTAATCAATGCGAAAGGGATCGATGCGAGGTCAAGTTATTGGTACTTTACAGCGTATCCCAAAACTTAATTCTGCTTTATCAGAAAGATCAAGCTGGCAACTAAAGCGTCTCGCTTCTATTGGCGCTCGACGGGTTTTGTCCAGCCTTTGCAAGCAAAGGCTGGGTTCGCCCAAACTTTCTCATATCGAACTCACATTATTTAAAGTCAATCGTTGTCGATAAGATGGTCCTGAGTTGAATCGAAACCTTTTTTGAAACAGACTTTAAAGAAAGGCATCGATCTTCATAATTCTAAACAACTGAAAACGTTTTAATGGAAAGATCCAGAACGAATGCTTCGATAAAAATTGGTTTAGAAATATAAAAAAGGTAAGACGACTCTTATAGGGAAACATTCATTTCCTATTCTTTTTTCAAATAGGGTAAAACACCCTACTTCTCCCAGAATTTCTCTTTAAAAAACCTTGGACTTTTTTTAGTCGAAGAATGAAAAGTATACCGAGTGTTGAGGAAAATTATGATACATCTTTTGATTCTTTTTTCCATATTCTTATTTCAAGTTTGTTCGCCTACATCCGATGCGAAAACAAACGACTACTTTCTGATTCCTTTAGTTCAAGGGAATAACATCGGTTCTATCGCCGCTCATGGAAATCTAGATTCCTTAGATGTACAAGAAACACCGTTGCGGGAAAATTCTGTCAGTCTTGAATGGGCTTCGTTATATGGTGGAAATCCTAACAAAATAACCAAAGATTCTAAACTCGCAGTAGATGAAAAGGGTTTTGTTTACGTCGCAGCCGATATAGACAGCGATCCTTTTTATGATGAATTGACCAACAAGTGGATACATGGAGGTCAAGATCTGATCCTCGCGAAATATGATTCCCGGGAAAATGTAATCTGGATGCGATCCATACCAGGAGTCCTGGGCACAAAATTGAATGTTACGGGAATTGCGGTCGATCCCGAAGGAAACGCATATGTAACCGGTTCTATAATTGGTTCTCTTGAAAACATACATGTCTTGGAAAACCAAGACATGTTCGTAATTAAGTTCGACTCGAACGGAGTTATAAATTGGATCAAACAAACAGGGGTAAACGATAAAAGATATGAGGTCTCTCCCAAAAAAATCACCGTAGATACATTCGGAAATTCTTATATTGTTGGAACCTCAAACGGACCATTCGGAGGAAACAGTATAAAGAGAGGTAACGGATTTATCGTCAAACTTGATACCAACGGAAACCAGATTTGGATCGAACAACTTTCCATTCCAGGAGCGGAGATCATTCCGGTTGGAGTCGCCTTTGACAAAATTACGGGTAATATTTACATGAGCGGTTCCGGACGCAACGCAAACTTTGCGACCAATTCAACTCCCGGTATCGGAGAAAACGACCTTTTCATTCTTAAATACGATAGTAACGGAAACCGACAATTCTTTGCACAACTCGGTGTCCCTCTGAAATCAGTTTTTGGTAAGGCCATCACTGTAGATCGATTCGGAAACGTTCTTGTAGGAGGATATAGTAATGCGGATTTCGGCTTGAAACTGGATGAAACGGGTTATCTTGGAACCATTGTAAAATACGATTCATCCGGCGTTCAACAATGGATCAGACAATTCGGTCCTCCCACGGCTCAAAAGCTGACTATAATAGACGAAATAACAACCGACAGAGCAGGAAACGTCTTCACGACGGGTCAAACCAATGGATTCATCAAATTTAATGCAGGCCCTTCGGAAGGCGACCACGACGTCTTTGTAACAAAACACAGTTCTTCCGGAGAAGTCCGACGATTATGGCAGTGGGGAATCATCCGATCGACTATGGTGGGTTCGGGAATCGGAGCCGACTTTGATGGGAATCTTTATTCTACCGGATGGGCAACCCGAAACGTATTCGAGGAGCTTTTTGGAAATGAAATGATGGGAGCCATAGATACATTTCTAATAAAGTTCAGATGATTCCTTTTCAGGAACGAACGTTCCAAATATTCGTCTGGAATAAAACGAAATTTTAAACTACTCGAGAAACGTTGTTTGAAACACCTGAATTGTGTTGTGTGAGAATAAAAAAACAAATTTCAGTAATCAATTTAATTAACATGAGTTCGATATAAAGCTCTGTCCCAGTTTTGGTACGCGCTGTAAGAAAGTTTGGGCGAATCCAGCCTTTGCAAGCAAAGGCTGGACCGCGCTTTAACTCAATGTTGCTGCCTACGGTCGCAACATAATGCTCCAATTCCTTCGGAATTTCCACTACAATCGCTTTCGCATTTGTTAAACCGAACTCACGTTAATTACACGGGACAATCCGTACTTTCAAATATGGGTGTTATCTGTAAAAAAATCCTTAGGATGCAATCCACTGTGTAATTTTTTGGAATGAGGGATTACATTTTTATTAAATACTTTTGTATTTAAGCTGATTTAAATCGCAGTCGTTTTCGTCCGCATCACTTCGAATTCCCAGATAAGTGGGTTGATACAAAGAACCCCCTCTGTATGCGTACAAATAACGTACTTCTATAATATTCCTTTCTTGAGGCATTTCGAAATTAATCGGTATGGTTACGTTTCCAACATGAATCCAGGACTTTCCGTCGTAAAGACGCATGCTTACACTACGTTTTAGATTTACTGTTTCTACGCTTACCGTCGCGGTCTCGTAAAATTTGAATTTAATCTGAGCCCCTCTGCTTGCGGGTCTACCCGCTTTGTAAGGAGCACTCAAATCTTTGAATACGATTCCTTCCTTTTGTTTTTCCCGCAATTTTTCGAGAAGTCCTTTTTTGTCTTTTGTGGAGACTACCAATTCAACAAGACAAAAGGTTTTGTCCCTACCCTTTAAGATGGACTGAAGTATCGCATAACGCTCTTGGTAGGAAAGATGTTGAATATCTTTTCCGTCTTTCGAAAAAATGTCGAAAGGATAAAATACGTCTCCGACCGACTCCCCATCCAAAATAAAGTCGTCCTGAAAACCGAGAGCATATTCGTATATGATTTGTGAAATCGCGATAATTAGACCCTTGCGATTGATTCCTTCCACGTTGTCTCCGGTCTTTCGGATCATCATACGATTGCCGTCCAATTTTTCCTGAGCTCCATATTGATCATTTTCAATATACGCGGAGAGTTCCTCTTCCTCGATAGGATTGAGAAGTTGACAATGAACACCGCTTATTCGTTCTTCTTTGTTTGTATGAAGATAAGGAGTTCCGGATTCTCCTTTCGTATATCCTTTCGACATTTTGGAGTTTACGAGCTGGTTCATAATTTTTTGAGCGGATTCGTAAGAAACCGGCTTTGAAGTCTTGGTCCCGGTTTGAAGAGTACTTCCACGTCTGCCAAAAGCGAAGAGAACCACATACCCATCTCCTTCCGGATCTATATTTACATGATAAACTTTGTCACTACCGTCACCTTGATAATAAAGACTGATCTTATTTAACTCTTTAGAACTTTCTGATGGAATAGTTTCTAAATCTTGTTTTACGGTTTTCTGAGATGACGGTTCGACTTTATCCTTCGGTCGTTCTTCGATCTTTTGTGAATCAGATTTCGATTGCTTTTCAATTTTTGGAATTATAGTTTTATCTATTTCCTTTCGACTCTCCTTGTCCGATTTGGGTTTCTTATTATCATTAAGAACTGACTTTCCATTTATATCATTTTTTTCTACATAACCCTTCTTTAATTTTTCAGAGAGTATCTTACGCGCTTCTTTTAAGCAGGCTTCTTCAGTTTTAAAATTTTTAGTTTGAGATGTTCCGGCAGCGCCTGTTTTGCCATAAATAATGGTAAAGGAATTTCCCAAAACTTCTATGCTCCAAAATTTGTCCGATGTATCGCCTTTATAAGTTAGGTAGTGCTTCATAAGATCCGCTTGAAGTGTATTTTAATTTATTATTATATTTAAATTTTATAAAAACACATCCGGTTTGACGTTTTTTCGTTTTAGGATGTATTTTTTCCTTTAGCAGTAGACTATGAAACTTCTTGTGTAATCTTAGAGAAACTTTTCTGCTAAAGCACCGACTAATACAGGTGATCCGCCCCATATGCAGTTTACTTTCCGTTTTTGCGATAAATGCAAAGTCTCGCGCCTAACTTTTCAAACCCAGAAAATACACTTTTTATCTGATATATGGGGGGCCAATCGAAGTAGTAAATAATTTTTCGCATATTTCTCATTAGAGTTGTTGAAAAATTAATTCTCTGTCCGTTTCTGCTTCGTTGAAATGGATGTTTGAAGCGGTTTTGTTAATCCGAATCATGGAATTTTTCAACAACTCTATTAAATAATTTAACTCGTTAGAGAAAACATTCACGACGATCGATTGGTATTTTCGCAAATTTTATATACCGCAGGATAATATAATATATCGGGAACTGTTCTTAGGATAAAACAACTCAAGCAGAAAGATCGCTAAAGGGCACATTCTAAGATCAAATCCGCAAAGCAGAGGCGTTTTCACTCTGAGCCACAAAGTTCCTCTTTACCGTGTCATTTTCGGCTCTATAAATCAATTTACAGGAAACAAAAGAGATTCTCGAGGTTTAAAGTAAAACAATCGAAAGAGCGAAATCCGGCTGCAGATTCTAACCGATTCAAGAAATCGTAGATTTGTGAATTCCCAACGGATTTTATCGTTGGAACACTCTCGTAGGAATTCCTACATCCGAGGTTTTGGGACAGGCATAAATTCAATCCATACGGAATCAACCAAGAGACGATAAAAGTTCCATTTTACTTTTAGCGATACAGACATTCAATCTATGATAAACGCTACTTAAACGTGAGTTCGGCATAACAAATGTGAAAGCGATTATTATGCTATATCCACAAAAAGCAACACTTTAGTTTGAAACACTCAGCTAAAACGCTTTTTACAAAAGCGTTTTAGCTTGCGAGCCATTTTAGTTATGAAGTTTGCGAATGATTTGCAGAACTTTCTTATATCAAATTCACGTTACTTACGATATCTCCTAACTGATTATCTTGGGACGCCTCCAAAAATCAATAGCCTACTATCCTATCTTTTATCTCGGAAAGAGCCATCGCTTTATCTTATGGAAATCACTCTATGAAATCTAATGCGTAGTTATTAGGAAACTTACAATAAGTTTTAAATTCAAATCAATTAGAGGCTCTCATTGTAGAATCGCCTAACACAAATATGTCGTTAGTAACTATCCTTTTTCGAATTTTAATTTTGATTCTTTCTTATAGCTGATGTTATTTTTTTTGAAACAAAAAAATAACACTACAAAACTTGACAATTTTTCGATTTGATTTTAGAATTCCGGATTCTTGAAACAAGGAGAAATTAAATGAAACAAATTTTTAGTATTTTTTTCATAATATCGTTGTTAGTCGGTTGTGCTTCGGAAAGCGGAGAAAACAACAACACTTCCAAGTTGATTTTGGGAATCGTCAATCAACAACCGTTAACTCTAAATCATTCCGATCGGAAATCTTCGGAATTGGTGATTATCGATATTCCTATGCATTACGTGGATTCCATTTCAGGAAACGACTCCAACGCAGGCACAAAGTCCGCACCCTACCGCACAATCACAAAGGCAATTTTAGCCTCCAAGGCCGACGGTACAAAAATGATTTACGTTGCACCCGGAACTTACGATACCTCCATCGGGGAGACATTTCCCATTTCTATTCCGGACGGAGTCAACCTATATGGAGACTATGACGGAAAAGGTTTGGTCGGAGGCTCTTCTTCCTTTTATGCGGGGCCGCCCGGAACCACACCTAAAACAGGGCCCACTTGGATCAACGGAGGAGGATTCGATGTAAATAATACCGCTTGGAATGCTACTATCATCCCGAAAAATAACTCTCAAATTGCCGGGTTTAAAATCATCAACCCGAATCCGCTGAGCCCGGGAGGTTATTTTACAAGAGGGATTTCCATACAGAATTTCGTATCCATAAAAATTAGGAATAATACGATCACTGGGATGTCCTCGGGAGCCGGTATCTATATTGAATATTTTACCGTAACGGCTGTCGGTAGTAATACAATCTCCGGAAATCAAATCACTTCCAACTACTGGGGAATTGAAGATGGCGGCATTCGAGCTTCCTATGACAAAGTGGAGAACAATTTCATCTCTCGAAACTTCATAGGTATCTCCACTACGCAAGGACTTGATTTGGGACAGGGAACGACCGGAAGCGCAGGCAACAACACGTTTTCCTGCAATACATACGAGGATATAATGATAGGAGGAAGTAGTAACATTTCAAAGACTCAATACGCAATGAATAACTATTGGGATCATTTTGCGCCTACGATGTCTTCGACCCATATCGACGGCTTGGACATAAGAAACTATAGCAATACAACTCTCGTTTACTACGCGGGAGGAGGAGTGGCTCCAAACGCTTGTAACTAAAAAACGATCCTTCCCTCTTTTTCGATATAAAACGAGGGAAGGAGCTTCGATCAAACATTTGGAAAAAAATATTTTTGAAATAGAAAACTTTCGGCTTTCACGCAGTCCCATCCCGCTTGAGTTTTAAAATAAAAACTCCTTTAAATTCCAAAAATGGGAATCTAATTGTAAACCCGAGCAAGAGTAAATCAAAATTTCATTTACGATCACGCGGCGATATATATTTTATAAAGACTCGATTTACTTTTTTCGAATCAGCGAAACCCCGTCGGCAATCGGAACCATACTCACGTCCACGTTTAGGTCGCTACGAACAAGTCCGTTGAATTTTCGAATCCCGATCGTGGAAGGTTCCTGATGAGCCGAGTCGATCACGCTTCCGTCCCACAAAACGTTATCTGCAATCAATAAGCCACCCGGTTTGAGAAGTTTTAAAATCAAAGGATAATAGTTCGGATAATTCTCCTTATCAGCGTCCAAAAAAATCAAATCGACCGAGGAAGGTCCGAACGTAAAATCGAAAGCCCATTCCGGAGCGGATTTCGAATCCAAGAGTAGTTGCAAAGTTTCTAATGCAGATCCGATCTTCAAACGAACCTTAGGTTCAAGACCGCTTTCTTTCCAATATTTCCGAGCGACTTGAGTCCATTCTTCACTGATGTCGCAACAGAGAATTTTTCCGTCTTCCGGTAATGCGGTCGCGAAACAAAGGGAAGAATATCCCGTAAACGTTCCGATCT
>NZ_QAJG01000005.1:165000-215020 GCF_003046425.1 Leptospira borgpetersenii serovar Javanica
GGAAACCTCTCGTATACAACGTAGTATTAAATTTTAATAAACTTCTCAACAGCATCATTTCTTTAGATAGTTTATTTATAGACCAGATCTCTCCGGAGATTTTTTTGAACCGCGCAACTAAATTAGAACTTTATTATGCAAGACATTTAAGTAGAGAAGACTGCAAAGATATCATCATGACGGAGGTTCCGGAACTCGTGCGTAAGGACGAAAAGCTGGTTCCGAAAATGCCCCAGATCATGGCTGGACTTTCCTACGGAGTGAATCTTGAAAGCGGAAGGCCTAAAATGTCCGACGCAATTCGGGCATTCCATATCGTCGCGACCAAACGTATGATCACTTGGAACGAAATCGTTCAACAACTCAACGTTCCTCCGATCAATGAAACCAAATTCCAAGGTTCTCCCGATATCATCAAAGAAGTGGAAACAACTCTGCTTCGGCTTGCGGACGATATCCAAACCAGATTGAACCGCAAGCACGAACTACAAAGCCTGAGAGAAAGATATTTCCGAATCGACGATAAAGGAAGAATGAATTTCGACTTTCTGAATCTGATCGTAGACGATTATTTTGAAAATCACGTTCCCGAAAATATGCAGTCTGCGTCTATGAAATCCTCCTTTAAAGGGACTCCTCATAAATTGATGTACTTATTACTTAGGGATTTCCAAGCTTCCTATGCTCCGATTTTAGAAGGGACCGTTAAGATAGGTTCGAAAAATCAGAGTAAAGACGTAATTATCATGCATCCCGGTCTTTTTAAAAGCGATATCGAACAAATTAACAACCTACTTCGCCTTTTAGATGCGTTTAATAAAAAATATCCGAGTTTTCAATACAGCTTTGCGACTTACAACGAACATACGACTTCAACGGTGGGAGTGGAAGACCAGATTACTCAGAACCTTTTGAAGTTGCTTGGAGATGCTGCCGCGTTTATGGGAAAATTTGCGGAGAAAATCAATATCATCGTTGAAAATCACTTACTCGCAAAACAATACGAGGCTTCCGGCAAACTGAACGAAAGAGTTTTGGTTTCCAAAGAGAAAGTAATCGAAGAAATCAAAATTCTTCACAGATTCATTCCTTACTGCGATTCAACCATCGTTTCGGGAAATCGATTGAGCGGGAAAACGTTAGAATTCGCCTTTTTGGAGATGACAAAACTCTTCTATAACTATGCGGTGATTTATAAGGATAAATCCACAATTACCAAATTGACCTTACATAAAAAACTAGACGCAGAACTTGGATCTCTGACGAAAGAATACGAGAGACTTTCCGGTAAACCTTACGAGACAAAGCGAATGGAGGAAACATGAGGATTCTCACAGGAGTCCAACCCTCTGGTAAGCTTCATTTAGGAAATTTTTTCTCCGTCATTCGAAAGCTCAAAGAATATCAGGATTCGGCAGACCTATTTTGTTTTATCGCAGATCTGCATTCTTTAACTACGTTCTCTTCGAAAGAAAAACAAAAAGAAAACACATTCAACGCGGTCTGCGATTTTTTAGCTCTGGGAATCGACCCGGATCGGTGTACGTTTTGGTTACAATCCGGAGTTCCGGAAGTTACCGAACTAACCTGGTATCTGAGTCATTCGATCACCGTCAACCAGTTGAACTTGGCGCATTCTTACAAAGATAAGGTTGCAAAAGGTTTTAATCCCGGAGGAGGGCTTTTTTTCTATCCGGTTTTGATGGCGGCGGATATTCTCGGCTTCGACAGCGACCAGGTTCCTGTCGGTAAAGACCAAAAGCAACATTTGGAATTTGCCAGAGACATCGCTTCGAATTTCAATCGGGAAATCGGTCCCGTTTTTAAAGTCCCCGAACCTGAAATCGACGAAACAACGGCTTTGGTTCCCGGTACGGACGGACAGAAAATGTCCAAGTCTTACGGGAACACGATCAACTTTTTCGATTCCGAAAAAGAACTTAAGAAATCCATAATGTCTATCACAACCGATTCCGCGGGAATCGACGAAGTCAAAGATCCCTCCAAAAGTAATATTTATGCAATTCATTCTTTGTTTTTAGATGAAAAAGGAAGAGAAGCCCTGAAACAGAAGTTTTTAATCCCCGGAACCGGATACGGAGAACTTAAAAAACAACTTTTACAGGATACCTTGGATTATTTTGCCCCTTTTCGCCAGGAACGGGAAAAAATCGGGAAAGACAAATCTTTTGTGGAAGCAGCTCTTAAAAAAGGACAAGAAAAAGCCAGAAATACGATCACAAACGTCCTTGATCGAACCCGCAAAGAATTAGGGATTTATCAGTTTTAAAATCCAGAATATTCTATTTTTATTATGTGATTGAATCGCTCCATCTTTTCCACTTTTCCACTTTTCCACTTTTCCACTTTTCCACTTTTCCACTTTTCCACTTTTCCACTTTTCCACTTTTCCCTTCGAACCGATTCGATTCTGTGCTGTCTTTCTTTATCTCGTATCAAAAGAGCTTCTTTTACGGTAAGCGTTTCCGTTATAAGAATTATGAGCCTCGTAAAAATCACCCGAGTTGTCGGTGGATTGATATCTACTCGGGTTTTTCTTCGCAAACTAAGAATTTTATTCTGGTGCGATTTTTCAAAAACGTCGATTGGATTTTGTACCGTTTGACCGTGATGCGCGTAAAGACTTCCTTAAAAGGGAAAGCCGATTAAAATCGTTAAGACTTTTTTCATGATTTTCACTTCGTGTAATCTTTGTTATCTTTCTCCGAAATAGAAGGATTCACTTTCTGAAACATTAATATAAAGAAGCGTTATTGAGAACTTGTCCCAAAACCTCGAGTGTAGGAATTCGTACGAGAATGTTCCAACGATAAAATCCGTTAGAAAATCCATAAATCACCGATCTGCGGAAATTTCCACACTCTATTACAAACTTATGAAATGATTGCGCTGATTTCTTTTAGTATTTTGGGACAAGTTCTTATTAATTTGAACTTTGTAAATCTATTCTAAAATGTGGGAACTACAACAAATCGCGATTTTACGAACAAATTCTAAAAGTAGGGACTCCTACTTTTAAAAAATTCTTTCTCATTTTCAACCATCGAACTCACGTTAATATATGTTTTTGCGCTAACTCTAAAAAACCAAACTCGTTCCAGAAATTTTTAAATCCAATTCTTCACTTCGGTTTTTCAAATCAAAAACAATCCGCATAAATTTTAGCATTTCCCGTTTTTTACACCGTTGGCATTTAGACATGCAAGAAAATCGTAAGCCACCCTTATCAAATACAAATCGTTTCAAAAAAGACCCGTATTGAAAGTTATTTGCCTCCTCCATATACGTAATTATATCTCCGAAACCATATCGATAAGAAATAGAACATACAAAAGATACTTTATCTTCGTCTAAAATGCCGAATCCTAAAATATTTTTGAGTACTTTCGAATAAAAGCCTCTGGAGAGGCTTTTTAATGATTGCCATTTATATAACATTTCCAATTCTGCCACTTTATGAGTCACCTTTGCGCATCGCGTTTTATTCATCTTTTAACCTCATTTGCGGTTCTCAGCATGACAGTTCTGAATTGTAAGAAGGAAAAAGATGATTCTTCAATTCTCTTAGCCGTAGCGGCCTTACTAGCAGGGACTTCAACAACGAATAGCTCAAACATTTCTTATGGCGGTACAAAAAGCCCGGGCGACGTTATGACCGGAGATATGGTGAAAGCCAATTATGGGAATTTCTCATTCACGAACCTTACGACGAATGAAAAAATCTCCGGTCAAGTAACCACATATTCATCGAGCCCTTTCATCGCCCTTATGTCTGCACCGTCTTACACACAAGGCGGATTTGCCATTCCTATCGAAGGAGTGGGACTTTTAGCTACACCGATTTCCGGTTATTCAAACGCAGGTGGCGCACCCGTAACGGCAATGCGTGCGGAACTGTACACAGAGAAAAGTTCGAATTGTTCCGACGTAAGTGGAACGTTTAATACAGTTCAAGCAATGTTCGGAAATGCGGCCGGCGCATTTCAAGGTGGGTATGGTACCTTGACAATCACCGGAACAAACCAGAAATTCATTGCAGGAACAATCACAACTTTGGGTGGTGCGGGTACCGCAGTAAACCTCAATAACGGAATCTGTACCGATGGTAAGGTTACATGGGCCACCGGTGAAACCGCATTCGTTTCTTCAACTGGTGTACTTATTTTAGATATGGGAACGGGTAAAGGTGGTTTTTTCGGTTTAGCCAAAGACGTTAACCTAAACGGCTCAGGAATTCTAAACGGCAAAACACTTCTCGGTTTTGATAATTTACGAGGAGCCAATGCGGCGACTGTTGATTCCTTCGTAAGCGGCAAATTCACGTGTTTAAACGGAGTTTGCACAGGAGTGAATATAGATGCTCGGACCTTGACGGCCCAAAATAACGGCAACTCTTCTACTAACGTTCCTGCGTTTACAAATGGCATTTCGGCTTCTACGACGTTTGGAAATGGCGGAGGAGGAATGCCGCTAGCCGCAAACGACAATTTAGTTCTGATTGCACGCACAGTGAATGGTAAGATTACGATAGCTATGATCGCCTGCTCAACAGGCGGATGTACAGCCGCTTCTTCCAGACACTTCGGACTCTACACTGAAAACTAAGAGTTAATCCCGCCGCCTATTCTTTTACGGGCGGGTATTTTTCATTCGAAATAATTCCACTCAGCCAAATTACGGCGACAAAAACAAAATAGGAAACGGATCCATGAGATTTGTTCCCTATTTTTTGATATATACGTTACAAATTTTAGAATGTAACGATCTTAAAATATTCCCTAAAAAGCAAAATCTCTTCATTCAAATGAATAGAATTATCCGAAAATTTTTCATCAAAGCGTAAGAGAAACTCCGAATATCAACCCGAACGTTTTATTCTTCGGAAATCCAATACGGACTTTGTAAGACTTATTTTAAAATCCCAAAATCGGGCTTTTAAAATAAACGAAAGACGTTTAAAAAAAACGAAATATTCAAATTTACTAATAAGTTTCGTTCGACCAACCCATTTCGTTTAGAAAGTCATCATAGGGACCGTTGAAAATTCGAATCGTATCATTATCGAATACGACCAACTTTGTCGCAACGGCACGCAAATGAAGTTCATCGTGAGTAATCATGATAACGGAGCCCTCAAACTCATCAATCGCTTCGATCAGAGAATCGCAAGACTGCATATCCAAGTGATTCGTCGGTTCATCAAGGTAAAGAAGATGGCAAGGAGTCACAAGAATTTTTCCGAGAAGTACTCTACTTTTTTCACCGCCGGAAAGGACTTTGATTTTTTTAAGAGCTTGATCGTCTGAAAACATCAGACCGCCCGCAATCGTTCTAGCCTTCCATTCCGTACAAGACTGATCGGAAATCATGATCTCCTCGACCACAGTCGAATTTTCATTGAGATTGAGTTTGTTTGTCTGACCGAAATAACCTTCCTTCAAAGCCGGATGTTTTTTGATCGTTCCCTGGGAAGGCTCAAGCTCCCCCGCAAGAATTTTAAGAAGAGTGGATTTTCCTTTTCCGTTCTTACCGATGATACAAATTCTTTCTTTATTTCCCACACCGATGGAAAAATTTTCGATGAGATACGGTTCCCTACCGTCATACGAAAAACAAAGATTTTCCACGGACAACATCTGACTCGCGGCAAAAGGAGCGCTATTAAAATATAACTCCAAATCCTGAATTTTTTCCAGAGCCTTCATCTCGCCTTGTTTTTCTAATTTTTTGACCCTGGACTGAGCTCGACTAGCGAAACTCGCTTTCGCTTTAAATTTTGCGATAAATACCTCCTCTTGCTTACGCTTTTTTGCTTCGTTTAAACGGGTCTTCTCATAAATTTCTTCGGATTGATTGATCTGATTGTAAAGTTTATCCGTATCACCTTGGACCTTGATCGCTTTAGTTCGATGAATCGCAATCGTATGAGTGACTACCGCGTCCATAAAACCTCTATCATGAGTCACTAATATGATTTCGCCTTCCCATTCCCGCAAAAATTCTTCGAGCCAACGAATCGTGACAATATCGAGATAGTTATTCGGTTCGTCAAGCATCAGCATATCGGGAGAGGAAACGAGAAGTTTTGCAAGATTCATCCGGATCTGATAACCTCCGGAAAATTCGTCCGGATTCCTTTCCATGTCCCGTTCGGAAAAACCCAAGCCGGAAAGAATCTTTTCAACCTGCCAAGTTTCGTATTCTTCCCCTTCAGGAAGACCGAGAGCACATTCTTCTAAAACCGTAGACTTAGTAAAATGAAGATGCTGTTGAAGATGACCGATTTTATAACCTTTAGGAATCGAGATTATACCTGAGTCAGGTTCAACGTTTCCAAGAATCATCTGAAAGAGTGTAGACTTTCCATGACCATTTCGACCGACCAGGCCGATCTTTTCTCCTCGATTGATGCTCAAATTTAAATCGTCAAAAAGGACTTTAGTTGTAAAAGCCTTATTTAGGCCAGATATTTTAATCATAATTGATGTGTTCTAAGTTTCTAAAACCAGGTTTTCAAAAAAGGTTTATATTTCACTTAAAAATTAATACGATCACCGCCTGATGTTCAAAGATTGCCTCTATTTTGAATTTAGAAAAAGTGTAAATACGATCCTAAAAGATCGGGCCGAGCTTTCAAATGTTAATAATATAATATTTTTTTAAAGTATATCATCGTATTTCCAAAAATTGACCGAAATCGTTTTTAAATACTCCATTGTTTAACGGATCATTTTGGAATCATTGCGATTGTATTACCCTGTTGTTGGGTGGGAGAAAAAAATTTTGAAATCCGTTCGGCGGAAACTTTTAGAGTTCAATGTTTACTACTCGGACATATAAAAATAGTACTAAAATGAACGCGGCGATTTTTGCAAAAATATAGAAGTTTTCACAAAATTGGGCCGAATCCGGAATTGCCGGCTTTTTTGAAGAAGATCCAACATTCCAACTTTTGAAACAAACTTATTAAGGTATTCTTGTCATGCTTCCGAGTGGTAACTTTTAAAAATAGGAAAAAGATAAAAACCCGTTCCGAAAACCTGGAAAACTTTCCAGTGATGGTTTTAGTGTAAATGCACCGTTTCAACGCAGAATTATCAGAGTTTGTCTTCAAACTTTCCTTCTGTGGGAGCAGCGACACTGTCATCAGTCCTTTGAATGTGGAAACTCCTATACTTCATTGCGTATATTCAATATTTTGAAAGTACATGTGTGACAGACAAGGATTCTGAACACGTCGTTCTCAAAATCGAACCTATATTACCAAACGGACAACAATGTTTAAAACATCGAGTCAAAAAGAAGAGAATCCGTGCCCCGAAAGGTAAACCCCGTAAGAAAGACTTGTCAAGAAAAGTCTCCATTTCAAAGTTAAGAATGTATGGCAAATCGGGGCGATCTTCAAAAAAAAAACCAAATTAAAAAACGTCCTCTTCACAATATCTACGGGAAGGAGATTCTGAGCAAACGTCTCGAGGCTGAAAACTTTCCAAGAACGACTCTTTCCTTTTATCGTTATGTCATTTTAGAAAACGTGCAAGAACTCAGGAATCGACTTTATGTGGAATGGGAAGCTCTCGGAGTTCTGGGAAGAATCTACGTAGCAAGAGAAGGAATCAACGCCCAACTTTCAATTCCTTCTCACAATCTGAATTCTTTTAAGGAGAATTTGAATTCCAGAATTCAATTTAAGGATATGCTTTTAAAAATCGCCGTGGAGGACGATCATAGATCCTTTTTAAAACTTGATTTAAAAGTGCGGAATAAAATTGTCGCGGATGGATTGAATGACGACGCATTCGACGTGACTAATGTTGGAAAACACCTTTCCGCAGAAGAATTCAATCGTTGTATGGAGGATAAAAATTCCATCGTAGTCGACGTAAGAAATCATTATGAAAGTGAAATCGGTCATTTTGAAAACGCCATTCTTCCACAATCGGACACCTTCCGGGAAGAACTTCAAATCCTACTGGAGTTGTTAAATGGGAAAGAAGATCATAAAATCCTAATGTACTGCACGGGAGGAATCCGTTGTGAAAAAGCAAGCGCTTGGCTCAAACATCACGGATTCAAGGACGTCAATCAACTTCACGGCGGAATCATCTCTTACGCACACGAAATTTCTCAAAAAGGACTAGAATCCAAATTTAGAGGAAAAAATTTCGTATTCGACGGGCGCCTTCAAGAAACAATCGGAAACGAGATAATTTCCGTTTGCCATCAGTGCGGAAAGAAAAGCGATCGTCACATAAACTGTTCAAACCCAGGATGTCATATTCTTTTTATCCAGTGTGATGACTGTTCCGAAAAATTCGAAGGATGTTGCACGGAAGAATGCAAAACCGTCTTACATCTCCCGAAAGAAAAACAAAAGGAGATCCGAAAAGGAAAATCGAACGAAAATCGTTTCTTTACAAAGTCGAAAATCCGTCCGAAAATTTCGGAACTCTACCAGAACCGAAAGCCTTTCGAAACCGCCTGAACTTTTAAAAAGGAATTCTCCTTCTAGACCAAAACCAAGCGAGACTTACACCGGCAAGCCCGTGCCAGATCCCCCAAACCGCCGCAATGATCGCCATACTTCCTTGGCCTCCGAAGAATGCGAAGATCAAAACAAGTCCTAATCCTGAATTTTGAATTCCGGTCTCTATGGAAATACAACGAGCATCCCTCTCGTCCAAACGAACCAGCTTTGCAAAGTAATATCCCAATAAGAAACCGGTAGTGTTCATTATAAAAACGTAAAGAAACACCCTGTGAATCACCTTCAAAAATATCTGATAATTGGCAAGAAGCGCGATCAATAAAAACGTGATAAAGATAAAACCCGAAAGAATCTTGAGAGGTTTTGCCAGTTCTACCGCGTTTTTCGGTAAATATCTCTTTGTCAAAATACCTAGAAAAATCGGAATCACTAGAATGATTAAGATCGCTTTAAAAACATCCCAAGGATTGAGCGTTATTTCTTTCAGAGCCGTTTGAACAGGAGGATATAAATTCCCCCAGAAAAAAAAATTGAACGGAGTTGCAACAATCGCAAGAATCGAAGAAAAGGTGGTGAGCGAAATCGAAAGAGCCGTATTTCCTCTTGCAAGAAGAGTGATAAAATTCGAAATATTTCCACCGGGGCAAGCTGCAACGAGAAGCATCCCAAGTGCGACTCCCGAAGGCGGATTTAAAATCCAAAGAAGAAGATAAGTCGCAAACGGGAAAAGAACAAATTGCGACAAGATACCGGTAATGGACGCTCTAGGCTTATCGAAAAGTAATCTAAAATCTTCCAATTTAAGTTCCAAGGCGATCCCATACATAATCAACCCCAAAAGCAAATTCAAAAAAACTAAACCGCTTTCGTTGAAATTAATCCGAACTGCATCTAATTCCGACATCGTCTAATCCGCCCAAGCCACAAAAATTTCCCTCGGGCCGGTAAACGGATGCCGTCCGTGAGAAACCGAGTAATTATCGATCACCAGCACATCTCCTTCTTGCCAAGAAAAAAGAGAAATATTGTTCCAAAATGCGTCTTGGATTCTTTTCAGTTCCGGTCCTGAAATTTCTTGACCGTTACCGTAAGTGCAGTGCGTATCCAAGTATTCTTTTTTAGTCGTGATTTTTTTGATAAAAGTAAGAATTTCAAGTGTGATTCCTACTAAAAAGCTACGAATCGTTTTTTGACGAGTAAAGATCCTCCAGTATTCCTTACGGGCTGCGTCGATATGAAACACTTGAGAGTGATTGTGCCAAGCTAACGATTTGAATTCTGGATGTTTACGAATCGCTAATGTAGTGTTGATCAATCTCAAGTTATCCTTGCCGAACCATTCCACTGTAAATTTTTGTTTTTTAGAAACCTCTTCCACCTTCTCTCTATCTTTTGTTTGAAACATTTCGTCCCAACGTTTTGTTTTCCAAAACTGAAAACGGGATCGACTCGAAGGACCGTCATAAACTCTAGAGTAACGAACTTTTTCTTTCTCGAATTTTTCACGAATAAAAGCCGGAACTTCGTTCAAAACCTTTCTGAGATCGGTGATAGGAGTTTCTCCGAACTTTCCCGGAGCTTTTTTACAATAGAAGAAAAGTTTTTTAGGAGGAGAATCCAAAAAGCTCATCTCCGCGTGTTGCATGATTGGATATGCCGACGGAAGTTCCGTTGCGGTAAATGTATACTTAGTCACCTGATTCCTCGGAGATGTTCCGAGGTAGTTATTCTTTAGATTGGAGTCCACATTAATAATCACATCTTCAAAATCCTGAGGAGAAGATACATCAAATCCTCTAAAAAGAACGGCTCCATATTCTTTGAGATCATCAGTTAACGCGCGTTTGTTGCTTTTGATCCATTGGATCAGCCTTTGTTTACCTTTTTGTTCCTCAGAATCCGGCTGATAGACTACAGGAAGAGGATTTTTAAAATCGATAAATCCCTTTGATAAAGCAAAAGTAACGTTCGATTTTGTCTTTTTTACGGTAACCGCTTTTGTCTTTGCTTTAGAATGTGTTTTGCTTTTTACCTTGGAAAAAGTTTTAGCTACCATAAAAAATCCCCAAAAAGATTTCCAGACCGTGCTCCGAAGAGCGATCCGAAAAACGCCTTTTTGGATCGATGGAAAATGTTCTTATTTTTGATGCAAGAAATATTCAATATAGTAGATAAAAAATTCAATAAATTGAAAAAATAACTAGAATCCGAACTTTGTAAATCTATTCTTAAAATATGGGAAATACCACAAATCACGATTTTTATGAACAAATTCTAAAATTGTAGGAACTACTACTTCAGAAAATTCTTTCTCATTTTCAAACGTCGAACTCACATTAAACAAATCTTCCTAAACTCAGGACCGTCGAACAAATCTCAAATTCAAATCAATCAAAAATCCCCAGATCCATTTTGGCTTCTTCTGTGGCCATTTCACGGGGATCCCATTTAGGAACCCAGACCACTTCCACTTCGGCGTCCGAAATTCCTTCCACCCGCAGAGTATGGTCCTTGATCTGTTGTTTTATCTGGGGGCCGGCCGGGCATGCCATCGAAGTATAAGTCATATCGATCTTTGCTTTGGAACCTTCCACCTTAATCCTATAAATGAGTCCAAGTTCGGCGACGGAAATTCCGATTTCGGGATCTTCCACTTTTTTTATTTCTTCGTAGATCTGTTCTTCCAACATATTTGTAGGAGCTTCTAACATTCCATGTTCCTCCTTTGGTATCTTTCTTGACTTTCTCTTGATTATAAAACTCTTGCGGGCTTATGCAAGAACTTACGACTTCAATATTTCTGTAAAAGAAATTTCCGTTTACGATATGTGCAAAGTCCTAAAATCAGGTTTACAAAAATCAGATTGTTTGATAAACGAAATGAGAAGTAAAAAGGGCTAACTTCATCCACTCATCCTGCTATTTTTCAATTCGAGAGAGTGCCCTTTCTAAAGTATTCCAAGGAAGAACCGCACATTTGATTCTTGCGGGGATCTTTTTTACGGATTCCATCGACTCCAGGTCTTCCAGTTCTTTCTCGAACTGCGGGTCCCGATTTTCAAGAAACATACTCTTAAAACGGGAAAGAATATGTTCCGCTTCGAGAACCGTCTTTCCTCGAATTGATTCGGCCATCATGGAACCGGAAGCCTGGGAAATCGAACATCCCTTTCCCGTTACACGAACATCTGCAATTTTATCTCCCTCAAGATTGATCGTAAGTTCGAGCTCGTCCCCGCATAGAGGATTGATCCCATGTTCAGATAAATCCGCCGGTTCGAGTTTACCCCGAAATCTCGGATTTTGATAGTGATCGAGTATAACTTCTTTATAGAGACTATCGCTTAAGGACACGGGAGAATATTTCCTTTACTTTAATTAGACCTTCGATCAATCGATCGATGTCACCTTTTGTATTGTAAAGATAGAGACTCGCGCGGCAGGTCCCCGGTATGTTTTTAAACGCCATAAAAGGTTGAGCACAGTGATGTCCGACCCGGATCGCAATTCCCTCTTCGTCGAGAATCGTTCCGACATCGTGCGGATGCACTCCCGGAAAGTTGAAGGAAATGACTCCTCCTCTTTTGGATAAATCCCTCGTTCCATAAAGTTCCAATCCGCCGAAATCGTCCAATCGATCGAGTGCGTAAGCGAGAAGTTCCACTTCGTGATTTCTGACTTCCTGCATTCCGATCGTTTCGAGGTATTCGATCGCAGATTCGAAACCGATCACTCCCGCAATGTTGGGAGTTCCCGCCTCGAGTTTGGAAGGAAGTTCCGCATATGTGGATCTTTCCTTATAAACGTGAGCGATCATATCCCCTCCGCCCATCCAAGGAGGCATCTCCTCTAAAATTTCTTCTTTTGCGTAAAGAACTCCGACTCCGGTCGGGCCGAGCATCTTATGCGCGGAGAATACGTAGAAATCATAATCCATTTCCTTCATATTGACAGGGAGATGACAAACCCCCTGAGCCCCGTCCACAAGAACCTTAGCGCCTACTTCTTTCGCTCTTTTTTGAATCGAAGCAAGATCGTGAATCGTTCCGGTCACGTTCGACATCTGAGCAACAGCGACTAACTTTGTCTTAGTCGTGATGATCTCATCCAAATTGCTCAGATCCAACGTGCCGTCTTCGTTTAACGGAATGAATCTTAATACCGCTTTTTTTTCCTGAGCGAGCATCTGCCAAGGTACGATGTTGGAATGGTGTTCGAGTTCGTTCAAAACGATCTCGTCCCCTTCTTTGACTTGAGTCCTTCCCCAAGTCTGAGCGACTAAATTGATCGATTCGGTCGCGTTTCTCGTAAAGATACAAACCTTCGCACACTGAGCTCCGATAAATCGGGAAAGACGAATTCTACTCAGCTCGTATTTTTCCGTGGCTTTTTGAGAAAGATAATAAATCCCACGATGTATATTTGCGTTTTCTTCTCTATAATACTTTTCGATTCTATCGATGACCGTAAAGGGTTTTTGCGAACTAGCCGCACTGTCCAAAAAAACGAGCGGTTTTCCGTTCATCATTGTTCCCAAAATCGGGAAATCGGTTCTAATTCTTTCGGCTGAGAAATTCATGTATTTCAATCCTCCAAATCCACTTCAATGGAGTCACCTACGATTCTCACGGGATATACGGGGAGATCTTCCACGGCGGGCATACAAAGCGCCTTTCCGGTTTTAATGGAAAACTGCGCTTCATGCCTTGGACAGGTGATTACGTCTCCGCACAATTTCCCCTCAGAGATAGCCTCTCCGTCATGTGTACAGACGTCTTCAAATGCATAAAGGTTACCGTCCAAACTCGTGATCCCGATTCTATTATATCTGGTTTCAACTACTTTGACTTTCCCGTTTTCGACCTCGGACAGATTTGCGAGTTTACGAAAGCTCATATTGGACCTTCCACTTTGTATACAATCAACTCGAAAAGCTCTTGTTGTATAGAATCCGATTCGATTTCACCGATGACTTGGCCTAGAAACCCCTCCACGATCATCCTTCTGGCCTCGTCCTCGTCGATTCCTCGGGAAGCCAGATAGAACAACTGTTCTTCGTCGATCTCACCGACGGTGGCTCCATGTTCACACTTTACATTCTCCGCATATACTTCGAGTTTCGGAATCGACTCGGCTCTCGCGGAACGGCCCAAAAGAAGGTTATTGTTGATCTGGATCGCGTTCACGTCCTTGCAGGAATTCGGAATATGAAGATTTCCGGTAAAAATATGATGCGCCTTATCCTTGAAAGCGCCTCTGTAAAGAATCGAGCTTTCCGTATGACTTTCCTTGTGAACGATCTTGACTTCGGAGTCCTGAAATTCCCGGCCTGTCATCGGAGCGAGTCCGATCACTCTGGCCCTTGCGCCTTTGCCGGAAAGTTCGACGCCTATAAGATTTTTGCCTTTATATCCCCCGGGGGTGATCTTTGCGATCTTAACGTCCGAGTCCTCTTTTTGATCGGAAAACAAATTCTGAAAATGGAATACGGAAGAACCGAAGGATTCAATTCCGACATAAGAAACTCTAGATCCGGCCCCCGTGTAAATCACGGTAAGACCTTGTAAAAGTTTGAAGTCTTTCTCTTCCGGGCATTCGTACCGTTCGGCGATAAACGCCTTGCTGTGGTTTCCGATTTTTACCACAAGAATGGGAAGAATTTTATTTTCCTTCTCAAGTCGAAACTTGATTTCGATTTCCTCCTTGAGAATGAGATCGTTTTCCACTTCGATATAGATTCCGTGAGTAAAGCTGGAAAGACTGTAAAGCGTAAACCATTCTTCATTCCGTTTTTGAAATATACTTTCAAGGTTGTTTAAAAAGAATTCGAGTTCTTTTCCGGAAAGGGAGTCCGCTCTTTGAAGTTTGACGCCATCGGGAGCTTTCCAAGAAATCGCGTTTATGCCGGGGGTTTCGACGAATTCTTCCGGATGAAAATTAGAAAGCGGAATTTTTCTCCAGGATTCGTTTTCCGATCCCGGAATTTTCAGAGTGCGGAATTTTGCAAAGACCTTGACGCGAAAATCTTTCAGAGCCTGAGGTTCTCCGCTACGGGAAAGCAAATTCTCAAACTGAGTTTCTAAAAACATTTTCGTTTCAGTCTCCGGATTCTGCAAGGACCCAATCGTATCCCTTCTCTTCCAATTCCAGCGCGAGTTCTCTCGTTCCGGTTTTGAGGATTTTTCCCTTTGCAAACACGTGAACAAAATCCGGTGCAACATAATTTAACATTCTTTGATAGTGTGTGATGAGTAAAATGGATTTTTCCGGAGTTTTATTCCTATTGATTCCCTCGCTTACGATTCGAAGCGCGTCTATATCCAGTCCCGAATCGGTTTCATCCAATACGGAAAGTTTCGGCTTGAGTAAACTCATTTGGAGAATTTCATTTCTTTTTTTCTCCCCTCCGGAAAATCCGTCGTTCACATAACGTGCGATAAACGATTCCGGAATATCGAGTGCGGCCATGGCGTCTTTGAGTTCTTTTCTAAATTCTCTGACCGGTAGTTCTTTTCCTCTTACCGACTTTATGACGGTTTTCAGAAAGCTTCCAATCGTAACTCCGGGTATACTCGTCGGATATTGAAAGCAGAGAAAGATTCCGAGGCGCGCACGTTCGTTCGTCGGAAGATCCAAAATGGACTTTCCTTCGAATAAAATATCACCCGATAAAACTTGGTATTTCGGATGGCCCATGATAACATTGGAAAGCGTACTTTTTCCGGAACCGTTCGGTCCCATAATGGCATGAATTTCTCCGGATCGAATCGTAAGATTGACGCCCTTTACGATCTCTTTGATTTCTCCGGAATCACCAGTCTGAATTCCCGCCCTGAGGTCCTGGATTTTTAAAATCTCGGTCACAAAAGCACCCTTATCAGAAGAAAGTTATAGGTTGTGAAAGGATTGGAACGATTTACGGTCGATTTGAATTTACCGACCCATCAAAGTTTTCGTCTCTCTGTGAGAAAATCGTTCCTGGGTCCTTTTCCCTGACCCCTATTCTACCAGTGTTTTTTTTTTGTAGAAAGAGATCAAATAGGAAAGAAATCCGAACTAAGCCCCAACAACCCGAACTCAATGGGCATTTCCTAGTTCTTAACGCACCTCCAAGATGTCGGATTGAAATGTGTTCCAAAGAATCGTCCAGTCGTACTGGAACAAAGAGTACCCCACGAACGAATTTTTGTATCGAAACTCAAAGGCTGATTTCATATTCATCCGAAAAGTTGAAATTCATAATATTTAATTTTTTAAATCCAATATTAGGAAGATGTCTGTAATGTCGGAGTTCACAAATTAGCGATCATTTCCTATAATTTATCGAAAACAGACGTTATCATCCATATACGAATTTTAAGGTCGATTCTTAGATCGAAAATTCGAACGGGCTTCGAATACGGCAAATACTCGAAATCTTTACCTTCAAGACGCCGGTTTTTTCCAAATCAAAGATCCAAGACCTTTAAATTTTCCACTCCTATTCTTAATTTCAAAAAAAGCTCCAGTCGTTTTTTTTCCACGTCACCGATCGGACGTTTCCATTTTACGAGTATCGTAACTTCTTTCGAGGAGGTAAAATCCTGCACATTCTGAACCAGAAAATCTCCGAAAGAAAACGATTCCACGTAAGGAAACAATACATTGATCTCTTTCGCCACGGATTGAACCAGATGATCCTTATCCTTCAAAACCCGAAGTTCTTTTTCCAAAAGTTGAATCTTCTCTTCCTGGTTTTTCGAACCAACTCCGGTTTCGAGAGAAAGATTTCCAGGCTTCTTGTGCTCCGCTTCCCCAGCTTGGATAATCTTCAATTCGGTTCCCTCCAGACCGTATTTAGGAAGAAGGGTCTTCAACTGGGAAAGAACGTCTTCGGACAAAGTTTCACCGATTATCGTAACTTCGATTTTTTTTTCGCCGCTCTTTCTTACGACGTTTGCGGAGAGGATCTTACTTTTTTCAAATGTGAAATGATTCTCGAGATAACTCTTTGCATTCCGTTTAAACGAGGAATCGACTACGATATCGTAGGCGAAATAAAGGCTAGGAAGAATCAAACAGATGGATACCAAATATACGTAACGATAGATCTTTTTATCAACCGCCGGATCCGTATAAACGGTTCGAGTGAAATTCAAATAACGTACGAAAATTAAGGTACTGATTCCGATAAAAACACTGTTGATCAGATAGAGATAAAAAGCGCCGAAGAAAAATTTTAAATTCCAATTTGCAAGTCCGTAACCCGCGGTACAAAGCGGAGGCATCAAAGCAGTGGCAATCGCTACTCCGGGAATTGCGTTCGAGATCTTGTCTTTTCGAGAACCTGCCACAATACCGGTTGCACCTCCGATGAATGCGATTAACACATCGTATATGGTAGGGGATGTTCTCGCCAGAAGTTCGGATTGAGCGTCGGAAAGCGGGGAAATCAAAAAGTATATTGCGGAAGTAAAGAGACTTAAAAAAGTCATTACCGCAAGATTACGTAGGGATTTTTTCAAAAGCTCGAAGTCGTAAATTCCAAGTGCCAACCCCGCCCCCATGATTGGTCCCATCAAAGGAGAAATGAGCATGGCTCCTATGATAACCGCAGTAGAATTGATATTTAGACCGATGGATGCTATGAAGATCGCAAAAATCAAAATCCATAAAGCGGAACCGGAAAAATTAACTCCCCGCTTGATCGATTCGATCGTCCCATTCTCGTCGGTATCATTTCTAATATGAAATAAGGAATCGACGAACTCAAACAATGGGCTCAATAAATCCCAAAAACTCGGTTGTTGATCGTCGGTTTTTTGTTCACGGGATGTTTTTTTTTGCATAGAATTTTTCTCCTAGTAAAAACAGACTCAAAACAAATCGAATCTGCTTTTTGATATTGGTCTTATTTCTATTCAGCTCAAATTTTCTCCGAATGAATTTATGAGCCGAAGCTCAAAACTTTTTGTCAGCAATATTTCGGCCCTGACAGTTTAGCCTTTTTAGAGCTTATAGTCCACTAAAAAGGTTTGGATCGACTGGCTACTTTTATAAAATCCAAAGATAAAATCGCCGTTTTGAGAGCAACCATCCGATGAAAATTTTATAGAAACTCCCATTCATTTTAAAAAGAGGACACTCAAAAGTTCATCTTAAAGATCGAATATTCGTCCTAATTTCCCGTTTTACACTGTTATAACACTGTTATAAGCCTTTTGAAATGGATTCTTAAGTTTTGTTCCAATTCCATTTCCGCTTTTGCGGACTTTTCATTCTCCGAAATGATCCATTCTGGAATTTTACCGTATGTGAATTTTCGGTTTCTCCATTTGTAGGAACTTTTTAAATGTTACTCGGAATTACATAAAAGAGCGCTTACTATTTTGCACTGAAACAGGTCTTTGGAATAAAAATTATGGTATTCAAGTTTACAGGGATCAGTAGCGGACAAGCGTTAGGACTTTACAACGTCAATCCCATGAAAAAGAGAGCAGGTTATAAAGTCCTAAAAACTTAGAATTGCGGGGACTACGATTAGAAGTTATCTCAAAAATACTTTATCTTTGCTTAAAACGCCGATTCCAATCATTCTAAGATATTTCTGAGATAACTTCACGTGAATCCAATATAGAAAAGTTTGGGCGAATCCGGCCTTTGTAAGTAAAGACCGGACCGGGCTCTCAACTCCGGTCAAGTTATTGTAAAACCCCGGAATCAGATTCAACTTTTACAAGAACCCGTCGAGCGCCAATAGAAGCGAGACGCTTTAGTTACCAACTTGATCTTTCTAATAAAGCAAAATTAAGTTTTTGGGAAGCGCTGTAAAATACCAATCACTTGACCTCTCATCGATCCCTTTCGCATTTGTTATGCCAAACTCACATTATTTTATTACGAACTTATGAAATGATTGTGCTGATTTCTTTTCAGGTTTTTGGACAAGTTCTTAGAAAATAACTTACATGAGGTGGAAACAAACCTTTGAGACAACCTCCCATCAACGAAAATGCCCCCATGCCGAATTCGAACTATTATCTAAAAATTTGAGGACAAGCGCGAAGGCAAATTACGATTTTACGAAAGAACAGAAACGCACAATTACCCTAAAATTTCAATCCAAAAACACAAAAAGCCCAATCAATTCAAATGTTTTTATAAATTATATTTGAATATATCAATATTCTATTTCTAAGAAATGCTTTCAATTCCAAACTTTTTCCAAGATTCAAAATTTGTATTTTTGAGATCAAAAAAATATTACATAGCTTTCCCTATGAACTTTTTAAATAAGTCGAATAAAAACATTTCTATTTATAAACTGCGCGCACAATTTTAAAAATTTTTTCAAATTGCTTCCGATACATTTAAAACAAAATAAATTTATTATATATCGATTTATTAAATATAAATCAAAAATTGATTTATATCGTAAAAAGAAAAATCAATCCGCCATTTGAAATATAAAAGATAGATGAAAACCGAAGTAAAATCATATTACAAATACTGGGGAAAAGCAGATAAAGAAGGCAACTATCATCTTCTGGCCTATCATTGTTTCGACGTTGCAGCGGTAGGAGAAGTTTACTTATCCCAAAACGAAACTCTATGCACCCATTTCTCTCGGAAATTAGGAATCGATCCCATAACTTTTAAAAATCTTTTTGTTTTTTTTCTGGTACTACATGATCTGGGAAAATTCTCGGATTGTTTCCAATCTCTTATTCCGAACGTCAAAAGTGCATTAGATAATTCTAATCCTCCAATCGGTTCTTATTCTATACGGCACGACAGTTTAGGTTATATTTTTTGGGGAAAATGGATCCTGAAAGACGAAAGATTCGGAAACTACGACGGACTTTTAACCGAACAGAATTGGTTGAGTTGGAACGGATTACGCTCTTCCAAGGACAAAAGTTATTTTACGGAATTTTTAGACGTTTTGATTCGTTGTGTAACCGGACACCACGGACGTCCTCCTTCTAAAAACGGATATTCCGGACAAACGGCGGTCAGTCTGGATTCCCATTTTACAGAAGCCGACCGGTCGGCCGCTTTGGACTTTTCCAAAGAAGTGAATCGTATCTTATCCCCGAATTTAAATTTCGATGGGGATTTTAAAACGTTATACAACTCGGCCCTCCGAATTTCCTTTTGGCTCGCGGGGCTTTCCGTTTTGTGCGATTGGATCGGTTCCAACGCTGAAATTTTCAAGTATCATCAAACTCCAATCGATTTAGAGGAATATTATACAAAAATTTCCTTAAAGAGAGCTCTGGAGGCCATCAATAGGTCCGGGCTTTTGCCTTCTAAAATAACTTTCAACAAAGATCACTTTCGTATTTTTGAATATTTGCGGGAACCGACCCCTTTGCAGAAATTTTGCTCGGAAGTAGCGATACCGGACTCCCCTTCCCTTTTCATTTTAGAGGACGTCACCGGTTCCGGAAAAACGGAAGCCGCTCTCATCTTAACCCATCGTCTTATGCAAAAAAGCGCCTACTCCGGTTTTTATGTGGGTCTTCCGACAATGGCCACCGCAAACGGTATGTATCAAAGAATGAGCGGCGTATACAGAAACTTATATACGAAAGAATCCATCCCCTCTTTGGTCCTTGCACACGGTGCTCGGAATTTATCCGATTCCTTTCAAAGTTCCGTGATTTCGGATAACGCAATTCTTGCGGATCGAAATTATTCTCTCCAACTCGATAAGGACCCAGAAGAAAGCGCCAGCGCCATTTGTAACATTTGGCTTTCGGATAATCAGAAAAAAAGTCTTCTCGCGGACGCTGGAGTCGGTACGATCGATCAAGCTCTTCTTTCCATACTCTCCACTAAGTTTCAATCCCTTCGAATGTTCGGTCTTTCCCGAAAGGTTCTCATTTTGGACGAAGTTCATTCCTACGATCCTTATATGGTCGAACTCATCTGTTGCCTTTTAAAAGCCCAGGCTAAAATAGGCGCCTCGGTGATTCTCCTTTCCGCAACCTTACCGAAAATTCTTCGTAAAACGTTCTCCGAATCCTTTGCCTTAGGATTGGACACGGAACTTCAAGATTTAAAAAGTGTGGAATACCCTCTTATATCTTTAATCTCCGATCGGTCCGAGGTGGAAGAAATTCCGATTTCCACTCGAAAGGAAGTGAGTAGAAAATTGAACGTGAAGTTCCTTTTCAACCAGGAACAAGTATTACAAAAAATATTAGAAATGTCGAATCAAGGACGTTGTGTCTGTTGGATTAGAAATACGGTTTCGGACGCCTCCCAGGCATTTTCTTTTCTCCATTCCAAGTTAGGCGATCAGGTTATACTCTTCCATTCTAGATTTGTAATGGGCGATCGATTGAACATAGAATCCCAAATTTTGGAAAACTTCGGAGTCCGAAGCGATCAGAATTCGAGAAAAGGAAAAGTAGTCGTTGCAACCCAAGTTGTGGAACAGTCCTTGGATTTGGATTTCGACTGTATCATCACGGATCTCGCTCCGATCGACCTAATTTTACAAAGGGCCGGTAGACTCCATAGACATTGTAGGGACATATTCGGAAACGCCAAACAAGGATTAGACGAAAGAGGAGAGCCGATCCTATGGATCTTTTCTCCGGAACCGATCGAGGATCCGACCTCGAATTGGTTCAGTCAATTCAGTCGAGGCGGAAGTATGGTCTATTCGGATCACGGTAGGCTTTGGCTCACCGCAAGACTTCTCCAAGAACGAAAAGGTTGGAGAATGCCAGAAGATGCAAGAAATCTAATAGAGTCCGTGTATGGGATCGACGTTGAGATTCCGCAATCCTTTCGAGAAAATCAGTTCAAAGTGAAAAACGATAAGAAAAAACTGGAAAGCGCCGCGGCTTTGAGTACGATTCATTTGGAGTTAGGGTATGACTCCACCTTAAACGAAACTTCTTGGGACGATTCCAAATTTTCCACAAGATACGGTATAGACAATTCTTCCAAAGCGGTTCTGGCCAAGTTCGTTTCCGATCGTTTGGTTCCTTGGATCTCCGGCACAACCAGAGACTGGCAAAATAGCGAACTTCCCGTTCCGAATTATCTTGTGGAAAAAGAATTTATATTCGAAAATTTGAATTTTTCCGAAGTTATCTCTAACTGTAAAAAAAATCTACCGGATAAAGGCAAACATTGCGTTTTACTCCCCTTGTTCTACACAAACAATTCTTGGAGAGGCAAAGCCCTTAACAAAAAGAACGAAGTAGTTTCCTTTACCTACGACGAAAGATTCGGTTTTAGAAAAGAGAAATAAAGAGGAACCTTATGAATTTAATCAAGGACGTTTGGATTCCGGTCCAAAGGTTTTCCGAAAAATTAGAAGAGATCTCCCCATTTGAGATCACTTCCCGAATCGAGAATGACTCGGATCCAATCATGTCCTTAAACGCTCCTAGACCGGATTTTAACGGCGCTTTGCTTCAATTTTTGGTCGGACTTTTACAAGCCGTTTTTCCCCCCGAAAACGAAACCGAATGGGAAGATCTTTTCGTAAATCCCCCCTCTCCCGAGGTTTTAAAAGAAGCGATGGAGAAAGTAAAGTCCGCCTTTGAGCTGTTTGGTGACGGCCCTAGATTTATGCAGGATACAAACCTGAACGAAGAGGATACGGTCTTTGATATCTCCGCGTTGTTTATCGAATCTCCAGGCGAAAATACGATCAAACTGAAAAAGGATTTTTTCATCAAAAGAAATTCCATTTCTCAGATCTGCGAAAAATGCGCGGGGATCGGTCTTTTTTCCTTTCAGACCAATTCTCCTTCCGGAGGTCAAGGACACTTAACGTCCATTCGAGGCGGCGGACCTTTGACTACATTCGTAACTTCTAAATTAAAAAACCCTAAAAAAAACTCTCTTTGGTCGAAACTCTGGCTCAACGTTCTTCCGAAATCCTACTTCCAAGTCAACGGCCAAAAAAAGATTCCGTTTCAATCCGTCTTTCCTTGGACCAACCCGAAAATCGAAGATCTTCAATCGAAAGGGAAAACGACCACTCCCAAAGACCTACATCCTTTGAGCGTCTATTGGTCCTATCCGAGAAGAATCCTCCTACGTAAAGATGTGGAAAACGGTATTTGCGACGTCTGTAACCGTTCTTCCTCCGTTTTGGTCCGTTCCTATCATACAAAAACCTACGGTCTGAGTTATTCGGAAGGAGGTTGGATCCATCCTCTCAGCCCTTATTACAAATCTAAGGAGAGTTGGTTTCCGTATCATCCTCAACCGGGAGGAATCCTCTATCACTATTGGCAGACGATCGCCTTGGGTAAGGAGCAAGAAGATCAAGCCGCCTTGGTCATTCGCCGTTTTTTGAATCGGAAAATTCCGGGAGAACAGACTTCGATTTTAACCTTCGGTTACGATATGGACAATATGAAAGCCAGATGTTGGTACGAATCCGAGATTCCGTTTTTCAATATCCCTTCCGATAAAATCGAAAAATTCGAAGAACAAGTTTCACAAATTCTAAATGCAAGTACGGAGGTCAAAAAAAATCTTCGTCAAGCAGTGCGTAACGCTTGGCTTGATAAGAAAAACGATTCCAAAGGGGATTTGACGTTTTTGGACGTTTCCTTTTTGAAAGATACGGAAAATTCTTTCTACGATCTGATTCGAAACGTTCAAGAAAATCTGATCTCAGGCGTAGCGGACTTTGCCGCCCTGAAAGAAACCTGGCTCAAACTTTTAAACGAATCCGCTTGTAAACTTTTCGATCAGTATGCGGAGTCCGGTTCTTTCGAATTCGAAAACATCGAAAGAATCGTAAAGGCGAGAAAAAATCTGAAAATCTCCAATCTCGGTTCGAAAACTCGAATCATACTCGGACTAATAGTATCTGAAAAAACCTCCAAAAGGAACAAAAAATAAAGACGATGAAATTTTACGAAAACAAAGAGAAATATAAGGAAACTATAATTAACTGGTGGATCGATCTAAAATCCAGAACGGGAGACAGAGCCGCCCTGAGAAGATGTTCCAACGGATTAGACACTTTGTTGATCCCTTATACCCACAGACTGATCTCCCAACTCTTCCAGGAAGGGTTTCAATTTTTTCCGGATAAGATCGGTCCGATTGCAGGTATTCTTTCTCATATCGAAGAGGACAATCCTTCCGTTTCATTCGCTCGCAGTATGGCGCGAAAAGAGGGAGAAAATCCGGTCATCAACGAGATCCGCTTCAGAAAAATATTATAATATTCGGATATACTTTCGGAAGAGCTGTTCTACCAAAATATGGTCCGGATCGTCAAGAACCTGAAGAAAAAAGCGAATATTTCAGATCTTTCCCTTTCCATTTACTCTTGGAATCAAAGAACCAAAAAAGACTGGGCCTACGATTATTACGGAACCCCAATAAGCGAAAACAACCTCGAAAATTCAGAAAACCTACAAGGAGAAAATCAATGAACCGTTTCATTCAATTTCATTTCCTCACTTCCTACCCCCCTTCCAACTTGAACCGGGACGATTTAGGAAGACCTAAAACCGCAATGCTGGGAGGGGCGAATAGGCTTCGTATTTCCTCTCAAAGCTTAAAAAGGGCCTGGAGAACTTCGGATCTTTTTCGGGAAACGTTATCCGGCCATATCGGAACGAGAACCAAAGAGAAAGGAAAAGAAATCTATCAGAAATTATTGGATGGAAAGATTCCCGAAAAAAACGCAAGAACCTGGAGCAAATCGATCGCGGGTAGATTCGGAAAACTTAAAAATCCTTCGGAAAAAGAATTGGAAAAAAATCCGCTTTTGGATCTGGAGATCCAACAACTCACTCATTTCAGCAAAGAGGAGAACGAGGCAATTTCCTCCTTAATCCAAAAACTGATCGATTCCAAAAAAGAACCCTCCAACGAGGATTTGAATCTTTTGAAAAAGGAAAATTCCTCTTCGGATATCGCCATGTTCGGTAGAATGCTCGCCTCCGACCCCGCGTTTAACATCGAAGCGGCCGTTCAAGTCGCCCACGCGATTACGGTTCACAAAGTTGCCATCGAAGAAGATTTTTTTACGGCAGTCGACGACTTAAACAGCGGAATCGAAGACGTAGGAGCCGGTCATTTAGGAGAAGTGGAATTCGGTTCCGGTCTTTTTTATCTTTATATCTGCGTCAATAGAGAACAACTTCTTAACAATCTGAACGGTAATAAAGATCTCGCCAAACGTACGATAAAAGCGTTAGTCGAAACATCATCTACGATTTCTCCCACGGGAAAACAAAACAGTTTCGCTTCCAGAGCGAGAGCTTTGTACTGTATGGCGGAAAAGGGAAACGAACAACCCAGATCCCTACATACCGCGTTTCTAAACTCCGTGGAAGATAGAGGAATTTTGAACGCGGCGATTTTGAAATTGGAATCCAGTAGACAAAACTTCGAAAAAGTATACGGCTCCTGCGCTTCCGGGGGTTTTAAAACTTTCAACGTGGACTCCGGCAACGGCTCCTTAAAAGAAATATTAGAATTTGCTCAAGAGGATTAGATGAAAGATTATTTGGTTTTTCGCCTCTACGGTCCTCTCATTTCTTGGGGAAATATCGCAGTCGGCGAATATCGTCCCAGCGATTCTTTTCCGACTAAATCCGCAATCATCGGTTTGATCTCGGCTTCTTTCGGATTCGATCGTTCGGAGGATGGAAAAATTTCGGAACTTGTTAAAAGCGTTTTTTTTGCCACCAAAACGCTCAATCCCGGAAATTTATTACGAGATTATCATACGATCCAAAGCCCCGGAAACGTTAAACGGTCTTTACTTACTAGAAAGGACGAACTTTTGGATTCGGAGTACGTCGAGACTATTCTTTCGAGCAGAGATTATAGAGTGGACGCCGTTTACGACGTAGCTTTCTCGGAAAAAAAACGGGCTCCCTACTCATTGAAGGAAATTAGAAACGCTCTCTTGAGTCCGATCCATACTCCGTACTTAGGTAGAAAATCTTGTTCGATCGCTCTTCCTATGTGTCCCGAAATTTTGAGCTCGGATTCATTTCCGAACGCATTCGAAGAATATAATAAAATTCTTATGAAGAAATACGAATCCTCGGATTACAAAGATCCCTTGGCAGATTTGTCTTCCAAATCGTCCGCGATTTTGTATCTTTGGGAAGATCCAACGGAACTTTCAGAAAAAGATCATACCCATTCTAGGAGAGACGAAATCTTAAACCGAAATAGATGGCAATTTCAAGATAGAAAGGAGTTTTTCAAGAGTGTGTCCAAAATTTGATCCGAGTATGATTGTCCTTAAATACGAATTTTATCTCCATGTTTCGGTCAATCAAATGCGAAAGCGATTATTATGTTGCGATCCATAGAAAACGAAGTTGAATTCAAGCGCAGATCGGGCCCTCTTTTTTTAGGTCCGATCTCGCTTAATTCAAGTTTTGAACATTCAGATCATCTCAAGATCTCCTTTCCGGAAAGCTAATATACGTTTGTCGAGAAAGTTGATTTCGGGATATATTTAAACGAACGCCAGATACCAAAAGGAGAACCGATATGTTTTTATCACAACTTAAATTAGATACTCATAATACTAATAATAAAATCGTTTTTAACTGGATTCAAAATCCTTATAATATCCATCAAAGGTTGTGGATGGCTTTTTCCGAATATTCGTCGAAAGACAAACCTCAAAATTCTCCGTTCCTTTTCCAATTGGATTATAACTCCGATCCGGGTAAAATTTCTCCAAGGATACTTGTATTTTCCGAAAAACTGCCGAACTGGGAACGAGCCTTTCAAGAATTTAAGGTTTTAACGGAAATCCCGGTCGGGAATCAAATCAAACAAATTTCTCCGACTTTTATTCAAGCCGGCGCAGTTCTGCGCTTTTCCCTTACCGCAAATCCCACGAAAAAACTTAAGGATTATCGTAGTTTGTTTCAGGAAGAACTCGAAGGTTTCCCCGACAAATTTGATCCTTCGGATCGTGTTTCCTTTTTGGAAGGAAAATCCAAACTGGAAGATCTGAAAAAAACTCTTACTAAGGACCAAATTCAAAAGTTAAAGTCGAAAAGAGTCGGGATTTATCACGAGAAAGAGTTATTGAATTGGTTGAGTAAAAAGGGCAACGATAACGGTTTCTCTCTCCTAAACGCAGTCGTAGAATTTCAATCCGATTTTTCCGCGAATAAGATCAAAGGTTCTTTGTCCCCATCCATTCCTAAAATTCATACCGTCTCTTTTTCCGGTATTCTTAAAATCATGGATCCCGCTCTTTTTAAGATCGCTTATACCAAAGGAATCGGTACCGGAAAAGCTTTCGGTTGCGGCATGTTATTGTTAGCGAGAACGTAAGGTAAGTTGAGGACTTTTATATCTTTGCAAAAATCGTCCGTTTATTTTCGGTATCACTTTCATACACTCGAATAGGAGTGTTCAATAACGTGAGTTCGGAAGCGAAAGTGGATTTTTTTAAAAGTCTGCCGATTTCACGAAGCCTATGACGAATCGCTACAAACGAATCTCCTCGTATTTTACATACAATGGATTTATGTTCTTCTACTCGAATCGCCACCGGTTTCAACCTTCGTCTCATCAAGTCGGTATAAAAATTCGTCGGTTTTTTCAATAGGAAATATATACAAATTTTACTTCAAGGTCATAAGAAAACATTCGCAATCTTCATCATATTGAAAGGCATTTAAGATTTCCTCTCCGCTATATGCGATTTTTCCTACTGAAGACTCAACTCGAATCTCAGAATAACTATAAATAAGACTTCGGGGATCATTGTTGTTATTACTCCAATCTATGAAATAAGCATATTTAGGACTTAATTCTAAAGAAACTTCTCCGCGATCCTCATTATATCGAATGTTCCGCAATTGTATTTTTTCTTCGAACTTCGATTGATTCGACCAACAATTCGACCAATATGTAATCGATCCCGATTTGACCCGAAACCAATTCCGCAAATCAAGAAAAGGAAGTTGTAGATTTCCAGAATGGAATTCCGTTCCCGTAATCCAAGATTGAAAATGATGTTGTAAAACGGGAATCCGCAGTTTAAGAACTAGAGTTACTTTATTATCTTTTTGATTTAAAATCCCAATATTCCAAACACGGCTACAGGAATTGATCGTGAAAAAAAGGACCGGTAATAATATTAATAAAAACGAAAACTTTTTTTCCACAGAACCTCAATCTAAAGTTCAGAAACTCACATAAAATCAGAATCTTTCCACAAAATGTGGAACATATATTTTAAGAGGGAACTTATTTTTTGCCGATCTTTTCCAGTTCCTTACCGATTTGTCCGGTAAGAATATAAAAATACATTACCCAATCTCCCATAAAAGATTTCAGCGGATAGGTAAAAGTCGCAGGACGGTTTTTCTCAACAAAGAAATGGCCTATCCAAGCAAAGAAATAACCGAAAAACAATCCGGTAAGAATATAAAAGGGATTGAAATTGGCGATAGCAGCCAAAATCCAACCAATCGCAAAGGAAGTACCGATAAAATGAAGAGCGCGGTTAACCGGATGAGAATGCTCTCCTAAATAAAAAGGCCAAAATTCCTTGAAAGTTGCATATGTTTTTGGAGTGGCTTCGGTTGTCATAATCGTTCATCCTCTTTTTTCTTCGATTGTACCGACTACGGTCTTAAAAATCAAGCATTTGAACGAATGATCAAAAATCGAATCCTATCCTCTAAACGATCCCTTACCCTCGGACATAGGAAAAGAATACCATAGTAAGTTTGTTTCAAAAGTTAGAACGTTAGATTTTCTTCAAAAAAGCCAATAATTCTGGATTCGACGCAATTTTGTGAGGACTTCTATATCTTTGCAAAAATCTTCCGTTTCGAACAGGCTTGTTTGTCCGTATAAAATCGAGTGCCCTGAATGTTTATTACAGAGCCTGATTCAATGCAAAATATACGAACCTTACCGTATGATTCAAACTAATCTCTTTCAATTCTCTAAAAAACCGACCAGAAAAAAGATACGACAAATAGCCATCGCACATTATATTCTTAATTTATAATAAACAAATATATTTTAAATAAATAATTTTTATTATATTCATTTTTTATATTACAAGATCCGACAATCAATTCGTTATGCCAAACAGAAACCTACAAGAACTTCCGAAATTTGAAGACAATTGGTCGCATTTATACTTTGAAAAGGGTAGGATCGACCAATTTCAGAAATCCATCGGTTTTCATTATCTGGATAAAGTCGTTCCTATTCCGATCGAAACGATCGGCCTTCTTTTATTGGGTCCGGGAACCTCGATCACTCACGAAGCGATCAAAAGGATTTCGGATAGCAGGTGTCTTCTCGCTTGGACGGGCGAAGGCGGAGTTCGTTTTTATTCCGCCGGTTATACAGGTACTTATTCCGCCAGAAACTTACTTCGTCAGGTGGAAGCTTACGGTAATCCGAAGGAAAGAGTGTCGGTGATCCGTAAAATGTATCAGTTCCGTTTTTCGGACGAAATTCCAGCGGACGCTACCATCGAACAAATTCGCGGTTTGGAAGGGGCGAGGGTTCGAAAAATTTACAGGGAATGGTCCGAAAATTCCGGAGTTCCTTGGAAGAGCAGATCTTACGACCAAAACAGCTGGGACTGGAGCGATCCGATCAACCGTGCTCTTTCTTCCGCAAACGCTTGTCTTTACGGAGTGGTTCATGCGGCGATTCTTCAATCCGGTTTTTCTCCGGCTATCGGTTTTGTTCATACGGGCAAACAGTTGTCCTTCGTCTACGATATTGCGGATCTTTATAAAGCTGAAATTACGATCCCTTTGGCTTTCGAAATTACTGCTGAAGACGCGACTAACGTAGAAAGAAGGGTCCGTTTCGCCTGCAGAGATAAATTCAAACATAGTAAATTACTTAAACGAATTATTCCCGATATCAAGGAGTTGATCTATGGTGGTTTTGATTTTGGAGAGAGTGAAGACTTCTCAGAGGGGAGAGATGTCGCGGTTAGCCATTGAATTGAAGCCGGGCGTTTTTGTAGCTTCCATTAATGCGAGAGTTCGAGATCGAATCTGGAAAAAAATTTCCGAAGAATGGAAATCCGACGCGATCATGTTGTTTTCGAGCAACTCGGAACAGGGTTACGGCATCCGTTCTCACGGCGATCCTTCCCGCGAGATTATGGATTTCGACGGTTTACTTCTCATGTCCAAACCCGATCCGAAACGTGATCAGATAGAAGTCATGAATGATTCCGATTTTTCTATAACCACCGAAGACGAAGTTTCTCCTTTTTCAGATCTCAAAGGCTTTTTCAACGAAAAGGCAAACCGCCTTCTTTTAGAAGCAGATGTTCCTGATGAATCTTAGGATCAGACATAATTCTGAAGATTCCTATACAAACTTTTAGCCTATTCCCCACATGCGTGGGGTTGAACCGCCTATCCTGTACGGCCTTTATAGTGATGCCATACTATTCCCCACATGCGTGGGGTTGAACCCGAAAAAATAAAGGAACAGAACAAACGTAGGGCGCGTCCAAAACCAAATTCTGCTTTATCAGAAAGATCATTTCTTCAAAGATTTCTGGAGTCGTTTTAAACTTTGATATAGATTTTCCTTTTATCTAAGAAACTTAAAATTCCCCACCAAACAGACAAATGAAGAACCGCGTATAATAACGATGCAAGATACGGATCTGCAAATAAAACAAGTTTAGAAAAAAACCAAACTTTGACACCGACCGATTTTCCATTCTCCAACACGATCGTCCAAAAATTGAGAGTTCTCGCAAGAATTCCGGAACCTACAAAGACTAAAATCGCATTTTTACCGAATACAAAAAACGGTTGAAAAAAGATTTTCAAATCCAAACCGTTCCACTTTTTCAAAAGAATTAAAGAATCTAAATATTCAAAAAATCCTATACACAAAAAAGAGAGCCCTGTCGTATATACCGCGTAACTTCCGGTCCAAAGGCTTTTATTCATCGGTAAACTTCGATCCCATAATAAACCGACGAAAGTGAATAAAAACCCCAACCCGAAGATACTTAGAACCCTATTTTTTCCTCTACCTTCTCTCCGAAAAAGGATAAACCCACAAATTACTCCGAACAAAGAAGTGGCAATCGACGCGATTCCACTTAAAAATCCTTCCGGGTCCCAGGTTTTGGAAAATTTCCAAAGATGTTTTTCTCCGAAAATCGTTCGATCGATCCAGGCTCCGATGTCCTTTCCCTGCTCTAAAGACACCATCGATTCTCCAGGAGGAGCGATGTGTGTTAAGATCCAAGTATGAACGAGCAAAATCGGAATTAAAAACACAAGCACTTTCTTTCCCGGAAATATGAGAAACAAAGTTGCGACGACCCAATACACAAATCCGATTCTTTGCAGGACGCCGGGAATTCTAAGCTCCGAAAAAGTCCATTCTCCGAAAAAATTCAAAAACAGCCCGAGTAATATTAGACTAATGCCTCTTATACAAATTCCGATCCAGACTCGAATTCGATTAATTCCATTTTTAGAATATAATGAAATTGGAATCGATGCTCCCACCGCGAATAAAAAAAAGGGAAACACCAAATCCGTCGGGGTACAACCGTTCCACTCGGCATGTTTCAAAGGAGAATAAACGTAAGACCATGAACCGGGATTATTTACGAGTATCATTCCGACCACGGTCATTCCTCGGAATAGATCCAAAGATAAAATCCGATCCTTATTTTGAGTTGATTTTTTTTCCAAAAGACGACCTTTGAACTTTTCGTTTTTTCACTCGTGAGAACTCTGTTTTCCTATCGCATACAAATTCGATCTTTGATTTCCCGGGATCATTTTTCGCCGAATCCGCTTTTCGAATTCCAAAAAATTTATAGCTCGTCCCAAAACCCGTCGAGCGACCATAGAAGTGAGGCATTGAGTTTAAGAGAGTTTGGCTCTAATTCCACTACGCTTCAATCGCCTTTGTATCTGTTAACTCACGTTATTTTAAGATTTTGGAATAGACTTTAAATAAAATCGGCTTTTAAATTCCTTTATTCCGAAACTAAAAATTTAAGACCTAAAACAGAAAGAATTAGAGTAGACAAAAAAAATCCTCTCCAAAAATCGATAGGTTCTCCGTGAATTACTATACCGACAAGTATGGTTCCTGCCGCCCCCAAACCGGTCCAAATTGCGTAAGCGGTTCCCATCGGAATCGTCTGAACCGCCTTGTTCAGAAACGCCAAACTAAAAACCGCAGAAACCACAAAACCTCCGATCCATGTCGGTTTAGTAAAATTATCGGATAACTTGAGGCAAGTCGTAAATCCGATCTCGAATGTAGAAGCGATAATAAGATAAATCCAAGCCATAACTCAAACTCTTTTATTCTAGATGGATATCAACTCATTATCGAAGAATCCCGATCATTGTCGACCACGAAAGAAATCCGATAAACTTGAATTTTTATCCAATCGCCCCATAAACGGAAACGAATCCGTAGTTTTACGGATCAGGATCGAATCGGTTCTATGGATACCACAATCCAGACAAACACCAGCATTTGCTCAAGAAATCCGTTTATGAGTTTCAAAATATATTCAAATTTTATAATGATCGATTGGAATCGGAAGAATCTACAAAAAATCGATCCGAAACATATCCTCTAATTTCGGGAATCCCCAAGAGAAAATCGCAAACACGACAAATTCGGTTCCATCGAGTGTCCGTATTATTATTTTTCTCGGATAAGATTCTTGAGATTGAAACTTTCTGGAAAAAAAATATCCTTTCAATAAAGCACTTAAGTAACCCAATCCATAAAAGAAACATAATCTGTGGAAACTAGCGCGTTTTCTATTATCAACTTATTTATGATTGAGCTAATGAATTTCAAAGTTTTGGAACAGACTTTAAAATTCTTTTCAAAATAATTTGTTTTGTTGAAATTGTTCCCCATGAAATCGACCGGACTCATTCGAAATCACACTTTTCCATTGTTTCCGGCTTTTTTACTTTACAACGCGTCCCAAAACCCGTCGAGCAACCATAGAAGCGAGACGTTGAGTTTCCCGAGCGACCCTTAGGAGCGAACGCACTGAGTTTTCTACTTTGTCAGAAAGATCAAGCTGCAAGGTTCTGTCCAGCCCCAGTTTTTTCTTACGGAAAAAACTGGGGCTGGACAGGTTCTTATCTTTTTTCGTCCGTGCCTTTGCCTTCCGAAAATGCAGAACCAAAAAACGTTTGCGCAAAACTCGGAGCGTTCCCAATCAAAAAGGAAAAATTCCCGCCTTCCCGCTCTTTCGAAGGAAAATACAAAGATCTTTCTCGATTTTGGCCTGAGGATTCGATCAAATCCAAAACCACCGAATCGAATACGTTTTCGGTCCTCCAGATCGGATTTAATAAAAAACTTTCATATTTCCTAATCAACCTTCCTCCTCCAATCTCCTAAAAACAGCCTTTCGAACCTAGGGTAATCACCCTCCTCTAAAAGTAATTTCGGAGTCGAATATGTACGGATCGACCAAATGTTTCTTTTTTATCCATATAATTCAGTTTATCATAATATTCTTTTTTTCATTCGAAATTCTATCGAAAAACGACGGAGATTCCCTGGCCTTTTTCGAGGAATATCTCTCCAAAGAGAAGTTCGATTCTCCCAAGAGAATTAAAATCGATCTCAAAAAAGCGGAAGAGACCTTTTTAAGAAACAACCTATCTCTTCTCGCAAAACGCCTGGAGATAGAAGCTTCCAAAGCGGAAATCATTCAAACCCACCTCTGGGATAACCCTATCCTTTCCATCGACCAAAACATCTATAACCAAAATACCAACCGCTATTTGGATACTACAAGAAACGGTCAGACCACGATTCAAATCGAACAGATTTTCGTATTAGCGGGAAAACGTGATAAACGAATTCGTATCGCCCAATGGAATACCAATACAAAAGAACAGGATTTTTACGACCTTTTAAGAGCGCTCAAACTGGAATTGAGAGTCACATTTTATAAGTTATCCTTTCTGAAAAAATCCCTTGAATTTTTCGATGAAAACATCAATTCCATTCGAAAGACGATTAAAAGTTCGGAAGCGGTCTATAAAAATCGGGACATCTTGCTCTCCGAAGTCCTAAGACTCAAATCCATCCTGTTTCGACTCGAAACGGACCGCTCTGAAATAGTAAGCGACATTATAGAAAAAGAGAATATTCTAAAATTATTACTCAACGAACCGAATTATTCGGAAGCGATCCTCGAAATCGAAACTACCGATCTAGACGAAAAACGAAATTCGATCCTTGCCAAAAGCGACCAGGAACTCCTTTCCATCGCTTTTGAAAAAAGGCCCGATCTTAAAGCCTTGGAATTTGGAATCAAGGCCGAACAAACGAACCTCGCTCTCCAAAGGTCTTTAGCAATTCCGGATTTAACACTCGGAGGAAGTTGGGATCGCGCGGGAAACTACATCAATAATTACTACGGTTTTACGGTTTCCATATCGATTCCCACATTCGATCGTAATCAAGGAAACATTCGGGAATCGGAATTGATTCTCGCCTCAAAAAAAGCGAAGTACGAGGAAAAAAAAATCAAGATCAAAGCCGAAGTTCTTTCCGCCGTCGGGAAAGCCAAAGAGAAAGAAAGGTTACTCTTGGAATATAAGAATTCCTTTACTAAAGATTATCAAAATCTGGCAAGTTTAATGGTGGAGAATTATCGTAAAAAGTATTTAACAATTTTGGAATTCTCCGATTTTTTCGAAGCTTACAGCGACAGTTTTCTGAAAATGCTTCGTCTTCAATCGGATCGAATCGGAAGTCTCGAATCCGTCAATTACACGTTAGGAAGTACCGTTTTGGAGATTGGCAGATGATTTTGAAAAATATCTTCTCTTCACTGATTCTATTCTATCAAACAAGACTGAAATCGATCTTGTTCGTGGGATTTCTCATTCTTACTCTTGCGATCTTCCTACATAATCGGAACTTATCCAAGAAAACGCAAGAACACCGGAAATTGGAAAAAGCAACCAGTCCTCAGGTCACTGAGGCAGGAGCAAAAATCGAATTTCCAAAAGATTATCCCGGGCTTGCACGTTTAGTATATCAAAAAATCAGAAAGGGGAACGCCGACTTCTCCGTAATGGCCTCGGCTCGTGTAATCGCAAGCATCAATACTTCGGTAAATTCCGGCGAAAAACTAATCCTTTTCGATTCGGGAGAAACGACCCATCTCTATTCAGAATACAAACGGACTCGCGTAGTCGCCTCCAAAGCGTTCAAGGATCTGACAAGAGTGAGAGATATGTACGTCAATCAAGCCGCGACTAGAAGAGACGTCACCGAAGCGGAGTCCAACTTTGCGGTCGCCAAGGCGGAAGGAGCGGAAGCGGAATCCAAATTGAGAACGATCGGTTTTAATCCAAAAGAACTCGATTCAGTTTCCGGTACTTCATATTGGATCATCTGCGACGTTCCGGAATCTCAACTCAGCGAAGTAGAAAACGGAGAAGAAGTAAAAATTCAATTTCCTTCCTTTCCCGGAAAAATTTTTCTTGGAAAGGCAGAAGCCATCGGAGAAGTAATCGATCCAGTTTTAAGAACCGTAAAAGTTCGGGTCACTCTTAAAAACACAAAAGAAAAAATCCTCCCCGGCATGTTTGCAAGAGTGGACTTCGGCGATCCTCGTTCTTCAATTCTTGCAATTCCGAATCGTGCAATCGTTACGGTCGACGAAAAGAATTACGTTTTTCTAAAAGAGAATGAACATTCTTTCCGTAGAAAGCAAGTCGTGTTGGGTTCCTCCGGAGAGGAAAGAACGATCATAAAAGAAGGTTTATCCGAAGGAGACGAGATTGTAATTGACGGTGCTTTTCTTCTTAAGGGAATCAGTTTTGGATTTTAAGGAATGGTCGAAAGACTCATAGAATTTTCCCTTAAAAGAAGAATCCCGACAATCCTATTAGCGTTATTTGTCTTTGGGATCGGCCTTTGGTCTTGGAACACCTTGAAGAAGGAGGCTTATCCAGACGTCGGAGACACGCAGGTCACCGTCATCGCTCTTCTTCCGGGTAAAGCTGCATTGGAAGTGGAAAAACAAGTTACCCTTCCCTTGGAAAGGGAACTTAACACGGTTCCCTACGTATTAACTCGAAGATCCAAAACGATCTTCGGTCTCAGCGTCCTACAACTTATCTTCGAAGACGGAGTCTCCGACTTTACCGCAAGAGAACTCGTGTTGGAAAAAATCAGAAATGCGGATCTTCCTCAACACGCGAATCTTTCTTTAGCACCTCTCACCGGGCCGGTCGGGGAAATATTCCGTTATACGATTGAAGCCGGAGAAGAATGGAGCGGAATGGATTTACGAACGATTCAAGATTGGATCGTCATCCCCGCCTTACGTCAGGTGAACGGGGTTGCAGACGTAATCAACTTTGGAGGTTTGGTAAAACAGTATCACATCATAACTTCTCCCAATCGAATCTATCGTTACAATCTTTCCATACGCGACGTCATTGAAACGATTTCTTCCAATAATAGAAATACGGGGGGACATACGCTTACTAGAGGGGACCAAAGTTTCGCCGTACGTGGATTAGGTGCTATTCAAAATACGGACGACATCCGAAATACGGTGATCGCGTCTTCCGGTGGAACCCCCATTTATATCGGCAATCTTGCCTCCGTCGAAGAATATCCCAAACAACCGGACGGAATTTTTAGTTACGCTTTGAAAGATCCTCACTCTTCCAACATCAAACTCAGAGAATCGGGAGTTCAAGGTCTGATCGCTATGCGTAGAGGCGAGAACCCTTCGGAAGTAGTGGAACGCGTTAAGGAAAAATTGGAAGAAATCAACCGTAACTACCTTCCCAAAGGAGTTCGTTTAACAACAACGTACGACAGAAGTGATCTCGTAAATTTTACTGTAAATACGATCTCAAGAACCCTTTTCGAGGGAATCAGCGTCGTAGTTCTCGTTTTGATCTTTTTTATAGGAAGTGTCAGATCGGCATTAGTCGTAGCTTGTACGATTCCCCTTTCTCTTTTATTCGCATTTTCCCTCATGAAAGTCACGAACATCCCCGCAAATCTTCTTTCCTTAGGCGCTATCGACTTCGGGATCATCGTAGACGGAGCAGTCGTGGTCGTAGATAACATTTCCAGAAAATACAAGGAGGCGAAAGGGAAAAAAATATCTGGTCTTTCATTCAAAGAAATCGAAACTCTCACGATAGAGGGCACAAAGGAAGTCGGCATCGAAATTTTCTTTTCCATATCCATTATCATTCTTGCATATATGCCGATCTTCACCTTTCAAAGAATCGAAGGTAAACTATTTTCTCCGATGGCTTTCACCCTTTCATATGCGATTTCAGGAAGTATGCTCATCGCTTTGACCTTTATTCCCGTTCTGATGACTTTCCTGTATAGATCCAAATTGGAAAAAAACGGAAACGATTCCTTGGAATGGCAAAATCCTATCTTCATTAAGATCCAAAATTTTTATTCTCTATTTCTCGCCAAAAGGTTAGTCGATCCAAAAAAGGTCGTCGCATTTACATGGATCCTCGTATTAGGAATCGGAAGTTTTTCCTATTTTAGATTGGGAATCGAATTCCTTCCGGAACTTGACGAAGGCTCGATCAATATCCGTTGTTTTTTTCCAGTAGGAATTTCCCTAAAAACGTCCGAAAAATACGTTCCAATCATCAGGAGTACAATCCTAAAACACGAACAAGTTTCTTCCGTTCTAACACAGCTCGGTAGAAACGACGAAGGAAGCGATCCTTACGGGCCTAACCGTTTGGAAATTCTAGTAGGACTCAAAGACTATTCCGTCTGGAAAGAAAAAATTTCCAAACGTCAACTTCTTTCTAAAATAAAAAAGGAACTTCAGGAAAATCTTCCCGGAATCGGCTTTCTTTTTTCTCAGCCGATTTTGGATAACGTTACGGAATCCGTGACGGGAAGTGTTTCGGATCTAGCAATTCTGATTAACGGAGAAGACTTAAACATACTTCGCAATCTAGGCGAACAAATCCTTACGACGATCTCAGAAATTCCGGGAGCGACGGAATCCGGAATCGAACAGGAAGGAGATCAGACACAACTTACGATAGAAATCAACCGTAAACAAGCGGCGAGATACGGAATAAACACTTCCGAGATTTTGGATACTATGGAAGCGGCGATCGGAGGAAAAAAAGTCGGAATGCTCTACGATGATTTCAAACGATTCGAAATCGTAGTGAGATACACGAACGATTTCCGTTCTTCGATTGACTCGGTTCGTACGCTGCTCGTGACCGGACCGGGAGGAGCGAGAATTCCACTTTCGGAATTAGCAAATATAAACTTCAAAGACGGTCCTACGATCATTCAAAGACAAGACGGCAAAAGACAAATCTCCGTCAGAACCAACATAAGAGGAAGAGACCAGGGAAGTTTTGCGGCCGAAGCCAAGGAATTAGTGGCCGAAAAAATCAAAATTCCGGAAGGAATCGAAATCCATTGGGGAGGACAATTCGAAAATCTGCACAGAGCAGTTTCCCGTCTACGATTCGTAATTCCACTGACATTATTTGCAATTTTTCTAATACTCTATGTAATGTTTAAAACACCCCAAATGGTCCTGCTCGCTATGTCGGGCATTCCGATCTCCATCAGCGGCGGATTACTCGCCTTACTTTTCAGGGGAACAAATTTTTCGGTGTCCGCCGGTGTAGGACTCATTTCCCTTTTCGGAATCTCCACTATGACCGGAGTTCTTTTTATATCAAGATTATTGCATATGCTTGAGAAAAACCAAAACAAGGATTTGAAATCATCCGTGATCGAAGCCGCCGTCATCCAGCTCAGGCCGAGAATCATGACGGTCCTTTTGGCCTTGTTGGGGCTAATACCTGCGGCGATCGCAAGCGGAATCGGTTCCGACATCCAAAAACCTCTCGCCACAGTGATCGTAGGAGGTCTCACTCTGGAATTACTCGTCACCTTAGTTTACATTCCCTCCCTATTTTATCTTACGGAAAAAAGAAAACGAATCGTGCCAAATTCTTCGAATAAAAACGGATAAAATCGACTTCGGAACTTTAACTTTTTTATTTACATTTCAAAAAGGACAAACGTCTAATCTCCGAAATAAGTAATTTAAAAAATTTTAGGAGAAAACCTTTGATCGAGTTATATTCTGCTTCCACACCCAACGGAAGAAAAGTTTCCATCATGTTAGAAGAATTAGGAATTCCTTATACGATTCATCCGATTGATCTGGACAAACTGGAGCAAAAACAAGAGTGGTTTTTGAAAATTAATCCGAACGGTAGAATCCCTGCGATTATCGACACGGACAATGGAAACTTTGCCGTGTTCGAATCGGGAGCGATTCTGATCTATCTCGCGGAAAAAACCGGTAAATTTTTACCGAAAGATCCGAAGGAAAAAAGTATCGCACTACAATGGCTTATGTTTCAGATGGGCGGGGTCGGTCCAATGCAAGGACAAGCCGGAGTATTCTTAAAATACGCTCCCGAAAAGATTCCTTTCGCGATTTCCAGATATCAAAACGAAACAAAACGTCTGTATTCCGTTTTGGATAGAAGACTTGGTGAAAGTCAATTTTTAGCCGGGAAAGAATTATCGATCGCCGATATCGCAACCTGGCCTTGGGTCAACATACACGATTGGGTAGAAATTTCTCTGGATGAATTTCCGAATTTAAAACGTTGGAACGAAGAACTCGCAGAACGCCCGGCTTTCATCAAAGGAAAAAACATTCCGAACAAAACGAATCATAAAAATAACACGGAAGAGATAAAAAAGAAAGCTTAGATTATATTAAGAAAGTAGAATTTTCTAATTTTTCCGGAGACGGTTCGGCAACGGGAAGGATCACGAAAAAAGTGGTCCCCTGTTCCGAAGTTTCAAAAAAGATCTTTCCGTTGTGATCTTCTATGATTCTTCTACATATATCTAAACCTAGACCGGTTCCCGCGCCGGAAGGTTTTGTGGTGAAAAACGGTTCGAAGATGCGGTCTCGTATGGTATCTTCGATTCCATTTCCACTATCCTTGATCGCAATTTCCAAACCGGTCTGTACTCTCTTACAGGAGATTATCATTTTCCCCTTATAATGCATCGCATAAAGTGCATTCCCTATCAAATTAATCCATACCTGAGTCAATGATTCCGAATTTCCCCAAACGCAGGAAATTTCAGGCATATCACGAACGATCTCCACTTGAGTCTTGTATTTCGAATAATAAAGCGTAAATACGGTTTCCAATTGTTTACGTACATCCACAGGCCCCATCGTCGTTTCAGCAGGATCTTTATATGCATATTCCTTTAAGGCTTGTATTACAAGGGAGGCCTTTTCCGCCGCCTTCTCGATCGTAAAACTCGCCCGGGCAAGACCGGAAAGAGAAAGAGCATTCTGTACGATCATGATCAGTTTTTCTTTTTGAGGCAGATTCTTAAAATTCTCCGAAACATAATCGGGACTAATTCCCAAATCAGTGAGCATATCCGCGAGACGCATAACCTCGGAAAACCCGAAGTCGTTTAACAAAACTGCGATTTTTTTCCTTTTGACTCTTTCTTCTCTGGTATCGTAAAATTCCCTCAGCGCAATTCCTTTGGAAAAAAGTCTTTCCCAAATCGTTTTTTCCTCTTCCGTAAATCTCGAATAATTTCTTAGAAGACCTTCCCAAGAATTGGACAATATGGACCGAATCCCTTCGTTCGAAGAAACAATGGCGCCTAATGGTGTGTTGAGTTCGTGCGCAATTCCGGCGACCAACTGTCCGAGAACGGCCATCTTCTCGGAGCGAATCAGTTGTTTTTGTGTACTTTTTAAATTTTCGATCGCCCGAATCACTTGCTCATTTTTGGAAGTGAGATATTGATTTACGGTCCTCAACTCCTCCGTTCTTTTGGCGACGATCCCCTCAAGTCCTTCGTTGATCAAACGGATTTCCTGCTCCGCATTCGCCATTTCCTTCACGAGAAAGGTTTGTCTGGCGCTCGCAATCACAACCACGATCGTAGTTCCAGTCCACGCTATAATTCGAACTCCTTCGGGCAATCCGCTGAGAGTTCCCGCAAGTACGATCGTAATCGAACTCGCAACTACTTCAAACAACGGTAATAAACGAAGCGCCGCTTCGAACCTTCTTCCCCAAACTGGACAGTCGTTGAATTTTGGTTCCCAAGTCAAAGCTCCGTACCCCAAAATTAAAGCGGAAACGGAAAAACCCGCATTGAGCACGGTTCCATCCGGAGGAATCTGCACGATAAAAAACGCGTTCCATAACAACCAACAAAGTCCCGTTCCTCCCATACCGAGTATGAAAAAAAACCAGGACTTATCCGGCTGTAATCTTAAAAGAGGAATGAGTAAAACTCCTAGAGCCGCCGCGGTTAAAAAAGAAACTGGATGATTGATCAAAGGGAGAAGCTGAGAAATTCCAACCCCCTCCCTTTGAGGAAGATACAACGCAAGAGAAAAAGTGAGAATCGCAGTGATGAGTCCTAACCCGTCCAACACAGCCGTTCGGATCCTACTTCGATCACATTCAATAACTATAATGGAGTATCCAATGACAAAACAGGGAGCCACCCAGGGAAAAAGATAATCGCTCGGAGTAGGAATTATGTAATAATCAAGATAAACTTGAACCGCCCAAGAAAATTGTCCGAGCGCGTTTGCCGTAAGACCGAGCGCGAACCAAAGTCTAAAACGATGAATTCCGCTTTCGGCGGAAAAATAACCGAGCCAGGCGAGAGCCGCCGCACATAAATAGGAAACGGTCCAGTGAATATTGTCTATAAGCCTGTCTAGATGCCTTTCTTCGTAATAATAATTTCCGAAAAAAGACGCGATCACCAAAATCACACTGATCCAAAATACCAAGAACCCAAAATCGAAAGCCGAAAATCGCGAATGATTTTTTGAATTTGTCATCAAGCGTGCACAGACGACGACCAGTTTAAACGTTAGCCACCCATTTCGTCGACCTTTTTCTCGTTCTTAAAATTCTCAAAGCAGGTTCCTTTTTAAACACCTTTCCAAAATCTTGAAAGGAATCGATCCAATGCGGATCGTCAGAATTCATTCGTACACGATCGAACGTATTGTACGATTCGATTAGAGTAGAGTTCGATTTAAATTGTCGGGGAGATGAGGAACTCCATTGATCGATACCGGCAAATATTTTCCTCTTACCCGTCGAAACGTACTCAAAGAAGTATTCCAAATCCAGGGCATCCAAACGAAACAGTCTTCATCCTGGCGCAGAAAACGATTTAATACCAACGAGATCGGAGTTCCCGAGGTAAAAATGAAAGTCCTTTCCTGATTTCTCGAAGAAAACCAAATATTAGAAGAATGGAATATCCTATTCTCAAAACTTTCGTAAGTTTCGATTCCTTCCGGAGTTTCTTTTCCCTCTCTCCAAAATCTCAGAATTTCCTCCGTCAATTTCAAAAATAAGGCCGCAGACCTGATCCCTCCTTTAACTCGAACCTTACCGAATTGAGAAAGTGTCTTTGCAAATTCCGATCTTTTGGAAGAGAGCAATTCGGAATAAACGCTCCAGAGTTCCGTCGAAAATTCGTTCCAGCCCTCATCTCGATGGACGAAAGAGCCGCCTTTGTATTTTTTACGGTCGCCGACGACCGAAATCACACCTTGCATAAAAAATTCCGCGGTTTCTATATGCCTTCGAAGAGTTCCGGTTACGATCCGATCGGGACATTCTCCGTTTTGCGCCATAAATTTTCCAAGCGCAAAAGATTGATTCTTTCCGTGTTGTGTCAAGAGATCGTAGTTTTCACCCTGGGAATTTGCCTGGCCGTGGCGAACCAGATGAACGGCAGACATGAGCAACTAACGTTCCGTTATAAATCTCGGATTTATAACTTCGACTTTTTCTTTTACAGTTTCCTTGACGTGATTCCAATATCGGGAATTTTCCGAGGAAAGTTTTTCCCTGCGGATCTTATCCCGTAGTTCCACGTTCCAAACATGAGCCAGGTTTTTCTTTTTGTCCAGCGTGGGAGGGATTACTAAATTCTTATTAAGAAGCTCGACAAGACGGCCCAACTCCTTATCCAACAACTCTTCTCCCGAACGGATCTCCCGAGAGACAACCCCCAACATATTCCAACTTACTAATGTTTTATAGGAAAGAAGCTCCTTATCCTTAAATTGCGGCAGCACTTCCTTCATTAGAAAATCCTGAATCGCTTCGAGCAAGTCCGTAGACGTCGGTTTATCCTGCATTTTCTATAATCCTCATCGCTTCGTATTCCATCTCGCAAGCTCGTCTTCCTATCGCCGCGAGCTCTATTCCCTTATCTTTTCCGGAAAGATGCCGTTCCGCCTGACCAATACATCCGATCGCCCACCTGAGATTTCCCATCACTTCCCAATACGTGACCATTTCCGAATCAAGTTTAACGCCCGAAACCTTTTCATACTCCTCGTAGAATTCGCTACGATCCGCAAATCCTCCCGCTTCCTTATTCAACTTACCGAATCTCCAATCCCTCATACAAAGCCACGTGAGATCCTCATGACGATCTCCCCAATGAGCAAACTCCCAGTCTACGATTCCCTGCAATCCTTCCGGAGTTACCATAAAGTTTCCGGTCCTAAAATCCCCATGTATTAATACGACATCATCCGAAGGTTTCGCCTTCTTTTCCAACCAATTGAGAATCATCTCCATTGCAGGGTAGGCGTCTTTGATCCTTTCCAACTCCGATCGCAAAGAGCGAATCGACCCGTTTGCGACGGTCTTATCGCTCGAATCCTGTCCCATCCAAAGCGTTTTTCTCAACGCCTCATTTTTACAATCGGAAGGTTTGATAGAATGAAGCCTGGCAAGATTCCTCGCAAGATCGATAGCGAGCTGTTTTCTTACTTTATTAAGCGAAGGATCTTTGACGACATATCTTCCGATCGCTTTTCCGGAAATTTTTTGCATAAAGTAAAAAGGACTTCCGGTAATTCCGCGGTCCGTCTCCAACCAGAAAGGTTTCGGCGTATTGACTCCCGCATTATAAGCAAGGTCACAGACTCCGAACTCGTCCTCTCGACTCAAAGACGCAAGAAGCGCAGACTCCTTATCGGTTCTAAATACCGTATCGTAAGAACCCTTTTTCGGTCCGTCCAATACTTGAATTAACGCGGCAAAGTTTTCCTGACAGGCTCCCCCGCTGAGAGACACCATGGAATGTATCTCGGTTTTTCCCTTTAATCTTTCGGAAAGATATCTTTCCAGAACGTTCTTTAATTCCGTATCGTTCATGACATTCTCTAATTATAATATTAAAAATCGCTTTTTCCGCTGATCAGATTTCTTCCGATCACCATCTTATGGACTTCGGTCGGCCCGTCCGCAATCCTAGCCGCCCTTGCGTCTCTGTAGAACAATTCGAGTTTCATGTCTCTTCCATATCCGTGTGAACCGCAGATCTGAATCGCACGATCGACCGTTTTACAAAGAGTTTCGGAGACTTGCCATTTGGCCATCGATATGATCTGTCTTGCATCTTCTCCCGCTCTCAAAGTATGCGCGGCTTTCAAGGTAAGCATATAACCCGATTCAATTTCAAGTGCAGACTCCGCGAACATCCACTGAATTCCCTGATGATCCGCAAGTTTTTGTCCGAACACTTCCCGTTTGAGTGCGTATTCTCTTGCAATCTCCATGGATCTTCTTGCGAGTCCGATCCATCTCATACAATGTGTGAGTCTTGCGGGACCGAGACGTTCTTGAGACCATTTGAATCCTTCACCCACTCTTCCTAATATTGCGGACTCGGGAACCCGAACGTTTTCGAATTTTAATTCGCAATGTCCTCCCGGACCATGAGAACCCATCACTCCGATTTCTCTCACCATCGTATAACCGGGCGCATCCGTAGGTACAAGAAACATCGTGGTTCTTCGAAAAGAATCAGCCACCTTAGACATCACGATTAAAAAGCTCGCACCGTTTGTACCCGTACAATACCATTTGCGCCCATTGATTACGTATTCGTTTCCGTCTTTTATCGCATTGGTAGCAAGAGTTTGAGGATCAGCCCCTGCTCCCGGCGGAGGTTCCGTCATCGCAAAAGCGGAACGAATTTTCCCTTGAATCAGCGGATCATAGTATTTTTCTTTTTGCTCTTTATTTGCCGCAATATGAAGGAGATGCATATTCCCTTCGTCAGGCGCATCGCAGTTACAAAGATAAGGAGCGATCGGAGAACGCCCGAGCTCGGAAAATATGATCGCCGTTCCAACCATATCAAGTCCGAGGCCACCTTCGGATTTAGGAAGATGCGGAGTCCAAAGCCCTAGTTCTTTCACTCTTTTTCTGAGTTCTTCGGTAATTTTTTCAGGCATCCTACCATGATCGTAGTCATAATGAACTTCCGCCGGAATCGCGTAATTTTCCACGAAGTCTCGAATTCTTTTTTTAACTTCTTCGACTTGTTTAGGTATTGTAAAATCCATATTCTTTCCTTCCCCAGAAAGCTTGAGCTTTACGGGATATTTTTTTCTTCGAGTATTTTTTCGATCATCTCAGAGATCCAGTTTGTATTCCCGATACGATCCTCGTAAAAACTTTCTAAATAGAGAATCGACCTTATACTTTACGGAAGGAATCATCTTCTGATCGCTTTCCAGTCGATTCCTGAAAACTTCGAAGTGGAGCCCGCCGCATTTTCATCCAAAAGCAAAACGAATCCTTACGAACCACCTTTCCGATTTTACAAGGCGCGTAGATCGTCGACTTCCCTTCCTCAGAACTTTGTAATTTTCCTAAACCAATCAGTTGACTTCCAAGAGCAAAAGACCCCTTCCATCGAGAAAAGGGAAAGTACGCCGGAATCAGTAGGAGAAATATAAAAAACAATCCCAAACAAACTCGGAATGAAAAAACTGTAAGAACCCGGTCCATTTACCATTTTTTAAGACCTCGAAAAATTATTTTAGATACGATGTGAGTCAACAGCAATTTCCGAAGCCGGTTTGAGTATAAAATTTCTACGCTCCTTTTGTTCCCCCAAAAAAGTAAGAACTCCTTGTAAACTTAGAATTCTATACATCGCCTTAGAATTTGGTCTTCGGATTTTAGTTGATTCCGATTTCCAAACTCTTGAAGCTGGTGTAGACTTTTTAAGTGATCTTCAATTCCTAAAAACAACCAAAATCTTTGGAAAATTATAATTCAGGTCCGTTAAGAATTATGGAAATAACAGAATCTATGACCCATAAGCTGGGTGTCGAGTTCAAGGAATCCGATATTATCTTTGAGGAAAATCAAGAAGCGGAAGTGATGTACCTGATCGCCAAAGGAAAAGTAGGAATTCATAAAAAAGTAAAAGAAGCCTATAAACTCCTCGTAGAATTAAAAGAGGGGGATATGTTCGGCGAAATGGCTCTAATCGATAAGACGCCTCGAAGTGCGAGAGCCGTTGCAAGGACGGACGTTTTGCTCATAGCAATCAATAAGGATGCATTTTTCAATCTGATACGAACAAATCCCGGATTTTCCATGAAGATCGTTAAAATTCTCACCTCAAGACTGAGAGAAACGAATAAGACGATCGCTACTCTTTTGAAAGCGGATAAAAAGAATTTAGTGACCTCCGCTTTGATTAATTTCTCGCAAGCAAACGGACAACAGGATGGAAGTAATTATCGAATTCCTCTGAATCATTTCATCAAATGGGCAATCCTTAGAGTCGGATTGGAACACCAAGACTTAGTAAGCTCCATCAGACTATTAGTAAAAGATAAAATGGTGGAACAAATAAAAGAAGATCCTTCGACCCTGATTATTCGAGACTCTCTTTTCAAATATACGGTGGACACTTGAACCCTCAACCGATCCTATCAAAAACCAGAAAAAGACTTTTTTATTTAGACAATCTCCGTTCTTTTGCTCTTTTAATCGGTCTCGTATTTCATGTCGCGATCGTTTATGCCGCCGAGATAAAATATCCTCTCCGAAACGAACAAAAATCGGAGTTCTTCGACGTATTCGGAGAATGGGTACACGTTTTTAGAATGCCTCTTTTTTTCTTCCTTTCCGGGTATTTCACGGAAGCGATTTTTCGCGCCAAAACTCTGAACGAATTCTTGAGGATGAGAATTTTCAGGATTTTTATTCCGACTGTGGCAGGAATTTTACTTTTTGCACCAATGCAATCCTATATCTCCCTTTTACAAGCGGGAGAGAAAATTTCCTATTTCGATTTCTACTTTAGAATATTCTTAAACGGAAGGATTCGCCCCTCCCATCTCTGGTTCCTTTACTTTTTAATCTTATTTACGATCCTGCATCTTTTTACCCGAAGGATCACTCTTTTATTGACGACGTTTTTAAGAAAGGAACCGGATCAACAAGGTTTCGCTCAGGAATGGAAAACGATCACAGTTTTTACTTTCATCAGCTTTGCCGGAACTTGTATGATCAATTTTTACTTTATGAAAGACGAATCCTGGTTTGCGATCGAACCGGTAAACTTCATCTATAACTACACGTTCTTTTTTTGTGGAAGTCTTCTGATTTCGAACGAAATTCTCCTTTTGGAACCTAGGTCGGATCGTTTTTGGATTTGGGCCCCGCTTGCTTTTTTTACTTTCTGGGGTTTTTACGAGATCAGCAGAATCGATCCGTTCTGGTCTTACTTCGGTTATACGGGAGATTGGAGAAGAATCCTTCATATTCTTTCTAAATGCGCCGCCGGTTGGCTGATGATCCGCCTTTTGATCGGGCTCTTTCAGAAATTTTTCGATTTTAAAAATAACGGAACCGAATATATGAGGACCGCGAGTCTTCCGATCTATCTAGTGCATCACCCAGTCTCACTTTTAACGGGTTACTTCGTGGTTCATACTTCCTTAGGGCTTGCCGAGAAATTTCTCCTGCACCTACTTTTTGTGTTCGGAATCACATTTGCAATTTATCATTTTCTAATACGTCCTTTTCACTGGGTCAACTTGATTCTCGGAAATCAAACATACACGAAAAAGAATTTATAACTTCAGGAGCGCTTTTTGAACTCGAATTCCGAAAAAAAATTCTTCAAACCGAACGGAATACTTTTGATTCCGATCTTCCTATTTCTCATCTGCTGTGGGAGCGGAAATTCCTCCTTAATTTCTTCTCCCTCCGACGGAGAAAAAAGAACCGTTAAATTCAGTGTACATCCTTACAAAGGAACCGTGATTCAATCGCGAGAAGAGACAATTCCTTTCAAAATTCTAGAAACCGATAAAAACATCGCCCTCGTAGAAATGGAAGTGCCCCTTTACAAAGACGGTATCGAGTTGAAACTTTCTTCTCCGGGTTTCCAAAGTTCCTTCTTCCGTGCAAAAAACGCGGAGGAGCTAAACGAGAAGTTAATCGCACTCGATAAAGAAGGCATAACGCATCGTTTTATCACAAGATTCAAAACCGGAATACAACCCAAAAGTGTCCGTTTTATCGATAACACGAGACTTGCAATTCCCCTTTTGAAAGACGAAGGGATGGACGTTTTGGATATAAAAACCGGTGAAACAATCCGACTTTCTCCTCCCGAAAAATACAAAAAGAAATTGGGTTTTGTGGAAACGATCGCGATTCCTAAACACAACGAACTTTGGGTTAGTCAGATGCAGGCGAATGCAGTTCACGTCTTCGATCTCAAAACTCTCGTTTATAAAACGAGCATTGACCTTACGGGAAAGTGGTCCAAAATTCTTCTTTATGATCCGATCCGAGATTTAGTCTATTGTTCGAATTGGATCAGCGAAGACATTTCCGTCATCGATAGAAAAACGAAAATGGAAATTCGAAAGACCGACAAGATCGGTTTACCTCGAGGTCTTCTTCTCTCCAAAGACGGTAAAGAATTATACATCGCTCAATTTTCAGCAAGCAATCAGGAATCCGGAGGTGGTAGGCTCGGAATCTATTCCATGGAAAAAGAAAAGCTGATTGATACGATCGGCCCTCCCGGCAACAAACGCCATATCGTTCCGGGCAACACGGAAAATAAAATATACGTCTCGGACATGTGTTGTAGTAAGATCGAAGTCTACGATTTAAAAGAAAAAAAAGTTCAGAAGACGATCCCAGTATTCGATAAACCGAATACGATTGCCCTTTCTCCTGACGGTAAATATCTCTACGTTTCTTGCAGAGGCCCGAACAATCCCACCGAAGGATATCTCAAAAAAGGATTGGTTCTCGGAAGAGTGTACGTTATCGATACGACAACCGACACGGTAAAAGAATTTTGGGAAGCGGGAAACCAACCTACAGGTCTCGATATTTCACCCGACAACCGACACTTAGTAATCTCGGATTTTTTAGATCATCAGATTCGAGTCTACCGCAGAGACGGTTTTTAATTCCGGAGCCGAAAACGTTTTTTAACAAAAAACTGTTGCATTTGGAAATTCAGCCAAAAACATGTCTCTTACCGGGCCTGTAGCTCAGCTGGTTAGAGCACACGCTTGATAAGCGTGGGGTCATGTGTTCAAATCACATCAGGCCCATCCGGTATTGACAAGGGGCTTTAGCTCAGCTGGGAGAGCATCTGATTTGCATTCAGAAGGTCGTCGGTTCGATCCCGACAAGCTCCATATCAAATCCCTACTACTTAGATTTGATAGCGATTTCCTTTTTTAAAAAACAAATCCGAGCGACACTTTCGATTTCTCAATTATATTCCATTTTTTGAATCTATCTATCGAAAAGTAGAAATAGAAAAGTTGCTTCAATCGGAATCGACTCGTATTTGGCCCTACAAAGGCCCGAACCGAAATCTTAAAAGAAAAATCCATTACGACCGTTCGTGACAAAACGAATTCAAAAGTTCTAATGGTCAATCACCCGAAATAGAATATCTGCAAGAATCGGAAATCGTTCCTTTGAGTTAGAAACTTACCTGAAAATTTCGATTTGTTTCACAGACGGGCGGGTAAACCGCGGATTATGAGATTCATATTATTCTTGATAATCTTTCAACCCACAAAGCGCAACGAGTAAAAGAACGGACGCTCGACACAAGAACTGATACTTTCATTTCACGCCGACTTACGGCTCGTGGATCAATCAAGTCGAGGTCTTTTTTCGATCATTTCCAGGCAGTGTATATGTAGAGGAGTATTTCATTCTGTTCGCGATTTTGTAACACAGATCAAAGTCTTTATTAAGAACTTGTCCCAAAACCTTGGAATCGTAAGAACTCCGACAAGAGTGCACGAACAATAAAATCTGTTCGAAAGCCCGTAAATTATCAAAGAGCCATGATCCGTGGGAACTCCTACATTTTCGCTTTATTACGAGCTTTGGGAGCCGATTTCTTTTCTCAGGTTTTGAGACAAGTTCTAAATCATACACAAAACCGCGAAACCGTTCCGATGGACTTATTACAATCCGAACCAGCGTTTTACACTATCAATTTTTCGCGAGGAGCACTAGTAAAGAGCCATAACCTTACCCACAAATACTTGGATCTGAAGATAAATCTGTCGGAATTACTACAAATCCTCTGTGAAACTTACGCCCCACCCTGATTTTGGGT